>NZ_CP012266.1:1477022-2954044 GCF_001277235.1 Cronobacter dublinensis subsp. dublinensis LMG 23823
CAAGCGCCCCGGCAAGAAACCGCTGATTATTCTCGGCGTCGTGGTCATTATTATGGTAATTGGCGCCCTTATCTGGTGGCTGATGACCCGCAATCTTGAAACCACCGACGATGCCTTTATTGAAGGCGATGCCGTCACCGTCGCGCCGAAAGTGGCAGGCTACGTTACCGAACTGCGCGTTAAAGATAACCAGCGGGTGAAAAAAGGCGACCTGCTGGTGGTTATCGACCCGCGTGACGCCACCGCCCAGCGCGACCAGGCCCGCGCGCAGCTGTCACTCGCGCAGTCGCAATTGCATCAGGCGCAGGCGCAGCTGGCGCTTGCCAGAGTGCAGTATCCGGCCCAGCGCGATCAGGCGAAAGCGCAGGTGCTGCGCGCCGAGGCGGAGCTTGCCAACGCGCGCGCCGAATATCAGCGCCAGCGCGGCGTTGACCCTCGCGCCACCTCAAAACAAAACATCGACGCCGCCAGCGCCCAGCTGCGCAGCGCCGAGGCGGGGCTTGCCAATGCGAAAGCGCAGCTGGAAGTCGCCGAACAGGTGCAGCTGCAAATCCGTCAGCAGGAAACCAACGTCGAGGCCCGCGAAAGCCAGGTGGCCCAGGCGCGCGCGCAGTTACAGACGGCCGAGCTGAACCTTTCCTATACCGAAGTCCGCGCGCCGTTTGACGGCTTCGTCACCAAACGCAACGTCCAGAACGGCACGCTGGTGCAGGCGGGCAGCGCGCTCTTCTCGCTGGTGTCGCCCGAGATTTGGGTGGTGGCGAACTTCAAAGAGTCGCAGCTTGAGCGTATGCGCCCTGGCGATAAAGTCGCGGTTTCCGTAGACGCCTTCCCGGATCTCGAACTCGAAGGCCATGTGGAGAGCATTCAGCAGGGCAGCGGTTCGCGCTTCTCGGCGTTTCCGGCGGAAAACGCCACCGGCAACTTTGTGAAAATCGTCCAGCGCGTGCCGGTGAAAATCGTCATCGATAAAGGACTTGAGCATTGGGACCAGCCGCTGCCGCTCGGGCTGTCGGTCGAGCCTGAGGTGACGGTGGAATGAGCGAGCAGGCCCACAGCGGCTGGCGCCCGGCCAGCAACCCCTGGTCCGTCGCGATAGTCGTTACTATCGCGGTGTTTATGGAAATTCTCGACACCACGATTGTTAACGTGGCGCTGCCGCACATCGCCGGTTCGCTGTCGTCGAGCTATTCCGAATCGACGTGGGTCCTGACGTCTTATCTGGTAGCGAACGGCATCGTGCTGCCGCTGTCGGCGTTTTTCAGCCGCCTGTTCGGGCGCAAGCAGTTTTTCCTGATTTGCATCGTGATGTTTACCGTCTGCTCGTTCCTCTGCGGTATCGCCACAGAGCTGTGGCAAATCATCCTGTTTCGTATCCTGCAGGGCTTTTTCGGCGGCGGCCTCCAGCCGACGCAGCAGTCGGTACTGCTCGATTACTTCAAGCCGGAAGATCGCGGCAAGGCATTCGGGCTCTCGTCGATAGCGATTATCGTCGCGCCGGTGCTCGGCCCGACGCTCGGCGGCTGGATAACCGATAACTACTCCTGGCGCTGGGTTTTCTTCATCAATATCCCGGTCGGGATCGTCTGCGTGCTGGCGGTTTACCAGCTGCTGGAAGATCCGCCATGGGAGAAAAAATCGGAAGAGAAAATCCCCGTGGACTGGACCGGTATCGGGCTTATCGCGCTCGGGCTCGGCTGTTTGCAGGTGATGCTCGACCGCGGCGAAGACGAGGACTGGTTCGCTTCTGATTTCATCCGCACCTTCGCGGTGTTAACGTTTATCGGCATCATCGGCGCGATTTACTGGCTTATCTACACCCGCCGCCCGGTGGTGGATCTGCACTGCGTGCGCGATAAAAACTTTGCGGTTTCCAGCGTGTTAATGGCGGGCATGGCGCTCATCCTCTACGGCAGCTCGGTGGTTATCCCGCAGCTCGCGCAGCAGGATCTCGGCTATACCGCCACCTGGTCGGGGCTTATTCTCTCGCCCGGCGCGGTGCTGATCGTCTTTACTATCCCGATAGTCCTGAAGCTGATGCCGCTGGTGCAGACGCGCTGGATAATTGCGTTCGGCTTTTTGTGCCTCGGCGTCTCGTTTTTCTGGTCGCGCAACCTGGTGCCGAACGTCGATTTTGAAACGCTGGTGCTGATGCGCAGCGCGCAGTCGATCGGGCTCGGCTTTCTGTTTGTGCCGCTCACGACCATTGCGTTTATCACCATTCCCCAGCGGCTGAACGCCGACGCGGCGGCGCTCTTTACCATGTTCCGCAACGTGGCCGGGTCGATAGGCATTTCGCTCTCCACCGCCGCCATCACCGAGCGCGCGCAGGTGCAGAGCGCCCATCTCAGCACGCATATGACGCCGTTTGACGAACAGTTCCAGCAGGCGGTACGCAGCGGCGCCGAGGCGGTGCGCAACTTCACGGCGCAGCTTGGCGACCCGACCGGCATCGCCACCGGGCAGCTTTATAAAACGATGATTGCCCAGTCGCGCATCCTCGCTTACGTCGATGTGTTCACGATGCTGAGCGTGGTGGCGATTTTACTGATTCCGTTTTGTTTACTGCTTTCGCCGATCAAGAGCGAAGGCTCCGCAGGAGCACATTGATATGTACGGAAGAGTGACCTTCCCCCTGAGTCTGACGGCGCTGGCGCTGCTGCTGGCTGGCTGCGCGGTCGGCCCGGATTACCGCGCGCCCGAGCCCGTGACGCCGGGCGCTTTCGGCGAAACCGCCCGGCAGAATGCGCCGGATGTCGCCTCAAAAGCGCGCAGCACCGCGCCCGACCCGCGCTGGTGGCGCACGTTTAACTCGCCGCAGCTCGACAGCCTGATTGAGCGCGCGATCGCTGGTAACTTATCGCTCCAGCAAACCGTGCTGCGTATCGCCGGCGCTCGCGAGCAGATAAACCAGGCGGGCGGCGCGTTTTTCCCGGCGGTGAACGGCAACGTGCGCGCCACGCGCCAGCAGCTCGGACTGGAAGGCGAGCTGAAATCGCATGACGTTTATGGCCAGCTTGACGCGGTCGACCCGCAAATCAGCTCCGCGCTCGGCCCGCTGACGCAGCCGATTAACCTTTACCAGGGCAGTTTTGACGCGCAGTGGGAAATCGACCTGTGGGGCAAAGTGCGCCGTCAGGTCGAGGCGGCGGACGCGCAGCAGAAGGCGGCGATTGAGCAGCGCAACGACGCGCTGGTCTCGCTGGAGGCTGAAGTGGCGCGCGCCTGGCTACAACTGCGCGGCGCGCAGAGCATTCTCGCGACAATGAATGAACAGATAGCCTCGGCGCAGCAGACGCTGGAGCTGACCGAAAGCCGCCAGCGCAGCGGGCTGTCGCCGCAGCTGGATGTGGAAAACGCCCGCGCGCAGCTCGGCACGTTGCAGGCGCAGCTGCCGCAGTATCAGGCGCAGGAGCGCCAGGCGATGAACGGGCTGGCAGTGCTGCTCGGCAAACCGCCCGGCGCGCTCGATGCCGAACTGCGCGCGGCGCAACCGCTGCCAAACCTGCCGGAGATTGTGCCGGTCGGTATTCCGTCGACGCTCGCGCGTCGTCGCCCGGACGTGCGCGAAGCGGAGGCCAGACTGCATGCGGCGACCGCGCAAATTGGCGTGTCGGTGGCGCAGCTCTTCCCGAGCCTGTCGCTCTCCGGTCAGTTTGGCATGCGCAACAGCGAAACCGACTACCTCACCGACTGGAGCAGCCACTTTTACAGCTTCGGCCCGCAGGTCTCTATTCCCATCTTCCAGGGCGGGCGGCTGGTCTCCAGCGTGAAGCTCGCGCGGGCGGAGCAGGGCGCGGCGGCGTTGCAGTATCGCCAGACGGTGCTGACGGCGTTAAGCGATGTGGAAAACGCGCTGGTGAGCTATCGCACCGACCAGCAGCGCGAGGCGGGGCTTGAGAAAACCCTCGATGCGCTGCAAACCTCGTTCGATCTGGCAAGCGACAGCTATCGTAAAGGCATCGCCACCTTCATCGATGTGCTCGACGCCCAGCGCCAGCTGGCGCAGGCCGAGCAGCAGCGCGCGCAGGCGCGGGTGCAGAGCAGCCTCGATCTCGTCGCGCTCTACAAAGCGCTGGGCGGCGGCTGGGAGCCGTATCAGAACGTGCGGCTGCCGGATTACGACGTCTTCGGGCCCGCGCCGCGCGGCTAGAGCCAGATCACCGGCAATAAAAAACCCCGCGAGCAGCGATGCGCGCGGGGTTTTTTTACGTCTTGTGGCAGATTAGTTCAGACGCACCGGCATACCGGAACGGTTCTGCACCGCCTGCTCCACGACGTTCTGATCGACGTCGCTCTGGCTGGTCACTGCGGTCACCGCTTTGGTCAGCGCGATCGGCACGATTTCGTTGTTGTTAATCTGGTCTTCGCTGGTCGAGAGCGGGTTATGCACCTCGATGTAGCGGCTGCCATCGGGCTCGGTAGTCGCTTTCACCGGCTCGCTGACGAATTGCACGCGGGTGCCGACCGGGACGTTCTGGAACAGGAACTTAATGTCCTCGTTACGCAGACGCACGCAGCCGTGGCTTACGCGCAGGCCGATACCGAAGTTGGCGTTGGTGCCGTGAATGGCGTAAAGACGACCGATGTAAAGTGCGTACAGGCCCATCGGGTTATCCGGGCCTGCCGGTACGACAGGCGGCAGCGGCTCGCCTGCGGCGGCGTACTCCGCGTGCATTTTGGCTGTCGGCGTCCAGGTCGGGCCCGCTTTTTTACGTTCTACCTTGGTCACCCAGTTGATCGGCGTGTCTTTACCGAGCTGGCCGATACCGATCGGCAGCACGATCACCGTGTTGGTGCCTTTCGGGTAGTAGTAAAGGCGCATCTCGGCGCTGTTGATCACAATGCCTTCATGCGGGGTGTCAGGCAGGATCAGCTGCTGCGGAATATTCAGGATGGTGCCGCCTTTCGGCAGGTACGGGTCGACGCCCGGGTTGGCTTCCAGCATGTTGGACAGCCCCATCTGATACTGCGCGGCGAAATCTTCCAGCGGCAGGTTATTACCTTCCGGGATCGTCACGACCTGGTTTTCACCCACCAGACGGCTACCGTCGGTCGGCAAAGGATATGTCACAGCAGACGCGGTGTTACAAAACCCGACGACTGCGAAAGCTGCCACTAAAAGCGTGCGTAATTTCATCTTCATGTTATGCAAATATCGTTGCCGGACCGGCCGTTAGAGTGAAACGAAACAATACAGGGAGCGCATTATATGTGCATTCTCCGTGGCAGGGAATTGAGATGTGTACTAATTCACATTTTTTTCCCATTCTGCAGTGAGTGTAGTCAGCCCATTGACGGGGGAAATAAATTCGGAGTTATGGCATAATGCTGCGTTTATCACACATCTTATCCAGGAATCACGCGTGTTAGTTACCAGCAACGTCACCATGCAGTTCGGCAGTAAGCCGCTGTTTGAAAACATTTCCGTCAAGTTTGGCGGCGGCAACCGTTACGGTCTGATTGGCGCCAACGGAAGCGGGAAATCCACTTTTATGAAGATCCTCGGCGGCGATTTACAGCCGAGCGCAGGCAACGTGTCGCTCGATCCTAACGAGCGCATCGGTAAGCTGCGCCAGGATCAGTTCGCTTTCGAACAATACACCGTGCTGGACACCGTGATCATGGGTCATGGCGAGCTGTGGGAAGTGAAGCAGGAGCGCGATCGCATCTATGCGCTGCCGGAGATGAGCGAAGAAGACGGCTATAAAGTGGCCGACCTCGAAGTCAAATATGGCGAAATGGACGGCTACAGCGCTGAATCCCGCGCGGGCGAACTGCTGCTGGGCGTGGGTATTCCGCTGGAGCAGCACTACGGCCCGATGAGCGAAGTCGCGCCCGGCTGGAAGCTGCGTGTTCTGCTGGCGCAGGCGCTGTTCTCTAACCCGGACATCCTGCTGCTCGACGAACCGACCAACAACCTGGACATCGACACCATCCGCTGGCTGGAGCAGACGCTCAACGATCGCGACAGCACCATGATTATTATTTCGCACGACCGTCACTTCCTGAACATGGTCTGCACCCATATGGCGGATCTGGATTACGGCGAGCTGCGCGTGTATCCGGGCAACTACGACGAATACATGACCGCCGCGACCCAGGCGCGCGAGCGTCTGCTGGCGGATAACGCCAAGAAAAAGGCCCAGATTGCCGACCTGCAATCCTTCGTCAGCCGCTTTAGCGCCAACGCCTCGAAATCTCGCCAGGCGACCTCCCGCGCCCGTCAGATTGACAAAATCAAGCTGGAAGAGGTGAAAGCCTCCAGCCGCCAGAACCCGTTTATCCGCTTCGAGCAGGATAAAAAGCTGTTCCGTAACGCGCTGGAAGTGGAAGCCATGACCAAAGGCTTCGACAACGGCCCGCTGTTTAAAAACGTCGGCCTGCTGCTCGAAGTGGGTGAGAAGCTCGCTATCCTCGGCGCTAACGGCGTGGGTAAATCCACCATGCTGAAAACGCTGGTTGGCGAAATGCAACCGGATAACGGTACCGTGAAATGGTCCGAGAACGCGCAGATCGGCTATTACGCGCAGGATCACGAATATGAGTTCGACAACGATCTGACCGTGTTCGAATGGATGAGCCAGTGGAAGCAGGAAGGCGACGACGAACAGGCCGTGCGCAGCATCCTGGGCCGCCTGCTGTTTAGCCAGGACGACATCAAAAAGCCCGCCAAAGTGCTCTCCGGCGGTGAAAAGGGCCGTATGCTGTTCGGCAAGCTAATGATGGAAAAACCGAACATCCTGGTGATGGACGAACCGACCAACCACCTGGATATGGAATCGATCGAATCGCTCAACGCCGCGCTGGAGATGTACCAGGGCACGCTGATTTTCGTTTCCCACGACCGCGAATTCGTGAGCTCACTCGCGACCCGCGTGATTGAAATCACCCCGGAACGCGTGGTGGATTTCTCCGGTGGGTACGAAGATTATCTGCGCAGCAAAGGCATCGAATAACGTTCCCGTCGTCTTTCGCGCCGCAGCGGTGTTGGCTGCGCCTGCGCACCCCGGTCACTTACTGATGTAAGCTCCCGGGGATTTGCAGGCTTGCCGCCTTGCTGCAACGCGAACTCCATAGGGAAAGAGGTTGAGAGCGGCATCGAATAACGTTCCCGTCGTCTTTCGCGCCGCAGCGGTGTTGTTCAAAGGCGGGTGCGCTGCGCTTACCCGCCCTGTGGGGAACGGGTGTTTTGTCGTTTTTGATGTGTTGTAGGGCGGGTAAGCGAAGCGCACCCGCCATCCCAGCTCAAAAATGCCATCACCTCCTGCGCTCCATCCCAAAGCCAAAAACGCTATCCCAATACCGACAAAAAAAGGCGAGCCGCTGGCTCGCCTTTTTCTTTTGCGCTCCTTTTACCGCACCCAGCGGTCGGTGTCATCGCCGTTAATCACCAGACGGCGGGTTTCGCCGGGCGGCAAGGTTACCGACATCGACGCCCACGCCGGACGGTAATCGCCGGTCGTGGCAAACGTCAGATGAATGGCCTCGGCGGTGCAACGCATCTGCCAGTTCACCCACAGCGCGTTACCGTCTTGATAACCCCAGGATTCGCCGTCATCTTCAAACACCAGGCCAGAAGCCTGCCCGTTGCCCGGCACCGGGAACAGTTTCAGCTCGCGCGTGTCGTCGCGCTGCGCGTCCACATGCCGGATACGCTCGCTGAGCGGCAGCCCCGCGCCCGCCCGCACCAGCAGCGGCAGCCGCTCCAGCGGCGCGTCCAGCGTCACCTGCTGGCCACCCGCGTACCAGCTGCCGGTATGGAAATCGTACCAGCCGTGGTCGTTGGCCGGCAGCCAGAGCGTGCGGGTACGCGCGCCGGGCTCCACGACGCTCGCCACCAGCAGATCGCGCCCTAACATAAACTCGTCGCACTCGCGGAAGGTCTGCGCGTCATGCTCGTGGTCAAGAAACGTCGGGCGCAGCATCGGTTCGTCGTCGGCATGCGCCTGCCATAACAGCGTGTAAAGGTAAGGCAGCAGGCGATAGCGCAGCGCAATCGCGCTGCGGATCGCAGGCGTCGCCGCCGGGTACATCCACGGCTCGTTGACGGTGTGATCGTCATTCCACGAGTGAATGGTAAAGCGCGGATGCATCACGCCGTTCTGCACCCAGCGCACGAACAGCTCGGCGTCCGGTTTGTCGCCCGAAAAGCCGCCGACGTCGTGGCCCACGTTATACAGCCCGGACAGGCTCATCCCGAGGCCCATGCGAATGTTATAGCGCAGCGTCTGCCAGCTGGTGCGGTTATCGCCGCTCCAGGTCTGGACGTAGCGCTGCATCCCGGCGCAGCCGGAGCGCGAGATCAGATACGGGCGTTTTTCCGGTGCAAAACGCTGCTGTGCCTCCATCGACGCGCGCATCATTAAGAGCGGCATCACCGGGCGGATGTGCTTAATCGCCACCGGCTCGCCGAAACCGTGGCAGCGCGCCTCGCCGTCCCAGACTTCATACTCGTTATTGTCATTCCAGGTGGAATCAATACCCATCTCCAGCAGCTGCGTGGTGACGCCGTTCTGCCACCACGCGACCGTGGCCGGGTTGGTGAAATCGAGATGCGACCCTTCGTCATCCCAGAAACTGGAACGCTCCGGCGCGTCCGTTTCGGAATCGCGGATAAACAGCCCCTGCTGCGCTACTTCCTGATAGCGCGGGTGATCCTGCAACAGGCAGGGTTTGATATTCGCGGCAAGCTTCAGCCCGGCGTCGTGGAACGCGGCGCTCATCGCTGTGGGCTGCGGCACTTTGTCGTAGTTCCAGTTGAAGACGTAGCGCTTGTTGTTAATGGAGGTATAGCCCGACGACAGCTGGAAGGAGTCGCACGGGATCGCCTGCTCGTCGCACAGGCGGATAAAGTTCATCAGCTGATCCTGCGCGTCCGGCGCGTCGGTGTAGTGCATCGTGGAGCCGCTGTAGCCGAGGCTCCATTTCGGGCCGAACAGCGTCTTGCCGGTGAGCCGCACAAAGGCTTTGGTGACATCCAGCACGCGCGGGCCGACAAACAGGTAGTAGTCGATATCGCCCGCCTCGGCCTGCCAGCGGCGGTAGGGCTGATGGTAGTTATCTATCTCGTTGCCCAGATCGAGCCAGCAGCTGCTCAGGTTGTCGTAAAACAGCCCGAAGCTGACCTGCTCGCGTCGGGTGATGGTAAACGGAATATGTTTATACAGCGGGTCGGTGCTGGCGGCGTTATAGCCCATCGCGTCGAGGTTACGCATCTCGAAGCGGCGGCCGGTACGCTCCAGATCGCCCGCCTTTTCGCCAAGCCCATAGTAGCGATCGTCTTTCTCGCGGCGCTGGTAGTGCGCCACGCCATCGCCATGCGCGTTCAGCAGGTACGCGCTGGTGGGGCGATCGCTTGTCAGAAACTGCCAGCGGCCTTCGTCGTCGCGGTAGTGCCACTCCAGCCACAGCGGCTGATGCACGGTGACGCGCAGCCGTTCGCTGCTGATAGTCAGCCGCTCCGGCGTCTCCTCAAGCGTAAAGCCCGGCAGGCTGAACCCCGCGAGGCTGTCGCGTGCGCGGCCCTCCCAGGGCACATCGTTTTCCGGCGCGATACTCCAGGTACGTTTGAGCGCATACGCCCCGCGGCGTTTTACCGCCACGCGGAACAAGCCCGGCTCCAGCACCCACAGGCACAGCGTGTGGGCGTCATCCACCGTCAGTTCAACATGGTGGTCATCTGAGTGGGTAAATCTCCAGTGTTTGAGGGTTTTCATTCGCATCTCCCTATGAAGCGCGCGTGCTGCGGCGCACGGCAATAAAGGCAACCAGGAACATCGCGCCAATCAGGTCAAAAAAGCCCATGGCGACAAACAGCGGGTTGAAGCCGATTTTGTCGGCGGTCACCCCGATAATCAGTGAGAACAGGAAGCTGGCAATCCAGGCGCAGGAGCCGCGCATCCCGTTCACGGTGGCCATCTGGCCGCGGTCAAACGATTCCACCACCAGCGCGCTCAGCATGCAGGAGATAATCTGATGCCCGAATCCGCCGATGGAGATAAGAATGATGGTGATGTACGGGTCGCGCGTCAGGGTCACAATCGCGAGCGACACCATCAGAAACGCGCCGGTCACCGAGCTTGCCACCACGGAATTGACCCGCGTGCAGCCGAAAAGACGCACATACAATTTGGTCAGATAGCCGCTTGCGACCGAGCCTAAGTCGGCGGCGAGGAACGGCAGCCAGGCGAACATGGCTATCTGTTTGAGATCCATGCCGTGCTCTTTGGCGAGGTAGAGCGGCACCCAGAAGCTCATCACCGCCCAGGCGGGCTCGGCCATAAACGCCGGAATGGCGATACCGTAAAAGCGTTTGTTCTTCGAGACGGTTTTCAGCGCGGTGAAAAAGGGCAGGCGCACCGGCGTCGGCTCGTTATCCTGGCGAATAAAAGCGAGTTCTTCATCGCTCAGGCGCGGGTGGCTTTCCGGGTTGTGATAAAACAGCCACCACAGCACGACCCAGCCGAGCGCCAGCACGCCGGTAAACAGAAACGCGCCCTGCCAGCCGAAGGAGATATGCGCGAAGTATATAATCGGCGGGGCCAGCATCGCGCCAATGGAGAACCCAACGCCCGCCCAGCCTGCGGCAACCGGACGCTCTTTTTTCGGAAACCATTCGCCGAGCGTTTTGGCGTTCGCGGGCGTCGCCGCCGCTTCCGCCGCGCCCATGAAGAACCGCAGGATAGCGAGATGCAGCCAGCTGCCGGCGCCCGCATGGAAAATACACATCAGCGCCCATAGCGAGGCGCAAATCAGAAAGCCGAGTTTGAGGCCAATCACGTCTATCAGCCAGCCGCACAGCGGCTGAAAGAGGGTGTAGGCGAGCTGAAACGCGCCCACGATATAAGAGTACTGTTCGGTGGTGATGCCCAGGCTCTCTTTGAGCTCCGGCGCGAGAATGCCAAGCGAGTTGCGGGTGATGTAGTTGACGGTCACGCCCATCAAAAACAGCACCAGCACCCACCAGCGCAGATGACGGATAGCCCGGCGGGTACGGGTTTTCACCGCGCCGACATCCTGGTTAATGCTCTGACTCATTTCTTCTTCTCCACGGTTAGCCTGACGGGTATAACAACTCGCATTCCGGACGCGCCGGAAACCACAGCAGAGACCGATATTTATTTGAATTAACTCAGTATTTGTAGGGTTTGTCGTAAGCCTCAGCAGCAAAAGCTGTACGACAACCTGAGGGTAGAGCAGCAACTGGAATGGTAGTAGCCTCTTTTATGCAAGAATTTTCATGAAACGACGTGAGTGTGTTAAAAGAAGCCGTAACGGAAGGGATATATCGTAAAAACATCCGTGAAAATTTTTTCATTTCACAATCGGAGATGGATCACAAAATGAGTAAAAAGCTCCAGGTCGCCCGGATCGCCGAACAAACCGGCCTTTCACTGAGTACCGTGTCGCGCGTACTGGCGGGCAAAGCGAACACCAGCGACAAGGCGCGCCGCAAGGTGCGGGAGTGCGCGAAAGCGCTGGGCGTGCTGGAGGATATGGCGGCGGGCCGGTTGCTGCTCAACAGTCTGGTGGTGTTTGCGCCGCGCCGGGCGTTTGATGAGCGGTCCGACATCTTCTACTACCGCGTGATTCAGAGTATTAACAAAGCGCTGGAGCCGCACGAGGTGCGGTTGCGCTACTGCGCGCTGGAGGAGAACGACGCCGACGCCAACCTGTTTCTCGCCAGAATGAACGAGCCGCAGACCGAGGCGGCGCTGCTGCTCGGCATCGACGATCCGCACATTCACGATCTGGCGGTGGATGTCGGCAAGCCATGCGTGCTCATCAACTGTCGCGACCGTAACATGCGTCTGCCCACGGTCGCGCCCGATCACCGCGCCATCGGCGAGAACGCGGCGCGCTACCTTTTTGAAATGGGCCATCGCGACGTGGTGAATGTGCTGTGCCTGCGTCGTTATACGATGGAGCTGCGCCTGGCGGGCATTCGCGACGCCTGGGAGGCGCAGAATCTGGCGTTTGACGAGAAGCGCCATTTGCTGACGGCCCCCGATTTCAGCGCCAGAGGCTGCGAGGCGCTGGTGGCCCGCTTTCTGGCCGACACACCCGCCGACGCCGTGCCCGGCGCGCTGCTGGTGGGCGGCGATTTTATGGCGGCGGGCGCGGTGAAAGCGTTACAGAACGCCGGGCTTCGCGTGCCGCAGGATATCTCGGTGATGAGCATCGACGCCTTTAACCTGGCGGCGATTGAGGATGTGCCGCTCACGGCGGTGCATGTGCCGCGCGACGCGTTAGGCGAGGAGGCGGTGTTGATGCTGCAACAGCGGCTGATCCGCCCGCAGGCGGCCACGGGCACGCTGTTGCTCAATGGCACGCTGGACGTACGCGAATCGGTGCGTCGCGTCAGGCCGGGGCGGGGCAGAACCAGCGTGCAGCGCGACGGCCTGTACGACTAACGCCCGTCGCCGCACACCTCGCAATGCGGGTTGCGCGCCAGTTTCATCTCGCGAAACTGCGTGCGCAGGGCATCATAGATAATCAGCTTTCCGGCGCACGGCTCGCCGTAGCGCGCCAGCACCTTGATGGCTTCCATCGCCTGCAGCGAGCCAATCACGCCCACCAGCGGGGCCATGACGCCCGCCTCCACGCAGGTCAGCGCGTTCTCGCCAAACAGGCGGCTCAGGCAGCGATAGCACGGCTCGTTGGGTTGCCAGGTAAAGACGCTGATCTGGCCTTCCATGCGAATAGCCGCGCCGGACACCAGCGGCACCTGATGACGAAAACAGAGCGCGTTAAGCTGATTGCGCGTCGCCACGTTATCGGTGCAGTCGAGCACCAGCGCGTGACGGGCGATGAGCGCGGCGAGCGCCGCGTCGTCGAGCTGCGCGTTAACCGTATCGATGTGGCAGTGCGGATTAATGGCGCGCAGCGACTCCTGCGCCGAGGCCACTTTCGGCTGGCCGATGGCGGCGTCGCGATGCAGCACCTGGCGTTGCAGGTTGGAGAGCGCGACCGTGTCGAAATCGAGCAGCGTCAGGCTGCCGACGCCCGCTGCCGCCAGATACGGCGCGGCGGCGCAGCCGAGCCCGCCGAGGCCCACCACCAGCACCGACGCGGCTTTCAGTCGCTCCTGGCCGTCGAAATCAAAATCGCGCAGGATGATTTGCCGGTTATAGCGCAGCATCTCCGCATCGCTTAGCGCCTCGCTCATCTCAGCCTCCGAACAGGTGATTAAACGGCTCGACCTCAACCCATTCGCCCGGCTCGACGTGGCCGCGCTCGCGCTCCAGCACGATAAAACAGTTGCCCTGGGTGAACGAGCTGAAAATATGCGAGCCCTGGTGACCAGTGCTGATGACTTCCGGCTGGCCGTCAGCGCCGGTGCGCAGCACGCCGCGCTGGAAATCGAGCCGTCCGGGGGATTTTTTCAGGCGCTCCGCCGCGCGCACCCGCAGGCGCGGCGCGCGAACGACCTGCTGGCCGCTCAGCTTCGCCAGCAGCGGCTGCACCAGCTGGTAGAACGTGACGGCGGCGGAAACCGGGTTGCCCGGCAGGCCGCAGAACCAGCTGTTCGCCAGCCGGCCAAAGGCGAACGGTTTGCCAGGCTTGATAGCGAGCTTCCAGAAGCCGATTTCGCCGAGTTCTTCCAGCAGCGTTTTGGTGTAGTCGGCTTCGCCCACCGACACGCCGCCAGAGCTTAGCACCACATCGGCCTCGCGGTCGGCTTCCAGAAACGCGGCGCGCAGGGCGTCCGGGTCGTCACGAATAATGCCGAGGTTAATCACGTCGCAGCCGAGCGCTTCGAGCATCAGATGCACCGCGAGGCGGTTGGTGTCGTAAATCTGGCCTTCCGCGAGCGGCTGGCCGGGGAGCTGGAGTTCATCGCCGGTCGAGAAGATCGCGACGCGCGGCTTGCGCACGACGTCCACTTCAGGAATGCCGAGCGAGGCGAGCAGCGGCAGTTCGGCGGCGCTCAGCTTCTGGCCCGCCTCCATCACTACCGCGCCCTGGCGGATATCTTCGCCGCGACGGCGAATGTGCTGGCCCACGCGCGCGGCGGCCGTGAAGCGCACGCCCGCGTCGCTGGTTTGCGCCTCTTCCTGCATGATGACGGCCTCGCAGCCCGGCGGCACCGGCGCGCCGGTCATGATGCGGACAACGCTGCCCGCAGGCCATTCGCCGCTAAACGGCTGCCCCGCGAACGCTTTGCCCGCCACCGGCAGCCACGCGCCCGACGCGAGATCCGCTAAGCGCACGGCGTAGCCGTCCATCGCCGCGTTATCAAATCCCGGCACGTCCAGCGGTGAGGTGACCGCGCGCGCCGTCACCCGGCCCATGCTCTTTAGCAGCGGCAGCGTTTGCGTCTCACTCAGGGGAAGAATGCGGGAGAGCATTTCTTCAAGGGCGGTTTCCAGGGACATCAGTCCAGCGGTCGGTTCCATCTTTCACTCCAGCGCGACAGTCACAAAGCGCCTATTATGACAGAAAGGGCAGCGGGTATGCATGTTTCGCCGCCTGCGTCGCCCGCCGGGCTTTACATCACTTTTACCTCTTTCTATATTCAAAATTCGTCTGAAGCAGCGGCAACGATAATGATATTTATAGAAAAAACGCAGCCGCCCCAGCAAAATTGCGGCGTGACAGTCTGCCTGCCGAACCAACACCTGTGAGGAACCGTAGTGCCCAACCATGATGTATTGCCTGAAGAAGAGGTGTTGTCGGTCTCTGGCCTGAACGTCTGCTTTATGGAAGAAGGAGAGCGTACCGCCGCGGTGCGCGGGCTCTCATTCAGCCTGAAACGCGGCGAAACGCTGGCGATTGTCGGCGAATCGGGCTCCGGCAAATCGGTCACCGCGCTCTCGCTGATGCGCCTGATTGAACAGGCGGGCGGCGTGATGGAGAGCGGCCCGCTGCTGCTGCGCCGCCGCAACCAGCAGGTTATCGACCTGCGAACGCTTTCCCAAAAACAGATGCGCGACGTGCGCGGCGCCGATATGGCGATGATTTTTCAGGAGCCGATGACCTCCCTAAACCCGGTGTTTCCGGTGGGCGAGCAGATAGCCGAGTCGATTCGCCTGCATCAGGGCTTCGGGCGCGACAAGGCGATGCGCGAAGCTAAACGGATGCTCGACCTGGTGCGCATCCCGGAGTCCGAGGCGATGCTGACGCGCTTTCCGCACCAGCTCTCCGGCGGGATGCGCCAGCGCGTGATGATTGCGATGGCGCTCTCGTGCCGTCCGGCGGTGCTGATCGCCGATGAGCCGACCACGGCGCTGGATGTCACCATTCAGGCGCAGATCCTGCAACTCATCCGCGTGCTCCAGCAGGAGATGTCGATGGGCGTGATTTTTATCACCCACGACATGGGCGTGGTCGCCAATATGGCCGACCGGGTGCTGGTGATGTACCAGGGCGAGGCGGTTGAAACCGGCACCGTCGAGGAGGTTTTTCGTCGTCCGGCGCACCCGTATACCCGCACGCTGCTGGCCGCGGTGCCGCGCCTCGGCGCGATGAACGGCACCGATCTGCCGCGTAAATTTCCGCTGCATCACGCCCCGCGCTGCGACATCGACCTGCCGGAAGCCGAGCAGGATACGGTCGTGCCGGACAGCGAACCGATTTTGCAGGTGCGCGACCTGGTCACGCGCTTTCCGGTGCGCAGCGGGATCCTCAACCGCGTAAAGCGTGAAGTGCATGCGGTTGAAAAGGTGAGTTTTGACCTGTGGCCGGGCGAGACGCTGTCGCTGGTGGGCGAATCGGGCTGCGGGAAGTCCACCACCGGGCGCTCGCTGCTACGCCTCGTGGAGACCCAGGGCGGCTCGATTACCTTCAGCGGCAAGCGCATCGACACGCTCTCCGACAGCGCCATGCAGGCGGTGCGTCGCGATATGCAGTTTATTTTTCAGGATCCCTATGCCTCGCTCGATCCGCGCCTGACGGTGGGCTACTCCATTATGGAACCGCTGCTGGTGCACCGTTTGCTTGACGGCGACGCGGCGCGCAAGCGGGTGGCGTGGCTGCTGGAACGCGTCGGGCTTAAGCCCGAACACGCCTGGCGTTATCCGCATGAGTTCTCCGGCGGCCAGCGCCAGCGCATTTGCATCGCACGCGCGCTGGCGCTCAACCCGAAAGTGGTGATCGCCGATGAGTCGGTATCCGCGCTGGATGTGTCGATCCGCGCGCAAATCATTAACCTGCTGCTCGATTTGCAGCGCGATTTCGGCATTTCGTTTCTGTTTATTTCGCACGATATGGCGGTGGTGGAGCGCATCAGCCATCGCGTGGCGGTGATGTATCTTGGACAAATTGTCGAGATAGGTCCACGGCGCGCGGTGTTTGAAAATCCCCAGCATCCGTACACCCGCAAGCTCATGGCGGCGGTGCCGGTGGCCGATCCTGGTCATCCGCGCCGTCAGCCAGTGCTCATTTCCGATGAGATCCCGAGCGCCACGCGCCCGAAAGGCGACGAGCCGTTTGTCGCGCCGCTGGTGCAGGTGGGGCAGGGCCATTACGTGGCGCGTCATCCCGTTGGGGCGACGGATCATCATTTTTAATTTTTCAGGCAAGGCTTTCAGGAGAAGACGATGACACAACGAATCGCACGCCGCTGGTTCGCCGCGGCAGGGCTGGCTTCTGCGCTGGCCGCCGCGCCCGCCTGGGCTGATAAAGAGATTGTCGTGGCGGTGGGCTCAAGCTTTACCACGCTCGATCCTTACGATGCTAACGACACGCTTTCCCAGCAGGTCGCCAAGTCGTTCTATCAGGGGCTGTTCGGCCTCGATAAAACCATGAAAGTCCAGAACGTGCTGGCGGAAAGCTACAGCGTGTCGGATGACGGGCGGGTGTATACCGTGAAGCTTCGCAGCGGCGTGAAATTTCAGGATGGCACCGATTTCAACGCCGATGCGGTGAAAGTGAACCTCGATCGCGCCAGTAACCCGGATAACCATCTCAAGCGCTATAACCTGTATAAAAATATCGCCAGTACCGAGGCGGTCGACCCGACCACGGTGAAAATCACGCTGAAACAGCCATTCTCGGCGTTTATCAACATCCTGGCGCACCCGGCCACGGCGATGATTTCGCCCGAGGCGCTGAAAAAATATGGCAAGGAGATTGGGTTTCACCCGGTCGGCACCGGCCCTTATGAACTGGTGACCTGGAACCCGACCGATTTTGTGAAGGTAAAGAAGAACACCCACTACTGGCAGCCAGGGCTGCCGAAGCTTGACGCCATCACCTGGCGACCGGTTGTGGATAACAATACCCGCGCCTCGATGCTACAAACCGGCGAGGCGCAGTTCGCCTTCCCGATCCCCTACGAACAGGCCGCGCTGCTTGAGAAAAACAGCAAGCTGGATCTCGTGGCGTCGCCCTCGATTATGCAGCGCTACATCAGCATGAACGTGACCCAAAAACCGTTCGATAACCCGAAAGTGCGCGAGGCGATTAACTACGCGATCAACCGCCAGGCGCTGGTGAAAGTGGCGTTCGCGGGATACGCAACGCCCGCGACCGGCGTGGTGCCGCCGACTATTGAATTCGCGCAGCAGTATCAGCCGTGGCCGTATAACCCGGCCAAAGCGCGCGAGCTCTTAAAAGAGGCGGGCTACCCGAATGGCTTTAGCACCACGCTCTGGTCGTCGCACAATCACAGCACCGCGCAAAAGGTGTTGCAGTTCACCCAGCAGCAGCTCGCGCAGGTGGGGATTAAAGCCAAAGTGACGGCGATGGACGCCGGACAGCGCGCTTCCGAGGTGGAAGGCAAAGGGCAGAAAGAGAGCGGCGTGCGGATGTTCTACACCGGCTGGTCGGCGTCGACCGGCGAGGCCGACTGGGCGCTGTCGCCGCTTTTCGCCTCCCAGAACTGGCCGCCGACGCTCTTCAACACGGCGTTTTACAGCAACCCGACGGTAGACGCCGCGCTTGCCGACGCGCTGAAAACGACCGATAAAGCCCGTAAAGCCGCGTTGTACAAAGACGCGCAGGACACCCTGTGGAAGGAGTCGCCCTGGGTGCCGCTGGTGGTGGAGAAATTAGTATCGGCGCACAGCAAATCGCTGACCGGGTTTTACATGATGCCGGATACCGGCTTTAGTTTTGAGGATGCGGACCTGAAATAAGCGTGGCCGCCCGACAAGTCAGAAGGGTGGGAGCGTAAACCCAGTAAGCGTAGGGCGGGTAAGCTAACGCACCCGCCATTCCGAAAGTTTACGCTGCCCGTGAAAATGGCCTTAACCGATAACCAGTGACGATCTCATGAAGGAAGACAAGGTTTCGCATGTTTAGCTACATCATAAAACGCCTGCTGGGCCTCATCCCGACGCTGCTTATCGTGGCGGTGCTGGTGTTTTTATTCGTTCACCTGCTGCCGGGCGACCCGGCGCGTCTGGTGGCCGGGCCGGAGGCCGATGCAGAGGTGATTAACCTTGTGCGCCATCAGCTCGGGCTCGATCAGCCACTCTGGCAGCAGTTCTGGCATTACATCAGCAACGTGGTGCGGGGCGATTTCGGCATTTCTCTGGTGTCGCGCCGTCCGGTCTCTGAAGAGATTGCCAGCCGGTTTATGCCAACCTTCTGGCTGACGCTCGCCAGCATGAGCTGGGCGATGCTCTTCGGACTCGCCGCCGGGATTGTCGCTGCAGTATGGCGCAACCGCTGGCCGGATCGCCTGAGCATGACGCTCGCGGTCTCCGGCATCTCGTTCCCGGCTTTCGCGCTCGGCATGCTCCTGATGCACATCTTCTCGGTGCAGCTCGGCTGGCTGCCGACCGTCGGGGCCGACAGCTGGCGGCACTATATTCTGCCGTCGGTAACGCTGGGCGCCGCCGTGGCTGCCGTGATGGCGCGCTTCACCCGCGCCTCGTTCGTGGACGTGCTCGGCGAAGACTATATGCGCACCGCGCGCGCCAAAGGCGTCAGCGAAAAATGGGTTATCCTGAAACATGGCCTGCGCAACGCCATGATCCCGGTCGTCACCATGATGGGCCTGCAGTTCGGTTTCCTGCTGGGCGGCTCTATCGTGGTGGAGAAAGTGTTTAACTGGCCGGGGCTTGGGCGTCTGCTGGTGGATTCGGTGGAGATGCGCGACTACCCGGTTATTCAGGCCGAAGTGCTGCTGTTCTCACTCGAATTTATTCTTATCAACTTAGTGGTGGATGTGCTCTACGCCGCCATTAACCCGGCTATCAGGTATAAGTAAGGATGCGACTTTTCAACTGGCGCCGACAGGCGCTTTTAAACGGCATGCCTACCGTGCGCCCTCAGCAGAGCCGCACGCCGTGGCATGAATTCTGGCATCGTCTGAAGCGCCAGCCGGTGGCGCTGGTCGCGGGCGGCTTCGTGCTGCTGTTGATAGCCCTGGCGCTGTGCGCGCCGTGGATAGCGCCGTTCGATGCGGAAAACTATTTCGATTACGACCGCCTGAACGAAGGGCCGTCGATGGTCCACTGGTTTGGCGTGGATTCGCTGGGCCGCGATATTTTCAGCCGCGTCATTGTCGGCGCGCGGATTTCGCTCGCCGCCGGGGTGTTCGCCGTACTGACGGGCGCGTTGATTGGCACCGTGCTGGGGCTGCTGGCCGGGTTTTATGAAGGCTGGTGGGACCGGGTTATCATGCGCATCTGCGACGTGCTGTTCGCATTTCCGGGCATTTTGCTCGCGATTGCCGTGGTGGCGGTGATGGGCAGCGGCATGGCGAACGTGATTATCGCGGTGGCGATATTCAGCATCCCGGCCTTTGCCCGTCTGGTGCGCGGCAACACGCTGGTGCTGAAACATCAGACCTTTATCGAATCGGCGCGCAGTATCGGCGCGTCGGATTTCACCATTCTGTTTCGCCATATCCTGCCGGGCACGGTGTCATCGATTGTGGTCTATTTCACCATGCGCATCGGCACGTCGATTATTTCCGCCGCCAGCCTGTCGTTTCTCGGCCTCGGCGCGCAGCCGCCGACGCCGGAGTGGGGCGCGATGTTAAACGAGGCCCGCGCGGATATGGTGATGGCGCCGCACGTGGCGATTTTCCCGAGCCTCGCGATTTTTATGACGGTGCTGGCATTTAATCTGTTAGGCGACGGGCTGCGCGATGCGCTGGATCCGAAGATTAAAGGGTAGGGTCAGGCATAGCGGGGACGTTTGCGGGATGGAGGGATGGAGGGATGACGGGCGCGCTACGCTTACCCGCCGGTAAAACGCCAATAAAAAAGGCTGCCATCGGCAGCCTTTTTTGATGCAGAGCACCTTAAACCAGGCTGCCCCACAAGTCATATTCGTCGGCGTTTTCTACCTTCACGCGCACCACGTCGCCCGGCTTCAGCGTCGTTTCACCGTTGAGGTAAACCGCGCCGTCGATTTCCGGGGCGTCGGCCATGCTGCGGCCAATCGCGCCTTCGTCGTCCACTTCATCGACAATCACCAGGATCTCGCGACCCACTTTCTCCTGCAGACGCTCGGCGGAGATCTGCTGCTGCAACGCCATAAAGCGGTTCCAGCGCTCTTCTTTCACCTCTTCCGGCACCTGATCCGCCAGCTCGTTGGCGGTGGCGCCTTCGACCGGGCTGTATTTAAAGCAGCCGACGCGGTCCAGACGCGCTTCTTTCAGGAAATCCAGCAGCATCTGGAAATCTTCTTCGGTTTCGCCAGGGAAGCCGACAATAAAGGTAGAGCGCAGGGTCAGCTCCGGGCAAATCTCGCGCCACTGCTTAATGCGCGCCAGCTGACGGTCGACCGAGCCCGGACGCTTCATCAGCTTCAGAATACGCGGGCTCGCGTGCTGCAGCGGGATATCGAGATACGGCAGGATTTTCCCTTCCGCCATCAGCGGGATAACGTCATCCACGTGCGGGTACGGGTAAACGTAGTGCAGACGCACCCAGACGCCGAGTTTGGCAAGCTGTTCGCACAGGCTCACCATGCTGGTTTTCACCGGCGAGCCGTTCCAGAAACCGGTGCGGTGTTTCACGTCAACGCCATAGGCGGAGGTGTCCTGGGAGATAACCAGCAGCTCTTTGACGCCCGCTTCCACGAGGCGCTTCGCCTCGGCCAGCACGTCGCCAATCGGACGGCTGTCGAGATCGCCGCGCATCGACGGGATGATGCAGAAGGTACAGCGATGGTTACAGCCTTCGGAAATTTTCAGGTAGGCGTAGTGACGCGGCGTCAGCTTCACGCCCTGTTCCGGCACCAGGCTCAGGAACGGGTTGTGCTTCGGTTTTGGCACATAATGATGAACATGTTGCAGCACCTGCTCGTAGCTGTGCGGCCCGGTGATCTCCAGCACCTTCGGGTGCACTTCGCGGATCTGATCTTCTTTCGCGCCGAGACAGCCGGTGACGATCACCTTGCCGTTTTCATTCAGCGCCTCGCCGATCGCCTCCAGCGACTCCTGCACCGCGCTGTCGATAAAACCGCAGGTGTTGACGATAACCATATCGGCATCGTCATAGCGTGGCACCACGTCATAGCCCTCGGTGCGAAGCTCGGTCAGGATGCGCTCGGAGTCCACCAGGTTTTTCGGGCAGCCCAGCGAAACGAAGCCTATCTTAGGCTGCTGCATTACATTGCTCATAGGTCAAAAATTCATCATTTATGGAGTTATCAGGGCGGGGATTTTACAGAGGTTGGCGGGAAATTTGTACTGGTATCTTCTGCCTGCCGGTTTGTTAAAGTTTTTGTAAAAGTCAGACCGCCACCGCGACCGCTGGCTACCCTTAATCGCAACAGTCATAAGGAGAACGCCATGCCGCCACGCTCGCCCTGTTTATTCGCGCTGCTGCTGTTAGTCAGCGCCACCGCCGCCGCGCTGCCTGCGAAGGTCGAAGTGTTACAGGATAATCTCCACAACCCGTGGTCGCTGGCGTTCCTGCCGGATAACCAGGGCATGTTAATCACGCTTCGCGGCGGCGAGCTGAAACGCTGGCAGCCGGGCAAAGGGCTCTCTGGCGCGATTGCGGGCGTGCCTGAGGTGTGGCATCAGGGGCAGGGCGGGCTGCTGGATGTGGTGCTGGCCCCCGATTTTAACGAGAGCCGCCGGGTCTGGCTGAGCTATGCCGAAGGCGGCAGCGACGGCAAAGCCGGCACCGCGGTGGGCTACGGGCGGCTCAGCGAGGATATGCAGCGCCTGGAGGATTTTAAGGTCGTCTTCCGCCAGCAGCCGAAGCTCTCCACCGGCAATCATTTTGGCGGACGTATGGCGTTTGACGGCAAAGGGTATCTCTTCATCGCGCTTGGCGAGAATAACCAGCGCCCGACGGCGCAGGATCTCGACAAGCTACAGGGTAAAGTGGTGCGCCTCACCGAAAATGGCGAGGTGCCAAAAGACAACCCGTTCGTCGGCAAGCCGGGCGCGCGCCCGGAGATCTGGTCCTACGGCATCCGTAACCCGCAAGGACTGGCGCTGAACCCGTGGAGCCAGACGATGTGGCTTAACGAGCACGGCCCGAAAGGCGGCGATGAAATCAATATTCCCGAAGCGGGCAAAAACTACGGCTGGCCGCTCGCCACCTGGGGCATTAACTACAGCGGCGAGCCTATTCCGGAAGCCAAAGGCGGCGAAGCACCGGGTACCGAACAGCCGCTGTTTTACTGGAAAGTGTCGCCCGCGGTGAGCGGGATGGCGTTTTACAACGCCGATAAATTTCCGCAGTGGAAAAACAAATTGTTTATTGGCGCGCTCAAAGAGCAGAACCTGATCCAGCTCTCGGTCAACGGCAATAAAGTAACGGAAGACGGGCGGCTGCTGGAGAAAGAGAACCAGCGGATCCGCGACGTGCGCGTCGGGCCGGATGGTTTCTTATATGTGCTGACCGACGAAACCGACGGCCAGCTGCTGAAAGTCAGCCCGGCGTCGTGATTAGCTCACCGGGATCATGACGATATTGCGAAACGCCGGACGCTCGGTGAGCTGCTGATACCAGCGCTCAAGATGCGGGCGCGGCGTCCATTCAATGCCGACGTTAAACAGGTTATAGATGTGCGGGGCAGGGGCCATATCGGCGATGCCGAACGCGTCGCCGGAGAGCCACGGGGTTTTCGCAAGCTCGGCGTCCAGCATGGCGAAGAGCGCCTCGCACTGCTTTTTGCTCTCTTCAATCAGCGCCGGGTCGCGCTGTTCGGGCGGCGTGCGCACCAGGCTGAAGACGACGCCGCGATGCGGCGCAGGCAGCACGCTGATGGCCCAGTCCATCCATTTTTCACCACGGGCGCGCGCCACGGGGCTCTCCTGCCACAGGCGGCCCTGGCCATATTGGGCCGCGAGATAGCGCACGATGGTGTTCGATTCCCACAGCACCAGACTGGTTTCATCGTCGCGCAGGCACGGCACCAGCCCGTTAGGGTTCATCGCCAGATAGTCCGGGTCGTGGTTAATGCCATATTTGCCGCCCGCCGGGATGCGGTGATACGGCAGCTCCAGCTCCTCCAGACACCACAGCACCTTTTTCACGTTAGTGGAATTCTCTCGACCCCATACGGTTATCATGACTTGCTCCTTTTGCAGATGAACGATGCCGCGACGGCGGACGCTGCGCGCCACGAGTGAACGCCCATGGTGGAATAATCCCCGCGCTTTAGCAACCGCCTGAAAAGGCGCTGGCAGCGCGCCGGTTTGTGACCGGAAAGTGAAACTTTAAAAACTTTACCCGCGCGCTGTTTCCTTGAGGGCGTTTGTGCGTTATTACTCACCTTTTAACCGATACGGTTGATTTGTAGTAGTTTCTGGAATGGATATTCAGGTGGCTTTTATGACCTCACTCTCACGCTCCGGCGCTTCCTGCGCGCGTGCTCTCTCAGGCGCGTTTCTTCTTATCTCGCTTTCCGCCGCCCACGCGGCCGACCCCATCGCGCCCGCCTCGCCTGCGGTCGAGGCCCGCGCCTGGATCCTCATGGACTATCACAGCGGCAAGGTGCTGGCGGAAGGGAACGCCGATGAAAAGCTCGACCCGGCGAGCCTGACCAAGCTGATGACCAGCTATGTGGTCGGCCAGGCGCTCAAGGCGGGAAAAATTCATCTTGACGATAAAGTGACCGTCGGCAAAGACGCCTGGGCGACCGGCAACCCGGCGCTGCGCGGCTCGTCGCTGATGTTCTTAAAGCCCGGCGATCAGGTGTCGGTGGCCGATCTTAATAAAGGCGTGATTATTCAGTCCGGCAATGACGCCAGCATCGCCATCGCCGATTACGTGGCGGGCAGTCAGGACGCGTTCGTCGGCCTGATGAACGGCTACGCGAAGCGCCTGGGGCTGACCAATACCACCTTTAAAACGGTGCACGGCCTCGATGCGCCGGGCCAGTTCAGTACCGCGCGCGACATGGCGCTGCTCGGCAAAGCGCTGATCCACGACGTGCCGGACGAATACGCGGTGCATAAAGAGAAAGAGTTTACGTTTAATAAAATTCGCCAGCCGAACCGCAACCGCCTGTTGTGGAGCACCAGCATGAACGTCGACGGCATGAAAACCGGCACCACGGCGGGCGCGGGCTATAACCTGGTCGCCTCGGCGACGCAGGGCGACATGCGCCTGATCTCAGTGGTGCTCGGCGCGAAAACCGACGGCGTGCGCTTTCGCGAGTCGGAAAAGCTGCTGACCTGGGGGTTCCGCTTCTTCGAAACCGTCACGCCCATCAAGCCTGACGCCACGTTTGTCAGCGAGCGCGTCTGGTTCGGCGACAGCAGCGAGGTGAAGCTCGGCGCGGGTGAGGCGGGCTCGGTCACCATCCCGAAAGGGCAGCTGAAAAACCTCAAGGCGACCTATACGCTGAGCTCGCCGCAGCTGACCGCGCCGCTGAAGGCGGGTCAGGTGGTCGGCACGATTGATTTCCAGCTCAACGGTAAAAGCATCGAACAGCGACCGCTGGTGGTGATGGAGGCGGTGAATGAAGGCGGCGTCTTCAGCCGGATGTGGGATTTTGTTCTGATGAAATTCCATCAGTGGTTCGGCGGCTGGTTCTCGTAAAAACACGCTCCCGCCCGGCGGGAGCGCTTACCACAGCACCTCGACCTTCGCCGACTGCGCCCAGGCGATAAACGCCTCGTCGGGCATGCGGTCGGTTGCGATCGTTTTGAACGCCTCAAGCGGCCCCATGCAGGCGGGCCGCACCTGCCCAAACTTACTGTGATCGGCCACGATCACGTGACGCTGGGCCATCTCCAGCGCCCAGTGCTTCACCGGCAATTCATCGAGATTAAAACAGGTCGCGCCATACTGCGGATGGACGCCGGCCGCCGAAAAGAAAGCAATATCCGGGCAGAGGTTGCGCAGCGTCTCCTGAAAGTTGAGCGGTTTGAAAATGGCGTTGCTGGCGTGGAACTCGCCGCCGCACAGAATAACGCGGCACTGGGGTTTCTCCTGCAGCGCCAGAAAGGTGTTCAGCGAGTAGCAGATGCCGGTAAAGGGCAGCGCGTCGTCCAGCGCCTCGATAATCCACGGCGTGGTGGTGCCGCAGTCGAAAAACAGCGTCTGGTGCGGGCGCGCGAGCGCCGCAGCAATCCGCGCCGCGTGACGTTTTTCTTCCACCAGGCGGGTTTTTTCGTCGCTCAGCAGATAACGGCTGACGGTGACCCCGCGCGGCTCCAGCACGATATACCCGCCGAGCAGCGTGACCGGCGCGTCGTGGCCCTGGAGATCGCGGCGAATCGTCATCTCAGAGACGCCAAGCAGCGCCGCCGCCTCTTTAAGATGAATTTTATCCTGCCGCTTTAGCGCCTGTAGCAGTTGCGCTATTCGCTCGTCACGCCGCGTTTCCATAAAGCCTCTTGCTCAACCCGGCGCCACGCCCGTCGCGCGGCGCCTGAAAAGTCGTGCAATCTTACCTGCGGCCCTGCGGTTAGTCACGCACCCAGCCTTTACGGATAGGCAGTGCGAAGCACAGACGATAAAGTTGGCGCAGCGCCCGGTAGAGCGGCTCGCCGAGCGGCGCCCAGAGGATCTGCGCGCTCAGGCAGGCGAGCAGCCCCACCAGCAGACCGCCCGCCATATCGAGCGGCCAGTGGACGCCCAGATAGATGCGTGACCAGGCGATGGCGCAGGCGACCGCCATCAGCACCAGCCCCGACCAGACGCGGTGCCAGAAGAGAAACGCCAGCGCGAAGGTGAAAATCACGGTGCCGTGATCGCTTGGGTAGGAGTCGTCCGGCGCGTGCGGCAGGAACTGATGGCCGAGGCCCACCACAAACGGTCTCGGGTGTGGAAACAGATGACCGGCAATCCAGGAGACGGCGAGGCTGATAAGCAGCGCCAGCGCGAATTTCACCACCAGCCGACGCTCGGTGGGGCGCCACAGCCAGAGCACGACGGGCAGCAGCGGTACGATGGAGATAAGATCGCGGGCGATAAAGGTCGCGAGTGCGATAAGCCAGCTCGCGGAGTCTGGCGTGGCGTTGATTTGCAAAAAGAGAAAGTGATTCAGCGCTTCCATCATAGGGTTGCGGGTTCCTTATTCATCAATGTGGTGGTCACGCCCCACGTCACCACCTGAGTGAGCCACACCCACCAGCCTGCCCACAGGTTATGGGTGAAGAAATGCGCGCCGCGCATCACCTGGCCGAAGCCCATCGCGAGCCCGAGCATCATGCCTGCCGCCAGCGCCAGCCGGGCGAGGCGCGGGTGTTCGCGCCGCAGCCCGAACCAGAGCCCCATCACCATAAAGCCGCTGGAGGCATGGCCGCCGGGGAAACAGCGTCCGGGGCCGCTGGCGTCTGGCACCGCGCCGAAGAGCGGATAGGAGAGTGCTTTTCCGCCATACTCGACCAGATCCCACGGGCAGCTGTGGTGGCTGGTGGCCTTCAGCACGCCGACCACGGCGGTGCCAAGCCCCATCAGCAGCGCCACCATTATCCAGCGCGGGTGGCGGCGCACGAGACCGTACAGCAGGCTTGCGACCGCCATCGCAATCGCGCCATATTTGGCGAGCCGGTGGTTGAACAGATCAAGCCAGGGGTTGTTCTGCCAGGGGAACCGCTGCGCGGCGGCATCAAACCACATCTGCGTCAGCCAGCGGTCCAGCGCCTCGTTACGCGAAAGCCAGGTAAACAGCACGCCCAGCGCCGTTAACAGCGCAAGCTGACCAACATAAAAGCGCAGGGGCAGAGAATAAAGGGAGATTGTCTTATTTATCCGGGGCCTGGCGGGCAACAGGAGCGGAGATAACGTGCGCATAACGGCGCCCTCTGCGAGCTGAAAACGGCCAGCATAGAACGGCTAACTTAAGAAAACCTTAAACACCCCGGCGAAAGGCGCGCGCTGCCGGGTTGTCGCACATAATTCACTATCGCGCGGCGCGTCAATTCATTACACTCAGCGCGATTTTACAGATGGATGACTCATGCAAACTCACGCAAACCGAACCGGACGTCTCGGACGCCAGGCGCTGCTGTTCCCGCTCTGCCTGGTGCTCTACGAATTCTCTACCTATATCGGCAACGACATGATCCAGCCGGGAATGCTCGCGGTCGTCGAGCAGTATCAGGCGGGCGTGGAATGGGTGCCGACCTCGATGACCGCCTATCTCGCGGGCGGCATGTTTTTACAGTGGTTGCTCGGCCCGCTCTCGGATCGCATCGGCCGTCGGCCGGTGATGCTGGCGGGCGTGGTGTGGTTTATCGTGACCTGCCTCGCCACGCTGCTGGCCCAGAATATTGAACAGTTCACCGTGCTGCGCTTCCTGCAGGGCATCAGCCTGTGCTTTATCGGCGCGGTGGGCTATGCGGCTATCCAGGAGTCGTTTGAAGAGGCGGTGTGCATCAAAATCACCGCGCTGATGGCGAATGTCGCGCTGATTGCCCCGCTGCTTGGCCCGCTGGTGGGCGCGGCCTGGGTACATGCCGCGCCGTGGGAGATGATGTTTGTGTTGTTCGCCGCGCTGGCGGCCATCTCGTTCTTCGGCCTGTGGCGCGCGATGCCGGAAACCGCGACGCGGCTTGGCGAAAAGCTGTCGCTGCGCGAACTGGGCCGCGACTATAAAAAAGTGCTGAAAAACCTGCGCTTTGTGTCCGGCGCGCTGGCGATCGGTTTCGTCAGCCTGCCGCTGCTGGCGTGGATTGCCCAGTCGCCGGTGATTATCATCAGCGGCGAGCAGATGAGCACCTATGAATATGGGCTGTTGCAGGTGCCGATTTTCGGCGCGCTGATTATCGGCAACCTGGTGCTGGCGAAACTTACCGCGCGGCGCAGCGTGCGTTCGCTGATTGTGATGGGCGGCTGGCCGATTATGGCCGGCCTGGCGCTGGCGGCCTTCGCCACGGTTATCTCATCCCACGCGTATCTCTGGATGACGGCGGGGCTCAGCATTTACGCCTTCGGTATCGGCATCGCCAACGCGGGCCTGGTGCGCCTGACGCTGTTTGCAAGCGACATCTCCAAAGGCACCGTTTCCGCGGCGATGGGAATGTTGCAGATGACCATTTTTACCGTCGGCATCGAGGTGAGCAAACACGCCTGGACGGGCGGCGGCAACGGGCTCTTCAACCTGTTTAACTTCGCAAGCGGCCTGCTGTGGCTGGGCCTGACGGTTATTTTCCTCAAAGACAAAACCGTTGGCGCCAGCCGGGAAGGCTGATGTGACGCGAGGCGGCCTACACGGGCCGCCGTTTCACGCAAACGGCGCTTCGCCGTTCAGGATCTTATCAATCACCTCAAGCACGCCCTCCTGGTTATTGGCCGGTGCCCGGTAGCGCGCCACCTCGTGAATCGCCTGCGGCGCGTTTTCCATTGCAAACCCAAACCCGGCATGGCGCAGCATCTCGACATCATTGCCGCCATCGCCGAATGCCACCACCTCCTGGTCCGCGATGCCCCAGCGTCGTTGCAGCATCTGAATGCCGTTCGCTTTATGCAGGCCCGGAATGATGAGATCGATAGAGCCGTGACCACTTGAGACCGGCACGACGATACCGTCAAACGCTTCGGTCAGGTCGTCCATTGTTTTCAGCAGCTGGCTGTCCGGCAGGTTGAGCGCGAACTTAAAGAAAATGTCCCTGGCCGCGAACAGGTCGTCGACAAACTCCAGCCGGTGATAGTAGCGCGACGCCATCTCCTTGAAACGCGTGTCGTAACGGTTAAGCGTATAGCCGCTGCGCTTGCCGCAGGCGATGATCTCTATGTCTTCCAGCGTCAGCAGGTGAGTGATGACGTGGCGATACTCCTCTTCAGTCAGCTCGCCGTTAAACAGATCGTTGCCCTCACACACCACCCACGCGCCGTTTTCGGCAACAAAGGCTATCTCGTCGGCTATCTCCGGGAAGAACGACGTCAGTTGGTAATACTGGTTGCCGCTCGCCACCACAAAACGGATGCCGCGCGCTTTCAGCTCGGCGTACTGCGACAGAAAACGCGCGCGATTGTAAGTCTTGGCATCGCTTAAAAAGGTGCCGTCCATATCCACGGCGATTAACTTCACTGCCATAAACACTCCTTAAGGATTTTCAGGCGCCGCGCCTTAAAAGTGCGGATTTATGCCTGTTAACATAAGCTGTGGTTATTAAAAGAATTTCCACTTAATTCAAATTTAAACCTAAAGCTAAATTGCCTGGGGGCCGATAGTAGCCTTGTTAACGACTCTCCGACGTGCGAAACGGCAACCCTATGGCGACTATATTTAATAATCTGATGTCAGGTAACGTCCTGACGCAGCAGAAAAAAACGGCCGCTAGCTTAAGCCAGTCTATTGAGCGGCTCTCATCCGGCATGCGCATTAACAGCGCGAAGGATGACGCTGCCGGGCAGGCTATTGCCAACCGTATGTCCGCGACGCTCAACGCTAACGATGTGGCGACGCGTAGCATGAACGACGGTATTAGCCTTTCCCAGACCGCGGAAGGCGCGCTTTCGGAAGTCAGCGCGCTGCTGATTCGCGCTAAAGAGCTGGCTGTGCAGGCAGCTACCGGTACACTCGATTCGACTGACCGTGCGGCTATCTCGACCGAGTTTGGCCAGATTAAAGCGCAGATTGACGCCATTGCCACAGGGACGACGATTTTCGGCAAATATCCGCTGGCACCCGCGGCACCCCCGAAGCCACCCGCGCCGCAGCTCGGCAATATTCCGTCCATTAACCAACGCTTCCCGGTGCCTGGTCAGCAATACACGTTCAGTTCCGGGCTGGTGCCGCTGGCCTATATTCCGGCGGGTGCGACCGACATTACGCTGACCATTAACTCCGGCTGGATGGATGACGATATCCAGCTGTTCAGCCGCGACGGCAGCCATCTGGTCGGCACGCCGCTGAACGGCCCCACCCGCGATTTCACCTGGACGAATAACGGGGTGAACAGTACCGCAACGGCCAATACCAAAGTCATCTCCACCGATAACGGCTTTCTGCCTGGCGCCAGCTACAGCGATACGAACCTGACGCAGGGCCCGGCCACCTATAACGTGAGCGGCGGCGCGGTGAAGAATTACAACGGCATGACCATCACCTACAGCGGCGACGGCGACCGCTACGAGACGCCCGCGACCGGCTGGGCCAATAACGGCACTGTGTCGGCGGGCAACTATCTGGAGCGTCTCTCCATCGATAAGGTGACAGAAGATGTGATCATCATGGTCGTCGGTAACGGGTCGTTTTTCGGCCAGATGACCTGGTCCAAACTGCCGCTGCCGACCGATAAGCCCGACGGGCCAGTCAGTACCGACACCGACATCGTGATGAGCGCCGACTACGGCGAGGCGGTGAAGTATAAAACGATCCCGGCGACACCCTCGGACACCAAAACGCTCGGCCTGGACGCCGCGCGGCTGGATAATCAGCAGGGAGCGTCGCAGGCGATAGACACCATCGATCACGCGCTGGATACCGTGAGCAGCTATCGCGGCACCTATGGCAGCCTCGTGAATACGTTTGATTCGGCGAAAGCGGGGCTGGCGCAGAAAACCGTCGCCACCACCGCCGCGCGCAGCCGCATCGAGGATGCGGACTTCGCCCAAGAGACCAGTAACCTCAGCCGGACGCAGATCCTGCAACAGGCCGGGAACGCCGTGCTGGCGCAGGCGAACCAGCAGGCGGAAAGCGTGCTGTCGCTGCTTAAATAACCTCACGCTCAGGCTCGCCAGGCGTTGCAGGTTTGGCCACCGCGCGGGCGACCAGCGCCGCCAGCACCACCAGCGACAACACCACCAGCATCGCGCTGCGCAGTCCGTAATATTCCCCCAGGAAACCGAGCAGCGGCGGGCCCACCAGGAAGGCGACATAGCCCGCCGTGGCCACCACACTCACGCGCACCGGCGCATCCGGCCCGGTATCGCTCGCCGCCGAAATCGTCAGCGGGAAGCCGAGCGACGCGCCTAATCCCCACAGCAGCACAGAGACGCTGGCGATAAGCGGATTATCGACAAAGATAATCAGCCCGATGCCGAGCGCGCCCATCATGGCGCTGGCGCGCACCACGTTAACGCGGCTGTAGCGGTCGATAAACCAGCCGCCGCAGAAACGCCCAAGCGTCATGCCGAGCGTAAAGCCTGCGTAGATCAGCGAGCCGGAAGTGGGGCTGAAGCCGTGACCATCTACCATGAGGAGCGGCAGCCAGTCGTTGGCGGAGCCTTCGGCAAACGCCATCGCCAGCACAATCAGCCCGATGAGCAGCAGCTGGCTGTCTCTCCAGAACGGAATATGCCCGGCGGGGCGCTGCTGGCGTGCTTCTTTCGCCTCTTTACCAACGCCGTGCGGAATGGCACGCAGCCCGACGATAATCGGGATCACGGTGATGAGCGTGGCGATGGTGAGGTGCAGATCGGCGCGGAAATTCAACGCCGTCAGGCTAAGCCCAATGCCCGCGCCAATCAGCGTGCCGAGGCTGAAAAAACCATGCATCATCGGCAGAATGGTTTTGTTCTGTAACTGTTCAACGGTCGCGCCTTCGACATTCAGCGCCACCTCGGCGGAGCCCATGCCCGCGCCCAGCACCGCCAGACCGCAGGCGAACAGCAGCGGCGAGGCGAGCCCCAGCGCAAGCGCCATCAGCAGCATCCCGACAACCCCAAGCGTCATGCCGTTGCGGATAACCGGACGCGTGCCGAGCCGCTTCACCAGCCAGCCGGAGCACAGAATACCGCTCATCGAGCCCACCGAAAGACCGAACAGCACGATGCCCATCCCGGCGGTAGAGACTTCCAGCACGTCGCGGATAGACGGCGTGCGGGTCGCCCAGGAGGCCATCAGCAGGCCCGGCAGAAAGAAAAACAGAAACAGCGCCCACGTCCTGTGACGCAGCGCGGAAGAGTGATTCACGTCGGATGACATAGCCCATTCGCCTGGAGTGAAAAAAGAAACCTTTAAAACGTAGCAAGGTTGTGTACATTTGTACACATGCTAAAAAGGCTATTTCCCGGTTGAGAGTTCGACACCCTATGGCGACACGACAAAACGATCCGCAGCGCCGCGAGCGTATCCTGGAAGCGACGCTTGCCTGCATCGCCGAGCATGGTTTTCATCATATTACGCACCGCAAAATCGCCCAGCAGGCGGACGTGCCGCTGGGCTCCGTCACGTACTATTTCAAAACGCTGGAAACCCTGCTTGAAGAGGCGTTCACGCGTTTCGCCGAGACGATGTCCTGCCAGTATCAGGCGCTGATGTCGCAGGCGAAAAGCCGCGAAGAGGCCTGCGAGGCGGTGACGGCGCTGATTTGCGGCGCGCAGGTGACGACGCCTGAAAACATGGAATTGATGTACCAGCTTTACGCCTACGCGGGCCGCCAGCCGCAGCTGAAAATCATCATGCAGGACTGGATGCGGCGCAGCCAGCAGACGCTCGAAACCTGGTTCGACCCGGCGACCGCCCGCGCGCTCGACGCGTTTGTCGAAGGGATGACGCTGCATTACGTCATCGACCGCGAGCCGCTCAGCCGCGAGACGATCCGCGCGACGGTGGGGAGGATGGTGGGGGAGGGTTAGCGTTGATTTATCAGAGAAGGTAAATAAAGCAGTACGATGACCCATAACACCATTCCCACTATTTTTAATGGCCAGGGAGCAGGAAGCTCGAAGCAGAGAAGCGTGCCCGTAATCAGTAGCGGGCCTGTTAAGAGTTCAAATATACTGTTTAACATCCCAATTTTTTGGGAAAGGAACCGGTTCAGTATCAACGCGATGAGTCGCGCTCCTGCAAGTATGAGTGCGACTCCCACAGTTTTTTCCTGCCAGGAGGCGAGTTCAGCCAATACAATTAAGCAGGTAGTGAGAACCCAGCCACAAAAAAGAATATTAATAATTTCAATGATGGTTTTATTCATATTGCCTGGTCTTTTTGTTTGCGCTAATTAATGATTCTTTAATTGAATGGTAATGGACATCATATATAACGTGTACTGATGGTTCATATATCACTTCATGTGAAGTAAATGAAATAATTTTCATGCATTTTATTATGAAATATGATTGTTGCAAATTTTATTATGTAAATCGCTACGTTGTCTAATTCTCAATCCTTAATATTATCTGAAAAAACGTTTAGCTTGCTGGCGAGATGATGTCCTTTTGGTAATCTTCAGTTGCTAAATAAACAGATAAGAGGTGTTAAATTTATTTAATGCTTGATTATTTTATAACAGGCTGGATTAAAGCGCGTTTCTCAATAAAAGAGTACTAACTCGTGGGCAGGGTTCAGCCAATCATCTAACAGGTATGTGTTTATAGGGAGGGAGTATGGATACCGTAGAAAGCCTTAATGGGGGATATTTTTACAAAGGCCTTTTTGATTTGAGCGCACATGAATTACTCTTCTGGGTCATGATTGATGAAATCCAAAAACAGCTTGGCGTCGAGGATATCATAGGCGCTGCATTCTTGTTGTTAGGTACGAATAGTATTGAAGTGCCGGGTAAAATGTCTACCGCTACAAAAGGGACGTCTCACGCCTCTTTATTCTTCAGGCAGCACCTAAGCTATAAATTCAAAAAGCGTATTCTTCCAACATTGACCAAAAAATCTTTCTCCATGCGCGGGCTTAAAATCTTCTGGGTCAATAATTTGGGCGCTTTCGTCGGTCGTGCAGTACCTGTGCTGGGCTGGATTATACTTGCGAAAGATGTTGCCCTTATCAGTTACAATACGGTAAACCATTACAATAAACTGGTACGTAAAGAGGACAGGATCTGGTGAATACGGTATCTGATGAAGACATTCAGACTATGATCTTAAAAGAACTACCGCTAGTGACTTCTTTCACACTTAAGAAGCAAGAGCCTGATCTTGACAACCCTTTGCAGGAAATGTTTGAAGTCGAAGATATCGCAGAAATGGCTCAGACCCTTTTCAGCCATTTCGGGACAGAACACAGCTACTTCGATCTCACCACTTACTTTCCGTGGAAAACGCCAGGACTGTTTTCACGCAAGCCCGTGATACAGGATAAAGCGCCTTTGACAATCAGGATGTTTGTGGAGTCGGTGAAGGCGGGGAGGTGGTTGTATGGATAATCCGCATGATCGTGTAAAGATCATTTTTGGCCTGCCAGAAGTGGCAAGCTTTTGCTTGCGTCATGCACTTGCATGAAAACCACGCTATAAAGCGGGCAGGCGTGGTAAGGGTGCGAACGCGCGCTAATCCTTTTGATAATTGTATTGGGTGTAATATTGTAAGGAAGTCCATCTGTTACATATAGTGATTAAAGGTGACGTCATGAATGAAAAATTGAATGATTTAAAAGAAAAACTGAATAATTTACACACCGCTATCAGTTCAATAAATTTTCCGCAGCAAGATTTCATTGATGTTAATAATTATCAATACCCCTTCCTACATTCAGAAGATTTAGTATACTTCCCGAAAATGCTATCTGAAAAGATAGGTAGGATGACTAAGTTTGAACCTTCTGAAAATGATGTTGAAATTATAGATTCTATTATTTACTCTTTAGATAAAGCACAGCTTAATTTAAACCATTTGAATCACAGCAGTACTAATATATCAGGGCCTGCAATTGCATCGTATTTGGTTTCCATGCTTTATATAAGCGCGGAATTAAATGAGTTGTTTTCTTTCGAGATTTTGAACAACAAGGAGCTTCTTCCGAAAAAAATAATAAATAGGCTAGGTTTGTATCAATCTAATCTTCAGGTTATTGGGGAGAAGATGGGAGACCTCGAAGGGAAGATAGATACTATCAATGAAGCTTATGATGCTGCAGAGAGTCTACCTACAACCTTAAAATCTCTTAGGGAGACAAATGAAGAGATTAATCAATTAAATGAATCTTCAGAGAAAAATGCAAATTCAATCGGCGGAATATTAGAGCAAGCTAAGTATGAAAGCAAAGAAATAAATGAAATAAAAACTGCTGTTACACAATTGCATAATAATGTTGCGAAAGAAGCTGGCGATTATTTGAATGAACTCAAAATTAAAGCTCAAGGATATATCGATAAGTGTGAGGAGGCCTTTAGGACAACGACATCTAAAGGCTTAGCTGGAGCTTTTGAAGACAAAGCAAAAAAACTTAACGCCAGTATCAGGCTATGGGTTGCAGGCTTAATCACAGCCCTAGGGGCGGGGGCAGTTGTTGGTTACACTCGATTGCATGCCCTTGAAGCATATTTATCGAATCCTAATGCTTCAGGCATCAAACTAACCATACAGTTGATCTTATCAATGCTCAGTGTAGGTGCTCCACTTTGGTTTGCTTGGTTAGCCACTAAGCAAATTGGTCAACGATTCAGATTGGCTGAAGACTATGAATTTAAAGCCAGCGTTTCTAAGGCTTATGAGGGTTATCGTAGAGAAGCGCTGCAGTTAGATTCTGACTTCTCACAGCGTCTTTTTGGCAATGCGCTTACTCGACTTGAAGAGCCACCATTGAGATTCGTTGAAGAAACAGCGCATTCATCCCCAATAATGGAAATGTTATCATCTGATGGGTTCAGAAATTTAGTAGAAAAAGGTGGTGACAAAATGGATGTTATTCTAGGAAAAGCGGGCCTGACAAGAATTAATAAGATAAATGAAAATGTTCCCGACAAAAAAGAGATAAATGATGAAGATGAGTAGTGCTTTCGGGTAATAAAAAGGCCGCTCTCTGCGGCCTTTTTATTATAAAGTATTTTATTTAAGGTTAATAACGTCTTCTCCAATCCATGGATTAGGCTCATTTAATCTTTTTTGTTGTGGATAAAGTTCATTTCGAACAAACACTTTACTTGTTTTTCTACATCTTTTTTTATCGACATTACCAGGCATTATCCCCATCATCTGATGGCAGAATGCGGTGTGCCACCATCATGTCGTCCCGGCTAATATTCCTGATATTAAGAAATTCATTCTTCGCCGCCACCTCTGACAGCGGGATGCTCTGAATTCCATCTTTTTTGCTGTTGGTGAGTACATAAACAAGTTGCGGAAGTTGCCCGGCCCTTTGGCGCTTTTCATGGTCTGGTAGATGTTGTTTACGTCCTCCTGGTTCTGGGCAGCGTTGGCCATATACATGTTAAGCGCGCATGGCTGCCGTTGATGTAATATTGCGACGGAACAGCGTGGCGGACTCGTTGAGCAGGACGGAGGGAATGGCTGAAAGGTAGCCGGGTAGCGCGTAGATTTCCTGGTTAACATCAGGTCCAAGAAGATGGAAAATGCTTCCCGGTGTGAATGCATAGCGCTGCCGCAGTTTTGCCGCCATCCGTTCAAAAGCGGTCTGGTAACCCCTTAAATGTTACAAACATAAACCCCAAACAACAAAAAACCCATCAACCTTGAACCAAGATGGCGGGGTTGATGGGCTCCACAAAAATGGGGACATCAAAGAAAAGCAGTGGCACTAATTGAGACTGGCGCTTTTTCGAAAAGTTCGCGCCTTAGGCAAAATTTCTCGTTTTTTTATGTGCCGGGCCAGATGATGACGATAAGCGTACCGGCGAGGGTCAGCAGAACGTTGGCAATCGCATACGTGCCCGCATAGCCGAGCGCCGGGATATTGCTGCGCGCGGTGTCGCTGATGATCTCCATCGCAGGCGCACAGGTACGCGCGCCCATCATCGCGCCGAAGAGCAGCGCGCGGTTCATGCGCAGCACATACGCGCCAAACAGGAAGCAGATCACAACCGGCATAAGGCTTACAATGAGACCCGCGAAGAGCATCTGGCCGCCCACAACGCCGAGCCCGTGGCCGATGCCGCTGCCCGCGCTCAGGCCAACACCCGCCATAAACACCATCAGGCCGAACTCTTTAACCATCATCAGCGCGCCCTGCGGGATATAACCAAACGTCGGGTGGTTGGCGCGCAGGAAGCCGAGCATGATGCCCGCGAACAGCAGCCCCGCCGCGTTACCGATGCCGAAGCTGAACGAGCTGAACTGGAACGTGATCATCCCAATCATCAGGCCGACAATAAAGAAAGCGCAGAAGGCGAGGAGGTCGGTCACCTGGCTGTGAATGGAGATAAACCCGATGCGGTCGGCGATGGTTTTCACGCGTCGCGCGTCGCCGCTCACCTGCAGGACGTCGCCCTTGTTAAGCACGATATTGTCATCAATCGGCATCTCAATCTGGCTGCGGATGACGCGGTTTAAGAAGCAGCCGTGATCGGTGAGCTTCACCTGGCCGAGGCGGCGACCCACCACGTTGTGGTTTTTCACCACGATCTCTTCGGTGACGATGCGCATGTCCAGCAGGTCGCGGTCGAACACCTCTTTACCGTTACGAAAGCTCGGGTCGAGGCGCGCGTGCGCGTCCGGGTAGCCCACCAGCGCGATTTCATCGCCCATCTGCAACACCGCGTCGCCGTCCGGGTTCGCGAGAATGCCGTTGCGGCGGATACGCTCGATGTAGCAGCCGGTCTGACGATAAATGCCGAGCTCGCGCAGGTTTTTGCCATCAGCCCAGGCGACCAGCTCCGGCCCCACACGATAGGCGCGAATAACCGGCAGATAGACTTTGCGGTTGGCGTCAGTGTCGAGACCGCGCTCGCGTGCAATCTGCTGGGCGCTGGTTTGCAGGTCCTGATGCTGAAGCTTTGGCAGATAGCGCGCACCGAAAATCAGGCTGACCAGACCGATAAGATAAGTCAGCGCATAGCCGAGGCTCAGGTGATCCAGCGCCTGGGCGAGCTGCGCGCCTTCCATGCCCGCGTGACGCAGCGTGTCGCCCGCGCCCACCAGCACCGGTGTTGAGGTCATCGAGCCCGCCAGCATCCCGGCGGTCAGGCCGATATCCCAGCCGAACGCCTTGCCAAGGCCGAGCGCGATAAGCAGGGCGCTTGCCACCATCACCAGCGCGAGCATCAGGTAATTTTTGCCGTCGCGAAAGAAAATGGAAAAAAAGTTGGGCCCGGCTTCCACGCCGACGCAAAAAATAAACAGCATAAAGCCGAGGTTAAGCGCGTCGGTGTTAATCGAAAAATGCTGCTGGCCTAATAATAATGAAACCACTAAAACGCCAATGGAATTACCCAGTTGCACAGAACCCAGGCGTAATTTACCAAGACACAGGCCGAGCGCCAGCACCACAAATAATAACAGGATGTAATTCCCGTTTAACAAATCTGCGACGTTTATATTCACGGAGGCTAACTTCTTGTTTACCAGTAAGTTGTTGAAAGGGAGAGACTTCTGGGCTAGGATTTTGCTTATGTTTGCCGGAGGTGCGTTTGCCGGCGCAGTTATTTCGTCTGCATAAGCGTTTAGCCGCCGCTAGTTTAATCGTTATGTATAGTATCGGCCAGCAAGAATATTCTAATACCCGCAGTTAATTATGAGGCACGGATTGCCGCCATGCTTTATCTGACTAAACATCCGCAGTGGCGGAGAGGAGATCAGGTTGATACAGGCACTATCAGGGGGATATCTGTTGATGCGACGTCATAGCCGGGCTGCGACCGCCTGCTGTTTTATTCTGTTTCTGGCGGTGTTCATTGCGCAGAAAAGGGTGCTGTACTCGTTCACGCCGCTGACAGGTTCAATGGATTTAGGCATCTTATTTTTTATGCTGCCGGGGGCGCTGGCGGGTGTGTTCGCCCGTCGCGGACGCGAGCTTAAGCCGCTGCTCGGCGCGCTGGTGGCCGCGCCGGTGTGTCTGGTGCTCCTGCATCTGTGGGGCGGCGCGGGGCGGTCATTCTGGCAGGAGCTGGCGTGGATTTTCAGCGCGCTGTTCTGGTGTTCTTTCGGCTCGCTCTGCTGGCTGTTCCTGCTGACGCTGCTGCGTCGTCGTAATGGCATAAACCGGCTGTAACAGCCGGTTTCATCTTCTTCCTAAACGCAACGTTCCGTTAACCGCCATCCGGCGCATTACGATTATACTGATGAGTTTTGAAGCCAGCCTTTAGCGGGCTTTTTTAACACCACCAGGAATAAGGAAAACGTAATGACGCCAACGATTGAGCTGCTCTGCTCGCACCGTTCTATCCGCCACTACACCGATGAGCCCATCAGCGACGCCCAGCGCGAAGCGATTATTCACGCGGCGCAGTCGGCCTCAAGTTCCAGCTTCCTGCAATGCAGCTCGATTATTCGCATTACCGACCGCGCCATGCGCGAGCAGTTGGTGACGCTTACCGGCGGCCAGCCGCACGTCGCGAAGGCGGCCGAGTTCTGGGTGTTCTGCGCCGATTTCAACCGCCTTCTGCAAATCTGCCCTGAGGCGCAGCTGGGCCTTGCCGAACAGCTGCTGCTCGGCGTGGTGGACACCGCGATGCTCGGTCAGAACGCGCTGGTCGCGGCGGAATCGCTCGGCCTCGGCGGCGTTTACATCGGCGGCATTCGTAACAGTATTGAAGCGGTGACCGAACTGCTGGGCCTGCCGCAGCATGTGCTGCCGCTCTTTGGCCTGTGCCTCGGCTGGCCGGCGGACGATCCGCAGGTGAAGCCGCGTATGCCCGCCGGGCTGATGGTGCATGAAAACCGCTATCAGCCGGTTGACCGCGAACTGCTCGCTGAGTATGACGAACAGATAGCCGACTATTATATGCACCGCGACAGCAACGCCCGCCGCGACACCTGGAGCGACCAGATCCGCCGCACCATCATCAAAGAGAACCGTCCGTTTATTCTCGACTATCTGCATAAGCAGGGCTGGGCGACGCGCTAAGCCGTTTTACATTCCCCCGCCCGCGCGGGGGCGTGTATGATAGGCCGGTTTTCACGACGTGTTCAGAGAGGTGCAGGGTGAAAATCGCCATTTTGTCCCGGGACGGTACGCTCTATTCTTGTAAACGCCTGCGCGAAGCCGCCACGCGACGCGGCCATCAGGTGGAAATCCTCGATCCGCTTTCCTGCTATATGACCATCAACCCGACGGCGTCCTGTGTGCATTACAAGGGCCGTCAGCTGCCGCATTTCGACGCGGTTATCCCGCGTATCGGCTCCGCCATCACCTTTTACGGCACCGCCGCGCTGCGCCAGTTCGAGATGCTCGGCAGTTACCCGCTCAATGAATCGGTGGCCATCACGCGCGCGCGCGACAAGCTGCGTTCGCTGCAGCTGCTGGCGCGCCAGGGCATTGATCTGCCAGTCACCGGCATCGCCCATTCGCCGGACGACACCAGCGATCTTATCGACATGGTGGGCGGCGCGCCGCTGGTGGTGAAGCTGGTGGAGGGCACGCAGGGCATCGGTGTGGTGCTGGCGGAAACCCGCCAGGCGGCCGAAAGCGTGATTGACGCCTTTCGCGGGCTCAACGCGCACATACTGGTGCAGGAATATATTAAAGAGGCCAAAGGGCGCGATATTCGCTGTCTGGTGGTGGGCGACCGCGTCGTCGCGGCCATCGAGCGGCAGGCGAAAGAGGGTGATTTTCGCTCGAACCTGCATCGCGGCGGCGTGGCGCGCATTGCTGAGATAAGCGAACGCGAGCGGGAAATCGCCATTAAAGCCGCCGCGACGCTGGGGCTCGATGTGGCGGGCGTCGATATTCTTCGCGCCGAACGCGGCCCGCTGGTGATGGAGGTGAACGCCTCGCCGGGGCTGGAAGGCATTGAAAAAACCACGGGGCTTGATATCGCCGGCCAGATGATTGCCTGGATTGAGCGTCACGCGCGGCCCGGCTACTGCCTCAAAACCGGCGGCTGACGCGCGTCATGGTATAACGTCCGTTTTTTGCGTAAGCTATCCGATTGACATGTTTGTTTACTAAAATGAGGCTACAGGTTTATGGATTCACTCGTCGTCCCCACGCTGGACACCCTGCGCCGCTGGCTCGATAACCTCGGCGTGAGCTTTTTCGAGTGTGATACCTGCCAGGCGCTCCATCTTCCGCACATGCAGAATTTCGACGGCGTGTTCGACGCCAAGATAGATCTGGTGGATAACGTGGTGCTTTTTTCCGCGATGGCGGAAATCAAGCCCTCGGCACTGCTTACGGTCGCCTCCGATCTCTCGGCTATCAATGCCGGTTCGTTGACGTTAAAAGCGTTTCTCGACATTCAGGATGACAATCTGCCGAAGCTGGTAGTGTGCCAGACGCTGCTGACTGAGGTCGGCGTGACGGTGGAGCAGTTCGAGGCGTTTTATCGCCAGAGCGAACAGCAAACCTCGATGGTCATTATGGAAGCGCGTGCGCAGCAGCTGATTTACGCGCCTGAAGAGGACGAAAAAGGCGAACCCGTAGTGAATAACCATTTTCTTCACTGATCCCGCCTGCTTTTAGCGCAGTCGCCACCAGGGCGACTGCGTATTTCGATTTTTTATTCTGCATTGAAACTGTTGCGATAGCATAAATCACCGCTCACCGTCCCGTTTTGGCTTATCACATAGACCAAATCTGACTAAAAAATTGTTAAAAGGCGTTTTTTATTCCGGGCTATAGCCTCCGGGTCAGGCTACAGTTATCCTTGCGAGGCTGCATACAGCGTGCAACATCTGCTGGAGAGTCGCTCTCCTTTTTTCTGCGCAGAATGACCATCTATGCATGAATCTTGCATATGTTTAATTGCGTAAATTTAGTTCGCGCCCGCGCGGACTTTTACCCTTTATTCAGAAGGAAAACAGATATGTCCACCCAGAGTAAAAAATGGTTATCGGGTGTAGTTGCCGGTGCGTTGATGGCCGTATGTGCGACGACCTCAGCGGCTGAACAGAAAACGCTGCATGTGTATAACTGGTCAGATTATATCGCCCCGGACACCATTGCGAACTTCACCAAAGAGACCGGCATTAAAGTCGTCTATGACGTGTTCGATTCCAACGAGGTCCTGGAAGGCAAACTGATGGCGGGCAGCACCGGCTTCGATCTGGTGGTGCCTTCCGCAAGCTTCCTTGAGCGCCAGCTCACGGCAGGCGTTTTCCAGCCGCTCGACAAGAGCAAACTGCCGAACTGGAAAAACCTCGACCCGGAAATCCTCAAGCTGGTGGCGAAGCACGATCCGGATAACAAATACGCCATGCCGTATCTCTGGGCGACCACCGGTATCGGCTATAACGTGGACAAAGTCAAAGCCGCGCTTGGTAAAGACGCCCCGGTGAACAGCTGGGATCTGGTGCTAAAGCCGGAAAACCTCGAAAAACTGAAAAGCTGCGGCGTCTCGTTCCTGGATGCTCCTGAAGAGATCTTCGCCACCGTGCTGAACTACCTCGGCAAAGATCCGAACAGCAGCAAAGCGGACGACTACAGCGGCGCGGCGACCGACCTGCTGCTGAAGCTGCGCCCGAACATTCGCTACTTCCACTCCTCGCAGTACATTAACGATCTGGCGAACGGCGACACCTGCGTGGCCATCGGCTGGGCGGGCGATGTCTGGCAGGCGGCGAACCGCGCGAAAGAAGCGAAGAACGGCGTCAACATCTCCTACTCCATTCCGAAAGAGGGCGCGCTGGCGTTCTTTGACGTCTTCGCGATGCCGGCAGACGCCAAAAACAAAGAAGAAGCGTATGAGTTCCTCAACTACCTGATGCGCCCGGATGTTATGGCGCACATCAGCGATCACGTCTACTACGCGAGCGGTAACAAAGCATCCACGCCGCTGGTGAGCAAAGAAGTGCGTGATAACCCAGGCATCTACCCACCGGCGGACGTGATGGCCAAGCTCTTTACCCTTAAGGTGCAGGAGCCGAAGCTGGATCGCGTGAGAACCCGCGCCTGGACCAAAGTGAAAAGCGGTAAATAAGGCTGCCTTACCGTAAGCGGTCTGCATCGGGGCGGTGCAACTGCCCCACAACAGGACAGAGGACATGTGCCTCTGTTCTGCCATTTGTGCGGCGACCGGGCCGCACAGGTACTTTTGCTTTTTGCCGGAGAGCAATGTAGTGAATGACGCTATTCCCCGCCCACAGGCGAAACCCCGCAAGGCGCTGACCCCGCTGCTGGAAATCCGTAACCTGACCAAATCGTTTGACGGCCAGCACGCCGTGGACGACGTCAGCCTGACTATCTATAAAGGCGAAATTTTCGCGCTGCTCGGCGCCTCCGGGTGCGGAAAATCGACGCTGCTGCGCATGCTCGCGGGCTTTGAAACGCCGACCGCCGGGCAGATCGTGCTGGACGGCGTGGATCTCTCCCACGTGCCGCCTTACCAGCGCCCGATCAATATGATGTTCCAGTCTTACGCGCTCTTCCCGCATATGACGGTCGAGCAGAACATCGCCTTTGGCCTGAAGCAGGACAAACTGCCGAAGGCGGAGATCGCAAGCCGCGTCGAAGAGATGCTCGGGCTGGTACATATGCAGGAGTTCGCCAAACGTAAGCCGCACCAGCTGTCCGGTGGCCAGCGTCAGCGCGTGGCGCTCGCCCGCAGTCTCGCCAAACGCCCGAAACTGCTGCTGCTCGACGAGCCGATGGGCGCGCTTGATAAAAAACTGCGCGACCGTATGCAGCTCGAAGTAGTGGATATTCTTGAGCGCGTCGGCGTGACATGTGTGATGGTGACGCACGATCAGGAAGAGGCGATGACGATGGCGGGTCGAATCGCCATTATGAACCGCGGCAAGTTTGTGCAGATAGGCGAGCCGGAAGAGATCTACGAACACCCGACGACGCGCTACAGCGCCGAGTTTATCGGCTCGGTCAATGTGTTTGACGGCCTGCTGCGCGAGCGCCGCGACGACGGGTTAATCATCGACGCGCCGGGGCTGGTGCATCCGCTGAAGGTTGACCCGGACGCCTCGGTGGTAGACGGCGTGCCGGTACACGTGGCGCTGCGCCCGGAAAAAGTCATGCTCTGCGACGAACCGCCCGCCGATGGCTTTAACTTTGGCGTCGGCGAGGTCGTGCACATCGCCTATCTCGGCGACCTTTCTATCTACCATGTGCGGCTGCACAGCGGGCAGATGATCAGCGCCCAGTTGCAGAACGCGCACCGCTACCGCAAAGGCGCGCCCACCTGGGGCGATGAAGTCCGCCTGTGCTGGGATGCGGACAGCTGCGTTGTGCTGACGGTGTAAGGAGGCGAAACATGAGTTCCCTTGAACGTCAAAGCGAGCCGCCGTCCGCCGCACCCGGCGGGTTCCGGTTATGGCTCGCGCGCCTGCAAATGGCGCATGGCCGCAAGCTGGTTATCGCGCTGCCCTACGTGTGGCTGATCCTGCTGTTTATGCTGCCGTTCCTGATTGTCTTTAAAATCAGCCTGGCGGAAATGGCGCGGGCTATTCCGCCGTATACCGATCTGGTGAGCTGGGCGGACGATCAGCTGTCGGTGACGCTGAACATCGGCAACTTCCTGCAACTGACCGACGATCCGCTCTATTTCGAGGCGTATTTGCAGTCATTGCAGGTGGCGGCGATTTCGACGCTGTTCTGTCTGCTGCTCGGCTATCCGCTCGCCTGGGCGGTCGCGCACAGCAAGCCCTCGACGCGTAATATCCTGCTGCTGCTGGTTATCCTGCCGTCGTGGACGTCGTTTCTTATTCGCGTCTACGCCTGGATGGGCATTCTCAAAGAGAACGGGGTGCTGAACAACGTGCTGCTGTGGCTCGGCGTTATCGATCAGCCGCTCGCGATTCTGCACACCAATCTCGCGGTCTATATCGGGATCGTCTACGCCTATCTGCCGTTCATGGTGCTGCCGATTTACACCGCGCTGACCCGCATCGACTATTCGCTGGTGGAAGCCTCGCTCGATCTGGGCGCGCGCCCGGTCAAAACCTTCTTCAGCATTATCGTGCCGCTCACCAAAAGCGGGATTATCGCGGGCTCGATGCTGGTGTTTATCCCGGCGGTTGGGGAGTTCGTTATCCCGGAACTGCTCGGCGGGCCGGACAGCATCATGATTGGCCGCGTGCTGTGGCAGGAGTTCTTTAACAACCGCGACTGGCCGGTGGCCTCGGCGGTGGCGATCACCATGCTGGTGGTGCTTATCGTGCCCATCATGTGGTTCCACAAGTATCAGAACAAAACGATGGGAGACCATGCATGAACAATCTGCCCGTGGTGCGCTCGCCGTGGCGCATTCTGATCCTGGTGGTCGGCTTCGCGTTTCTCTACGCGCCGATGCTGATGCTGGTGGTCTACTCGTTTAACAGCTCGAAACTGGTGACGGTGTGGGCGGGCTGGTCCACACGCTGGTATGGCGAGCTGTTCCGCGATTCGGCGATGATAAGCGCGGTAGGACTGAGCCTGACGATTGCCGCCTGCGCCGCCACGATGGCGGTAGTGCTGGGCACGATCGCGGCGGTGGTGATGGTGCGGTTCGGGCGTTTTCGCGGCTCGAACGGCTTCGCCTTTATGCTCACCGCGCCGCTGGTTATGCCGGATGTCATCACCGGGCTGTCGCTGCTGCTGTTGTTCGTGGCGCTTGGCCACGCTATCGGCTGGCCGTCGGACCGTGGAATGCTGACCATCTGGCTCGCGCACGTCACGTTCTGTACCGCCTATGTGTCGGTGGTCATCAGCTCGCGCCTGCGCGAGCTCGACCGCTCGATTGAAGAGGCGGCGATGGATCTCGGCGCCGCGCCGCTGAAAGTGTTCTTCGTCATCACCCTGCCGATGATCATGCCTGCGGTAGTTTCCGGCTGGCTGCTCGCCTTTACGCTCTCGCTTGATGATCTCGTTATCGCAAGCTTTGTCTCGGGGCCGGGGGCCACGACGCTGCCGATGCTGGTCTTCTCCAGCGTGCGAATGGGCGTCAACCCGGAGATCAACGCCCTGGCGTCCATCATCCTCGCCGTGGTCGGCGTTATCGGTCTGATCGCCTGGTTTTTCATGGCGCGGGCAGAAAAGCAGCGACTGCGCGACATCCAGCGTGCAAGGCATAGCTGAACCGCCTAAAATCTGCAATCATGTGCCCCCAGCGCCGCGTATGACGCGGCGCTGCTTCACAGGGAAGGCGAGATTTGGACATTTTCAGCAAAGCGCGACAATCACACGCCCGAATGAACGCTCCTACGCTGGTACAGGTGGCGGCGATAGGCATTATTTCTACGCGCTGCCTGGATCTGCTGATGATCTTCAATCTGCTGGGCGTGCGCGGCGTGATGGACTTTATCCACCGCAGCGTCCAGACCTGGAGCCTGACGCTGATTTTCTTCGCAAGCCTTGTGCTGCTATGCATCGAATTCCGCTGTGCGTTCGTCATTCTGCAGGGGCGCGCCTGGGGCCGTTGGGTCTTTTTGCTCACTCAGATTATCGCCACGGGCTATCTCTGGGCGGCGTCGCTCGGCTGGGGCTACCCTGAGCTTTTCAGCATCGCGGGCGGCTCGCGCCGCGAGATATTCCATTCGCTGGTGATGCAAAAACTGCCCGATCTGCTGGTGCTTTCCCTGTTATTTATTCCCGCCCGCAGCCGACGTTTTTTCCGACTACAGTAATCCTGCGGCGTGATAGAATCGCCGGTCCGCGTTTTTCTTAAGGTTTTTAGCTATGCACTGCGCACTCTATGACGCCGGGCGCTGCCGCTCCTGTCAGTGGATTGAACAGCCCCTCGACACGCAACTTGCCGACAAAATGACCGATCTGCGAGCGCTGCTGGCTGAACTGCCGGTGGGCGACTGGTGCGCGCCGGTCAGCGGGCCGGAGCAGGCGTTTCGCAACAAGGCCAAAATGGTGGTGAGCGGGAGCGTGGAAAAACCGCTGCTCGGGATGTTGCACCGCGACGGCACGCCGGTAGATCTGACCGAATGCCCGCTTTACCCGGCGTCGTTTTACGCAGTCTTTGCGGCCTTAAAACCGTTTATCGCCCGCGCGGGGCTGACGCCGTATAACGTCGCCCGCAAGCGCGGCGAGCTGAAATACCTGCTGCTGACCGAGAGCACGCTCGACGGCGGGCTGATGCTGCGCTTTGTGCTGCGCTCGACGACCAAACTCGAGGCGCTGCGCGCCGCGCTGCCTGCGCTGCTGGCACAACTGCCGCAGTTAAGGGTGGTGACCGCCAATATTCAGCCGGTGCATATGGCGATTATGGAAGGCGACGAGGAAATCTGGCTTACAGAGCAACAGGCGCTGGCCGAGAATTTCAACGGCGTGCCGCTGTGGATCCGCCCGCAGAGCTTTTTCCAGACCAACCCGACGGTGGCGAGCGCGCTTTACGCCGCGGCCCGCGACTGGGTGCGCGCGCTGCCGGTAAACCATATGTGGGATCTCTTCTGCGGCGTGGGCGGTTTTGGCCTGCACTGCGCGACGCCCTACATGACGCTGACCGGCATTGAAATCGCGCCGGAAGCTATCGCCAGCGCCAGCGCCTCGGCGCAGCAGCTTGGGCTGCGTAACGTGCATTTTCAGGCGCTCGATTCCACCGATTTCGCGACAGGCCAGCAGGCGGTGCCGGACCTGGTGCTCGTCAACCCACCGCGTCGCGGCATTGGGGAGGCGCTGTGCGATTATCTGAGCCATATGGCGCCAGGCTACATCATTTATTCCAGCTGTAACGCGCAGACGATGGCAAAAGATATTGCGCGTCTGCCGGGTTACCGTATCGCTCGCGTGCAGTTGTTCGATATGTTCCCGCATACCGCGCATTATGAGGTGCTGACGCTGCTGGTGCGGCAGTAAATCCCGGAAGGGCGGGTAAGCGGAGCGCGCCCGCCACAGGCCCCGCCACCCGCACCGTTCCCCTTACCAGTAAAGCTTCCAGCTTTGCGACAGCCGTGTCAGCGCTTCCATATAGAAATAGTCGCCCCAGCTGCAACATTCGTCCACGCCCTTGTTACTCGCCAGATGGTAAACCGAATGCTTCAGCAGACCATTGCAGGCGTCTTCGGGCTTCGCCAGATAGTCTTGCGTCAGGGACGTGAAAATATGCAGCGCCCACTGCTCGCAGACGGCGCGGTGGGGGTCGGTGGCGGGCAGATGTTTGATAAGCTCAAGCAGTCCGCACACGGTAATCGCGGCGGCAGAGGAATCACGCAGCGCGTCAGTGCCCTGCAGCGCGAGATCCCAGTGACATACGCCGTCTTCCGGCAGGCGGTTTAAGAAATAACTCGCGAGCTTCTTCGATAGCCCCACCATCCGTTTATCGCCGGTATAGCGGTAACTCAGCAGAAATCCGTAAATCCCCCATGCCTGGCCGCGCGACCAGCATGAATCATCGGCGTAACCCTGTTGGGTGTTGCCGAAACGCGGATCGCCCGTAACCGGATCCATATAATAGGTGTGCCATGACGAGGCATCCGGGCGCACCAGATAACGCGCCGCCTGGTTCACGTGCGCCTGCGCCGCCGCCGCGAAACGCCCGTCGCCGGTCTGCTCGCTCGCCCACCAGAGCAGCGGCAGGTTCATGTTGCAGTCGATAATCATCCGCCCGGCCTGCTCCGGATCGTCCAGATTGCCCCAGGCCTGAATAATTTGCGCCCTGGGGTGATAACGCTCAAGCAGCGCCTCAGCCGCCAGCAGCGCGAAGCCGCGCGCCTCGCGGCTGGCGTTGAGCCGCCAGTCGGCCACGCAGGAGAGCGTATAAAGAAAGCCCAGATCGTGCGTGTTGGTGTCGTGACGCCCGGCGATACGTTCGCCAAACGAGCGCACCTGGCGCTGCGCGGCGGCGCGAAACGCCTCATCCCCAGACAGCTCCCAGGCAAGCCACAGCTGCCCGGTCCAGAAGCTGGTCGTCCACTCGACGTTTTCCGTCAGCGGGTAATACCCCTTCACGCAGGTTTCAGCGGGGAAACGGTCGCCAAACGCGGCCAGATTCTGGCGCAGACGCGCCAGCACGGCTTCGCGGGTTTGGCTCAGCGTCTCGCGCAGGGCGGCCAGGCAGGGCGTCTGCGGCGGGGAGATAAACGGTTCACTGGCGATGGATTGCAACATAACAGCTCCTTAAAAGTATGTCTGACAGTCAGTGTTTCACCGCCGCCGCGGTGTGAGGCGAGCCGGCGCGCTTGCTCTGACAGGCGGAAAGGGTAAAGGCGGAAATGAACGTAAAGGTGAGGGCGATAGCGCCCATCAGGATGTAGGTCTGCTCGAAACCGATGCGGTCATAGAGGTAGCCTGCGGGCGATGACACCACCACGTTGCCAACGTAGAGCATCGCCTGGTAGCCCAGCAGATACATGGTGGCGTTGACGCGTTTGTCGAAATGCTCGGCGATATATTTGAACACCGACACCAGCAACAGGCAGATTTCGAGTCCGTAAAGCGGTTTCAGTACCGAGATAAGCAAGTGCGAATCACACATCCCGGAGATAATCAGCCGCGCGCCCACCACCAGGCCGACAATCAGCAGGCCTTTTTTGGCTCCCACGTAATTGACGAACACCGGGATCACCATGTACATCAAAAATTCCATACCGGACTGGACAGTGCCGAGGTAACCGAATACCGCGTTGCCCTGCTGCACGTCGTCAAAGAAAGTGACGAAATAGCGCGAAAACTGCTGCTCGGCGATAAACATCATCCAGGCGACGCCCGCCACGTAAAGGCAGAACGCCCAGAACTTGCGGCTGCGCAGCAGTTCATACACGTCACTCATGGCGATTTTTTGTTTCGCTATCACCTCGCTGGCGTGCGCGGTGGCGGTGTTCACTTTCAGGCTCAGCAATACGCCGAGCATGACCAGCGACGCGACGCTGCCAAGCACAAAGTTATAGGCCGGGGAGAGGTTAAACAGCAGCCCGGAGAACGACGAGGCGACCGCCCAGCCGAGCGAGCCCCACATGCGGATCTGCCCAAACTCCATGCCGTTCAGGCGGCTGTAGCGGTCGGTGTAGGATTCACAGGCGGCGACGCCTGCATACCAGGCGAAGCTTAAATAAACCGCGCCGACGATAATCCCGAGCAGCGTATTCGAGATGAGTAGCGGTTGATAAACATAGATAAAAAACGGCGCCATTAGTGCGGACATGCCGACGACAAAATAGAGCAGGTGCTTGCTCATGCCGATTTTATCGAGAATGTAGCCATACACGGGCTTGAGGATTACCGAGAAAATCCCGTTGACCGCAAACACGGTTCCGATGACCGAACCGCTCAGATGGGTTTTCTGGCCGAGCCAGATAGCCAGCAGACCGATGCTGGCAGACCAGGTAAAGAAGTAGAGAAAGATAAAACTACTGATCTTCACGTATTCCGCTTTATTCGCAGCAGTGATGTTTTTCATACAATCCTCTCAGGGGCGTTATTTATTGTTGTAGAGCGGGTAGAGGTAAACCTCGCCGTCTGGCGCGTGCAGTCGCAGGCCATCGGCGTCAATCGAAAGCGTTGGCGCGGGCGGCAGCGCGTCCGGTGCGCCGATAACGCCAGCCGCCGCGCAGCACAGCCAGGTCTCGCCTGGGGCTATCGCGCCGCTCAGCGCCGCAATAGCGGCGCATTCGGCAAACATCACGCTGCTGTTGGGCGGGGTAATGATCGGTTCCGGCTGTCGTGGGTTGGCGGCGGAAAGCTCAACGATGGCGCTGGCGCCGTACGGGGCATGAATAACGCAGCGGCCTGATGGGGTTTCAACGCGTGTCGCCTGCGGCTGCCAGCGTGTGGCGAAGGCGCCCTCGACGCTGTGGAGTTCGCGGGCGCTACGAATATGGTGCACACGCAACTGCCACATGCCGCAGGGGATAAGCCAGGTCGCGACCTGTACGTCATGCCACGGCGACCAGCGCGAGAAAATATGGTCGTCGGCCGTTACGACGTCCTCGCACTCGCGGCGGCCGCGGTAGTAGCCGTCGTGCTCGCAAAGCAGCAGCATCGAATCGCAGGCGGCATGTTTAATGCCGTAGCGGCCCCGCTCAATGGTGAACCCGAAGTGGCTGGAGTAGGCGAATTTGGTGTATTTGGCCTCGGTATTCACATAGTTATTCAACTCCAGCTGGCCTGCGGTCAGCAGCCAGGCGTGGCGCGACGCTTCGCTGTGAACAAGCAACTGCGAAGCTTCGGGAATCGCGTGATGCCCGTCGGCAAGCGGCAGCGGCGCTTCCTGCGCCTGCCAGAACGGATGCGTTTGCGGGAGCGCCAGCACCAGAAACACCTTCAGCGCCCAGTACGGAGAGCCGGGAGAGTTATAGTCTTCGCACATCGCGAGATTGGGGCAGGCGTAGCCGAGCGTGAGGATGTCGTCGCGATCGAGAATCGGCTGCGCCATCCACCAGCGCAGGTGGCGCAGCACGATGCCTTTCACCACGCCCGGCGTAAAGACGTCCAGACCGGAGAACGCGACGGCGCTCCAGAATGCGACCATCGCGAAGCGGTAAGTCAGACTGCGGCCAAACGGAATCGCGGCCCCGCTGGCTGCGGAAAACCAGATGAAATCGGCGGCGAACCGGCGCGCGCGGTCGCGAAGCGTGGCGGCGCGTTCGGCGTCGTCCTGCGCCATCAGCGTGGCGTAGACCAGCCCGTAGAAGTGAAACGCCATCGAGATGTAATAATCCCTCGGACGGCCTGGACCATCGGCGTACCAGCCGTTGCCGAGGTAATACGCCTCCATGCGGGCGAAGCGCGCTTCCAGCACATCGCGCCGCCACGGCAGCCCGGCGCGCCTGAAGCCCAGTTCCACGAGGATCGCGAAGTAGTTCCAGTTGCTGTCCGGCATGTCGGCGTCAGCAATCTGGCGCAGCCAGCGATAGAGATTATCGAGTTCGCGGGCGCTGAACCGTGCGGTGAGTGTCTCCTGCAACAGCGCAAGCCCGAGACCATAGGCCGCCATTTCCACCAGCCGCTGATCGTAGGGGCCGGTATCTCCCCAGTAGCCCGGATGCTGCGGGTCGGTGCCGTGGCGGATGGCCGTCAGGTATTTTTCACACTCCGGCGGCGCGTCGCCGCCCGCCATTAGCGGAAACAGGCCCCACAACGCGCGCGACAGCCCTTCCATGCGTGCAATGTCCGGCCCGTAGTGCGCGCCGGTTGTCCCGAGCGTAATGCCGGTGTCGCCTGCCACAAACTGCGCGTCCAGCCCGCGCAACAGCCGCATCAGCAGCGCCGTTACATCGCTGCGGGAAGAAAGCGGATTTTCTCTGTTTTTCTCGCCTGCCATTATTCACCTCATCAATGCGCTTGTATCGCGCTGCGCTCCTGCGTGATGGGTGCAAGCATAGGTAAGCCGGGCGAGGGCTAAATGTTAGCTGTGTCACAGGGTGACGCATTACCTAAGACACTGTTTGAGAAAATTTAAAACTATGGTTTATAACTTCTGTCACCTGGCCAAAAATTGAAATCTGTTGCCCTGTGGATACCGCCTGCGAAAAATCGCTGCTGGAGCTTATCTCGCTCGATGACGACATCGTCTCGTTCAGCCGCCTGTACGCCAATTCGATTCGCTATCATCACTGGCATCAATGTCTGGAGCTGCTGTACGTGGAGGAGGGCTACGGCGTGGTGATGGTGGATAACCAGCAATACACGATGCGTCCCGGGCGGCTGTTTATCTTTCCGCCGATGACGCTGCATAAAGTGATGGTGGAAGAGCGCGAGCGTGAGCGCTACCGGCGCACGGTTATCCATCTGGATAATCACGCCGCGCTGCGGCTGCTGACGCCGTTCGCGCAGCGCCACGCCCGGCTGGAGCAGCTCTGCCAGCGCGGCGCGCGGGCAACCGTGGTAGATTTCGCCGACATTCACGCGCATCTTGACCATCTTTTCACGCTTTACGCGCCGCGGCTCGCGAAAGGCCGTAGCGAGCATGAAGAGGTGGCGAGCTTTTTAATCCATCTGCTGAGCCTGTTACCGCAAACGCCCGCGCCGCTGCCGCGCGCCAGCAATATGCTCTCAACGCAGGTGATGTACTGGGTGGAAGAACACTATGCGCAGAAATTCAGCCTCAGCGCGCTGGCGCTTCAGCTTAACCGTTCGCGCAGCTATCTTTCGCGTCGCTTTCAGCAGGAGACGGGGGAGGCAATCCACGACTATCTGACGACGTTCCGGCTGCGCAAGGCGTGCGAGTTGTTACGCCATCACGCGTACAGCGTGGCGGATATCGCGCAGATGACCGGTTTTTCCGATACCACGTATTTCATCCGTTGCTTTCGCAAGCGGCTTGGCGAAACGCCGTTGCAGTACCGTAAATCGCGAAAAAATAAAGGCCCGTATGGCGGGCCCTGGAAGGTGTGACGCGACGCTTACTGCGGGAACCACTGATCGCTGATTTTCTGGTAAGTGCCGTCGGCTTTGATAGCTGCCAGCGCGTCGTTGAGCTTTTTCAGCAGCGCGACGTTTTCCGGGCGTACCGCGATGCCAAGACCGGTGCCGAAATATTGCGGGTCGGTCACTTTTTCCGTGGCGGTGCCGAGCTGCGGGTTGTTCTTCAGCCATTCGTTCACCACGGCGGTATCGCCGAAGACGCCATCGAGACGGCCATTTTTCAGGTCGATAATCGCGTTCTGGTAGCTGTCATACGCCACGGTTTTCACTTCCGGGTGTTTATCCTGGAGGTATTTCTGGTGCGTGGTGCCGTTTTCCATGCCGATACGCTTGCCTTTCAGCTCATCGAAGGATTTGTACGCGCCTTTTTTGGCAATCACCACGGCGGAGTTGGCATAGTAAGGCGTGGTGAACGCGACCTGTTTCTGGCGCTCGGGCGTGATGTCCATACCGGAGATGACGGCGTCATATTTTTTAAATTTCAGCGCCGGGATCAGGCTGTCGAACGCATGGTTGGTGAATGTGCACTCCGCCTGCATTTGTTTGCATAACGCTTTCGCGAGATCGATGTCGAAACCGACGATCTGATTGCTGGCGTCAAGCGATTCGAACGGCGGGTAAGTCGCAGAGGAACCGAAGCTGATTTTATCCGCGGCAGCGGCGTGGAATGCGGCACCCGCCAGCATGGCGGCCAGAATAATTTTTTTCATGCGTGAAGCTCCCGTCTGTCAATCTTGTTGTATATCACCGTTTACCCGGCGTGATGACACCATGCCATTATGTGAATTTATATTCAATAAAAATGTATAAGTATTATATCTGGCGGGGCTGGGGGGCGGCGGGTGCGCTGCGCTTACGCGCTCTACAAAAGAGGGTCTCATTCAGGTAGGCGGGTAAGCGTCAGCGCACCCGCCATCCAACCATACAGCCCTCTTCCCAGCGGGAAGAGGGCACGGTGAGGGGAACTAACTACGGCGCTCAAACGCCAGCGCGCGACGCTCAATCAGGCGCATCAGCAGCGTCAACAGACCGTTGACGATAAGATAAATCACGCCCGCCGCGCCAAACACCATCACGTCATAGGTGCGGCCATACAGCAGTTGCCCGTGCCCCATCACTTCCATCAGCGTGATCGTATAGGCGAGGGACGTACTCTTAAACACCAGCACCACTTCGTTGGAATACGACGAGAGCGCGCGCTTAAACGCATACGGCAGCAGGATAGCGAGCGTATCTTTGCGGCTCATGCCGAGCGCGCCGCAGGACTGCCACTGGCCCTCCGGGATAGCCCGGATAGCGCCGTAAAAGAGCTGCGTGGTATACGCCGCCGAGTTCAGCGACAGCGCCACCAGCGCGCACAACCACGGCTCGGAAAGCACATGCCACAGCCACGGATAGTTCTGCAGCGACGGAAACTGTCCCGGCCCGTAGTAAATCAGGAAGATCTGCACCAGCAGCGGCGTCCCGGTGAACAGCGTAATGTAGCCGCGCACCAGCCAGACCAGCACCGGCGTTTTCAGCGTCAGGATTATCGTGAAGATAACCGACAGCACCAGCGCCACGGCGATGGACGCCACGGTAAGCGTCAGGCTGGTGTGCAGCCCTTTGAGAAGCTCCGGCAGGTAATCGAGCATTAGCCAGGCCTCCGCTCAAAACGCGTGGCGCGCAGGTCGATGCGCTTGAGGACGTACTGGCTTATCAGGGTGATCACCAGATAAATCGCCGCCGCGACAATGTACCAGGTAAACGGCTCCTGGGTGCGGGTGGCGATGCTTTTGGTTTGCAGCATCAAATCGTTCACGCTAATCAGCGACACCAGCGCGGTGTCTTTCAGCAGCACCAGCCACTGGTTGCCGAGCCCCGGCAGGGCGTGGCGCCACATCTGCGGCATCACCAGGCGGAAGAAAATGGCGGATTTCGACAGCCCCAGCGCCTGGCCCGATTCCCACTGACCGTGCGGAACGGCTTTCAGCGCGCCGCGCAGCGTCTGGGAGGCGTAGGCGGAATAGAGCAGGGCGAGCGCAATCACGCCGCACAGGAACGGGCTCACATCGAAGTTATCGATCTGCACCTGTACCGGAAGGGTGGCGAACCCCAGAGGGATGGTAAACCCGTCCGAGAGCGTCAGCAGCAGCTGCGACGAGCCGAAATAGATAAACAGCACCACCAGAATTTCCGGCAGGCCGCGCAGCAGCGTCACCAGCGCGGTGGCGAGCCACGCGACAGGCCGCCACTTCGCCGATTCCAGGACGGCGAACAGCATCGCCAGCACCAGGCCCAGGCAAAGGGCGCAGACGGCAAGGCCGACGGTCATCCCGGCGGCGCTTGCTAAGGGAAACATATCGTTCATTCAGGCGATTACTTCTGGAACCATTTGTCGTAGATGGCTTTGTACGTGCCGTCTTTTTTCACCTTCTCCAGCGCGGTGTTGAATTTCTGCTGAAGCTCGGTGTTGCCCTGACGGACCGCAATACCAAGGCCGGTGCCGAAATAGTCTTTGTCAGTCACTTTATCGCCAACAGCGGCCAGTTTCGGGTTGGTCTTCAGCCATTCGGTTACCACGGCAGTGTCGCCAAATACGGCGTCGATGCGGCCATTTTGCAGATCCAGGCGCGCGGTCTGGTAGCTGTCATAAGGCACGGTGGTGATTTCCGGGTGTTTGTCGGTAATGAATTTCTGGTGCGTGGTGCCGTTCTGCACGCCTACGCGTTTGCCTTTCAGCTGGTCGATGCTGCTGTTTTTACCCTGCAGGCCGACGAACAGCGCGGAATTGTCGTAATACGGCGCGGTGAACAGCACCTGTTTTTCACGCTCAGGGGTGATGTCCATGCCCGCCATCACGGCGTCCACACGCTTGAATTTCAGCGCCGGAATGAGGCTGTCGAACGCCTGATTGGTGAATGTGCAGGTCGCGTCAATCTCTTTACACAGGGCATTGGCCAGATCGACGTCGAAACCGACGATTTTATTGCTCGCATCCATGGACTCAAACGGAGGGTAAGAGGCTTCGGTTGCGAAACGGATAGTTTGTGCTGCGGCAGCGGAAAGGCTAACGCTTGCGAGAAGCGCGGCAATCAATACGTTTTTCATTGTCATTATTCCGGTCATCTTCAGTGGGAAAGATAGTTTTTGAACGCGTCGGTCGCAGGGGCGCTAAAGCAGCTCGCGTCACCCTGTTCGATAATATGTCCATTTTCCATATAGACCACCCGGCTGGCGGTTTTACGCGCCACTTCCACTTCGTGCGTCACAATAACCTGCGTGATCCCGGTCTGCGACAGCTCGCGGATAATGCTCACGATCTGGGCAGTGATTTCCGGGTCGAGCGCGGCGGTCGGCTCGTCAAACAGCAGCACCTGCGGCTCCATCATCAGCGCGCGCGCAATCGCCACACGCTGCTGCTGACCGCCAGAAAGATGGAGCGGATAACGATCGGCGTAAGGCGTCAGGCGCAGGCGCTCCAGCAGTTTATCGGCGCGCTTGCGCGCGTCCTCTTTGCTGAGTCCCAGCACCCGGCACGGCGCTTCGATAAGATTATCCAGCACCGTCAGGTGCGGCCACAGATTGTACTGCTGGAAGACCATGCCGACATTGCGGCGCAGCTCGCGGATCGCTTTATCGCCCGGCGCCTTCGAGAAGTCGAACTGGTTGCCCGCAATGCTGAGCTGGCCGGAACGCGGCATCTCCAGCAAATTGAGTACCCGCAGCAGCGAGCTTTTTCCCGCGCCGCTTGGGCCAAGCAACACCAGCGTTTCGCCCTCGGGGCAGCTGAGCGTGATGTCAAACAGCGCCTGATGCGCGCCGTAGAAGCAGTTTATGCCGTTTAGTTGAATACTCATGCGTAGCAGTTGAATAGCAATTGAGACCGCGAATAGTACCGTTGGCAGAATAGTTATGCAATATTAGTGCGTTAAAACTTAATATTCTCCACATTTTCGGCACAAAACCAGCACGATATAGCGGGGTGGGGGTGGGGCAAGAATAAATGTCGGTCAGATGGCGCTAAGCCAGACGGTTTATCGCACCCACGCCCCGCCGCGCTTAACGGCGCTCCAGCGACTGGCGCAGCGTGCCCGCAGGCGCGTGCCCGTTGCCGCCCAGATAGCGCACGTCATCGACCGCCCAGCACTGGCCTTCGCGCACCATCAGTACTTCATCCAGCCATTTTGTCTCGCCGCGCTGCTGCTCCACGCGCAGCGGAATATTGCGCGCGTCGGTGTTCGGAATGCGCGAGGCGCTGGCGACGCGCACGCTCTCAGGCGCATCAGTGCGGCTGGAGAACGGGTCGGTGCGTAAGAAGCCGTTATCGGCGTGGTTTTCACGGTTCGATTTATCCAGAAGCTGGTAGAGCGAATCGCTTAAATAGGGGCGCAGGTCGGTCAGGCGCGTCAGCCCCTGGCTGCGCTGTTCGATGCGATGCTGGTAGAACTGTTCCGCCACGGCATCAGGGCCGCCTTCCACGCACGGGCCGCTGCGCGAGCCGATATCCTTAAAGGCGGGCGTCACGGTGGTACAGGCGCTCAGCATCAGCGCGCACGGAAGAACCAGAGTCAGAACGGTATGGCGCATTTTTATTTCCTTATTCCGGTAAGCAGGACTACGTTTCTTGTCACAGGACTTTTTTAGCATAGCGTATCGTTACCGAATTGCGTCTGGTATCGTCTGCTAACGCATTGATAGCCAAAAGGAGAGAACCATGCAGTTTTCCACCACGCCAACCCTGGAAGGGCAAGTTATCGTTGAATATTGCGGCGTCGTCACCGGCGAGGCAATTCTCGGCGCCAATATCTTTCGCGACTTTTTCGCGGGCATCCGCGACATTGTGGGCGGCCGTTCCGGCGCGTATGAAAAAGAGCTGCGTAAGGCGCGCGAAATCGCGTTTCGCGAGCTCGGCGACCAGGCCGCGTCGCTCGGCGCTGATGCCGTCGTCGGCATTGATATCGATTATGAAACTGTCGGTAAAGACGGCAGCATGCTAATGGTGAGTGTCAGCGGCACGGCGGTGAAAACCCGTCGATGAAAGCGCGTTTCTGGCCGCTGCTGCTGGCGGTGCTGCTCGCCGGGTGCGCGGGCGAAAAGGGCATTGTCGATCGCGGCGATTATAAAGTGGACACGCGCCGCGCCGCGCAGGCGGCATATCCGCGCATTAAAGTGCTGGTCATCCACTACACCGCCGATGATTTCGACACGTCGCTCGCCACGCTGACCGACCGGCACGTCAGCTCGCACTATCTGATCCCGGCGAACCCGCCTGAAAAAGGCGGCAAGCCGGTAATCTGGCAACTGGTGCCGGAGCGCGAGCTGGCGTGGCATGCGGGCGCGAGCTTCTGGCGCGGCGCCACGCGGTTAAACGACACCTCGGTCGGCATTGAACTGGAAAACTACGGCTACCGGAAAATCGACGGGCAGAAGCGGTTCTTCCCGTTCAGCCCGCCGCAGATAGCCGTACTCAGCAAGCTTGCGCGCGACATCATTCACCGTTACCAGATTGCGCCGCAGAACGTCGTGGCGCATGCGGATATCGCGCCGCAGCGCAAAGACGATCCGGGGCCGCTGTTCCCATGGCAGGCGCTGGCGGCGCAGGGGATAGGCGCGTGGCCGGATGCTCAGCGCGTGGCGTTTTATCTCGCCGGGCGCAACCCTTACGCGCCGGTCGGGGAAAACGATCTGCTGGATCTGCTGGCGCGTTACGGCTATGACGTGACGCCGCAGATGAGCGAGGTGCAGCGCAAGCGCGTGATCCAGGCGTTCCAGATGCATTTCCGGCCCGCCCGTTATGACGGTCTGCCGGATGCACAGAGCCAGGCGATAGCCGAGGCGTTGTTGGAAAAATATGGGCAGGGCTGACCTGCGTGATGACAGTAAAAGGAGAGTGTGTGGAACGTTTATTTGTCTATGGCACCTTAGGACCCGGTCGTCCGAACGCGCATGTACTTGAGCGTATCGGCGGCGACTGGGAAGCCGGCTTCGTCAACGGCACGCTGATGAATAAAGGCTGGGGCGCACAGATGGGCTTTCCGGGCATTGTGCTTGATGGCAGCGATAACCGCGTCGAGGGTTTTGTGTTTGCTTCCGAACACCTTGCCGATCACTGGGCGGCACTGGATGAGTTTGAGGGCGAAGGCTATGAGCGCGTACCGGTTAACGTCATGACCAAAAACGGTGAGTGCGTTAGCGCGTCGGTGTATCAACTCAAAAACGAGGCGTAACGCCAGAGGCGGGCAGAATACCGCTGCCCGCAAGACCTTTAACCGCGGTGCAGCGTGCCGTGGTCGCGCAGCCACCAGGCCGTGCGCTCGATGCCCTCATCCAGCGACACCACCGGCGTATAGCCCAGTTCACTTTCGGCGCGGCTGATATCCAGCGTGAAATCAAAATTAAGCTTGGAAACGCCGTAATGGGTTAACGCCGGCTCCTTATGGGAGTGTTTGCTGAGCCGCTCAAGGCTTCTCGCCATCATATCCAGCATCGGGTAGGGCACCGAGCGGATACGGCATGAAATTCCCAGTTCATCAATCAGCTTCTGCACGATACTTTTCAGCGGGCGCGCTTCGCCGTTGGTGATGTTATAGGCGCGTCCCGACGGCAGCGCGTCGCAGGCGCTGCTGCTTGCAAGCCACATCGCGTGGACCGCGTTTTCATGGTAAGTCATATCCACCAGCGCTTCGCCGCCGCGCGGCAACAGCACGCTGCCGTAATGGCGCATCATCTGCACCAGACGCGGGAAGAAGACAACATCGTGCGGCCCGAATAGGCTTTGCGGACGCAGAATGGTAAAGCGCGTCTGCGGGTTAGCCTGCGCCAGCAGCTGGATAACCTCTTCGCTGGCGGCTTTGCTGCGCGCAAACGCGTTCGCCATCCGGTGAGGCCGGAAATCTTCGCGGATATCACGATGGTGGTGATAGTCGAAATAGAGCGCGGGCGAGGAGATATGCACGAAATTGCGCACGCCCCAGGCGACAGCCCATTCGCCGAGACGGCGGGTAGCGCGCACGTTGGCGAGATCGAACGCCTCCTGCGGGCCCCAGGGCGAGGTGAAGCTGGAACAGTGCCAGAGGGTGTCGATACCGGCCAGCATCGCTTTCGCCTGCGAGGAGACCAGCTCGGTTAAATCGGCAGGAATAAACTCCGCGCCCATTTTTTCCAGCAGCTTGCCCATCGCTTCGTTGCGCCCGGTGGCTCTGACCTGGACACCCTGATGACGTAAATATTCGACCGCGTTTCGGCCTAAACCGCTGGTGGCGCCCGTGACCAGTACCTTCATATCGATCCACTGTGCTGTAACGTGTAGCCGCGCATTCTTCCGTGAAATCAGCGCTGATGCAATGGGTACAACGTAACAATGCGCGTAAGCGCAGCTGAATATGCCCTCTGCCGCAGCGCTGTAAACGCGTTATGCCGCCTGCTGTAAAAATTCCCGCCAGTAAGCGACGACGGTTTCAAGCTGCGCGCGGTTGACATCAAGGTGCGTGACCAGACGCGTCACCGGGGCGGCGCTTATCAGCACGTCGCGCGATTTCATAAACGCGCCGAGCGCGGCGACCTGCGCCTGCGGCACGCTGATGAACAGCATATTGGTGTCGTGGCGACGGACATCCGCGCCCGCGTCGCGCAGCGCACCGGCAAGCCAGGCGGCGTTGTCGTGGTCCTCTTTCAGACGGGCGACGTTATGCTCCAGCGCATACAGCCCGGCTGCCGCGAGAATGCCCGCCTGGCGCATGCCGCCGCCGGTCATCTTGCGCCAGCGTTTCGCGCGCTGCAGGTAATCATGGCTGCCGAGCAGCAGCGAGCCCACCGGCGCGCCCAACCCTTTGGAGAGGCAAATCGTGAACGTATCGCAATACTGCGCGATGTCTTTCAGCTCGCAGCCATACGCCACTACCGCGTTAAAGATGCGCGCGCCGTCCACGTGCAGTGCCAGCCCGCGCTCGCGGGTAAATTCCCACGCCTGATGAAGATAATCGCGCGGCAGCACTTTGCCGTTATGGGTGTTCTCAAGGCTTAACAGGCGGGTGCGGGCGAAGTGGACATCGTCGGGTTTGATTTTCGCCGCCACTTTATCAAGCGGCAGCGTGCCGTCGCCGTTGGCGTCAATCGGCTGCGGCTGAATACTCCCGAGCACCGCCGCGCCGCCCGCTTCATAGAGATAATTATGAGCGAGCTGTCCGACAATATACTCCTCGCCGCGCTCGCAATGACTCAGCAGCGCCACCAGGTTGGCCTGGGTGCCTGTCGGCAAAAACAGCGCCCCCTCTTTGCCGCTTAAGCGCGCCGCGTACTCCTGCAGCGCGTTAACGGTTGGGTCATCGCCATACACATCATCCCCGGTGGGGGCCGCCATCATCCGCTCCAGCATGGCGTTGCCAGGGCGCGTGACGGTATCACTGCGTAAATCGATCACGGTATGTCCTTTTCGGTGAACAGAAACGTTTCTTTTACCGGAACCAGTTGGTTTTCGCCAGATCGATAACTTCATCCCCGCGGCCGTTGATGATGGCGCGCAGCATATAGAGGCTGAAGCCTTTGGCCTGCTCCATCTTGATCTGCGGCGGCATCGCCAGCTCTTCTTTGGCGACGGTCACATCCACGACCACCGGGCCGTCCATGCTGAAGGCGCGTGAGAGCGCGTCATACAGTTCGCTCGCTTTCTCGACGCGAATGCCAGGGATGCCGCAGGCCTCGGCGATACGGGCGTAATTGGTGGCGTGCAGATCGGTGCCATCGGTCAGATAACCGCCTGCTTTCATCTCCATCGCCACAAAACCCAGCACGCTGTTGTTAAAGACGATGACTTTGACCGGCAGGTTGAGCTGCACCAGCGAGAGCAGATCGCCCATCAGCATGCTGAAACCGCCGTCGCCGCACATCGCCACCACCTGACGCCCCGGCGCGCTCGCCTGGGCGCCGATCGCCTGCGGCATGGCGTTGGCCATCGAGCCGTGGTTGAACGAGCCAATCAGGCGGCGTTTACCGTTCATTTCCAGATAGCGCGCCGCCCACACGGTTGGGGTGCCGACATCGCAGGTGAAAATGGCGTCCGGCGCGGCGAAGTGGCTTATCTGGCGGGCGAGATATTGCGGGTGCAGCGCTTTATCGCTCGGCTGCGCCAGGTCATCAAGCCCTTTGCGCGCGTCGCGGTAATCCTCCAGCGCTTTATCCAGGAAGTGCCGGTCGGTTTTCTCTTCCAGCAGCGGCAGCAGAGCGGCGAGTGTCGCTTTCACATCGCCCACCAGCGCCATATCCACTTTACTGTGCGCGCCGATGCTGCCCGGGTTGATATCTATCTGAATGATTTTGGCGTGGGTCGGATAGAACGCGCGGTAGGGGAAACGGGTGCCGAGAAGGATCAGCGTGTCGGCGTTCATCATGGTGTGGTAGCCGGACGAGAAGCCGATAAGCCCGGTCATGCCCACGTCATACGGGTTGTCGTACTCAACATGCTCTTTACCGCGCAGCGCGTGGACGATGGGCGCTTTCAGCGTCCGTGCGAATTCAGTGAGTTCCTGATGCGCGCCCGCGCAGCCGCTGCCGCACATCAGCGCGATGTTGTCGGAGTAGCGCAGCAGCTGGGCGAGCTTTTTAAGTTCGTCCTGCGGCGGCACGATAACCGGCTGCGGCGCGTGATACCAGGCGGGATTAACGTCTTCCGGCGCGGGTTTAAGCGCCACGTCGCCCGGCAGCACAATCACCGAGACGCCACGCTCGAGCACGGCTTTGCGCAGCGCGATGGCCAGCACCTGCGGGATCTGCTCCGGCGTTGATACCAGCTCACAGTAGTGGCTGCATTCGCGGAACAGCTCCTGCGGGTGCGTCTCCTGAAAGTAGCCGCTGCCGATTTCGCTTGAGGGAATATGAGCCGCGATCGCGAGCACCGGCACATTGTTGCGATGGCAGTCAAACAGGCCGTTGATGAGATGCAGGTTGCCCGGCCCGCAGGAACCCGCGCACACGGCCAGTTCGCCGGTTAACTGCGCTTCCGCGCCGGCTGCAAAGGCGGCGACCTCTTCATGGCGCGTCGACATCCAGTCGATGGTGCCCATCCGGTTTAAGCTGTCGCTAAGGCCATTGAGCGAGTCGCCGGTTACGCCCCAGATGCGTTTTACGCCCGCCTGCTCCAGGGTTTTTGCGATATAGGACGCCACGGTCTGTTTCATTTTTCCTCCTGAATGCGTTGTCTGTGATACCGGTTACAAGCTTAGTTCAAATTGGTTTGCAGGCGGGGGATTTACCCTTTAAGTTCATAAGGTTTTATGGGGTGACTGCGCCGCAGCGCGTCGCCAGGACAGCGATTCAGACGGAATAAAAAAATGCTAACGACAACACTTGTCGCCTTTAACCGGGCGCTGGACAGAGAGTCTCTGGGTAAATTACTGCTGCGCCTGACGGTAGGCGGGCTGATGCTGTTTCATGGGATGCACAAACTGCTGGATGGCGTAGACGGTATAGCGGCGATGCTGGCAGCGCGTGGTCTGCCGGAATTTATCGCTTACGGTACGCTCGCAGGCGAGGTCATCGCACCGGTGCTGGTGATACTGGGTATTCTGACGCGCCCGGCGGCGCTGGTGATCGCCTTTACGATGGTCGTCGCGTGGCTGATGGTGGGCATGGATAAGACGTGGATGCTCGATAAAACCGGCGCGTGGGCCATTGAGAATATCGTCTATTTCTTCACCGGCGCGCTGGCGGTGGCGTTTTGCGGCGCAGGGCGGTATGCGGTTGCGAGCCGCCCGGCGTGGCAGTAAGTAAAAGGCGCCTGAAGGCGCCTTTTTCATGATGCATTTGTACAACGTGCAGACGTCGGTCAGGCCAGCACTATGTCGCTTGCCGGATGACACGAACACGCCAGCACATAGCCGTCGGCTATCTCCTGCTCGGTCAATGTCATGGTGCTCGTCACGCTGTAATCGCCAGAGACGACGCGCGTTTTACAACAGCCGCAGACGCCTGCGCGACACGCGGCGTTCACCGGCACTTTATTACTCTCCAGCGCTTCCAGCAGCGTGGTGCCGACCGCGCCGTAAAACTCGCGTGCGGGCGTCAGCGTGGTGAATTTCAATCCGCTGGTGGCGGCTTCGGCAACCGGCGTGAAGAATTGCTCTTTAAAAAAGCGCGTGACGCCAAGCGCTTTCACTTCCTGCTCCACGAAATCCATATAGGGCGCGGGGCCGCAGACCATCACGGTACGGCTCGCGAGATCCGGCACCGCCTGTAACATTTCGCGGGTGAGGCGACCGCGCGCGAAGCCCGGCGCGTCACCGTTTTCCGCCACCAGCGTCACCGGATAATTGCGCCATTCCTCGGCGAAAATCACATCCTGCGGCGTGCGGACGTTATAAATCACCTGTACGTCCGCCTGCGGACGGTACGTCGCCAGCCACCGGCGCATCGACATGATCGGTGTTACGCCGCAGCCGCCCGCAAGCAGCAGAAAGCGCTCTTCTGGTTTATCCGCACAGGTAAAATCCCCTTGCGCGTCGGAGAGCCAGAGATAATCGCCGCGTTTTACTTCGCGCGTCAGCCAGCCCGAGCCTTCGCCGTCGTCTATCCGGCGCACCGTCAGCGTCAGCAGCGGGCTGACGCCAGGCGTTGAGGAAATGGTATAAGCGCGCAGCGTATCAGCACGGTTGCGAATGCTTACCAGCGCGTACTGCCCGGCCTGATAGGGATAGAAATCGTGGCACAGAAGCGACAGCGTCCAGACATCCGGCGTCTCCTGCCGGATGTGGTGAACCTGCATACGCCACGGGCATTGTGGGGTTGGCATCGTCATGATTTCCTCCTTACGCGCCCAGCAGCTCGCGCATATCCTGCTCTACGGTGGTCACCTGGCGCAGGCCGAATTTCTCATTCAGCACCGCCAGCAGATCCGGCGTCAGGAAGCCTGGCGCCGTCGGGCCGGTGACGATATTCGTCACGCCGAGCGACAGCAGCGTCAGCAGGATCACAATCGCTTTCTGTTCAAACCACGAGAGCACCAGCGACAGCGGCAGGTCATTGACACCGCAGCCGAGTTTTTCTGCGAGCGTCACCGCGAGAATAATGGCGGAATAGGCGTCGTTGCACTGACCGGCATCGACAAGACGCGGCAGCCCTTCGATATTGCCGAAATCAAGCTTGTTGAAGCGGTATTTGCCGCAGGCGAGCGTCAGGATCAGGCAATCCTGCGGCACTTGTGTGGCGAAATCGGTGAAGTAGCTGCGTTCGCCGCGCGCGCCGTCACAGCCGCCCACCAGGAAGATGTGGCGCAGTTTTTCGCGACTGACCAGATCAATCAGCGTATCGGCAGCGCCGAGCAGCGTCTGACGGCCAAAACCGACGGTGATGAGGTGCTCAATCTCAGAATACGGGAAGCCCGCCATCTGTTGCGCCTGGGCGATAACCGGCCCGAAATCGTCGCCTTCAAGATGGCTGACGCCCGGCCAGCCGACGATGCTGCGCGTCCAGATGCGGTCGTCGTAGCTGCCAATGGTCGGGTCGATGATGCAGTTGGAGGTCATCACAATCGGCCCCGGGAAGCGGGCGAATTCCACCTGCTGATTCTGCCAGCCGCTGCCGTAGTTACCGACCAGATGTTTAAATTTGCGCAGCTCCGGATAGCCGTGCGCGGGCAGCATTTCGCCGTGGGTGTAAACGTTAACGCCGGTGCCTTCGGTCTGCTCCAACAGATTATAGAGATCTTTCAGATCGTGACCGGAAATCAGAATACATTTGCCTGCGACCGCTTTGACATTCACCTGCGTCGGGGTCGGGTGGCCATATTTACTGGTTTCGCCCGCGTCCAGAATGCTCATCACTTTGAAGTTCATCTGGCCGATTTCCATCGCGCATTCCAGCAGCGCGTTCATGTCCGCAGGCCAGGTGCCGAGCCAGGCCATGATTTTATGGTACTGGGCGTAAATGTCGTTGTCTGACTTCCCGAGCACATGCGCGTGCTCCATATAGGCGGCAGCACCTTTCAGACCATAGAGGCAGAGCAGGCGCAGGCCGAGAATATTCTCGCCAATCACCGCTTTATCAATATTCGGCGCGAAGGCGGCGGCCTGGCGCTGTAAATCGCCGAGGTCATCGCCTGCAAGCGTCAGGGCTGCCATCGGGTTATCGACCTGTGCGCTGGCGTCGATAGCCTGGCACTGCGTTTTCAGCGCGTCACGCAGGGCGAGCGCCTCGCGGGCATAACCCACAATGCGCGGAGAATCGAAGTTGACGTTGGTAAGGGTAGAGAAGAAGGCGCGCGGCGCAAAGCTGTCTACATGGTGGTCGATGATGCCAAGCTCACGTGCTTTGACCGCCCAGGCGGAAAGCCCCTGTAAAGCCGCAATCAGCAGATCCTGTAGGTCGGAGGTTTCGGCGGTTTTTCCGCACATCCCCTGCGCATACGCGCAGCCGTTGCCCGCCGGAGTACGAATCGTTTGTTCACATTGCACGCAAAACATGATGACACCTTAAAGTTATATTTGATATGCATGTTTAAGGTTAGGCTCAGGCGCAGGGGGAGAAAAGCGTTTTTTAAGGAAGTTGAAGGGAGATTGATGTAGCGCAATTTTGGCGGCAGCCTGCTACCGCCAAAGAGGTATCAGGCGGCAAACAGCGCCATCAGCAACGGCACCAGCAGGCTCAGGATAAAACCGTGAACGATGGCGGCAGGCACCAGCTCTAGCCCGCCGCTGCGCTGTAACACCGGCAGCGTGAAGTCCATTGACGTCGCCCCGCAGATACCGAGCGCGGTCGAACGGCTTCGGCGCACCAGGGTCGGGATCAGCATGATGGCGATAAGCTCGCGGCCCAGATCGTTAAAAAACGCGGCGCTGCCGATAACCGGCCCGTACGCTTCCGTCATCAGAATGCCGGAGAGCGAATACCAGCCGAAACCCGACGCCATCGCAAGCCCCGCGCGCAGCGGCAGCCCCAGCAGCAGCGCGTTCACCACGCCTGCGATAAGCGAACTGCCCAGCACCACGACCGCCACCATCATGCCGCGCCGGTTGAGCACAATCTGCCTGAGCGTCATGCCGTTGTTGCGAAGCTGAATACCTATCAGGAACAGCAGGAAAATTAAGGTGTATTCGCTCGCTGCTGTAGCGTGCTTAAGAAACGCGAGGCCGGTCAGCCCCAGCACAAAACCAAGCACCACCACGCCGCACAGCTTCAGCGATTCCAGCGCCATCGCGAGGCGCGACGGCAGTTTCTCCTGATGATGCTGATGCCGCCACGGGAGCGTGCGCTCCAGCCACAGCAGTGCGGCGATATTGCACAGCATGATGACCGTAATGCTGACGGCGGAATAGTGAAAAATCGCCAGCAGATTGGCCGAAAGATCGTCAAGAAACGCCAGGCTTATCCCCATAAAAAACAGGATGATATAGACCAGCCAGCTTAACAGTTGATTAATAAACCGCAGCGCGCCTGCTTTGTGCAGGGGAATAAGGTAGCCGAGAATAAGCGGTACTACGATGATTAACAGTCCTGAAAACATGCGGCGCGGGATCCTGGAGACCTGACAGTAAAGTGCTGCCACACCCTACCGAATTCGCCAGAGCGAGTAAAGCCGCCATTACCGACCAAGTTTCATTGCGTTAGCGCATTATGAAAGCCATTAATACTGCCCTTCATCGTTTCATTTTTTATTATTACGAGACGCCTCGCAGCGCTGCGTATTGCAAGGCACCGCGCCTGTTAAGCCTCTGATTGAATAGCTATACTGCCCACATGCCGTTATGCCTGATGCAGCCGGAGGAAAAATGTTTCTTGAGCGCGTGGAGATCGCCGGGTTCCGTGGAATTAATCGTCTGTCGTTAACGCTTGAGCATAATAATGTCCTGATTGGCGAAAACGCGTGGGGGAAATCGAGCCTGCTGGATGCGCTCACGCTGCTGCTGAACCCCGGCGACGCGCTCTATTCCTTCACCCGCCACGATTTCTGGTTTCCGCCTGGCGATATTCACGGGCGCGAGCGTCATCTGCACCTGATCCTTATCTTCCGTGAGGCGCAGCCGGGCGATTTTCAGCGGCATCGCTATCGCGGCCTGCGCTCGCTCTGGACGCCAGGCGACGATAATTATCAGCGCATTTTCTACCGGCTGGAGGGCGAGCTTAACGACGACGACAGCGTGCTGACGCTGCGCAGCTTTCTCAACGCGCAGGGCGAGGCGCTGGCGCTTGACGATATCGACACCCTGGCGCGCCAGCTCATCCGGCTAAGCCCGGTGCTGCGCCTGCGCGACGCGCGCTTTATGCGCCGCCTGCATGACAGCGCCATCGCCCATACGCCGCAGGTGGAGGTCACCGCCCGCGAGCTCGATTACCTGACGCGCGAGCTGGTTGCCCGCCCGCAGAACCTCACGGATGAACAAATTCGCCAGGGGCTCTCGGCGATGGTGCAATTGCTGGAGCACTACTTTTCCGAACAAGGGACCGCGGGCCCGCGTTACCGCCTGATGCGCCGCCATTCGCATGATGAACAGCGCAGCTGGCGCTATCTCGACATTATCAATCGCATGATTGATAAACCCGGCGGGCGGGCCTATCGGGTGATCCTGCTCGGGCTTTTCTCCACGCTGTTACAGGCGAAAGGCAACGTGCGGCTCGATAAATACGCCCGTCCGCTCCTGCTGGTGGAAGACCCCGAAACGCGTCTGCACCCCATTATGCTGTCGGTGGCCTGGCAATTATTGAACCTGCTGCCGCTGCAAAAACTGACCACCACCAACTCGGGCGAACTACTGTCGATGACGCCCGTGGAAGAGGTGTGCCGCCTGGTGCGCGCCTCCGGCAAAGTGGCGGCCTGGCGGCTTGGCCCCGGCGGTATGAACGCCGAAGACAGCCGCCGTATTGCGTTTCATATCCGTTTTAATCGCCCCTCGTCGCTGTTCGCGCGCTGCTGGCTGCTGGTGGAAGGCGAGACCGAAGTCTGGATGATGAACGAACTGGCGCGCCAGTGCGGCTACCATTTCGAAGCCGAAGGTATAAAGGTCATTGAGTTTGCCCAGTCAGGCTTAAAGCCGCTGATTAAATTCGCCCGCCGCATGGGCATCGAATGGCATGTGCTGGTGGATGGCGACGACGCTGGACGCAAATATGCCGCGACGGTGAAGGGCCTGGTCAATAACGACGGCGAACAGGTGCGCCAGCATTTAACCGAGCTCCCTGCGCTCGATATGGAGCACTTTATGTATCGCGAAGGGTTTGAGGCGGTGTTTTACCGGGTGGCGCAGCTGCCGGACGGCGTGCATATGAATATGCGGCGGGTCATCGTCAAGGCTATCCATCGCTCTTCAAAGCCTGATCTGGCCATTGAAGTGGCGATGGAAGCCGCGCGCCGCGGCACCGACGCCGTGCCGTCGCTGCTGCGCAAAATGTTCTCCCGCGTGCTGTGGCTCGCCCGGGGCCGCGCGGATTAACGTTGCCGTGTCGCAGCTATGCGTAGAACGGGTAAGCAAGGCGCACCCGCCAAAAGAGGCGTGCGGGTACACGTATGGCGGGTAAGCAACGCGCACCCGCCAGCTCAACGCCCCGCAACCTACCTTTCGTTAAACCACGCGGCAATCTGGGCGGTCATGCTGTCCAGCAGTTCATAACGGCGGCGATACTCCGCGCGTTTTTTGCTGGCAATCTCCTCAAGGGATTTTCGCGCGACCTGCAGCGGCATGTGGTACAGCCCCTGCGCATCCTTCTCACCGCCAAGCGACGCCCAGAAGCTGTCGTAGTCGGCATGCAGTTTGTCTTTTTTCTTCTTCGCGTAACGCCAGCTGCGGTAGATGTGCGTATCGTTGCTGACGGCGAGGATCTGGTTTACGCCGAAATGCTGCGCCAGCAGGCAGACGGCCTCCAGCAGCAGGCGTTTGGGGAACAGCCCGTGGCAGGCTTTGGTCGCAAGCTGGATCTGATCGTGTTCGACCCAGGCTTTGGCGCCCTGTAAACCGCCAATAAACAGCGTGCTTTTTCCGTCAACGTCGCACAGGGTGAATGTCATCTCGGCGAGAACGACGCCTGCGGCATCGCGGAAAATCACAGTGGTTTCGCCCTCTTTATCGAGGTCCGCGACGGCCGCGAGGTCGAGACGATACGACGCGTCGTTTTTCCCGGTAAGCGTGGCAAGCGTAACGCCCTGGCGCGTCAGGTGGCCGTGCATCAGCGCGGCGGGCAGCAGGCGAGTAATATGCTGGTAATGATATTCCAGCGCCGCCAGCGCCTGCTCACGTGAAAGGGTTACGGAGAGCCAGGGGCGGTGCAGACGGCACGGCAGACCCGGCTGGGCATACAGCAGGGCATCCAGCATCGGCTGTCGCGCCAGCACCGCGAGCCAGCGACGGGTGGCGAAAGGGGTCGCCAGCGAACGGAGCATAAATTTACGGCGATAGGCCGGGTTCTGCCACGCGAGGCCCGGCGCTTTCTGACCGGTCGCAAGCAGGCGGAAGAGTTGCCAGGCGTTGTGGGCTGGCGGTTGTACAGAAAGTTCGGCGAGTGCGGTCATAGCCCAGTCTCATGCAGGATAAACATTGAGGCTATGGGAACAAACCATCACTCAACGCAATATCAACGCCCCTGTTTATTTGCAGGCCGCATAGGGTTTGGTTGAGATTGTGTTTAGAATAGGAGAGCAACTCTGTTTACTCTTCTGAAACGTCAGGAAAGATATGAAGCTTAAGGGAAGGATCAAGAAGCGCTACGTGGTGCTGGCTCTGGTTATCATTATTGGCGGTATCTGGCTGTGGAAGACACTGAACGCGCCGCTGCCACGCTATCAGACCATGCTGGTGCGCAAAGGAGATTTGCAACAGAGCGTACTGGCCACCGGCAAACTCGACGCGCTGCGTAAAGTCGATGTCGGCGCGCAGGTAAGCGGCCAGCTAAAAACATTGTCGGTTAACATCGGCGATAAAGTGAAAAAGGATCAGCTGCTTGGGGTGATTGACCCGGAGCAGGCCGAAAACCAGATCAAAGAAGTCGAAGCGACGCTAATGGAGCTGCGCGCCCAGCGGCGTCAGGCCGAAGCCGAGATGAAACTCGCCCGCGTCACGCTCTCCCGCCAGCAGCAGCTCGCACATACCCAGGCGATTTCACGTCAGGATCTCGATACCGCCGCTACGGAACTGGCGGTGAAAGAGGCGCAAATCGGCACTATTGACGCGCAAATCCAGCGTAACCAGGCGTCGCTCAGCACCGCCAGAACCAATCTGGACTACACCCGCATTACCGCGCCCATTGCGGGCGAAGTGACGCAGATAACCACGCTTCAGGGCCAGACGGTGATCGCCGCCCAACAGGCGCCGAATATTCTGACGCTTGCCGATCTCAGCACGATGCTGGTGAAGGCGCAGGTTTCTGAGGCGGACGTTATTCATCTCAAACCCGGACAGAAAGCCTGGTTTACCGTGCTTGGCGACCCGCTGACCCGTTACGAAGGGCGGCTGAAAGATATTCTGCCGACGCCTGAGAAAATCAACGACGCCATTTTTTACTACGCCCGTTTTGAAGTGCCGAACCCGCAGGGCGTGCTGCGTCTTGATATGACCGCTCAGGTGCATATCCAGCTCGGCGGCGTTAACGATGTGCTGACCATTCCGCTGGCGGCGCTGGGCGAGCCGGTCGGCGATAATCGCTATAACGTCACGCTTTTGCGCAACGGCGAAACCCGCGAGCGCGAGGTGACCATCGGCGTGCGTAACGATACCCAGGTAGAAGTGGTTAAAGGCCTCGACGAAGGCGATGAAGTGGTGATCGGCCGCGCGGTCGGGAGCGACCAATGACGGCGCTGCTTGAGCTGCGGGATATTCGCCGCAGTTATCCGTCAGGCGACACCGAGGTTGAAGTGCTGAAAGGCGTCTCTCTGACTATTCACGCCGGTGAAATGGTGGCGATTGTTGGGGCTTCCGGTTCCGGTAAATCGACGCTGATGAATATTCTTGGCTGCCTCGATAAGCCGAGCAGCGGCAGCTATAAGGTGGCGGGCGTGGATGTGGCGACGCTTTCTGGCGACGCGCTGGCCCGCCTGCGCCGCGAACACTTCGGCTTTATCTTCCAGCGTTACCATCTGCTCTCGCATCTGACCGCGGCGCAGAATGTCGAAGTCCCGGCGATTTATGCCGGCACCGGGCGCGCCGCGCGGCAGGCGCGGGCGCGGGAATTGCTGGCGCGGCTCGGTCTTGAGGCGCGGGTGGATTATCAGCCCTCGCAGCTCTCCGGCGGGCAGCAGCAGCGCGTGAGTATCGCCCGCGCGCTGATGAACGGCGGCCAGGTGATCCTCGCCGACGAACCGACCGGCGCGCTCGACAGCCACTCCGGCGAAGAGGTTATCGCGACGCTCAAACAGCTGCGTGACCGCGGACACACCGTGATTATCGTGACCCACGACCCGAACGTCGCCGCCCAGGCGGAGCGCGTCATTGAAATTCGCGACGGGGAAATCATCAGCAACCCGCCGCCGGTGGCGGCGCGTGAAGGGGCAAGGCTCAATACGCAGCCGCACGACGCCCCGGCATTAGGGCAGTTTATCAATAGCTTTCGCGAGGCGCTCACCATGGCGTGGCTCGCGATGGCAGCCAATAAGATGCGCACGCTGCTGACGATGCTCGGGATTATCATCGGCATCGCGTCGGTGGTCTCTATCGTGGTGGTCGGTGATGCCGCCAAGCAGATGGTGCTTGAGGATATCCGCTCTATCGGTACGAATACGATAGACGTCTACCCGGGTAAGGATTTCGGCGATGACGATCCGCAATATCAGCAGGCGTTGCAGTATGACGATTTGCAGGCGATCCAGCGCCAGCCGTGGGTAAGCTCCGCCACGCCCGCCGTCTCGCAGAATTTACGCCTGCGCTACGGCAATGTGGATGTGGCCGCCAGCGCCAACGGCGTGAGCGGGCAATATTTTAACGTCTACGGCATGACCTTTAGCGAGGGCAACACCTTCAACGACGAGCAGCTGCGCGGTCGTGCGCAAGTTGTGGTTATCGACAGCAACGCGCGTCGCCAGCTCTTTCCGAATAAGGCAAGCGTGGTCGGCGAAGTGGTGCTGGTGGGCAACATGCCTGCGACGGTCATCGGCGTGGCGGAAGAGAAGCAGTCGATGTTCGGCAGCAGCAAAATTCTGCGCGTCTGGATGCCTTACAGCACGATGTCCGGGCGCATCATGGGGCAGTCGTGGCTGAACTCCGTCACGGTGCGCGTAAAAGAGGGCTACGACAGCGGCGAGGCGGAGCAGCAGCTGACCCGCCTGCTGACGCTGCGCCACGGCAAAAAAGACTTTTTCACCTGGAACATGGATGGTGTATTGAAAACGGCGGAAAAGACCACACGTACTCTTCAGCTGTTTTTAACGCTGGTGGCGGTGATTTCGCTGGTGGTCGGTGGGATCGGGGTGATGAATATCATGCTGGTGTCGGTCACCGAACGCACCCGTGAAATCGGCATCCGCATGGCGGTTGGCGCGCGCGCAAGCGACGTACTCCAGCAGTTTCTCATCGAAGCGGTGCTGGTTTGTCTGGTGGGTGGGGCGCTCGGCATTGGGTTGTCGCTGCTTATCGCCTTTGCGCTGCAACTCATCCTGCCCGGCTGGGAGATTGGCTTTTCGCCGGTGGCATTGCTGACCGCGTTTTTATGTTCAAGCGCGACGGGCGTTTTATTCGGCTGGTTGCCTGCCCGCAGCGCCGCGCGGCTCAATCCTGTGGATGCGCTGGCGCGGGAATAAATAAAAATGCCAGTCCTCGGGACTGGCATTTCAGGAGCAGGATGTACACAATGAAACAGAAGAGTTACGCAACTGCGGATGCGACTTCTGCTTCAAGAGGGACAATGACGCTGGCATGGTTGCCTTTGGGACCCTGATGTACATCGAACCTCACGACTTGTCCGGCTTTCAGCGTTCTGTAGCCGTCCATCTGGATTGTAGAGTAGTGCGCGAAGATATCTTCGCCGCCGCCTTCAGGGCAGATGAACCCAAACCCTTTGGCGTTATTGAACCATTTAACAGTACCCGTCTCCATGCTTCGACATCCTTCATAAGTCTTATTGAGTAAGATGGATTGAACCGGTGGGTGAGGGGGGCTGTTCAAAACCTCGCCAACTCACGCTTGTACAATTTAGAGAAATCGCACTCTGCGTCAAGCGTTGAGCGGGGTCTGGCAGGTGGGATTGAGTCAAAATTTTGAAGCAGTTAACGCTATTTTCATTAATGTGACAGAGTTCGCGAATACCAGTGATAGCTGGTTGCGTGCTGAACATTAGGGTAGATTCAGGATGCGTATTACACTCAACCAGAGCGCCGGAAAACACGCTGGCTGTACTGTTTAACCATGATGACGACTGGCAATGAGTAAAGACAAAAGTTGGCTGGATTTTGACCATTTGGCGGAAGATGACCTGCGCGAAGCGCTAAAGCCGCCATCTATGTATAAAGTTATATTAATGAACGATGATTACACGCCGATGGAATTTGTCATTGACGTGCTGCAAAAGTTCTTTTCTTATGATGTAGAACGTGCAACGCAATTGATGCTCACGGTTCACTATCAGGGGAAGGCCATCTGTGGCGTTTTCACCGCGGAAGTGGCGGAAACCAAAGTGGCGCTGGTGAACAAATATGCGAGGGAGAACGATCATCCGTTGTTGTGTACGCTGGAAAAAGCCTGATTAAGGCAAACTATTGAGGGGGTGCCCTATGCTCAACCAGGAACTGGAACTCAGTTTAAACATGGCTTTCGCCAGAGCGCGCGAGCACCGACACGAGTTTATGACCGTCGAGCATCTGTTACTGGCTTTGCTCAGTAACCCATCGGCACGGGAGGCGCTTGAAGCCTGCTCCGTGGATCTGGTGGCGCTGCGTCAGGAACTCGAAGCCTTCATCGAACAAACCACACCCGTACTGCCCATGACTGAAGAAGAGCGCGACACGCAGCCGACGCTCAGCTTCCAGCGCGTATTGCAGCGTGCGGTATTCCACGTGCAGTCCTCCGGCCGTAGCGAAGTGACGGGCGCCAATGTTCTGGTGGCCATCTTTAGCGAACAGGAGTCCCAGGCGGCGTATCTGTTGCGTAAACATGAAGTCAGCCGCCTTGATGTGGTGAATTTCATCTCTCACGGCACCCGTAAAGACGAGCCAGGCCAGGCGCCGGGCAATGACAATCCGGTCAACGAAGAGCAGGCAGGCGGGGAGGAGCGTATGGAAAACTTCACCACCAATCTCAATCAGCTTGCCCGCGTTGGCGGCATCGACCCGCTGATTGGCCGCGATAAAGAGCTGGAACGCGCTATTCAGGTGCTCTGCCGTCGCCGGAAAAACAACCCGCTGCTGGTGGGCGAATCGGGCGTCGGGAAAACCGCGATTGCCGAAGGGCTTGCCTGGCGTATCGTGCAGGGCGACGTGCCGGAAGTCATGGCCGACTGCACCATCTACGCGCTGGATATCGGCTCGCTGCTCGCGGGCACCAAATACCGCGGCGATTTCGAAAAACGCTTCAAGGCGCTGCTCAAACAGCTGGAGCAGGATAACAACAGCATTCTGTTTATCGATGAGATCCATACCATCATCGGCGCGGGTGCGGCCTCCGGTGGCCAGGTGGATGCCGCGAACCTGATCAAACCGCTGCTTTCCAGCGGTAAAATTCGGGTGATGGGCTCCACGACGTACCAGGAGTTCAGCAACATTTTCGAAAAAGACCGCGCGCTGGCGCGTCGCTTCCAGAAAATCGACATCACCGAACCGAGCGTTGATGAAACCGTCCAGATAATTAACGGCCTGAAACCGAAGTATGAAGCGCACCACGACGTGCGTTACACCGCGAAAGCGGTCCGCGCGGCGGTTGAGCTGGCGGTGAAATATATCAACGACCGTCATCTGCCGGACAAAGCTATCGACGTTATCGACGAAGCGGGCGCGCGTGCGCGTCTGATGCCCGTCAGCAAGCGTAAGAAAACTGTCAACGTGGCGGATATCGAGTCCGTTGTGGCCCGTATCGCGCGTATTCCGGAGAAGAGCGTGTCGCAAAGCGATCGCGATACCCTGAAAAACCTGGGCGACCGCCTGAAAATGCTGGTGTTTGGTCAGGATAAAGCCATTGAGGCATTAACCGAGGCCATCAAAATGAGCCGCGCGGGGCTGGGACATGACCGTAAACCGGTCGGTTCTTTCCTCTTCGCAGGCCCGACCGGCGTCGGCAAAACCGAGGTGACGGTGCAGCTTTCCAAAGCGCTGGGCATCGAACTGCTGCGCTTTGATATGTCCGAGTATATGGAGCGCCATACCGTGAGCCGTCTGATTGGCGCGCCTCCGGGTTATGTTGGCTTCGATCAGGGCGGTCTGCTGACCGACGCGGTTATCAAGCATCCGCATGCGGTGCTGCTGCTCGATGAAATTGAAAAAGCGCACCCGGACGTCTTTAACCTGCTGCTGCAGGTGATGGATAACGGCACGCTGACCGATAACAACGGGCGCAAAGCGGATTTCCGCAACGTGATTCTGGTGATGACGACCAACGCTGGCGTGCGTGAAACTGAGCGTAAATCTATCGGGCTTATCCGTCAGGATAACAGCACCGATGCGATGGAGGAGATCAAAAAGATCTTCACACCGGAGTTTCGCAACCGTCTCGACAATATCATCTGGTTTAACCATCTCTCTGCCGAGGTTATCCATCAGGTGGTCGACAAGTTTATCGTCGAACTGCAGGCGCAGCTTGACCAGAAAGGCGTCTCCCTGGAAGTCAGCCAGGAAGCGCGTGACTGGCTGGCAGAGAAAGGCTATGACCGTGCGATGGGCGCGCGTCCAATGACCCGCGTCATTCAGGATAACCTGAAAAAACCGCTGGCCAACGAGCTGCTGTTTGGCTCGCTGGTGGATGGCGGACAGGTGTCCGTTGCGCTGGATAAAGACGGCGATAAGCTGACGTACAGCTTCCAGAGCGCGCAGAAGCACAAGCCTGAAGCCGCGCACTAAGTACATGCGCTGCACACAACGCCGGATAGCGATATCCGGCGTTTTTTTATGTCTTTATTATGCGGTTCTGCCCATAAAAAAAGCGCCGCATTAAGCGGCGCTTTTTCTCAGGCTGGCGCGGCAAACGGCGGCGCGGCCTTACTTCTCATGCACGAGAAGTCAGTACAAACTTAGCGACTACGGAAGACAATGCGGCCTTTGCTCAGGTCGTACGGGGTCAGCTCAACAGTCACTTTGTCGCCCGTCAGAATGCGGATGTAGTTTTTGCGCATTTTACCGGAGATATGGGCAGTTACCACGTGACCGTTTTCCAGTTCTACGCGGAACATAGTGTTAGGTAACGTTTCAAGAACGGTACCCTGCATTTCAATATTGTCTTCTTTGGCCATCTAATCCTCTGGGGTATCACTACCATAGTTTGAACCGGCAAGATAATGCCCAAGTTCACCCATTAAGTAAAGTTTTGCGGGCGAAATGCCCGTTGTACCGCTGCGCCTTTCTGCCCCCACGACAAAACCGCGCGGGCAGCGCAAGCGTAACGGGGAGCGTGAGATCCAAAGCGTTGCGTTAACGGAGGGTCCCAAAACGGCGGCAGGGTAATGGCAGTCATTTTCTGCGTGCGTAAGTATAACACCCTGACAAAAAATGTGCCGAAAACATTCTGTTATCCTGCGGGTGTAAAAAGGGTGTGCGGCACCCAGCACCGTTCTTCAAGCGCGAGCTGGCGAAGCTCGGCCAGGTGTTGCAGATAATCGCGGCGCGGGATCTCAATCGCGCCGAGCGACGCGGTATGCGGATTCAGCACCTGACAGTCGATAAGCCTGCCGCCCTGGGCCATAAAATAATTGCAAAACACCACCAGCGCGGTTTTCGAGGCGTTCTCGCTGCGGCTGAACATCGATTCGCCGCAAAATAGCGTGCCCTGCGCCACGCCGTACATTCCGCCGACCAGCTGATCGTCCTGCCAGACTTCTACCGAGTGCGCATGACCCAGTTCGTGCAGGCGCTGCCAGGCGATAACGACGTCATTGGTAATCCAGGTGCCGTCATCACGGTCGCTGGCGCAGCCCTGGATAACGGCGTTAAAGGCGTGATTCAGCGTAACGCGATAGGGCGATCGGCGGTGAAAGCGCTTCATGCTGCGGCTGATGTGGAGCCGCCCGGGCCAGAGCACGGCGCGTGGATCCGGCGACCACCATAAAATCGGGTCGCCCGGTGAAAACCACGGAAAAATGCCCTGTTGATAGGCCATCATCAGGCGCGCCGGGCTGAGATCGCCGCCTAATGCCAGTAAGCCGTTGGGTTCACGTAACGCCCCCTCAGGTGAGGGGAAAGCAATCGAATGACGAGAAAGCTGCACCAGACGCATCACAACGGCGCTCCCTGACAACATAGTCAAACATCAATCAATGATAGTGTACTGTTCGCTGACGAAACTGATAATAACGTCCCTGTTGCGCCAGTAATTCTGCGTGACTACCTTGCTCAATAATCTGTCCGTTGTCCATGACAATAATGCGATCGAACGCCGTCAGGCCCTGCAGGCGGTGCGTGACCATCAGCAGCGTTTTATGTGCGGCGACCTCCCGGACCAGCGCGAGGATCTGCCGTTCGGTTTCGGCATCCAGCCCTTCCGTCGGTTCATCCAGCAGCAGCATGGGCGCATCGTGCAGCAAGGCGCGGGCGATGCCGAGACGACGCAGCTCGCCGCCGGAAAGCTGGCGTCCGCCTTCGCCAAGCCAGGCGTTCAGACCTTCATCTTCCAGCAGTTTTTCGAGCCCTGTGCGTGTGAGTATGGCGCTAAGGGCGGCGTCATCGGCATCCGGCGCGGCGAGGCGCAGGTTATCGCGAAGCGTGGCGCTAAAGAGATGCACGCGCTGCGGCACGACGCTCATGGTCGCGCGCAGGGCCGCTTCGTGATAAGACGAGATGGCAACGCCGCCCAGCGTCACGTCGCCAGAAGTTGGGTCCCAGGCGCGGGTTAACAGTTGCAGCAGCGTCGATTTACCGCAGCCGGTGCGCCCGAGAATGACAATATGCTCGCCCGGCGCGACATCAAGCGTGATATCACGCAGCGCAGGCTGTGGCTGGCCTGGGTAGCTAAAGCTCACGTCGCGCAGCGCAAGCGACGCCTCGCGCGGCGCATCAACGCCCGGTTGCTCGAAGGTAATGTCAGCCGGCTGCTCAATCACGTCGCTGACGCGACGGGCGGAGGCGATGACCTGGCCCAGGTGCTGGAACGCACCGCCGACCGGCGCCAGCGCTTCAAAGGCCGCCAGCGCGCAGAAGACAAACAGCGCAATCAGCGAGCCGGGCGCGCTGTTGCCGCCGACGCCGCCGGCGGCCATCCACAGAATGAGAACGACCGTCATGCCGCTTATCAGCGTCATCATCGCCTGTGAAAGCGCCGTCAGGCCAGTCTGGCGACGTTGCGCCTCATGCCAGGCCTGTTCGGTGGCATCAAGATTATCGCGATAGCGCCCGGCGGCGCCGAAAATCGACAGTTCCGCCTGGCCCTGCAGCCAGCTCGTCAATTGCTGGCGATAGCTGGCGCGAAGCACCGTCAGCGCTTCGCCCACCGGACGACCGGCGCGATAGAAGAGGGGAGGGAGCAGCAACAGCGTCGCCAGCATGATCCCGCCAAGCGTCAGCGCCAGCGTGATATCCAGCACGCTCAGACCCAGCGTGACCACCACGATAACGGCCAGCGCGCCGATAAGCGGCGATATCACGCGCAGATAAAGGTGATCCAGCGTGTCGACATCCGCCACCAGGCGGTTCAGCAGTTCGCCCTGACGAAAACGCGCCAGCCCGGATGGCGAGAGCGGCAGCAGGCGGCTGAAGGTGTGAATGCGTAAATGTTCCAGCACGCGGAACGTGCCTTCGTGGCTGACCAGGCGCTCAAAGTAGCGCCCGGCCGTGCGAATAATCGCCGCACCGCGCACGCCCGCGGCCGGCAGCATATAGTTGAAGCTGTAAAGCCCGGCCATGCCGACCACCGCCGAGGCGGACAGGAACCAGCCCGAGAGCGTCAGCAGGCCAATGCTGGCGAGCAGCGTCACGATAGCCAGCACGACGCCGAGCGACAGCAGCCATTTGTGGCGTTTATAGAGCGCCAGATAAGGTAACAACGCGCGCATTTAAATCTCCTCCTGACGGTGCGCCAGCAGTGCGGCGAAATAGCCATCGGCGGCGCTGAGCGTCGCGACGTCGCCGCGCTCCACGATGCGGCCATCGCGCATCACCCAGACCTCATCCCAGTCGGCGATATCATCAATCTGGTGCGTGACCATGAGCGTCGTCTGTGAAAGCGACGCCGCTTCCAGCGCCTGCATGACGCGCTGCTCGCTGCCCGCGTCAAGGCTTGCCGACGGCTCATCCAGCAGCAGCAGACGGCATGGCGAGAGAAGCGCGCGGGCGACGGCCACGCGCTGCGCCTGACCGACGGACAGCCCGGAAGACTGATCGCCGATGGGCGTATCCACGCCCTGCGCCAGCAGCGGCAGAAATTCGCTCACCCAGGCTTTATCGAGCGCCGCCTGCAGCTGCGCGTCGCTGGCGTCCGGGTCGCCCAGTAACACATTCTCTTTTAGCGTTTGCGCAGGTAATTGCGGGTTTTGCCCCACCCAGCAAAGCTCGCGACGCCAGCTCTGCGGCTCCAGCTCGCGCAACTCAACGCCATTAACGCGCAGAGAGCCTTCATACGGCAGAAAACCGGCCAGCAGATTCAGTAGCGAACTCTTGCCCGCGCCGCTTTGCCCGACCAGCGCCACGCGTTTGCCCGCAGGCAGCGTGAAGTTGAGCGGCCCGGCGAGGCGTTTGCCCTGCGGCGAGAGGATCGTCAGCCCCTGCGCGTCAAGCGTGATGGGCTCGCAGCCGGAGAGCTCCAGCGTACCTTTTTCGGCGTGCTGAATCGGGGTTTCAAGGAAGGTTTTCAGGCTGTCGGCCGCGCCAATCGCCTGCGCTTTGGCGTGATAAAAGGTGCCGAGGTCGCGCAGCGGCTGGAAGAATTCCGGTGCGAGGATCAGCGCCAGGAAACCCGCGAAGAGCGTCACGCCGGTGCCGTAATGGCCGAAATTCAGCTCGCCCAGATAAGAAAAGCCGAAGTAGACCGCCACCAGCGCGATAGACAGCGAGGTGAAAAATTCCAGCACGCCGGAGGAGAGAAACGCGAGGCGCAGCACTTCCATCGTGCGCTGGCGGAAATCCTGCGACGCCGCGCGGATGTTGTCGGTCTCCGCCGCGCCGCGATGGAAAAGACGCAGGGTTTCCATGCCGCGCAGGCGGTCAAGGAAGTTGCCGCTAAGGCGCGCCAGCGCCTGGAAATTGCGGCGGTTGGCGTCGGCGGCGCCCATGCCGACCATCGCCATAAAGAGTGGGATCAGCGGGGCAGTGCCAAGGAGGATCAGCGCTGCTGCCCAGTTATAAGGAAAAATCGCGAGCACGATCAGCAGCGGCACGCTCGCCGCCAGCGCCATCTGCGGCAGGTAGCGGGCATAGAAATCATGCATATCGTCAATCTGCTCAAGGATAAGCGTCGCCCAGCTGCCGGCGGGTTTACCCTGGATCCAGGCGGGGCCCGCCTCCTGCAACCGGTTCATCACCTGCTGGCGAATGCGCGCGCGAATATGCTGCCCGGCGTGGAAGCCGACTTTTTCGCGCAGCCAGACAATCCAGGCGCGCAGCACAAAGACCAGAATCAGCAGCACAAACGGCAGCAAGAGCGCCTCGCGCGGGATGGCTTTAATTATCATGTCATGCAGAAGGTCGGCCAGCAGCCAGGCCTGCGCGACGATAAGCAGACCGCTCACTACGCCGAGCAGGCGCGACAGGCTGAGCCAGCGGCGGGAGATAACGCTTTGCTGTTTAAGCCAGCGGGTCAGTTCTTGTTGACGGGTTTTATTCATTGCATGCACTGAGCAGTAAAATCCAGAGTGCTCGCCGCAAGGCGAGAGAGCAGGCAATGTTACAACGGGGATAAAAGAAAGGCGACTGATTCGTCGCCTTGTTTAAATCGTGGAATTAGCTGTGCTTTTCAGCGAGACCGTCCAGGTAACGCTCTGCGTCCAGCGCGGCCATACAGCCGGTGCCGGCGGAGGTGATCGCCTGACGGTAGATATGGTCCATAACGTCGCCTGCGGCGAACACGCCAGGGATGCTGGTTTGGGTAGCGTTGCCGTGGATGCCGGACTGCACTTTGATGTAGCCGTTCTCAAGCTCAAGCTGACCATCAAAAATAGCGGTGTTCGGGCTGTGGCCTATCGCGACAAACAGACCCGCAACCTCCAGCGTCTCGACGTTGTCCGGGTTCAGCGTGTCGCGCAGACGCAGACCGCTCACGCCCATCTGATCGCCGGTGACTTCTTCCAGCGTGCGGTGGGTGTGCAGCACGATGTTGCCGCTTTCCACTTTATCCATCAGACGTTTGACGAGGATCTTCTCGGCGCGGAAGGTGTCGCGACGGTGGATCAGATGCACTTCAGAGGCGATGTTCGCCAGATACAGCGCTTCTTCCACGGCGGTGTTGCCGCCGCCGATGACCGCGACTTTCTGGTTGCGGTAGAAGAAACCGTCGCAGGTCGCGCAGGCAGAAACGCCGCGGCCTTTGTAGGCTTCTTCCGACGGCAGGCCCAGGTAACGCGCGGACGCGCCAGTCGCGATAATCAGCGCATCGCAGGTGTATTCGCCGCTGTCGCCAATAAGACGGAACGGACGGTTTTGCAGATCGACCTTGTTGATATGGTCGAACAGGATTTCTGTTTCAAACTTCGCGGCATGCTCGTGCATGCGTTCCATCAACAGCGGACCGGTCAAATCGTGCGGGTCGCCCGGCCAGTTTTCCACTTCGGTCGTGGTCGTCAACTGACCGCCTTTTTCCATCCCGGTAATCAGAACCGGCTTCAGGTTAGCGCGTGCCGCGTAGACCGCAGCGGTGTATCCCGCCGGGCCGGAGCCAAGAATTAACAGCTTACTGTGTTTAGCCGTGCCCATGAGATCCTCATTGTTGTTGGCAGACAATGGGCTGGATTGTAGGGAATTTGCCGGGGTAAAAAAAGAGTGTGGCAATTTTGTTAACGATTCATGCAATAGCTTTAGCCAATAGCGCCATTATTTTTACTGATTAAAAAGCGCGGCGGATAAGGCAATAAAATGAGGGATAATCGCTGGTCGTTACCACTCTCTGGCACGTTCTACTAAAAATCGATGTTTTGCTTTGACAATCCCCTGCGCTTTTGCGAAAACATTCGAGGAAGAAAAAAGTGTTGGCTTTGGTTGTAGCGCATTCTGGCGCAAGCTTGTGCCAAATTCCGGGCTATTGAAATTCACGCATGGCGTGGACAGACGCCATGCGTAATATCGATAGCTGCCAGCGGGCAACGGTCTTCTAACTGACACCCTGAACAGTGAAGTGCAATGGGTAATGGCAGGTGTAGGGAAGGAATACAGAGAGACAATAATAATGGTAGATAGCAAGAAGCGCCCTGGCAAAGATCTCGACCGTATCGATCGTAACATTCTTAATGAGCTGCAAAAGGATGGGCGTATTTCTAACGTCGAGCTTTCAAAAAGAGTGGGTCTTTCCCCGACGCCGTGCCTTGAGCGCGTTCGTCGTCTGGAACGACAGGGTTTTATTCAGGGCTATACGGCTCTGCTGAACCCGCATTATCTGGATGCCTCACTTCTGGTTTTTGTTGAGATTACTCTGAATCGTGGCGCACCGGATGTATTTGAGCAGTTTAATGCTGCTGTGCAAAAGCTGGAAGAAATTCAGGAGTGCCATCTGGTTTCCGGTGATTTCGACTACCTGTTGAAAACCCGCGTGCCGGATATGTCCGCTTATCGTAAGCTTCTGGGCGAAACCCTGCTGCGACTGCCGGGCGTCAACGACACCCGTACTTACGTCGTCATGGAAGAAGTCAAGCAGAGTAATCGTCTGGTCATTAAGACCCGCTAACACAGAACAGGTGCAAACCGGGCGTAGTTTGATTACACTCCTGTTAATCCATACAGCAGCAGTGGCGGGGTTTCTCGCCACTGCTGTCCGTTTTACCTCATGGACCTGGAGAGCCTGTCTTGAGCCAGGAATACACCGAAGACAAAGAAGTCACACTCACTAAATTAAGCAGCGGGCGCCGACTGCTCGAGGCGCTGCTGATCCTCGTCGTGCTGTTTGCCGTCTGGCTGATGGCCGCCCTGTTAAGCTTTAACCCTTCTGATCCCAGCTGGTCGCAAACGGCCTGGCATGAGCCTATCCATAACCTGGGCGGTACGCCTGGCGCGTGGCTGGCGGATACGCTGTTTTTCATTTTCGGCGTGATGGCTTACACCATTCCCGTGATCATGGTCGGCGGCTGCTGGTTTGCCTGGCGTCAGCGCGGCAATGACGATTACATCGACTATTTCGCTGTGGCGCTGCGCCTTATCGGCGTGCTGGCGCTGATCCTCACCTCCTGCGGACTCGCGGCGATCAACGCCGACGACATCTGGTACTTCGCCTCCGGCGGGGTGATCGGCAGCCTGCTCAGCACCGCGCTACAGCCTATGCTTAACAGCAGCGGTGGCACCATCGCGCTGCTCTGCGTCTGGGCGGCGGGCCTCACGCTGTTCACCGGCTGGTCATGGGTCAGCATCGCAGAGAAAATCGGCAGTTTCGTGCTGACCGTGCTAACGTTCGCCAGCAACCGTACCCGTCGGGACGACACCTGGCAGGATGAAGACGACTACGAAGACGATGAAGCGCACGACGATGATGAAGAGGATGAATACGAGCAGGCACCCGCGAAAAGGGAGTCTCGTCGCGCGCGTATTCTTCGTGGTGCTTTAGCCCGCCGCCAGCGGCTGGCAGATAAATTCAGCAACCCTGTTGCGCGTAAAACCGATGCCGCGCTCTTCTCGGGCAAACGGATGGATGACGCCGACGAGGTGCAATACAGCGTGCGCGGCACCCCTGCGGATGCTGACGACGTATTATTCTCGGGCCATAAAGTGACCGAGCCGGATGCGTTTTACGATGAAAACGATCCGCTGCTGAACGGCCACTCTATCGCCGATCCGGCCGCCGTCGCGGCGGCTGCCACCCCGGTTGCGCCGGTCTGGGCCGACGCGCAGACCGCGATGCCATCAGATACCGTAAGCGTTCAGGCACCGGACGTTGCACCAGAGATAGAGTGGCACGCGGCGCCTTCCGCGCCGCACGCTCATCCGGGCATCGCGCCAGAGCCAGATTACTACGCGCCGCCGGTCTCGCAGGCGCCGCAGGAAGAGATTTACTGGCAGCCCGCACAGACGAGCGCGCCGCAGCCGCATGCGTCTGCGCAGTCGCCAGGTCAGCCGGTGCAACAGCCTTATCAACCAGCGCAGCCGGCTTATCAGCCTGCGCAGCCGCAGCAACCGGTGCAGGCTCAGCCGTATCCGGCGCAGCAACCGCACCCGCTGACGTCTCAGCAGGCACCATCGGCGCACGAGCCTTATGCTCCGCACACCGCGCCGTATGCGCCTGCGCCAGAACCTTATACCGCTGCGCCGGAAATGTATGCCCAGGCGGCGCAGGAAACTTACGCCGCGCCGCAACCCTATGCGCCTGTGCAGGACACCGCGCCGGTGTACGAGCCGGAGCCAGTTGCGCCGCCGGAAGACGTCAAACCCGCGCGTCCGCCGCTCTATCATTTTGAAGAAGTCGAAGCGCAGCGCGCTCGCGAGCGCGAACAGCTGGCCGCCTGGTATCAGCCGATCCCGGATCCGGAGGAGCTTGCTCGCAAAGAAGAGCCCGCGCGCGCGCCGCACCCTGCGCCTGCCGCGCCGTCATTACCGGCGTCTGATATCGCAGGCGCTGCCGCGTCTGGTCTGAACGCCGCCGCGCAGGCGACTGCCGCCGCCGCCGCCGTTCACGCCGCGACGCAGACGGTTTCTGCCGCGTCGCAAACCGCAGCCGCTTTTACGCCGGTCGCTGGCGAAGCGCCGCGTCCGCAGGTTAAAGAGGGCATTGGCCCGCAGCTGCCGCGCCCGAATCGCGTTCGCGTACCGACCCGTCGCGAACTGGCGTCTTACGGCATTAAACTGCCGTCCCAGCGGATGGCGGAAGAGCGTGCCCGCGAAGAGGCGGAGCGTCGTATGGCGCAACAGCAGCAGGGCGTTTCTGATGAAGAAGCCGATGCGATGTACCAGGATGAGCTGGCGCGTCAGTTTGCCGCTTCGCAGCAGCAACGCTACGGTGAAGAGTACCAGGCGGAAATGAGCCCGGAAGAGGAAGAAGCCGCGGAGCATGCGGAGCTGGCGCGTCAGTTCGCGGCCACGCAGCAGCAGCGCTACGCCGCGCCGCAGCCGTCAGGTGCCGCGCCGTTCCTGCCGGACGACGTTGCGCTTTCACCGATGAAAGCGCTGGTCAATGACGGCCCGAGCGAGCCGCTGTTTATGCCAGAGCCTGTCGAACCCGAACCGTATCGCCAGGCGCCGCAACACTATCAGCCTCCGCAAACGCACGCCGCGCCGCCGCAGCCTGCTACGCCTGCGCAAAGTCATGCGCAGCCTCAAAGTTATACGCCGCAACCGCAAGCGCCCCAGCAATACGCGCCGCAGCCTGCTGCGTATCAGGCGCCTGCACAGCCAGCCATGCCTGCACAGGGTTATCAGCCTCAGCAACAGGCCGCGCCGTCGCATCAACCACCGGCCGCCGCGCCGCGCGAGAGTCTGATCCATCCGCTGCTGATGCGCAACGGCGATGAACTGCCGATGCATAAACCGTCCACGCCGCTGCCGTCGCTTGATCTGCTGACGTCGCCGCCAGCGGAAGTCGAACCGGTAGACAGCTTCGCGCTTCAGCAGATGGCGCGGCTCGTCGAAGCGCGTCTGGCGGATTTCCGCATCAAGGCTGATGTGGTGAACTATTCGCCAGGCCCGGTCATCACGCGCTTTGAGCTGAACCTCGCGCCGGGCGTCAAAGCCGCGCGAATTTCCAACCTGTCGCGCGACCTGGCGCGTTCACTCTCCACCGTCGCGGTGCGTGTCGTGGAAGTTATCCCCGGCAAGCCGTATGTCGGCCTTGAGCTGCCGAACAAAAAGCGCCAGACCGTCTACCTGCGTGAAGTGCTCGACTGCGCGAAATTCCGTGATAACCCGTCGCCGCTGAGCGTGGTGCTCGGTAAAGATATCGCAGGCGAACCGGTGGTGGCCGATCTTGCGAAAATGCCACACCTGCTGGTGGCCGGTACGACCGGTTCCGGTAAATCGGTGGGTGTTAACGCCATGATCCTGAGCATGCTCTATAAAGCGACGCCTGACGACGTGAAATTCATCATGATCGACCCGAAAATGCTGGAGCTCTCGGTTTATGAGGGCATTCCGCATCTTCTGACCGAAGTGGTCACCGACATGAAAGACGCCGCCAACGCCCTGCGCTGGAGCGTGAACGAGATGGAAAAACGCTACAAGCTGATGTCGGCGCTGGGCGTACGTAATCTCGCGGGCTATAACGAAAAAATCGCCGAAGCCGAACGCATGGGGCGGCCAATCCCGGATCCGTACTGGAAACCGGGCGACAGCATGGACGCTACCCATCCGGTGCTGAAAAAGCTGCCGTATATTGTCGTGCTGGTGGATGAGTTCGCTGACCTGATGATGACGGTGGGTAAAAAAGTCGAAGAGCTTATCGCGCGTCTGGCGCAGAAAGCGCGTGCGGCAGGCATCCACCTGGTGCTCGCGACCCAGCGTCCGTCCGTGGATGTGATTACCGGCCTGATTAAAGCCAACATCCCGACACGTATCGCCTTTACGGTCTCCAGTAAAATCGACTCGCGTACCATCCTCGATCAGGGCGGCGCGGAATCGCTGCTTGGAATGGGGGATATGCTCTATTCAGGGCCGAACTCCACCACGCCGGTTCGCGTTCATGGCGCCTTTGTGCGTGATGAAGAGGTGCATGCCGTCGTCCAGGACTGGAAAGCGCGCGGTCGCCCGCAATACGTCGAAGGCATTACCTCTGACAGCGAAAGTGAGGGCGGCGGTGGCGGCTTTGACGGTGGCGAAGAGCTCGATCCGCTGTTCGATCAGGCGGTCGCGTTTGTCGTGGAAAAACGTAAAGCGTCGATTTCCGGCGTACAGCGTCAGTTCCGTATCGGCTATAACCGCGCGGCGCGTATTATTGAACAGATGGAAATGCAGGGTATCGTCAGCGAGCAGGGCCATAACGGCAACCGCGAAGTGCTGGCGCCGCCGCCATTCGAGTAACCGATCTTCCCCTGCGCGTGCGTCATGAGGCAGCACGCGCAGGGCGTCACGCTCATCATGATTCTGAAAAGATGGGTAAATTGCCAAAAAATCAGGTTTTTCTTCTGTCGAAAACCGCAGCCTTGTGGCTACAGTAAAGGACAGTAAGCGATCCCGTACCGGGGTCGGTCGTATTCTGAGGGATAACAATGAAAAAAATCGCCGTTACCTGTGCTTTGCTTTCCGCGTTTGCCGTCTCGTCCGTATGGGCGGACGCCGCAGGCGATTTGAAAAGCCGCCTTGATAAAGTCAGCAGCTTCCACGCCAGCTTCACCCAGAAAGTGACCGATGGCAGCGGCGCTGCCGTACAGGAAGGCCAGGGCGATCTTTGGGTAAAACGCCCGAACCTGTTCAACTGGCACATGACTCAGCCGGATGAGAGCGTACTGATCTCCGACGGCAAGACGCTGTGGTTTTATAATCCGTTTGTTGAGCAGGCGAGCGCCACCTGGCTGAAAGATGCCACCAGTAACACGCCGTTTATGCTGATCGCGCGTAACCAGAGCAGCGACTGGCAGCAGTACAACATCAAACAGAATGGCGACGACTTCGTGCTGACGCCGAAAGCAAGCAGCGGCAACCTGAAGCAGTTCACTATTAATGTGAGCCGCGATGGCACCATCAACCAGTTCAGCGCCGTCGAGCAGGACGATCAGCGCAGCAGCTATCAGCTCAAATCACAGCAGAATGGCACCGTGGATATGAGCAAATTTACCTTTACGCCGCCGCAGGGCGTAACGGTGGACGACCAGCGTAATAAGTAGAGGTACGGGTGGGCAATCTTTCGCTCGATTTTTCCGATAACACCTTTCAGCCTCTGGCCGCGCGTATGCGGCCAGAAAATCTGGCGCAGTATATCGGGCAGCAGCATCTGCTGGCACCCGGTAAGCCGCTGCCCCGCGCCATCGAGGCCGGGCATCTCCACTCCATGATCCTCTGGGGCCCCCCGGGCACCGGTAAAACCACGCTTGCAGAAGTCATTGGGCGCTACGCCAATGCTGATGTAGAGCGCATCTCGGCAGTGACGTCCGGCGTGAAAGAAATTCGTGAGGCTATTGAACGCGCGCGGCAAAACCGCAACGCGGGCCGCCGCACCATTCTGTTTGTCGATGAAGTGCATCGCTTCAATAAAAGCCAGCAGGACGCCTTTCTACCGCATATCGAAGACGGCACGATTACGTTTATCGGCGCGACCACGGAAAACCCGTCGTTCGAGCTGAACTCGGCGCTGCTGTCCCGCGCCCGCGTCTATCTGTTGAAATCGCTGACGGTTGCAGATATCGAACAGGTGCTGACGCAGGCGATGACCGATCGTGAGCGCGGCTACGGCGGGCAGGATATCGTTCTGCCGGATGAAACCCGGCTTGCCATCGCGGAGCTGGTCAACGGCGACGCGCGCCGTGCGCTCAATACGCTTGAGATGATGGCGGATATGGCGCCAACGGACGACAGCGGCAAGCGGGTGCTGAAGCCTGAACTACTGACAGAAATTGCGGGAGAGCGCAGCGCGCGCTTTGATAATAAAGGCGACCGCTTTTACGATCTGATTTCGGCGCTGCATAAATCGGTGCGCGGCTCCGCGCCGGACGCCGCCCTTTACTGGTATGCGCGTATCATCAGCGCGGGCGGCGATCCGCTGTATGTCGCGCGCCGCTGCCTGGCTATCGCGTCGGAAGATGTCGGCAACGCCGACCCGCGGGCGATGCAGGTCGCTATCTCCGCATGGGATTGCTTTACGCGCGTCGGGCCCGCAGAAGGCGAAAGGGCGATTGCCCAGGCCATTGTCTATCTCGCCTGCGCGCCGAAAAGTAATGCGGTTTACACCGCCTTCAAAGCGGCGCTAAGAGATGCTCGCGAGCGCCCGGATTATGACGTGCCGGAACATCTGCGCAACGCGCCGACGAAGCTGATGAAAGAGATGGGCTATGGTCAGGAGTATCGTTACGCGCACGATGAACCCAACGCCTACGCGGCTGGCGAAGACTATTTCCCGTCGGAAATGGCACAAACACGTTACTATCATCCCACCAACAGAGGTCTTGAAGGCAAGATTGGCGAAAAGCTAGCCTGGCTTGCTGAACAGGATCAGAAAAGCCCCACAAAACGCTACCGCTAATGCGATCGTTGCGGTAAGGTAAATCGTTGTATATCAGTGCGACCGCAGGCAGCGGTCGCCTTTCCCTTTCCTTTTTTCGATAAGCACAGGATAAGCATGCTCGATCCCAATCTGCTGCGTACCGAGCCAGACGCAGTCGCAGAAAAACTGGCACGCCGGGGCTTTAAGCTGGATGTAGATAAGCTGGTCGCTCTTGAAGAGCGTCGTAAAGTTCTGCAGGTAAAAACTGAGAATCTGCAGGCTGAACGTAACTCGCGATCGAAATCCATCGGCCAGGCGAAAGCGCGTGGGGAGGATATCGAGCCGCTTCGTCTGGAAGTGAACAAGCTTGGCGAAGAACTCGATGCAGCGAAAAATGAGCTCGATGCGCTGCTGGCGGAAATCCGCGATATCGCGCTGACTATCCCTAACCTGCCGGACGATGAAGTGCCGAACGGTAAAGATGACAGCGATAATGTGGAAGTGAGCCGCTGGGGCACGCCGCGTAAGTTCGATTTCGACGTGCGCGATCATGTCACCCTCGGTGAAATGCATGGCGGGCTTGATTTCGCGAGCGCCGTTAAGCTGACCGGCTCCCGTTTCGTCGTGATGAAAGGGCAGATTGCCCGTCTGCACCGCGCGCTGGCACAGTTCATGCTCGATCTGCATACTGAAGAGCACGGCTATAGCGAAAACTATGTGCCGTACCTGGTGAACCACGACACGCTTTATGGGACCGGCCAGCTGCCGAAGTTCGCAGGCGATCTGTTCCATACCCGTCCGCTGGAAGAAGAAGCGGACAGCAGCAACTACGCGCTGATCCCGACGGCGGAAGTGCCGCTAACCAACCTCGTGCGTGATGAAATCATCGACGAGGACGCGCTGCCGATCAAAATGACCGCGCATACGCCGTGCTTCCGCTCTGAAGCGGGCTCGTATGGTCGTGACACCCGCGGTCTTATCCGTATGCACCAGTTCGATAAAGTGGAAATGGTACAGATCGTGCGTCCGGAAGATTCCATGCAGGCGCTGGAAGAGATGACCGGCCATGCGGAGAAAGTGCTGCAGCTGCTTGGCCTGCCGTATCGCAAGATGCTGCTGTGCACCGGCGACATGGGCTTTGGCGCGCGTAAAACCTACGACCTGGAAGTGTGGATCCCGGCGCAGGATACGTACCGCGAAATATCTTCCTGCTCTAACGTTTGGGATTTCCAGGCTCGTCGCATGCAGGCGCGCTGCCGCAGCAAGTCCGATAAAAAGACCCGTCTGGTGCACACGCTGAACGGTTCTGGTCTGGCAGTCGGCCGCACGCTGGTGGCGGTGCTGGAGAACTACCAGCAGGCTGATGGCCGCATCGAAATCCCGGAAGTTCTGCGTCCGTATATGAAAGGCCTTGAGTTTATCGGCTAAGGTAAACTCCCTTTCTTTTTAAAGCGCCTGCGGGCGCTTTTTTCATTTTTGTCGCCGCTATTTTTGTGTTGTTTATTGATAAATATTTTCATGGATGGCGGTGGCGGTTTATTTTAATAACTTATTATTTTTTAAAGACAATACTCTACAAAAAGGGTCTGCATCGCAGCGGATAAATCAAGGCTATTCATCGACAGTCCGTTCCGGCATTAAAAGGCGATTTCTGGCAGATTGACTTTGGCGCGGCGGGTGGCATGATGCGCACGAATTCTTACCTTCCTCACGGTTTATTTCATGCCTACCTATACCCGCCCAGTGCTGTTTTTGCTCTGTGGCTTGCTTCTGCTGACGCTCGCGATAGCGGTGTTAAATACGCTGGTACCGCTGTGGCTTGCCCATGACAATTTGCCTACGTGGCAGGTCGGCATGGTCGGCTCGTCCTATTTTACCGGCAACCTTCTGGGTACGCTGATTACCGGCTCGCTGATCAAGCGCTTCGGTTTTAATCGCAGCTACTATATTGCCTCGCTGATTTTTGCCGCAGGCTGCGCCGGGCTTGGCGTGACGCTGGGCTTCTGGAGCTGGCTTGTCTGGCGCTTTATCGCCGGTGTCGGCTGCGCCATGATTTGGGTGGTGGTGGAAAGCGCGCTGATGTGCAGCGGCACGTCGCGCAACCGCGGCCGCCTGCTGGCTGCCTATATGATGGTGTATTACATGGGGACGGTCGCAGGCCAGCTGATGATCAGCAAACTGCCGACTGACCTGATGAGCGTGCTACCGTGGGTGACGGGCATGATAATGGCGGCCATTCTGCCGCTGCTCTTTACCCGCATTGTGAATAGCAGCAGCGAGCATCAGGAAAAGACGCACGTCTGGCCGATGTTCAAGCTACGTCAGGCGCGCCTTGGCGTTAACGGCTGTATTATCTCCGGCATTGTGCTGGGTTCATTGTATGGCCTGATGCCGCTCTATCTTAACCACCAGGGCGTCAGCGATTCCGGGATCGGCTTCTGGATGGCGGTGATGGTCAGCGCCGGTATCATTGGCCAGTGGCCGGTTGGTAAGCTTGCCGACCGCTTCGGGCGTCTTCTGGTTTTGCGTGTGCAAGTGTTTGTGGTGATTGTCGGCTGTATGGCGATGCTGACCCAGGCGGCGATGGCGCCCGCGCTGTTTGTTCTCGGCGCGGCGGGTTTTACGCTCTATCCGGTGGCGATGGCCTGGGCCTGCGAGAAAGTCGAGCACCATCAGCTGGTGGCGATGAATCAGGCGCTGCTGCTGAGCTATACTATCGGCAGCCTGTTGGGGCCGACGTTCACGGCGATGCTGATGCAGAACTACTCAGACAGCCTGCTGTTCGTGATGATAGCCAGCGTGTCGTTTGTGTATCTGATGATGCTGATGCGCAAAGCAGGTCATCATCCGACGCCAGTGGCACATGCCTGATAAAAAAACGCCCGCGAAATGCGGGCGTTATTTTTTGCTCGTCACCTGGTTTTAATACCGCGCAGCGTCAGTACATTACTTTGTGACCGTACTGTTCCAGAATGCCTTTCACGCGCTCCATCGTCTCTTTCTTCGGCGGCTTCACGCCGTCCAGCTTGTATTCTTCGCCCATCGCCACCCACTTATGTTTGCCGAGCTCGTGGTAGGGCAGCAGCTCGATTTTTTCGATATTGCCCATCTCGCGGGTGAACTCGCCGAGACGGTGAGCGGAGTCGTCATCGTCAGACCAGCCCGGCACAACGACATAGCGTATCCAGGTTTTGATGCCTTTCGCGGCGATATAACGGGCGAATTCCAGCGTACGGTGGTTCGAGACGCCCACCAGATTCTGATGGATTTCGTCATTCATCTGCTTGAGATCGAGCATCACCAGATCGGTGACTTCCAGCAGTTCGTCGATAACCGGATCGTAACGGCGCACAAAGCCGTTGGTATCAAGACAGGTATGAATGCCTTCTTTCTTGCAGGCGCGGAACCAGTCGCGGACAAACTCCGCCTGTAATATTGCCTCGCCGCCAGAGGCGGTGACGCCGCCGCCGGATGCGTTCATAAAATGCCGGTAGGTCACGACTTCTTTCATCAGTTCTTCAACGGTAATTTCTTTGCCGCCGTGCGTATCCCAGGTGTCGCGGTTGTGGCAATAGAGGCAGCGCATCAGGCAGCCCTGAAAGAAGGTGATAAAGCGGATCCCAGGGCCATCGACGGTGCCACAGGATTCATAGGAGTGAATGCGACCAATAACTGACATTGCGGTGTTATCTCCAGTTCGGGCCCGATGTTGCGGGGCCAGGTGAGCGCGGTCTGTGCCGCGTCGAGTCTTTTTTGCGAGATAACTGAATTATAGTCAGTCACCTTGCAGAAAAGGCTCATGCTGAGGTGGGTTATAAGAAAGGCCCCACAAATGTGGAGCCTTCATTTTACGCATTTTCAGTCAGAGCGGGTATTACATTGTCTGAGTGAAGGTACGGGTGATAACGTCCTGCTGCTGCTCTTTGGTCAGCGAGTTGAAGCGCACCGCGTAGCCAGACACACGAATGGTCAGCTGCGGGTACTTCTCAGGATGTTCCATCGCATCCAGCAGCATTTCGCGGTTCATGACATTCACGTTGAGGTGCTGACCGCCTTCGATAGACGCTTCATGGTGGAAGTAACCATCCATCAGGCCTGCCAGGTTGGTTTTACGCACTTCATCGTCTTTACCCAGCGCGTTCGGCACGATAGAGAAGGTATAAGAGATACCATCTTTCGCGTAAGCGAACGGCAGTTTGGCAACAGAGGTCAGAGAAGCGACAGCGCCTTTCTGGTCACGACCGTGCATCGGGTTCGCACCCGGGCCAAACGGCGCACCCGCGCGGCGGCCATCCGGGGTGTTACCGGTTTTCTTACCATAAACCACGTTAGAGGTGATGGTCAGCACGGACTGGGTCGGGATCGCGTTGCGGTAGGTCGTCAGTTTCTGAATTTTCTTCATGAAACGTTCAACCAGGTCAACGGCCAGGTCGTCCACGCGAGCGTCGTTGTTACCGAACTGCGGGTATTCGCCTTCGATTTCGAAGTCGATAGCCAGGCCGTCTTCATCGCGAATCGGTTTAACTTTCGCGTATTTGATAGCGGACAGGGAGTCAGCCGCCACCGACAGACCGGCGATACCGCACGCCATGGTACGAATAACGTCACGATCGTGCAGCGCCATCAACGAAGCTTCGTAGCTGTACTTGTCATGCATGTAGTGGATGATGTTCAGGGCGGTGACGTACTGTTTCGCCAGCCAGTCCATGAAGTGATCCATACGTTCCATCACTTCGTCAAAGTTCAGCAGATCGCCTTTGATCGGTGCGGATTTCGGACCCACCTGCATTTTCAGTTTTTCATCAACGCCGCCGTTGATAGCGTACAGCATGGTTTTCGCGAGGTTAGCGCGAGCGCCGAAGAACTGCATTTGCTTACCAACCACCATCGGGCTTACGCAGCACGCGATAGCGTAGTCGTCATTGTTGAAGTCCGGACGCATCAGGTCATCGTTCTCATACTGCAGAGATGACGTATCGATGGAAACTTTCGCCGCGAATTTTTTGAAGTTCAGCGGCAGTTTTTCGGACCACAGAATGGTGATGTTCGGCTCCGGAGACGGCCCCATGGTGTACAGAGTGTTCAGGAAGCGGAAGCTGTTTTTAGTTACCAGGGTACGGCCGTCAACGCCCATACCGCCGACGGATTCGGTCGCCCAAATCGGGTCGCCAGAGAACAGCTCATCATATTCCGGCGTACGCAGGAAGCGCACCATACGCAGTTTCATGACCAGATGGTCAATCAGTTCCTGAGCTTCCTGTTCGTTAATTTTGCCCGCTTTCAGGTCGCGCTCAATGTAAACGTCGAGGAATGTAGAGACGCGGCCGAAGGACATTGCAGCGCCGTTCTGGGATTTCACCGCAGCCAGGTAGCCGAAGTAAGTCCACTGTACCGCTTCCTGAGCATTGGTAGCCGGACCGGAGATATCGCAGCCATATTTTGCTGCCATCTCTTTGATCTGACCCAGCGCGCGGTGCTGTTCAGCAATCTCTTCGCGCAGGCGGATGGTCGCTTCCAGGTTAACGCCGTTTTCCAGATCCTGCTGCAGAGAGACAAACTGAGCGTATTTGTCTTTCATCAGGTAGTCGATACCGTACAGCGCAACGCGACGGTAATCACCGATGATACGGCCACGGCCATATGCATCCGGCAGACCGGTCAGCACGCCGGATTTACGGCAGTTCAGGATATCTTTGGTGTAAACGTCGAATACGCCCTGGTTATGGGTTTTACGGTATTCGGTGAAGATTTTTTTCAGCTGAGGATCGAGTTCGCGATTGTACGCTTTGCAGGAACCCTCAACCATTTTGATGCCGCCAAACGGAATAATGGCGCGTTTGAGCGGGGCTTCAGTCTGCAGGCCAACAATTTTTTCCAGCGTTTTGTTGATGTAACCTGCGTCGTGCGAGGTGATGGTGGACGCGACGGAAGTGTCAAAATCAACTGGCGCATGGGTGCGGTTTTCCAGTTTGACGCCTTCCATCACTTTGTCCCACAGGGTAGTGGTGGCTTGAGTTGCGCCAGCCAGGAAGGACTCATCACCCTCGTATGGCGTGTAGTTTTTCTGGATAAAGTCGCGGACGTTGACTTCATTCTGCCAGTCGCCTTTCGCGAAACCTTCCCAGGCTGTGGCTAACTTTTCATTAAGCTCGGACATGTAACACCTACCTTCTTAAGTGGATTTTTTATTTACTGCCTGGAACAACTATCAGCGATGGTCATCGCCACGCAGGTAAATGACCCAGTATGTCAATCCGACGAGTAAACCCCCACCGATAATATTACCTATAGTTACCGGTATCAGGTTATCGATGATGAAATTCATCACGGTCAGATGAGAAAATTGGTCCGGCGAAGCGTGAATTGCGCTCCAGAACTCCGGGCTACCAAAGTGACGAATCACTATCCCCATCGGGATCATAAACATGTTGGCGATGCTGTGTTCGAAACCGCTGGCGACAAACATCGCAACCGGCAGAATCATAATAAAGGCTTTATCGACAAGGCTGCGTCCTGAGTAACTCATCCAGACGGCCAGGCACACCATCAGGTTAGCCAGAATGCCGAGGCAGACCGCTTCAATAAACGTATGCTCGACTTTATGCGACGCCGTTTGCAGGACGTTGAGCCCCCAGCCGCCATTGGCGGTCATATACTCGCCGGAAAGCCACATCAGTATGACAAAGAGCAGCGCGCCAATCAGGTTGCCCACATAGACGTTCAGCCAGTTGCGCGTAAGCTGACCCCAGGTGATACGACCGCTGGCCTTAGCGACCACAATCAGCACCGTTGATGTAAAGAGGTCGGCGCCGCAAATGACGCAAAGAATTAAACCGAGTGAGAAACAGATACCGCCAATAAGTTTTGTCATGCCGAAAGGCATAGCGGCAGTGCCGGTGGTGGCGGTGATATAGAACACAAAAGCAATGGAAATAAATACGCCAGCCGTAATTGCCAGATAAAACGTCTTTAACGGATGTTTCGTGGCTTTGTAAACGCCCGCTTCCTCGGCAACTTTCGCCATCGCAGCGGGGAGTAATAGATCAAAAGGGTTGTCAGCTTTCACACTAACTCTCTCTTTATTTATTCGGCGAGTTGATACTAACAAAGCATGATGGAGTAAAATTTGATATGGATCATATCTCGCCAGGTTTGCAGGACTGAAAGGCGTCTGCTTTTTACGCAATTTCAGCTTAACTTTCTGATTATCCAATGAAAAATAAATTTTAAAATTTATTAAATGTGTTGAAAAAAAAGCGAAAAGGCTCTCCCCATAAAGTGTTAATCATTATGAATTATTGGCTAAAAAAGGTAACAATCAAGCCGGGTAGATATAATTTATATTCACCCGTAATTAACTTAATTTTCACAACCTGAGTTGTAGCCAGACAAATAAAAACGGGGCCGTAAACGCGCCCCGTCATATTTGCTAAACATAAGTGTGAAGCAGGTCTATTGATATGCGTTATATCAATTTCCCTGCCAAAACTTAGCTTTAGCGCGCTGCAGTTTTTCATACGCTGCCAGCAGCGACTGATGCGCCGGGAAGGCGTTGAGGTCGCTGTCGACCGGCTGCAGGCCGTAGAATGGCGCTTCGCCGCTGATTGCCGCGCTGGCGGCTTCCACGGCATCTGCCCCGTACATGCGCACAAACGCGTTCAGGTATTGTAACGGCTCGCGCTCTTCTTCCTGCGCCAGTAGCAGCAGGGTCTGGAGGCAGCGGTAGTAGTTGGCGCGCCCGGCGCTGAACACCGACGCGTTAAACTCCATCGTCCATTCCGTCCAGATAAGCGCCTGATCCAGATCGCCGCCCGCCAGCGCCAGCATGGCTTTTAGCTCACCGATGCGCAGCGTGTACCAGCCATTATCTTTGCCCGTCGCCAGTCCGAGCAGTTCGCGCACGCGGGTAAAGTCATCATGGCCTTCTTCATCAAGCTGGGCGATGAGATTCAGATAATCTTCTTTCTCCCACTCGCTGCCCGGCAGCGCCAGCAGGGTTTCGCGCAGGTGCGCGCCCATGCTGTTATTCGCAAGCCACAGATCTTCCGCCGGGTAGATGTCAGACATGCCTGGCACCAGAATACGGCAGGCGTAGACGCCCAGATGCTCGTAATCAGCGATATACACTTCTTGATCTTCGGCGCGGAAAATAGCCATCAGCGTGGCGAACTCTTCTTCCGTGGTGCCGGCGAAGCTCCAGTCGACGAACGGGTAATCCGCGTCCTGCTTAAACATATCCCAGGAAATCAAACCGCTGGAGTCGATGAAGTGAGTCTCAAGGTTGGCGTGCTCAGCGACTTCTTCATCGTCAAAGGTCGGCGGGGTAAACACGTCGAGATCTTTCAGGCCGCGGCCCTGCAACAGCTCGGTCACGGTGCGCTCCAGCGCCACGCCAAAATCAGGGTGTGCGCCAAAGGACGCGAAGCATGTGCCGTTCGCCGGATTAAACAGCACGACGCAGATAACCGGATACTGGCCGCCGAGCGAACCGTCGTAGGCGAAAATCGGGAAACCTTCCGCTTCGAGCGTGTTGATGGCTTCCACCACGCCCGGATAGCGCGCCAGCACCTCCTGCGGGATCTCCGGCAGGCTGATGCTCTCTGCGATAATGCGGTTTTTAATGTGGCGCTCGAACACCTCAGAAAGCCCCTGAACGCGCGCTTCATTGCGTGTGTTCCCGGCGGACATGCCGTTGGACACATACAGGTTGCCGATGATGTTCATCGGAATGTAGACGGTCTGCTCATCAGACTGACGGGTAAACGGCAGGGCGCAGATGCCGCGCGCTTCATTACCGGATTGCAGATCGACCAGCATGCTCGCGGTCAGCTCGTTTTCCGGATCGTAATAGGCGCGCAGACGAGCGTCGAGGATCCCCTCCGGCAGCGCGTCGCTTTGCGGGATCGGGAACCATTTTTCATTCGGATAATGCACGAACGGGCCGTTGGCGATGGTGTCGCCCAGCCAGAAATCGGCGAAGAAATAGTTGGTGGACAGACGCTCAAAATATTCGCCCAGCGCAGAAGCCAGCGCGGCTTTTTTGGTGGCACCTTTACCGTTGGTAAAACACAGCGCGCACTCTTTGTCGCGAATATGCACGGACCAGACGTTCGGCACCGGGTTCAGCCAGGAGGCTTCTTCGATGTTAAAGCCCAGGTCGGTGAGTTTCTGCTGGAAGCGAGCGATGGAGTCTTCCAGTGCGGCATCTTTGCCGGGGATGAAGGTTTGAGTCATGGGGTTCACTTTTATCGTACGCAAAGCGCGCAATGATACGGATTTTAGCCGCTGTTAGCCATCGTCCCGCCCGGCGCGGCAAAAATAAATCTTACGGCTATTCTTAGAGATGATAACTCTCTGTTATGGCGTGAGAAAAATATGAAAGCTTTCGATTTGCAACGGATGGCGCTTGACAAGTTTCCGCTTGAATTTCTGGGCGAAGTCGCGCTGCGCAGTCTCTATACCTTTATCCTTGTCTTTCTGTTTCTGAAAATTACCGGGCGACGCGGCGTGCGTCAGATGTCGCTGTTTGAAGTGCTCATTATCCTCACGCTTGGGTCGGCGGCGGGGGACGTGGCGTTTTACGACGATGTCCCGCTATTGCCGGTGCTGGTGGTATTCGTCACGCTCGGCGTACTTTACCGGCTGGTGATGTGGCTGATGTCGTTTAGCGAAAAGCTCGAAGATCTGCTTGAGGGTAAGCCGAAGATTATTATTGAAGATGGCGAGCTGGCCTGGGAGAAACTGAACCGGGAAAACATGACCGAGTTTGAATTCTTCATGGAATTGCGAACCAAAGGCGTTGAGCATCTGGGGCAGGTGCGACTGGCGATCCTCGAGGCTAACGGGCAAATCAGCGTCTATTACTATCCCGATAAGCTGGTGCGTCCGGGGCTCTCGATTTTGCCGGAGTATTGCAGCGAGCGTTTTGAAACGATCCCGGAAACGGGCGACTACGCCTGTATTCGCTGTAGCGAAGTGGTGACGTTCGAAGCCGGTGCAAAACCACCGTGTCCGCGCTGCGAAAACCATAGCTGGGTGAAGGCAAGTACCGCGACCCGCGTCACCTGACAGCAAATTCCACCGCCAGCGCGCGCTGCGCTGGCGGAATCTGTTGTGTGATTTAGCGCACATTCCCTCTGGTGCCAGGATTAGCCGTTGCAGCCCCGGCGACGGAATGATAAAACCGATAGCCACAGGAAAAACTTATTGCTTTTAGCGTGGTGAGGGGAAATGGCTCAGGTCTACAATTTTAGTTCTGGCCCGGCGATGCTGCCGGCGGATGTGTTGCGAGTGGCTCAGGAAGAGTTGCGTGACTGGCAGGGGTTAGGCACCTCTGTCATGGAAATTAGCCACCGTAGCAAAGAGTTTATTCAGGTTGCGGAACAGGCAGAACAGGATTTTCGCGATCTGCTGCAGATCCCCTCAAATTATAAAGTATTGTTCTGTCACGGCGGCGGGCGCGGCCAGTTTTCCGCCATTCCGCTGAATCTGCTGGGTGACAAGACCACGGCAGATTACGTTGACGGCGGCTACTGGGCGGCGAGCGCCGTTAAAGAAGCCAAAAAATACCTGACGCCGAATGTCATCGACGCGAAAATTACTGTCGACGGCAAGCGCGCCATCAAGCCGATGAAGGAATGGCAGCTCTCTGAGGACGCGGCGTACCTGCACTACTGCCCCAATGAAACCATTGACGGCATCGCGATCAACGACACGCCCGATTTCGGCGACGCTATCGTGACCGCAGACTTCTCCTCCACCATCCTGTCACACCCGATCGACATCAACCGCTACGGCGTTATTTATGCAGGCGCGCAGAAAAATATCGGCCCGGCGGGCCTGACGCTGGTGATTGTGCGTGAGGATCTCCTCGGCAAAGCGCATGTTGCCTGTCCTTCGGTGCTGGATTACCGCGTACTGAGCGACAATGACTCCATGTTTAATACGCCGCCGACCTTCGCCTGGTATCTGTCGGGCCTGGTCTTTAAATGGCTCAAAACCAAAGGCGGTGTGGCGGCGATGGATAAAATCAATCAGCAAAAAGCAGAACTGCTTTACGGCGTGATTGATAACAGCGATTTCTATCGCAACGACGTGGCAACGGCGAACCGCTCTCGTATGAACGTGCCGTTCCAGCTCGCCGACAGCAATCTGGATAAACTCTTCCTTGAGGAGTCCTTCGCCGCTGGCCTGCACGCGCTGAAAGGCCATCGCGTGGTCGGTGGGATGCGCGCTTCTATTTATAACGCGATGCCGCTTGAAGGGGTTCAGGCCCTCACCGATTTTATGGTTGATTTCGAACGCCGCCACGGTTAATCCTTCCGTTACGATCCCCCGCGGCTGGCCGCGGGGTTTTTATTCTGTTTTATTGAGACTTTTTCCATGCAGGAATCCCTGACCTTACAACCCATCGCGCGCGTGGATGGCACCATTAACCTTCCGGGCTCCAAGAGCGTGTCGAACCGCGCGCTGCTGCTGGCCGCGCTGGCGAAAGGCACCACCACGCTGACCAACCTGTTAGACAGTGATGACGTGCGCCATATGCTGAACGCGCTCAAGGCGCTGGGCGTCAACTATTCGCTCTCCGGGGATCGCACCCGCTGTGAAATTCAGGGGCAGGGCGGGCCGTTCAATACGCTCGTGGAGCTGGAGCTGTTTTTAGGCAACGCGGGCACGGCGATGCGTCCGCTGGCGGCGGCGCTTTGCCTCGGCACCAATAACGTCGTGCTAACCGGCGAGCCGCGCATGAAAGAGCGCCCGATTGGTCATCTGGTGGACGCGCTGCGTCAGGGGGGCGCGGATGTGACGTATCTGGAGCAGGAAAACTATCCGCCGCTGCGCCTGAAGGGCGGTTTCGCGGGCGGCAACGTCACCGTTGACGGCAGCGTTTCCAGCCAGTTTTTAACCGCGCTGCTGATGGCCGCGCCGCTGGCACCGGGCAACACCGCTATCGACATCAAAGGCGATCTGGTTTCAAAGCCCTACATTGATATTACTCTGCACCTGATGAAAACCTTCGGGGTCGAGGTGGAGAACCAGAACTATCAGCGCTTCGTTATCCAGGGCGGCCAGCAGTACCAGTCGCCGGGCCACTATCTGGTGGAAGGCGACGCATCGTCCGCATCCTATTTCCTCGCCGCCGCCGCTATCCGCGGCGGGACCGTGAAGGTCACCGGCATCGGGCGCAACAGCGTGCAGGGCGATATCCGTTTTGCCGATGTCCTGGAGAAAATGGGCGCGCACATCACCTGGGGCGAGGATTTCATCAGCTGCACCCGCGGCGAGCTCCATGCCATCGATATGGATATGAACCATATCCCCGATGCGGCGATGACGATTGCCACGACCGCGCTGTTCGCGAACGGCACCACTACGCTTCGCAACATCTATAACTGGCGTGTGAAGGAAACGGACCGTCTGGCGGCGATGGCGACGGAGCTGCGTAAAGTAGGCGCGACGGTCGAAGAAGGGCATGACTTCATTACCGTGACGCCGCCTGCGCAGTTGCAGTTTGCCGATATCGGCACTTATAACGATCACCGCATGGCGATGTGCTTCTCGCTGGTGGCGCTCTCCGACACGCCGGTGACCATTCTCGATCCAAAATGCACCGCCAAAACCTTCCCGGATTATTTCACCCAGCTGGCGCGCATCAGCCACTCCGCCTGACCTTACACAGCACCCCGTATCATAAGTACGGGGTGCTGTGTAGCCGTTATTTTTCGGATAAGCGTCCCTGTTTCAATAATGTTAATCTGCCGCCGGGTTTATTAACCCGCTAACTTTTTACGTTGAATGCATGGACGATTTATTATGAAAAACAAAAAAGTACTTCTGAGCTGTCTGGTTGCCGCCGCGCTGGTCAGCGGTTGTAAAAACATGGGTGGGATTAATGGCGACGCGCTGGCGAAATCCGGCATGTCTGCGTATCAGGCCGCAACGCTCAGCGATGCGGACGTGAAAAAGCTTTCCGACCAGGCTTGCGCGGAAATGGACAAGCAGAATCCTGTCGTTCCGGCTTCCAGCAAATACACCAAACGTCTGAATAAAATCGCGAAAGCGCTTGGCAACAACATCAACGGTACCCCGGTAAACTACAAGGTTTACCAGACGCCGGAAGTGAACGCCTGGGCGATGGCGAACGGCTGCATCCGCGTTTACAGCGGCCTGATGGACATGATGACCGACAACGAAGTCGAAGCGGTGCTGGGCCACGAAATGGGCCACGTCGCGTTAGGTCACACCCGTAAAGCGATGCAGACTGCCTACGCGACCGTTGCGGCGCGTGATGCCGTCTCCGCTTCCAGCGCGGTCGGCGCGCAGCTTTCTGATTCAGAACTGGGCGAAATGGCGCAGGGCATGATCAACTCCGCGTTCTCTCGCAGCCAGGAGTCCGAAGCGGATGATTTCTCTTACGACCTGCTGAAAAAACGCAAAATCAGCACCAAAGGTCTGGTCACCAGCTTCGAGAAACTGGCGAAACTGGACGCCGGCTCTGAGAAATCCATGTTCGATTCCCATCCGCCTTCAGCAGAACGCGCTCAGCACATCCGCGATCGCATCGCTGCAGACAAGAAATAATCCTGCTTACCCGGATCTGCATCAGGCAGGTCCGGGCATCTGCGCCCAATTCTTCTACACTCAGCCACAATGGCGGCGATATTTCGCCGGAAAGATAACAGTCTGCGTTGATGAAGCGTATAATGCGCCGCGTTCACGTTGCAGGCCTGCCATTTGTTATTGAAGGAGAAAAAGATGACGGCATCCGTCCCGGTAATCACAATCGATGGCCCAAGCGGCGCAGGCAAAGGCACGCTGTGTAAAGCAATGGCTGAAACCCTGCAATGGCATTTACTGGATTCCGGCGCCATCTATCGGGTACTTGCGCTGGCGGCGCTGCATCATCATGTCGATGTCGCCTCTGAAGAAGCGCTTGTCCCGCTGGCCGCGCATCTCGACGTACGTTTCGTCGCGCAACAGGGCGAACTGGAAGTGATTCTGGAAGGCGAGGATGTCAGCGCCGAGATCCGTACGCAGGAAGTGGCCAACGCCGCCTCGCAGGTCGCCGCGTTTCCGCGCGTGCGTGAAGCGCTACTGCGTCGTCAGCGCGGGTTCCGCGAAGCGCCTGGCCTGATAGCCGACGGGCGCGATATGGGAACCGTGGTATTCCCTGATGCGCCAGTGAAAATTTTCCTTGACGCTTCTTCGGAAGAGCGTGCTCATCGCCGCATGCTACAGTTGCAGGAAAAGGGCTTTAGTGTTAACTTTGAACGCCTTTTGGCCGAGATAAAAGAGCGCGATGACCGCGATCGTAACCGGCCAGTAGCGCCGTTAGTGCCTGCGCAAGACGCTCTGGTGCTGGATTCCACCAGCCTTAGCATTGAACAGGTTATAGAAAAGGCGCTCGAATACGCCCGTGAAAAACTGGCGCTCGCGAAGTAACGCGACCGAATTTGCAGTACCCCCGTTGCAATGGAGTGACAGCGGGTATGTGAAACAACCCCACCCAGCATGATGCCAGGTGGACGTTAATTTAAAACCTGAAGATTAAACATGACTGAATCTTTTGCTCAACTCTTTGAAGAATCCCTGAAAGAAATCGAAACCCGCCCGGGTTCTATCGTTCGTGGCGTTGTTGTTGCTATCGACAAAGACGTAGTACTGGTTGACGCCGGTCTGAAATCTGAGTCCGCCATTCCGGCAGAGCAGTTCAAAAACGCCCAGGGCGAACTGGAAATCCAGGTTGGTGACGAAGTTGACGTTGCTCTGGATGCAGTAGAAGACGGTTTCGGAGAAACCCTGCTGTCTCGTGAGAAAGCTAAACGTCACGAAGCGTGGCTGATGCTGGAAAAAGCTTACGAAGAAGCTGCTACCGTTACTGGTGTTATCAATGGCAAAGTCAAGGGCGGCTTCACTGTTGAGCTGAACGGTATTCGTGCGTTCCTGCCGGGTTCCCTGGTAGACGTGCGTCCGGTTCGTGACACCCTGCACCTCGAAGGCAAAGAGCTTGAATTCAAAGTAATCAAGCTGGATCAGAAGCGCAACAACGTTGTCGTTTCCCGTCGTGCCGTTATCGAATCTGAGAACAGCGCAGAGCGCGATCAGCTGCTGGAAAACCTGCAGGAAGGCATGGAAGTTAAAGGTATCGTTAAGAACCTCACTGACTACGGTGCATTCGTTGATCTGGGCGGCGTAGACGGCCTGCTGCACATCACTGATATGGCCTGGAAACGCGTTAAGCATCCGAGCGAAATCGTGAACGTGGGCGACGAAATCACTGTTAAAGTGCTGAAGTTCGACCGCGAGCGTACCCGTGTCTCCCTGGGCCTGAAACAGCTGGGCGAAGATCCGTGGGTTGCTATCGCTAAACGTTACCCGGAAGGCACCCGCCTGACTGGTCGCGTAACCAACCTGACCGACTACGGCTGCTTCGTTGAAATCGAAGAAGGCGTTGAAGGCCTGGTACACGTTTCCGAAATGGACTGGACCAACAAAAACATCCACCCGTCCAAAGTTGTTAACGTCGGCGACGTGGTAGAAGTGATGGTTCTGGATATCGACGAAGAACGTCGTCGTATCTCCCTGGGCCTGAAACAGTGCAAAGCCAACCCGTGGCAGCAGTTCGCTGAGACCCACAACAAAGGCGATCGCGTTGAAGGTAAAATCAAGTCTATCACTGACTTCGGTATCTTCATCGGCCTGGACGGCGGCATCGACGGTCTGGTTCACCTGTCTGACATCTCCTGGAACGTGGCTGGCGAAGAAGCCGTTCGCGAGTACAAAAAAGGCGACGAAATCGCTGCCGTTGTACTGCAGGTTGACGCAGAGCGTGAGCGTATCTCCCTGGGCGTTAAACAGCTCGCGGAAGATCCGTTCAACAACTACGTTGCGCTGAACAAGAAAGGTGCAATCGTTACTGGTAAAGTAACTGCAGTTGACGCTAAAGGTGCTACAGTTGAATTAGCAGACGGCGTTGAAGGCTACCTGCGCGCTTCTGAAGCTTCCCGTGACCGCGTAGAAGACGCGACTCTGGTACTGAGCGTTGGCGACGACGTTGAAGCTAAGTTCACCGGCGTTGATCGTAAAAACCGCGTAGTCAGCCTGTCTGTTCGTGCGAAAGACGAAGCTGACGAGAAAGATGCAATCGCTACTGTTAACAACAAACAGGAAGAAGGCAACTTCTCTAACGCGATGGCTGAAGCGTTCAAAGCAGCTAAAGGCGAGTAATTGCCTTGACAGATTACAGGTTCCGGCCTGTAATCAGACACTAAGGGCGGCTTTGGCCGCCCTTGTTCGATGGTAGCTGTAAGACAATTTTCCTGAATGGAAACCGGAGGAAACATGACCAAGTCAGAATTAATAGAAAGACTTGCAAGCCAGCACTCCCATATCCCGGCGAAAGCGGTGGAAGATGCGGTTAAAGAGATGCTGGAACATATGGCCTCTACTCTTGCCCAGGGCGAGCGTATTGAAATCCGGGGTTTCGGCAGTTTCTCCTTACACTATCGCGCACCACGCACCGGGCGTAACCCGAAAACAGGTGATAAAGTCGAGCTGGAAGGTAAATACGTTCCGCACTTTAAACCGGGTAAAGAACTACGCGACCGCGCCAATATTTACGGTTAAGTTAACGCTTAACCTCGCAGAGAACGGCACCTCAGGGTGCCGTTTTTTGTATCTGTAGCAAAGCGCTGCGAGCCGTCTCGACACTTTTTCTGCAACCGCTGTAACGCCCTAAATTCCTTTCTGCACGTCTCGTAAAGTCGCCAGATGCTGTCTGACAATATCGCTTATCTGCTGCACACTCCTTCGCAACAAGGAGGTGTTTGTGATCCCGCTGCCCGCGTTGTGCCTGTGCGTAATGGCAGGTCTGTCGCCACTGTTGTTCCTGCCCACGCTGCCATCTGTCACTCAGATTGCCGCGCTTACGCTGCTGGCCTCCCTCATGGTTTTTCTGCGCAATCAGGTGGTGCGTTATGCGGCGTTGATTCTGCTTTTCCTCTGCTGGGGGTTGCTCGCCGCGCGACAGGCCACGCTACCGTATGCGTCGCTTATCGAAAAGACGCACCATGCCGAGGTGGTTATTACCAGTACTGACGGCGCGACAGAGCACAAAATCAAACTACTTCGGGTCGACGATAAACGCTGGTTTCCCGCGCCCGGCGCGCTATTACGGGGCAGTTATCTTGCGCAACCGCCATGTGCCGGGCAGCGCTGGTTAATGACGCTGCGTTTAAGGCCGGTACATGGGCAACTCAACGAAGGCGGGTTTGACAGCCAGCGTTATGCATTTTCACAACATCAGCCGTTGACCGGGCGTGTAGTAACGGCGCAGCGGCTGAGCGATAAATGCAGCTTCCGGGCGCGCTATATCGCTTCTGTCAGCGAACAGCTGGCGCCTTTTAGCTGGCGGCCGGTTATCCTGGCGCTCGGGTTTGGGGAGCGTATCGCCCTGACGGATGATCTCAAAACGCTGCTGCGTGAAACCGGTACGGCACATTTGATGGCGATCTCCGGCCTGCATATCGGTTTTGTCGGCACGCTGGGGTGGGCGCTGGCGCGGCTGCTGCAACGCTTACTGCCCGCGCGCCGGATAGGCCACCGGTTTCCTGTACTGGCCATGCTCGCGACTGCCGCGCTCTATACCTGGCTCTCGGGTAGCCAGCCGCCCGCCGTAAGAACGCTGGTGGCGATGTCCGTCTGGTGTGCGCTTCGGCTCAGTGGCAGACAATGGACACCCTGGCAGGTCTGGCCGTGCTGCGTCGGTGGCATTCTCTTTTACGATCCCGTGGCGATTCTCTCTGAAAGCCTCTGGCTGTCGGCCTTTGCCGTGGGCGCGCTGATTTTCTGGTATCAGTGGGTGCCGCCGCGCAGCGAGGGAAAATGGCGCCACCTGAAAAGCCTGCTTCATCTGCAGTGTGGGATGACGCTGCTGCTGTTGCCGCTTCAGCTGTTGTTGTTCCATGGGGTCAGCCTGACGTCGCTACTGGCGAATCTGGTGGCAGTGCCCGTTGTGACGTTTATCGCCGTGCCGCTGACGCTGGCGGGTATGCTGCTCAATCTGGCGCATCTGACATGGGCGGAGCAGGGGATATGGTTGCTGGCTGACCGAACGCTCGCCGCGCTCTTCTGGCTGTTACGCCAGCTTCCGCCCGGCTGGCTTGGTCTTGATCAGCGCTATCAGTGGCTGACGCTTGCGCCCTGGGCTGCGGTCATCGTCTGGCGGACGCGCTGGTGGCGAGCCTCGCCTGCGACATGCGCAATTGCGCTGGGGCTACTATCCTGGCCTTTCTGGCAAAAACCCGCGAATGATACCTGGCGGCTGCATATGCTGGATATCGGCCACGGACTGGCTGTGGTGATCGAACGCCACGGTAAGGCGACGCTGTACGACAGCGGAAATGCCTGGGCTGGCGGCGACAGCGCCCTGCAAACGATTATCCCCTGGCTTCGCTGGCACCATCTTGAGCCGGAAGGCATTGTCATCAGCCACGAGCATCTCGATCACCGGGGTGGACTGGAGAGCCTTACACGTGCCTGGCCGAAGATGTGGATCCGCAGCCCACTTGGCTGGGCCCGCCATTTACCCTGCGTGAAAGGCGTGCACTGGCGCTGGCAGGGCCTTGACTTCACTGTACACTGGCCTCCGGCGGGTTTTCATGAACAGGGCAATAATCGCTCATGTGTCGTGAAAGTCGATGACGGCGAGCACAGCGTCTTGCTGACCGGCGACATTGAAGCCCCGGCAGAGTTGGCTATGCTCAAAAAGCAGTGGCGGGAGTTACAGGTCGACATCATTCAGGTGCCTCATCACGGCAGCCGTACCTCATCGACGCCGACGCTATTATCGGTCGTTAATGGCAAAGCGGCGCTGGCGTCGGTGTCTCGCTACAACGCGTGGCGTTTACCGTCCACCATCGTCGTGCGACGCTACAAAAAGCATCGCTATCAATGGTCTGATACGGCACACGCCGGGCAAATTTCTGTCTCTTTTTCGCCAGGGCAATGGCAGATTGAGGGGTTCCGGGAACAGATTTTACCCCGCTGGTATCATCAGTGGTTTGGCTCACCTGCTGAATACAGGTAGAATATGCGGCTATTTCAACGAAAGCTGGTTTTTTGAATGCATAACGATAAAGATCTCTCCACGTGGCAGACCTTCCGCCGACTCTGGCCGGTGATTGCGCCCTTTAAAACAGGTCTGATTGTGGCTGGGGTAGCGTTAATACTCAACGCAGCCAGCGATACCTATATGTTATCGCTACTTAAACCATTACTGGATGATGGTTTTGGTAAAACAGACCACTCAGTGCTGCTATGGATGCCGCTGGTGGTGATTGGCCTGATGGTGCTGCGCGGCATCACCAGTTACATTTCCAGCTACTGCATCTCCTGGGTTTCCGGGAAAGTCGTGATGACGATGCGCCGCCGCCTGTTTAATCACATGATGGGCATGCCCGTCTCCTTCTTCGATAAACAGTCTACCGGCACGCTGCTCTCCCGTATCACTTACGACTCAGAGCAGGTGGCTTCGTCTTCCTCGAGCGCGCTGATCACCGTGGTGCGTGAAGGGGCGTCGATCATCGGCCTGTTCATCATGATGTTCTACTACAGCTGGCAGCTCTCACTGATTTTGATCGTGCTGGCGCCCATTGTGTCGATCGCTATCCGCGTTGTGTCAAAACGCTTTCGCAACATCAGCAAAAACATGCAGAACACGATGGGGCAGGTGACAACCAGCGCCGAGCAGATGCTGAAAGGTCATAAAGAAGTACTGATTTTCGGCGGCCAGCAGGTTGAAGGCGAACGCTTCGCGAAAGTGAGCAATAAGATGCGCCTGCAGGGCATGAAAATGGTCTCTGCCTCGTCGATTTCCGACCCGATTATCCAGTTGATTGCCTCCCTGGCGCTGGCCTTCGTGCTGTATGCCGCCAGTTTCCCGAGCGTAATGGAAACCTTAACGCCGGGCACGATCACGGTGGTCTTCTCCTCAATGATTGCCCTGATGCGTCCGCTGAAATCGCTGACTAACGTCAACGCGCAGTTCCAGCGTGGGATGGCCGCCTGCCAGACCCTGTTCGCCATCCTCGATAGCGAGCAGGAAAAAGATGAAGGCACCCGTGTTGTCGAGCGCGCGCAGGGTAACCTTGAGTTCCGTGATGTTACCTTTACCTATCCGGGCCGTGAAATCCCGGCGCTGCGTGATATCAACCTTGCGATCCCGGCAGGGAAAACGGTGGCGCTGGTAGGACGCTCGGGCTCTGGTAAATCGACGCTTGCCGGTCTTATTACACGTTTTTACGACATCGACAGCGGCGAGATCCTCCTCGACGGTCACGACCTGCGCGATTACACGCTCTCCTCGCTGCGTAATCAGGTCGCGCTGGTCTCCCAGAATGTCCATCTGTTTAACGATACCATCGCTAACAATATCGCTTACGCGCGCACTGAAGAGTACAGCCGCGAAGAGATCGAGAAGGCGGCCCGTATGGCCTATGCGATGGACTTTATTAATAAGATGGATAACGGCCTCGATACCGTCATCGGTGAAAACGGCGTACTGCTTTCCGGCGGTCAGCGCCAGCGTATCGCGATTGCCCGTGCACTGCTGCGCGACAGTCCGATCCTTATCCTTGATGAAGCCACTTCCGCGCTGGATACCGAATCAGAGCGCGCCATCCAGGCGGCGCTGGACGAACTGCAGAAAAACCGCACGTCGCTGGTTATCGCGCACCGTCTCTCGACCATCGAACAGGCCGATGAAATCGTGGTTATCGAAGACGGACGTATCGTGGAGCGCGGTAACCATGCCGAACTGCTTGAACACCGCGGCGTCTATGCGCAGCTGCATAAAATGCAGTTTGGTCAATGATTGAGCGCATCTGGTCGGGTCAGTCGCCCTTATGGGTGCTGTTGCTGCCGCTCTCCTGGCTGTATGGCCTGGTAAGCGGCGCTATTCGCCTGAGCTATCGTCTGGGCTTGCGTAAAGTCTGGCGCGCACCGGTGCCGGTAGTCGTGGTGGGCAACCTGACCGCTGGCGGAAACGGTAAAACGCCGGTGGTGGTCTGGCTCGTGGAGCAACTGCAGCAGCGGGGCGTGCGCCCGGGCGTCGTCTCCCGCGGCTACGGCGGCAAAGCGGCGCATTATCCGCTGGTGCTTGACGATGCCACCACGCCTGCGCAGGCGGGCGACGAACCGGTGCTGATTTATCAGCGTACCGGCGCGCCGGTCGCGGTATCGGCAAACCGCGCGCAAGCGGTGCAGGCGCTTCTTCAGAGCGCAAGCCCGCAAATCATCATTACCGATGATGGCCTGCAGCATTACGCGCTCGCACGTGACAAAGAAATTGTCGTTGTTGATGGTGTGCGGCGTTTCGGCAACGGCTGGTGGTTGCCGGCCGGGCCAATGCGCGAGCGCGCCTCGCGCCTGAAAACAGTCGATGCCGTTATTACCAACGGCGCAGAACCCCGGTCTGGCGAAATCGCCATGCAGCTCACGCCGGGCCTGGCGGTGAATCTGCGCAGCGGCGAAAAGCGGCCGGTTGAAAGCCTTAACAACGTCGTGGCGATGGCTGGCATCGGTCACCCGCCGCGCTTTTTTGCCACCCTTGAGAAATGCGGCCTGACGCCGGTCAAAACGGTGAGCCTCGCCGATCATCAGGCGCTGCGCGAAGCCGACGTTTTAGCCCTGTTGAGCGACGGGCAGACGCTGATCATGACCGAAAAAGACGCGGTGAAATGCCGCGCCTTCGCCCATGACGACTGGTGGTATTTACCGGTTGAAGCGGCGCTATCGCAGCCGCAGGCCGATCAATTATTGAAGGATATTCTCGCGCTGGTGCGTTGAGCAGGTGCGCCAGTCAGGTTCGCGGACGGGAGCTGATATGTCTGGAGTGCATCTTTCTTTACGCGCGGCGCGCCATCTTCATCTCGCTGCGCAGGGGCTATTGAAAAAGCCGACGCGGCGTGCTCGTCCCGCCGATATCCTCGCCGCCATTACCCGCATGTCTTTACTGCAGATCGACACGATTAATATCGTGGCGCGCAGTCCCTATCTGGTGCTGTTCAGTCGTCTTGGCGCATATCCGGGGCGCTGGCTTGATGATGCGCTGGCGCGCGGCGAGCTTATGGAATACTGGGCGCACGAGGCCTGTTTCCTGCCGCGCAGCGATTTTCCGCTTTTCCGCCACCGGATGCTCAACCCTGAAAAAATGGGCTGGAAATACCGTGCTGGCTGGATGGAAGAGCATGCGCAGGAGATAGGCGAACTGATGGCCTATATCGAGCGCAACGGTCCGGTTCGCTCGGCGGATTTTGAGCATCCGCGTAAAGGTGCCAGCGGGTGGTGGGAGTGGAAACCCCATAAAAAACATCTTGAGGGGCTATTTACCGCGGGTCAGGTCATGGTGGTCGAGCGGCGCAATTTTCAGCGCGTCTACGATCTCACCACCCGCGTACTGCCCGACTGGGATGACAGCCTGCATCTGATCGATAAAGCGCAGGCCGAGGCGCAGATGCTCGCCAGAAGCGCGCGAAGCCTCGGCATTTTCCGCAGCGCCTGGCTTGCCGACTACTACCGGCTGCGCCATGTCGCGACCGGCCCGCTGCTACAGGCGTGGCAGGAAGAGGGGTTTGTGGTGCCGGTGGAGGTCGAGACGCTGGGGTCGATGTGGCTGCACCATGAGCTCGTGCCGCTGCTCGAGCAGGCGGTGGCGGATAAACTCACCGCGACCCACAGCGCGGTGCTATCGCCATTCGATCCGGTTGTCTGGGATCGCCGACGCGCTGAGGATTTCTTTAATTTCTCCTACCGCCTCGAATGCTATACCCCGGCCCCCAAACGCAAATATGGCTATTTCGTGCTGCCGCTGCTGCACAAAGGCGCGCTGGTCGGACGCATGGACGCCAAAATGCACCGTCAACAGCAGTGGCTTGAGATCATCGCGCTGTATGTTGAGGAGGGCGTGAAGCTGACGGCAGGCGTTATCGCTGGATTGCGCCAGGCCATTAACGATTTCGCCGCCTGGCAGGGCGCCAGTCGGGTGGCCTTTCGCCAGTTGCCCGGCCCGCTTGCGCAAGCGTGGGGCGGGGGCTGGGAAATTGACCCCGCCTCACAGACGCATGTGATATCCTCAAAAGATTAATACCACCGGTCCATCAGGAGGAACCATGGATCATCGTTTACTCGAAATCATCGCCTGTCCGGTTTGCACCGGCAAACTCTACTTCAATCAGGAAAAGCAGGAGCTTATCTGCAAAGCCGACCATCTGGCGTTTCCGCTGCGCGACGGCATTCCGGTGCTGCTGGAAAATGAAGCTCGCTCGCTTGCCGAAGAAGAGACCAACCCATGAGTTTCGTGGTCATTATTCCCGCCCGTTACGCCTCCACGCGTCTGCCGGGCAAGCCGCTGGTCGATATCAACGGCAAGCCGATGATTGTGCATGTGCTGGAGCGCGCGCGTGAATCGGGCGCTGAGCGCATCATCGTGGCAACCGATCACCCGGATGTCGCCCGCGCGATTGAAGCCGCAGGCGGTGAAGTGTGCATGACCCGCGCCGATCATCAGTCCGGCACCGAGCGTTTAGCGGAAGTGGTGGAAAAATGCGGGTTCGCCGATGACACGGTTATAGTCAACGTGCAGGGCGACGAGCCGATGATCCCGCCGGCGATTATTCGTCAGGTGGCGGAAAACCTGGCGGGCTCGCAGGCGGGCATGGCGACGCTTGCCGTGCCCGTTCATGACGCGCACGAAGCGTTTAACCCGAACGCGGTGAAAGTGGTGATGGACGCGCAAGGCTATGCGCTCTATTTCTCGCGCGCCACGATTCCGTGGGATCGCGACCGTTTCGCGCAGTCGCGCGATACCATCGGCGACAGCTTCCTGCGTCATATCGGCATTTATGGCTATCGTGCGGGGTTCATCCGCCGCTACGTCACCTGGCCTGCCAGTCCGCTTGAGCAGATTGAAATGCTGGAGCAACTGCGTGTCCTGTGGCACGGCGAGAAAATCCACGTGGCCGTCGCCGAAGTCGTGCCGGGTACCGGTGTGGATACGCCTGAAGATCTTGAGCGCGTGCGCGCCGAGATGCGTTAAGAAAACCGGCTCCGGCCGGTTTTTTATTGCTGCCCGTCGGCGCTTACCGGCAGCGTTTGAAACGGTTTTATCTCTTTTAGTACAAACATACTCTGCATCTCTTTGATCCCTGGGAGACGACGCAGCACCGACATGGCGAATTCCGCATAGGCGTCGAGGTCGCGCGAGACCACCTGTAGCAGAAAGTCGGCATCGCCGCCGATGCTGTAGCAGGCCACCACATTTTTAAGCTCCATCACCTCCTGTTCAAAGCGCCGCGCCTGCGTCTCGCTGTGACTGTCGATGCTCACGCGGACAAACACCATCACGCCGAGGCCGATTTTGCGCCGATCCAGCGCGGCGTGATAGCCGAGAATGACCTTATCTTCTTCCAGCTTTTTCACCTTGCGCCAGCAGGGCGAGGGCGACAGGTTTACGGCGTCCGCCAGCGCCTGATTGGTCGCACGTGCATCCTGTTGCAGCAGAGTTAACAGGGTGATGTCGGTGGGCGTCAGCGCATCATTGGGCATAGTTTTTCTCATTGAGGGTTTAAAAGGGTAATTTTACCCTTTTATAGCGCCATTGAGTGCATAAAAGGTCATTTTTCTCCGCGATTATCGGGCAGACTGTTCATCACATCTGACAGGGAGAAAAACATGCAATTCGATACCCGCCTGCATAAATGCACCATTATCGTTGACCGCGCGCTGACGCCGGGCCTTGCCATGAACGCCGCCAGCGTGCTCGGCGTGTGTCTCGGGAGAAGGGTAGACGCGTTAGTCGGGCCGGATATGCTAAGCGCCGATGGCGTCATCTATCCGGGCGTGATCCGCGCGCCGTTGCCGGTGCTGCTCGGCGAGGGCAACACTTTGCTGAGCCTTTTTAACGCCGCACGAAACGATCCGCAGATCCTCGTGCTGCCCTTTAGCGCGCTGGCGCAGTCGTGCAAAACCTGGGAGGAATATGAGCAGCGCATCGCGGGCGCCACCGGTGAACAAACCGAGCTGGCGGCGCTTGGACTGGTCGGAGCGAAAAAGCAAATTGCCCGTCTGACGGGTAATCTGCCGCTTTACCGTTAACGCAAACTGGCGAGGAATTGATCTCAACAGATGACATCTGCGCTAAGGACGCCCATTATAAAAACAGTAGCTTTTATAAGGGTAACGGCAAATGGATCAACTGCGTGCGGAACTCAGTCATCTGTTAGGTGAAAAACTCAGTCGCCTTGAATGCATCAGTGAAAAACCGGACACCGCGCTCTGGTCGCTGTATGACAGCCACGGCAATCCGCTGCCGCTGCTGGCGCGAAGCTTTACCTCGCCGGGGCTTGCGCAGCAGCAGGCCGGGAAAATGTCGATACTGGCGCGTCATGGTACGGTGCGGCTGCCGGTCGTGTACGGCGTGATGACGCATGAAGAACATCCGGGGCCGGATGTGCTGCTGATGGAGCGTCTGCGCGGTGTGCCGGTGGAGGCGCCGGCTCGCACGCCGCAGCGCTGGGAGCAGTTACAGGATCAGATTATCGAAGCGCTGCTCAGCTGGCATCGCGTCGACAGCCACGGCTGCGTGGGGAGTGTCGACAGCACCCAGGAAAACCTCTGGCCATTCTGGTATCGCCAGCGGGTCGAGGTGCTCTGGAGTACGCTTAATCAGTATCAAAACACGGGCCTGACGATGCAGGACAAACGCATGCTGTTTCGCACGCGCGAATGCCTGGAGTCGATGTTCGCGGGGTTTAACGATAACTGCGTGCTGATCCACGGCAATTTTAACCTGCGCAGTATGCTGAAAGACGCGCGCAGCGATCAACTGCTGGCGATGGTCAATCCTGGCATTGTGCTCTGGGCGCCGCGCGAGTATGAGCTGTTCCGCCTGTTCGACACGCCGCTTGCCGAAAGTCTCTTCTGGCGTTATCTCCAGCGCGCGCCGGTGGCGGAGTCGTTCCTCTGGCGGCGCTGGCTGTATGTGTTGTGGGATGAAGTCGCGCAACTGTTGCAAACCGGCAAAATGAATCGCGCGGCGTTTAACACCGCGTCGGAATCACTTCTGCCCTGGGTCGCCTGATCCCACGCCTTTTACCCACTGCAGGACGCGTCCGAGAATTTCATACCCGGCGCGTTCGCTGTGCATCAGCCACAGTGAGGAGGGATAGATACGCTCCCACGGGTTGAGCGGCGAGTCTATCGCCATCTGATTGGCAGGCGCCGGGATCGGGTTTAAGCCCTGGCGTTTGAAGAAAATCATCGCCCGCGGCAGGTGCGACGCCGATGTCACGAGTAAAAACGGCTGCTGCCCCAGCGCTTTAGCGACGGCGGCCGCTTCTTCTTCAGTATCTTTGGGGCTATCAAGCGTAATGATATCGGCTCGCGGAACGCCTAAGCTTTCCGCCACACGGGCACCCGCTTCTGCCGTGCTCACCGGATTAGTAGTGGCGCGCGCGCCGGTAAAGACCATCTTCGCGCCGGGATTCGCCAGCCACAGCCGCACGCCCTCGGTCACCCGCGGCAGGTTGTTATTGATGAGGTTTGAGCTCGGCGCCCACTTGTCGTTCCAGGTGTAGCCGCCGCCCAACACCACGATGTAATTCGCCTTCTGGCCATGCCAGGTAGGGTAGTCATCTTCCACGGGCCTCAGCAGGCCGTCCGCGACCGGTTGCAGGCTTAACAACAGCAAAACCAGCCAGCTTGCGGTCATTAACACCTTCCCGCTTTTCTTAAATCGCGTGAACCATAGCAGCGCCAGCGCGATGCCCATCATGAGCAGCAGAAACGGCAGCGGCAACAGCAGCGTGCCGGTGAATTTTTTCAGAATAAAAAGCATCGGTTATGGGTCCTTTTTTAACCATACGGCAGGTAATGGTCGCCTATCTTACGCGAGATGGGTTCATTCTCCCTCCGGCTGTGACAAAATAGCGGTTTTGCCGGATGCGCTTATCACCTGGAGAGTGTGCCCATGCGGGATCGCAATTTTGATGACATCGCCGAAAAGTTTGCGCGCAACATTTACGGTACAACAAAAGGCCAGTTGCGTCAGGCTATCCTCTGGCAGGATCTCGACGCGTTGTTAAGCGTTTTGCCCGACCGTCCGCTGCGCGTGCTTGACGCAGGCGGCGGCGAGGGGCAAACCGCCAGTCGCCTTGCTGAGCGCGGCCATCAGGTGTTGCTGTGCGATCTCTCGGCGGAAATGATAGCCCGCGCCCGTCAGGCCGCCCAGGAGAAAGGTGTGAGCGGCAACATGCATTTTGTACAATGCGCCGCGCAGGAAGCAGGTCAGCATTTGGAAAGCCCGGTTGATCTGATATTGTTTCACGCTGTGCTGGAATGGGTGGCCGATCCGCAGGCGGCGCTGCGCCATTTATGGCAATGCCTGGCGCCGGGCGGCGCGCTCTCGCTGATGTTCTACAACGCCAACGGCCTGCTGATGCACAACATGGTGGCGGGTAATTTCGCCTATGTGCAACAGGGAATGCCCAAAAAGAAAAAACGCACGCTTTCGCCGGATTATCCGCGCGAACCGCAGCAGGTTTACCGCTGGCTTGAGGAGATGGGCTGGCACATTCACAGCAAAACCGGCGTGCGGGTTTTCCATGACTATCTGCGTGAAAAACATCAGCAGCGCGACGAATATGAGACGCTGCTTGAGCTTGAAACGCGTTACTGCCGACAGGAGCCCTGGGTGAGCCTGGGCCGATACATCCATGTCACTGCGTTTAAGCCGGAGATCCAAGGATAAATTATGAGTACTTTTTCCCAGACAGTCCCTGAACTGGTTGCCTGGGCCAGGAAAAACGATTTCTCGATCCAGCTCCCGGTGGACAGGCTGGCGTTTTTGCTGGCTGTCGCCACCCTGAACGGTGAAAGGCTGGACGGTGAAATGAGCGAAGGGGAGCTGGTGGACGCGTTTCGCCACGTCAGCGACGCTTTCGAGCAATCCACAGAGACGGTCGCCCAGCGCGCCAACAACGCCATTAATGACATGGTACGCCAGCGCCTGCTTAACCGCTTTACCAGCGAGCAGGCGGAAGGCAACGCTATCTATCGCCTGACGCCGCTCGGAATTGGCATTACTGATTACTACATCCGCCAGCGCGAGTTCTCCACGCTGCGCCTGTCTATGCAGCTCTCGATTGTGGCAAGCGAACTCAAGCGCGCCGCGGACGCCGCTCTGGAAGGCGGCGATGAATTCCACTGGCACCGCAATGTTTACGCGCCGCTCAAATATTCGGTGGCGGAGATTTTCGACAGCATCGATCTCACCCAGCGCATCATGGATGAACAGCAACAGCTGGTGAAAGACGATATCGCCCAGTTGCTCAATAAAGACTGGCGCGCGGCGATTTCCAGCTGCGAGCTGCTGCTGTCGGAGACCTCCGGCACGCTGCGCGAATTACAGGATACGCTGGAGGCGGCGGGCGATAAGCTGCAGGCCAACCTGCTGCAAATCCAGGAAGCGACGCTTGGCCGTGACGATCTGCATTTCATTGACCGTCTCACCTATGACCTGCAAAGCAAGCTCGACCGCATTATTAGCTGGGGTCAGCAGGCGATAGACCTGTGGATTGGCTACGACCGCCACGTCCATAAATTTATCCGTACCGCGATTGATATGGATAAAAACCGCGTCTTCGCCCAGCGTTTGCGCCAGTCGGTACAGAACTATTTCGACGCGCCGTGGGCGCTCACCTATGCCAGCGCCGATCGCCTTCTCGACATGCGCGATGAAGAAATGGCGCTGCGTGATGAAGAAGTGACCGGCGAACTGCCGCCGGATCTGGAATTTGAAGAGTTTAACGAGATCCGCGAACAGCTGGCGGCGATGATTGAAGCTCAGCTTGATGTCTACCGGGAACGCCAGCAGCCGCTCGACTTAAGTGCCGTGATGCGCGAATACCTGGCCCAGTTCCCGCGGGCCCGTCATTTCGACGTGGCGCGTATCGTGGTAGACCAGGCGGTGCGTCTGGGCGTCGCTGAAGCGGACTTTACCGGGCTGCCGGCCAAATGGCAGCCGATTAATGATTATGGAGCCAAGGTACAGGCGAATGTCATCGACAAATATTGAACACGTGATGCCAGTAAAGCTGGCGCTGGCGCTCGCGAACCCGCTGTTTCCGGCGCTCGACAGCCAGTTGCGCGCCGGGCGTCACATTGGCCTGGATGAGCTGGATAATCACGCCTTTCTGATGGATTTCCAGGGTGAACTGGAAGAGTTCTACAGCCGTTATAACGTGGAGCTTATCCGCGCGCCGGAAGGGTTTTTCTATCTGCGCCCACGCTCCACCACGCTTATCCCGCGCTCGGTGCTTTCCGAGCTGGATATGATGGTCGGCAAAATCCTCTGCTATCTCTACCTGAGCCCGGAGCGGCTGGCGAACGAAGGCATTTTCACCCAGCAGGAGCTCTACGACGAGCTGCTAGCGCTGGCGGATGAAACCAAACTGCTGAAGCTTGTAAACAACCGCTCGACCGGCTCCGATCTTGATCGTCAGAAGCTGCAGGAGAAAGTACGTTCTTCCCTGAGCCGCCTGCGTCGTCTTGGCATGGTCTGGTTTATGGGCCATGACAGCAGCAAATTTCGCATCACCGAGTCGGTGTTCCGCTTTGGCGCTGACGTGCGCGCCGGCGACGATCCGCGCGAAGCGCAGCTGCGCATGATCCGCGACGGTGAAGCGATGCCGGTGGAAAGCCATCTGCAGCTCAACGATGAGAACGACGACACCCAGCAGGATAACGCGGAGGATGACAATGATTGAACGCGGTAAGTTTCGCTCGCTAACGCTTATCAACTGGAACGGCTTTTTTGCCCGCACGTTTGATCTCGACGAGCTGGTCACCACGCTTTCCGGCGGTAACGGCGCCGGGAAATCGACGACGATGGCGGCGTTTGTCACGGCGCTTATCCCTGACCTTACGCTTCTGCATTTCCGTAACACCACCGAAGCGGGCGCGACCAGCGGCTCGCGCGATAAGGGCCTGCACGGCAAACTCAAAGCGGGCGTCTGTTATTCGGTGCTGGATGTCGTGAACTCGCGCCATCAGCGCGTGCTGGTGGGCGTGCGTCTGCAACAGGTCGCCGGGCGCGACCGTAAAGTGGACATCAAGCCGTTCGCTATTCAGGGCCTGCCGAGCGCCATACTGCCGACACAGCTGCTCACCGAGACCCTGAACGATCGTCAGGCGCGCGTGCTGAGCCTCAACGAGCTCAAAGATAAAATCGACACGATGGAAGGGGTGCAGCTCAAGCAGTTCAACTCCATCACCGACTACCATTCGCTGATGTTCGATCTGGGCGTGGTGGCGCGTCGTCTGCGTTCGGCGTCCGATCGCAGCAAATATTATCGCCTGATTGAAGCCTCGCTCTACGGCGGTATCTCCAGCGCCATTACCCGCTCGCTTCGCGACTATCTGCTGCCGGAAAATGGCGGCGTGCGCAAGGCGTTCCAGGATATGGAAGCGGCGCTGCGTGAAAACCGTATGACGCTGGAAGCTATCCGCGTGACCCAGTCGGACCGCGATCTGTTCAAGCATCTGATCTCCGAAGCCACCAACTACGTGGCGGCGGATTACATGCGCCATGCCAACGAGCGTCGCATTCATCTCGACCAGGCGCTGGAGCTGCGCCGCGAGCTGTTCACCAGCCGCAAGCAGCTCGCCGCCGAGCAATATAAACATGTCGATATGGCGCGCGAGCTCTCCGAACATGCCGGCGCAGAAGGCGACCTTGAAACCGATTATCAGGCCGCGAGCGATCACCTGAATCTGGTGCAGACCGCGTTACGCCAGCAGGAGAAAATTGAGCGCTACGACGCCGACCTTGAAGAGCTGCAGGTTCGCCTGGAAGAACAGAGCGAAGTGGTGGCCGAAGCGGCAGAGCAGCAGGAAGAGAACGAAGCCCGCGCTGAAGCCGCCGAGCTGGAAGTCGACGAACTCAAAAGCCAGCTTGCGGATTATCAACAGGCGCTGGATGTTCAGCAGACTCGCGCGATCCAGTATCAGCAGGCGCTGACCGCGCTGGAGCGCGCCCGAGAGCTGTGCCATCTGCCGGCTCTGAGTGCCGAAAGCGCTGACGAGTGGCTGGACACCTTCCAGGCGAAAGAGCAGGAAGCCACCGAGCGCCTGCTGTCGCTTGAGCAGAAAATGAGCGTCGCGCAGACCGCGCACAGCCAGTTCGAGCAGGCCTACCAGCTGGTCGCTTCCATTAACGGCCCGGTAAGCCGCGCCGAAGCCTGGGATGTCGCGCGCGAGCTACTGCGCGACGCCAGCCAGCAGCGCCACCTGGCCGAACAGGTGCAGCCGCTGCGCATGCGTCTTTCCGAGCTGGAACAGCGCCTGCGCGAACAGCAGGACGCCGAGCGTCTGCTGGCCGAGTTCTGCAAGCGTCAGGGCAAAGCGTACGAACCGGACGATCTTGAAGCGCTGAATGAAGAGCTGGAAGCGCGCATCGCGGCGCTCTCCGACAGCGTCTCTCAGGCGGGCGAACAGCGCATGACGCTGCGCCAGGAGCTGGAGCAGATCCAGAGCCGCGTGAAGACGCTCACCAGCCAGGCGCCCGTCTGGCTGGCGGCGCAAAACAGCCTCAACCAGATAAGCGAGCAGAGCGGCGAGACGTTTGAGTCCGGCCAGCAGGTCACCGAATACCTGCAGCAATTGCTGGAGCGCGAACGCGAAGCTATCGTCGAGCGTGACGAAGTGGGCGCGCGCAAGCGCACGGTCGACGAAGAGATCGAACGCTTAAGCCAGCCGGGCGGCGCCGAAGACGCGCGTCTCAACGCCCTGGCCGAGCGCTTTGGCGGCGTGCTGCTGTCTGAAATCTATGACGACGTCTCCTTTGAAGATGCGCCTTACTTCTCGGCACTGTATGGCCCGTCGCGTCACGCGATTGTGGTGCCGGATCTCTCACGCGTACGCGAGCTGCTCGACGGCCTCGAAGAGTGCCCGGAAGATCTCTATCTGATTGAAGGCGACCCGCAGTCATTCGATGACAGCGTATTCAGCGTCGAAGAGCTGGAAAAAGCGGTGGTGGTGAAGGTGGCCGAGCGCCAGTGGCGCTACTCCCGCTTCCCGTCGGTGCCGCTGTTTGGCCGCGCCGCGCGTGAAAGCCGCATTGAGAGCCTGCATGCCGAACGCGAAGCGCTTGCCGAGCGTTACGCGACGCTCTCCTTCGACGTGCAGAAAACTCAGCGTCTGCATCAGGCGTTCAGCCGGTTTGTCGGCCAGCATCTGGCCGTGGCGTTTGAGGCGGACCCGGAAGCGGAAATCCGTAAACTCACGACGCGGCGCAGCGAAATCGAGCGCGCCATCAGCCAGCACGAAAACGACAACCAGCAGCAGCGCGTACAGTTTGAACAGGCGAAAGAGGGCGTCGCCCAGCTTAACCGTCTGCTGCCGCGCCTGAGCCTGCTGGCCGATGACAGCCTGGCGGACCGTGTCGATGAAATTCAGGAGCGTCTGGCGGAAGCCCAGGACGCCGCGCGCTTTATCTCCCAGCACGGCAACGCGCTGGCGAAGCTTGAGCCGGTGGCGTCGGTCCTGCAAAGCGACCCGGAGCAGTTTGACCAGCTGAAGCAGGATTACGAGCAGGCGCGCCAGACCCAGCGCGACGCCCGTCAGCAGGCCTTTGCGCTGAGCGAAGTGGTGCAGCGTCGCGCGCACTTCAGCTACAGCGACTCGGCGCACATGCTCAGCGGCAATACCGATCTCAACGAGAAACTGCGCCAGCGTCTGGAGCAGGCGGAAGCCGAGCGCACCCGCGCCCGTGAAGCGTTGCGCACCCACGCGGCGAAACTCAGCCAGTATCATCAGGTGCTGGCGTCGCTGAAGAGCTCCTTTGATACTAAGAAAGAGATGCTGGGCGATTTGCAGCGCGAACTGCAGGATATCGGCGTGCGCGCCGATGCGAGCGCCGAAGAGCGCGCGCGCCAGCGTCGCGACGAACTGCACACGCGTCTTAGCAACAACCGCTCGCGTCGCAATCAGCTGGAGAAACAGCTGACGCTGTGCGAAGCGGAAATGGATAACCTGACCCGCAGCCTGAAACGCCTTGAGCGTAACTATCATGAGATGCGCGAGCAGGTCGTGAGCGCGAAAGCAGGCTGGTGCGCCGTGATGCGTATGGTGAAAGACAACGGCGTCGAGCGTCGGCTGCACCGCCGGGAGCTGGCCTATCACTCCGGCGACGATCTGCGGTCAATGTCGGATAAAGCGCTGGGCGCGCTGCGCCTCGCGGTCGCGGATAACGAACATCTGCGCGACGTGCTGCGCCTGTCGGAAGATCCCAAACGTCCGGAGCGTAAAATCCAGTTCTTCGTCGCGGTGTATCAGCACCTGCGCGAGCGTATCCGCCAGGATATCATCCGCACCGATGACCCGGTCGAGGCGATTGAGCAGATGGAGATTGAGCTCGGCCGCCTGACGGAGGAGCTTACCTCCCGCGAGCAGAAACTCGCGATAAGCTCCCGCAGCGTGGCAAATATCATTCGCAAAACCATCCAGCGCGAACAGAACCGCATTCGCATGCTCAACCAGGGCCTGCAGAGCGTCTCGTTCGGCCAGGTCAACAGCGTGCGGCTTAACGTCAACGTGCGTGAAAGCCACGCGACGCTGCTGGACGTGCTTGCCGAGCAGCACGAGCAGCATCAGGATCTGTTTAACAGCAATCGCCTGACCTTCTCCGAGGCGCTGGCGAAACTCTGGCAGCGCCTGAACCCGCAGATAGACATGGGACAGCGCACCGCGCAGACCATCGGTGAAGAGCTGCTCGATTACCGCAACTATCTGGAGATGGAAGTAGAGGTTAACCGCGGCTCCGACGGCTGGCTGCGCGCGGAAAGCGGCGCGCTCTCCACCGGTGAGGCGATCGGTACCGGGATGTCTATTCTGGTGATGGTGGTCCAGAGCTGGGAAGATGAGTCGAGCCGCCTGCGCGGCAAGGATATTTCGCCATGCCGCCTGCTGTTCCTCGACGAAGCGGCGCGTCTTGATGCCCGTTCCATCGCCACGCTGTTCGAACTGTGCGAACGTCTGCAGATGCAGTTGATTATCGCGGCGCCGGAAAACATCAGCCCAGAAAAAGGCACGACCTATAAGCTGGTGCGTAAAGTGTTCCAGAACCACGAGCACGTTCACGTGGTCGGGCTGCGCGGCTTTGCGGCACCGCCAACGGAAGCGTTGCCGGGCGCGGCGGAAGTCTCGTAATCGCATCACCAGAAAGAGCGGGCTTCGGCCCGCTTTCTTTTTGGTCAGCAAATCTTTAAACTTCTTTACATTCGGGCAGCCAAATGGTTTTTTCTCTTTATATACTCACAATAAGCCTGAGTGCCGAACTATTCTGAAAAACAGGGGGCAAGGGATGGTGCTTAACAATATGCATGGTTTTCGACGGTCAGCGCTGAGTTTATGTCTGGCTCTTAGTATCGCTCCACTGTTTAATGCGTATGCCGACGAACCGGAACTGATCACTACCGACAGCATCACCACGCTGAGCGCACAGCCGATTGCGCTGTCGCCGGGCATGGTGTTCCTCGCGGCAAACGCGGTGCCTGACGCCGCGAGCCGTCTTGCAAGCACGCGTACGCAGTTACAGGCGGCGCTGCCAGCGGGCTTTACGCCGGTTTATATGAACGCGCTGGTGGGGCTGTATGCCGCCCGCGATCTGAAACCGATGTGGGAGAACCGCGACGCGGTGCAGGCGTTCCAGCAGCAGCTTGCCGAAGTGGCGCTCGCCGGTTTTCAGCCGCAGTTTACCGCCTGGGTGGAACAGCTTACGGATCCCGCTGTGACCGGGCTTGCGCGCGATATCGTGCTGAGCGACGCGATGGTCGGCTATCTGCATTTTATCTCCGGCATTCCAAGCCAGGGTAACCGCTGGCTCTACAGCGCTAAACCGTATAAACCTGAGCTGCCCGCGCTGACGGTGCTTAACCAGTGGCAGGTCTCGCTGGATAACGGCTCGGTCCCGGCGTTTGTCCGTTCGCTGGCGCCTGCGCACCCGCAATATGCGGCGATGCACGCCTCGCTGCTGCAACTGGTCGCCGACACGCGCCCGTGGCCGCAGATGACCGGCAAAGAGAAGCTGCGCCCCGGCCAGTGGAGCAACGACATCCCGGCCCTGAAAGAGATTTTACAGCGTACCGGTATGCTGGATGGCGGCCCGGATATCGTCCTGCCTGGCGATAACAGCGACGTCGTCAGCCCGTCCGCCGCGCCGCAAACGGCGAGTCCGACGACAGCGAAAAAACCGACGCGCGGCGTGTACGATAAAGACCTGGTCGCCGCGGTGAAACGTTTTCAGAAGTGGCAGGGCCTCGGCGCGGATGGCGTGATTGGCCAGTCGACCCGCGACTGGCTGAACGTGACGCCTGCCGAGCGCGCCGCGCTGCTGGCGCTCAATATCCAGCGTCTGCGTCTGCTGCCCGGTAAGCTCGACACTGGCATTATGGTCAATATTCCCGAGTATTCGCTGGTCTATTACCAGAACGGTAGCCAGGTGCTGGCGTCGCGGGTGATTGTGGGCCGTCCGGATCGTAAAACCCCGCTGATGAGCAGCGCGCTCAACAACGTGGTGGTGAACCCACCGTGGAACGTGCCGCCGACGCTTGCGCGCAAAGATATTCTGCCGAAAGTCTGGAACGATCCGGGCTATCTTGAAAGCCACGGTTATACGGTGCTGAACGGCTGGAGCAGCAATGCCGAAGTGGTGGATCCGTGGATGGTTGACTGGGCGACAATAACGCCGTCGAACCTGCCGTTCCGCTTCCAGCAGGCACCGGGCGTGCATAACTCGCTGGGGCGTTACAAGTTCAATATGCCGAGCTCCGATGCCATCTATCTGCACGATACGCCGAACCATAATCTGTTCCAGCGCGACGCGCGGGCGCTCAGCTCCGGCTGCGTGCGTGTGAATAAAGCGTCAGAGCTTGCTAACCTGCTGTTGCAGGATGCGGGCTGGAATGATTCCCGTATTTCGCAGACGCTGAAAGAGGGGAATACGCGCTACGTGAATATTCCGCAGACCATTCCGGTGAACCTCTATTATCTGACGGCATTTATTGGCGAAGATGGGCGTCCGCAATATCGTACAGATATTTACAATTATGATCACACCGCGCGATCGGGCGCACAAATCCTCCCGAAAGTGGAACAACTTATCCGCTAACAGGTTTAATTCCACGGACTTAACCTACTCAATGTGAACATAAAACGGGCCAAACGTGAAAAAAGGCCCGTTATTCCCCGCTTTGACTTGTATTGACTCCCCTCCGGCTGGCGGTTAAGGTGCCTCTCGTGCGCCAGAAGTGCATAGTTATTGTTCATATTGATTGTAGACCTGAATATCATGGATAAAATAGACGCTCACCGCCGCAAATTGCTGGCGTTTGGCGGCGCCGCTTTAGGCGCTGCAATACTGCCAACGCCTGCGTTTGCTACTCTGTCGACGCCGCGACCGCGTATTCTTACGCTGAATAACCTCAATACTGGCGAATCGATTAAGGCCGAATTTTTCGATGGCCGGGGCTATATTCAGGATGAATTAGCAAAGCTAAACCATTTCTTTCGTGATTACCGGGCAAATAAGGTAAAAGCGATGGATCCCCGATTATTTGACCAGCTCTACCGTCTGCAGGGCCTGCTTGGCACTCGCAAACCGGTGCAGTTGATCTCCGGCTATCGCTCCGTTGATACCAACGCGGAACTGCGATCCAAAAGCCGCGGCGTGGCAAAGCACAGCTACCACACCAAAGGCCAGGCGATGGATTTTCATATCGAAGGAATTTCGTTAAGCAATATTCGCAAAGCGGCGTTATCTCTGCGCGCCGGTGGTGTAGGATACTACCCCAGCAGTAACTTTGTGCATATTGATACCGGGCCGCTAAGGCACTGGTAATTAACGACCCCGGCAGCGCGCCGGGTAAAAGGAGCGGTATGAACTATCATATTATTCCGGTAACGGCGTTCGCCCAGAACTGCTCGTTAATCTGGTGTGAGGAGACGCGACAGGCAGCGCTGGTGGACCCCGGCGGCGACGCGCAGCGTATCAAGGAAGAAGTCGCCCAGAAGGGTGTCACGCTGCAGCAGATCCTGTTAACGCACGGTCATCTTGACCATGTCGGCGCGGCGGCGGAGCTCGCGGCGCATTACGGCATCCCCATTATCGGCCCGGAAAAAGAAGATGAGTTCTGGCTGCAGGGCTTACCCGCTCAGAGCCGCATGTTCGGGCTTGACGAGTGCCAGCCGCTCACGCCAGACCGCTGGCTCAACGAAGGCGACACGGTCAGCGTTGGCAATATTTCGCTTGCCGTGCTGCATTGCCCGGGCCACACGCCGGGCCATATCGTTTTTTTCGACGCCCAGTCGCGTCTGCTGGTTTCCGGCGATGTGATATTTAAAGGTGGGGTGGGGCGCAGCGATTTTCCGCGCGGCGACCACGCTCAGCTTATCGATGCCATTAAGCGCAAGCTATTGCCGCTCGGCGATGACGTCACCTTTATTCCCGGCCACGGCCCGATGTCGACACTCGGCCATGAGCGCCTGCATAACCCCTTCCTGCAGGATGAAATGCCGGTCTGGTAACGCGTTATACCCGCCAACAAAAAGGGCCGCTCAGTGCGGCCCTTTTGCTTTTGCGCGTCACCCTTACAGCACGGCGACGATAGCTTCGCACAGCGGCGCCATGTTGTCCGGCGTCATGCCCGCCACGTTGACACGGCCTGACGCGACGGCGTAAACGCCAAACTCTTCACGCAGACGCAGCACCTGCTCTTTGGTCAGGCCGCTGAAGGAGAACATGCCGTTCTGCTTCGTGATGAAGCTGAAGTCGCGATCCGCGCCTTTCTCGGCCAGGGTGTTCACAAACAGCTGACGCATACGCTGGATGCGCTGGCGCATATCGGTCAGCTCCTGTTCCCAGATGGTACGCAGCGCGTCATTGTTGAGAATGGTCGCGACCACGGACGCGCCGTGCGCCGGCGGGTTGGAGTAGTTGGCGCGAATGCAGGATTTCATCTGGCTGAACGCGCGGTCTGCGGCATCGGCATCCGCCGCCACCAGCGTACAGGCGCCCACGCGCTCGTTGTACAGGCCGAAGTTCTTGGAGAACGAACTTGCGACAATAAGTTCTTTATGAAGGGCGACGAACGCGCGCAGGCCTTCGGCGTCTTCTTCCAGACCGCGGGCGAAGCCCTGATAGGCGAAGTCGAACAGCGGCAGCCAGCCTTTCTCAACGGACAGCTTCGCCAGCTGTTCCCATTGCTCAAGCGTCGGGTCGATGCCGGTCGGGTTGTGGCAGCAGCCGTGGAACAGCACCACATCGCCTGCCTGGGCTTCCTGCAGGCTGTTTAACAGACCGTCGAAATCGAGGGTGTGGTTCGCTGCGTCGTAATAGGCATATTCACGCACTTCCAGACCGGCGGAATTAAACACGCCTTTGTGGTTCGGCCAGCTCGGGTTAGAGACCCAGACGCGCTTCACGTCGGTGTTTTTCGCGAGGAAATCCGCCGCGACGCGCAGCGCGCCGGTGCCGCCTGGAGTTTGCGCGGTGCGGGCGCGTTTGTCGCTGATAACCGGGCTTGCTTTACCGAACAGCAGCTCCTGCGTGCAGCGACCGAACTCGGGAATACCGTCAATGCCGAGGTAGTTTTTGGTGGTTTCATTTTCCAGCAGATATTGTTCTGCTTTTTTAACGCTGGTCAGAACCGGGGTCTTACCGGTTTCATCCTTGTAAACACCAATGCCTAAGTTAATTTTGGTCGGGCGGTCGTCGGCACGAAACAGATCGGCCAGACCAAGGATCGGGTCGGCTGGGGCGGCGGTAATGTTCTCAAACATGACGAGGTTCCATTGTGATTTCAGAAGGGAAATTCGCTATCAGGTTAACGGGAGATTTACAAAATGCCAACCGTTTGCCCGGAAAAGTTACATGGATCGCAAAAGTCGGCAGGATTTTCTTTTACCCATAAAAAAACAGGGCCGAAGCCCTGTTTTTTCACTATCAGACAACGAGGTTGTGCTGATTAGAACTGATAGGTCAGACCAACAGCAGCCTGGTCGTCAGTACCGATACCGTAAGAGGAGCTGTAATCATTGGTATCAAGCAGGTTGAAGCGGTAATCGAAGAACACGTTCATGTTCTTGTTGAAGTAATAAGTCGCGCCAGCCTGAACATATTTAGCCAGATCAGCATCGCTGTCTGCGCCATTCAGATGTTTACCTTTGCTCTGCACATAGGAAATTGCCGGACGCAGGCCGAAGTCGAACTGGTACTGAGCTACAACTTCAAAGTTCTGGGTTTTGTTAGCCATCTCAGTAGTTTTAGTTACGGAGTTGTCAACAATAGTCATATTACGGGTTTCGGAATAGACAGTTGCCAGATAGATGTTGTTTGCATCATATTTAGCACCTACAGCCCAGACTTCAGCACGTGAACCATTACCATCACGCTCTTCCTGATCGTTAGTACGGTCAGAGTTGCTGTATGCCGCAGACACACCAAAACCTTCACCAAATTCATAAGCAGCGGTGTAACCTACGCCGTCGCCGTTTTGGGCATTGATGCTGTGGTCGCTTTCATTTTTAGCCTGGTATTGGATACCGAATGACAGGCCGTCAACAAGACCGAAGAAATCGGTGTTGCGGTAAGTCAGCAGACCACCAGCACGGCTGGTCATATAGTTATCAGTATAAGCGCCGCCCCAGGTTTCGCCGGAGAAGTAAGGAGCCATATCGGTGTAAGACTCGACGTCATAAACCACACCATAGTTACGGCCGTAGTCAATCGCACCAGCGTCACCAATTTTCAGGCCAGCGAATGCCAGACGCGTATTACCACCCTGCTGCTCGCCTTCAGCACGGTCTGCTTTAGTACGGTATTCCCACTGACCGAAACCGGTCAGATCGCTATTAATCTGAGTTTCCCCTTTGAAACCAATCTGTGCGTAGGTAGCGTCGCCATTGGAAGACTTATCACCCGTGGTGGTCCATACGTGGCGGCCTACAGCCTTACCGTAAAGATCAAGTTTGTTGCCGTCTTTGTTATAGATTTCTGCAGCGTTTGCTGCACCGGCTACCAGCAGGGCAGGGATAACCACTGCCAGGATATTGCGCTTCATCATTATTTATTACCCTCATTGGTTTTTTTGAACACCTGCCACTGCCGTCAATAATTCATTACGGAACTATTGATGAGAGTTTGGTGTCTTTCTGTGTCTGTCTGGCATCTTTCCATTCATATAATCGTTTCGCTACCCTGAAAGTGCTACAAATGTCTAAATCAGGTAACAAAAAGAAATATTGTGTAAGCATTTATTAATGGAAGGGAACTTTGTGAGAGACCTCAAATTTATTACTTAAGTGAATAAATTTCGGCCATTCCTTTCTTATATATATGAAAAACTTATCATTAATTTATATAAGGCGCATTTTTATACAATTGTAAGCGCCAATTGTTTTTTAATAGATGAGATGGATGGAAGTCCGGATGTCTGTGGAAAGTGTGTACAAATATGCTATAGCGAAGCGGTGCAAAAATCCGCCATCAGACGATTGCTTGTTTTTTAACCAGAAATGATGTCAGCGAAAATGTAATAAAAAGTGGACAAAACGTGAGCGGGTACAAAAAAGGGCCAGCAAGCTGGCCCTGTCGGGATTAGAAATTCGCGTTGCGCGGGGTGCGCGGGAAGGGAATCACATCACGCACGTTCTGAACGCCGGTCACATAGGCGATCAGACGTTCAAAGCCGAGACCAAAGCCGGCATGCGGTACGGTGCCGTAACGGCGCAGATCGCGATACCACCAGTAGTCTTCTTTATTAAGGCCCATCTCTTCCATACGGGCGTCCAGCACGTCGAGACGCTCTTCACGCTGGGAGCCGCCAATGATTTCACCGATGCCCGGCGCGAGCACGTCCATCGCCGCCACGGTTTTGCCATCTTCGTTAAGGCGCATATAGAAGGCTTTAATCTCTTTCGGGTAGTTTTTCACCACGACCGGGGCCTTAAAGTGTTTCTCGGCGAGATAACGCTCATGCTCGGACGCCAGATCCACGCCCCAGTAGACCGGGTTTTCGAACTTCTCGCCGCACTTCTCAAGAATGGCGACCGCATCGGTGTAATCCACCTGCGCGAAGTCGGCAGAAATGAAACGCTCCAGGCGATCGATCGCTTCTTTATCCACGCGCTCGGCGAAGAACTTCATGTCGTCCAGGCGTTCATCGAGCACCGCTTTGAAGACATATTTCAGCATGGCTTCAGCAAGACCCGCCACATCGTTCAGATTGGCGAACGCCACTTCCGGCTCCAGCATCCAGAACTCCGCCAGGTGACGGCTGGTGTTGGAGTTTTCCGCACGGAACGTCGGCCCGAAGGTGTAGATCTTCGACAGTGCGCAGGCGTAGGTTTCGCCGTTCAACTGGCCGGAAACGGTCAGGAATGCTTCTTTGCCGAAAAAGTCTTTATCGAAATCGATTTTGCCCTGGCCATCGCGCGGCAGGTTTTCCAGATCCAGCGTCGAGACGCGGAACATTTCGCCCGCGCCTTCGGTATCAGAGGCGGTAATCAGCGGGGTGGAGACCCAGAAAAAGCCCTGCTCGTGGAAGAAACGGTGCAGCGCCTGCGCCAGCGTATGACGCACGCGGGCTACCGCGCCGATAAGGTTGGTGCGCGGACGCAGATGCGCCACTTCACGCAGATACTCGATGCTATGGCGCTTAGCCGCCATCGGATAGGTGTCCGGATCGTCGACCCAGCCGGTGACTTCAACCTGGGTTGCCTGCAACTCGAAGCTCTGGCCTTCGCCCGGGGATTCGACCACCTTGCCGGTGACGATAACCGAGCAGCCCGTCGTGAGGTGCAGCACCTCTTCATTATAATTGGGCAGAGAATTATTAATGACAGCCTGTATCGGATCAAAGCAGGAACCGTCATAAACGGCGAGGAAGGAGATGCCAGCTTTTGAATCTCTTCGGGTACGCACCCACCCGCGCACGGTGACTTCACTGTCAACGGCAACGCGGCCCTGGAGTACGTCGGCTACAGGCACAACGCTCATAATTATCTCTCTGGTTAATGGTCAAAAATAACATTTTCCACCCGGACGGGGGGATATCTATGTTACCTGGCATACGCCATCAGACAAGCAGAATTCGCGATGCGGGAAAAAGAAATCGGAAACGGGCAGGGAAAGCAGGGAGCGCGCGGCTCCCTGAGGAAAAACATCAGCTTGCTTTACGCACCTGCGGCAGGTCGAACGCTTTGCGCAGCGCGCGCACGAACGCCTTGTCGTGACAGATGGTTTTACCGGGGCTGTCGGAGAGCTTCGCGACCGGGCGGCCATTACACTCCACGAGCTTAATCACGATATTCAGCGGCTTCACGTGCGGGATGTCGCAGGTCAGGCGGGTGCCGATGCCAAAGCCGAGCTTCACCCGGTCAGCGAAGTGGCGATAGAGGTCAATGGCTTTCGCGAAATCGAGATTATCTGAAAAAATCAGCGTTTTGCTGAGCGGGTCGATGCCGAGCTGCTGGTAATGGGCAATGGCTTTTTCGCCCCACAGCACCGGATCGCCGGAGTCGTGGCGCAGCCCCTGATAACGCCCGGCGAAAGCAGGACCGAAATCACGCAGGAACGCGTCCATCGTAATGCAGTCAGTCAGCGCGATACCGAGCATATCCGGGTATTCGTCAAGCCACGCCTGTAGCGCGGCAATCTGACTGTTCGCCAGATCGGGGCTGATTTGCTGATGCGCCTGGAACCACTCGTGCGCCTGGGTGCCCATCGGGGTCAGGGAGAGACGGCGGGCGAGATCGTAGTTGCTGGTGCCGATAAACCACGGCTCCTGCTGCAGTCGCTCGACAATCGCCTGTTGCACCTCGCGTGAGAAGCGACGACGGGTGCCGAAATCCATCAGGCGGAAGGCGCTGAGATCAAGCCCGTCGGTCATGGTGCGGAAATCGTGCAGTTTTACTTCGAGATGCGCCAGCGCCTGATCGACGCTCGCTTGCGGCGACCGGTAGCGGTGCACCAGTTCGCTTATCACGGCCAGCAGCGGCACTTCCCACATAATGACTTCGCGCCACGGGCCGCTCAGGCGGATATCCAGCTTGCCGCCGTCGTTGCGAATTTGCACCTGCGAGGGGTCGTAGCGGAAATTTTTCAGCCACGCCAGATAGTCCGTTTTGAAAAACGGCAGGCCGGAGAGCCACTGAAACTCCGCGTCGGAAAGCGCCAGATGCTGCATGGCATCGACCTGTTCGCGGATCGCCTCGGCATAAATGCCCAGCAGATCGTCACCCCGGCAGCGAAATTCCGCTGCGACATGCACGTCATAATAGTGGTGAAAAACCGCCTGCTGCATATGCAGCTTATAGGCGTCCGTATCCAGCAGCGTTTGCAATAGGGGGGAAGCGTATTGTGTCATGGTGCGAACTGGCATCCTCTCACAGGCGCGTATCTATCAGTGGCATAAGCAGATAAAGACGCAGGAGTATACCCTGATTATCGGTTTATTGAAGCAGGATCACAACACAACCGGCGAAGCGGGTCGAGGGCAATTTGTGCCGCATGTTGCTTAAATGTAGCAAACTGCCCGGTAGCCGCTGAAAAGTGAAAGATTCTGCGTGGCAACATTACCGCAACAGGAATAGACTGGAGACGTAACCATACGGACCCTGGATAAGGTTTTTTATGACTCAACAGCCACAAGCAAAATACCGCCACGACTACCGTGCGCCGGATTACCTGATTACCGATATTGATCTGACCTTCGACCTCGACGCCGCCAGAACGCGGGTCACGGCAGTGAGTCAGGTCAACCGCCGCGTCGCGGAGAACGCGCCGCTGCGTCTGGACGGCGAAGACCTTACCCTGATTTCGGTCGATGTCGATGGCAATCCCTGGCCGCATCACCGCCTGGAAGAGGGCGCGCTGGTGCTGGAAAACCTGCCGGAGCGCTTTACGCTTAAAATCGTCAACGATATCCATCCGGCGACAAACACGGCGCTTGAAGGGCTGTATCAGTCCGGCGTGGCGCTCTGCACCCAGTGCGAAGCCGAAGGCTTCCGTCATATTACCTGGTACCTGGATCGCCCGGACGTGCTGGCGCGCTTCACCACCAAAATCATCGCCGACAAAGCGACTTATCCGTACCTGCTTTCTAACGGCAACCGCCTGGCGCAGGGCGAGCTGGACGATGGCCGCCACTGGATGCAGTGGGAAGATCCGTTCCCGAAACCGTGTTACCTGTTCGCGCTGGTGGCGGGCGATTTTGACGTGCTGCGCGACACCTTCACTACCCGTTCCGGGCGCGACGTCGCGCTGGAGCTCTACGTCGACCGCGGCAACCTCGACCGCGCCAGCTGGGCGATGACCTCGCTCAAAAACTCCATGAAGTGGGACGAAGAGCGTTTTGGGCTGGAGTACGATCTCGACATCTATATGATTGTCGCCGTCGATTTCTTCAACATGGGCGCGATGGAGAACAAAGGGCTTAACGTCTTTAACTCCAAATTTGTGCTGGCGCGCGCCGAAACCGCCACCGACAAAGACTATCTCAACATCGAGCGCGTTATCGGCCATGAATATTTCCACAACTGGACCGGTAACCGCGTCACCTGCCGCGACTGGTTCCAGCTCAGCCTGAAAGAGGGGCTGACGGTGTTCCGTGACCAGGAGTTCAGCTCTGACCTCGGCTCACGCGCGGTCAACCGCATCAGCAACGTGCGCACCATGCGCGCAATGCAGTTCGCCGAAGACGCAAGCCCGATGGCGCATCCGATTCGCCCGGACATGGTCATTGAGATGAACAACTTCTACACCCTGACCGTGTATGAGAAAGGGTCAGAAGTTATCCGTATGCTCCATACGCTGCTTGGCGAAGCGAATTTCCAAAAGGGCATGCAGCTCTATTTCGAGCGCCACGACGGCAGCGCGGCCACCTGCGACGATTTCGTGCAGGCGATGGAAGACGCGTCGAATGTCGACCTTTCACACTTCCGCCGCTGGTACAGCCAGTCCGGTACGCCGATTGTCACCGTGCAGGATGACTACAATCCACAGACCGAGCAGTACACGCTGACCTTAAGCCAGCGTACGCCGCCGACCGCGGACCAGCCGGAAAAACTGCCGCTGCATATTCCGTTCGACATCGAACTGTATGACAACGAAGGCAACGTCATCCCGCTGCAAAAAGACGGCCATCCGGTACATCACGTGCTGAACCTGACGCAGGCGGAGCAGACGTTCGTTTTCGATAACGTTTACTTCCAGCCGGTGCCGTCGCTGCTGCGTGAATTCTCCGCACCGGTGAAACTGGAATATAAATGGAGCGATCAGCAGTTAACGTTCCTGATGCGTCACGCGCGTAACGATTTCTCGCGCTGGGACGCAGCCCAGAGCCTGCTCGCGACACATATCAAACTCAACGTGGCGCGTTATCAGCAGCAGCAGCCGCTCTCCTTGCCGCTGCATGTGGCGGATGCCTTCCGCGCGATCCTGCTTGATGAAACCATCGATCCGGCGCTGGCGGCGGAGATCCTGACGCTGCCGTCGCAAAATGAAATTGCCGAGCTGTTCCAGACCATCGATCCGCAGGCCATCGCCGCCGTGCACGACGCGCTGACCCGCACGCTCGCCACCGAGCTTGCCGATGAACTGCTGGCGGTTTACAACGCGCATAAACTCACCGGTTACCGTATCGATCACGCGGATATCGGCAAGCGCGCGCTGCGTAACACTTGCCTGCATTATCTGGCGTTCGGCGACGCGCAGCTGGCTGACAAGCTTGTGGCGACGCAGTATCACGACGCCGACAACATGACCGACGCGCTGGCCGCCCTGGCCGCCGCGGTCGCCGCACAGCTGCCGGGCCGCGACGCGCTGCTCGCCGAGTATGACGACAAGTGGCACCACGACGGTCTGGTCATGGACAAGTGGTTTATGCTGCAGGCGATGAGTCCGGAGAAAGCAGTGGTCAGCAAGGTGCGTGCGCTGCTGGAGCACCGCTCGTTCAGCCTCGGCAACCCGAACCGCGTGCGTGCGTTGGTGGGCGCGTTCGCCACCAACAACCCGGCGGCGTTCCATGCCGAAGATGGCAGCGGCTATCGCTTCCTGGTGGAGATGCTGACCGAGCTCAACACCCGCAACCCGCAGGTGGCGTCGCGTCTGATAGAGCCGCTGATCCGTCTGAAGCGTTATGACGTCAAACGTCAGGCGCTGATGCGTGCGGCGCTGGAAGAGTTGAAAGCGCTGCCGAAGCTCTCCGGCGACCTGTACGAGAAGGTCAGCAAAGCGCTGGCGTAATGCGGTAATGGATGTGGGAGGTGGGCGCGCTGCGCTTATCCTCCCTATGCTGGATATGAATGAGTAGGGCGGGTAAGCGTAGCGCACCCGCCTTTCTTTTATTGATAAAGAATCAATTGTTAACGAATCAACCCGCCTTCACTGCCCGCACGGGCGCGGGCGTTTTGCGCATCACCCGGTTCAACACCTCGGCCTCCAGCTCCGCGAGACGCGGCGTACCGTGGCGGCGCGGGTGCGGTATATCCACCGCCAGGTCAAGCCCGATTTTACCTTCTTCGATCAACAACACCCGCTCTGCCATCGCCACCGCCTCGCTCACGTCGTGCGTCACGAGGAGCACCGTAAACCCGTGTTCGCGCCATAGCGATACAATCAAGTCCTGCATCTCAAGGCGCGTAAGCGCGTCCAGCGCGCCGAGCGGCTCGTCGAGCAACAGCAGGCCGGGGCGATGAATTAACGCGCGCGCCAGCGCCACGCGCTGCTTTTGTCCGCCCGACAGCGCAGCAGGCCAGTCGCCTGCGCGGTCGGCAAGCCCCACTTCGTCCAGCACCCGACGCGCCGCGGGCTGCCAGTTGCCCTTCAGCCCCAGCCCGACGTTATCCAGCACCGTTTTCCACGGCAGCAGGCGCGCATCCTGAAACATCATTCGCGTGTCGTCCTGGGCGTCAGAAAGCGGCGCGTTACCCGCGCGCAGCGCCCCGCCGTTTGGGGCTTCGAGCCCGGCGAGCAGGCGCAGCAGTGTGCTCTTGCCGCCGCCGCTGCGCCCGACTACCGCCACGAACTGCCCGGCGGGAATATGCAGCTCAAGCGCGTTCAGGATGGTTTTCGCGCCGTAGCGTTTGGTCACACCTTCCAGCAACAACGGCGTGCCCTGATTGAGTCGTGCGGTCGTCATGCGTTCGCCTCCTTTAGCTGATACGCAGGATGCCAGCGCAGCCAGACGCGTTCCAGCGCGCGGGCGCTGAGATCCGCCAGCTTGCCGAGCAGGGCGTAGAGAATAATCGCCACCACCACCACGTCGGTTTGCAAAAATTCACGCGCGTTCATCGCGAGATAGCCAATGCCGGAGTTCGCCGAAATAGTTTCCGCGACAATAAGCGTCAGCCACATCAGGCCGAGCGCGAAGCGCACGCCAACCATAATCGAGGGCAGGGCACCCGGCAGAATCACCTGCCGGAACAGGCTGAAGCCGGAAAGCCCGTAGCTGCGCGCCATCTCCAGCAGGCCGCTGTCAATATTGCGGATGCCATGCCAGGTATTGATGTAAATCGGAAACAGCGTACCCAGCGCCACCAGAAAAATTTTGGCGCTCTCGTCGATGCCGAACCACAAAATCACCAGCGGGATCAACGCCAGATGCGGCACGTTGCGCAGCATCTGGATGGAGCTGTCGAGCAGCCGCTCGCCCCAGCGCGACAGGCCGCTGATAAGCCCAAGCGCCAGGCCTATCAGCCCGCCGATGGAAAAGCCCACCAGCGCGCGCCAGCTGCTGATGGCCAGATGCTGCCAGAGCTCGCCGCTGGCGGTCAGCCGCCAGAAGGCCTCAACCACGCTTTCCGGCGACGGCAGAATACGCGTCGAGAGCCAGCCCGCCTGCGAGGCGAGCTGCCAGACGACAATCACGCCTACGGGCAGCGCCCACGGCGCGGCGCGGCGGAGCCATTTTTGCGAAGCGCTTGCCATGCAACCTCCTTAACTCTGTGCCACCCGGCGCGGAATAAATTCGTTCGCCACCGCCTCGCCCTGGGCTGCCAGCACGCGCGGCTGCGGCACTTCAGGAATGGCGACATCGAGGTGCGGGAACAGCAGCTCGCCCACCCGATACGCCTCTTCCAGATGCGGATAACCGGAAAGAATAAAGCTGTCGATGCCGAGCGCCGCATATTCATTAATACGCGCCGCGACCGTCGGGCCGTCGCCTACCAGCGCCGTTCCGGCGCCGCCACGCACCAGCCCTACGCCCGCCCAGAGGTTGGGGCTAATTTCCAGCTGGTCGCGCCGCCCGCCGTGTAGCGCGGCCATCCGCTGCTGGCCCACCGAGTCCTGACGCGCGAACGCCGCCTGCGCTTTGGCTATCGTCTCGTCGTCAAGATGCGCGATCAGCCGGTCGGCGGCCTGCCACGCCTCGTCACTGGTTTCACGGACAATCACATGCAGGCGAATGCCAAAGCGCACCGTGCGCCCGTGGGCCGCGGCTTTGGCGCGTACCTGGGCGATTTTCTCTTTCACCAGTTCCGGCGGCTCGCCCCAGGTCAGATAGAGATCGACCTGCTCGGCGGCGAGATCCTGCGCCACGTCCGACGATCCGCCAAAATAGAGCGGCGGGCGCGGCTGCTGCACCGGCGGGAACAGCAGTTGCGCGCCGCGCACCTTAATATACTTGCCCTCGAAATCGACTTTTTCGCCCTCCAGCAGACGGCGCCAGACGCGGGTAAATTCCGCTGACGCCTCGTAGCGGGCGGTGTGATCGAGGAACACGCCATCGCCTGCCAGCTCCTGCGGATCGCTGCCGGTCACGAGGTTAAACAGCGCGCGACCGTTGGAGAGGCGGTCGAGCGTTGCCGCCTGACGCGCCGCCACGGTCGGCGACACGACGGACGGGCGCAGCGCAACGAGAAATTTGAGCCGCTGGGTCACCGGGATCATCGATGCCGCCACCAGCCAGGCGTCCTCACAAGAGCGGCCGGTCGGGATCAGCACGCCGGTAAAACCGAGGCGGTCAGCGGCCTGCGCGATTTGTTGCAGATAACCGTGATCCACCGGGCGGGCACCCGCGTCGCTGCCAAGATAGTGGCCATCGCCGTGGGTCGGTAAAAACCAGAACAGATTCAGACTCATGATTTCTCTCCTTCGGTTGCGCCGGTCCAGATGCGGCTGCGGATATCAACTTTTTTCGGTACCAGATGGTTGTCGTAAAACAGGTCTGCGGTGCGCTGCTGGCGCACGGCGGTTTCTTCATTGACGGGCGTGATGCGGATCGGCGGGCGGTGATCGAAGTAGAGCTCAATCACCGGCACGGGCAGGCCGATGCTCTGCGCAAACAGCTTCACGCTCTCTGCGCGCTGGCTGCGGGTCAGCGCGTCCGCTTCGCTAAAACTATCCAGCACGCCGGTCAGGAACGCGCCATATTTCTGCGCGTAGGGGCGCGAGGCGAGATAGAAAGAACCGGTGAGGTCAAGATCGGTGCCGTCGGTCAGCACCCGCACGCCGCCCTGGATAAGCGCCGCGGAGTAGTACGGGTCCCAGATGGCCCAGGCGTCGACGTTGCCCTGCGTGAAGGCGGCGCGCGCATCGGCAGGCGTCAGATAAACTGGCTGAATATCCTGAAAGCTCAGCCCGGCTTTTTGCAGCGCGCGCAGCAGCAGGTTGTGGGAGCTGGAGCCTTTCTGGAAGGCGACCTTATGACCTTTTAAATCGGCGACACTTTTAATCGGGCTGTTTTCCGCCACCAGCACCACTTCGGCTTTGGGTTTTGGCGGCTCGCTGCCGATGTACACCAGATCCGCACCGGCTGCCTGAGCGAATATCGGGGGAATATCGCCGGTGCTGCCGAGATCGATACTGCCTACGTTTAACGCCTCCAGCAGTTGCGGGCCCGCCGGGAATTCAACCCAGCTGATTTTGGTATGCGGATAACGTTTTTCCAGCAGCTGATGGCTTTTCGCCAGGACCATGCTTACGGAGCCTTTCTGATAGCCGATGCGAAGCGCCTCGGGCGCTGGCGCGCTGGCGTAAGCGGCTGCGGCGAACAGCGAGAGGCCCGCTGCCAGCAGCGGCGCGGCGTGACGGCGCAAAAGATTAAGCATGTAACGTTCTCCTTGTGAAGTGCGGCGCAGGGCTCGCCTGATGGCGGCGCGTCAACGCCTGCCAGAAAGTGTCCAGCGCCTCGTCAAGACGCGTCTGCAACAGCGGGGAAAAGCGCGGCTGGTGCTGGTAATCGAGCACCTGGCTGTCGTCGGCGAAGACGCCGTGCAGAATTTCCTGCGCCTTCAGGGCGTTGAGGACCGGTTTGAGCGCATAGTCGAGCGCCAGCAGATGGCCGACCGAGCCGCCTGTCGCGACGGGCAGCACCACTTTTTTCTCCAGCGCCCGTTCGGGCAGGAGATCGAGCAGCGTTTTCAGCGCGCCGGAAAATGACGCCTTATAAATAGGGGTGGCGATAATCACACCGTCGGCCTGCTGTAACTGTTCGATAAGCGCGAGCAGGGCGGGGCTGTCGAATCGGGCATACAGGAGATCGTCGGCGGCGAAATTCTGGATATGCCAGTGGCAGACCTCAACATCAAGCCGGGTCAGTTCGCCAGCGAGATAAGAGAGCAGAGCGCTGGAGCGCGACGGAAACCGTGGACTTCCCGCCAGAGTAATAACCCGCATACCACCTCCTTATAACCAAAAATGAGTTTTTAGATAACATTAATAACAATATGAAGGGATAGTGGCAGAGGGTAAGCGGGTGAGAAACTAACAATTTCGGCGATGCTTTGCCGGAAAACGCATATTCAGCCCGCCTGAAAGAAAACGTTTGCCTTGAGGAGGGCTTTTTTGCCGCAGGTCAATTCCCTTTGTGAAGCGGATCGCAGATAATAACGCCCCGGTTTGCACACCGGGAATCCAGGAGAGTTCATGTATTACCCCTTCGTTCGAAAAGCCCTGTTTCAGCTCGACCCCGAGCGCGCTCACGAATTTACCTTCCAGCAAATGCGCCGCATTACCGGCACGCCCCTTGAAGCGCTGATGCGCCAGAAAGTCCCGGCGAAACCGGTCACCTGCATGGGGCTGACCTTTAAAAACCCGCTCGGGCTTGCCGCAGGCCTGGATAAAAACGGTGAATGCATTGATGTGCTCGGCGCGCTGGGTTTCGGCTCGGTCGAAATTGGCACCGTGACGCCGCGTCCGCAGCCGGGTAACGACAAGCCGCGTATCTTCCGTCTGGTTGAGGCGGAAGGGCTGATCAACCGTATGGGCTTTAATAATCTCGGCGTGGATAACCTGGTGGAGAACGTCAAAAAAGCGCATTTTGACGGCGTGCTCGGCATTAATATCGGCAAAAATAAAGACACGCCGGTAGAGCAGGGGAAAGACGACTATCTGATCTGTATGGAAAAGGTGTTCCCCTACGCTGGTTACATTGCGATTAATATCTCTTCGCCGAATACGCCAGGGCTGCGCTCGCTGCAATATGGCGACGCGCTGGACGATCTGCTTGGCGCGATTAAAAATCAGCAGCAACTGCTTTCGCAAAAGCACCATAAATATGTGCCGGTTGCGGTAAAGATCGCCCCGGATCTTTCCATCGAAGAATTGATCCAGGTTGCCGACAGCCTGGTGCGTCATAATATCGACGGGGTGATCGCCACCAATACCACGCTCGATCGCAGTCTCGTGCAGGGCATGAAACATTGCGATGAAACCGGCGGATTAAGCGGGCGTCCTCTGCAATTAAAAAGCACAGAAATCATTCGCCTGTTAAGCCAGGAGCTGCAAGGCCGCCTGCCGATTATCGGTGTCGGCGGGATTGATTCTGTCATCGCCGCCCGCGAAAAAATGGCCGCAGGCGCTTCGCTTATTCAGATCTATTCCGGATTTATTTTTAAAGGCCCGCCGCTGGTCAAAGAAATTGTGACCCACCTTTAAGCATTTCCTTATCTGAGACCGCCAGGGCTTTATTTTCAGCCCTGGTTGTTTTATATTCCGCGGTTGTTGCTAATTTAAACGTCATAGTCTTAGATTAATGAGGGAATAAACGAAGCGGCAAAATAAGGGAAATATTTTTGAGTTTCAGAGCGGTAGGGGGATGACAATGCGTATAAAGCCGGACGACAACTGGCGCTGGTATTATGATGATGAGCACGACCGGATGATGCTCGATCTGGCCAACGGCATGCTGTTTCGCTCGCGTTTCGCACGCAAAATGCTCACGCCCGACGCGTTCGATCCTTCCGGATTCTGCGTGGATGACGCCGCGCTCTGGTTTTCCTTCGATGAAAAATGCCGTGAACTCCCTCTCGCTGCCGAGCAGCGCGCCGAGCTGGTGCTGAACGCGCTGGTCGCCATCCGCTTTCTCAAACCCCAGATGCCGAAAAGCTGGCACTTTCTGGCCCATGATGAGGCCGAATGGCTGCCTGGCTGTGGCGATGCCGCCTGTGTGTGGCTGAGCGACAGCGGCGAGGCGGTGAGCCTGCTGGTGGTGGAACCTGGCGATAACGCCACGCTCTGCCTGCTGGCGCAACCGGCCTTAACGCTCGCAGGACGCGCGATGCAGTTGGGGGATGCGATTAAGATTATGAATGACAGGCTCAAACCACTGGCGTGCACGCCGCAGCTGAGCCTCGATCAGGCCGTTTAACGGGCGAGCCTCACCGCGCCCGCCGGCACGCAGCTACAGCTTAAAAAGGTGCCGTCATCGCCGAGCGCGCTTTGCTTAAGCGGCGTCACCTGGCCTTCCAGCAGCGTGACGCGACAGCTGCCGCAGATCCCGGCGCGACAGGAATAGGGCACCCGAATTCCCTGCTGTTCCAGTTGTTCCAGCACCACCTGCTGGTTATTACCGTCAAAGCGTTTACCTTCCCATTCTATCGACACCTGCGTCGCCGCAGCCGTCTTCGGCGCCACGCGCTCTTCCACCTCGCCTGCGCCATAGGGGCGTGCCGGACCGGTCGCCAGCACCTCGACGCGATCGCCTGCGCGGATCACGCCGCTGTTGCGGGCAATCAGGTTCTGGCCGAAATCGACGTCGCCGTTATCAAGCGCCGTGCGGAATTTTTGCAGCGTCGCCAGCGGCTCGCCGCTCGGATGCTTGCGCCCGCGCTCGGGGCTGACGGTCGTAAAAATACAGCGGCTGCACGGTTTGGCGACGTCAAAAACCACCTCGCCGATGCGAATGACTTTCCAGGTATCTTCCGCCCAGGCCTCGACGCCGGTGACGACCAGATTCGGGCGAAACTGGTTCATGGCGACGCCCGCCGGGCAGCGCTTTTGCAGGTCGCGCAGCGACGCTTCATTCGCGAGCAGATACGGATACCCGTCGGCAAAGCCGAGCGGCACTTCCGGGTGACGCTTCACGCGGCGCGTGAGGGCAGGGCCAACCCAGCGCAGCTGCACTTCACGGCCAAAAAAGCCGCTCAGCCACTGGTTGATGGCTTCCGGGGCGATAAGCGCGGTGAAGTGGTTGCCCCAGACTTCCGTCGGCGCGTGGGCACGCAGGAAATCGGCGAAGCGAATCGCGCTGCTGCTGCCATCCGGCGCGGTCAGGTGCAGGCCGTCCGGCAGCAGGGCGGGCGTAAAGAGCACCATTTGCGGAAACTGACGCGCGGTAATAAAGGTGCCATCGGTTTCCGTCACCATAAAGGCGCGGTCAAATGCCAGACCGCTGACGTCCGCCAGCGCGTGCGAGACCTGCAATCCGCGCATCGATTTCACCGGATGAATACAAAGCTGCGATAAAACCATGACGTGCGCCCTCCCGGCCGAATAAATAGAAGGGCAACTTTATGACATGCGTGGCGGATTGGCTATAATGCGCCACTATTTTCTTTTTTACTGAAGTGACGATATGAATGCTTTGTTTGCCAGTACGGCGCGTGGGCTCGAAGAGCTGTTAAAAACTGAACTGGAAAACCTCGGCGCGCAGGAGTGCCAGGTCGTTCAGGGAGGCGTGCATTTTCAGGGCGATGCGGCTCTGGTTTATCAAAGCCTGATGTGGAGCCGCCTGGCGTCGCGTATTCTGCTGCCGCTTGGCGAATGCGCGGTGTACAGCGACCTGGACCTCTATCTGGGCGTTCAGGCTATCGACTGGACGAGCATTTTCGCGCCCGACGCCACATTTGCCGTGCATTTCAGCGGCCTTAACGACACTATCCGCAACAGTCAGTACGGCGCGATGAAAGTCAAAGACGCCATCGTCGATGCCTTCACCCGTAAAAACCTGCCGCGCCCGAGCGTTGATCGCGAACTGCCGGATCTGCGCATTAACGTCTGGCTGAATAAAGACACCGCCAGCATCGCCATCGATCTCAGCGGCGAAGGCCTGCACCAGCGCGGCTATCGAGATCGCACCGGCCAGGCACCCATTAAAGAAAACCTGGCGGCGGCGATTGTCATGCGCTCCGGCTGGGAGCCGGGTACGCCGCTGCTCGACCCGATGTGCGGCTCCGGCACGCTGCTGATTGAGGCGGCGATGATCGCCACCGACCGCGCGCCGGGCCTGCATCGCACCCACTGGGGCTTTAACGGCTGGGCGCAGCATGACGACAATGTGTGGAAAGCGGTGAAAACCGAAGCCCAGGTGCGCGCCCGTCGTGGTCTTGGCGAGTATGCCTCACGCTTCTACGGCTCCGACAATGACCCGCGCGTTATTGAGCGCGCCCGCACCAACGCCCGTCGCGCTGGTCTTGCCGACATCATCACCTTCTCGGCGCAGGATGTGGCGCAACTGACCAATCCGCTCCAGGAAGGCCCGACCGGCACCGTTATCAGCAACCCGCCGTACGGCGAGCGTCTGGAGAGCGAACCGGCGCTGATCGCGCTGCACAGCCTGCTGGGCCGCATCATGAAAAACCAGTTCGGCGGCTGGAATCTGTCGCTGTTCAGCGCCTCGCCGGAACTCCTGAGCTGCCTGCAGCTGCGCGCCGATCGCCAGTTTAAAGCCAAAAACGGCCCGCTGGACTGTGTGCAGAAAAACTATCGTCTGGCACCGACCCAGCCGGGTGCCGCGCCCGCGCAGGTGGCGGAAGATTACGCCAATCGCCTGCGCAAAAATCTGAAGAAGCTGGAGAAGTGGGCGAAACAGGAAGGCATTCAATGTTATCGCCTGTATGATGCCGACCTGCCGGATTACAACGTCGCCGTGGACCGTTACGCCGACTGGGTAGTGATTCAGGAATACGCGCCGCCGAAGACCATTGAGCCGGAAAAAGCGCGCCAGCGTCTCTTTGACGTGATCGCCGCCACGCTCTCGGTACTGGGCCTTGCGCCTAATAAGCTGGTGCTGAAAACCCGCGAGCGTCAGAAGGGCAAAAACCAGTATGAAAAACTGGCCCAGAAGGGCGAGTTTATGGAAGTGAGCGAGTTTAACGCGCGCCTGCTGGTGAACCTGACGGATTATCTCGACACCGGGCTGTTCCTCGATCACCGCATCGCGCGCCGTATGCTCGGCCAGATGAGCAAAGGAAAAGATTTCCTGAACCTCTTCTCTTATACCGGCAGCGCCAGCGTGCATGCGGGTCTCGGCGGCGCGCGTTCCACCACCACGGTGGATATGTCGCGCACGTACCTGGAGTGGGCCGAGCGCAATTTGCGCCTCAACGGGCTGAGCGGCCGCGCGCATCGCCTGATTCAGGCCGACTGCCTGAGCTGGCTTGCCGAGAGTGACGAGCAGTTCGATCTGATCTTTATCGATCCCCCGACGTTCTCGAACTCCAAACGTATGGAAGAAACGTTCGACGTGCAGCGCGATCATCTGCGTCTGATGAAAGATCTTAAACGCCTGCTGCGTCGCGACGGGACGATTATGTTTTCCAATAACAAGCGTGGGTTCAAGATGGATCACGAAGGGCTTGCGGCCCTGGGCCTGAAAGCGCAAGACATTACACAAAAAACGCTCTCTCAGGACTTCGCGCGCAACCGCCAGATCCATAACTGCTGGCTCGTCACCCACCAGACCAAGGACTAAAGAATTATGTCGTTAATCAGTATGCATGGCGCCTGGCTCTCTTTTAGCGACTCGCCACTGCTCGATAATGCCGAACTGCATATCGAAGAAAATGAGCGCGTCTGCCTGGTCGGGCGCAACGGGGCCGGTAAATCGACCCTGATGAAAATCCTCAACCACGAACTGCCGCTGGACGATGGCCGTCTTATCTATGAACAGGATCTGGTCGTGGCGCGTCTGCAACAGGATCCTCCTCGCAACGTGGCGGGCAGCGTGTATGACTTTGTCGCTGAAGGCGTGGCGGAGCAAGCGGAATACCTCAAGCGCTACCACCAGATTTCGCATCTGGTAATGACCGATCCGAGCGATAAAAATCTCTCAGAGCTGGCGCGCGTTCAGGAGATGCTGGAGCATCACGACCTGTGGCAGCTTGAAAACCGCATCACCGAAGTGCTGGCGCAGCTCGAGCTGGACGCGGATACGCCGCTTGCGTCGCTTTCCGGCGGCTGGCTGCGTAAAGCGGCGCTGGGCCGCGCGCTGGTGAGCGCGCCGCGCGTGCTGCTGCTCGATGAGCCAACCAACCACCTGGATATCGAAACCATCGACTGGCTGGAGACCTTCCTGAAGTCCTTCTCCGGCAGCATCGTGTTTATCTCGCACGACCGCTCATTTATCCGCAACATGGCGACGCGCATTGTCGATCTCGATCGCGGCAAGCTGGTCTCTTATCCGGGCGATTACGACAAATATCTGGTGGCGAAAGAAGAAGCGCTGCGTGTGGAAGATCTGCAAAACGCAGAGTTTGACCGCAAACTGGCCCAGGAAGAGGTCTGGATCCGTCAGGGCATCAAAGCGCGCCGCACCCGTAACGAAGGCCGCGTGCGCGCGCTGAAAGCGATGCGTCGCGAGCGCGGCGAGCGCCGTGAAGTGATGGGCAGCGCGAAAATGCAGGTGGAAGAGGCGACCCGTTCCGGCAAAATCGTCTTTGAGCTGGAGAATGTGAATTACCGCCTCGGCGATAAAACGCTGGTGCGTGATTTCTCAGCCCAGGTGCAGCGCGGCGATAAAATCGCGCTGGTGGGGCCGAATGGCTGCGGCAAAACCACGCTGCTAAAACTGATGCTCGGCCAGCTTAAGGCTGACAGCGGACGCGTGCACTGCGGTACCAAATTAGAAGTGGCGTATTTCGACCAGCACCGCGCCGAGCTGGATCCTGAGCGTACCGTGATGGATAACCTCGCCGAAGGCAAGCAGGAAGTCATGGTGAACGGCAAGCCGCGACACGTGCTGGGCTACCTGCAGGACTTCCTGTTCCACCCGAAACGCGCGATGACACCGGTGCGTGCGCTCTCCGGCGGGGAGCGTAACCGCCTGCTGCTGGCGCGCCTGTTTCTGAAACCCAGCAACCTGCTGATCCTCGATGAACCTACCAACGACCTCGACGTGGAAACGCTCGAACTGCTGGAGGAGCTTATCGACGGCTATCAGGGCACCGTGCTGCTGGTGAGCCACGATCGTCAGTTTGTCGATAATACCGTGACCGAATGCTGGATCTTCGAAGGCGAAGGCCGCATCGGTCAGTATGTCGGTGGTTATCACGATGCCCGCGGCCAGCAGGCGTCTTCCCGCGCAATGCAGCAACCTGTTGCGAAGAAAACCGACGCGGCACCGGATGCGAAGGCAGAAACTGTCAAACGAGGCAGCAACAAACTAAGCTATAACTTGCAGCGCGAACTGGAGCAGTTGCCTGCCCGGCTGGAAACGCTGGAGGCGGAGCTGGTAGCGTTGCAGGCGAAGGTGAGCGATGCGGCATTCTTTAACCAGCCTCACGATGTTACGCAGGATGTGCTGGCGCAGATGAGCGCCGCCGAAGCCGCGCTGGAAGAAGCGTTCGAGCGCTGGGAATACCTTGAGTCACTTAAAAACGGCTGATTATTCAGGAACTCGCATGCATGAACGCCACCACGCGGCGCAGCATATGCTCTGTCCGCAATGCGACCTTCTGGTTAAGCTCCCGGCGCTTGCGCCGGGACAAAAAGCGCATTGTCCCCGCTGCGACACCACGCTGACCGTCGAATGGTCAGCGCCGCGTCAGCGGCCAACGGCCTACGCGCTGGCGGCGCTGTTCATGCTGCTGCTCTCCAATCTCTTTCCGTTCGTCAATATGGAAGCGGCGGGCGTCAGCAGCGAAGTCACGCTGCTGGAAATCCCCCGCGTCCTGTTTAACGAAGATTACGCCAGTCTCGGCACGCTGTTCATGCTGTTCGTTCAGCTGGTGCCGGCATTCTGCCTGGTGACAATCATGCTGCTGGTTAATCGCATCGCGCTGCCGCCGCGTCTTAACATCGCGATGGCCCGCGTGCTGTTTCAGCTGCGCAGCTGGGGCATGGCTGAAATTTTCCTCGCGGGCGTGCTGGTGAGCTTTGTAAAGCTGATTGCCTATGGCGATATCGGCGTTGGCAGCAGTTTTATTCCGTGGTGCCTGTTCTGCGTGCTTCAGCTGCGCGCGTTTCAGTGTGTGGATCGCCGCTGGCTTTGGGACGATATTGCTCCGATGCCGCCGGTGACCCAGCCGCTTAAAGTCGGCGTGGCGGGGATCCGTCAGGGGCTGCGTGCATGTCCGTGCTGCACCGCCATTTTGCCGGGCACCGATGGCCGCTGCCCGCGCTGCCATACCGTCGGACACGTCCGGCGTAAACACAGTCTTCAGTGGACCGTCTCGCTGCTGGTCTGCTCAATTATGCTTTATCTGCCCGCGAACCTTCTGCCCATCATGATTACCGAGCTGCTGGGCGACAGAATGCCTTCGACGATTATCGCGGGCGTAATCCTCATCTGGAATGACGGCTCCTACCCGGTGGCGCTGGTGATTTTTATCGCAAGTATCATGGTGCCGACGCTTAAGATGATTGCGCTCGGCTGGCTGTGCCTGGACGCCAAAGGCTATGGCCGCCAGGAGCGCGAGCGTATGCATCTGATGTACGAGGTGGTGGAGTTTGTCGGCCGCTGGTCGATGATTGACGTTTTTGTTATTGCCGTGCTCTCCGCGCTGGTGCGCATGGGCGCGCTGATGAATATTTACCCGGCCTGGGGAGCGGTAATGTTTGCGATGGTAGTGATTATCACTATGTTCGCCGCAATGACCTTCGACCCGCGTCTCTCCTGGGACCGTGAGCCTGATTCAAGCTATGAGGAGTTACCCGAACATGGACAATAATCGCGGGGAAGCGAAGATTAAGAAGGTGAAGAACTGGTCGCCGGTCTGGATCTTCCCCATTATTACCGCGCTTATCGGCGCCTGGATCCTGTTTTATCACTACAGCCACCAGGGGCCGGTCGTCACGCTGATGACCACCAACGCGGAAGGCATCGAAGGCGGTAAAACCACCATTAAAAGCCGCAGCGTCGATGTCGGCGTGGTGGAGAGCGCGGTACTGACCGACGACCTGCATCATGTCGAAATTAAAGCGCGCATGAATCCCGGCATGGAAAAGCTGCTGTATGGCGATTCGGTCTTCTGGGTAGTGAAGCCGCAGATTGGCCGCGAGGGCGTGACCGGGCTTAATACGCTGCTCTCCGGCTCCTATATTGAACTGCAGCCGGGCTCCAAAGGCAGCGCGCCGGAATCTTACAAGCTGCTGGACGCGCCGCCGCTCGCGCCGCCGGATGCCAAAGGCATCCGCGTGATCCTCGACAGCAGCAAAGCCGGACAGCTTAACCCTGGCGACCCGGTGCTGTTTCGTGGTTATCGCGTCGGCTCGGTGGAGACCAGCACGTTTGACCCGCAAAAGCGCTCTATCAGTTATCAGCTTTTTATCAACGCGCCCAACGATCGCCTGGTCACGAGCAACGTGCGCTTCTGGAAAGATAGTGGGATCGCGGTGGATCTGAGTTCGTCCGGGATGCGGGTGGAGATGGGATCGCTTAGCACGCTGTTTAGCGGCGGCGTCAGCTTTGACGTGCCGGATGGCTGGGAGCTGGGGCAACCGGTCGCCGAGAAAACCGCGTTTATGCTTTATGACGATCAGCGCAGCATTCAGGAGTCGCTCTATACCGAACATATCGATTACCTGATGTTCTTTAAAGATACCATTCGCGGCCTGCAACCGGGCGCGCCGGTAGAGTTCCGCGGTATTCGCCTCGGGACTGTCGCCCAGGTGCCGTTCTTTGTGCCGGGCCTGCGTCAGGCGGTCAATACTGATTATCGTATCCCGGTGCTTGTGCGTATCGAGCCGGAGCGTCTGGCGAATCAGATTGGCGAAGATCCTGACATCGCCTCGCATATGCATGACCTGATGAAAAAAGGCCTGCGGGCGACGCTCAAAACCGGCAATCTGGTGACCGGTCAGCTCTTTGTCGACCTTGATTTCTACCCGAAAGCGCCGCCAGTGACGGATATGGAAAGCTTTAACGGCTATCCGGTGATCCCGACCATGAGCAGTGGGCTCGCGCAAATCCAGCAGCGCCTGATGGATACGCTGGATAAAATTAATAACCTGCCGCTGAACCCGATGATCGAACAGGCGACCAATACGCTCTCGGAAAGCCAGCGCACCATGCGCCGTCTGCAGACGACGCTCGATAATCTGAATCAGCTCACCTCCAGCCAGTCGGCGCAGGAGTTGCCAGCGGATATGCAGAAAACGCTGCGCGAGCTTAATCGCAGTATGCAGGGCTTCCAGCCGGGCTCTGCCGCCTATAACAAGATGGTGGCGGATATGCAGCGTCTGGATCAGGTGTTGCGCGAGCTTCAGCCGGTGCTGCGCACGCTGAATGAGAAGAGCAACGCTCTGGTATTTGAATCGAAAGAGAAAAAGGACCCGCAGCCGAAGAGGGCAAAAGAATGAAAAAATGGCTCCCGTTAGCCGCCGTCATGCTGCTCAGCGCCTGTAGCAGCACCGAAGAAACCACCTGGTATCAGCTTCCGGCGTCCACCGCGCCGGTGGCGCGCAGCACGCCTGCGAACAGTCAGCATCTGCTGTGGCTTGAACAGGTGGCAGTGCCCGATTATCTGGCGGGCAACGGTGTGGTCTATCAGACCACCGACGTGCAGTATGTGATTGCCAGTCAGAATCTGTGGGCGAGCCCGCTCGACCAACAACTGCGCAATACGCTGGTGACCAATCTTAGCGCTACGCTGCCGGGCTGGGTGGTTTCCGCCCAGCCGCTCGGTGCGGAGCAGGATACGCTTAACGTTAATGTGACCGGTTTTCATGGCCGCTACGACGGACGGGTGATTGTCAGCGGCGAGTGGCTGCTTAAACATAAAGGGCAACTCATTAAGCGGCCTTTCTACACGGGGCTTAAGCAGCAGCAGGATGGCTATGACGCGATGGTAAAAACGCTCGCGCAGGCCTGGCAGCAGCAGGCGAAAAGCATTGCGGATGAGCTGGCGCGCCAGCCATAAAAAATTCGCATGACGTTAAAACGCCGTCGTCAACTTCTTAAAGAGGGCGGCGGCTTTCTCTTTTATGCCAGTCAGATACCCTCACCACGCCCACATTTATTGTATAAAAGTTATCCAAACAAGCTCACAAATATGACATTGGCGTGAATTTTGCGCATTGACGTTCCCAAAATTAGCAGGTATTCGTAAAGGGTGATTGCGCAAAATGTAATCACTGTTTTCTTTTCCACCAGACCTGAAATGAGGGAAACGAGGCATGAAGAGACAGAAAAGAGATCGCCTGGAACGGGCACATCACCGTGGTTATCAGGCCGGTATTACCGGACGCTCAAAAGAAATATGTCCTTACCAGGCACTGAATCAGAGGTCGCATTGGCTGGGAGGCTGGCGAGAGGCCATGGAGGACAGGGCGCAAACCGCGTGAGCTTGTCTCTTTAAAAAGAAACCTCCGCATTGCGGAGGTTTCGCCTTTCTGAACGCTGCAAACAGAGGCTATCAGAAGACGGAGGTGTCCTGGAACAGGCCCACTTTCAGGTCAGTCGCGGTATAAATCTGTTTACCGTCCACCAACACTTCGCCATCAGCAATACCCATAACCAGACGACGGTTTACCACGCGTTTGAAGTGAATACGATAGGTCACTTTTTTGGCGGTCGGCAGGATCTGGCCGGTAAATTTCACTTCGCCTACGCCCAGCGCACGGCCTTTACCTTCGCCGCCCAGCCAGCCTAAGTAGAAGCCGACCAGTTGCCACATGGCATCAAGACCGAGGCAGCCCGGCATCACCGGATCGCCGATAAAATGGCAGCCAAAGAACCACATGTCAGGATTGATATCCAGTTCCGCTTCCACGTAACCCTTGTCAAAGTTACCGCCGGTTTCGGTCATTTTCACCACGCGGTCCATCATTAACATGTTGGGTGCCGGCAGCTGCGGGCCTTTCGCGCCAAACAGCTCGCCGCGCCCGGAGGCAAGAAGGTCTTCTTTCGTATAGGATTCGCGTTTGTCTACCATGTTCTCTGTATGCCTTATTTTAGTGAAGCTCGCAGATTAGCTAACACGTGCACGCTGAACAAGTCCGATCAGTTGTGGTTAAACCAGTTCATCCAGCGTAACGGCCACGGCCGCTGACGAATATCCTGCTGTGTCGCCTGAGCAATTCGCTCGCCGATTACCCCAAGCAGCGTCGTCTGGCCTTCGCCATCCCACGGGAGCGTGGTTAATAAGGGTAGCGCATCTGTGACATCATCAATGGCCCAGATGGAAAATTGCCCTTGATCAACAGCGTCCAGAATCTCCTGACACAACGACAAATGACGCACGTTGGCGGCAGGAATAATCACGCCCTGTTTGCCGGTTAAGCCGCGCGCCTGACAGACGGTGAAAAAGCCTTCGATTTTCTCGTTAAGGCCACCCACCGGCTGCGCACGGCCAAACTGATCCACCGAGCCGGTAATAGCAATCTGCTGATTCAGCGGGGCGTTGGCGAGAGCGCTGATAAGCGCGCATAGCTCCGCCATAGAGGCGCTGTCGCCGTCCACTTCGCTGTAGGACTGTTCGAACGTCAGCGAGGCGGAGAAGGGCATCTGCTGTTCCAGATCCAGCTCGGCCATCAGGAACGCCTGCATAATCATCATGCCTTTGGCGTGAATGTTTCCGCCGAGTTCGGCTTTGCGCTCGATATCGGTAAACTCGCCGTCACCGATATGCACCACGCAGCTGATGCGAGACGGTTCGCCGAACGCGCGGGGATGGCCCGGAAATTCCACCACGGAGAGCGCATTGATCTGCCCGATGCGTTCGCCTTCGGTTTCCACCAGCAGCTGGCCGAGCAGGATTTCATCCTGCATACGCTCGGCGAGATAGCCTTCACGCCAGGCGCGACGGGCCAGCATCTGCGCGAACTGCGCGGCAGTAAATCTGGGTTCGTCACAGAGGGCGGCGACTTCGCCAAGATGGCGCGCCATCCAGAGCGGATCCAGCGGCAGCGTCTCCTGGTCTCCCGTATAGCGCACGGCCTCACGAATTAACAGCGGCCAGGCGTCGCTTGCTGGCGCAGGCAGCTGATGCTGCTGCGCGAGCGCGCAGACCCAGCTGCACCAGAGCGTCACATCTTCTTCGTCAGCGATTTGCAGGTCATCTTCATATTCACTGTAGATGGCCTGTTGCGCGAGCACCGGTTCCATCTCCTGGAAATCGGCCAGCGATTCGCGATCGCCTACCAGCACGACACGCAGACTGAGCGGGAGGGAAGGAACGGAAACCGGCAGCGGGCGCGATTCGTCCGGCGCCAACCAGTCAAAGCGTTTCGCGATGACCATCTGTTTGAGGCGCACCCATAACAGCGGCTGCATCAGCAGGGTTTTCAGCGCCACAACCAGGATGCCGCCGTTCGCTTTGTGCACCAGACCCGGCTCTAAGGTAATTTTGCCAGCGAACTGGCGCACGCAGCCAAACAGTTCGGCCGCTTCGGCCCACGCGGCGACGACCACGTCGCGACGCACGGCGAAATCGCCCGGCGCGTTATCAGGGGGCGCCAGCGTAACGTGGTGGTCTTCAATAAGATAGTGGCCGCCAGCGAGGCCAGACTGTTCCGGCAGTAACGCTTTCGCCACGCCGGCAATCAGCTCCAGCAAAGGCGTCTCTTCGTCCGCCTTCACCAGCATGAAATCATTCAGAGGGCGCGGAGCGCAGAGCTGGGTCAGCCCGTCATAGAGGCGAGGCTGCAACGCCTCAAAATCAAGCGCGCCGTCAGCGACGGCGTCCATTTCATCAAACCGGGACTCGAAGGTCGCCGTATCGGGTACAAGCGCTTGTGATGTAAGTCTGTTAATGGTCAATGTCGAGGTTTTTTAGTCAGATGTAAAAGGCGAGATTATAGCGTAATGGGGCGGCCAGCACACCGGAAATGCCGATATTGCCCGGCAGATTCTCCCGACGCGTCACAGACGGTTATTTCCCCTCAGCGAAACGAAAAAAAACTGTTATCCTGAAATGAGTTACACGGTCATCCTGAGATCGCAATGAAATACCAACAACTCGAAAACCTCGAAAGCGGCTGGAAGTGGAAATATCTGGTTAAAAAGCATCGCGAAGGCGAGCTGATAACCCGCTATGTCGAAGCCAGCGCGGCGAAAGAGGCGGTGGATCTCTTGCTGGGTATGGAAAACGAACCGGTAAGAGTGCTGGGCTGGATTGAAAAGCATATGAACCCGGCACTGCAAAACCGCCTGAAACAGACGATTCGCGCCCGTCGTAAACGGCATTTTAATGCCGAGCATCAGCACACCCGTAAAAAGTCTATCGACCTTGAGTTTATGGTCTGGCAGCGTCTGGCCGGGCTTGCGCAGCGGCGCGGTATTACGCTTTCAGAAACCATCGTGCAGCTGATTGAAGATGCGGAGCGTAAAGAGAAGTATGAGAACCATATGTCGACGCTGAAACAGGATTTGCAGGCGCTGCTCGGTAAGAAAGAGTAATCAGGGCGGGGCGGCGACGTCAGGTTGACGGGCATTTTGGTAGAGGCCGCAATCTGAGCGGTGATGGTAACACAGACGTGTTTTCCATAACCGGCAAAACGCGCTATCAATTTGACGCTCTGCAGCAAAGCCTTTAACGGCAGAAAGCGCCAGAAATAAAAAACCCCGCCTTAGCGGGGTTTTTCTTAACGTTTAACTTAAGCCTGCGGCTGAGTTACAACGTCTTTAACGCCTTTAACTTCGATCTCTACGCGACGATCCGGGCCCAGGCAGTCGATCAGAGCTGCACGAGCTTTCACGTTGTCACAGGTGTTGCCGGTGACCGGGTTGGATTCGCCCATACCACGTGCGGAGATCTTGTTGGACGGGATACCTTTGGAGATCAGGTAGTCAACAACAGACTGAGCACGTTTCTCAGACAGACCCTGGTTGTAAGCGTCAGAACCGATGCGGTCGGTGAAGCCCAGAACCACGACGGAACCGTCTTTCGGATCCAGGTTGCTCAGCTGGGAGTACAGCTGATCCAGCGCCTGCTGACCTTCCGGTTTCAGGGTAGCTTTGTTGAAGTTGAACAGAACGTCAGACTTCAGGGTGAAGTGCTTGGTCTGTACTTCCGGAGCCGGAGCCGGAGCCGGTGCAACAACCGGAGCTACGTTGTCTTCCTGACCGAAACGGTAGGAAACGCCAAGGCTCAGCATGCCGTTGTCCGGACGGGTACCAACAGTCTGCGCGTCGCCGATGTTGTTAACCCACTGGTATTCCAGACGGGTAGCGATATCGCGGGTAACTGCCCACTCAACGCCGCCAGCAAATACCGGGGAAACGCCGGTGTCGTGGTCGTCGCCGCTGATGTTAGAAGAGGAGTCAGCACGCCATACCATGCCGCCCAGACGGGTGTAAACGTCCAGGTCGCTGGTTACCGGGTAACCCAGTTTAGCGGTCAGCTGTACGCCCTGAGCTTTGAAAGCGCCGTTTACAGTGTCGCCTTTATACGGCATGCGGCCCAGCCAGTCGTAGCCCATTTCGAAGCCAACGTACGGGTTAACCTGGTAACCACCGAACGCGCCTGCGCCCAGCTGGCTTTCGTGAGTCGGGCCGTCGTTAGGAATAAAACCGGTATCGTGGAACTGGGACCAACCCAGTTTGCCGCCTGCATACCAGGTGTTATCTTTCGGTGCGGCCTGCGCTACGGTAGCGAAGCCAGCCAGTGCCACTGCAATCGCGATAGCTGTCTTTTTCATTTTTTGCGCCTCGTTATCATCCAAAAAGGCCATGCGCTTTTCCGGGAGGAAAAGTTCACGGTTAAATCCTTCACCGGGGTTATAGCTCAATGGTTACTCTACCGATATTGTCGGTTTATTGATGAGCACCCTGGCGAGGTAAAGTCTACAACGTAGTTGGAAACTTACAAGTGTGAAGTCCGTCAGGCATATGAAAAAAAACAACTTGCGAAAGCAAAATTTAACATTTTTGCGGCAATTTTAAACACTCGTAAAGTGCGGGACCGGACGAAATCGCCCGTCTGGCCGTTCATTCGCCACAATCACTTTTAACGAAGGTCCATGTTCAAATTCTTACCAGGATTAATCCTAAAAAGGATTAATGCACCATTCTTGAGTGAATTCTTAGGCCAGAACGTGGTCTGTCGCCCGTCAAAGAGGGCTGGACGGGACGCATTAAAAAGCCCATCGCATTACCTTTCTCTGCCGCTTCCGTCAGGCGACGATGTTCGTCATCCGTTAAGTCATCATGCAGCCAGGCGATCACAACGCTATAGTTGCCGGTCTCCAGTGCGCGAATCATTGAATCGATAGTGACCTGCGGATTCATCTGGCTCACCTGCATTACCTTCGTCAGCGGCAAACCGGAGGATTCGACCCATTCACGGCTCAGGCGTTGTTGCGGCGTGAGCCACAGCTGCCAGCGGGACTGCTGACCGAGCTGCTGCAACAGGGGCAGCAACACCAGTTGCGTCATCCACGGCTGATCTTCGTTATACATCACTTCACTTATCAATCCCTTGGTTTCAGCCTGAGCTAAAGCGCCAGCCGTTTCTTTTGCCAGACGACGTGAGCCATGCGCGCGATTTTGATGAGAAAAGTACATAAAGGTCCAGCCTCGCTAGTTACTGTATGCATATACAGTACTGCTGGTGAGGCCAAAGATCAATCTAAATTTCGGAAAGCATCTCGCAAATTTCACATCTTGTTTGTCCGGAAACAAAATTCGGATTGCTCACCAGGCACAACTTTCATATGTTCCTGTTAAGGGAAAAGCTAATGGAATTTTTAGTCCGTTACTTATTGATATAAAAGGAATAAATATGGATAACGCTTCGACTGACACTCTGGTGCGAGTTCAAAATACCCTGTCATCATTAGGTGATGTTACTCACCGTTCGCTTTTTGGGGGTTATAGCCTCGCCATCGACGACGCCGTGTTCGGCATGCTGGCAGAAGGGCGTCTGTATCTGCGCGCCAGCGAACAGAGCCGCGCTTACCAGCAGGCGCACAATCCGCCTATGCTCGTCTGCACCCGTCGCGGACGTCGTATCAACCTCAACTATTATCTGGCGGATGACGCGCTGTGGGAGTCGCCTGCGTTGCTGCGTGAGCACGCGCGTACGGCGCTGGCCTGCGCGCAGGCGGAGAAAACCGAGCGCGCCCGCGGGCGACGCGTGAAAGATCTGCCGAACCTTAACGTGCAGCTTGAGGTATCGCTGTGGGAGGCGGGGATCCGTGATGTTGAAACGCTGTGCGCATTTGGGGCGAAGGAGTGCTGGCTGAAGCTTCGCAAGGCCCGCAAAAATCTCAGCCTGCATGTGCTCTACGCGCTTCAGGGTGCCATTACCGGCACCCATGAAGCCGCATTACCGACACAAATTCGCGAAGAGCTGCTGGAGTGGTTTATGCAGCTCTCCGTACAGAATCAGTCCTGAGCCAGCTGGCGCTGGAGTCGGCTGATTTCCGGCAGCAACGAGACAAGCAGCCCTATCTGCTGCAGCACCAGCGGCTCTTTACTCTCCTGGCGCGGCTCAATCTGCTGAATGCGCTGCGCCAGTTCCGCAAGCGATTTCTCGACACGCGCATCATCGGCAGGCTGGTGATGAAGCGCGTCGTCAACATAACAGACGGCATCGTCAAGCAGGGAGAGGATCTCCTGACGCGTCAGTTTTTCGCGGTGCGCGCCAAGTGCGGAAATGTAGCTCGTCAGCGTGTGGTTGAGGCACAGAAACCGGAAGGCGATATCGCGCATCTGCGCGCTGACTCTGGGCTCGCTCGACATATTTGACACTACCGACGCCAGTTCCGCATCGCTGTTATGCGCGTCGCGACGGGCGATGCGATAGGCGAGCCGGTTGTCGCGCCCCTGATGATACTGCTCAAGGATCGCGTCGAGATAGCGGCAGTTGGCATTCAGCGCGCGCTCAAGCACCGCAGGTAACCGCCGGAATCGCCAGTCGGGCCAGATAAAGCTCACCGCAAACCAGGCGATGGCGCAGCCGATTATCGTATCTACCACGCGCGGCAGCGCCACCTCAAAACCCTCGCCCAGCAGGTTAAAGCACAATAGCACCAGCAGCGTGATAAAGAGCGTGGCGTGCGCGTACTGCACGGTACGGAAAACGAAAAACAGCACGCCGGTGATAACAATCAACACCAGTTGCCCTTCCAGCGAAGGTACAAAATAGAGCACCGGAATGCCCACTGCGACGCCCGCCAGCGTGCCGATAATGCGCAGCGTCAGTCGATGGCGCGTGGCGTTATAGTTCGGCTGGCAGACAAACAGGCTGGTGAGCAAAATCCAGTAGCCGTGATTGAGCCCGGTAAACTGGATGAAGGCGTACCCCACGCACAGCACGACGGACATCCGCACCGCGTGGCGAAACAGCGCCGACTGCGGCGTAAAGTTACGGCTCAGGCGAAACCAGATGTCGCTAAAACCGTTCAGGCTGTCATCCGCCAGACGGTGTTCGCTGTCGCTGGCGGCAGGCTGAGTAAACGGCTGCTCCGATTCAATGGTCGCGAGCTGCGCGTCGATGGCTTTAAGGTTGGCCATCAGAAACTGTACGGCTTTGATCTGCGTGGCAGAGACGCCCGATGCCGCGGTGCGATCGAGTGCGGCCTCCAGATGCGTGAACGCGCGCTCGAAGCGCGGATCGTGCTGGTAGGGCGTGCGCAGCAGCACAGAACGCGCCAGCTGCTGGCACGCCTGTGACTGCATAGTGAGCAGCCGCTGAAAACGGAACATCACGTCGCTGTAGCGGAACGTATCGCGCAGCGTCTGGTAATGAATGTGCGATGAGCTGGCGCGTTCGTGAATATCCTGCGCGACGAAATAGTAGTGCAACGTGCGCCGCGTGCTGCGCTGGCCGCGATCGCCGCGCAACCGGGTGAGCAGTGAGCCTTTGGCCTGATTCAGCGTGGCGACCAGCTGGCTATTGGCCATCGCCAGTTCCAGCATCGGCACCTGGCTTTCATCTTCGATATCCGGATCGAACAGCCGGGATTTGATATCCAGATAGTGCGCCAGCTGTTCATAGCAGCGCGCCAGATTCTCCTGCAACGGGCGCACCGGGAAGATCAGATGCCCGGCGAGCGTCAGCAGGTTATACCAGACCGCGCCCGCCAACAGCAGGAGCGGCTGCTGATACCAGTGCTCATAGAGTGAAACCCCGAGCATGGTGTAAATCGCTATCAGCAGCGCGCCAAAGGCGATCGTTGCATAACGCTGTCCGAGCCCGCCCAGTAAAATAAAGCCGATGGTGGACGCCGTCAGCCCGGCGGCGAACAGCCACGGCCACGGAAACAGGAGCTCCACCGAGGCGGAGGCGATAAAAAAGCTGACAAGCGTAATCAGCAGGTTGCGCAGACGTCCCGTCAGGCGGTCGTCGAGATCGGTCAGCGCGGCGGCGACCACGCCGAGCGTCAGCGGAATAGTCAGTTTCGCCTCGCCAAGCCACCAGGGCAACGCCGCGGTGCCGCACAGCGCGATAAAAATGCGCACGTTGGTGAGCCACGCGCTGTTCCAGGCGTGACGGTGAAGCAGAGGGTTGAGCATCATGAGCGGCCCTGGCTTACTGGAAACGGCGGCGGGCGTTCGCATCACGAGCGGCCCTGGCGGTTTCCACGGAAACGACGCGACGGCCAACCGGCCACAACGCAATCGCGGCGATTTTAAAATTCGCGATACCGACCGGGATGCCGATGATGGTCAGACACTGCGCGATACCGGCGGCGATGTGCATCAGGCACAGCCACCAGCCGAAAAACAGCAGCCAGAAAAGATTCAGCAGCGTGCCGCCGGTGTTCAGCAGGGCGTTTTTCCCCGCCGGATCGAGCTCATCCACATGCATTGCTTCATTGCCGTAAGGCAGCAGCGACAGTTTGGTTATCTCCCAGCAGGAGCGCGTCAGCGGCAGGGTGATCACCAGAATGATGCTGACAAGCGTCGCCAGCAGCCAGGCGAGGGTGGTCGCGAAGCCACCCAGCACGAAATTCAGAATATTTAAAACAGTACGCATAAAACCTCAGAAGCGTCGGCAGAGCGCCGGGATCATAACCACAACAATTGTAACGCGTTTTGGGTCTGGAGCGTGATATCGCAGGCGGGTAAACTTAGCGCTATAACACCATTTACTGGCAGCCTCATGGAACTGAAAGCAACCTCTCTGGGTAAACGTCTGGCGCAGCACCCCTATGACCGCGCGGAAATCCTCACCGCCGGGGTGAAAGTCTCCGGCGATAAGCATGAATATCTGATCCCGTTTAATCAGTTGCTGGATATCCAGTGCCGCCGCGGCCTGGTCTGGGGCGAGCTGGAATTTACGCTCGCGGATAACAAAGTGGTGCGTCTGCACGGCACTGAATGGGCCGAAACCCAGCGCTTTTATCATCACCTGACGACGCTCTGGCAACAGTGGAGTCAGGAGATGAGCGAGGTGGCGGCAGGCGTGCTAAATGACTGGCAGGAGAAAATCCGCAGCGGCGAAACACAAGAACAATGGCTGCGGCGCGACGAGAGCCAGGCGTTATGCCAGGCGCTGCGCCGCGCGTTACAGGCGCTGCCGGTGCCGACATCGCGCCTTGAAACGTTCGACAACTGCCGCGACGCCTGGCGCGAATGTAAAGACTGGCTGGCCGACAGCGAGGCGAAACGTCTTGCGCACAACCAGGCGTTTACCGACGCGATGCTCACGCGCTACGCCGATTTCTTCGCAAACATTGAGAGCTCGCCGCTCAACCCGTCCCAGGCGCGTGCGGTGGTGAACGGCGAACGTTCGCTGCTGGTGCTGGCGGGCGCGGGGAGCGGCAAAACGTCCGTGCTGGTGGCGCGCGCGGGCTGGCTTATCGAACGCGGCGAGGCGACGGCTGAACAAATCCTGCTGCTGGCCTTTGGTCGTAAGGCTGCCCGAGAAATGGAGGAACGCCTTCAGGCGCGCCTGCATACCGATGCGATCGCCGCACGCACCTTTCATGCGCTGGCGCTGCACATCATCGGGCAGGGCGGTCGCAAAACGCCGCGCGTGAGCGAGCTTGAAAACGACACGGCGGCGCGTCATGACCTTCTGTTGACCGCCTGGCGCGACCAGTGCCGTGAGAAAAAAGCGCAGGCGAAGGGCTGGCGGGAGTGGCTTAGCAACGAACTGCAATGGGATATCGACGAGGGCGAGTTCTGGGAGGACGAGGCGCTTTGCAAACGGCTCGCCAGCCGTCTCGACCGCTGGCTTGGTCTGATGCGCATGCATGGCGGCTCGCAGGCGGAGATGATCGCCGCCGCGCCGGATGACGTGCGTGACGTTTTCCAGAAGCGCATCAAACTGATGGCCCCCTTACTGAAAGCCTGGAAAGCGGCGCTGAAAGCCGAAGAGGCCGTGGATTTCTCCGGGCTTATTCATCAGGCGATCAACGTGCTGGAAAAGGGGCGTTTCGTGAGCCCCTGGAAGCATATCCTCGTGGACGAATTTCAGGATATCTCGCCGCAGCGCGCGGCCCTGCTGGCGGCGCTGCGCCGCCAGAATTCGGCCACCCGCCTGTTTGCCGTCGGCGACGACTGGCAGGCGATTTACCGCTTCAGCGGCGCGCAGCTGTCGCTGACCACTGCGTTTGAAGACCATTTCGGCGAGGGCGATCAGTGCGCGCTGGACACCACGTATCGTTTCAACGGGCGTATCGGCGATATTGCGAACCGCTTTGTCCAGCAGAACCCGCATCAGCGGGAAAAACCGCTCAACAGCCTGCGCGCGGGCGACAACAAAGCCGTTACGCTGCTGGCGCAGGAGCAGCTGGAGGCGCTGCTCGACAAAATGAGCGGCTACGTTCGCCCCGACGAGCGCGTGCTGGTGCTGGCCCGTTATCATCACCTGCGCCCCGCGGCGCTGGAGATGGCGGCGACGCGCTGGCCAAAACTTCAGCTGGAATTTATGACGATTCACGCCAGCAAAGGGCAACAGGCGGATTACGTCATTATTGTGGGGCTGAGCGTGGGGCGGGATGGGTTTCCGGCGCCGGCGCGGGAGTCGATTATGGAACAGGCGCTGCTGCCTGCCACGGAAGATTTTCCAGATGCCGAAGAGCGTCGCCTGCTGTATGTGGCGCTGACGCGCGCGCGGCAGCGCGTCTGGCTGCTGTATGACAAAGCGGCGCCGTCGGTGTTTGTCGACGCGCTAACGCGCCTCGGCGTGCCGACGGCCCGCAAGCCCTGAACTACTTCAGGCGATCGGCGAGGTAACGCGGATAGTCGGGGATCAGCACATCCAGCGTGTCGCTAAATGTCGGCGACTGGATAATAAAATCGGCCGTCGAGAGGTTTGTCGCCACCGGGATATTCCAGACGGTCGCAAGACGCAGCAGCGCTTTGACGTCCGGGTCGTGCGGTACGGCGTTCAGCGGGTCCCAGAAGAAAATCAGCACGTCGATTTTCCCTTCGGCGATCATCGCGCCCACCTGCTGATCGCCGCCCATCGGGCCGCTCAGCATGGCGTTAACCTCAAGACCGGTCGCGCGCGACACCAGATTGCCGGTGGTGCCGGTCGCGTAAAGCGTATGGTTCGCCAGCAGTGCCTTATGGCGCTCCACCCATTTCATCAGCATCGATTTACAGTGGTCATGCGCCACCAGTGCGATTTTTTTCTGGGCTGGCAGGGTTCGGGTTGTCAGTTCCATAGTAAGTTCCAGATTAAATAAGTGGCTACAGATTACTGTAAGTGCTGGAGGCTGCAAGCGAAGCCGGTAAAAAACCGTGCCTCGTCGCATCGATTGCGTACAGACGCGGCATCGCGTGGTGGGCGCGGCGACTTTGGCATACACTTTTATGAAATGCGTTGAGGGGGAGAGAAAATGAAAGAAGCGGATATTGCAGAGATTTTACAAAACACCAAAACCATCGCGCTGGTGGGCGCCAGCGACAAGCCGGACCGTCCGAGCTATCGCGTGATGGCGTATCTGCTGGAAAAGGGTTATCACGTGATTCCCGTATCGCCGAAAGTGGCAGGGAAAACGCTGCTCGGCCAGCAGGGCTACGCCACGCTGGCCGACGTGCCGGAAAAGGTTGATATGGTGGATGTGTTTCGCAATTCCGAAGCGGCATGGGGTGTGGCGCAGGAGGCAATTGCAATAGGCGCGAAAACGCTCTGGCTGCAGCTTGGCGTGATTAACGAGCAGGCCGCCGTGCTGGCGCGCGACGCGGGGCTGAATGTGGTGATGGACCGCTGCCCGGCGATAGAAATTCCGCGCCTCGGCCTGTTTCAGTAATAAAAAACCCGGCTTGGCCGGGTTTTTTTAGTTGCGCAGACGGGGCGCCTGGAGCTGCTGGCGAATCGAGCGCGCCAGCTCATCCATAGAGGGTTGCTCCGGATGCTCCTCTTGCCTTTCGCCGCTTAGCTGGGCTTCGGCAAGATAAGTGTGCACGGGCTGGCCGTCGTCATCTTCCATCACCACGTGATACCACGGCGCGGCGCGTAGCTCGGCGTTTACCGCCATTTCATCGACGTCAGGTTCATCAAGCGAATACTCAGGGTCGATATCCACCACGACACCCAAATACCCTAACAGAGAATGACGAACCTGCTGGCCGATACCGAATTTGCTGGCAATCATTGTCACCTCCCGGAAAACGTTCATACCCTGTATATAAGGGCAGGGCGTTCCTTTTCAAGTTACATGACGCGACAGGCAAACCCTTTCAGATAAAGACCTTCCGGGTAGCTCGCGATCACGGGGTGATCGGCGGCCTGACGGAACTGCTCTATAAATTGTACATCACGCCCGGCATCTATTGCGGCGTCGGCGACGATTTTCTGGAATAAATCGGTGGTCATCAGCCCCGAGCAGGAGAACGTCAGCAGGATACCGCCTGGGTTAAGCAGCTGGATCGCAAGCATATTGATGTCTTTATAGCCGCGGCACGCGCCGTGAAGCTGGCTTTTGTTTTCCACGAACTTCGGCGGGTCCATCACGATAACGTCGAACTTCTCGCCCTGGTCGCGATATTTACGCAGCAGTTTAAACACGTCGTCGCGCACGAATTCGGCTTTGCTCAGGTCGAGCTGGTTAAGCTCCACGTTCTGCTTCGCCACGTCCAGCGCTTCCTGGGAGGTATCGACGCTGATCACCTGACGGCAGCCGCCCATCAGCGCGGAAACGGCAAAGCCGCCAGTGTAGGAGAAGCAGTTCAGCACGCGCTTGTCTTCGACATAGCGGCGCGTCGCAAAGCGGCTGTCGCGCTGATCGAGGTAATAACCGGTTTTGTGGCCGCCTTTGATATCCACCAGCAGCTTCATGCCGTGCTCTTCAATCGCGAGCAGGTCCGGCGGCAGTTCGCCGCTGACCGGGCCCTGCGCGAGCTCCATACCTTCTTTTTTACGCACCGCCACGTCAGAGCGATCGTAAATGGCGCACTCCGGGTAAAGCGCCTGCAACGCCGATACCAGCGCCGGGCGCTGATATTCCGCACCGGCGGAGAGCAGTTGCAGCACCAGGAAGTTGCCGAAGCGGTCAATGGTCACGCCCGGCAGGCCGTCCGATTCACCGGCGATAAGACGGTAGCTGTCGAGCCCGTCTTTTTGCGCCAGCCAGTCGCGCCACTGTTGCGCCTGTTGCAAGCGACGGGTGAAAAAGGCGATATCAATGGTTTCATTCGCATCGAATGTCCAGACGCGCGCGCGGATCTGCGAGGCGGGGGAGAGGGCGGCGCGTGCTAACCATTTTCCCTGATGGTCGACGATGTCGATGGTTTCACCTGGCGCGGCTTTACCTTCCATACGCGCGACGGCGCCGGAGAAGACCCAGGGATGGCGGCGCAGGAGAGACTTCTCGCGCCCTTTGGCTAACACTAAACGTACGCTCATAATTTGCTATTCTGTGAATCAAAGAAAATGGGCGCCATTCTCCCGACTTCAGCCGGGAAATGCAACGCTACCGCAAAGGAGAACCGCTATGACTGAACAATGCACGCTGGCCTGGGTACACGGCCGGGTACAGGGCGTCGGGTTTCGCTACACCACGCAGCATGAAGCGATGCGACTTGGCGTCACTGGCTATGCGCGCAATCTGGACGACGGCAGCGTGGAGGTGCTGGCCTGCGGCGAGGCGGAGCAGGTCGAAAAACTGATCGCCTGGCTGAAAGCGGGCGGGCCGCGCAGCGCCCATGTGGAAAAGGTCCTGACGCAGCCGCATTCGCCCACAGAAGATTATCGCGACTTTCGCATTCGCTATTAAATACACTTCACCGGTTTCGGCAGGCCGGCGATTTTGGTGGCCTGTTTCGCCGGGCCTTTCGGGAACAGGCGATAGAGATAGCGGCTGTTGCCTTTCTCTTCACCGAATTTCGTCGCCATGGCTTTCACCAGCATGCGGATGGCCGGCGACGTATTAAATTCAATATAAAACTCGCGCACAAAGCGCACCACTTCCCAGTGTTCGGGCGTCAGCGTAATGCCTTCTTTTTCGGCGATAACCTGCGCCAGCCCTTCGCTCCAGGCGTCGAAGACTTTCAGATAGCCTTCCGCGTCTGTTTCAAACTCTTTACCTTCAAACGTTAACATATCGATTCTTGCCCTGATTCTGACTGCGCGCAGTGTAGCAAATTCCCGGTGCCAGAAAAAACAAAGCCCCGCACGGGGCGGGGCTTAAGCGCAGCGTTGGCTAATCGTCAGTCGCGGCTTGCGAAGCCCAGAATGCTCAGCAGGCTCACAAAGATATTGTAGAGCGAGACATACAGGCTGACGGTTGCGCGAATATAGTTGGTTTCGCCGCCGTGAATAATATTGCTGGTTTCAAACAGAATGGCGCCTGAAGAAAGCAGAATAAACACGGCGCTGATCGCCAGATGCAGCGCAGGCAGCTGTAAGAAGATGTTCGCCACCATACCAATCAGCACAACCACCACGCCTGCCATCAGCATACCGCCCAGGAAGGACATATCCTTGCGGGTGGTCAGCACGTAGGCGGAGCAGCAGAAGAACACCAGCGCGGTCCCGCCGAGAGACAGCGCGATAAGATCGCCCATCCCGGCAGAGAGATACGCGTTAAGCATCGGCCCCAGGATATAGCCCAGGAAGCCCGTGAAGGCGAACGCCGCGATAATACCGCTCGGCTTATTGGCCAGACGATAGGTCAGGAACATCAGGCCGTACATACCGACCAGCGTCAGGATGAGACCCGGCGAAGGCAGCGCCAGTACGGTGCTGGCGGTCGCGGTGATCGCGGAAAACGCCAGCGTCAGGCTCAGCATAAAATAGGTGTTACGCAGAACCTTATGGGTGCTAAGCAGCGACTGTCTGTCGCGCGCAGAGGTAATTAAGCGATCCATGAGTAGTCTCTCATTACAGGTGTTTAGTTTCCGAGCATAGAGGGTTGCACGCAACGGGAAAAGGGCTTTTACCCATCTTTACGCTGCTTTATTTCTCTAAAAACAAGGACTCAGAAAGCGCATTACTATCATAAAAACGTGGTCGACACCGGCGCGCTTTCAGATCCCCCTCTTATATATGACGTAAAAGCGTTGCGCGAAACCCGACACGCGTCTATCAGTGTTAACGACACATCACAACAATACACAAGGCGTGGAAAATGAACGTGAAACAGAAAGCTCTGTCTTTTTCTCTCATCGCCGCTGTCATTTCCGGCGTATGCGCGACAGCGTATGCGGCGCAGGTGCCGGCGGGCGTTGAACTGGCGGCAAAACAGGAACTGGTGCGCAACAACGGCAGCGAGCCTGCCTCGCTCGACCCGCATAAAGTCGAGAGCGATGTCGAATTCAACATCATCGGCGATGTTTTTGAAGGACTGGTGGCGGTGCGTAAAGATGGCTCCATCGAACCGCGGCTCGCAGAAAGCTGGGACAACAAAAACAACACCGTCTGGACATTCCATCTGCGCAAAGGCGTCACTTGGTCGGACGGCGAGCCCATTACGGCGGAAGATGTGGTCTGGAGCTGGCGGCGTCTGGTCGACCCGAAAACCGTCTCTCCCTACGCCAGCTTTCCCGGCAACATGAACATTGAAAACGCCGCCGACATCGCCAACGGTAAAAAGCCGGTGGACACGCTGGGCGTGAAAGCGCTGGATGACAACACGATTCAGGTGACCCTCACACAGCCCACGGCGGCGTTTCTGTCGATGCTGGCGCACCCGTCGCTGGTGCCCATTGATAAAACCGCCGTCGAGCGTTTCGGCGATAAATGGGCGCGCCCGGAGCATTTCGTTTGCAGCGGCGCGTATAAAGTCACCGACTGGGTGGTGAATGAAAAAATCACCGCCGAGCGTAATAAACGCTACTGGAACGATAAAGAGACGGTAATCAATAAAGTCACTTACCTGCCGATTGCCGCTGAAACGGCGGATCTGAACCGCTACCGGGCGGGGGAGATCGACATCACCAGCACCGTGGCGCTCAACCAGTTCGCGCAATTGAAAAAAACGATGCCGGAGCAGGTGGACGTCTCGCCGCTGCTGGCCACTTACTATTACGAATTCAACACCACCAAAGCGCCGTTTAACGATCCGCGCGTGCGCCGCGCGCTGAACATGGCGCTGGATAAAGACGTTATCGCGCAAAAAGTGCTGGCGCAGGGGCAACGCCCGGCGTGGGTGGTCAGCCAGCCTGAAATCGGCGGCGTGAAAATGACGCCGCCGGAGTACGCGAGCTGGCCGCTTGAAAAACGCGTCAGCGAGGCGAAAAAACTGCTGGAGGCGGCAGGCTTCAACGCGCAGCATCCGCTGACATTCAATCTGCTCTATAACACGCTCGAGTCGCACCAGCGCATCGCTATCGCGGCAAGCTCGATGTGGCAGAAAAATCTCGGCGTGGTGGTGAAGCTCCAGAACCAGGAGTGGAAAACCATGCTTGATAACAAACACACCGGTAATTTCGACGTGGTGCGCTACGCATGGAACGCCGACTATGACGACGCCTCGACATTCCTGAACAACTACCGCACCGGCGACAGTCAGAACACCTCGCGCTATACCAACAAGGCCTATGACGAGGCGCTGGCGAATGCGTCGAAAGCGGCGGATGTCGCCGCGCGCGGGAAATATTATCAGCAGGCGGAAACGATTCTGGCAGAGGATGTGCCTGCCATTCCTGTGTATCACTACGTGCGCACCCACATGGTGAAACCCTGGGTTGGCGGTTTTTATTCCAATAATCTGGGCTATTACTTCACCAAAGATATGTACATCAAAAAACATTAACCGGAGCGCCGCGCTGTGGTGGCCTGTGAAAATGCTGCAAATGTGATCGTTGTGCCGATATTTCAGGCGATTAGCGCGCTTTTGAGTGTTTTTGCGGCAATCGAACACATTCGGGCTTTACACAGCGCAGGGGGATGTTTATAGTTCGCGTCATTGCGGAAGTGTGGCCGAGCGGTTGAAGGCACCGGTCTTGAAAACCGGCGACCCGAAAGGGTTCCAGAGTTCGAATCTCTGCGCTTCCGCCAACCAATTTAAGGGGATGCCGAAAGGCGTCCCCTTTTTCGTTTATGTCGTGCTTTCCTCGCAGGCCCACGTTTTCATCAGGTGTTTCTTAACGTCTTCCGGCGGGTTTGTTACTGAAGACAACCCGTCTGTCGCGTGCAGAGCGCGCCCTGGCGCGCGAACTCGCTCCCGATCCTATAAAGTCTGTTACATCTGCCCGCCGTCCTGCGCTTGTGAATACGTCTTCTGTGCGTAGCATCTGCCGTTCAGTCAACGTTCCTGTCGCCCTGCGGCGGGGCAGAGCTATCACCGGCGGGTTTCAGGGAGGGAACACGATGGCGTCACTACAGGCGGTTGTAGAGAGTTGTCAGTCGGGCGCAGAAGCGCTGGCAGCGCTGGCGCAACAGCGCCTCGCGCACTGGGATAAATGGCTGCAACCGGTTTTTGTTGATAACCCTACCGGCGACGATCCGGGCTACGACGACGATTTCCAGCAGATCCGCGAAGAGGTGAATAAGCTCTCTGGCGCGGATACCGCGCTGATTGGCACGCTGGCGGAAAACATCCTTCTGACCACGGCCAAAGATATCCGCGTGGCCACCTGTTATGCCTGGGCGCGGCTGCACCGCGACGGCGAGGCGGGCTTTGCCGAAGGGCTGGAGTTGCTCGCCGCGCTCCTGCAACGTTTTGGCGCGATGCTCCATCCACAGCGCGCCCGCAGCCGTCAGGCGGCGCTGGAGTGGCTCGCAAGCTCGCGCGTGCTCGACAGCCTGTCGCTTTACCCCGAAGTCACCCGCGACGATGCCCGGCGCACCGCCGGCGCGCTGCTGCTGATTGATCAGGCCCTGGCGTCTGAAGAGGCTGCGGCGCGCCCGCAGTTAACCGCCCTTTATAGCGCGCTGGAGGCGCGGCTGATGAAAGCGGGCGGCGTTGATGCCGTGGTCCCGCAAACCACCAGCGACAGCGCGACTGCCACGCCCGCCGCGCCGGTCATCAATGCCATCTCTTCCGGGCGCGATCTGCTGGAGCAGGCACGCCTGCTTGCCGACTACCTGCGCAATCAGCCCGACGGCTGGCTTGCCGCACACCGTCTGATGAAAAGCCTGCGCCACGACACGCTCCATCATTTGCCGCCGCTCGCAGGCGATGGCCGCACGCGCATCGAACCGCCGAAAGCTGACCAGCGCGCGCTCTTAAAACGCCTCTGGCTTCAGCAGAGCTGGCTGGAGCTGCTGGAGCAGGGAGATAGCCTCTTTTCACGCGGTGCGAATCATCTGTGGCTCGACGTGCAGTGGTATATCCACGAAGCGCTGCTGAAATCGGGCCAGGAGACGCTGGCGGGCATTATTCGCGCCGATCTCGCCGGCTTACTGAACCGACTGCCGGGCCTTGAGACGCTGGCGTTTAATGACGGCACGCCGTTCGCCGATGAAGTGACGCAGCACTGGATAGCGCAGCAGGTACGCGAGATGCCCGGCGCTGATGAGACGCACGTCGCCGACGCGCATGCCGCCGATGACGACGAGGTACTGCAACTCGAACCGGAAGCCGTCTCGCTTGCCGACAGCGACGGCATCGACGCCGCGCTCGGCTGGCTTCAGACCCGGCCCGCGCTCACCTCAGCGCGCCAGCGCTGGCTGCTGCGTCTGCTGATGGCACGTCTCGCCGAGCAGTACGGTAAAAATGAACTCGCGCTGCATTTGCTGGCCGAACTGCAAACGTCGGCAAGCGTCCTGACCCTGCCGCAGTGGGAGCCCGCGCTGCTGTTTGAAGTGAGCGCCCGGCGGCTGCGGCTGCTACGCATGAAGGCCGGGCGTAGCGAGACAGATAAAGCGCGCCTGCAGGCTGATATGGAAGCATTGCTGGCGACGCTTATCGCCATCGATCCGGCGCGCGCCGCCGTGTTGTGTAGCTAAGTTTCACTCAGGGAAGGAGAACGCGATGCCCGAAAGCCATTACGCCCCGTCACTCTACGACATCCTCTACGGCAATTTCGCGGGAGGCCTGGCGCTGCATGACGTCAGCGAGGAAAACCAGGTCATCCTGTCGGTGCTCGACAACATGCAGCGCATCCTCAACACCCGCGCCGGTAGCCTTAAGCATCTGCCGGATTACGGCCTGCCGGATATGGCCAAGATTCTCCAGGGGATGCCCGGCACGGCGCATGAACTCATCAGCGCGCTCTCTGCGGTGCTGCTGAAATATGAGCCGCGGCTCAGGCGCCTGAACGTCGTGTTGCTGGCGCAGACCACGCCTGGCGAGCTGCGCTACGCCATTGACGCCGAGCTGAAAGGCGTCGGGCTGGTACGCTACGGCACGGAATTTATGCCCGAAGGGCGGGTACTTATCCGCCATCTTAAACAACAGCAGTTAATGGATAACCGCGCCGCCCTCTGAGCGGCTTTTCCGACAGGGATCTCATGAACGCGCCTTCTGAACGTCATCTGAAAACCGGCGGCGATCCGCGCCTGCTGCCGGATTACGCCGCGCTGCGCGAAGAGCTCGGCAAACTCACCCATCCGGCGCGCCCGGATGTCGACTGGCGGCGGGTCGAGCAGTTATCGCTCTCGCTTTTTGAGCGCAACGGCGTTGAGCTGCAAACTGCGCTCTGGTATACCCAGGCCCGCCTGCGTCTGCTGGGGTTGCCCGGCCTCAACGAGGGGCTGGCGATTCTGGCGGCGCTTCTCGCGCACCAGTGGAGCAGCCTGTGGCCGCAGCCGGTGCATGCGCGTATGGAGATTTTAAGCAACTTCAGCCAACGTGTGCAGCAGACGCTGCGCACCCTGTCGTTACGCTATGCGGATCTCGGCGCGCTGTACCAGGCGGAGCAGCATCTTGCGGCCATTATCGCGGTGCTGGCGCGCCTTGAGCTTAAGCATATGAGCCAGCTGGATGCGCTGCGGGCGCAGCTACAGCAGGCTGCGGCGCGGCTGGAGAGTAAGGCGGGGGATAGCGGCGCTCTGGCAGCGGATGCCGTGACGACGCAGGGCGACGCGCCTCCCGACGATGCGCGGCGGGTCTACGTTGCCACCGTGCCCGCGTTGCCTGAGGTATCGCGGCACGGCGTAAAAACCGCCCGCTGGAAACCCTTTATCGCAGGCATGTTGACCATGCTGGTGGCAGGCGGCGGCGCGCTGCTCGGCTGGCAGGCCTGCGAGCGGCCCGACCCGCTTGCGGCGCAGGTCGCGGCGTCGCTGGACGCGTGGCCGCAGGTGGCGTCCGGCGCTGCACTCGCGCCGGAACACGCGCGGGAACTGACAGCGCAAAGCGTTATTGAGTTAACGCGCCAGCGCCTCGGCTGGCTCTCGCGTCTGCCGCCGGATCGTAATATTCGCTACGGGGGGGAACTGGTGCGCCAGGTGGACGCGCTGTGGCCGCAAAATCCACAGGCGCAGGCGCTCGCCCTTTTCTGGCGTCAGCAGATTCGCGCGGCCGCGATGCCGCTGCAAAATCTGGACGGCTGGCAGCAGGGTATGACGCAGCTCGACCAGCTTGCCGCGCGGCTTAACGCGCTGGATGAGCGGCGCGGCAGGTACCTGACAGGCAGCGAGCTGAAAACGATGGTATTTGCTATCCGCCAGGCTTTTGACGCGACGCCGCCTGCCGAGGAGCTGCTGCGCCGCATGGCCGCGCAGCGTCAGCAGGGCGCGGTTCCTGAAGCGCTGCGCGTTGAGGCTGAAAGCCGTCTGAACCAGCTACTCTGGCGCTATGTGTTGTTGACGCCTGACGCGCCAGACACCCACACGCGCTGACACGCGGTACGGACGTGCAGGAAAAGGCGCAGCAGGCAATAAAACCGTCGCGCAATACTTACTTTTTGTGTCTGTTCAGCGCGTGAAGACGCCGCTATATGACGCAGTGACGACGTCATCACGGAGCGGCATTACCCTCGTGTCTGGTTGTATTGCGCCGCCAGACATTCCAGCGCCGCGTTGACGTTCGCCGGGGAAAGGCGTACCAGCTGCGGGTAAAAAGGGTGGCGATACACAAAATCGATAAAACGCCGCGCAGGCTGAAGCGTGGCGTCGCGTAATTCACTGAGACGCTGCGCGCCGGTCAGACTGCATACCGCCATTTGGTAGTCGGGTTGAGAGAATGTGCGGCAGATATCGTTCCAGATAATATCGGACGCAATCACTTCAGAGCGATACCGCCGCTGGGGTACGCGTTTTCCTTCTTCGTGAACAAAGGCGATATGGCAATGACCGCTCAGGATCTCCTCCCGATTTGCCATCAGGCAACCGCCATAGAGGAAACATTCATGCTCAAGATAATGGCGGGTATACAACGCGGCACTGTCGGTCAGCGATTTAACGACTTCAAAATGGCGGTAAGCGGCAAGTACCGGCTTAACCATAGTGCCGGCATCGTTAACTTTTAAGCGCGCAGCCCCATAACGGGTATCGAAAAGAAGATCGCGCTGCTTTATCTGCCGGTCTTTTACGAAAATCCTGGCGACAGGGTTTTGGTTATCAAGCCGTTCTTCTTTATCAGCGTGATAACGGTAATTTTCCGGGATGGCTGCGCCGGGCGGCGCATAGTTGGTGGTCAGCGCGATAACTTGCTGGCTCGCTTTCTCGGCAGTCACCACTACGTAAAGGCGGTTAGCCGAGTGATTAAAGCCCAGCGTAAAGGTGGCGGTCGCGAAAATCGGATCCAGGGAGCAGACGTAAGCCGAGGAAGATGCAATGCGGGCGGCAAAAGCCAGTTGATGAAGCGCACGTCCGAAAGTTTTATTGCTGAACCCACAGGCTGCGCGAAAGTCGCGCAGCAGCCCGCCTGTGCGAATCAACTGCGCGAGTGGTAAAAGGTGAGGAGCCACGTGCGCTTTTTCGTACCAGACAAATGTAGAGCGACAGCTTGTACAAAGCAGACGCTGTCGTCCATTTTCGGCATAGCCGTTACGGATTAGGCTATCGCGACGCCCGCAGTGCGGACAGGCCCGGATCACCCCCTGATAGTTTCTGTTTACTTCGGCCTTAAATGCATTCAGCGCGGCTGCGCTAATCACCGGAAAGGGAAAACCACACGCCTGACAGAGGATGTTTTCGCCGCGCTGCAAATAAGAAGGACTGCCCAGAACACCAAAATTCTGGCAGCCAAACGTCTTACAGGCGTTCACATTGCTGGTGCTAAAAAGCGCGGCAGACTGCCTTGTCGAGACATTCAGGCGATCAGCCATTTAATATCCGCCGGGGAGCGTCCGCTTTGCGAAAGCGTTTTCAACATCAGCATATAAGGGTTGATGTAACTGAAAAATGCCTGATACCCCTCACAAAACCAGTTGCGGTTTAGCTTTCCATCCGCAGAGGGCAGGATTCGGTGTTTCGGGCAGCCGCCGTAACAGGCAAACTGGAAAGAGCAACGGTGGCATTCAGCCGCCATAGCGTGTGCTTTCGCGCGTGAAAAAGCCTGGTTTGCATCGCCGTCACGGATAGTGGCAAGCGGGGTGGAGTGGATATTCCCGAGTTTATAGCGGGGCCAGACATAATGGTCGCACTGATACACATCACCGTTCATTTCCATCGCCAGCGCGCTGCCGCAGCGCTCTGCGAAAACGCAAATTTGCGCAGGCAGGCCGCACCAGGCGGCGAACGCCTGATCAAAAAGCTGAATGCTGATGTCGCCGATATCCCGTCGTATCCAGGTGTAAAAAATCGTTTTTAAAAAGACACCGAAGGCATCACCGGGTACTGACCAGGGCGCAATGGCGGCGTCTCCCTGGTCATCAGGGGGCACCAGAACGCGATTTTCGCCTGCCGAAGCGTGACGCTCCAGCAGAGGAATAAACTGCATATCGCGACTGCCGATGCTGCGAAGATAGTCATACACGCGCAGCGGATGGTGAACATTAATAGTGTTCACGACCGTCAGGGTATTGAATTCAATATGGTGCTTTATAAGCAGACGAACTGCGTTTTCCACGCGGTCGTGCGTCGGTTTCCCGGCGCGGGTTTTACGCCATGCGTCGTGCAACTCTGCATCGCCATCAATGGAAATACCGACCAAAAAATGATGTTTGCTTAAAAAGCGGCCCCACGCGTCATTGAGTAACAGCCCGTTGGTTTGCAGCGTATTGATTATCCGTTTTCCGCAGGAATATTTTTCCTGTAAAGCAACGACGCGCTGATAGAAATCGAGACCGGCAAGGGTTGGCTCACCGCCTTGCCAGGCGAATATCACTTCGTCGGTCTGCTGCGCGTTAATATGTTGTTCAACAAATAACGCAAGTGTCGCGTCATCCATACATTTTTGTTGGCGCTCCGGATAAATCTGCGCTTTTTCCAGATAAAAGCAGTAATCACAGTTGAGATTACAGGCCGCGCCCACCGGCTTGACCATGACATGGCAGCTTTTCTTTATCACCGTATTTTCTCTCACAGGAAAGCTCTGCGGCGTTTGTGAACCAACACGCCGCAGAGCAGGTGGGTAAAACCTCTGCAGTGAACCTTAATTCCAGTCCACCGGCTCAGGTTTTTCTCCACGGGCGCGCATCAGCGAATCGTTATCGATATCGTTTTTATAGCACGTAAAATCTGCAATGAGTTGTTTCTCAAGGTCCGGTTGTTTGCCGAGCAGGTTATTCACCTCGCCAGTATCCATTTTCAGGTTATAAAGATATTTCGGTTTAGCGTTACGGTCGAAAATCATTTTCCAGTCACCTTCCCGGATGGCCCACATATCCGTCGGCTCATCCTGAAAAGGCATATCAATTGACCAGATAAGCGGTTTTTGACGCGTGAGCGTTTTCCCTTCCAGTATGGGCCTGATGGATTCGCCATCGATAACGCGATCGGTTGGCAAAGGAAAATGCAGCATGTCAGCAAGCGTCGGCAGCACGTCGAGCCCGGTAACGGGCGAGTCGGACACCGTGCCCGCTTTAATGTGACTCCCGTATTTAATAATGGCCGGTACGCGGATACCGCCCTCCCAAAGATTATCCTTCCGGCCCCGTAATCCGCTGGTTTCGCCTGCCATATTTAACTCATACCATTTGCGCGCTTCCCGCGTGACCGGCCCATTGTCGCTGGTAAAAAGGATAATGGTATTATCCTCTTCGCCCATTGCCTTAATTTTGGCGACCACTTTGCCGACCTGTTCATCGAGATAACTGATATTCGCGTAATATTCACCCGTGCCCCGCCAGGGTTTATCAGCCCAGTCGGCATAAAAGAGATCCTGATGCTGGCGTTCATATTCCGACATATAGCTTTTGTACATATCGAGATATTTTTGCGGGGAGGCGAGCGGTGTATGAACTTCGGTAAACGCGACGTATAAGAAAAACGGTTTATTGTCTTTGCGACTGTCGAGCCAGTGAATCGCCTCGCTGCTGACCAGTTCACCGCTCATCTGTTTAACCGTGCCGATGGGTTGACCGTTGCGATAAAAACCGTTGGGGTATACCACGCCATAGCGCGGGCGCGTTTTTACTTTATCGAGATCGCTTGTGACAAAGCCTGCTGCGTTCACCAGAGAATAATCAAAACCCATATCTTTGGCCTGCGGCTGATCGGTGCGATCAGCGCCCGCATTTAAATGGAGCTTGCCCATCATTGCCGTGTCATAGCCCTGTTCTTTTAAATAGCTGGCGATCGTTTTTTCATTACGGCCCAGCGCCACATTTTTTCCACCGGAAGGGATCCAGGAACGAATCCCGGTACGAAACGGCGTGCGCCCCGTTAATAAACCCGCCCGCGAAGGCGAACAGAGCGGCGCCGGGGCGTAATATTCCGTAAAGCGCATACCCTGCTGCGCCAGGCTGTCGATATTGGGGGTTTTAACAATCGGATGCCCATAAATGCCGGTATCACCGTAACCAAGATCGTCCGCCATAATAATAACGACGTTAGGCCGTTTAGCCGTGGTGTCAGAGCCCGGTGTCGGGGCAGGAGATTGCGCTCCGGCGCTGGCGGCCAGCATCAGGCTCACCAGGCTTGTCAGCATTCGCTTTTGCATGATGTTTTCCTTATTAAAAATCAAAATTCATAGCCCAGCGTATAAATCATCTGATCGCCGAAACCGTCATACCCCAGCTTGTTTTGGAAATAGCGCCAGGTGACGCTCGCTTTAAGATGCGGATAAAACTTCCATGTCAGCGTTAAACCGCCATTAATGCCGTTAGCGCCATGCTGCTGCTCTGCATAGGCGTCGTTACGATCGAATTCAAATTCATGCCAGTCCGACAACACAAACGACTCTTCCCACAACGAGAAGAAATACGCGGCCGTCCAGCCTGCGACATAGCCATTGCGCCCGCTGGCGCTTCTGCCGCCGAGTCGCTGGGAGTGATAATCTGAAGATTGATTATGAAAGGCGAGGTAAGGTTTAAAAAATCCCCATTTACCGCTTAAGCCCAGGTAGCCCAGGCCATACATCATATCCAGATCATCGCCCCAGGTATTATCAAACTGGCCGTAAAGTTTTCCCATCAGACTCACATCGGAGCTGAACAGCCGAATATGTGTCTGGGCAGACAACACATAGTTCTGGCCGGAAATGTCGTGGTTAAGCACATTATTTTCATAAAAGGAGTAAAATTCGCCTTTATCAAAAATGGCGCCAAAATCAGCGGTCAGTTTCCATACCTCGCCACGGTGGGTATTTTCAAACCCACTGTTCCAGTCTGCATATCCTGCATTCAGGGATCCGAAAGCGTTTTTGAGTTCAAGGTTCAATGCGTTTGCATGGCTGGCATATAATAAAATAAGCAATGTGGTAAATGGAACTAACATGCCTATAAACCTGCGTATTATTCCTAATATCATTCTATAAACGTCCTTGTTTTACCGATAAGCACCTGCAAGAAATCATAAAGAGTAACGAGTATTGTGTTTGTGATAAAAATCACAAGTGAAAGTAAGGGCTGATTTATAAGCGAGAGAGTGTCAGGAAATGTTGTTTTTAAACTGATATGTCATTGAAAAGGTTACGGGCTTGCCATTCATTGCTTAATTATTTTGATTGCTGCTTTGCCTGGCAGCAATGCATTTTCTTATTTTCCGGGGCTTTTCGTTTTTGTGGGGAGAGTAACGGTTCCAGTTACAAGAATGAATAAAAATCTCCTTCATCTGCAGTATCTCAATAGCGTATATATACCTGGACTGATAGTTTTCCTGAATGCTTATTATGTGCGCAGTGAGTTATTTATGAGTGAGAACGATCATGCCCGTTATAACAATGGGTGAGCTGCGTTAGTTTTGTCATGAGCGTTATTATCAATAAGGAGTTTATTATGGCTGGTAACATTAATTTTCTGCCCCTTCCTCGTCCGCCTGTCAATCAAGGAATTGATACAACAAATGCAACTGTATTAAATCATAACAGTATTTATGCGACGTTAATGGCTCAGATAACGTCAGAAAACACCCAGAGCAATGCCGTGCTAACCTTAAATCCTTATGGTACTGCACCCCTGAGTCTTTATGTCGGTCTGTGGGCTAACGAGGCGGGCTCGGTGCAAATGACAGTGACCGATGAAAGTGGCAGCGTTCCTTTACTCACTTTTCAACAGAATATTGTTACTGGTCCGAACCTGGTTCCAGTTTCAGGCCTTGTTGCAGATACAGTGAACATCATTAGCTTAACGTCGACGTCGGGTACGACAAGCTGGCCAGTACTTACAGCGCCGCTTCCACCTGGTGATGCTCAGAACCCCAATGGGCACAACCTTTTTCCGCAAGTGACTCTAAAAACACCGGTAACCGATCCTTCTCTCCTTGCTGAGGGCGTTTATTTTGTGTCCTGCTTCGATCGCAATAACATCGCCCTTGACTATGAGGCCAATATTCGATGGTTTACTACTAAAGATATGCCGTCAAATAATTTGCTACATATCGCAAATGGTAATTTTTTGTCGTCCGCTATCGCCCAGAATAACTATCTGGAAATGTATGAGTTTGATATGGTAGGGCGAGTCCATACGGTTTATAAACTCGATACTGCTTTGCATCATTCATTGTATCAGCAGAGTAATGGTTTGCTGGTGGGGGCATCTGAATATGCGCCCGGTACTCGACCCGATGGTGGTAAAAGCATCGAGGATGGTGTTTCTGTCATCGACCTTACAACCGGCTTAGAAATTCGCTATTACGATATGGTGAAAGTGCTCGATCCTGCTCGTATCACACGCCCTTCTAATCCCCCCTCCACCGACGGTACTATAGACTGGCTTCATGTGAATCAGTCCTATATCAATGAAACCAATAATATTCTTGTTACTTCCGGGCGCAATCAGAGCGCTATTTTTGGTGTTAATGCAGATACAGCGGAACTGGTCTTCATTATGGGGACTCATGAAGACTGGTCCTCAGCATTTACCAATTACCTGCTGACGCCGGTAGATAGTCAAAATAACCCGCTCTATGATTTCAGCGACCCGCAGCAAGTGGCTGCCGCGAATTTATCTTTCTGGAACTGGGGGCAACATAATGTTCTCGAAATCCCTAATGGTAACACTGGCCTGATTGATATTTCAGTGTTCAATAACGGTAATTACCGTGCGAGTACCGACAATAAGAGCGTTGAACCATGGAAAAACCAGAGCCGCGTAAGTAATTATCGTATCGATATTAACGCCAGGACGGTGCAGAAGCTGAGCGAATATTATTCCGGGCCTGAAGGTTATAGTAGTTTATGCGGAGCGAAGCAGATTATGCCGAACGGTAATCTGGTGGTTTGCTATGGCGGAGCCACTTTCGATGGTACCGGTCTTACCATGACATGCGATCCGGGCTACAGCGACGTGGATTACGGTGTCTGGGATGACAGCGCCGAAGGAAAACTACCGCTGAGGGAGCTCGACGAGCAAGGCAATATTCTGCTTGATATCACGATCGGCTCAGGGTTAGCACGAAGTAAGAACGATGATCCGACCATGTTCCGTTACAACATCACTTGTTTCAGAGCTTACAAGTTACCGCTATTTGGTTAAGCGAAATGTAACGCTGCGTTTGGCGCAGCGTTAACAGCGCAGCCCTCTGCGCAAACAGAGGGCCGGAGGGGTCAGACGTTTTTACGTTCGATAGTCTGTTCGCCCCAGAAGAGCGAATCCGCATCGGTTTTCTTAAAGGCCCGGATAAGCACTTCATCGCTGCCTTCTTCCCAGATTTTCTCGGCCATCACCTCGTCATAGTCGGCCACTTCGAAAATCGCTTCGGCGATTTCAGGCGACGTATTACGCAGGCTGGCCCATTCTCCCACGTGATGGGATTTCGATTCTTGTGTCGGCATGATTTCCTCCAGTGAAGTAAGTGGGTTAGCCTTTCATTTTGACGGCGAGGCCCGCCACGTATTCGCCCTGATAGCGGGCGATAGCCAGTTCTTCCTGGCTTGGCTGGCGCGAGCCGTCGCCGCCTGCGATTGTGGTCGCGCCGTAAGGCGTGCCGCCGCGTACCGTGGAAATATCAAACAGCTCCTGCGCCCCATAACCGATAGGCACAATGATCATTCCATGATGAGCAAGGGTAGTCCATGTAGAAGAAATGGTGTGTTCCTGACCGCCGCCGGTGCCGGTTGAGCTAAAGACGCTCGCCAGTTTGCCGTACAGCGCGCCGGAGGCCCACAGGCCGCCCGTCTGGTCGAAGAAAGTACGCATCTGGCCGGACATATTGCCAAAACGGGTCGGAGTGCCAACGATAATGGCGTCGTAATCCGCGAGCTCCTGCGGAGTGGCGACCGGGGTGTCCTGCGCTTTGCCGCCGGCTTTAGTGAAGGCTTCCGCCTGCATGGTTTCCGGAACGCGCTTAATAGTCACTTCCGCGCCCTGAACCTTTTCAACGCCCTCGGCCACCGCGTGCGCCAGCGTTTCGACATGCCCGTACATGGAATAATAAAGCACCAGAACTTTCGCCATCAGCCTTGCTCCTGTATCAGTGTTTGCCCACAGCCTGTATCGCTGCGCTCATTCATAAAGGATATGCGTCCATACGCAGAGTGCAAATGACGAGGCGAAAAACCTTAAGAAATAAGAATTTACCTGTAACAGCGCCATTTGTAGTATCAGGTCACATTTTCAGAGCGGCAGAATTTTTCAATCATAAGAATACTTTATTAATCGCTTCGCCAGATTCCTCGCCGAAACGCCAGATTGATGTTGCTAAATGTTTCCAGAAAGTGGCAAAGCACGCCGCCCTGGCTAAGCTTTGAATCACGCGGCAACGATAACGGCTAAGGCCAGACGCCGTGAGGTGAAAGAATCCTCTTTTACTGAATGCAGTATGATGTCTAATGATTCGCACAATCTGGAGGTCAGAAATGGCAAACCATCGTGGTGGTTCAGGTAATTTCGCAGAAGATCGTGACAGAGCATCAGAAGCAGGTCGTAAAGGTGGCCAGCAGAGCGGCGGGAACTTCAAAAATGACCCGCAACGCGCTTCCGAAGCTGGGAAAAAAGGGGGTAAAAACAGTCATGGCGGCGGACGTAGTTAGCGCCTCGCATGACCGTTATTAACCGCCGTAGCTGAACATGCAGGTTAATAACCACCCTCTGACCGCCGGTCGCCCCCGGCGGTTTTTTTATGCCTGCGAGGGCGGTTTATGTGGCGTGAGCGCCGCATCCGGCGCGCTCTGACGGCGGCTTAGCAGGGCGTTTAACGCGATAGCCCCGAAGGTTGCTGTACCGATGCCGCCAAGCGTAAAGCCGCCGATCGTCAGTGCAAAATCACCTGCGCCAAGCACCAGCGTCACGGCGACCATAATCAGGTTGCCGTTCTGGCTGAGATCCACATGGTTCTGCACCCAGATGCGCGCGCCCGCCACCGCAATCAGCCCGAAGACCACAATCGACGCGCCGCCAATCACCGGCCCTGGAATGGTATGAATAAGCGCCCCGAATTTCGGCGAGAAGCCGAGCAGGAGCGCTATCATCGCCGCCGCCACGAACACCAGCGTTGAGTAGACCTTCGTCACCGCCATCACGCCGATATTCTCGGCATACGTGGTAACGCCGCTACCGCCCACCGCGCCGGAGAGCATTGTCGCGAGCCCGTCGCCGACAAATGCGCGTCCCATATACGGGTCCATATTGCGCCCGGTCATGCCCGCCACCGCTTTCAGGTGCCCGAGGTTTTCCGCGACCAGAATGACCGCTACCGGCGCAATCAGCATGATCGCCTGCACGTTAAACATCGGCGCGGCGAAGTGCGGCAGCCCGAACCACGCGGCCTGCGCCACCGGCGTGAAATCGACCGGCGTGCCGAGGCCCAGTACATTGGTGAACAGGGCATACAACGCCCAGGCGGCTAGCAGCCCCATCAGAATCAGCAGCCGCTGCACCATGCCGCGCGTAAATACCGCTACCAGACCAATGCACAGTACCGTCATCACCGCCATCCAGCCGTCGAAAGCGCTCGCGGAGACGCCCTTGACCGCAATCGGCGCGAGATTAAGCCCAATCGCCATCACCACCGCGCCGGTCACCACCGGCGGCATCAGCCGTTCAATCCAGCGCGTGCCCGATTTCATCACCACCACGCCGATAAGCGTGTAGAGCAGGCCACAGGCGATAATGCCGCCGAGCGCCACGCTCATATTCGGGTTCAGCCCCTGGCCGCTGAAGCCGGTCGCGGCGATCACCACGCCGACGAACGCGGCGCTGGAGCCGAGGTAGCTCGGCACCCGGCCGCCGGTTATCACGAAAAACAGCAAAGTGCCGATGCCGGACATCAGAATCGACAGATTCGGATCAAGCCCCATCAGGAGAGGCATTAACACCGTCGCGCCAAACATCGCCACCGCGTGCTGCACGCCCATTACCAGCGTCTGGCCGGTAGAGAGCGTTTCATCGGGAGCCACTACGCCGCCGGCGGGGCCGGCAGCTTTACGCCAGTGAGGAAACCAGGAATTGGCCATGTGTATCTCCTGTGGAGCTAAGAGGCGAGCCCGCAGACGGGCCGCGCCAGGGAGTGATAGCAGCGGTCAAACCAGACCAGACCGTGCGTATCGTCGGTGCGTGCGATGTCCAGCACGCGGCACAGCAGCACATCGTGGGTCGAAACCGGCACCACCTGTTCCACGCGGCAGTCGAATGACACCACCGCGCCTTCGAGCTGCGGGCAGCCCGTCACGCCTCGTCGCCAGCGGGCCGCGGCGAAGCGCGCCTCCATCGGGGTTTTGCCGCCGAACAGCCCCGAGAGCGCCTCATGCCCGGCGGCGAGCGTATTGACGCACAGCTGCCCGTTGGCCTGAAACACCGGCCAGACCGAGGCGTTGCGGTTAAGACATACCAGCAGCGTCGGCGGGCTGTCCGTCACGCTGCACACCGCCGAGGCGGTAAAGCCCGCGATCCCCGCAGGGCCGTCGGTCGTGACGATATTCACCGCCGCCCCGAGTCGCGACATCGCATCGCGAAAAGCCTGTTGTTCACTCATAACGCCTCCTTAAACGATCGCGCACGCGTCGTCAAAGCTGAGCCGTGGCAGGCGCGGATGCAGCGTTGCGGCGTCGCCATAGCCGATATTGATAAGCAGATTGCTTTTCCAGGTCGTACCGCTGAAGAATTCTGCGTCCACCGCCGCGCGGTCAAAACCGGACATCGGGCCGGTGTCGAGCCCGAGCGCGCGACAGGCCATGATCAGATACCCCGCCTGCAGCGAGCTGTTGCGAAACGCCGTCTCTTCAGCCACCGCCGGGCTTGAGGTAAACCAGGCGCGGGCGTCGGCATAGGGAAAGAGCTGCGGCAGCGCCTCGTAAAATTCGTGGTCCCAGGCGACGATGGCGGTCACCGGCGCGCGCAGCGTTTTCTCGACGTTGCCGCTGGAAAGCGCCGGTAGCAGGCGCGCTTTCGCGTCCGGCGTTTTGACGAACAGCAGCCGTCCGGGCGAGCAGTTGGCGGAGGTCGGGCCGAGCCGCACCATGTCGTAAATGTCGCGCAACTGCTCGTCGCTCACCGGCGCGTCGAGCCAGGCGCTGTGGGTGCGGGCATCGGTAAATAACGTGGCGAGCGCGCAGGCGCTCAGAGCTTCGCTCATACGGTCTCCTTGTGAGGCTCGGGGATCAGCGCCGCGAGCCCGGCTAACAGCAGGGAATTAAAAAGAGGCGCTGCCGCGACGTTGCAGGCGTGGGCGCCGGTCTCCATCACCGACAAGCGACTGTGGGGAAGTGCCGCCTGCAGCGCCTGCGAGCAGGTCCACGGCACCAGCAGGTCGTCGCGGGCGCAGATAAGCTGTACCGGCGTAGTGATACGGGCGGCGCTCTCACGGTAATCGGCGCTTTTCAGCGCCCAGAGCCTGCGCAGCAGATTTTCGGTGCCCTGAAAATGCGCGTTATGCAGCGCCTCTTCGACTTCAAGGCGCGGCTGGTTTTCTTCAGCCCACGCGGGCGGGTAGAGAAACAGCGGCTGCGCGGCAACATAAGCCGCCGGGCCGCTGTCCAGCAGCAACCGTTCGCGGGTCTCGAAGCAGCGGCGGGTCCAGGCGCTCAGCGACAGCCAGCCGTTGACGGTAACCAGCGCGCTGACCGCCTCAGGGAACGCCAGCGCCAGCTCCATGCCGACCAGCCCGCCAAGCGCGTGGCCGAGCACCGCGTAGCGCCGCACGCCGTGGATAACCAGCGCCTGGTGAAGCTCCCGCGCCATATCGGCAAGCGTATAGCCTTCGGGCAGCACGTCAGGGTTTTCGCCGGTGCCGCGCTGGTCATACACCACGGTCTGGTACGCCTGGCCGAGCGCGCTCTGCTGCGCGAGCCAGTAGCCGCCAAGCCCGCCGAGACCGGCAATCATCACCACCACAGGCGCGCCGGGGTAGGGCGCCTCGCCGAGCCGCAGTTTCATCACGCGCCTCCCGCAGGCCCGATATGGGCCACGCTCGCGATTTCCACCAGCGCCTCCGGCTTCACCAGGCCGCACTGAATGCAGAAGCGGGCGGGTTTATCGCCGGGGAAAAATTCCGCGTAAATTTCATTAATCGCGGCGTAGTTTTTCCAGTCGGTAATAAAAATCGAGTTGAACGTCACGTCCTCCATCGTCCCGCCCGCGGTTTCGATAACGTTCCGTATCGTCTCCAGGACATGGCGGGTTTGCGCCTTTGGGTCGCCGGGGTACACCACATTGTTGGCCTTATCAAAAGGCAGCGTGCCGGAGACATAGACCACGCCGTCCGCCAGCGTGCCGGGCACGAACGGCGCGATGGGGGTCGTGGTGCCGGGCGGAATAATCACCTGTTTGGGCATAAACATTCCTTACGCGATGCGGGCGAGGGCGGCAGGCGAGAGCGCGTGACAGAAGCTCTGCACGTCGCTGACCCAACCGAAAAAGGTTTCGATATTAAACAGCGCGGCCTGCTGGGCGAACGGCGGCCCGGCCTGGTGCGTCGCGTCTTCCAGCACCACGCCGAAATATTCGAGAAAGAAGCCGTCACGCAGCGTCGACTCCACGCAGACGTTGGTGGCGATGCCGGTGAACACCAGATGGCGGATATTGCGCGCGCGCAGCATGCTGTCGAGCGGCGTGTTGAAAAAGCCGCTGTAGCGCGGTTTTGGCAGCACGATATCGCCGGGAAGCGGGGTCAGTTCATCTACCAGTTGATAATCCCAGCCGCCTTTCGCCAGCAGCGTGCCTTGCAGCTCCGGGCGGCGGCGCATGGTTTTCAGCGCGTTGGATTTGTGCCAGTTCGGCGAGCCGGGCCCGCCAGCTTCGAGATAGTCGCTGTCCCAGCCGTTCTGGAACCAGACGATCGTCATGCCCGCCTTGCGCGCGGCGGCGACGGCGGTTTTAATGTTCGCAATCACCGGGGCGGTGGCCGAGACGTCAAACCCCGCGAGATCCAGATAGCCGCCCTGGCTTGCGTAGGCGTTCTGCATATCCACCACAATCAGCGCGCTCTGTTCCGGCGCGAAGGTAATCGCCTCGGGGCGCGCCGTCAGGTTAACCGTGTTCATCAGGCCACCTCCTGCGTCACGCGCAGGTGATCGCGACAGCGCATCAGCGGCTGAATATGCTCGCCGAAGGCGTCGATACCGGTCAGGAAGTCGTCAAACGTCAGCAGCACGCCTTCGGTGCCCGGCACGGCGGCCACTTCATCCAGCATCCGGGCGACGCTCGCGTATGAGCCCACCAGCGTGCCCATATTGATATTGACCGCCGAGGTCGGGTCCGCCATCTGGCGCACGTTAGTGTCGGTGCCGGAGCGGGTATCTTTCTGGCTCTGCTCGGTCAGCCAGGCGAGCGCGTCTTCATCGGCCCCGGCTTTGTAATGTTCCCATTTGGCGCGCGCGGCTTCGTCGGTTTCGTCGGCAATCACCATAAACAGCACGTAGGAGCCGACATCGCGCCCGGCCTCATCCGCGGCCGCTTTCATGCGTGCGGCGGTGGGCGCGAAGGCGGCGGGCGTATTCACCCCTTTACCGAAGCAGAAGTTGTAATCGGCATATTTCGCGGAAAACGCCATGCCCGCGTCGCTCTGGCCCGCGCAAATCACTTTCATCGGCTGCTGCGGCTGCGGGCTGACGCGGCAGTCGTTCATGGTGAAGTAGTCGCCTTTGAAATCGCTCTGGCCGGTGTCCCAGAGATCGCGCAGCACCTGGACATATTCGGTGAGGTAGTCATAGCGGCGGGCGAAGTAATCATCGCCGGGCCACAGCCCCATCTGCTCATATTCCGGCTTCTGCCAGCCCGTCACCAGATTGACGCCGAAACGTCCGCCGGAGATAGAGTCGATAGTGGAGGCCATGCGCGCCACAATGGCAGGCGGCAGGGTAAGCGTGGCGGCGGTGGCGTAAATCTGAATGCGCGAAGTCACGGCCGCGAGCCCCGCCATTAACGTAAACGACTCCAGATTATGATCCCAGAATTCGGTCTTACCGCCGAAGCCGCGCAGTTTGATCATCGAGAGCGCAAAATCGAACTGCTGCTGCTCCGCCTTCTGCACGATGGCTTTATTCAGCTCAAACGTCGGCATGTATTGCGGGGCATGGGTGGAAATCAGCCAGCCGTTATTGCCGATAGGCACAAAGACACCAATTTTCATCACGAACCTCTCTTTTGCGAATAAAAGAACCGTCGCGTGGCGTTGCTTCCTGCACATCCCGTGCCGCGCTCAGAGAGTGAATTGCAAAGCGAATGCCAGTTTTGAAATTGTCTTTGTTATCATTGTGTTGTCGATATGTGTGAATTTTGCGCATTTAAAACCGGACTAAGTGGTCAAAAACGTTGCACAGAAAACAGGCAACGCTGCGCAATGAAAGTGCAGAGGGCGCGCTGTGGTCGAGCCGCCGCCGCGCTTTTGCTATGCTTGAGCAAAACACAAGGAGAGAGCGCATGGCACAAGGCGCGCAAAAAGAGACGGGCAAACGCTCAAAAGCGGTAGCGGCGAAAAAACAGGCCATCCTGGACGCCGGGCTGACGCTGTTTTCGCTGTTCGGCCTTCACGGCACCAGCCTTGAACAGGTGGCGGAGCGCTCCGGGGTCTCCAAAACCAATCTGCTGTACTATTTCCCTTCAAAAGAGGCGCTCTATATCGCCGTGCTAAAGCACATTCTCGATATCTGGCTGGCGCCGCTGCGTGCATTTCGCGAGGATTTGCAGCCGCTCGCGGCCATTAGCGAGTACATCCGCCTAAAGCTTGAGGTATCGCGCGACTTCCCCGAGGCGTCGCGGCTGTTCTGCCTGGAGATGCTCCAGGGCGCGCCGCTCCTGATGGCCGAATTACAGGGCGATTTAAAAGCGCTGGTGGAGACGAAATCCGCCATCATCACCGGCTGGGTGGCCAGCGGCAAGCTCGCCCCCATCGACCCTCACCATCTCATCTTTATGATCTGGGCCACTACTCAGCACTACGCCGATTTCGCCACCCAGGTTGAGGCGGTGACCGGCGCGACGCTCGCCGACGAGGCGTTTTTTAACCGCACCGTCGAGAATGTCCAGCGGATGATCATTGAGGGCATTCGGGTGCGGTAGTGCCTGCTTTTTGTTTTACTAGCCGTCTGCCGAATCAGCCGATAGTCATCAGGCTGGCGTTGCCGCCAGCGGCGGCGGTGTTGACGCTGAGCGAGCGCTCCAGCCACAGGCGCTCCAGCAGCAGGTTGGTTTCCCCGCGCCCGAAGCCCTGCACCGAAACAATCGCGCCCTCGCGCGCGGCTACTTTTTCGCACAGCGCGCGCAGCTGGTCCGAGTCACCGTGATAGATAACGGCGTCGAAGCTCTGGCTGAACAGCACATCCTGTTTGGCGAAGTCGATAATCGCATTCACCGCAGCCGGGAGCTGTTTTGCGAGCGTGCGCTGTAGCGACTCGTCGGGCCACAGCACGCGGCTGCCTGCGCTGGTGACGGCGGCAAGCTGCACCAGCAGATCCTGCTCGTTATCCGCAAGGCACAGCACGCGCTCGCGCGGCAGCAGGGTGTAGGTGTTGCGCTCGCCAGTCGGGCCCGGCAGGGTGCGCTGCACGCCGCTTTGCGACAGCGTGAGATAGTGCTCGCACAGCGCCCTGAGTTCCGGGCGGCCTGCCGCCCACTCGGTCAGCGCCTGGTGCGGGCGCGTGATGAGTGTTTTCACCTGCGCGTCCTGGGCATAGCGGGCGTCGTGGCGCTCAAGCGTCGTCTGCACCGCCGCCTCCGGACGGCTCGCCAGCAGGCGGTAGAGATAGAGCGGGCCGCCCGCTTTCGGACCGGTGCCGGAAAGCCCTTCGCCGCCGAACGGCTGTACGCCGACCACCGCGCCAACCATATTGCGGTTCACATAGAGGTTGCCGACATGTGCGCTGCCGGTCACCTGGGCGATGGTCTCATCGATGCGCGTATGCACGCCGAGCGTCAGGCCGTAACCCGCCTTATTGATTTGCTCAATCAGCCCGGCCAGGTTGTTGCGGTTGTAACGCACCACATGCAGCACCGGGCCGAAGACCTCTTTTTTCATCTCATCGAAGCTTTCAAGCTCAATCAGCGTCGGGGTGACAAAGGTGCCGGTCTGCCATTCGCGGGCATCCTGACTGTTGTCGCGTACCGCCTGGAAGACCTTACGACCTTTGGCGCGCATCGTCTGGATATGGCGCTCGATACCGGCTTTGGCATCGGCGTCAATCACCGGCCCGATGTCGGTAGTCAGGCGGCCAGGGTTGCCCATGCGACACTCGGCCATCGCGCCTTTCAACATAGTCAGGGTGTGATCGGCAATCTCGTCCTGCAGGCAGAGCACACGCAGCGCCGAGCAGCGCTGACCGGCGCTGTCAAAGGCCGAGGCGACGACATCCACCACTACCTGCTCGGTGAGCGCGGAGGAGTCAACAATCATGGCGTTCAGACCGCCGGTTTCGGCAATCAGCGGCGTCGGTCGGCCCTGCGGATCGAGGCGGTCGGCGATATTACGCTGCAGGAGCGTCGCCACTTCCGTCGAGCCGGTAAACATTACGCCGCGCACGCGCGCATCGCCCGTAAGCTGCGCGCCCACGGTTTCGCCGCGCCCTGGCAGCAGTTGCACCACGCCCTGCGGCACGCCCGCCTCCAGCAGGATCTGAATGCCCTGCGCGGCGATAAGCGGCGTTTGCTCCGCCGGTTTCGCCAGCACGCTGTTGCCTGCCGCGAGCGCGGCGGCCACCTGGCCGGTAAAGATAGCGAGCGGGAAGTTCCACGGGCTGATACAGACGACCGGGCCGAGCGGGCGATGGGTTTCATTGTCGAAATCGTCACGCACCTGGCCTGCGTAGTAGCGCAGGAAATCAACCGCCTCGCGCACTTCGGCGATGGCGTTAGCAAAGGTTTTACCGGCTTCACGCACCAGAATGCCGATTAGCGTCTGGGTCTGGGCCTCCATCAGTACTGCGGCGCGCTCAAGAATGGCGGCGCGCTCCTGCGGTGGGGTGGCGAACCAGATAGGCGCGTTGTTAACCGCGCTCTGTAGCGCCAGCGCCACTTCCGCTTCGCTGGCTTCACGCGCGTAACCGACGATATCGCGCGGCTCGGCCGGGTTGACGACCGGCGTCAGTTCGCCTTCTTCCACCGTGTTTTCCAGCATCGGCAGCGCGCGCCATTTTTGCAGGGCGCTGTTCAGCAGCGAGGAGGAGAGGGACGCCAGGCGGTGTTCATTCGCCAGATCGAGACCGGCGGAGTTGACGCGGCCTTCACCGTAGAGATCCTGCGGCAGCGGGATTTTCGGGTGCGGCAGACCGACGCGGCCTTCCTGCGCGGCCAGTTTTTCGACGGCGCTCACCGGGTCAGCCACCAGATCGTCGAGCGACAGCGTGTTATCGGCGATGCGGTTAACAAACGAGGTGTTCGCGCCGTTTTCCAGCAGGCGGCGCACCAGGTACGCCAGCAGCGTCTCGTGGGTGCCGACCGGCGCGTAAATGCGGCACGGACGGTTGAGTTTGCCGTCAGTAATTTTGCCCACCACCTGCTCGTAGAGCGGCTCGCCCATGCCGTGCAGACACTGGAACTCATATTGGCCGGGGTAGTAGTTCTGGCCCGCCAGGCTGTAAATGGCCGCCAGCGTATGGGCGTTGTGGGTCGCGAACTGCGGATAGATCAGGTTCGGCACCGCGAGCAGCTTTTTCGCGCAGGCGAGGTAGGAGATATCGGTATAGACCTTGCGGGTGTAGACCGGGTAGCCCTCCAGCCCTTCCATTTGGGCGCGTTTGATTTCGCTGTCCCAGTAGGCGCCTTTCACGAGGCGGATCATCAGGCGACGGCGGCTGCGGGTAGCGAGATCGATTAAGTAATCAATCACAAACGGGCAGCGCTTCTGATAGGCCTGAATAACAAACCCAATCCCGTTCCAGCCGGCGAGCTCCGGCTCGAAGCAGAGTTTTTCCAGCAGATCGAGGGAAATTTCCAGGCGGTCGGCTTCTTCGGCGTCAATGTTAATGCCGATGTCATACTGGCGCGCCAGCAGTGTCAGGGATTTAAGACGCGGATAGAGCTCTTCCATGACGCGGTCATACTGCGCGCGGCTGTAGCGCGGGTGCAGGGCGGAGAGCTTGATGGAGATGCCCGGCCCTTCATAGATACCGCGGCCATTGGAAGCTTTGCCGATGGCGTGGATGGCCTGCTGGTAAGAGACCATATAAGCCTGCGCGTCGGCGGCGGTCAGCGCCGCTTCGCCCAGCATGTCGTAAGAATACCGGAAGCCTTTTTCTTCGAGCTTGCGGGCGTTGGCCAGCGCTTCGGCGATGGTTTCGCCGGTGACAAACTGCTCGCCCATCAGGCGCATCGCCATATCCACGCCTTTGCGGATCAGCGGCTCGCCGCTCTTGCCGATGATGCGGTTAAGGGAGCGCGACAGGCTGGCTTCGTTGTGGGTCGAGACCAGACGGCCGGTAAACAGCAGGCCCCAGGTGGCGGCGTTAACGAACAGCGACGGGCTGCGGCCAATATGCGAGTGCCAGTTGCCGTTGCTGATTTTGTCGCGGATCAGCGCGTCGCGGGTGGCTTTATCCGGAATACGCAACAGCGCTTCGGCGAGACACATCAGCGCCACGCCTTCCTGTGACGAGAGCGAAAACTCCTGCAACAGGCTCTGCACCATCCCGGCGCGGCCGGAGGCGGTTTTCTGGTTGCGCAGCTTCTCGGCGAGGCTCCAGGCGAGCTGGTGGGTTTTCTCCGCGACCGGCTGCGGCAGGCGGGCCTGCTCCAGCAGCATTGGCACCGCGTCGGTCTCCGCACGACGCCAGGCGGCGGTAATGGCCGCACGGCTCACCGACTGCGGCTGGATCTGCTCGGCGAATTCGAGGAACGGCTGGTGGCTCTCTTCTGGCGGCACGGCGGCGTCTTCGCTCTCGTTAGCGGCACCGGCCAGTAGCGCAGGCAGCTCCGGCAGGCCGTCGCTGTTTTCCAGCTGTTCCAGATAATTAAAGATGGCCTGCTTAATCAGCCAGTGCGGCGTGCGGTCAATTTTGGTCGCGGCGGCTTTGATGCGCTCGCGGGTGGCGTCATCAAGCTTGACCCCCATTGTGGTGGTGCCCATGCCTTACTCCTGTGTGTCGCGTCAGTATGAAAAAGGGAATGATCGGCAATATCTATCATGTTGCAACTTTGTGCAACCTTGTTAACTGTGACCTCGCCAGCAAGCTTAAAAATGAATGAAATGTTAAATATGAAATTGCTATGACGCGTGGGAGAAAAGGCGGTTATAAGCTCAGAATTCTGGGCTGGTTAACATTTTTAACAGGTGCAACCGGGAAAAGCGTGAGCGAGTGCAACCTCTCAAAAAATGGTCAGGTTTCACAGATGCAAAACATGTAAATGGTGTGTTAAATCGATTGTGAATAAAAAACGCTTCCGGCAGGATACTGCCGCCACACGATACGACAATAACGCCACCGCTGCGTTCCGGCGGTGATAAACGGGGCGACCCGGTAATAACGCGGAGAAGTGAAATGACAACGAGTACACCGATGCTGGTGACTTTCTTTGTTTATATTTTGGGGATGATACTGATTGGGTTTATTGCGTGGCGCTCCACCAAAAACTTTGATGACTACATTCTTGGCGGACGCAGTCTGGGGAGCCTCGTCACCGCGCTCTCCGCAGGCGCGTCAGATATGTCGGGCTGGCTGCTGATGGGCCTGCCGGGCGCGGTATTTCTCTCCGGGATCTCGGAAAGCTGGATTGCCATCGGGCTGACGCTCGGCGCGTGGATCAACTGGAAGCTGGTGGCGGGGCGTCTGCGCGTTCACACCGAGCACAACAATAACGCGCTGACGTTACCGGATTATTTCACCGGCCGCTTTGAAGATAAGAGCCGCCTGCTGCGCATTATCTCGGCGCTGGTTATCCTGCTGTTCTTCACCATCTACTGCGCCTCAGGCATCGTGGCGGGCGCGCGCCTGTTCGAAAGCACCTTCGGCATGAGCTATGAAACCGCGCTCTGGGCAGGGGCTGCGGCGACCATCCTTTACACCTTTATCGGCGGGTTCCTGGCGGTAAGCTGGACCGACACCGTGCAGGCGAGCCTGATGATTTTCGCGCTGATCCTGACGCCGGTGATCGTGATTTTCGCAGTCGGGGGCCTGGATGATTCGCTGGCAGTGATTAAGCAGAAGAGCATTGAAAACATCGATATGCTCAAGGGCCTGAACCTGGTGGCAATTATCTCGCTGATGGGCTGGGGGCTTGGCTATTTCGGCCAGCCGCACATCCTGGCGCGCTTTATGGCGGCGGATTCTCACCACACCATCGTTAACGCACGCCGCATCTCCATGACCTGGATGATCCTGTGTCTTGCGGGCGCGGTGGCGGTCGGTTTCTTCGGCATCGCCTACTTTACTAACCATCCTGACCAGGCGGCGGCCGTGAACCAGAACGGCGAGCGCGTATTTATCGAGCTGGCGCAGATCCTGTTCAACCCGTGGATTGCCGGTATTCTGCTCTCCGCTATCCTCGCCGCGGTGATGTCGACGTTAAGCTGCCAGCTGCTGGTCTGCTCCAGCGCCATTACCGAAGACCTTTACAAAGCGTTCCTGCGTAAGGGCGCAAGCCAGAAAGAGCTGGTGTGGGTTGGCCGTATGATGGTGCTGGTGGTGGCGCTGGTCGCCATCGCGCTGGCGTCAAACCCGGAAAACCGCGTGCTCGGTCTCGTAAGCTACGCCTGGGCGGGCTTTGGCGCGGCGTTTGGCCCGGTTGTGCTGCTGTCAGTGATGTGGTCGCGCATGACGCGCAACGGCGCGCTGGCGGGCATGATCATCGGCGCGGTGACGGTGATTGTCTGGAAACAGTTTGCATGGTTTAACCTCTACGAAATCATTCCTGGCTTTATCTTCGCAAGCCTCGGTATTGTTATCGTGAGCCTGATGGGCAAAGCGCCGTCAGCCTCCATGCAGGCACGCTTTGAGAAAGCGGACGAGGAGTACCACACTCCGGCCCCGTCGAAGCTTCGCGCTAACTAAGCGTCTTAACAAACCCGCCGCCTGGCGGGTTTTTTCTTGCTCATCAATCCGCTAGCTTGCCAGACGCCGCGATTTACGCTGTTATCTTCGCATTCACCCATAACAACAAAGGTACAGGATGATGGCGATTGGCAAGGTAGTGATTTCGGTCGTGCTGGCAGCTGCGCTCGCGGGCTGCGCGCCGCACGCGGCTGAACAGACGCAAACCCCGACGTGCGCGGCGCAAAACCGCATGACGCAGACCACGCTCTATTTCGGGCTTAACCGTCCGGCCGGGGCGACCATCACGGAACAGGAGTGGCAGCGTTTTGTGGATAACGACGTGACGCCGCGTTTTCGCGACGGGCTGACGGTGTTTGACGCGCGCGGTCAGTGGCTCGGCAACGACGGGAAAGTGGCGCGTGAGCCGAGCAAGGCGCTGATGCTTATCCACGCCAGCGACAGCGCGAGCGAGAAGGGGATTGAAGCTCTGCGCGGGATTTACAAATCACGCTTCGCGCAGGAGTCGGTGATGCGGGTTGATGAAACCGTGTGCGTACAGTTCTGAAAAAGGCGGGGAAGTCCCCGCCTTGTTGTTTACAGCACCAGACCGGCGAAGGCTGCCGACAGTAAACTCACCAGCGTCGCGCTGTAGACCAGGCGCAAACCAAAGCGTGACACCACGTTGCCCTGCGGCTCGTTCAGGCCCTTAATCGCGCCCGCGACGATGCCGATAGAGGCGAAGTTCGCAAACGACACCAGAAACACCGACAGGATCCCAAGACCGCGCGGGGAGAGCGTCGCCGCGAGTTTTTGCAGTTCTATCATCGCGACAAACTCATTGGCCACCAGTTTGGTCGCCATAATGCCGCCTGCGGTGAGGGCGTCCGCCGCCGGAATGCCGATAAGCCAGGCGAGCGGATAGAAGACATAGCCCAGCAACTGCTGGAAGCTCATGCCGAACAGCGTCAGAAACAGCGCGTTCACGGCGCTGATAAGGGCGATAAAGCCAATCAGCATCGCGAGAATAATCATCGCTACCTTGAAGCCCGCGAGAATGTACTCGCCGAGCATCTCAAAAAAGCTCTGGGACTCGTGCAGCTTTTCAAGCTTCACGTCCGGCTCGTCCTGCGGGCGCGCCGGGTTGATGACCGAGAGAACAATGAACGTGCTGAAAAGGTTAAGTACCAGGGCTGCCACCACATATTTCGCCTCGATCATCGACATATACGCGCCGACGATAGAGAGCGACACCGTGGACATCGCCGTCGCGGCCATCGTAAAGAGGCGGCGCGAGGAGAGATCGCCAAGCACGCCTTTATAGGCGATAAAGTTTTCCGACTGGCCGAGGATCAGTGAACTCACCGCGTTAAAGGATTCCAGCTTGCCCATGCCGTTGACTTTCGACAGCAGCGTGCCGATAACGCGAATAAAAATCGGCAGAATACGCCAGTGTTGCAGGATGCCGATAAGCGCCGAGATGAACACGATAGGGCAGAGAACGCCGAGAAACACAAAGGCGAGGCCTTTCTGGCTCATGCCGCCGAAGACGAAATCGGTGCCCTGGGCGGCGTAATGCAGCAGCGAAGTGAACGCGCCGGCAATTGACTGGATAATCGTGAGCCCCGCCTGCGCGTGCAGAAAGAACCACGCGAGCGCCGCTTCGATAACAATCAGCTGGAGTATATAACGCAGGCGAATGCTTTTACGATCAACGCTGGCAAGCCAGGCGAGCAGGAGTATCGCCAGCACGGCGAAAATAAAATGCAATAGGGTTGTCATAGTTACGCAGGTGTCTGAAAGAATAATAGTTAGCCACATTAAAACAGGGCGGTGAACAGCGCGCTAAGCATAATTTCCCGCATCGTTATCTGGCAAATGGAATAAGAAAAAGCGATGACAGAATATTTTTGTTATGAATATTTCTGACAGCGCAGAAGGGGGCGCGGCGCAGACGCCCGCAGATTTCGCTTATGGTTTACTCGGGTGACTACTCAACTTCGCAACTTTTACACTTCGTCATACTTATCCCCACATTTCGCTTGTGTTTCTTTTGGCGGTAATGATAATCACTTTCACTCCCGTTTACGTTTCTTTGCATCAGTTGACCTGATTTCACACTGACAGGTGCCCGAATGTTTGTTCCTTTTCTGATTATGCTGCGTGAAGGCCTTGAAGCAGCGCTCATCGTCAGCCTTATCGCCAGCTACCTCAAGCGCACCCAGCGCGGCAACTGGCTCGGCGTGATGTGGGTCGGCGTGTTTCTCGCCGCCGCGCTCTGCCTGGGCCTCGGTATTTTTATCAACGAAACCACCGGCGAGTTCCCGCAAAAAGAGCAGGAGCTGTTCGAGGGCATCGTGGCGGCCATCGCCGTTGTGATCCTCACCTGGATGGTGTTCTGGATGCGTAAAGTCTCCCGCAATGTGAAAGGCGAGCTGGAGCAGGCGGTGGATCGCGCGCTCAAACGCCCCGGCGGGCACGGCTGGGCGCTGGTGATGATGGTCTTTTTCGCCGTGGCGCGAGAAGGGCTGGAGTCGGTCTTTTTCCTGCTGGCCGCGTTTGGCCAGGATGTCGGGATCTGGCCGCCGCTCGGCGCGATGCTGGGCCTCGGAACCGCCGTGGTGCTCGGATTCCTGCTTTACTGGGGCGGCATACGGCTTAATCTTGGCGCGTTTTTCCGCTGGACCAGCCTGTTTATTCTGCTGGTGGCCGCGGGCCTGGCGGCGGGCGCCGTTCGCGCGTTCCATGAGGCTGGCCTGTGGAATCACTTTCAGGCGGTGGCGTTTGATTTCAGCGGTGTGCTTTCCACGCACTCGCTCACCGGCACGCTGCTCGAAGGCATTTTCGGCTACCAGGAAGCGCCGACCGTCAGCGAAGTGGCGGCATGGTTTATCTATCTGATCCCGGCGCTGGCGCTCTACGCGCTGCCGGCTCGCGCCGACGCGCGGGTCTCCGGGAACGCCTGATTTTTTTGCCGCGCCCGTGCGCGGCTTAGTTACAACATACTTTAGAGGGATGGGTCATGACGAAACAACTTCGCCGCAGCGCGCTTTCCGTGACGCTGCTGGCGCTTATCAGCGCCGCTTTTACCGCACAGGCGGCCGATATTCCGCAGGTGAAAGTGACCGTAAACGATAAACAGTGCGAGCCGATGATGCTCACGGTGAACGCCGGGAAAACGCAGTTCGTTATTCTGAACCACAGCCAGAAGGCGCTGGAGTGGGAAATTCTTAAAGGCGTGATGGTGGTGGAAGAGCGTGAAAACATCGCGCCGGGCTTCAGCCAGAAAATGACCGCCAACCTTGAGCCAGGCGAATATGACATGACCTGCGGCCTGCTGAGCAACCCGAAAGGCAAGCTTATCGTCAAAGCCGCGGGCAGCGAGAAAGCGGCGGCGAAAAGCGAGCTGATGTCGCTGGAAGGCGCGGTGACTGACTATAAAGCCTGGGTCACGACGGAAACCGCCGCGCTGGTCTCCGGCACCAAAGCTTTCACCGACGCGGTGAAAGCGGGCGATATCGAAAAAGCCAAATCCCTGTACGCTCCGACCCGCCAGCACTACGAGCGTATCGAGCCTATCGCTGAACTCTTCTCGGATCTCGACGGCAGCATTGACGCCCGCGAAGACGATTACGAGCAGAAAGCGGCCGACCCGAAATTCACCGGCTTCCACCGTCTGGAAAAAGCGCTCTTTGGCGATAACAGCGTCAAAGGCATGGAGCAGTACGCCGATAAACTCAACAGCGACGTGCTGGAGCTGCAAAAACGCATCAGCGAACTGGCGTTCCCGCCGGGTAAAGTGGTGGGCGGCGCAGCGGGCCTGATTGAAGAAGTGGCGGCCAGCAAAATCAGCGGCGAAGAAGATCGCTACAGCCACACCGACCTGTGGGATTTCCAGGCCAACATCGACGGCGCGCAGAAAATCGTCAACCTGCTGCGTCCGCAGCTGCAAAAAGAGAACGCGCCGCTGCTTGCGAAAGTGGATGCGAACTTCAAAAAAGTGGACGCTATTCTCGCGAAATACCGTACCAAAGACGGCTTTGAGACCTACGACAAGCTGACCGACGCTGATCGTAATGCGCTGAAAGGACCCATTACGGCGCTTGCGGAAGATCTCTCCTTACTGCGCGGCGTGCTCGGGCTGGATTAAGCATTATGCAAGAACATGATAATCACGGCGTGCCGCAACCGGCGCGCCGCCGTCTGCTGAAGGGCCTCGGCGCGCTGACCGGCGCGCTCGCGGTTACCGGCGGTTGTCCGGTCGCGCATGGCGCGCAGACCAAAAGCGCGCCGGGCACGCTCTCCCCGGATGCGCGCGCCCAGACGCAGCCGTTTTACGGCGCGCATCAGGCCGGCATTCTGACGCCGCAGCAGGCGTCAATGATGCTGGTGGCGTTCGATGTGCTGGCGGCGGACAAGGCCGACCTCGAACGGCTGTTCCGCCTGCTGACCGACCGTATCGCGTTTTTAACCACGGGCGGACCGGCGCCGCAAACGCCGAACCCGCGCCTGCCGCCGATGGATTCCGGTATTCTCGGGCCGGTTATCGCCCCGGATAACCTGACCATCACGGTGTCGCTGGGCCGGTCGCTGTTCGACGCGCGCTACGGGCTTGCGGCAAAGATGCCGAAAAAGCTGCAAAAGATGGAGCGTTTCCCGAACGACTCGCTGGACGCGGCGCTGTGCCATGGCGATCTTCTGCTGCAAATCTGCGCCAATACGCAGGACACGGTTATCCATGCGCTGCGCGACATCATTAAGCACACGCCCGACCTGCTGAGCGTGCGCTGGAAACGTGAAGGGTTTATCTCCGATCACGCGGCGCGCAGCCTTGGTAAAGAGACGCCGGTTAACCTGCTCGGCTTTAAAGACGGCACCGCAAACCCCGATACGCGCAACGCGCCGCTAATGGATAACGTGGTGTGGGTGACAGCGGACCAGGGCGAGCCCGCATGGGCGGTAGGCGGCAGCTATCAGGCCGTGCGCATTATTCAGTTCCACGTCGAATTCTGGGACCGCACGCCGCTTAAAGAGCAGCAGACTATCTTCGGGCGCGACAAGCAGAGCGGCGCGCCGCTCGGCATGCAACATGAGCACGACGTGCCGGATTACAGCAAGGATCCGGACGGCAACGTGATTGCGCTCGACAGCCATATCCGACTCGCGAACCCGCGCACGCCAGAAACGCAGTCCAGCCTGATGGTGCGCCGCGGTTACAGCTACTCGCTGGGCGTCACCAATTCTGGTCAGCTTGATATGGGCCTGCTGTTCGTCTGTTATCAGCACGACCTGGAAAAAGGGTTTTTAACGGTGCAAAAACGCCTGAACGGCGAAGCGCTGGAGGAGTACGTGAAGCCCATCGGCGGCGGCTATTTCTTCGCGCTGCCCGGAGTAGCGGATAAATCCCGCTTCCTGGCCGACGGCCTGCTGAAAGCCTGACAGAAACCCCGCCCCTTGAGGCGGGGTTTTTTATGTTTCATTTGCTAACAATTTTCGCGCGCCTGTGGCAGCGCATTTTCGTGGCAGCTATTCTGTTGATACATTTCTGTAATATTTTTCTGTCATAAAAGAATCATGGTCAGGAGGGGCTCAAAAGTTATCTTTTAGTAAATTTTATGTTGCAAAATTGATAATTTTTGTTGTACTTAAAGCGTTAGCGGTAGTTCCCCGACAGTGTCAGCAGTAGCACGATGGAGATCGCGAATGGTAGCGTCCAGAAGTGGACTTAAAAGGAATACAACCCGCACCCCCCGGCGCGGAGGAGCCTCCTCCGGCAGCGTTATCTCCACCCTCTCAAACCCGTTTCAACCTTCTTCCACTGTTCCAGACGATGCGGTAAGCGGTGCGCGTAGCCGTACTACCGCGTCTTTTCGACCGGCAATTCATGGCTTAAAAGGAAGCCAAACCTCAGACGTTCGTGCGCATAATCGCGTCCATCATCAGGATGCGGCTCATGTAAACCAACTTATCAAGGTGCCATCCATGGGAAGACAGAAAGCAGTGATCAAAGCTCGTCGTGAAGCCAGACGCGTTCTCAGACGAGATTCACGCAGCCACCGGCAGCGTGAAGAGGAATCGGTCACCACGCTTGTGCAAATGAGTGGCGTAGAGGCCATCGGCATGGCGCGGGACAGCCGCGATCTGGCGCCGATTGTCGCTCGTACCGACGCTCAGGCGCATTATCTTGAGGCTATTGAGAGCAAACAGCTGATATTCGCCACCGGCGAAGCCGGATGCGGCAAAACGTTTATCAGCGCCGCGAAAGCGGCTGAGGCCCTGATTCATAAGGATGTCGACAGGATAATTGTCACCCGTCCGGTGCTGCAGGCCGATGAAGATCTCGGCTTCCTGCCCGGCGATATTTCTGAGAAGTTCGCCCCCTATTTTCGCCCGGTCTATGACGTGCTGGTGCGCCGTCTCGGCGCTTCCTTCATGCAATATTGCCTGCGCCCGGAGATAGGCAAAGTTGAGATTGCGCCGTTCGCCTATATGCGCGGACGTACTTTTGAAAACGCCGTCGTGATTCTGGACGAGGCCCAGAACGTGACCGCCGCGCAAATGAAAATGTTTTTGACCCGCCTCGGGGAGAACGTGACCGTGATCGTCAATGGCGATATCACCCAGTGCGATTTGCCGGCGGGCGTGAAGTCTGGCCTGAGCGACGCGCTGGCGCGTTTTGAGGAAGATGAGATGATTGGCATTGTGCGGTTCGGCAAAGCCGACTGCGTGCGCTCCGCGCTCTGCCAGCGGACGCTTAACGCCTACGATTAAACCCCTTTTGCCTGTCAGAAAAGCCCAACCTGTGTTGGGCTTTTTTTGTTTTTATCTTTGTGGTTTCTTTGCGGCCAGAAGGGGGGTGCGCTGGCGCTTACCCATCCTACGAAATCCGTTGCGTTTAATGCAGGTAGGGCAGGTAAGCGAAGCGCAGCTGCCGTCCCGGTCGCGGCAGCGGCATATAAACGCAAAAAAGCCTGAGTGTTAGCTCAGGCTCTTTCTTTAAATATGGCGGTGAGGGGGGATGGATTCGGCCCGTTGGGCCTCACCCTTCGGACGGCATGCCCGCAAGCGGACCTGCCGTCCAGGCGGTAAACCGCCTGTCGAACCCTGGTCGAGGGTTCTCATCCCTCCCTGGGTTGACGCGATATAAACGCAAAAAAGCCTGAGTGTTAGCTCAGGCTCTTTTTTTGAATATGGCGGTGAGGGAGGGATTCGAACCCTCGATACGTTGCCGTATACACACTTTCCAGGCGTGCTCCTTCAGCCACTCGGACACCTCACCATATTGTCTTGCTGCCACGCTTAGCGGGGCAACGGGGCGCTACTATAGGGATCTGCATGAAAACGGTCAAGCAGATTTTCTCCTTTCTTTTTCGTTCGGTTAAGGGTTAAACGAAATGACGTTTTCGCCTGCCGCATCCACGCGGGCGGGCCGCCGCGCGCCCGGATAACACGGTGTCTGCTTCGCTTATCCCATTTTCTGTACCAGGCTTAATACACAACCATAAGACAGAGAATGTGGAGCACTATGAAAGAGCGAAATCGTACTATCGGCATCGCGCCCTATGGCGGTTCGGCGGGCGGCTGGGGCGCATTGAAGGCCGTGGCCGACGCTATCCGCGGCCAGATGTCGGTGAAGCAGGACGTGATTGCCCTGTTCAAAGTCAATCAGCCGCAGGGGTTTGACTGCCCCGGCTGCGCCTGGCCCGACCCGCAGCACGCGTCATCGTTCGAATTTTGTGAAAATGGCGCGAAGGCGGTTTCCTGGGAGGCGACCAGCAAGCGCACCACGCCGGAATTTTTCGCAGCGCACCCCGTTAGCGAACTTTGGGAGCGCAGCGCCTTTGAGCTGGAGGGCGAGGGGCGTCTCACGCACCCGATGAAATACGATCCCAAAAGCGACACCTACCAGCCCATCGAATGGGACACCGCGTTCCGGGAGATTGGCGAGCGCCTGCGCAGTTATGACGACCCGGACAGCGTCGAGTTTTATACCTCGGGCCGCGCCTCTAACGAAGCCGCGTTCCTGTGGCAGCTTTTCGCGCGTGAGTATGGCACCAACAACTTTCCTGACTGCTCCAACATGTGCCATGAGCCCACAAGCGTCGGCCTGCCGGAATCGATAGGCGTCGGTAAAGGCACGGTCGAGCTTGAGGATTTCGACCACTGCGATCTGGTACTGTGCATCGGCCATAACCCTGGAACCAACCATCCGCGTATGCTCGGCACACTGCGCGAAGTTTCAAAGCGCGGCGCGACCATCGTCGCGATTAACCCGTTGCGCGAGCGCGGTCTTGAGCGATTTACATCGCCGCAGAGCCCCATCGAGATGCTGTCGTTAAGCTCCACCGAACTTGCTTCGACCTACTATAAAGTGCGGGTCGGCGGCGACGCGGCGATGCTGAAAGGCGTCATGAAAATTCTGCTCTCGATGCATGAAGAGGCGCTGTCCAACGGCGAGGCGGGCGTGCTCGACGAGGCGTTTATCCGGGAGCATACCGAAGGGTTTGACGCGCTGAAGGCCGATCTTGATGCCACCGACTGGGATCACATCCTGAAAGTTTCCGGGATGGAGCGTAAGGAGATCCAGAATATCGCGCGCCTGTACGCGAATGCCGAACGCACCATTATCTGTTACGGCATGGGCATTACGCAGCATCAGTACGGCACCCAGAACGTCCAGCAGATAGCCAACCTGCTGTTGCTGCGCGGCAACATCGGTAAAAAAGGCGCCGGCATTTGCCCGCTGCGCGGTCACTCGAACGTGCAGGGCGATCGCACGGTCGGCATTACCGAGATCCCGCCGCAATCGCTGCTCGACAGCATTGAGCGGGTGTTTGGTTTTACACCGCCGCAAAAGCACGGGCATGGCGCGGTGGCGGCTATCCAGGCGATGCGTGATGGCAAAGCCAAGGCGCTGCTGTGCCTGGGGGGCAACCTGGCGGAGGCGATTTCCGACCCGCAGGTGACGTTCCCCGCGATGCGAAATCTCGATTTAGTGGTGCATATGGCGACGAAACTCAACCGCTCGCATCTGCTGCTCGGCAAGCATAACTATATTCTGCCTGTGATTGGCCGCACCGAGACGGATGTGCAGGCATCGGGCGAACAGAGCATTACCGTGGAAGATTCGATGTCGATGGTGCATGCCTCGCGCGGCATGCTGAAACCGGCGTCGCCGCATCTGCGCTCGGAACCGGCGATCGTGGCTGGCCTTGCGAAAGCGACATTGCCCGATACCGTGGTCGACTGGGATAAAATGATCGGCGACTACAGTTTTATCCGCGACGCCATTGAGGCGGTGTTCCCGGCCTTTGCGAATTTCAACGAGCGGGTGAAAAAGCCGGGCGGCTTCCGGCTGCGTAATGCGGCATCGGAGCGGGTCTGGAATACGCCTTCTGGCAAAGCGCAGTTTAAGGTGATGCAGGGGATTAATGAGGATCCGCGGTCGCTGAAGTGCCACGACCTGGTGCTGACGACGCTTCGCAGCCACGACCAGTACAATACGACGCTGTACGGTCTGAACGACCGCTACCGGGGCGTGACGGGGCGGCGCGACGTGCTGTTTATTAACCCGGATGAAGCGGAGAAGCGCGAGCTGCGCGTCGGCGACCAGGTGAACATCACCGCGCTCGACCCGGACGGCAATCCGACCTCGCGGCGGATGCACAACCTGACCGTAGTGGTTATCGATATGGCGCCCGGCTCGGTCGGTGCCTATTACCCGGAGGCCAATGTGCTGGTGCCGCTGGACAGCCACGATACCCAGAGCGGCATTCCGGCATATAAAAGCATCCCGATTGCGATGGAGCGCGTCGCGGAGCCGGTGGCAACACCAGGCGCACGGCGATAAGGCGCGGATGTATGGTGGGTTGACACGGTAAACGGTGGATGCGCTGATGCTTACCCACCCTACAAAACCGTTGCGCTTGATGTGCGTGGCAGGTAAGCGGAGCGCACCTGCCGTCCGGTTTGCGGCATATAAACGCAAAAAAGCCTGAGTGTTAGCTCAGGCTCTTTCTTTGAATATGGCGGTGAGGGGGGATGGATTCGGCCCGTTGGGCCTCACCCTTCGGACGGCATGCCCGCAAGCGGACCTGCCGTCCAGGCGGTAAACCGCCTGTCGAACCCTGGTCGAGGGTTCTCATCCCTCCCTGGGGTGACGCGATATAAACGCAAAAAAGCCCGCACTTGCGTACAGGCTCTTTCTTTAAATATGGCGGTGAGGGAGGGATGGATTCGGCCCGTTGGGCCTCACCCTTCGGGCGGCATGCCCGCAAGCGGACCTGCCGTCCAGGCGGTAAACCGCCTGTCGAACCCTGGTCGAGGGTTCTCATCCCTCCCTGGGCTGACGCGATATAAACGCAAAAAAGCCTGTACTTGCGTACAGGCTCTCTCTTAAATATGGCGGTGAGGGAGGGATTCGAACCCTCGATACGTTGCCGTATACACACTTTCCAGGCGTGCTCCTTCAGCCACTCGGACACCTCACCATATTGTCTTCCCGACGCTGTCGGGACGGGCGCTAATGTAGGGGAAAGGCCCATAGCCGTCAATGCAAATTTAGTGCTTTCTGGAGCGTTTAAACAAACTTCATACAAAATGTGCTTAAAATAACCATTTAGTGCTGATAAGCGAGATCCGTAGCCGGAGAAAAAAAAAGCCATTTATTGAATCTGCGACATTTGCGAGCGTTGCATTATGTGCTGCGTAATAGATAACCATGAATGACTTATCCGCCTGATAATGGCAGGGCCGAAAATTAAATTCCAGAATAACAAAAGGATAGTCATTAACACCTATAAGGATATATATGTATTTGCATTATACGCGTTCATACTTGAGATAATATTGAGCCAATATATATATTTCCTGAATGATTTGATGTAACGCTGACCGCCAATAATGTGCTAGTTATTTGGTAAGTTTAAATAAAAATCCACACTGGTAATTGTCAGCTTATTTAACTGGGGATAAGATGCGGTGGCGTTAATCTGCAACGATATTTATTCGTTAAATATATAGTTTGGGATAATTAATCATGGAGAAGATATGAGAAAAAAACTCTGTTTGATGATGCTTGCCGGAGCGCTGGCAATGAATGCCGCTTCAGCGTTAGCAGCAGATGGAACGATTAAATTTACAGGGAAAATTACCGACCAGGCCTGTGAAATCGATGATGATGATAAAGTGCTTGATGTCGATATGGGTGTATATTCGGTAAAACAATTTAACGCGACCACAGGCGTAAAAACGCCGCCGATCCCGGTGAAAATTAAGCTGAAAAATTGCCCGGTCGTGGAAGAGGGTGAAAACCCGCATTTTAGTATTTATCTAACAGGCGATGCCGATCCGGTGAATAAAGACTATCTGAAAGTGGCTGACGGCGGGGCGACTGGCGTGGCCATCGTCATTACCGACGATGAAGGTACGCTTATTCCGATGAACCAGTTCTCAGCGCGTAAATTCGAAATTACCGATGCCACTATGGATCTGAACCTTATCGCATATTATGAATCCACCAGCACCACCATCGGTGCCGGTGCGGCCAACGGTACGACAGATATCACTTTTGATTATCGTTAATCATTGACCAGTTTAACGTGCCATTAAGCCGCCAGCACGGGCTGACGGCTTATTATTCCTTTTCGACGTGAGTTGATTATGCGTACGATGAGAAAACTTATTCTCAGGGTGACTCTTTTTTTCATTCTGCTGATGAATGTGAATAGTGGGTTTGCAGGCGGCATCGTGGTCGGCGGCACCCGCATAATTTATGAAGGCAGTAAAAAAGAGGCGGCTCTTGGCGTCAAAAATAACAGCGCCACCAGTCCCTTTTTATTACAGTCCTGGGTTGATACCGGTGATGGTAAAACACGCGGTCCGTTTATGGTGACGCCGCCGTTGTTCCGTATTGAGCCCAATGAAGACCATGAATTACGTATCGCGAAAACCGGCAACTTGCCAGAAGATCGCGAGTCTCTTTTTTATGTGAATATTCGCGCCATTCCACCGTCATCACCGGAGGCCGTTAATACCCTCAAGCTGGTGATCAAAACTCGCATTAAGCTTTTTTACCGACCGCAAGCGCTTACCACTGATGCGCCCACAGCCTATAAGCAGCTCGCATGTCATCTCGCCGCTGGCCAGCTGGTTGTTGAGAACCCCACTCCCTTTTATGTGGTGCTCGATAACCTGACGCTTGGGACGACAAGAATAAAGAGTGCGGACATGTTGGCCCCGTTTGCCAGCCAGCGTTTTGCGTTGCCCGCAACGGAGGCCGGGCGAGTAGTGAGCTGGCGCGTCATTAACGATTATGGCGGCGTGACGAAGCCTGAGACCCGCAATCTGTGAGCCGTACAGCAAGGAATGCGCCTGTGAAGAGAACTGCTTGCCCTTTTGACCCCCGCCTGCCGGACACGGTTCGGCCGGTTGCGCTTATGGTAGCCGCCGCGCTGGTGTTCACCGCGGGCACTCAGCCTGACGCCTGCGCACAAGAAAAAGTGTGGTTTGATCCGATGTTAATGGAGCAGGGCGATCCGGGGCAGCGGGGCGTTGACCTGTCGATCTTTAGCACCAAAGATCAGCTGCCAGCGGGGAATTATCCGCTACGCATCCGCCTCAACGGCGATGAGCGGTTTACCCGCACGATCCCTTTGACGGTAGACACGCATGGCGAGACGCATCCGGTGATTACGCCCGCGCTCCTGGAAGAACTCAATGTGAAAACCGAGGCGTATCCGGCGCTGACGGCGCTCTCGCCGCTCGCGCCCATTGAGGATCTCGGCGCGTTGATCCCGGCGGCCTCGGTGAGGCTGAACACCCACAACATGGCGCTGGAGGTCAGCATTCCACAGGCGGCGCTGCGCCGCACGGTCCGTGGCTTTGTCGATCCACAATACTGGGATGACGGCATTCCCGCGCTCTTTAGCAACTACACCTTTAACGGCACGGACACGCAAAGTGACGTCGACGCAGGCGATTCCTCACAGTATCTCAACATGCAGAACGGGCTGAATATCGGCCCGTGGCGCGTGCGTAACTATTCCACGTGGAGCAAAAGCGACGACGAGGCGAGCTGGGATACGGTCTATACCTTTTTGCAGCGGGATATCAAACCCTGGCGCTCGCAGCTGACGCTGGGAGAGAGCTACTCCCCGTCGATGATTTTTGACAGCGTGAAATTTAAAGGGGCGCAGCTTGCATCCGACGACAATATGCTGCCGGACAGCCTGCGCGGCTTTGCGCCGGTGATCCGCGGGATAGCCAGTTCAAACGCGGAAGTTACGGTGCGCCAGAACGGCTATATCATTTTTCAGGATACCGTCGCCCCTGGCGCGTTTGAAATCAGCGATCTCTACCCTACCTCGCACAGCGGCGACCTGGAGGTAACGATTAAAGAAGCTGACGGCAAAGAGCGGCGCTTTATCCAGCCGTTTTCCGCCGTACCGATCATGCAGCGCCCCGGACAGCTTAAATACAGCCTGACGGCGGGGGAGTACGATCCGAGCGGGCCGGACGATGCGACGCCCACCTTTGCGCAGGGCACGCTGATTTACGGCCTGAATAATCGGTTCACGCTTTACGGCGGCGCGATGGGCGCCGATACGTATCAGGCGGCAGCCCTCGGCGTCGGCGTCGGGCTTGACGAGTGGGGCTCGGTCTCGGTTGACGTCACGCAGGCGCGCAGCCAGCTGCAAAACAACACGACCTCTACCGGCCAGTCGTATCGCTTCCAGTATTCCAAGAATATCGAATACACGGATACCGCCATTACGCTTGCGGGTTATCGCTATTCCACCAGCGGCTATTACGACTTTGAAGAGGCGAATCATGAGGCCTCCTGGTATGACGACCGCTACAGCGGGTACTACCAGCAGCGTAGCCAGCTGCAAATCAGTATTAACCAGGCGCTGAGCGGCATCGGCTCGTTTTATCTTAACGGCTACCAGCGCGACTTCTGGAACCGGACGGATAAAGAGCAGAATCTCTCGGCGGGCTTTGCTTTTAGCGTATCAGGGATGACCTGGACGCTCTCCTCGGCATGGAATAAAACAGACGATCAGACCGACCGGCAAATCGCGCTGGGCGTGAGTATTCCGCTTAGCCGCTGGCTGAATAACAGCTGGGCGACCTTTAACGTAAGCCAGAATCAGGATGGCGGCACGCGCTACCAGAGCGGACTCAGCGGCACGCTGATGGATGACGGCAGGCTGAGCTATTCGCTGCAGCAGAGCTACAACCAGGCGGGACACAACGGGGATAACGGTGCGGACAGCAGCGCCGATCTCAATTACAAATCACGTTTCGCCAACCTGAGTCTCGGCTACTACCGCTCCGATGAGACCCGCCAGTGGAACTACGGCGCGTCAGGCGCACTGGTGGTGCATCCGCACGGGGTTACGCTCGCCCAGCCGCTCGGCGATGCCTTCGCGCTGGTAGACGCTAACGGCGCGAGCGACATTCGCTTCAGAAATCAGTCCGGCGTCGCCACCGACTGGCTGGGGTATGCGGTTATCCCCTGGCTCTCACCTTATGAAAGAAACGAGCTCACGCTTGATACCACGGTCATGCCTGCGGGCGTGGACGCCGAAAACACCCACCTGACGCTGATACCGAATAAAGGCGCGCTGGTCTACGCGCATATCGATGCGCGCGAAGGGCATCGCCTGCTGTTAACGCTGCGCCGGACAAACGGCGAGCCGGTCCCGTTTGGCGCGCTGGTAACGCTCGACGGCGTCGACGGATACGAAAGCATCGTTGACGAAGGCGGCGTGGCTTATCTGACAGGCGTCAAAGAAAACGGCGTCGTGCAGGTCAAGTGGGGGAACCGTGCGGATCAGCACTGCCAGGCCTCCGTAGCATTACCCAATGCGCCGTCAGTCCAGGGTGACCTGCTGACTCTGGCAGCTACGTGTCGATAAAAAGAGAAGACGATTATGTTCAGAATCACACTCACAGGGTTGCTGTTTTGCTGCGTTGCTGGCGTCCAGAACTCTCATGCGGCGACGGGCTTTTGCAATACCACGGGCGGCCCGAAGATTTTTCATGTCGACGCCACTTCGACTGTCACGAATCCTGACGATAACCAGCCGGGAAAAACGTTCACCGAACGGTTCGGTTCATCCGAAAATTACAGCGCGCACTGCGACTGCGATAGCAGCGATACGAATAAAGATCCCCATCCGGGGGTCTATTACCGAAGTGAATATCTGGCTCCGGCTACGCAATATGGCAGCGCATCGTTCATTCGCGTGAATGACAATATCGATCTCGCAGCGGCGATTAACATTGCCAACGTGGGCGATGTGACGGTGCCGTTTACTGATATCTGGAACAAAAAAAATAACGGCTGCTCGCTGAACAGCTTTACCACCGGGCAGAGCGGTTCGCTGACATTTCGTATTAATCAACCTTTCCTGGGGCAGATGACTATCCCGCAAATGGCGGTTGCCGCGATTTACGGCACCGTCAGACCGGGGCAATACTCCGGCGAGCCGATGTCCAAGGTCTATGTCCAGGGCACGATTACTGTACCGCAAAGCTGTGAAATCAATTCGGGCGAACTCATCACCGTCAATTTCGGCACGCTGCTCGCCAGCAACTTCACCACCCGCGGGCACAAGCCAGAAGGCTTTGTCGATAAAAAAACGGCGATTGCCTACATCTGCAAAAACATCAGCGACAGTGTGACCTTAACCATGACGTTTTCCGGTGCGGCGGCAGACGGCATGCCGGAGGCGCTCGCCACCAGCAACCCCGATGTCGGCGTGCTGATGAAAAACGACAGCGAACAGGTCATCCCCATCAATACCGGCGAACTGCCCATGCCGCTTAGCGCCGCCACCGATATCTCGCGCCGTACCGGCGCGGTAAATATTCTCACGGCGCCGGTCAATCTCAGCGGCAAAACGCCGCAAAATGGCGAATTTTCGGGCTCGGCCTCTATCACCGTGAACATACGCTGACGCCGCCAGCGTTTCCCGCAGCCGCCACAAAGGCGGCTGATTTTGTTATGGTAATTAAAATTACCCTGCCCGGAGAGACGCCTGTGGAGATCCTTTTCTATCATCCCACCTTTGATGTGACCCAGTGGACCCCTTTGCTGCAACGCCACCTGCCGCACGCGCGTCTGCGTGCCTGGCAAACCGGCGATAACGCGCCCGCTGATTACGCCCTGGTCTGGCACCCGCCGCATGAGATGCTGCGCGGGCGCACGCACCTGAAGGCGATTTTCGTCCTCGGCGCGGGGGTGGATTCGCTCTTAAGCCGCCTGAATGAACACCCGGATCTGCTGCCGCCCGGCGTGCCGCTCTATCGCATGGAGGATACCGGCATGGCCGCGCAGATGCAGGAATATGCGGTAAGCCAGGTACTGCACTGGTTTCGCCGCTTCGATGATTACGCGGCGCTACAGCGCGAGGCGCGCTGGGAGCCGCTTGAAGAGTACCGCCATGCCGATTTCACGGTCGGCGTGCTCGGCGCGGGCGTGCTCGGCGGGCAGGTGGCGCAACGCCTGCGCGGCTGGGGGTTCCCTGTGCGTTGCTGGAGCCGCAGCCGGAAAACATACTCCGACATCGAAAGCTTCGTGGGCGCGGATGAACTGAGTGCGTTTTTACGCGGCACGCGCGTGCTGATTAATCTCCTGCCCAACACGCCGGAAACGGCGGGCATCATTAACGCCGGGCTGCTCGCGGCGCTTGACGATAACGCCTATGTCCTGAATCTGGCGCGCGGCGCGCACCTGGTGGAAGACGATTTGTTGTCAGCGCTGGATAGCGGGAAAGTGAAAGGTGCGATGCTGGATGTTTTTCATCAGGAGCCGCTGCCCGCGCAAAGCCTGCTGTGGCGTCACCCGCATGTGCGCATCACTCCGCATGTGGCGGCGGTCACGCGTCCTGATGAGGCGGCCGCGTTTATCGCGCAGAGCATCTCGCGCATTGAGCGCGGCGATGCGCCGCAAAATCAGGTGGACGTGACGCGCGGCTACTAGCGGCTGGCCCCGGTGATTCGGCTAAAAATCGCCGGGGATACCTGTTATCCTTGCATGACATCACAAAGGAGAGCGCCATGTATCCCGTTGACCTGCATATGCACACCGTCGCCAGCACCCATGCTTACAGCAACCTGCATGATTACATCGCCGCGGCACAGCAAAAAGGCGTCCGGCTTCTGGCCATCACCGATCACGGCCCGGATATGGCGGATGCGCCGCATCACTGGCACTTTATCAATATGCGCATCTGGCCGCGCGTCGTCGATGGCGTCGGCATTTTGCGCGGCATCGAAGCGAATATTAAAAACCGCAACGGGGAGATAGACTGTACCGGCCCGATGCTGGACTCGCTCGATCTTATCGTCGCCGGTTTTCATGAGCCGGTTTTCGCGCCGCAGGATAAAGACGCCAACACCGAAGCGATGATCGCCGCGATGGCGAGCGGCACAGTCCATATCATCAGCCACCCCGGCAACCCGAAATATCCGGTCGATATCCCGGCGATTGCCGCGGCAGCCGCGAAATATCAGGTGGCGCTTGAGATAAACAACTCTTCGTTTACCCACTCCCGCAAGGGCAGCGGGCCAAACTGTAAAGCGATTGCCGCCGCTGTACGCGACGCGGGCGGCTGGGTGGCGCTGGGCTCGGACTCCCACACCGCCTTTACGCTCGGCGATTTCCACGAGTGCCGTAAGGTGCTGGATGAGGTGGATTTCCCCGAAGACCGCATTCTTAACGTGACGCCGCGCCGCATGCTCGATTTTCTTGAAACCCGCGGTATGACGCCGATTGCTGAATTTGCCGCCCTCTAATATCGCCTGAAATGGAATCTGTTCATGAATGAGTTTTCAATAATTTGCCGCCTGCTGGGCTCGCTCTGGTACCGTGCGCCACAGGACCCGGTAATGGCGCCGATCTACGGCCTTATCCGCGACGGTAAACTCGCGCAAAACTGGCCGCTGGATCAGGACGAGCTGCTGGCGCGTCTGCAAAAAAGCGCGCAGCCCGAAGACGTGCAGGCGGATTACCAGGCGCTATTCGGTGCCGATGACGCCCGCGTGGCGCCAACTCGCTCCGCCTGGGTTGAGCAGGGGAGTGAGCAGGAGGTGCGCGCCTTTTTAACCGCGCGCGGTATGCCGCTTGGCGAGGCGCCGGCAGATCATTTCGGCCTGCTGCTGCTGGCCGCGTCGTGGCTGGAAGACCAGTCAGCGGAAGATGAAATCGAAGCGCAGGAAACCTTGTTCGGCGAGTTCCTGATCCCGTGGTATGAAACGTTCCTCGGTAAAGTAGAGGCGCATGCCGCGACGCTGTTCTGGCGCACGCTCGCGCAAATTACCCGCGAGGCCATTCAGGCGATGTGGGAAGAGTTGCAGGAAGACGAGGACGAAGGGCAAGAAGCGGATGACGCAGAGGGCGGTGCGGCGTAATCTGAATATGTGATTTAAATCACAAATAAAATGTAACTCACAGTGCGTTATTTCATATGACGTGCGCCAGATCGCATTTCATGGGCGGCGTTTTGCTAAGATACGCCGCCATGAACAGACACTTTTCTCTCGCATTAACCACTGGCCTGCTCTCCGCCCTCTGGGCGTGGAGCGCCGTTGCGCTCGGCCTGCCGTCCTGGGCGGGCTTTCTCGGCTGTACCGCTTGGTTCGCCAGCCCAAAAGGCGGTATCAGCGGGTTTCTGACGATCCTTTTCACGCTGTGTAGCGGCGTTCTGTGGGCGCAGGTGATCATCGCCGGTAGCGCTGTCGCGCCGGGCCTGACGTGGCTGAGCTACGCCATGACCGGCGTGGTGGCGTTTCTGATGTGTATTCAGTCGCGCCAGACGCTGCTCGGCTTCGTACCCGGCACGTTTATCGGCGCCTGCGCGACGTTTGCAGGCCAGGGCGACTGGAAAAGCGTGCTGCCCGCGCTGCTGCTGGGGCTGCTTTTCGGCGTAGCGATGAAGGGCAGCGGGCTGTGGCTTGCGCAGCGCAGTGAGCCAAAGAAAACCGCGACCGCTGAGAAATAAAAAAACCCGCGTCAGCGGGTTTTTTATTAGCCAGTCAGGCCGCGGGAGTGGTGAGATCGCGATATTTCTTCAGTACCGGATCGTTCACCGCGCCAGGATTGTTAAGCTCCCAGAGTCCGCGCGTAATACCATCATTAATTAAATAGATAACGCCCGTTTCGATTGCCGACATCAGACACTGCATCACGGGTTCGTTGGCAGTATACCCGACCTCACCTTCCAGCAGCCGCTGATATTCAATAAAGCGAAAGACGCCTGCCTGCACCTCATAAGACAGAATTGTTTTACTGGTATTAACGGAAGAGAGAACCTCGCCGGTACTGACATTCACGACGCGTAAATTCACGGCGACCTGATCGAGCTGGTATTGTGTATCTGCTCCAATGCCGAAATATTTCGCTCCAGCGCCGCCCGATTTAATATTACTTTCGTAGCCAATAATCGAGCCTTCAATCATGACGTTGGCGGACATTAACGACTGCAGCGGCATACGGTTATTATCGCCGACCGTGCCATTTTCCTGCGAGGCGCGAATAATTTTTCGCTCGTTGAGTAGATTCTGAAGCCCCTGGCGTTCCAGAGGAATAAACCAGCGCGAATCTTTTAATGCTGTGACCAGCATGGCGGTGGCGCTCTGCGGTACGGCGGTTGAGAAGTTGCTGGCCGGGTAAGGTTTGAATTGCCCGGTTTCATCCTGAATATTGTATACCGAGACGTAAAGTTTCCCTTTCGGCTCCGGCAGATGCGTCAAATCCTGATAGCTTTGCCCGCGCGGCATCAGGGTTGGGCTTGCGGCCTCCTTTGGAGGCGCGGTCAGGCATCCGCTTAACATTATGGTGGCGATAAGAACGATCAGGCGCTGCATTGTCGTAATCCTTCTGTTATCACAGCATTTAAAAATTGGTCGATCCTGACTGTAAGCCGGAAACCTGGATCGTGGAGGTTTTACCGGTTTTTCGGTCGGTCACGTTGAGATACAGCTGACCGTCACGATTGGCGATATCGACGATAAAATCGTTGGTGACCATACGACCCGGCTTTCCTTTATTAATGTTGGTTAACAGACCACCCAGCAACTGTGACTGAAGCGCCTGCGTGAAATTATCCAGCGCCGATGGCGTATCAATTTTGTAATCGTCGTAAGACGGGTCTTTATAAGAGTTTTGCGCCTGCGCGTTGTTCAGCAAAAAAGGGCCGTTATTAGGGTTTCCGCCGAAACTGGGATTACGAAACTGAAAGGTCATATTTCCGGCCAGACCCGAGTGTGATAGCAACAATAACGTCATGACAGCAAGTGTCCGCCGCATAGCAGCCTCCGTCGTTCAGTGAATTAAAATTCATCGCCGGTTAAATCACCGGTACTGAGTAACGCTTTATCTATCTGACGCTGTTTCAGCGCCTCGCTGGCCTGCGCGATTGCAAGCTCAACCGCTTTATCCGCCCCTCTGCGGGAAGGAAATAAAAAAGTCTGGTAAATCACATCCTGATCGAGCGTAAGGGTTATCCAGCTACCCCAGCGCGCACTCGGCTTTTCACTGACTGAGAGAGTGCCGTCAAAAGGCGTATCCCATTTCTCAGCAAAATCGCGATAAAAATCATGGCCGACCGAGGAGACCGTATGGTCGGTAACCAGACCGGGGATCTCGGGTTCAACGGCATGCCCGCACACCGCCGCGCCCCAGAGTGTCGTAATGAGGCCACACAAGAGCCAGCGCTTCATCAATTAGCCCCTCATGTGATGGTTTGCCCAGGTGACGGCCTGTGTACGGTTTTTGACCGCCAGCTTTTTAAACAGGTTATAAAGATGGGTTTTGACGGTGTTTTCACTGATAAAGAGTGAGCGGGCGATTTCCAGGTTAGAGGCACCGAAGCGCAGTTTATTGAGGATCTCTTTTTCGCGATGCGTCAGCAGGACGGCATCGCAGGTCATGAAGTGGTAAAAACCGGAGCGGGTGATCAGGTAACTTGCCAGGCGCTGATTGAAAAAACACTCGCCCCGCAGGATGCAGCGCATCCCATCAATTACGCGCTTTTCATCATCAGTCGCGTAAAACACGCCGCTAATGTGCGGCCATTTTTCTATTTCCTGAAAGGGGTATTCATCCTGCACATTTAACAGAATGAGTTTTGCAGTCTGTTGACGCCGTCCGAGATTATCTTTCCAGTAAGAAATGCTTTTTTTATCGGCTTCAGCCATATCTAATAGAATAAGCGATCCTGCTGGTATCTCTTCCAGAGAGCGCTGAATGTTATGAATTTTGCCCTCCAGGTTAAGAGCGATTTTAAAATTATGCAATAACGCGCTGGCTTGCAGGGACGGTTTGGTGATCAACAATAATGACTGACCATGTAACGCATGGAATTCATTAATCATGATGAAACCCCGTTTTATTTACACACGGCTGATGAAGAAAATCCATCAGCCTTCCGTATCGGTGAGCATTGTTATGTGTTAGCCAAAAATAAAAGACACCTGTCGCCAGTGGCTGGCGATAAAAATAAAAACAAGAAAATTCTTATTGGTCCAATCTAACTATTGCGCGGTTTAAAGCAAGTGTTAAAAAAGTAACTAAATGTAACTAAAAATTGTTAAATATTTCTTATGGTTTAGGGGTGGTTAAGCTTCGTTGTAGCATGGCGAAGGGTTTTAGGCAGGTTAATCTCAGTGGAAAATGCGTTTAACTCTTTTATTTTAAAGTGCTTTTAGTTTTTTTCAGGCTCTCTGGGACAAACGTTACTATGACGACAGGCAGCGAGTGCTACAGCGGCCGCCTCAATAAAAAACCGGAGATAACTCTCAGTAATAACAAAGCTGTGAGCTTGTAGTAATAATTAAAAAATAAAATAAGTATGACGGGTTTATTAATGAGGCGGCGATTTCTAATCCTTTTTCACATGAATGAATCATACCTCAATTGCAGAGATGGGTTATAAAATACGAAAAACAGGTGAGGTTTTTTATAAATATCGCAAGACATACTGCTTGTCGTGGCGTGACGATCTACCGATTTCAGGTGCTCATCTTCGCCTGTGGCGTGAGGTTTAAAATGTTAAGCCTTGAGGGCCAGGTGTAATATGAAGAAATTATTGCTGAGCTGTTGTTTTGTTTCTCTGTTAGCGTCACCGCCGGTGTTTGCGGTTGAAACGGATATGGCTGGCGCTGAATATAACTTTGCCGTAAATGAATTAAGCCGCTCTTCACTGAATCAGGCAGCCGTTATTGGCCAGGAAGGCTCACGAAACAACGCGCGGATAGGCCAGGAAGGAACCAAATTACAGGCCACGATTGTGCAAAATGGTATCGCTAACCAGGCCGCTATCGATCAGCGTGGGGATGCCAATGTGGCTTCTGTTACGCAAACAGGCGCCGCTAATCAGGCAACGATTAGCCAGGAGGGCTATGGGAATCTCGCTTCGGTAACTCAACAGGGTGTGGGTAACCGTGCAAGCATTATCCAGGCAGGGACGCAAAAAGCTGCAGTTGTTGTACAAAGGCAGTCAATGATGGCCGTTCGCATCATTCAGCGTTAACGCCATTTCGTGTTTTTATCATCTTTCCAATGGGGGTTGTCTCATGAAATTGATTAAAATCGCTGTTATCGCCGCGCTGGTTGTTTCCGGTAGCGCTATGGCATTTCCTTTCCATCAGTCCGCTGAAAACTCCACGCTGAAAATTTACCAGCAAGGCGTTAACAACAATACGACCGCACTGCAGTCGGATGCTAAAAACTCAACGACCGAAATCAATCAGCTCGGCACGGCGAACGGCGCAGATGTCGGGCAGGGGGCTAATGACAGCAAAATCCTGCTTAATCAGAACGGTTTCGCCAACAACTCGACCATCGATCAATGGAATGGTCACGACTCCGGCGTGACGGTAAACCAGAACGGCGTCCAAAACGGCGCGCTGGTCAACCAGACCGCGTCCGGTTCACAGGTGTATGTAACCCAGACCGGTTACAGCAACCACGCCAGCGCCTCTCAGTATTGATTATCAACGGGCAGGGCTACGGCCCTGCTTCATCAGGAGCGCACCATGCTGGATTTACTGATGATCGCGGCCCTGAGCGGCGAGGTAGCATTCAACACGCAGCCCCAGGGAACCGGCTGGCAAGTGACGCCCGTCGTGACCGTGGCACACCCTTGTCTGTGCCGTATTGAGATGGAGCTTCACCGGCAAGGCAGGGCGGGCAGCGTGGTCACGCAGCAGAGAAAAGTGTTGACCCTGTCACCGAACACTCCTCTCGCATTATCCACCTTCTTCTTAAACCTCGCGGCTGACGATATCATCACGCTGCGGGTCATCGTCAGCGACAGCGGCGCGACGAGTTTTTACGGGCAGTGGTCACCGCCAGGGCGCCTGTAACGCCAGTGGGCTGATTTAACATCTGTTTATAATTTTTACCGGACGATGAAATTCTTCTGCATCGGCTTTAATTATGTCAATTTGTAATTTATATGTTAATTGCAAGTTAAAATAATAACGCCTCTGCAGGAGACCTCGATATGCACAAGTCGCTTTCCCTTACGCTAATCGCTACCGCACTCGTCGGATTCTCCGCGTTAGCCCAGGCCCGGACAGGCGGAACCATTGCCTTTCATGGCGCTATTGTTGAAGAGGTCTGTTCGGTGGCGCATAACGCCGCGCGCATTGAGCTCTCCTGCCCACGCGGCCATCAGGTGCATCGCCAGACGCTCTCATTGCTCTCCTCTGGCGTGCGCGAGCTCCACTCGCCGTGGGTGCACAGCCGCCTCGATTACCTTAATCCTGAACATACCCTCGGCATCCTGACCCTGACCTACCGTTAAGCGTTGACGGCGACCGGGCGCGCTGTTCTACACTTGAATGAACAGCGTTTATCAGGAGAGAAGTATGTCAGGGCGCATTGAAGTGGTGCAGGGCGATATCACCCGCATCGATACCGACGTTATCGTCAACGCCGCCAACCCTTCGCTGATGGGCGGCGGCGGTGTGGATGGCGCTATCCACCGGGCTGCCGGGCCTGCGTTGCTGGCCGCGTGTAAGGTTGTGCGCCAGCAGCAGGGCGAATGCCAGCCGGGGCATGCGGTCATTACCGAGGCGGGCAACCTGGCGGCGAAAGCCGTGGTGCATACCGTAGGCCCAGTCTGGCGCGGCGGGCACGATAACGAACCGCAACTTCTGGCGGACGCCTATCGCAACAGCCTTGAACTGGTTATCGCGAACGGCTATCGCAGCGTGGCGTTCCCGGCAATCAGCACCGGCATTTACGGCTATCCGAAAGCGGCGGCGGCGCAAATCGCCTTTGATACCGTTTCGGATTATCTCACCAGGCGCCCTCAGCTTCAGCAGGTATACTTTGTCTGCTATGACGAAGAAAACTTCCTGCTTTACCAGCGGTTACTGGGACAATACGACGCACAGCCGGGCGCATAATACCCGGCTCGGTCGCGCTATTGCGCCGACCACGGCCCAGCACCCCAACGACAGCGGTTTACATCCGCTCGATGACAGCCTCGATGCCTTCGCCGCCCGCTATCTGCTGGCGGAGATGGCCGAGGAGACGATCGACGTTCAGTACTATATCTGGGAAGACGATATGTCCGGGCGGCTGCTGTTCGGCGCGCTGCTGGCGGCGGCGCGGCACGGCGTGCGGGTGCGTATTCTGCTTGATGACAACAATACCGTGGGCATGGATGACACGCTGCGTCTGCTCAACGCGCACCCGAATATCGAAATTCGCCTCTTTAATCCGTTCTCGTTTCGCACGCTGCGCGCACTGGGCTATCTCACCGATTTCGCCAGGCTTAATCGCCGGATGCACAATAAAAGCTTCACGGTGGATGGCGAGGTGACGATCATCGGCGGGCGCAACGTGGGCGATGCCTATTTCGGCGCAGGCGAGCAGCCGCTGTTTTCCGACCTTGATGTGCTGGCAATTGGCCCTGTCGTGGCGGACGTTACCCGGGATTTCGAGCGCTACTGGAAGAGCCGCTCGGTGTCAACGCTTGATAGCGTACTGGAGGTTGACGCCGAGGAGATTGACGCCCGCGTTCAGCTGCCGCCGCACTGGAAGGACGACCCGGTGGCGCAGCGTTATCTGGAGCGGCTTGAAAGCACACGCTTTGCGAGCTATATCGAAACCCGCACGCTCCCGCTGGTGTGGGCTAAAACCCGCCTTCTGAGCGACGACCCGCGCAAAGGGCAGGGGAGAGCGCGCACCCATACGCTGCTGCCACAGCGCATGATGACGCTTATCGGCGAGCCCAAAACCCAGTTTGATATTATCTCGTCCTATTTCGTGCCGACCCGCGGCGGTGTGGCATTGCTGCTGGCGCTACGCCGCAAGGGGGTGAAAATCGCGATTCTGACCAATTCGCTGGCCGCGAATGATGTCGCGGTCGTGCATGCCGGTTACGCGCGCTGGCGCAAAAAACTGCTGCGCCACGGTGTTGAGTTGTATGAGCTGAAACCGACCCGCGATCCAGGCCGTGTGCCGCACGATCGTGGGCTTACCGGGAACTCCGGCTCCAGCCTGCATGCCAAGACGTTCAGCGTTGACGGGAATCAGGTGTTTATCGGCTCGTTTAACTTCGATCCGCGCTCGGCGATGCTCAACACCGAAATGGGGTTTGTGATTGAAAGCGAAACGCTCGCGGGCGCGATACATAAGCGTTTTACGCGCACGCGGCGCGAGGCGGCATGGGCGCTACGGCTCGACCGCTGGGGACGCATCAACTGGATAGAAGAGAAAGACGGCAAAGAGATTGTCTGGAAAAAGGAGCCGAAAACGCGCTTCTGGCAGCGCCTGCTGGTGCGCCTGGTGTACCGGCTGCCGGTTGAGTGGATGCTCTGACATCCAACCCCAAAACCAACCCCAAAACCAACCCCAAAACAAACCCCAAAAACACATCCGCTGCGCATTAACGACGCGCCAGTCACACGCTAACCACGCGCCGCAAAGGCGCGTGTCCGATCACCCCGTCGCCGTGCCTGGCGCCGGGGTTTTATTTTGCGGTTTGCCGGAGAAAAGGAATCGCAGCAGCGGAATACGCAGATGCACCTCGTAAAGCACCACGGCGATGCCAATCACAAACACCAGGCCTGTGATAAAGCCGAGCGCGTTCGAGTGGATGTGCGGCGTGATGTACGCGCCGAAGAACAGCGTCAGCGGATGGTGCACCAGATAGATAAACAGCGACGCGTTCACAAAATAGGTCACGCGTGAGGATTTAAAGTTCAACAGGCGATGGCCGAGCGAGAATACCACGTTGACCATCCACAGCCCCATCAGCATGCTGATCACGTTGTCGGTTTCATACATCCAGGCGTCGCCGCTGCCGTAGTGCTGATTGAGCAGATAGGCGATAAACGCCGCCGTCGCGCCGACCGCGCAGCCCGGCGAAAACGTGGTGAAGCGCTCTTTTAGCGAGGCATGCTTAAAGGCCAGCGCGCCGAGAATGAAAAACGGCGAATAAAATAAAGTTTGCATCACCACAAAATTAAACAAACCGTCGCTTAATATCGGCGCATAAACGATAAAAATAAGGCGGCGCAGGGCGGCGAAAGCGATGCCGAGGAGTAAAAACAGCGCTGAGAGTTTTCCTAATGTCAGGCGTTCCGCCAGCGCCGCGCTTTTTGCTTCCGGCCAGTTTTTTATCTGCTGAAAGATCAGTAAACCGATCGTCGTGAACACCACCAGCACCAACAAAAACCATAAATGTGAGGTGAGTTCCCACACCAGCGTGTTGTATTTGTCGTAACCGGAAAGCGTATGCCAGTCATCGGTACGGCCTTTCACATATTGCAGCATCAAAAATTGCGGCAGCGTGAGGAGCGGAATGGCGGTCAGCATCGGGATGCCGACGCGCTCAACACGCACTTTCCACCAGCGTTTGCGCGGGTAGCGCAGGAACAGCATGTAGGAAAAATACCCTGAAATAACAAAGAAGACCTGCATGCGAAAGGCGTGAATGAAATCGTTGAACAGCGTCAGGCCCGCGGAGGGCGTCAGGCTGTTAACATGCCACTGGTGCGTGGAATAGATAAGCGAAATATGAAAGGGGATGCCTAAAAGCATCAACCATGCGCGGATGGAATCGAGAAAAAACTCTCTCTGTGTCGACGTCGTCATAGCACTCCATAAAATCTCGGACTATTCGCCTTATCCCTTAGGCTGATTCTGTTTTAGATTCGGCCCCCACCCTACAGGAAGGCCGACACACTGTCTCCAGGACAAATTCGCAAAGCGTCACAAAGCGAAAATAGCGCGCATTCATTTGTTTAATCCCTGAGCCGGCGTGCTGAACAAAGCGGGGATTGTGTTGTCGGAAACCGCAAGTTTCCATTAAAATGGATCGGATTGATTTAAGCACACAAAGGGGGAAGTGCTTAGTTATATGAAACATAAAACACAGATGATGAAAATGGGTTGGCTGGGTGCGGCAGTGATGTTGTCACTTTATACCACTTCGGGTTGGGCCTTCACTATCGACGACGTCGCAAAACAGGCGAAATCCTTAGCAGGCAAAGGCTATGAAGCGCCGAAAAGCAACCTGCCCTCCGTTTTCCGCGATATGAAATACGCGGACTACCAACAGATCCAGTTCAATCATGACAAAGCGTACTGGAGCAAAATCAAAACCCCGTTCAAGCTTGAATTCTACCATCAGGGTATGTACTTCGACACGCCGGTCGCGCTTAACGAAGTGACCGCCAATACGGTTCGTAAAATTAAGTACAGCCCGGATTATTTTAATTTCGGCAACGTTCAGCACGATAAAGACACCGTCAAAGACCTGGGCTTCGCCGGTTTCAAAGTGCTCTACCCGATCAACAATAAAGATAAAAACGACGAAATCGTCAGCATGCTCGGGGCGAGCTATTTCCGCGTTATCGGTCAGGGCCAGGTATATGGTCTCTCTGCGCGCGGTCTGGCTATCGACACCGCGCTGCCGTCCGGCGAAGAGTTTCCGCGCTTTCGTGAGTTCTGGATCGAGCGTCCGAAAGCCACCGACAAACGTTTGACCATTTACGCGCTGCTGGATTCTCCGCGCGCGACCGGCGCCTACCGCTTCATCATTACCCCCGGGCGCGATACGGTCGTGGACGTGCAGTCAAAAGTGTACCTGCGCGATAAAGTGGGCAAGCTTGGCGTAGCGCCGCTGACCAGCATGTTCCTCTTTGGGCCGAACCAGCCGTCGCCTGCGACGAACTATCGCCCGGAACTGCATGACTCCAACGGCCTCTCTCTGCACGCCGGTAACGGCGAGTGGATCTGGCGTCCGCTGAACAACCCGAAACACCTCGCGGTCAGCACGTTCACGACTGAAAACCCGCAGGGCTTCGGTTTGCTGCAGCGTGGCCGTCAGTTCTCCCGCTTTGAAGATATCGACGATCGCTACGATCTGCGTCCGAGCGCGTGGGTAACGCCGCAGGGTCAGTGGGGCAAAGGGAAAGTCGAGCTGGTGGAAATTCCGACCAACGACGAGACCAACGATAATATCGTGGCCTACTGGACGCCGGATCAGCTGCCGGAGCCGGGTAAGGAGATGAATTTCAAATACACCATCACCTTTAGCCGCGATGAAGACAAGCTGCATGCCCCGGAAAACGCGTGGGTACTCCAGACCCGCCGCTCTACAGGCGACGTGAAACAGTCGAACCTCATTCGTCAGCCGGACGGCACCATCGCGTTTGTGGTGGATTTCACCGGCACCGAGATGCAAAAGCTGCCGGACAACACGCCGGTCACCGCTCAGGCGAGCATTGGCGATAACGGCGAAATCGTGGAAAACAGCGTGCGTTACAACCCGGTCACCAAAGGCTGGCGTATGACGCTGCGCGTGAAAATCAAAGACGCCAAGAAAACCACTGAAATGCGCGCGGCTCTTGTAAATGCCGACCAGCCGCTGAGTGAAACCTGGAGTTATCAGCTACCTGCCAATGAATAAGTCTACTGAGTATATCGACCTGCTGCCGCTTTCCGACATCGAGAAAGCGGCGCTGCCGACATCTGACATGCAGGCCCTTCATCAGGCGCTGGACGCCGAAGGGCGCGTCTGGGCCCGCGAGGATGACTCCCCGCTGGGCTCGGTAAAAACGCGTCTTGAACAGCGCTGGTCAGACTCGCTCAATGGCGATCAGCTGATCAAAGACGACGAAGGCCGCACGCAGATCCAGGCGATGCCGAAGGCAACGCGTTCCTCCATGTTCCCGGACCCGTGGCGCACCAACCCGATTGGGCGCTTCTGGGATCGTCTGCGCGGTCGCGAAGTGCTGCCACGCTACATGGCGGGCCTGACGAAAGAAGAGCGCGCCGCGGAGCAGAAATGGCGTACGGTCGGCACCATACGCCGTTACATCCTGCTGCTGCTGACGCTCTCCCAGACTGTTGTCGCCACGTGGTATATGAAAACCATTCTGCCGTATCAGGGCTGGGCGCTGATCAACCCGGCTGACATGATGGGCCAGGACTGGCTGGTTTCCCTGATGCAGCTACTGCCGTATGTACTGCAAAGCGGCATCCTCATCCTGTTCGCTATCCTGTTCTGCTGGGTCAGCGCCGGTTTCTGGACCGCGCTGATGGGCTTTTTACAGCTGCTTATCGGCAAAGATAAGTACAGTATTTCGGCCTCGACGGTGGGGGATGAGCCTATCAACCCTGAGCATCGCACCGCGCTCATCATGCCAATCTGCAACGAAGATGTAGATCGCGTGTTCGCGGGTCTGCGGGCGACCTGGGAGTCGGTGAAAGCCACCGGCCAGCAGGCGCACTTTGACGTCTATATCCTGAGCGATAGTTACAACCCGGATATCTGCGTCGCCGAGCAGAAAGCCTGGATGGAGCTGATTGCCGAAGTGCAGGGCGAAGGGCAGATTTTCTATCGCCGTCGTCGCCGTCGCGTGAAACGTAAAAGCGGCAACATCGACGATTTCTGCCGTCGCTGGGGCAACCAGTACAGCTACATGGTGGTGCTGGACGCAGACTCGGTGATGACAGGCGACTGTCTGACCGGTCTGGTACGCCTGATGGAAGCGAACCCGAACGCCGGGATCATCCAGTCGTCGCCGAAAGCGTCTGGCATGGATACGCTGTATGCGCGTTGCCAGCAGTTCGCCACCCGCGTCTACGGGCCGCTGTTCACCGCGGGTCTGCATTTCTGGCAGTTGGGCGAATCGCACTACTGGGGCCATAACGCCATTATCCGCGTGAAGCCGTTTATCGAGCACTGCGCGCTGGCGCCGCTGCCGGGCGAAGGCTCGTTCGCAGGCTCCATCCTCTCCCACGACTTCGTGGAAGCGGCGCTGATGCGTCGTGCGGGCTGGGGCGTGTGGATTGCCTACGATCTGCCGGGCTCGTATGAGGAGTTACCGCCGAACCTGCTGGATGAGCTTAAGCGCGACCGCCGCTGGTGCCACGGTAACCTGATGAACTTCCGTCTGTTCCTGGTGAAAGGGATGCACCCGGTTCACCGCGCCGTGTTCCTGACGGGCGTGATGTCTTATCTGTCGGCGCCGCTGTGGTTCCTGTTCCTGGCGCTCTCCACGGCGCTTCAGGTGGTACATGCGCTCACCGAGCCGCAATACTTCCTGCAGCCGCGTCAGCTCTTTCCGGTCTGGCCGCAGTGGCGTCCTGAACTGGCGATAGCGCTGTTCGCCTCGACCATGGTGCTGCTGTTCCTGCCGAAACTGCTGAGCGTCATTCTCATCTGGTGTAAAGGCCCGAAAGAGTACGGCGGCTTCCTGCGCGTCACGCTCTCTCTGCTGCTGGAAGTGCTGTTCTCGGTACTGCTGGCGCCGGTGCGTATGCTGTTCCACACCGTGTTTGTGGTGAGCGCGTTCCTCGGCTGGGAAGTGGTCTGGAACTCGCCGCAGCGCGACGACGACTCTACCCCGTGGGGCGAAGCGTTCCTGCGTCACGGCTCGCAGTTGCTGCTGGGCCTGGTATGGGCCGTCGGGATGGCGTGGCTCGATCTGCGCTTCCTGTTCTGGCTGGCGCCTATCGTGTTCTCGCTGATCCTCTCGCCGTTCGTGTCGGTGATTTCGAGCCGCGCGACCGTGGGCCTGCGTACCAAACGCTGGAAGCTGTTCCTGATCCCGGAAGAGTATTCGCCGCCTCAGGTACTGGTGGATACCGATCGTTATCTGGAACTCAACCGCAGCCGCTCACTGGAAGATGGCTTTATGCACGCGGTGTTCCATCCGTCGTTTAACGCGCTGGCGACCGCCATGGCGACCGCGCGTCACCGTGCAAGCCACGTGCTGGAGATTGCCCGCGATCGTCACGTCGAGCAGGCGCTGAACGATACGCCGGAGAAGCTCACCCGCGACCGCCGGCTGGTGTTGTTGAGCGACCCGGTGACGATGGCGCGTATGCACTATCGCCTCTGGGCGCACCCGGAGAAATACTCCTCCTGGGTCAGCCACTACGACGAGCTGAAGCTCAACCCGCAGGCGTTGCGCGCGCAGTAAGCGTTTAACGTCAGAGATGAAAATGCCGGCCTGATGGCCGGCATTTTTTTGCCCGTCTGACGGGCTGTTATACTTAAGACACTCTGTTAAAAAAGCGAGTTCGCCTTTGAGAATCATCGCCGTTCTGCTTGCCGTCTGGATGCTCTGCGGCTGTGGCAGCATCATCAGTCGCGCCGTGCCGGGGCAGGGACATGGCAACCAGTATTACCCCGGCGTGCAGTGGGACGTGCGTGACAGGCCGTGGCGCTTTATTCTGATGCTCGACCTGCCGTTTTCACTTATCTTCGACACGCTGCTGCTGCCGGTCGATATGCATCACGGCCCGTATGAGTAACGCTTAGCGGGTGGTATCCCACTCGTCTGCCGCCGCGCGCCCCTCTTCGGTATCAAGCGGCGGCTCCAGCTGAAACTCGCCTTCATCCCATTCGTGCAGCGTATTCTCTTCCTGCCACTCCTGGCGCAGCTCAATTTCATCGAAATCGCCGTCGAACACGCTCTGCGCGGCGTCGCCGGTTAACACGGTCAGGCAGTCGCCTTCGTCGGTTTCATCGGCGAAGAACTCCACCTGCCACATGATTTCCCCATCCTGCAGCACATACTTTTGCATGTTGAACAGCCCGACAACCGCGTCCTCTTCCTCAACTCCCGGATTCGCGGCGAGGAACTCTTCACGTGCTGCGTCAATGGCTTCTTCAAGCGTGGCGTACATAGTCATAGCTTACTCCCTGAACGGACATGGTTGTTTCAGGAAAGAATAGTCGAAGATTGCGATTTGCAAGAATGAACGGGGAAAAAAGGGCGGGAGGGTGAAGAGAGCCCGCAACATCGCGCGTTGCGGGCAGAAGGATCAGTAGCGGGACGGCACGCCCTGCGGGCGCGTCTTGAAGCGGCGATGCAGCCACATATATTGATCCGGCGCCATCAGAATGCACTTCTCGACCACCTTGTTCATCCAGGCGGCGGTCTCTTCAGCGCTGCCGATGGGCGGAGCTGGCTCCGGCTCCAGCACAATCAGCTCATAACCGCTGCCATCCGCTTTGCGGCGCGGGACAAACGGCACGATACTGGCGTTTGACATCTTCTCCAGCATCCAGGTGCCGGAAGTGGTGGCGGCCTGATCGACCGCGAAAAACGGGACGAACACGCTGTTACGCGGGCCGTAATCGTGGTCAGGCGCATACCAGATGATCTCGCCGCCTTTCAGCGCGCGGATCATGCCCTTAAGATCTTTACGGTCGAGCATCGTTTTATTGGAGCGCAGGCGTCCCCAGGTTTGCAGCCAATCGAGCAGTGGGTTGTCGTTCGGGCGGTAAACGCCAATGCCCGGCGTGTGCATACCGAACATACGCGCGCCCAGTTCCAGCGTCAGAAAATGCACGCCGATCAGCAAAATCCCCTGTTTTTGCGCCAGCAAGGCTTTAACCGGCTCGAGGCCAGACGCTTGCGTCCAGCGCGCGACGCGCCAGTCAGGCCAGAACCAGGCCATGCCGGTTTCCATCAGCCCCATGCCGACGGATTCAAAGTTCTTTACGACCAGCGCTTCACGCTCGGCTTCGCTCATTTGCGGAAAGCAGAGCTCCAGGTTGCGATGCGCGATGCGCGCGCGACGCTTCATCAGCCGCATCGCCAGGCGACCAAGCCCGCGACCCAGACGCCAGATAACCGGGTAGGGGAGCAGCACGACGAGATACAGCAGGCCGATGCCAAGCCAGGTCAGCCAGTAACGGGGGTGCAGCAGTGCGCGAGAAAATTGCGGTAAATGCGTCATGAAAATTCCATTAATTGCAGGCGAAGCCCTTTCACGGCCGGTATTGTGACATTTTTTTGCGAACGACCAAAATTCTCTGCCGTTCGCGCCGCGACGCCTGTTGTCAGATAAAAAATCGCTAAGGTGTGGAAAATGTAGCGCAAAATGTAGGGATGTAAATTAACGGTAATTGCTATATCATGCCGGCCGTTATTTATTCCCCCCACCGATAGCAGGAACGTACACCATGCCAGTGTTACACAACCGCATATCGAATGAGGAGCTGAGGGCGCGCATGCTGGCCGAAACCGAGCCGCGCACCACTATCTCATTCTATAAGTATTTCACCATCGACGACCCGAAAGGGACGCGCGATGCGCTCTATCAAGCCTTCACCGAGCTCAATGTCTTTGGCCGCATCTATCTGGCCCATGAAGGCATCAACGCGCAGATTAGCGTCCCGGAAAGCAACGTTGAGGCGTTTCGCGCGGCGCTGTATGGTTTCCACCCGGCGCTTGATGGTTTGCGCCTGAATATCGCGCTGGATGATGACGGGAAATCCTTCTGGGTGCTGCGCATGAAAGTGCGCGATCGCATCGTGGCGGACGGTATCGACGATCCGAGCTTTGACGCGAGCGACGTGGGTGAATACCTGAAGGCCGCGGAAGTAAACGCGATGCTCGATGACCCGGATGCGGTGTTTATCGATATGCGTAACCACTACGAATATGAAGTGGGCCATTTCGAGAACGCGCTGGAGATCCCGGCGGACACCTTCCGCGAGCAGCTGCCGAAAGCGGTGGAGATGATGCAGGAGTACAAAGACAAGAAAATTGTTATGTACTGCACCGGCGGGATCCGCTGTGAGAAAGCGAGCGCGTTCATGCGCCATAACGGTTTCCAGAAGGTCTGGCATATCGAAGGCGGCATTATTGAGTACGCCCGTAAAGCCCGTGAACAGGGGCTGCCGGTACGGTTCGTCGGGAAAAACTTCGTGTTTGACGAACGCATGGGCGAGCGCATCTCGGAAGATGTCATCGCGCACTGCCACCAGTGCGGCGCGCCGTGCGACAGCCACACCAACTGCAAAAACGACGGCTGCCATCTGCTGTTTATCCAGTGCCCGGCGTGCGCCGAGAAATTTGCCGGTTGCTGCAGCGAAGTGTGCAAAGAAGAGATGGCATTGCCGGAAGACGAGCAGCGCCGCCGCCGCGCGGGTCGCGAGAACGGCAATAAAATCTTTAATAAGTCGCGCGGGCGGCTGAACACGACGCTCGGCATTCCGGACCCGGAATAACCCGCAGGTATAAAAAAACCGGTCAGCTGACCGGTTTTTTTTATGCCGAAAAGGCGATTACTTCTGCTTCACGCCTTCCACAGAGATAATCAGATCCACTTCCTGCGACGCCGGGCCCAGGTCGGTGGTGATGTTAAAGTCTTTCAGCTTGATTTTACCTTCCGCTTCGAAGCCCGCGCGCTCGCCACCCCACGGATCTTTACCCTGGCCCAGCAGTTTCGCTTCAAGCGTGACCGGTTTGGTTACGCCATTCAGGGTCAGGTCGCCAGTGATATCCAGCTCATCGCCATCCTTCTTCACGCCGGTGGAGGTAAAGGTCGCTTTCGGGAACTTCGCCACGTTCAGGAATTCCGCGCTGCGCAGGTGCTTGTCGCGCTCGGCGTGGTTGGTGTCAACGCTATTGGTGTTAATGGTGACGTTGACTTTATCGGCCGACGGGTTTTTCTCATCAAACGTGAACGTGCCGTCGAAATCGCGGAATGTCCCGTAGAGCCAGCTGTACCCCAGGTGCTGGATACGGAAGTTAACGAAGGCGTGCTGGCCTTCTTTATCAATCTTATAGTCGGCAGCAACGGCTGAGCCGGTGGTGAACAGCAGGGCACCCAGAGTGACCCCCAGCAGGCTTTTCTTCATATTTCGCTCCATGGTTAGTGTGACGCTTTCCCGAGCATCCGCTTCAGGGTGACGTCTTTGTCGACAAAATGGTGTTTCAGCGCGGCGGCGGCGTGCACCACCGAGAGCAGCACGACGCACCAGGCGAGCCACAGGTGAATGTCTCCTGCGAGGTCAGCCTGTTCGCCTGCGCCGCTGACGAAAGCGGGCACCTCAAACCACCCGAAAACGGATATCGGTTTGCCTTCGGCCGTTGAGATCAGATAGCCGCTGATAAGAATGGTAAACAGCATCACATAGAGCATCACATGCGCCGCGACGGCGCTGATATGGGTGAGCCGTGAATAACTGGCGAGCGGCGGCGGGGGCGGCGAGATAAAGCGCCAGACCACGCGCACGAGCAGAAAGACAAACAGAATGATGCCAATACTCTTGTGAATTTCTGGTGCCTGGTGATACCAGACATCGTAATAGCCGAGCGAGACCATCCACAGCCCGAGCGCAAACATGCCGTAAACCGTCAGCGCCATCAGCCAGTGAAACAGTACTGAGATATGTCCATATCGTGTTGGTGAGTTACGCCACTGCATGATTATGCGTCCATCAGTAAGAATGACTCAAACAGTGGCGTCTGGGCGCGGTAAAAGCAAACCAAAAAAACGAAACAAATTATTCAAATAATTTGAACAATAAGATATATCGTGTAAAAAACGCTAATTGATTGCTGAAACCGCTATAACGCAGCCGAATAACGTTTTTCCTGTTCGTTATAATGCCCGGTAGCAGCGTAATAAGGATGATTAGCCGCAAAATAGTTTAGCGTTTTATCAGGTTTTGTCAGCGCGAAATCAATAATTTTGACAGTGCGCCAGGGCGGGACGGGCCGGGTGCGTTTCCCGGCCCGCTGCAAAATCATGCAGAAGTGTTAAACCTGGCGAGCGAAAACGGCGTGAGATCGAAATCGAACGGTTTACCGGCGGCGAACTGGGTGGCGATTTCGCCAAGCACCGGGGCGAACTTAAAGCCGTGGCCGCTCAGGCCCGTCACCAGCAGTACGTTGGGCGCGTCCGGCAGGGTGTCGATGATAAAATCCTCATCTGGCGTATTGTCATAGGTGCATGACGCGCCATACAGACAGCCGCCGATGCCCGGCAGGAAGTTGCGCAGAAACGGGAACGCTTCCGCGCCGTCGCTCGCCACCGCGCCAAACGGCACGCGCTCTTCAGGACGTGAAATGACCTGCCCGCCGTTGTGCTTACCGATTTTTAGCTCGTTGTTTTCTGCCGGGAAGCCATAAAACTGGTCGCCGTTCGGCATTTCGCCGGTAAAGGCGGGGAAGCGGTTGTTGGTACTGTAGCGGCCATCGGCCTGATACCAGGCGAAGATTTTCCGCACCGGCGTAACGGGCAGCCCCGGCACCAGGCGCGATACCCAGGTGCCCGCGCTGATAAGCGCTTTACGGGCGTGATAAACGCCGTCAGCGGTCGTGACGCGCACGCCGTCCGCGGTGGTCTCAATGTCGCTGACCGGGCAATTAAAGAGCTGCGCGCAGCCCGCTTCTTCAGCAAGGCGGATATACGTGGCGATCGCTTTTTCGCTGCGCAGTACCCCGGAGTCAGGCTCAAACAGGCCGAGGTAGTTTTCCGGCAGGCGAATTTCGGGCCAGCGCGCCATCACTTCGTCGCCGGTCATCTTTTCCAATGGCAGTTGCCAGCGCGCGGCGCTGTCGGCCACATTCGCCAGAAATTCGGAGTCGGCAGGGCCGAGGTTGATAATGCCGGTACGCTCGAAGATGCGCTCGCCGCCGAGTTCCTGCAATTCATCCCACAGCGCCTGGGCGCGCAGCACCAGCGGCACGTAACGCTCGCCTTCGCCGTAGGCGTGACGGATAAGCCGCGTGTCGCCGTGGTGGCTGCCCTCCTGATGCGGCGGGTGGGCGCTGTCTGTCATTAATACGTTAAGCCCGGCGCGGGTGGCGTAATAACCGGCCGCTGCGCCTGTTGAGCCGCTGCCGATGATAATCAGATCGTATTCCATGAAATTACTCCGCGAAAACCATTGGTTAGCAGAGTAATTAAGAGCAGGACAATTCTCAAGCGGGAAAAAATAAAGGCACCCCGGAGGGTGCCTTTGAGTTTTAAGAAAGCACGGTATCAGTGCTTGCGATAATCGCTTTCCTGGTACTCACCGGATTCAATTTTTGCAATGCCGGCTTCTAAGATGGAAATAAATTGTCTTGCTACATCAGTGGTCAGCCATAATGTCTGGCCAACTTCGGTCGCATCGCGATCCACCTGCGGAGAGGATTGATAGTGCAACCGCAGCATCAGTGCGTCATAGCTATCGACGGTGCTGATGTCCCATCCGACAAGGGGATGCGTCTGTATTACTTCATTTTTTTCCATCATAACCCCCTTTATACGTGTTTATAGACAACGACTCATGAGGTTCAATGCGTGTTTTCTTATCTTCTCTGAAGCAAATAAAGTATATCAATCAATAAGGGAAAATGGGCAGGAAATAAATACCCTGCAACACATTTTTTTCAGAAGTTGAATTAACTGAACAATAAAACGGCAGGTTATTCGCAAATTTTAGTTAAAAATGACGATCAATGAGATAAATGCTGAAAAGGAAAAAAAGCGGCTATTGCAGAAAAAGGCGGGGCAAATATAAAAAAAACCGGGCGGCGAAGCCCGGAAAACTGACACCATAGAGAAGACGGGAATGAGGGTTAATCCGTGGTAAACCAGTCGTCAGCGCTCTCCCAGGTCTCCTGGAGAATTTCGCTGATGCGATCTTTATCTTCTTTCGCGCCACCCAGCACCGACAGCTGATTTGCGGCGGCATAGCGCACGCTCACGTGGTTCGGCATTTCCGGAAAATGGCTTTCAATACGGCGGGATAGCTCGCAGGCCAGCGCGTCAATAGCGCCCGGCGGCAGCGGCGTGGTTTTGGCGATAGTCACTTCGATACGCATAACAACCCCCTGTTAATCATGCTGTATATATATACAGTGTTGCAGCGCGTCATGCAACAGGGGGCCGTGATATTTTTGCTGCCTTAGCCTTTCACCGTCCAGCGAACCGCTTCGCCCGCGAGGAACGGCACCAGCGTATCGCCGGCAATCTCAATCGTTTCCGGCAGGGTGCTTTCTTCGCGGACCAGTTCGACGGTGCCGTCGTTCACCGGCAGGCCGTAGAAGCGCGGGCCATTGAGCGAGGTAAACGCTTCGAAGTGCGCCAGCGCGTTCATCTCTTCAAACACCGTGGCGTAGGCGCCGAGTGCGGAAGGGGCGTTAAAGCAGCCCGCGCAGCCGCAGCTCGCCTCTTTACGATGACGCGCGTGGGGCGCGGAGTCGGTGCCGAGGAACACCCGCTCGCAGCCGCTCGCCACCAGCTCGCGCAGCGCCTGCTGATGCACGTTGCGCTTGAGAATAGGCAGGCAGTAAAGATGCGGACGAATGCCGCCTGCAAGCATATGGTTGCGGTTAAACATCAGGTGCTGCGGGGTGATGGTCGCGCCCAGCAGGTCGTTGCCTTCGCGCACGTAATCGGCGGCGTCTTTAGTGGTGATATGTTCAAACACCACCTTCAGGCCCGTCAGGCGTTGTCTGAGCGGCTCCATCACCGTCTCAATAAAGCGCGCTTCGCGATCGAAGATATCGACCTCGCTGTGGGTGACTTCGCCATGCACCAGCAGCGGCATGCCAAGCTTTTCCATACGCTCAAGCACCATCATGATGTTATCCACACTGGTAACGCCGTGGCTGGAGTTGGTCGTGGCGTTGGCCGGATAGAGCTTGGCGGCGGTGAAGACGCCTTCGTTAAAGCCGCGTTCCAGCTCGTCGGCGTCCAGCGTGTCGGTCAGATAGCAGGTCATCAGCGGTTCGAAGGTATGGTGCGCCGGCACCGCGTCGAGAATGCGCTGGCGGTAGGCGATAGCAGCTTCCACGGTGGTGACCGGCGGCGCCAGGTTTGGCATGACGATAGCGCGCCCGTAAGTTTCGCTGGTATATGGCACGACGGTTTTCAGCATGTCGCCATCACGCAGATGAACATGCCAGTCGTCGGGGCGGCGGATTTTTAAAACCTGGGGTTGTGCAGTCATGGAAGGCTCCGGCTTGGGGAAACAGTCAGTAATGGCTGGTTTTATGCCGGGCACTAAGGATAAGCGTAAACGTTTTCCTTTGCATCCTTTTCATGAAAATTCGGGGGCATCGCGCCCCCGGGCGGGGTTTAATCGGTCAGCGGAATAACGATTTCGCCGGGTTTGACTTCAAGCCCTTTGGCGAATTTTTTCGCCAGCGCCTCGCCGTTGGTGCGATCTTCGCTCAGCACATAGGCCGGGCGCTGCTCAAAATAGCTGCGCAGTGACTTATTCAGATACGGCATCAGCGTATTGAGCACCGGGGCCATTTTGTCAGGCGTTACGCTACTGTCGACCACTTCCATTTCGCGCAGATAAATCGCGCCTTTGTCTTTATCAAACGTCGGCAGCGCCTTGAGCTTGAGCTTCACCAGCGCTTTCTGGTTGCCGAAGAGCGAAGTCATGTCGAGACTCGCGTCGCCGGTCAGCGTGACTTTATTCGGCTCTTCGCGGCCAATCGCGCTGCTGAGGTTGGTCAGAACGATATGCGCGTCCGCGACGCCCGGCAGGCCGATATCTTTCGCGTAGTTATTGCGCTTTTGCAGCGCCTGATTGATGTCCTGTTCGGTGACGGTGTACTGCGTGAGCTGGTTACATCCCACCAGCAAGCCGCTGACGATAAGCGCCGCGGCGACTAACATTTTTTTCATAAGCTTCCCTCATTCTGGTGCTGTCGGGCGATCCTGACACAAAGCAGGATGCCCCGCCAGTGGAAGCGGCAAAAGCGGATTCGGCTTAAAACGCCGGTGGGAGCCACCGGCGTGCGGGTCAGATAGCCATGGAAGAGAGCAGATTAATTTGCGTCTGCTTGGCCATGTTGTCGCGGTAATCGGCGACGCGGGTAGGGTAGTTGACGCCCGCCACCAGCGTCAGGTTACGCAGCAACGGGAAGAGATGAATGTCATCCTCAGAGAGCTCGCCGTTTACGGCGTTTGGCTGGACGATAAGCTTATCGAGCGCGCGCAGGTCGTCGCTGATGTTTTTGATAAGCCCGGCGGAGTGCGCCATATGGTCGTCAAACGACCCGATGGCCGCCTCTTTTTTCTCGGTAAAATAACGGCGCGCCTCTGGCGTGGCGAACTCATCGAACGCGGCTTTGGCGAAGCGCGGCAGCAGCAGGCGGTTAACATAGCCGTTCACGCGGCGCAGCCACTCTTCAATGGCCGGGTTGCGTTTACCGGTCAGTAGCGGTTTGCCGTCGAGGTTATCGACGTAGTGCACGATATCCATGCTTTCCGGCAGGTAACGGCTGTCGTCTTTTTGCAGAATCGGGGCCATTTTCTGGCCAATCATGCGGGTGGGAGTGGCTTCGTCATCGTTTGACATCACGATAAGCTCCACCGGAAGGTTCTTGAGCCCGAAAATCATGCGCGCTTTCACACAGAACGGACAGTGATCGTAAATATATAACTTCACGTTTCTCCTCCTGCTCAGGTTACTGATTTTTCAGTATGGTAAAGAAAACGCAGGGGAGCAAATCGCTCCCCTGGTCTTACCCTTCCTGCTCGACGAGACCCGGTGCGAGCCGTTTATGGCTGAACTGCCACCTGAGCATCAGAAACGTGCCGATGCCGATAACGCCGAGCATCGCCCAGGGCAGCTCCGGCGTGTTGAGCGCGCGACCGGCGTCAAACAGCCAGCCGCCGCCCGCGTAGCCGAGCGCGCCGCCAAAGGCGAGCCCGAGGCGGCTAAAGCCCATATAACTGCCGCGCGCGCGGGCGTCCGCCAGCGACGCGCTCAGGGTCTCGCGCGCCGGTTCGGCGATAATCGAGCCGATATAAAAGAGGCAAATCAAGGAGAAGAGCTGCTGCAGGTTGCTGGCAAGACCGACCGGCACCAGGCTTAAGGTCATCACCAGCAGCCCGGCCATCAGACGCTGCTCCAGACGAAAGCGCTTTTCGCTCCAGCGCGCCAGCGGATAGAGCAGCGTCAGCGACAGCACGGCTTCAATGGCATACATCCATTTCACCGCCGCTGGCTCGCCCGCGATATCGTTAACCATGACCGGCAGCATCAGCATCACCTGCACCGCCAGCATGTAGTAGCCGGTGAGCGTCAGCACGTAGGTGACGAAGCGCTTGTCGCGCAGCACCCGGCCCATACCTTCGCGCAGTGGCGTGCGCACGGTGGAGAGTTTCCAGTCCGGCAGCAGCCAGGCGTTGAAGCCCGCGCAGAGCACAAACAGCAGCGCGCCCACGCCGCACACCAGCCGGAAATCATATTGCAGCAGCCAGCTGCCGATAAGCGCGCCGGTAACAGCGCCCGCGCTGTCCTGCATCATCAGCAGCGAGAAAAAGCGGCCCCGCTCCTGCGGGCGCACCAGCTTCACCACCAGCGCCGAGCGCGGCGGGTCGAAAAGCGTGCCGCCAAGCCCGGAGAGCACGCACGACACCCACAGCACCCACGGTTCGTGGGCGACAGCCATCGTCGCAAAGCCGGCGGCGCGCAGCAGCATACCGGTGACGATCATCGGACGCGCGCCCAGCCGGTCGGCGATAGCGCCGCCGAAAATGCCAAGCCCTTGCTGCACAAGCTGGCGCAGACCGAGCGCGATACCTACCATCAGCGCGGCCCAGCCGAGGTTGTCGACAAAGCGGATTGAGATCAGCGGAAAGACGACAAAAAAGCCCAGTACCACGAGCATATTGTCAATTAACAGGAAATATTTACCCAGGCTTCTTGCCTGCGACACGCTGGACATTTCCCCTCCAGGGAAAAAAGCGAAGAGACCGGACTATCTTACGGCCTGGCGCGTCCGTTGGCGGCTTTTTGCGCGACAATATTTTTTTATCGATCGCTATGATTGATTCATGAAATTCATCGTTATGCCGCGCGGTGCATCAAAGAATGGCAGGTTACTGTTTTCACTGTTTTGTTCGCCGCGGTTATAGTACAACGTAAGGCCCGCGATGGCGCGCCGTCCGGGGCAGGAGTCAGGAATAATGCCGAGAAAGGAGCAGGGTATCGATGTTTGGCTACCGAAGTAACGTGCCGAAAATAAGATTAACGACCGATCGCCTGGTGGTGCGTCTGGTGCACGATCGCGACGCATGGCGTCTGGCGGACTACTACGCCGAAAACCGCCAGTTTCTGAAACCCTGGGAGCCCGTTCGCGACGAAAGCCACTGCTACCCGTCCGGCTGGCAGGCGCGGCTTGGCATGATCAACGAACTTCACAAGCAGGGCAGCGCCTTTTATTTCGCGCTGCTCGACCCCGATGAAAACGAAATCCGCGGCGTCGCGAATTTTTCCAACGTCGTGCGCGGCTCGTTCCACGCCTGTTATCTCGGCTATTCGCTCGGTGAAAAGTGGCAGGGGCAGGGCATGATGTTTGAAGCCCTGACCAGCGCCATCCGCTATATGCAGCGCAGCCAGCATATGCATCGCATCATGGCGAACTACATGCCGCATAACCAGCGCAGCGGCGACCTGCTGGCGCGCCTCGGCTTTGAAAAAGAAGGCTATGCCAAAGATTACTTACTGATTGACGGCGTCTGGCGCGATCATGTGCTGACCGCGCTCACCGCGCGCGAATGGACGCCGGGGCGTTGAGGAGAACATCATGAAACATCAGTTCAGCGCGCTGGAAGCGCGCGTGATTGGCTGTATGCTGGAAAAACAGGTCACGACGCCCGAGCAATACCCGCTCTCGGTCAACGGCGTGGTAACGGCCTGCAACCAGAAAACTAACCGCGAGCCGGTGATGAACCTGAGCGAGGCGCAGGTGCAGGAAGTGCTGGATCAGTTGGTGAAGCGTCACTACCTGCGCACCGTTAGCGGCTTTGGCAATCGCGTCACCAAATATGAGCAGCGTTTCTGTAATTCCGAGTTCGGCGACCTGAAATTCTCGCCCGCCGAAGTCGCGCTCGTCACCACGCTGCTGCTGCGCGGCGCGCAGACGCCGGGCGAACTGCGCAGCCGCGCGTCGCGTATGCATGAGTTCAGCGATACGGCGGCGCTTGAGCGCGCGCTGGAGACGCTGGCGAGCCGCGAAGACGGCCCGTTTGTGACGCGTCTTGCGCGCGAGCCGGGCAAGCGCGAGAGCCGCTATATGCATCTGTTTTGCGGCGAGCCGGACGCATCAACGCTTTCCACGAGCGACGACACGCCCGCGCCAGAGAGCGATGCCTTAACCGCTCGCGTCGAAGCGCTGGAGCTTGAGGTCGCTGAATTACGCCAGCGCCTCCAGTCACTGTTAGCACACCTGGGAGAATAATCGTGGCGAAATTACGCGTAGGGGTGGTGGGGCTTGGCGGCATCGCGCAGAAGGCGTGGCTGCCGGTACTGTCGCAGGCGACGGACTGGACGCTCACGGGCGCGTTCTCCCCGACGCGCGCCAAAGCGCTGCCGGTGTGCGAAGCCTACCGGATGCCCTATATCGATTCGCTACAGGCGCTGGCCGCGCAGTGCGACGCGGTGTTTGTACACAGCGCCACCCGCAGTCATTATCAGGTGGTGAGCGAGCTGTTAAACGCGGGCGTCCATGTTTGTGTGGATAAACCGCTGGCGGACAATCTTGCCGACGCCGAGCGGCTGGTGGCCCGGGCCAGGCAGCGCAACCTGACGCTGATGGTCGGCTTTAACCGCCGTTTCGCGCCGCTGTATCGCGAGCTGAAAGCGACGCTCAGCGCGGCCGCGTCGCTGCGTATGGATAAACACCGCGAAGACAGCGTCGGCCCGCACGACCTGCGCTTTACGTTACTCGATGATTATCTGCATCTGGTGGATACCGCGCTGTGGCTCGGCGACGGTGAGGCGACGCTTGCGAGCGGCGCGCTACAGACCACCGCGCAGGGCGAAATGTGGTACGCCGAGCACCATTTCCGTCGCGGGCCGCTTTCCATCACCACCAGCATGCATCGCCGCGCGGGCAGCCAGCGCGAATGGGTGCAGGCGGTGACCGACGGCGCGCTGATTGACGTTACCGACATGCGCGACTGGCGGGAAGAGCGCGGCGCGGGCGTCGTGCATCGTCCGGTACCCGGCTGGCAAAGCACGCTGGAGCAGCGCGGTTTCGTGGGCTGCGCGCGTCATTTCATCGACTGCGTGCAGAATCAGACGGTTCCTGAAACCGCGGGCGAGCAGGCGCTCCTCGCCCAGCGCGTGGTGGAACGGCTGTGGCGCGAGGCGATGCGCGAGTAACCGCGGCGCGTATCTGCCAGTAGTATTTCCCTTTCAGTCGAGTAGACTAAGCGCTTCGCTGAAAAGCCCCTGACGCCTGCCCTGCAGGCGTCGGTGTTTATGGGAAAGAACAAGAATGAATTTACTGAAGTCGCTGGCTGCGGTCAGCTCGATGACCATGTTTTCTCGCGTGCTCGGGTTCGCGCGCGACGCCATCGTGGCGCGGGTGTTTGGTGCCGGTATGGCGACGGACGCCTTTTTCGTCGCCTTTAAACTGCCGAACCTGCTGCGCCGCATCTTTGCCGAAGGCGCGTTCTCGCAGGCGTTTGTGCCTATCCTCGCGGAATATAAAAGCAAGCAGGGCGAAGATGCCACGCGGGTGTTTGTGGCTTACGTTTCCGGTCTGCTGACGCTGGCGCTGTTTATCGTCACAGTGGCGGGTATGCTGGCGGCGCCGTGGGTGATTCTGGTGACGGCGCCGGGCTTCGCCGATACCGCAGACAAATTCGCGCTCACCTCGTCGCTGCTGCGCATTACCTTTCCTTATATTCTGCTGATCTCGCTGGCCTCGCTCGCCGGCGCCATTCTTAATACCTGGAACCGCTTCTCGGTCCCGGCGTTCGCGCCGACCTTCCTGAACATCAGTATGATAGGTTTTGCGCTGTTTGCCGCGCCGTACTTTAACCCGCCCGTGCTGGCGCTCGCCTGGGCGGTGACGGTCGGCGGCGTGCTGCAACTCCTCTATCAACTGCCGCACCTCAAGAAAATCGGCATGCTGGTGCTGCCACGAATCAACTTTAAAGACGCGGGCGCGATGCGGGTGATGAAGCAGATGGGGCCCGCCATTCTCGGCGTGTCGGTAAGCCAGATCTCGCTCATCATCAATACTATTTTCGCCTCGTTTCTGGTCTCCGGCTCGGTGTCGTGGATGTATTACGCCGATCGCCTGATGGAGTTCCCGTCCGGCGTGCTGGGCGTCGCGCTCGGCACCATTCTGCTGCCGTCGCTGTCGAGAAGCTTCGCCAGCGGCAACCATGACGAATATTCGCGTCTGATGGACTGGGGCCTGCGCCTGTGCTTTTTACTGGCGCTGCCGAGCGCCGTGGCGCTGGGCATTCTCGCGAAGCCGCTTACCGTGTCGCTGTTTCAGTACGGCAAATTTTCCGCGACCGACGCGATGATGACCCAGCGGGCGCTGGTGGCGTATTCGGTGGGGCTGATGGGGCTGATTGTGGTGAAGGTGCTGGCGCCGGGGTTCTACTCCCGTCAGGATATTAAAACGCCGGTTAAAATCGCCATAGTGACACTTATCATGACGCAGTTGATGAACCTGGCGTTTATCGGCCCGCTGAAACATGCCGGGCTGGCGCTCTCTATTGGCCTTGCGGCTTGTCTGAACGCGAGCCTGCTCTACTGGCAACTGCGCAAGCGTAAGATTTTCCAGCCGCAGCCGGGGTGGGGCGCGTTTCTCACGCGGCTGATTATCGCGGTGCTGGTGATGTCCGCCGCGCTGCTGGGCGTGATGCAGCTGATGCCGGACTGGGCGCAGGGCACCATGCCGCTGCGTTTGCTGCGTCTCGCAGGCGTCGTGGCGGCAGGCGTCGTCGCCTATTTCGCCACCTTAACGCTGCTCGGCTTCCGGGTTCGCGATTTCGCGCGCCGCACAATGTAAGCAAGCAATATAAAACGCACGCGCCGGGTTATGCCCGGCGCTTTTTTTTGCGGTTTTTTCGGGGAATACGCCAGCGAGTAAACGGCCGCTACAGGCAAACCACCGATGTGCGAAAACCTTCCGGCAGGTTTCCCTGCCAGAAAGGGGCGTTGTTAACCTCTGCCTTGCGGTCAGATGGCGATTTTCTTCCCGCCGCGATGCATGCTCGCGGAGGTCTGCCCATTAGCGCCATACAGCGCCGGCTCCTGGTGCGGTTTTAACACCGCCAGGGCCTGCTGGTTGCGGGCCATTTGCCCTTCGAGCAACCAGCCGTTGTGCAGATTCATATCGCGCAGGTGCAGGGTTTTCTGAGTGATCGTCTGCCAGCGCTCCGCCATTTCCGGCTGGGCGCCGCGGTGCGAATTCTGTTCGCTGCGACGCTGCTGTTCAAGGTAGTCCAGCGTGGCCAGCAACGAGCTTTTCTCTTCGGTGATGCGCTGAAGCGCACTGCCGTTAAGACTGCCCGCGGATAACTGGTGCTGCTCCGCGTCCATCACAGACTTCAGCGAATTCAGTACAGTTGTCATTTGGTCTAACACTTCTGACAGACGGCTCATAGATTATTTATCCTGCAAGAAACTCTGAGCTTCCTGGATAAGCGCATCGGCGATTTTGCCGGTGTCCATTTTCAGCTCGCCATTACGAATGGCGGCCTTCAGCGCTTCCACACGCTCAACGTTGATATCATCAGCGCCTGGCTTCATCAGTTTTGCCTGGGCGCCGCTTAGGGTGACGCTGGCGCTGCCAGCCGCGGTCGTTTCCGTCTGGCGGGCTTTCGGCGCCTGCGGTTCACTGTTTTCGCGCGGTTGCACCGTACTCACTGGTTTCAGGGGGGACGTGCGTTCAATGCTCATTGATTTTTTCCTCATAGAGGGGCTCGCGGCGTAGAGCCGATATCCATCGTTAGTTGATTAACTATATCGGCAGTCACGATGAATTCTTTATAAAGATTACAGGTTAATCAGAATAATCCCATCAGAACCCACAATGCCGCTTACCACCTGGCCTGAGGCCATCCTGACTCTGGCGTTCTGCGCCACTGCCGCATTGTTGAGGGCCCGGCCTTCGCCGTTGATGCTAAAGCCTTCGCCGTTGGCAATTATCTGTACCTGCTGACCCGCTTTTACACGCCAGGACTGGCGCACCATCGTCAGCATGATCGGCTGATCTGGCGCGAGGTCACGCAGGGTAACAGCTTCGCGCGCCTGGTCAAGATTGAGCATAGCTTTCGGAGGCAGGAGATCCAGACGGCCGCGTTCCAGACGGACGTTAGACTCATCCAGCATGCCGCCGCGCGCGACAGGCTGACTTGCCACCACATAGTTTCCGAAGGCCTGAACGTTGACCTGCATATACCGTTTCTGATCGCCGCAACGCACCTGAACGCTAAGGTTCCCCCATAAACGGGCGTTGCCGGGCAGGCTGAAATCAGGATTGTCGCAAGTCAGTCTCTGCGGCTCCGGCGTTTTCACCGTCACCACCACCGCGTCACTCATGCCTGCGAGACGCTGCAGAAAGAACGGCGTCAGCTGGGCGTTGAGCATATCGGCGAAAAGGCCGGGGCTTAACAGCAGCAAACCCGCGGCGAGACAGAATTTCAGGCTCTTCATTGCACTTCTCCACTATCGGAACAGGGAGGATTCTACTCTGCTCTGTTTTTGTTCAAGGCAACAAATAGCGACGCATTTTGCGTTTATTCCAACGATAACGCACGCGTGAGGGAGGATAAGCTTTGCACACTCACCAGAATAAGTGGAGGAATCATGCTCGATAAACTGGACGCCGCGCTGCGCTTTCAACAGGAAGCTATTAATTTACGCGCTCAGCGTCAGGAGATTCTGGCGGCCAATATCGCCAACGCCGATACCCCAGGCTTTCAGGCGCGCGATATTGATTTCGCCAGTCAACTGAAAAAAGTGATGGATCAGGGCCGCGCGTCAGGCAGCACCATGTCGCTCGCCGTGACTTCAGCACGCCATATACCGGCTCAGGCGTCGACCGGCGCTTCTCTTGATCTGCTTTACCGCGTGCCGGACCAGCCCTCGATGGATGGCAACACCGTCGACATGGACCGTGAGCGTACCCAGTTTGCCGACAACAGCCTGAAGTATCAGACCGATCTGCAGGTTCTCGGCGGCCAAATCAAGAGCATGATGTCCGTGCTGCAGCAACAGTAAGGGTTAAGACGCGATGGCGCTTTTAAATATTTTCGACATTGCCGGCTCAGCGATGACCGCGCAATCCAAACGCATGAACGTGGCGGCCAGTAACCTTGCCAACGCCGACAGCGCGACCGGGCCGGATGGGCAGCCTTACCGTGCCAAGCAGGTGGTTTTCCAGGTTGATGCCGCGCCCGGCGCCGCCACAGGCGGTGTGAAGGTGACGGATGTCGTGGAAAGCCAGGCGCCGGACAAGCTGGTCTACGAGCCAGGCAACCCGCTGGCGGATGCCAAGGGTTATGTCCGCATGCCGAACGTTGACGTGGTGGGCGAAATGGTGAACTCCATGTCCGCCTCCCGCAGCTACCAGGCCAACGTTGAAGTGCTGAACACCGTGAAAAGCATGATGCTGAAAACGCTCACGCTCGGTCAATAAAGGAGAGAGTTATGTCGGTGACATCCAACATTAGTGAGAATTACAGCACTAGCGGTGCCGGAAGCGCGACCTCCAGCAGCAGCCTGACCGGGAGTAAAGCGTCTGACCTGCAAGGCAGCTTCTTAACGCTTCTGGTGGCGCAGCTGAAAAACCAGGACCCGACCAACCCGATGCAGAACAATGAACTGACTACGCAGCTTGCGCAGATCAGTACCGTGAGCGGCATCGAGAAACTGAACACGACGCTCGGATCTATCTCCGGCCAGATCGATAACAGCCAGTCGCTTGCGGCGAGCGCGCTTATCGGTCACGGCGTGATGATCCCGGGCAGCACCATTCTGACCGGCAAAGACACCACGACACCGTTTGGCGTCGAGTTGCAACAGGCCGCAGATAAAGTTACCGCGACTGTCACTGATAAGAGCGGGAAAGTCGTTCGTACCATCGAGATCGGCGCGCTGAGCGCAGGTGTCCATACCTTCTCTTGGGATGGTTCGATGAGCGACGGCACTAAGGCGCCGGATGGCTCCTACAACGTCTCCATCGCTGCAAGCAACGGGGGCACTCAGCTGGTCGCGCAGCCGCTTAACTTCGCGCTGGTGAACGGCATTACGCGAAGCAACGGTTCGAACCTGCTGGATCTGGGCACCTACGGGACTGCCTCACTCGACCAGGTACGGCAAATTATTTAAGCCTTCAATCTTATCAGGAGTAAGAAATGGCCTTTTCTCAAGCGGTCAGCGGTCTGAATGCTGCCAGCACCAACCTCGACGTTATCGGCAACAACATTGCCAACTCCGCCACCTATGGCTTTAAGTCTGGTTCTGTTTCTTTCGCCGACATGTTCGCCGGTTCGAAAGCGGGCCTGGGCGTTAAAGTCGCGGGCATTACCCAGGACTTCGGCGACGGCGTAACCACCAACACCGGCCGTAAGCTGGACGTGGCAATCAGTCAGAACGGCTTCTTCCGTCTGCTCGATGGTAACGGCGGCGTTTACTACAGCCGTAACGGCCAGTTCAAACTGGACGCCAACAGCAACCTGGTCAACATGCAGGGTATGCGTATCACCGGTTATCCAGTAAGTGGTACTCCGCCGGTGGTTCAGCAGGGCGCAGACCCGATTCCGCTGACTATCCCGACCGCGCAGATGCCAGCAAGCAAAACCACCAGCGCGAACTTCGTGATGAACCTGAACTCTGCGGATGACTTGCCGAAGAACTCACCGTTCGATCCGACGAACTCCAGCACCTTTAACAAAAGCGTGCCGCTGACCGTTTACGACAGCCTGGGTAACGAACATAACCTGAAGCTGTACTACGTTAAAACCGCGGACAACAAGTGGGACATCTACAACATGGACACCAGCGTTGGCGGCGCGGCCCCGACGACGCCGCTGACCAGCCTGTCCTTTAGCGACAGCGGCGCCCTGACGGGTATCACTAACGCTGCGCCTGCGGGCTCTCAGCAGGTGTCGGTTAACGTTGCTGCGCTGAATGGTTCTGCGCCATTCAACTTCAGCATGAACCTGAGCGGCACCACGCAGCAGAACTCCGGCGCCAACGTCATCCTGACCTCTAACCAGAACGGCTACAAGCCGGGCGACCTGGTCGGTTATCAGGTTAACGCCGACGGCAGCCTGGTGGGTAACTACTCCAACGAGAAGAGCCAGCTGCTGGGTCAGATCGTTCTCGCGAACTTCGCGAACCCTGAAGGGCTTTCTTCTCAGGGTGACAACGTGTGGTCCGCCAGCACCGCGTCCGGCGTAGCGCTGCTGGGCTCTGCGGGCACCGGCAACTTCGGCAAGCTGACCAGCGGCGCGCTGGAAGCCTCCAACGTCGATCTGAGTAAAGAACTGGTCAACATGATCGTCGCGCAGCGTAACTATCAGTCGAACGCGCAGACCATCAAAACTCAGGACCAGATCCTCAATACCCTGGTTAACCTGCGCTAATTGTCTGAAGGGATGGCTTAATGGATCACGCAATTTATACCGCCATGGGCGCAGCCAGCCAGACGCTGAACCAGCAGTCTGTCACGGCGAGCAACCTGGCCAACGCATCAACGCCTGGCTTTCGCGCTCAGCTCAACGCGCTGCGCGCCGTGCCGGTAGAAGGGCTGTCATTGCCAACCCGTACGCTGGTCACGGCCTCCACCCCTGGCGTGAATATGAGCCAGGGGTCACTCGACTACACCTCCCGTCCGCTGGACGTTGCCATTCAGGGCAGCGACGGCTGGCTGGCGGTACAGGCGCCGGACGGTACCGAAGCGTATACCCGCAACGGTAACATCCAGCGCACGGCGACCGGCCAGCTCACCATCCAGGGAAATCCTGTGATGGGCGAGGGCGGTCCGGTCGTGGTGCCGGAAGGCGCGGAAGTCACGATTGCCGCCGACGGTACGATTTCCGTACTGAACCCGGGCGACGCCCCGAACACCATTGCGCCGGTTGGCCGTCTGAAGATGGTTAAAGCGGGCGCGCAGGAAGTGGTGCGCGGCGACGACGGTCTGTTTCGTTTAAACCCGCAGGCGCAGACTGCCCGCGGCGCGACGTTGCAGGCCGACCCGACCATCAGCCTGATGTCCGGGGTGCTGGAAGGCAGCAACGTTAAACCCGTGGAAGCAATGACCGACATGATAGCCAACGCCCGTCGTTTCGAGATGCAGATGAAAATCATCACCAGCGTCGATGAAAACGAACAGCGTGCTAACCAGTTATTGTCGATGAGTTAATGAACAGGACGACACTATGATCAGTTCTTTATGGATTGCCAAAACCGGCCTCGACGCCCAGCAAACCAATATGGACGTTATCGCCAACAACCTGGCGAACGTCAGCACCAACGGTTTCAAACGTCAGCGCGCGGTGTTTGAAGATCTGCTTTACCAAACCATCCGCCAGCCGGGCGCGCAGTCGTCTGAACAGACCACGCTGCCTTCCGGCCTGCAGATCGGTACCGGTGTGCGCCCTGTCGCCACCGAGCGTCTGCACAGCCAGGGCAACCTGTCTCAGACCAACAACAGCAAAGATGTCGCGATTAAAGGCCAGGGCTTCTTCCAGGTTCTGCTGCCGGACGGCACTTCCGCGTATACCCGCGACGGTTCTTTCCAGGTGGATCAGAACGGCCAACTGGTGACCGCGGGCGGTTTCCAGGTACAGCCTGCCATCACTATCCCGGCGAACGCGCTGAGCATCACCGTCGGTCGCGACGGCGTGGTGAGCGTGACCCAGCAGGGAACGGCGGCGCCGGTCCAGGTCGGCCAGATTAACCTGACCACCTTTATGAACGACAGCGGTCTGGAAAGTATTGGTGAAAACCTCTACACCGAAACCCAGTCCTCCGGCACGCCGAACGAAAGCACGCCGGGCCTGAACGGTGCAGGGCTGCTGTATCAGGGTTATGTCGAAACCTCTAACGTCAACGTGGCGGAAGAGCTGGTCAACATGATCCAGGTGCAGCGCGCTTACGAGATTAACAGTAAAGCGGTTTCCACCACTGACCAGATGCTGCAAAAACTGACGCAACTCTAAAGCCTGTTTCGGTGTGGCGTGACGCCACACCGAACGCCACTACTGAAGATGAAAGCAATGCAAAAGACCGGTGCGCAACTCTGCCCTTTAGCGATAGCTCTCGCATTGACCCTCTCGGGTTGTGCCTGGGTGCCTTCTACTCCGCTGGTTCAGGGCGCGACGACCGCGCAGCCCGCACCTGCCCCCGCGCCGGTGGTTAACGGTTCCATTTTCCAGTCCGTACAGCAGATTAACTACGGTTATCAACCGCTGTTCGAAGACCGTCGTCCGCGTAACGTCGGCGACACGCTCACTATTGAGCTGCAAGAAAACGTCAGCGCGAGCAAGAGCTCGTCTGCGAACGCCAGCCGCGACGGCAAGACCAACTTCGGTCTCGATACCGTTCCGCGCTACCTGCAGGGCCTCTTCGGCAATGCGCGCGCCGATATCAGCGCGTCCGGTGGCAATACCTTTAATGGTAAAGGCGGCGCCAACGCCAGCAACACCTTCAGCGGCACACTGACCGTGACCGTCGATCAGGTTCTTGCCAACGGCAACCTGCACGTGGTGGGCGAAAAACAGATTGCCATCAACCAGGGCACAGAATTTATCCGCTTCTCGGGCGTGGTTAACCCTCGCACCATTAGCGGCAGCAACACGGTACCGTCCACCCAGGTGGCGGATGCCCGAATCGAATATGTCGGCAACGGCTATATCAACGAAGCGCAGAACATGGGATGGCTACAGCGTTTCTTCCTTAATTTATCGCCGATGTAACAGAGGTGAAAAATGTTTAAATCGCTCCCAGGACTCCTGCTGCTGCTCGTCGCGACCTTCGCGCAGGCTGACCGCATTCGTGACTTAACCACCGTACAGGGCGTGCGTGAAAACTCCCTGATCGGCTACGGCCTCGTGGTGGGCCTTGACGGCACGGGTGACCAGACGACCCAGACGCCGTTTACCACCCAGAGCCTTAACAACATGCTCTCCCAGCTCGGCATTACCGTGCCGGCGGGCACCAACATGCAGCTGAAAAACGTGGCGGCGGTGATGGTTACCGCCTCTTACCCGGCGTTCGCGCGCCAGGGCCAGGCCATTGACGTGGTGGTCTCCTCAATGGGTAACGCCAAGAGCCTGCGCGGCGGTACGCTGCTGATGACTCCGCTGAAAGGCGTCGATAATCAGGTGTACGCGCTGGCGCAGGGCAATATTCTGATCGGCGGCGCGGGCGCGTCGGCGGGCGGCAGCAGCGTGCAGGTGAACCAGCTCAACGGCGGTCGTATTACCAACGGCGCGGTAATTGAGCGCGAGCTGCCGACCCAGTTCGGCACCGGCAACAGCATCAACCTGCAGCTGAATAACGACGACTTCACGCTGGCGCAGCAGATTGCCGACACCATCAACCGCGCGCGCGGTTATGGCAGCGCCACGGCGCTCGACGCCCGTACCGTTCAGGTGCGCGCCTCAAGCGGCGGCAGCTCTCAGGTGCAGCTGCTGGCCGGTATTCAGAACCTCGAAGTGAATGTCGCGGTACAGGATGCCAAAGTCATTATCAACTCGCGTACCGGCTCGGTGGTGATGAACCGCGAAGTGTCGCTCGACAGCTGTGCGGTCGCGCAGGGCAACCTTTCTGTAACGGTGAATCAGCAGGCGAACGTCAGCCAGCCGGATACGCCGTTCGGCGGCGGTCAGACGGTGGTAACGCCGCAGACCCAGATCGATATGCGCCAGACCGGCGGCGCGCTGCAGCGCGTGACCTCCAGCGCCAACCTGAACAGCGTCGTACGCGCGCTTAACGCGCTGGGTGCCACGCCGATGGATCTGATGTCGATTCTGCAATCCATGCAAAGCGCGGGCTGCCTGCGCGCGAAACTGGAAATCATCTGATGCTGACTGATAGCAAATTACTGTCCAGCGCCGCCTTCGACGCGCAATCGCTTAATGACCTGAAAGCTAAGGTCGGCAAGGATCCGAACGGCAACCTGAAACAGGTTGCCCGCCAGGTGGAAGGGATGTTCGTGCAAATGATGCTGAAAAGCATGCGCGAAGCGCTGCCCAAGGATGGGATGTTCAGTAGCGATCAGACCCGGCTTTACACCAGCATGTACGATCAGCAAATTGCCCAGCAGATGACGGCGGGCAAGGGCCTCGGCCTTGCGGACATGATGGTGAAACAGATGGGCGGCGACCCTTCAGCCAGCGCTGAAACGCCCGCCGCCACGCAAAGCGCTTCACAGGTGCCGATGAAGTTCGATATCGACACCATGAACAGCTACCGCAACCAGGCGATTACCCAGATTGTGCGCCAGGCGATGCCGAAGGCGCCCTCGAATGAAGAACCGCTCTCCGGCGACAGCAAAGACTTCCTGGCGCAGCTTTCCCTGCCCGCGAAGCTCGCAAGCCAGCAGAGCGGCGTGCCTCATCACCTGATCCTCGCCCAGGCGGCGCTGGAATCGGGCTGGGGCCAGCGCCAGATCCGCAAAGAAAACGGCGAGCCAAGCTTTAACATTTTCGGCGTCAAAGCGACCTCGTCCTGGAAAGGGCCGGTCACGGAGATTACAACCACCGAATATGAAAACGGCGAAGCGAAGAAGGTGAAAGCGAAGTTCCGCGTCTACGGCTCCTATCTTGAGGCGCTGTCGGACTACGTGGGCATGCTGACACGCAACCCGCGCTACGCGGCGGTCACTACCGCGGCGTCGGCGGAAGAGGGCGCGAAAGCGTTGCAGAGCGCCGGTTACGCGACCGATCCGAACTACGCCCGTAAGCTGACCAGCATGATCCAGCAGATGAAATCGCTGGGTGAAAAGGTGAGCAAAGCGTACAGCCAGGATGTGTCGACGCTGTTCTGAAACCGCTCAAGTTCTCGTAAGCGCTGCCGATAATTATCGTCAGGACCCGCGTATGAATGTTCAAAAGGAACCTCCATGTCCAGTAGCTTAATTAATAGCGCCATGAGTGGCCTGAGTGCGGCGCAAACCGCACTGAGCACGGTGAGCAATAACATCTCTAACTACAACGTCGCAGGCTATACCCGCCAGACCACCGTTCTGGGGCAGTCTAACAGCACCATGACGCAGGGCGGCTGGGTCGGCAACGGCGTGTATGTGTCCGGTATTCAGCGTGAATATGATGCGTTTATCACGAATCAGCTGAACGCGGCGCAAAACCAGAGCAGCGGGTTAACCACCCGTTACGAGCAGATGTCGAAAATCGACGATATGCTCTCTGGCACCACAAACAACATCTCCACCACCATGCAGGATTTCTTCAAGAGCCTGCAAACGCTGACCAGCAACGCCGAAGATCCGGCGGCGCGTCAGACGCTGCTCGGCAAAGCAGACGGTCTGGTCAACCAGTTTAAGGTGGTGGATCAGTATCTGCGTGACCAGGATAAACAGGTCAGCACGGCTATTACCGCCAGTGTCCAGCAGATCAACAACTTCGCCACGCAGATTGCGTCGCTGAACGAGCAGATCACCCGCCTGACCGGTATGGGCGGCGGCGCCTCGCCAAACGATCTGCTGGATCAGCGCGATCAGCTGGTGAGCGATCTGAATAAAATCGTTGGCGTGGATGTCACCGTTCAGGATGGCAACACCTTTAACGTCACGATGGGCAACGGTTATAACCTGGTGCAGGGCAGCAAGGCGAGCCAGCTTGCCGCCGTGCCGTCGAGCGCCGACCCGGCGCGGACCACCATCGCGTTCGTTGACAAGATTGCCGGCAACATTGAGATCCCGGAAAAGCTGGTCACTAACGGTTCGCTGGGCGGTCTGTTTGCCTTCCGCTCTGAGGATCTTGACCAGGCGCGTAATAACCTCGGCCAGCTGGCGCTCGCGTTCGGCGATTCGTTTAACAAACAGCACGAAGCGGGCTTCGACGCTAACGGCGACGCCGGTAAAGCCTTCTTCACGCTGGGCTCTGCGGCGGCGATGAGCAACACGCGCAACGTCGGCACCGCCTCACTGACCGCGAATATTACTGACAGCTCGGCGGTGAAAGCGAGCGATTACCAGATGGCGTATGACGGCACGAACTGGAAAGTGACGCGTCTGTCTGACAACGCCATCGTGAACGCCACGCCGACGACCGACGGCTCAGGCAACCTGACCGCGCTGTCGTTCGACGGCCTGAAGGTTGACATTACGGGTGCGGCGGCAAACAAAGATACCTTTACCATTAAGCCGGTGACCAACGTCATTATCAGCATGGACGTCGCGGTTCATGATGAGTCGGAAATCGCGATGGCGTCCGACGCGACGGCGGGCGAGAGCGACAACCGTAACGGTAAAGCGCTGCTGGAACTGCAAAGCAGCAAAACTATCGGCGGTAGCAAAAGCTTTAACGATGCTTATGCGGCGTTCATCAGTGAAGTGGGTAACAAAACCAACACGCTGAAAAGCTCCAGCACCACGCAGACTAACGTGGCGACGCAGCTGACCAAGCAGCAGCAGGCCATTTCCGGGGTCAACCTGGATGAAGAGTACGGCAACCTGCAGCGTTTTCAGCAGTACTACATGGCGAACGCCCAGGTATTGCAGACCGCGTCCGCGTTGTTTGACGCCCTTCTCCAGATTCGCTAACAGGGAAACGAACGATGCGTATTAGCACACAAATGATGTATCAGCAGAACATGCGGGGCATTACCGACTCGCAGGCGACCTGGCTGAAATACGGTGAGCAGATGTCCACCGGCAAACGCGTTAACCGTCCGTCTGACGACCCTATCTCTGCCGCACAGGCGGTGGTGCTCTCCCAGGCGCAGTCGCAGAACGACCAGTACACTCAGGCGCGTACCTTCGCGACTCAGAAAGTGTCGCTGGAATCGAGCGTACTGAGCCAGGTGACCAGCGTCATCACCTCGGCGCAGGAAAAAATGGTTTACGCCAACAACGGCACGCTGAGCGACACCGACCGCGCGTCGGTCGCTACCGATTTGCAGGGGATGCGCGATCAGCTGCTGAACCTCGCGAACAGCGCTGACGGTAATGGCCGCTACATTTTTGCGGGCTACAAAACCGATGCGGCGCCGTTCTCCGGCACGCCGGGCAACATTACCTATAACGGCGGCACGGACAACATTACCCAGCAGGTGGATTCGGCGCGTACCATGGTTATCGGTCATACCGGCAATCTGGTGTTCAACAGTCTCACCAGCAACGCCACGCCGGAGCCGGACGGTTCGCCGAGCGAAACCAACGTGTTCAAAATGCTCGACTCCGCCATCGCGGCCCTGAAAACCCCGATGGAAGGCGCGGATGAAACGACCCAGACCAATCTGCTGAACGCGCTGACTAAAACCTCGCGCGGCCTGAGCAACTCGCTGGATAACGTCGGCACGGTTCTGGCGGAAGTGGGTACGCAGCTGAAAGAACTGGGTAACCTCGATGAGCTGGGCGCAGAGCGCGCGCTGGGTCAGACCTCGCAGATGAGCAGCCTCGTTGATGTGGACTGGAACTCGGCTATCTCTTCTTATGTGATGCAGCAGGCGGCGCTTCAGGCTTCTTATAAAGCATTCAGCGATATGCAGGGTATGTCGCTGTTCCAGTTAAACCGTTAAGTTTTGTCGATTTGAAGCATGTCATGAAATTGGGCATGCTTTATATGCCCGCTTCATCACCCCGAAGCGGGCTTTTTTTTGCCTACCGTTGTGCGGCCTGTTCTGCCGCAAACTCAGCCGGGCGCGCTTTCTGCGTCAGGCGGATAACCAGCGCTACGCCGCTTGCGAGCGTTGCCAGCGCCACTACCGCAGGCCAGCCACCCAGCGCCCAGGCTTTACTGCCGAGCAGCGAGCCCAGCGCCATTCCCACAAACACGCCGGTAAAGAGCAGGGCGTTCAGACGACCGCGCGCTTTCGGCTCCAGGCTGTAAACCAGCGTCTGGTGCGCCACCAGCGATGACTGTAACCCTAAATCGAAGCCGATCGCCGCCAGCGCTATCAGCAGCAGCTGCATGGAAGGCGAGAGCAGGGGCAGGGCAAACATGGCGGCAAAAGAGAGAATCACCAGCAGGCTGCCGAGCTGGGTGACGCGCGCCGGGCCAAAGCGGTCGGAAAGCGCGCCGGAGAGCGGCGCGGCCAGCGCGCCCGCCGCGCCCGCCAGACCAAAGGCACCCGCCACCGCGCTGCCCATGTGGAATTGCGCCGCCAGCATTACCGCCAGCATCGACCAGAACGCGCTGAAGCCAATAGAGAGGAAACCTTGCGCCAGCGCTGCGCCGCGAAGCGTCGGGTAGCGTTTCCACAGGCCGCCCATGGAGTGCAGCAGCGCCGGGTAGCTGAGCGTGGCGTGCGTTTCAAAACGCGGCAGGACGCGCCACAGCACCAGACCGGTCAGCGCGATGCTGGCGGCGGCAAGCTGATACATGACCCGCCAACCGAAGGCCGCGCTGATAACGCCACTCACCGAGCGTGAGAGCAGAATGCCGAGCAGCAGACCAGTCATCACCGTGCCGACAATTTTCCCCTGCTGACCCGCTGGCGAGAGGATGGCCGCGGCGGGCACGATATCCTGCGCCATCGTCGCCATCATGCCCACTAACAGGCTCAACACCAGCAGACTGTGCAGCCCGCCGCTGAAGCTGTAGAGCGCGAGCATCACGGCCAGCGCCAGACATTTCACCAGGATCAGGGTGCGGCGGTCGTGACGGTCACCCAGTGGCAGCAGAAACAGAATGCCGAGCGCGTAGCCCGCCTGGGTCAGCGTCGGGATAAGCCCCATCCCGTCGACGCCGAGATGCAGATCGCTGCCGATAAGCGGCAGAATGGGCTGCGCGTAATAAATCGAGGCGACGCTCAGGCCGGTCGCGATAGCCAGAATCAGGATCAAGAGCCGTGAGAGCCCAGGGGTGCTATGTGCAGTATCGTTATGGTTATTCATGGTGAAACCCTCGTGAGTAATCAGTACGGGTTGATTGTCAGCGAGCGGCGGCTGGCGCGGTAGAGGCCGACATGATAAAACGGTTATACGTGTAACGTATAACCAGTGAAAAATGAATGGGCATTGAGCGTATAGACCGGGTGGAGCTGATGCACACCTTCGTGCGTATTATCGAAAGTGGTTCGCTTTCCGCCGCCGCCGTGCAGATGAGCACGACCCAGGCGACCGTGAGCCGCCGCCTGAAATCGCTGGAGGATCTGCTGGGCGCGAGGCTGCTGCTGCGTACCACGCATGCCATGAAGCTTACCGATGACGGCGAGCGCTGCTATCAGCATGCCCGCAGCGTCATGGCGAGCTGGCAGGCGCTGGAAGATGAAATTAAGAACGCCGAAGGGGAGCCGGTAGGCGTCCTGCGCGTGCGCGCTCCGCACGCGTTTGGGCAGGATCAGCTCATTGACCCGCTAACGGGCTTTTTAGGCCGCTATCCGGGCCTGTGCGTGGAGTGGATGCTTAACGATAAATCCCCGGACTTTATCAGCGATAACATCGACTGCGCGCTGCATGTCGGGCCGGATATCGACCCGTCGGTGATTGCGGTGCAGCTCGCTGAGGTGCCGCGTATCGTCGTGGCGACGCCGGCGCTGCTGGCGCGTTATCCGGCGGTGAACGCGATTGAGGATCTTGCGGCACTGCCGTGGGTGGCGCTCAGTACGTTTTATCGTCGCGAAGTCGTGCTTAATCATGCCGTGACCGGCGAGCGTCAGGCATTCCCAGTTATGCCGCGTTTAAGCTCCGACAGCCTGTATGCGGTGCGTCGCACTATCCTGAACGGGCTGGGCGCGGGCATGGTCTCCGCGTGGGTGGTAGAGGATGATCTGCGCGAGGGACGGCTTGTACAGCTGCTGCCCGCCTGGCAGGCCCCGCCGCTGCCGGTTTATCTGCTCTATCCGTGGGCGCGCTACTATCCGGCGCGGCTGCGGCGGTTTCTGGAGCTGATGAAAGAGGTGATGCCGGAGCTCGCAGGCATGCGGCGAGTGCCAACGCGGGGTGCGTAAGCGAAATCATAAAAAAACAGGCAATAAAAAAGCCGGTCAGAGACCGGCTTTTTTGTGCGGGGAGGATTACTCCACCGGCTGAGGACGCGTTGCAGGGGCAGAAGCCTGATGGGTGGCGCTGTGGCCGCCCGCCGAACCTTTACCGCTGAACTCGAACGCCGGCCGTACCCAGTCGCTGTGACGCGGCGGCTCAGGCACATAGTCCGGCGCCGGCGCGCGCGTCATCGGCGCAGAGGCGACTTTTGCGGCGGCGAAGGCCACGACCGGCGCTTTCGCTTCCTCTTCCTGCGCTTTCGCGACAGGGGCAGCCTCAGGTGCTTTCACCGGCGTTTGCGCGATGACTTCTGGCTGCGGTGCCTGCACGGGCGCGCTTTCTGCGATAGCAACAGCGACGTCAGTGCGATCAGCGTCGTCGATAACCGGTTCGTCGGCCGCTACCGCGTCCTGAGCGACCTGTTCAGCGACCGGCGCATCCTGCGGTTCAATCAGCTGCGGCTCAGCGCCGACAGGCGCGGCGATGGCTTCCGGGTGCGTGGTTTCCACGACCGGCTCCTGCGGCGCAGTCTCAACAACTGACGGCTCAACCACCACGGCTTCAGCGGCAGGCTCAACCGGCGCGACAACGGCCTGGGTCTCTGCGACCGGCGCGGTGTTCTGCTCAGGCATCTGCTGCTCATCCTGCTCCTGCGTACGCGGCAGCGGGTAGCGGATCCAGACTTTACCAGACGCCATTTCCGGCGACGCGCATGCGACGGTCAGCGGCATCGGCGACTGGGTCGGGTAGCGCTCGTCACGATAGCGGCGGCGGCGCTGGCCGCTGACACGCAGGTGACGCGGAGAACGACGGGAGCGACGCGGCATACCGCCGTTTTCGCTGCCGGTCTGGTTGTTGTCATCGGTGGCGGCTGGCGCGTCGACGTTAGCAGGCAGAGCCAGCGGCGCGGCGTCTTCATGCGTGTCGGCGACAGGCGTCTGAACGTCAGTCGGCTCGATAGCGTCTGTGACCGATTCGATACGCACTTTCTGGCTCAGCTGGCGCGGTTTACGGCGCGGCATCACCTGAACGACGCGATCTTCCTGTTCGGTCTCTTCCACCACCTCGTCACGGTTCAGCTCGCTGACTTCCTGCTGCGCCTGACGTTTTTCGTCAGAGCGGCGGCGATTGCGATCGCGACGGGACGGCTGCTGCTCGTCACGCGCTTTCGCCGGTTTCTCCGCGTCTTCAGCCACGACCGGGGTGCGGGTTTCGCGCGCCTCGGCGTTCTGCTGCTGTTTCTCGCGGCGGTTGCGGCGGTTTTCTTCGCGCGCTTCGCTGTTGTCGCGGTTATCGCGGGAAGGACGATCGCCACGCTCGTTGCGCTCGCCGCGTTCACTGCGGTCGCCGCGCTCGTTGCGGTCATTACGGTCGCGACGGTTGTTCTGACGACGGCCGTTACGACGTTCCTGCTGCTTCTCGTCACGGTTTTTCGCAGGCTGCTGCTCTGGCTCGCTCGCGGCAGGTTGCGGCTGCGGCTCGCTCGCAAACAGGCCCTTCAGCGCGCTGATGGCGCGGCTCAGGAAGCCTTCTTTCGCAGGCTCAGCGGCTTTTGCCGGCGCTTTTGTTTCGGCGACTGCGGCTTTCGGCGCGCTGGTTTCCTGCGGCACTGGCGGCACGTCCGGCATGACGAAGGTGGCGAGCGCTGGCTGCTCAGGGCGTTTACGCTCGGCATATTCATCTTCAGACGGCAGCGCCATCGCTTCTTCATGCAGCTTCGGCAGCATGTAGCTCAGCGTATGCGTCTCTTCGCCTTTGCGCACGCGCAGTACGGAGTAGTGCGGAGTTTCCATCTGATCGTTTGGCACGATGATGCAGCGCACACCGCCCTGGCGCTTCTCGATAGCGGTAATCGCTTCACGCTTCTCGTTAAGCAGATAGGAGGCGATAGGCACCGGAACGATAGCGTGGACTTCCTGGGTGTTCTCTTTCAGCGCTTCTTCTTCAATCAGACGCAGGATAGAGAGCGACAGGGATTCGTTATCGCGGATGGTGCCAGTGCCGCTACAGCGCGGGCAGACGTGATGGCTGGACTCGCCAAGCGACGGGCTCAGGCGCTGGCGGGACATCTCCAGCAGGCCAAAGCGCGAAATGTGGCTAATCTGAATGCGCGCGCGATCCTGACGCACCGCTTCACGCAGACGGTTTTCTACCGCACGCTGGTGGCGTACCGGCGTCATATCGATAAAGTCGATAACGATAAGGCCGCCTAAGTCGCGCAGGCGCAACTGACGGGCGATCTCATCCGCCGCTTCCAGGTTGGTGTTGAACGCGGTCTCTTCGATATCGCCGCCGCGGGTGGCGCGGGCGGAGTTGATGTCGATGGCGGTCAGCGCTTCGGTGGTGTCGATAACAATCGAGCCGCCGGACGGCAGGCGGACTTCGCGCTGGAAGGCAGACTCTATCTGAGATTCAATCTGGTAATGGCTGAACAGCGGAATTTCACCGGTGTAGAGCTTAATTTTGCTGCTGAAATCCGGACGGCCCAGCGCGGCGATGTGCTGGCGCGCCAGCTCAAGCACTTTCGGGTTGTCTATCAGGATTTCGCCGATGTCCTGGCGCAGATAATCGCGGAACGCGCGCACGATGACGTTGCTTTCCTGATGGATAAGGAACGGCGCCGGGCGGTTTTCTGCGGCTTTCTGAATGGCTTCCCAATGCTTGAGGCGGAAGCTTAAATCCCACTGCAGCGCTTCGGCGGATTTGCCGACGCCTGCGGTGCGCACGATAAGCCCCATGCCGTCAGGCAATTCCAGGCTTGAAAGCGCTTCTTTAAGCTCGGTGCGATCGTCGCCTTCGATACGGCGAGAGATGCCGCCCGCACGCGGGTTGTTCGGCATCAGCACGAGGTAGCTACCCGCGAGGCTGATAAACGTCGTCAGCGCTGCGCCTTTGTTGCCACGCTCTTCTTTATCGATCTGAACAATGACTTCCTGGCCTTCGCGCAGGGCATCTTTAATGTTCGGACGACCATGAGAGGCATAGCTGGCGGGGAAGTATTCGCGGGCGATTTCTTTAAGAGGGAGGAAACCGTGTCTTTCGGCGCCATAATCCACAAATGCGGCTTCGAGACTGGGTTCAATGCGGGTAATTTTGCCTTTGTAGATGTTCGCTTTTTTCTGCTCGTGTCCAGGACTTTCGATATCCAGGTCGTACAGACGTTGCCCATCCACAAGGGCGACGCGCAACTCTTCCTGCTGAGTTGCGTTGATTAGCATTCTTTTCATCGTAACTTACTCGTTATTCTTACATTGACGACAAAGCTACGGGCATGGTGACGCTGACCGGGAGAGAACCGATGGCCTCGTGACTGTTCGCGCCGCCAACCTCCCGGTTGTCGGACGCTTAAGAGGCGCAGAGTGTCGGTAGCCTGTATTTCAGGTGGAAATACAGCGCAATTATCAGAGGAATGACCGGGATTGTTTCTCCGGAAGCTTCCCTTTACCGGCCAGGCTGCAACCCGCAGCCCGCTAACTGCCTGAAAGTTCAACACGTCTTACGCCATTGCTGCGTGGAAGGACTAGCAGGCAAAACTGGTAATTCCGCAAAATTCCTTGTCTAAACAAGTCTCAACACGGAAAACAGTCGCATTATTCCATTGCTGAGCTTGATATAGCAAGCTGACTTTTGCCCTTTGGCATCGACTTACTCACAGTTTTTTAACTTCTTGTTCATCTGTTCCACCGAAGCGGCGACGAAATGAACTCATTAGCTGTGCGAATCGATACGCTACTCAATATAAGCATATAAAAATGTGTGGCGCTACGGTCATCGGGTATTTAGAATCGCGCACCATGAAAACAGAGACGCCATCCGTAAAAATCGTTGCCGTTTCCGCCGATCAGGCCGGGCAACGTATCGATAATTTTTTGCGCACGCAGCTGAAAGGCGTGCCCAAAAGCATGATTTACCGCATCCTGCGTAAGGGTGAAGTGCGCGTGAATAAAAAACGCGTTAAGCCGGAATATAAAATTGAAGCGGGCGATGAAGTGCGTATTCCGCCGGTTCGGGTCGCCGAACGCGAGGAAGAGGCCGTTTCGCCGCATCTGCAAAAGGTCGCGGCGTTAAGCGACGTCATTCTTTATGAAGACGACCATATTCTGGTGCTGAATAAACCTTCCGGCACCGCCGTGCACGGCGGCAGCGGCCTGAGCTTCGGCGTTATTGAAGGGCTGCGCGCGCTGCGTCCGGAGGCGCGATTCCTTGAGCTGGTGCATCGTCTGGACCGTGACACCTCCGGCGTGCTGCTGGTGGCGAAGAAGCGTTCGGCGCTGCGTTCGCTGCATGAGCAGCTGCGTGACAAAGGGATGCAGAAAGATTATCTGGCGCTGGTGCGCGGGCAATGGCAGTCGCATGTGAAAACGGTGCAGGCGCCGCTGCTGAAAAATATTCTGCAAAGCGGCGAGCGCATCGTACGCGTTAATCAGGAAGGCAAACCCTCTGAAACCCGTTTTAAGGTGGAAGAGCGTTTCGAACATGCGACGCTGGTGCGCTGCAGCCCGGTCACCGGCCGCACACATCAGATCCGCGTACATACGCAGTACGCCGGGCATCCGATCGCCTTTGACGATCGCTATGGCGATCGCGCGTTTGACGCACAGCTCGCGGCGACCGGTCTGAACCGCCTGTTCCTGCACGCGGCGGCGCTGCGCTTTGAGCATCCGGGCACCGGCGAGACGATGCGCGTCGAGGCCCCGATGGACGCTGAGCTTAAGGCTTGTCTGAAAGTGCTGCGTGCGCGCGGCTGACAGCCTCCCGAATGTGGTAGTTCTCGCCCGTTACCCCCGCGCTGCGTTGTGAAATGCACTATACTGAACACCCGGCTTAGGCCGGGTGTTTTTTTATACATATACAACCGCATGGAGATAAAAATGGCCTGGTTACATTCCCGGACATGGAAACGTGTTTTCTTTACCCTGTTTCTGACAGGCATGGTGTGGCAGCTCGCAGGTTGCGATAACAATAAAGAACCGGAACAGCGTAAAGCCTTTATTCAGTTCCTTCAGACCCGCATTCTGCCGTCCAAAACGCTGTCGGTTCCGACGCTGACCGCGCAGGAAAAAGAGAGCTTTGGCAAGTACGCGGACGATTACGCCATCCTGAGCGATTACTCTAATGAAATGACCGCAGCGTTCTCAGGTAACGATCAGGCCATGCGTCAGATGCGCGGCGTGTCCAGCGCAAAAGATATGGTGGAAAAACGCGAGACTATCGAAAAATCCCGCAAAGAGCTGGGGAATATCGAAACGAAACGCGCGGATACCATGAAGAGCGTGGAAGATCGTTATTCCAAACTGAAACAACCGGACGACCTGAAAACGGTCTTTGACCAGGCTTATCAGAAAACCGTGGTGCGTCCTAACGCGCTGCTGACCCAGACGCTCTCTCTGACCGACGCGATTCTTGGCCAGGCGCTGGATATCGGCAACTACCTGAACAGCCTCGGTAATAAAGTGCAGTACACCGGCGCGATGGCGCAGTTTACTGACCAGAAGCAGCTGGATCTGTTCAACGAAAAACTAACCGCAATGCGCGAAAAACAACAGGAACTGCTGGCCGTTGCACGTCAGCTGGCGGAAATGCAATAAGCCGCCTTGCACTAAACGTGCAATAAAAAAGCCCTGCGATGCAGGGCTTTTTGCTTTCTGGCGTCTAACGATGGGAGAGGGGGTCGATACCTTCGCGCCGGAGCATTTCACACAGGCGAATCAGCGGCAGGCCAATCAGGGTGTTCGGGTCACGTCCGTCGAGCCTGTCAAAGAGCGTGATGCCAAGCCCTTCGCTTTTAAAGCTGCCTGCGCACGACCAGGGCGTTTCCCGATGCAGGTAATTCTCGATTTCCGCGTCGCTCAGCGTGCGAAAGTGCACATGGAACGGCTCGCAATCGCATTGCTGCGCGCCGGTGGCGCTATTATAAAGCGCAACGCCGGTATAAAAAGTAACAACCTGACCACTCGCCTGACGCAGCTGTTTAACGCCATTTTCAAACGTGTGAGGTTTGCCGGTAATGGTATTATTCAGCACGCAAACCTGATCGCTGCCAATAATCAAATGCCGGGGATATTTTTCCCGCAGCGCTTGCGCTTTTTGCAAAGCCAGCCTTAATACTAATTGTTGTGCGGTTTCACCCGCGTATGGGGTTTCGTCAGTCTCAGGCGCTGCGGTTTCAAACGGTAAACCCAGTTTTTCTAACAGGCTACGGCGAAACGGCGACGTGGAAGCAAGCACGATTGAGGTCATATTTTTCAGTGAAAGATAGCGAATCGATGAGCGCTATTTTAAACTGTCGGCCGCAATGTGTGCGAATAAATGGTAAAAGGTGTTTCAAACCCGCCTTTTTCTTTGACTCTATGACGTTACAAAGTTAATATGCGCGCCCTATGCAAAAGGTAAAATTACCCCTGACTCTTGATCCGGTTCGTACGGCTCAAAAACGCCTCGATTATCAGGGTATCTATACTCCTGAACAGGTAGAGCGTATCGCCGAATCTGTGGTCAGTGTGGACAGCGATGTCGAATGCTCCATGTCGTTCGCTATCGATAACCAGCGTCTCGCCGTTTTAAAAGGCGATGCGACGGTTACGGTAACGCTCGCGTGCCAGCGTTGCGGTCAGCCGTTTAGTCATGTTGTTCACACAACGTATTGTTTCAGCCCGATCTCTAACGACGATCAGGCGGAAGCACTCCCGGAAGCGTATGAGCCGATTGAAGTTAATGATTTCGGCGAAATCGATCTGCTGGCGACGGTGGAGGATGAATTAATCCTCGCCCTGCCTGTAGTTCCGGTGCATGATTCTGAACACTGTGAAGTGTCCGAGGCGGACATGGTCTTTGGTGAATTGCCTGAAGAGGCACAGAAGCCAAATCCATTTGCCGTGTTAGCCAGTTTAAAGCGTAAGTAACAGGTGTTTCCCGCGCGAGCGGGGATAAGCCGTAATTGAGGAGTAAGGTCCATGGCCGTACAACAGAATAAACCCACTCGTTCCAAGCGCGGTATGCGTCGTTCTCATGACGCTCTGACCGCTGTCACCAGCCTGTCTGTAGACAAAACTTCTGGTGAAACCCATCTGCGTCACCACATCACCGCCGACGGTTACTACCGCGGTCGCAAGGTTATCACTAAGTAATCACGCGCAAGCGTGATTGAGCTTAGTGCGCTTTCCCCGCTCCAGCGGGGATAACCGTAACCTGGCGATATCTTGACACCTCTAACCCTGGCGTTAGATGTCATGGGCGGGGACTTTGGTCCTGCCGTGACAGTGCCTGCAGCATTGCAGGCACTGAATTCTGATCCACATTTGCATCTTCTTTTAGTCGGCGACCCCGACGCCATCACGCCATTACTTGCCAGAGCTGATTTTGAACAACGTTCGCGGCTGCAAATCATTGCGGCAGAATCGGTTATTGCCAGTGATGTCCGTCCTTCTCAGGCTGTGCGCAACAGCCGTGGTAGCTCCATGCGTATCGCGCTGGAGCTGGTGAAAGAAGGCCGCGCGCAGGCCTGCATCAGCGCCGGGAATACCGGCGCGCTGATGGGGCTTGCCAAACTGCTGCTTAAGCCGGTCGACGGCATTGAGCGCCCAGCGCTGGTGACGATATTGCCGCATCAGCAGAAAGGCAAAACGGTGGTGCTGGATTTAGGCGCCAACGTGGAATGTGACAGCACCATGCTTGCGCAGTTTGCGATTATGGGCTCGGTGATGGCGGAAGAGGTGCTCGGCATTAAAAATCCGCGCGTCGCGCTCCTTAACATCGGCGAAGAAGAGACGAAAGGGCTCGACAGCATCCGCGACGCTGCGGCGCTGTTAAAAACAGTGCCATCGTTGAACTACATCGGCTACCTCGAAGCAAACGAATTACTGACCGGCAAAACGGATGTCCTGGTATGCGATGGTTTTGTCGGTAACGTCACGTTAAAAACGATGGAAGGTGTTGTCAGGATGTTCCTTTCGCTGCTCAAATCGCAGGGCGAAGGAAAAAAACGGTCGTGGTGGTGGCTTTTATTAAAGCGTTGGTTACAAAAAAGCCTCTCAAGGCGATTCAGTCACCTCAACCCCGACCAGTATAATGGCGCCTGTCTGTTAGGATTGCGCGGCACGGTGATTAAGAGCCACGGTGCAGCCAATCAGCGAGCTTTTGCGGTCGCGATTGAACAGGCAGTGCAGGCGGTGCAGCGACAAGTCCCTCAGCGGATTGCCGCTCGCCTGGAATCTGTATTACCCAAGAGTGACTGAGCGTACATGTATACGAAGATTATTGGTACAGGCAGCTACCTGCCTGAACAAGTGCGGACGAACGCCGATCTGGAAAAAATGGTGGAAACCTCTGACGAGTGGATTGTCACTCGCACCGGTATCCGTGAGCGTCGCATTGCGGCGCCTGACGAGACCGTCGCCACCATGGGCCACGAAGCGGCGCTGCGCGCGATTGACATGACCAGCATCGACAAAACACAGATTGGCCTGATTATCGTCGCCACTACCTCCGCCACGCACGCTTTCCCGAGCGCGGCTTGCCAGGTTCAGAGCCTGCTAGGCATCAAAGGTTGCCCGGCGTTTGACGTCGCTGCCGCCTGCGCTGGCTTTACCTATGCGCTGAGCATCGCCGATCAATATGTAAAATCAGGCGCGGTGAAACATGCGCTGGTGATAGGCTCAGACGTGATGGCGCGTACGCTCGATCCTGAGGATCGCGGCACGATCATTCTGTTCGGCGACGGCGCAGGCGCGGTTGTGCTTGGCGCGAGCGAAGAGCCAGGCATTCTCTCCACGCATCTGCATGCGGACGGCAGCTACGGCGAACTGTTAACGCTGCCGAACCAGGATCGCGTGAATCCTGACAGCCCGACCTTCCTGACCATGGCCGGGAACGAAGTCTTCAAGGTTGCGGTGACGGAACTGGCCCATATCGTCGACGAGACGCTGGAAGCCAATCAGCTCGATCGCGCCGCGCTCGACTGGCTGGTGCCGCATCAGGCGAACCTGCGTATCATCAGCGCCACGGCAAAAAAACTCGGGATGTCGATGGACAACGTCGTGGTGACCCTCGACAGACACGGCAACACCTCTGCGGCTTCCGTGCCTTGCGCGCTGGATGAAGCGGTACGCGACGGGCGCATTCAGCGTGGCCAGCTGGTTCTGCTGGAAGCCTTCGGCGGCGGCTTCACCTGGGGTTCCGCGCTGGTTCGTTTTTAATCGAGAAGGATAAAAAAATGACGCAATTTGCTTTTGTATTCCCGGGTCAGGGTTCTCAGGCCGTGGGAATGCTGTCTGAGATGGCGGCAAATTTCCCCGTTATTGAAGCGACGTTCCGCGAAGCCTCCGCGGCGCTGGGCTATGATCTCTGGACGCTGGTGCAGCAAGGCCCGGCGGAAGAGCTGAATAAAACCTGGCAGACGCAGCCTGCGCTGCTGACCGCCTCCGTCGCGCTGTGGCGCGTCTGGCAGGAGCAGGGCGGTACAGCGCCTGCGCTGATGGCCGGTCACAGCCTCGGGGAATATTCCGCGCTGGTGTGCGCGGGCGTTATCGATTTCGCCGACGCGGTACGTCTGGTTGAGCTGCGTGGCAAATTCATGCAGGAAGCCGTGCCGGAAGGCACGGGCGCGATGGCGGCGATTATTGGTCTTGATGACGACGCGATTGCCCACGCCTGCGAAGACGCCTCGCAAGGGCAGGTGGTTTCGCCGGTGAACTTCAACTCGCCAGGCCAGGTGGTTATCGCCGGTCACAAAGAGGCCGTTGAACGCGCAGGCGCCGCCTGTAAAGCCGCAGGCGCCAAGCGCGCGCTGCCGCTGCCGGTGAGCGTTCCGTCTCACTGCGCGCTGATGAAGCCCGCTGCCGAGAAACTGGCCGCTGAGCTTGAAAAAATCACCTTCAACGCCCCGCAGATCCCGGTCGTCAACAACGTTGACGTGAAATGCGAGACTTCGCCGCAGGCGATTCGCGACGCGCTGGTGCGCCAGCTTTACAGCCCGGTGCAGTGGACGAAAAGCGTTGAATTTATCGCAGCGCAGGGCGTGACGCAGCTGTATGAAGTAGGTCCGGGCAAAGTGCTGACCGGCCTGACGAAACGTATTGTTGACACCCTGACGGCGGCGGCGATTAACGAGCCCGCCAGCCTGTCAGCGGCACTTGCGCAATAAAACGAGGAAAACCATGAGCTTTGAAGGAAAAATCGCGCTGGTCACTGGTGCGAGCCGCGGTATCGGCCGCGCTATCGCCGAAATCCTGGCCGCACGCGGCGCAAAGGTTGTCGGCACTGCCACCAGCGAAAGCGGCGCGCAGGCGATTAGCGACTATCTGGGCGCTAATGGCAAAGGCCTGATGCTGAATGTGACCGATGCGGCATCCATCGAATCCGTTCTGGAAAATATTCGCGCAGAATTTGGCGAAGTGGACATTCTGGTCAATAATGCCGGGATAACCCGTGACAACCTGCTGATGCGAATGAAAGATGACGAGTGGAACGATATCATCGAAACTAACCTGTCATCGGTTTTCCGTCTGTCAAAAGCGGTAATGCGGGCTATGATGAAAAAGCGTCACGGCCGCATTATCACAATCGGTTCTGTGGTCGGTACCATGGGAAATGCCGGTCAGGCCAACTACGCTGCGGCGAAAGCGGGTCTTATCGGTTTCAGTAAATCGCTGGCGCGTGAAGTTGCGTCCCGCGGTATTACGGTAAACGTTGTTGCTCCGGGCTTTATTGAAACGGACATGACGCGTGCGCTGTCTGACGATCAGCGTGCGGGTATTCTGGCGGAAGTTCCTGCGGGTCGTTTAGGCGACGCAAAAGAAATCGCCAGCGCGGTTGCATTTTTAGCCTCTGACGAGGCCGGGTACATCACTGGTGAGACTCTGCACGTCAACGGCGGAATGTACATGGTTTAACCACGAATAAAATTATTTGCGTTATCAGGGCAATTGCCCGCAAAATAGCGTAAAATCGTGGTAAGACCTGCCGGGATTTAGTTGCAACTTTTTCAACATTTTATACACTACGAAAACCATCGCGAAAGCGAGTTTTGATAGGAAATTTAAGAGTATGAGCACTATCGAAGAACGCGTTAAGAAAATTATCGGCGAACAGCTGGGCGTTAAGCAGGAAGAAGTTACCAACAATGCTTCCTTCGTTGAAGACCTGGGCGCTGATTCTCTTGACACCGTTGAGCTGGTAATGGCTCTGGAAGAAGAGTTTGATACTGAGATTCCGGACGAAGAAGCTGAGAAAATCACTACCGTTCAGGCTGCCATTGATTACATCAACGGCCACCAGGCGTAAGTGAACATCTCCAGGCGGTCGCTCGACCGCCTGAGTTTTATCTTTTAGTCCCACAAGTATCTACTAATATCATCCCTCCCTGGAGGACAAACGTGTCTAAGCGTCGTGTAGTTGTGACCGGACTGGGCATGTTGTCTCCTGTCGGCAATACCGTAGAGTCTACCTGGAAAGCTCTCCTTGCCGGTCAGAGTGGCATCAGCCTGATCGACCATTTCGATACTAGCGCCTATGCAACGAAATTTGCTGGCTTAGTAAAGGATTTTAACTGTGAAGACATTATCTCGCGCAAAGAACAGCGCAAGATGGATGCCTTTATTCAATATGGAATTGTCGCCGGCGTACAGGCCATGCAGGATTCCGGTCTTGAAGTGACCGAAGAAAACGCTCCTCGCATTGGCGCGGCTATCGGTTCCGGCATCGGCGGCCTTGGCTTAATCGAAGAAAACCACAGTTCGCTGGTTAACGGCGGCCCGCGGAAAATCAGTCCCTTCTTCGTGCCATCAACGATTGTTAACATGGTGGCGGGTCACCTGACCATCATGTTCGGTCTGCGCGGTCCCAGCATTTCTATCGCTACCGCTTGTACTTCTGGCGTGCACAATATCGGCCATGCGGCACGTATCATCGCTTACGGCGATGCTGACGTCATGCTGGCGGGCGGTGCGGAAAAAGCCAGTACGCCACTGGGCGTTGGCGGTTTCGGTGCGGCGCGTGCGCTCTCCACCCGTAACGATAATCCGCAGGCGGCAAGCCGTCCGTGGGATAAAGAGAGGGATGGATTTGTGCTGGGCGACGGCGCGGGCATTATCGTACTCGAAGAGTACGAGCACGCGAAAAAACGCGGCGCGAAGATTTATGCTGAACTCGTCGGCTTTGGTATGAGCAGCGATGCCTACCACATGACCTCTCCGCCGGAAAACGGCGCGGGCGCAGCGCTGGCCATGACTCACGCGCTGCGTGACGCCGGTCTTGAAGCAAGCCAGATTGGTTACGTCAACGCGCACGGCACCTCGACGCCTGCGGGTGACGTGGCTGAAGCTCAGGCGGTGAAATCGGTCTTCGGCGACGCGGCGAAACGCGTGATGGTGAGCTCCACCAAATCGATGACCGGCCATCTGCTTGGCGCGGCGGGCGCAGTAGAATCTATCTACTCCATCCTCGCGCTGCGCGATCAGGCGGTTCCGCCGACCATCAACCTGGACAATCCGGACGAAGGCTGCGACCTTGACTTCGTTCCGCATGAAGCGCGCCAGGTGAGCGGTCTGGAGTACACCCTGTGTAACTCCTTCGGCTTTGGCGGCACCAACGGCTCTCTGATCTTCAAAAGGGTCTGACAGCCGTCACAAAGGCCCGCCCCGCGCGGGCCTTTGTACATCTTTCTTCCTCTTGTCTTGTTCTTGCCCCCCGTCAGTCATCCTGCCAGACTACTGCGCGACCCGTTAAGGAGCCTCTATGCTGTTAATTAATGGTATCGACCAGAATTGCCTGCCCGCGGCCGATCGCGCCGTACAGTTCGGCGACGGCTGTTTTACCACGGCTCGCGTACGGGATGGCGTTGTTCTCATGCTGGATCAGCATCTGGCACGCCTGCGTGAAGGCTGCGAGCGGTTGATGATTACGCAGCCGGACGGTGATGCGCTGCGTGAAGAAATGCGCCAGGCGGCGCAGGGGCAGGAGAGCGCAGTCGTAAAAGTGATTATTACCCGCGGCGCAGGCTCACGCGGTTACAGCATCGCCGGGTGCGGCGCGCCAACGCGCATTGTTTCACGCGCGGCGTATCCTGCCCATTATAACGCCTGGCGCGCGCAGGGCATTCGCCTCGCGCTGAGCCCGGTGCGGCTCGGGCGTAACCCGTACCTCGCGGGCGTCAAGCACCTCAACCGGCTCGAACAGGTGCTCATTCGCACGCATCTTGAGCAGACGTCTGCCGATGAGGCGCTGGTGCTTGACAGCGAAGGGTGGGTTACGGAATGCTGTGCGGCTAATTTGTTCTGGCGTAAAGGAAAAGCGGTGTTTACCCCCCGTCTCGATCAGGCTGGCGTTGATGGCCTTATGCGGCGCCACATTATTGGCCTGCTGAATCACTCAGCCTGGCGATTGTCTGAAATTCACGCGCCGATCAGCGCGCTCGCGCAAGCGGACGAGGTCTTTATCTGCAACGCGCTGATGCCGCTGGCGCCGGTGCGTGAGATTGACGGTCACGCTTACGCCTCGCGCGAACTGTATAACCATCTGATTTCCCATTGCGAATAACCGGGTTCCCATGAAGAAAATGTTGCGCGTCGCGCTACTGCTGGTTCTTGTGCTTGCTGTCGCGGCAGGCGTCGGTTACTGGAAAGTGCGCCAGCTGGCGCACAGCCCGCTGCCGATTGCGAAAGATACGATTTTTACGCTCAAGCCTGGCACCGGGCGTCTCGCCCTCGGTCAGCAGCTCTACGATGAAAAGCTGATTAAACGCCCGCGCGTCTTTCAGTGGCTGCTGCGCCTTGAGCCCGAGCTGTCGCACTTCAAAGCCGGCACCTATCGATTCACGCCGAAAATGACCGTGCGTGACGCCCTGCGTCTGCTGGCGAGCGGTAAAGAGGCGCAATTCCCGCTCCGCTTTGTCGAAGGGATGAAGCTGAGCGACTGGCTGAAACAGCTGCGCGAAGCGCCCTATATTAAACACACCCTGAAGGATGACGAGTACGCGACGGTAGCGCAGGCGCTAAAGCTTGAGCATCCGGACTGGGTGGAAGGCTGGTTCTGGCCCGATACCTGGCTTTACACCGCGAATACGTCGGACGTGGCGCTGCTTAAGCGCGCCCATCAGCGGATGGTGAAAGCGGTAGATGACGTCTGGAAATCGCGGATGGACGGCCTGCCGTACAGCTCCCCGAATCAGCTGGTCACCATGGCGTCGATTATTGAGAAAGAAACCGCAGTCGCGAGCGAGCGCGACCGGGTCGCCTCGGTATTTATCAATCGCCTGCGCATCGGTATGCGCCTGCAAACCGATCCGACGGTTATCTACGGCATGGGCAAAAGTTATAACGGTAAGCTCACGCGTAAAGATCTGGAAACCCCGACGCCGTATAATACTTATGTCATCAGCGGCCTGCCGCCAGGCCCTATCGCGATGCCGGGCGAGGCGTCGCTGAAGGCGGCGGCGCATCCGGCGAAAACGCCGTATCTCTATTTTGTGGCGGACGGCAAGGGCGGCCACACGTTCACCACGAATCTCGCCAGCCATAATCGTGCGGTGCAGGATTATCTCAAGGCGCTTAAGGATAAAAATGAGCAGTAAATACATTGTCATCGAAGGGCTGGAAGGTGCCGGAAAAACCACAGCGCGCAATCTGGTGGTGGAGACGCTGAAGTCGCTTGGCGTCACCGACCTGACGTTCACCCGTGAGCCGGGCGGTACGGTGCTGGCGGAAAAACTGCGCAGCCTGGTGCTGGACATTAAATCGGTGGGCGATGAAGTCATCACCGACAATGCCGAAGTACTGCTGTTTTACGCCGCCCGCGTCCAGCTGGTGGAAACCGTCATTAAGCCTGCGCTCGCCCGCGGCGAATGGGTCATCGGAGACCGCCACGATCTCTCCACCCAGGCCTATCAGGGCGGCGGGCGCGGCATTGACCGCGCGCTGCTGACCACGCTGCGCCAGGCGGTGCTGGGCGATTTCGCGCCGGATCTGACGATTTATCTGGATGTGGACCCGCGCATCGGGCTTGAACGCGCGCGCGCGCGCGGCGAACTTGACCGAATCGAACAGGAGTCGCTCGATTTCTTTAACCGCACTCGCGCGCGTTATCTGGAGCTCGCAGCGACGGATCCGCGCATCGTCACCATTGACGCGTGCCAGACGCTGGACGCCGTCAGCCGCGATATTCGCGCTACGGTGACGCGCTGGGTGCAGGAGCAACAATAATGAAATGGTATCCGTGGTTGCGCCCCTCGTTCGAACATCTGGTCGGCAACTGGCAGGCTGGCAGGGGACACCATGCGGTATTGATCCACGCGCTGTCGGGCATGGGCGATGACGCGCTGATTTACGCGCTGAGCCGCTGGCGCATGTGTCAGCAGCCGCAGGGGCAGAAAAGCTGCGGCGCCTGCCGCGCCTGCCAGCTGATGCAGGCGGGAACGCACCCGGATTACTATCAGGCGGAGCCGGAAAAGGGCAAATCGACGCTCGGTATCGACGCTATCCGCGAGATTAACGAAAAGCTCTACGACCGCGCGCGTCTAGGCGGGGCGAAAGTCGTCTGGATCAAAGAGGCGGCGCTACTGACGGAAGCGGCGGCCAACGCGCTGCTGAAAACACTGGAAGAGCCGCCCGAAAACACCTGGTTTTTGCTGGGCTGCCGCGAGCCGGAACAGCTGCCCGCGACGCTTCGCAGCCGCTGCTTCAGCTGGCATCTCGCGCCGCCGGAGCCGCGTTACGCTGAAGCCTGGCTTGCGCGCGAAACGCAGGCGGATGCGTCGCGCATTAACGCCGCGCTGCGCCTCACGGGCGGTGCGCCCGCCGCGGCGCTGGAGTTGCTCCAGCCGGAGCAGTGGCAGCAGCGCGTGGCGCTTGGCGACAAAACCGCAGCGGCGCTCGCGAGCGGCGACTGGCTCGCCTTGTTACCCGCACTCAATCATGAGCAGGCCGCGTTTCGGCTCCACTGGCTCGCCGCCTTCCTGATGGACGCGCTGAAGTGGCGTCACGGGGCTTATGGCGCGCTGGTGAATACCGATTATCAGGTGCTGGTGGCGCAGCTGGCCCAGCGTTTTACGCCCGCCGTGCTGCAGGCGATGCTCGATTCGCTCTTCCGCTGCCGGGAACGGCTGCTAAACGTCGCGGCGGTTAATCGCGAACTGCTGCTGACTGAACTGTTACTCACCTGGGAGCGCTACATGCGCCCTGACGCCGCGCTTCCTTCTTATCACCTCTGAGAGAGACGTTATGTTTTTAGTCGACTCACACTGCCATCTTGATGGCCTGGATTATCAGTCTCTGCATAAAAATGTGGATGACGTTCTGGCGAAAGCCGCCGCTCGCGACGTGAAATTTTGTCTGGCGGTCGCCACCACGCTGCCGGGCTACAACGCCATGCGTGCGCTTATCGGCGAGCGGGAAAATGTGGCGTACTCTTGCGGCGTGCATCCGCTTAATCAGGATGAAGAGTATGACGTGGAAGAGCTGCGTCGCCTCGCCGCCGATCCGCGCGTTGTCGCGATGGGTGAAACGGGGCTCGATTATTATTACACGCCGGAAACGAAAGCCCGACAGCAGGAATCGTTCCGTCACCATATCCGTATTGGCCGCGAGCTTAACAAACCGGTTATCGTGCATACCCGCGATGCCCGTGAAGACACGCTGGCTATCCTTCGCGAAGAAAAAGTGACGGACTGTTCAGGCGTACTACACTGTTTTACGGAAGACAGAGAGACGGCGGGCAAACTGCTGGATCTGGGGTTCTACATCTCCTTTTCCGGCATTGTGACCTTCCGCAACGCGGAGCAGATCCGCGAGGCGGCGCGCTATGTTCCGCTCGACCGGATTCTGGTGGAAACCGACTCGCCGTACCTGGCGCCGGTTCCGCACCGCGGTAAAGAGAATCAGCCTGCGCTGGTGCGCGACGTGGCGGAATATATGGCGGTGCTGAAGGGCGTGAGCCTGGAAACGCTCGCTGAAACCACCACCCGTAACTTCTCCACGCTGTTCCATGTTGACCTCTCCGCGCTGCAATCTGCCTGATAAACCGAGTTATTTTAAAGCTCGTAATTAATAGTCAAAGCGAGTAAAGTTCACCGCCGAAATTCAGGCGGTGAGACTCGATTTATAAACATCCTGAAACACTTAATGTAAAGAATTGCAAGTTTTCCCCCAGGGTGTGTTTGAAACGTGATAGCCGTCAAACAAAGATCGCGTGATTTATTTTACTCTGCGTAATAAATAAAGGGGACTCAGATCCCCTGTTTATGGCCCGTTTCTCCCCCCGGGCTGATGCGTGAAACGCGTAAAAAAAGCACAAATACTCAGGAGCACTCTCAATTATGTTTAAGAATGCATTTGCTAACCTGCAGAAGGTGGGTAAATCGCTGATGCTGCCAGTCTCCGTACTGCCTATCGCAGGTATCCTGCTGGGCGTCGGTTCTGCAAACTTCAGCTGGCTGCCAGCCGTGGTGTCCCACGTCATGGCGGAAGCGGGCGGTTCTGTTTTCGCAAACATGCCGCTTATCTTCGCTATCGGTGTCGCGCTGGGCTTCACCAATAACGACGGCGTATCAGCACTCGCGGCAGTGGTTGCCTACGGCATCATGGTGAAAACCATGGCAGTGGTCGCCCCTCTGGTGTTGCACCTGCCTGCCGAGGAGATCGCCGCGAAACACCTGGCGGACACCGGTGTGTTGGGCGGTATTATCTCCGGTGCGATTGCAGCGTATATGTTCAATCGCTTCTATCGTATCAAGCTGCCTGAGTATCTGGGCTTCTTCGCGGGTAAACGCTTCGTTCCGATCATCTCTGGTCTGGCGGCGATTTTCACTGGCGTGATCCTGTCCTTCATTTGGCCGCCGATTGGCTCCGCCATCCAGACGTTCTCCCAGTGGGCTGCATACCAGAACCCGGTTGTCGCGTTCGGTATCTATGGCTTCATCGAACGTTGCCTGGTGCCGTTTGGTCTGCACCACATCTGGAACGTACCTTTCCAGATGCAGATTGGTGAATTCACCAACGCCGCAGGTCAGGTGTTCCACGGCGATATCCCGCGTTACATGGCAGGCGACCCGACCGCGGGCAAACTGTCTGGCGGCTTCCTGTTCAAAATGTACGGTCTGCCGGCTGCTGCTATCGCTATCTGGCACTCCGCTAAACCGGAAAACCGCGCCAAAGTGGGCGGTATCATGATCTCCGCTGCGCTGACCTCGTTCCTGACCGGTATCACCGAGCCTATCGAGTTCTCGTTCATGTTCGTGGCGCCGATCCTGTACGTTATCCACGCGATTCTGGCAGGCCTGGCCTTCCCGATCTGTATCCTTCTGGGTATGCGTGACGGCACCAGCTTCTCGCACGGCCTGATCGACTTCATCGTTCTGTCTGGTAACAGCAGCAAACTGTGGCTGTTCCCGATTGTCGGTCTTTGCTACGCCGTGGTGTACTACACCATCTTCCGCGTGCTGATCAAAGCGATGGACCTGAAAACTCCGGGTCGTGAAGACGCTACCGAAGACGCTAAAGCTGGCGCAACCAGCGAGATGGCTCCGGCTCTGGTGGCCGCGTTTGGTGGTAAAGAAAACATCACCAACCTCGACGCCTGTATCACTCGTCTGCGCGTAAGCGTGGCTGACGTGGCGAAAGTGGATCAGGCTGGCCTGAAGAAACTGGGCGCTGCGGGCGTGGTTGTTGCAGGCTCCGGCGTTCAGGCGATTTTCGGCACCAAGTCCGATAACCTGAAAACCGAAATGGATGAATACATCCGTAACAGCTAATCCTGGCTGTCGGGGAGATAAAGGGAGGCGCAAGCCTCCCTTTTTTTACGCCTGAAATTCGCAAGGGCAGAAGGGTCGGCCGATACATAAAAGAGCGCGTCAGGGCCATCGGCCAGGCGTTAAGACAGCGATTCTTGCCTGCATGACGCGTCGCGAGACGGTGAATCGCAATAAAAAAGGGAGCCACAGGGCTCCCTTTCTAGTTTAATGCCATCACAACACGATGGTCATCAGAAACTGTAGCTCGCCGTGACGGAGAAATTACGTGGCTCGCCATACACACCATAAGTGCCGAGATAATCGTAATACTCTTTATCAAAGACGTTATTGAGGTTTGCCTGCACGGCGAGATTTTTCGTCGCCTGATAACGCGTGAACAGATCGACCACGGTGTAACCGCTCTGGGTGATACGCGTGTCGCCATTCGGGCCCGCGATGTCCTGCCAGGTTTTGGTCTGCCAGCGCGCGCCGCCGCCTACGGTGAGTTCAGGCAACATCGGCAGTTGATAACGCGTGAAGAGCTTCATGGTCGTGCGCGGCTGGTCCGGGTTAACGGCCACGCCATCGCCCGCTTCAGCCACGTAGCGACTCGCGCCAAAGGTTAACTGCCAGTTATCGGTCAGCGCGCCGTTCAGCTCAAGCTCAACGCCTTTACTGACGGTGCCGTCAACGGATTCATACGCCGTCTGCCCACCTGAGCCTGGAATAATCACGCCGGTGTTCACCGCCACGTTATCCTGCTCGATACGGAATACCGCAAGAGACGCCGTGAGGCGCGTGTTAAACCAGTCCGCTTTCACCCCTGCTTCATAGGCTTTACCGGTCGTCGGGTCGAGGAACTCGCTGTTCACATCGCGCTGGCCGCTCGGCTGGAAGATGGAGGTATAGCTGGCATACGCCGACCACGTATCGTCGATGTCGTAAATCAGGCCCGCGTAAGGCGTGATGTCATCCGATTTGCTGCGGCGGATTTCATCCGGCTTACGTTCGAGATTGTATTTCGCGTTCCATTCGGTATAGCGCGCGCCCAGAATCAGATGCAGCGGATCGGCAAGGGAGAGGCGCGTTGCGGCATAAACGGATTTCTGGCGGATAACATCACGCTGATAAAGCGTGAAATCAGACCAGGTGGGGTTAGCCAGCGTGTCGCCGTTATAGTTATGAATGTTACCGACATCCATCAGGCCGAAATTATCATTCACCGGGTATGCGTTGTCGTAGTTGTTACGCTGGCGGCTGTAGCTGCCGCCAAACATCATTTCATGCTGGCGACCCGCCAGTTCATACCCGCCGCGCACAAAAGCGTCGACCGAATCCTGCTTACGCTCGCCGACGTTCCAGCCGCCCCATGCGCCCTGAAAGAGGGCGGCGTTATAGCGGCCGGTCGTTTTGTCCGGGAATCCGTCGATATACATCAGGCGATTATCGAAATTGGTTTCCGCATGCATCGCGTTAACTTTCGCTTCCCAGCCGTTATCGAAGCGCTGCGTCAGGTTGGCGAAAATTTTGGTGGAATCGAGGTTAGAATAGGCCCAGTCGGCCGCGGTATTAAAACCACGGCGGAAATGCGTGCGGCTGCCATCGCTGTAAAGAGAAGGAAAACCGCCCCAGGTCGGGCTGTCCTCTTCACTTTCCTGGTAGTCATAACCCAGCGACAGCTGCGTAGAATCGGTAATGTCGGCATCGATAACGCCGTAGATGAATTTTTTGCGATAGTGGTTACGCTCCACCCAGCTGTCATTATCCTGATAACCTGCCACCACACGCCCGCGAACGTTACCGGATTCCACCAGCGGGGCCTGCAAATCCATCACGTAACGCTGTTTATCCCAGCTGCCGTAAGTGGCGGACACATTGCTTTTAAATTCTTTGCTGTCCGCATGTTTGCGAACCATATTGACGTAAGCCGAAGGGTTACCGGTGCCGCTCATCAGGCCAGCTGCGCCGCGCACGACCTCAATTTTGTCATAAATCGCCGTGTCGCCCGCGGTGTCGCCAAAGTTCCAGCGGTTATCCAGGAACGTCGGCATATCTTCATAGGCAAAATTGCTGATGTAGAAACCGCGTGCGAAGAAATTAGTGCGGCTGGTGTCGATACGCGAGGCGGTGACGCCCGTGGTGTTTGCCAGCACGTCTTCAATCGAATTCAGCTGCTGATCCTGCATGCGCTGCTGACTAATCACGCTGACCGACTGCGGAATATCGCGCGGCACCAGCAGCATTTTTGTTCCGGATGTAGTGGTTTTTACGCTGTAATCCTGCGACTCATCAGGCGTGCCGCTGTCAGCAGCCGCGTCGACCACAATGGTGTCGTTGGTCGCAGGCGCCGCGTAAACCGCCGGAGCCGCCAGCGCGCTGGCAATACTTAACGCCAGCAAAGAGGGAAGGGAAGACGCCGGAACGACGCCCTGACGAAGTGCATGCTTAGCCATGTGTTGCCCTTAAAAAGAATAAAATGATGCTGTGCATCAGGCTGTGGAATTACGACTCTCATCAATGGCATCCGGCCTGATGAACAGAAATCGCAGGACTAAAACAACGTTCCAGTGTCAATAAAAATGAGAACTATAATCATTTGTTTTTGCGGTGTAAACAAATGTAAGACGCGTTACAAATCGACGAGAAGAAGAAAGGAAAAGAAAAACAAGCGAAGCGGCGCGACAACAGGGCGGGGATACACTATAAGCTTCCGCTTTATAAAGAAAAACCGGGCCAAAGGTTGAAAGGAAGCGATTATCTCGCTCATACTCTTAACGTTTATCCAAGAAGGAAAAAAACCATGGCCGAAGAAACCATTTTCAGCAAAATCATTCGCCGCGAAATCCCGTCCGATATCGTTTATCAGGATGAGCTGGTGACGGCGTTTCGCGATATTTCTCCCCAGGCCCCAACCCATATTCTCATCGTCCCGAACGTGCTGATCCCGACCGTCAACGACGTCACCGCAGAGCACGAGCAGGCGCTCGGTCGTCTGTTTACCGCCGCCGCGAAAATCGCGCAGCAGGAAGGCATCGCGCAGGACGGCTATCGTCTGATCATGAACTGCAACCGTCACGGCGGGCAGGAGGTCTACCACATCCATATGCATCTGGTCGGTGGCCATGCGCTGGGGCCGATGCTTGCGCATAAAGGTGTCTGATATGGGGCGTGCTCGCACAGGCTGGCTGCTGGCCGCGCTGCTGATGGCAGGTTGCCACTCTGCGCCTACCATTCCCGTCAGCGACGATCAGGCGGTGGTGATGGAGTCCAGCGTGCTGGCCGCCGGCATAACCGCTGAAAAACCAGACTTTTCTTTGCAAAACGGCAGGCCTGGCGCCGCCGCCACCATTTACAATAACAAAGACGCGCCCGTTACCGTCCACTATCGCTTTTACTGGTACGACGCCCACGGGCTGGAAGGCCAGCCGCTGGAAGTACCGCAGACCGTGGTCATTCCGGCGCAGGGGCGCGTGACGGTTAACGGCCAGACCGACTATCTGGCAGCCCGCAAAGCCCGTCTTTATCTCTATCTCTGAAGGGGGAAATGTTGAACAGAATGTATCGCTATGCGCTGCTGGCGACGGTCGCCCTGGCGCTGTCGGGCTGTATTGTACCCGGCGAGCAAAAACCTGCGCCGGTTGAAGAAGCGCAGCCGGGCACGCAGCAGCCCACGCAGCCTGTCCCGCCGCCGTCCGAGCCGGTGCCGACTGTGCCCTCCGTGCCGTCTGTTCCGGCGCAGCCTGGCCCGATTGAGCACCCGGCTGAAAACGCCACGCCGGAGCCTAAATCGCGCACCTATGACTGGAGCAGCGCGATGGCACCGATGGTCGGCAAAATGTTGCAGGCAGGCGGCGTGAATGCCGGCAGCGTACTGCTGGTTGACAGCGTCAATAACCGTACCAACGGCTCGCTGCAAACCGGCCCCGCCACCGAAGCCCTGCGCGGCGCGCTGGCGAACAACGGCAAATTCACGCTGGTCTCCGCACAGCAGCTCTCCATGGCGAAACAGCAGTTGGGTCTCTCGCCGCAGGACAGCCTGGGCTCGCGCAGTAAAGCCATCGGCATCGCCCGCAATGTAGGCGCGCAGTATGTGCTTTACGCCAATGCCGGCGGGAATGTGAACGCCCCTACGCTGCAAATGCAGCTGATGCTGGTACAGACCGGCGAAATCATCTGGTCGGGTAAAGGTGCCGTTCAGCAAACCCAGTAATCTGAGCCTGGAAGGGTTCTTACAGCAGAGTTTTCCGGCGGCTTCGGCCGCCGGTGTCGTTTGTGCGCTACCGGGCCTGAGCGACGGTGCCTGGCGTGTTGTTGTCGACGACGAAACGCTGGTGGTGCGCCGCGACGCGCGCGCAAGCCGCGCGCGCAGTCCACGCCAGTATCGGGCGCTGAAACGGCTGCCCGCAACGCTCGCGCCGCGCCCGCGTCGCTGCGACAACGGTTGGCTGGCAGTCACTTTTCTGCCGGGCGACATCCACGACGCGCTGCCGCCGGTGCCGCAACTCGGCGCGCTGCTGTATCATCTGCATCGTCAGCGCTGCTTTGGCTGGCGTATCGAACTGCTGCCGCTGCTGATGCGCGACTGGCAGCAGAGCGCGCCGACGCGCCGCACGCGTTTCTGGCTACGCCTGCTGCACCGGCTGCGCCGTCGCGGCGAGCCGCGTCCGCTGCGTCTTGCGCCGCTGCATATGGACGTTCATCCCGGCAACCTGGTCCAGGCGCAGACGCAACTGAGGCTCATCGACTGGGAGTATGCGGGAGATGGCGACGTGGCACTGGAGCTTGCCTGCGTCTGGCTCGACGACGCGACGCGCGAGGCGCTGCTTGTGGATTACGCGCAACGCGCCCTGATGGACGCGACGTTGTTGCGCCGCCAGGTAGCACGCTGGCGTCCGTGGAGCGGGTTACTGATGGCGGGCTGGTATGAGCGCCGCTTTCAGGAAACCGGCGACCGCAAATTTATCACACTCGCAGACGAGGCCTGGCGCCAGCTGCGGGGAAGCGAATACGAAGGGAGAGAAACATGGGTCCGGTAATGCTGGATGTGGAAGGCTTTGAGCTTGATGCCGAAGAGCGTGAAATTCTGGGGCATCCGCTGGTGGGGGGGCTTATCCTCTTTACCCGCAACTATCACGATCCGCAGCAGTTGCGCGAGCTGGTGCGTCAGATCCGCGAAAGTTCGCATAACCATCTGGTCGTGGCCGTAGACCAGGAGGGCGGGCGCGTGCAGCGTTTTCGTGACGGATTCACCCGTCTGCCCGCGGCACAGAGCTTCGCTGCGCTGCTGGGGATGGAAGAGGGCGGTAAGCTGGCGCAGGAGGCGGGCTGGCTGATGGCCTGTGAAATGATAGCGATGGATATCGACATCAGCTTCGCGCCGGTGCTGGATGTCGGCCACCTCAGCGCCGCGATTGGCGAGCGCGCTTTCCATGATAAGCCTGAAAATGTGCTGGCGATGGCGAAGCGTTTCATTAGCGGTATGCAGAGCGCGGGCATGAAAGCGACCGGCAAACATTTTCCTGGCCACGGGGCCGTCAGCGCCGATTCCCACAAAGAAACGCCGCGCGACCCGCGCCCGGCGGCGGAGATCCGCCGCCACGACATGCTGCCGTTTTGTGAGCTCATTAGTTACAACATGCTCGATGCGGTGATGCCCGCGCACGTCGTCTATAGCGATGCCGATCCGCTGCCGGCCAGCGGGTCGCCTTACTGGCTTAAACAGGTGCTGCGTGGTGAACTCGGTTTTGACGGTGTGATTTTCTCTGACGATCTCTCAATGGAAGGTGCTGCGATCCTCGGCAGCTATGCGCAGCGTGGCCAGGCGGCGTTGGACGCCGGTTGCGATATGATCCTGGTCTGTAATAATCGTAAGGGTGCCGTTAGCGTTCTGGATAACCTGTCGCCGATCAAAGCAGAACGTGTTACACGTTTGTATCATAAAGGTGTAATTACGCGTCAGGAACTGATGGCGTCAGCGCGATGGAAGCAGGTAAGCGGTGAACTTACCGCGCTGCATGAGCGCTGGCAGACGCACAAGGCGGGGTAATTCGTTGCCCTGAAGCTGCTACGCTGGGATGAAAATGCGATGATTATCTACTTACACGGTTTCGATTCAAACAGTCCGGGTAACCATGAGAAAGTGCTGCAACTGCAGTTTATCGATCCGGATGTGCGGCTTATCAGTTACAGCACGCGGCATCCAAAACACGACATGCAGCATCTGCTGCGCGAAGTGGACAAGATGCTGCAGCTGAACGTCGACGAGCGTCCGCTCATCTGCGGCGTGGGGCTTGGCGGTTTCTGGGCGGAACGCATCGGGTTTCTGTGCGACATTCGGCAGGTTATCTTCAACCCGAACCTGTTTCCGTATGAAAACATGGAAGGCAAAATCGACAGGCCGGAAGAGTATCTGGACATCGCGACCAAGTGCGTAGAGAACTTTCGTGAGAAAAACCGCGACCGCTGCCTGGCTATCCTCTCGCGCGAGGATGAGGCGCTCGACAGCCAGCGTTCTGCCGAACTGCTGCATCAGTATTACGAAATCGTCTGGGATGAAGAACAGACGCATAAGTTTAAAAATATTTCGCCGCACCTGCAGCGCATTAAAGCATTTAAAGCGCTCGGCTAATCCGCGTTACTCACGCAAAATCCTTTTACCCCCACCGATGGGCCAGCCGCAAAAGCTGGCCCATTTTGTTTATCTTTAATGCATAAAAATTGATGTACATCAAATTTGGTATGACCAATGCACCGTTCATGTTATGCTCGTCACTGTTGTGGGCCATGTTGCTAAACTATTGTTAATTAAAAGCTATTTTTAATAACTTTGAATTAACAATTAGTTAAACACTTTAAGGGGGTCACGTTGACTACGCCATTAAGAAAGATCGTTATCGTGGGCGGCGGCGCCGGCGGACTGGAGCTCGCCACGCAGCTCGGTCATAAACTGGGCCGCGGCAAAAAAGCGAAAGTCACGCTGGTGGATCGCAATCATAGCCACCTGTGGAAACCACTGCTGCATGAAGTAGCGACCGGCTCGCTGGACGAAGGCGTCGACGCGCTAAGCTATCTGGCGCACGCGCGCAACCACGGTTTCCAGTTCCAGCTAGGCTCTGTCGTAGACATCAACCGCGACGCGAAAACCATTACCCTTGCCGAACTGCGTGATGAAAAAGGCGAACTGCTGGTGGCAGAGCGCAAGGTTCCTTACGACACGCTGGTCATGGCGCTCGGCAGCACCTCCAACGACTTCAACACCCCTGGCGTCAAGGATCACTGTATTTTCCTCGATAACCCGCATCAGGCGCGTCGTTTCCATCAGGAAATGCTTAACCTGTTCCTGAAATACTCCGCCAACCTCGGCGCTAACGGCAAAGTGAATATCGCGATTGTCGGCGGCGGCGCGACGGGCGTTGAGCTCTCCGCAGAGCTGCATAACGCGGTGAAACAGCTGCACAGCTACGGCTACAAAGGGCTGACCAACGAAGCGCTGAACGTGACGCTGGTGGAAGCGGGAGAACGTATTCTGCCTGCGCTGCCGCCGCGTATCTCCGGTGCCGCGCATAACGAACTCACCAAGCTTGGCGTGCGCGTTCTCACTAACACGATGGTGACCAGCGCTCAGGCCGATGGCCTCAACACTAAAGACGGCGAATTCATTCAGGCTGACCTGATGGTCTGGGCAGCAGGCATCAAAGCGCCTGATTTTATGAAAGAGATTGGCGGCCTGGAAACCAACCGTATCAATCAGCTGGTCGTCGAGCAGACGCTGCAAACCACGCGCGACCCGGATATCTTCGCCATTGGCGACTGCGCCTCCTGTCCGCGTCCGGAAGGCGGCTTCGTACCGCCGCGCGCCCAGGCGGCGCACCAGATGGCTACCTGCGCGCTGGATAACATCCTGGCGCAGATCAAAGGCAAGCCGCTCAAGCCATACGTCTATAAAGACAAAGGCTCGCTGGTGTCGCTGTCGAAATTCTCCACCGTCGGCAGCCTGATGGGCAACCTGATGCGCGGCTCGATGATGATCGAAGGACGTATCGCGCGCTTTGTTTACATCTCGCTGTACCGTATGCACCAGATAGCGCTGCATGGCTATTTCAAAACTGGCCTGATGATGCTGGTAGGCAGCATCAACAGGGTGATCCGCCCGCGCCTGAAGCTGCACTAAGTAACGCATCCGCCTCTGCGCACGCAGGGGCGGATGACATTTTATTTCCGTCACACTTTCCCTTCAGACTTCTCTCAATCCGCTGATTCGCCCCGGCTAATTCCTTTTTTTGAGTCGTTTTCTGATTTGCCATTCGCTTACTCAATTGCAAAATTGTTACTAATTGCACAGCCGGGAGGAATTCCTGTGAATAAATCAATGTTAGCGGGTATCGGTATTGGGGTGGTTGCTGCGCTGGGCGTGGCGGCGGTGGCCAGTCTGGATGTGTTCAGTCCTTCGCCGAAATATGCCCAGGTGGTTTCCGCCACGCCGATTAAAGAGACGGTTAAAACGCCGCGTCAGGAATGTCGTAATGTCACCGTGACGCACCGTCGTCCGGTGCAGGATGAAAACCGCCTGACCGGCTCGGTACTGGGCGCGGTCGCAGGCGGCGTTATCGGCCATCAGTTCGGCGGCGGGCGCGGTAAAGATGTCGCGACGGTCGTGGGCGCGCTGGGCGGCGGCTATGCCGGCAACCAGATCCAGGGCCATCTGCAGGAGGGTGATACCTACACCACGCAGCAGCAGCGCTGCAAAACCGTCTATGACAAATCAGAGAAAATGCTGGGTTATGACGTGACGTACCGCATCGGGGAAGAGCAGGGCAAAATCCGTATGGACAACGATCCGGGCAGCCGTATTCCGCTCGACAGCAACGGACAGCTGGTACTGAATCAGAAAACCTGAAAATAAAATAGCGTTACGCACCATTGCCCCTCTTGCACTCAGGCAGAGGGGCTTTTTTATGTCTGCCGATTAGATTCACGGCGCGCAAAAGCGAAAACGCTCATGCGTCACTGAAGGCGAGGCATGAGCGTTTGAATTACATAGCACTGTGTTGTCTGAATAAAATAAAACCAGTGATCAGCACTGACAAAAATGCATAAAGAATAGAACCACCGCAGAACAACCAAAGGCCAAATAACAATGTTATTACTATTAACACCTTAAATAATGGTAATAGCAAAGCCATTTTCATCTTCCTTCTGTAGGTGTATAGCCAAAACGCGTCTCTTGTCTTCCCTCTTTGAAACTTGATACACCACGGATACTGTGTGGAAAAACGTCCTCGTCCCTGCATGGCCCCGTCTTCATGACGTAAATAACTCCAGTTCTAATAATTGATGGTGCTAATTAATTAGCACACGAATAATCATTTTTATGACGATCAAAGAGTAGCGACTCTGGAGGATATATTTGCCAGTTATTTCCTATTAATAAACAGCACAGAAGGGCCTTCAGCGAAACGGCGATGATTCATGGAATTAATATGAAAAAAGAGAGCGGCAGGAGCCGCTCTCAGGTGGCAGTGGGGTGCTTTACAGGAGGTGCGGCCACAACCGCATGGTCATATTCACAATTTGAATTAATTCTTCCTGCGTGGCGCCTTCGCGCGCGCTCACTGACATACCATGCACCAGACAACTGATGAAGCGTACCAGGGCGGGCAGGTTGCATTCTTGCGGAATTTCGTTTTGGGCCTGCCGCTCGCTCAGAAAACGCAGCAGAATCGCTTCGCGCTGCGTGTGACGCGCCTTGAGCGTGGCGGCGATCTCGTCTGACGATGCGGCGAGCGCCGCGGACGTCGTCACCATAAAGCAGCCTGCGGGCGTCTCTTTGCTGGCAAAGCAGTTTGCCACCGCGCAGAGATAGTCGTACAGCGCTTCTCCGACGCGTTTATCGGCGCGAAACAGCAGCGTCTCCTGCTGCTGCGCAAAACGCGCGATATAACGGTCGAGTACGGCGCGGAACAGCCCCTCTTTATTGGTGAACTCCGCGTACAGCGTCGGCGCTTTGGCGCCAGTCGCTTCGACCAGATGCGCCAGCGACGTGGCTTCGTAGCCGTGCTGCCAGAATAGTGCCATGGCCTTATCAAGCGCCGCTTCCCTGTCGAACACTTTCGGTCGGCCACGGCTTTTTTTTGCACAACTTTGGGTGTCTGTTGTCATGGTGCCGTTTAACCTCTTTATCAAACCTGCCTCCAAAATACCCCTTTTTGCCTCGGGAGTACCAGCAAAACCGCGCCGGATGTGGTTTTCATGGCCGGTGAGGCGTGAAGATAACATTAAAATAACGATCGTTAAGAATAATATTGACAGGTGATGCAGATCACAACTATCATTTTACTATCGATCGTTAATTAAATAATCTTAACGACCCACTGTTACCTGTCCGTCTTACTGATAAAAAAGGTTACCCTATGAAAAACGTCAACATGCTATTCGCCGCCGCCATCCTGAGTTCACTGTCATTCGCAAGCGTTGCTGCAGTCCAGGTCCAGTCAACCCCTGCAGGCCAGCAGAAAGTCGGTACTATCTCCGCCACCGCTGGCACTAACCTGTCGTCGCTGGAAGCTGAGCTGGCGCAAAAAGCGGATGAAGCCGGTGCGAAATCCTTCCGCATCACGTCGGCAAATGGCCCGAACACCCTGCACGGCACGGCGGTTATTTATAAATAAGCCGAAGCGCTTTACACAGCATAAGGCCCTGTCACTGGACAGGGCCTTTTTTCGTTCCGGGCTCAGATGGCGTCAGGGGCGGGTTCTGGCGAGTGCGTGGTGACGTTGACCGGTATGCCGGAACGCAGGAGCAGCGCGTGCTCCATGACGTCCCGGTCGGTCTGCGGCGCAGACTGGAACGCCGTCAGCGCCGCGTTCAGTACAATCGGCAGCGTCTTCGGATCGTCCTCAATCCGTTTTGACAGTGGCTGATGCACTTCCACCAGATGACGTCCGTCCGGTTCGACCGACGCTTTCACCGGCGCATTGATAATATTCACGCGCGTCCCGACCGGCACCACGCGGAACAGATGTTTGATGTCGTCATCGCGAAGGCGGATACAGCCGGAGCTTACGCGCATCCCGATACCGAAATCCGCATTCGTACCGTGCAGAAGATACACGCCGCCGTAAGCCGCGAGACGGATCGCGTGATGGCCCATCGGGTTATCCGGCCCGGCAGGCACTACCGGCGGCAGGTCAATGCCCTGGGCTTTATAGCGCGCGCGAATATTGGCGGTCGGGGTCCAGGTGGGGTTAGCGCGTTTTTGCGAGACCGACGTTTGCATCGTAGGCGTCAGCGTGTCGCCATCAAGCTGGCCGATGCCTATCGGGTAGACAGTGACGCTGTTTTCGCCGGGCGGGAAGTAGTAGAGCCGCAGTTCGGCGAGGTTTATCAGAATGCCTTCGCGCGGCGCGTCCGGCAGCAGCATCTGGCGCGGAATAGTCAGCACGCTGCCCGCGCGCGGCACATACGGGTCGACGCCCGGATTGGCCTGCAACAGCGCCAGAAAGCCGACGTTATAGCGTTTGGCGATCGCTTCCAGCGAGCCGCCGTCGTCGGCGACCGTATGGTAAAGGGTTTCGCCGATAAGCCGACTGCCAGGCGGCGGTAGCGGGTACGTATTCGCCATCGCGTGGCTTGCGCCAAGCGTCACGCTCGCGGCGAAAGCCAGCCAGGACAGCCAGCGGGTAAAACGCGCATTTTCTCTTTTCATTTACAGATCCCAAAGGCCGAGAAGTTTTTGTAATTTATCGATAAAGAGAGAAGTATGGCGGGGGTTCGTCCAGGGAAACCCTGGACGATTGCAAAGGATTGTAAAGTTACGCCCCTGAGCGGGGCGTGGTGGATTACGGCAGGGTGTGCTCGGCGAGTTGCGCCATAAACTGACGCACCCACTCCATACGGGTTTTACGCTCGTCAAGCTCGCGGAAGAACTTCAGGCGCGTCGGACCGTCGAGGCGGTAATGCTGCGGCTCTTTTTGCAGCAGACCGATAAGCCAGCCCGGATCAACATGGTTCTTCTCGGCAAACTCAATGGTGCCGCCTTTCTCGTTTGCCTCGATTTTACGCACGCCCAGCTTCTGCGCCTGCTGGCGCAGGGCGGCGATATCCAGCAGATTGCGCGCCGGATCCGGCAGCAGGCCAAAGCGGTCGATAAGCTCGACTTTGATCTCTTCAAGCTCCTGCTCTTTTTTGGCGCTGGCAACGCGCTTGTAGAACGACAGGCGCGTGTTGACGTCCGGGATAAAGGCTTCCGGCAGCAGCGAGGGCATCCGCAGCTCCACTTCGGTCTGCTGGCTGGTGAGATCTTCAAGCGACGGCTCGCGACCGGCTTTCAGCGCATCGACGGCGTTTTCCAGCAGTTCCATATAGAGCGAGAAGCCGATGGTTTCCATCTGGCCGCTCTGATCTTCGCCCAGCAGTTCACCCGCGCCGCGAATTTCCAGATCGTGCGTCGCCAGCGCAAAACCGGCGCCCAGATCTTCCAGCGAGGCGATAGCTTCGAGACGTTTCTGCGCGTCGGTGGTCATGGCCTTCGGCGGCGGCGTCAGCAGCCAGGCGTAAGCCTGATGGTGCGAACGGCCCACGCGGCCACGGAGCTGGTGCAGCTGCGCGAGACCAAAGTGGTCGGCGCGCTCGATGATAATGGTGTTGGCGGTCGGAATATCGATACCGGTTTCGATAATCGTGGTGCAGACCAGCACGTTGAAGCGCTGGTGGTGGAAATCGTTCATCACCCGCTCCAGCTCGCGCTCGCGCATCTGGCCGTGGCCGATGGCGATACGCGCCTCCGGCACCAGATCCGCCAGCCGCTGGGCGGCTTTCTGAATATTTTCAACGTCATTGTAAAGGTAATAGACCTGCCCGCCGCGCAGCACTTCACGCAGGATTGCCTCGCGCACCACCAGGTTGTCATACTCGCGCACGAAGGTTTTTACCGCCAGACGACGCGCGGGCGGCGTGGCGATAATCGACAGATCGCGCATGCCGCTCATCGCCATGTTAAGCGTGCGCGGAATCGGCGTCGCGGTAAGCGTCAGGATATCAACGTCGGCGCGCATCGCCTTGATACGCTCTTTGTGACGCACGCCGAAGCGGTGCTCTTCATCGACGATGAGAAGCCCCAGATCTTTCATCTTCACGTCGCTCTGCAACAGCTTGTGAGTGCCGATAAGAATATCGACTTTCCCCTCAGCGGCCTGCTCCAGCACCTGCGCCTGCTCTTTGGCGCTACGAAAACGCGACAGCAGCTCAATGCGCACCGGCCAGTTGGCGAAACGGTCGCGGAAATTGTCGTAATGCTGCTGGGCCAGCAGGGTGGTGGGCACCAGCACCGCCACCTGTTTATTGTTCTCGACGGCGAGGAACGCCGCGCGCATCGCCACTTCGGTTTTACCAAAGCCCACGTCGCCGCAGACCAGACGATCCATCGCCAGCGGCTGGCACATATCGCTCAGCACCGCGTTAATGGCCTGCGCCTGATCGGGCGTCGTCTCAAACGGGAAGCCTTCGCAGAAGAGTTGGTACTGCTCTTTGTCATGCTTAAAGGCGAACCCGGCTTTGGCGGCGCGCTGGGCGTAGATATCCAGCAGCTCGGCCGCCACGTCGCGCACTTTCTCCGCCGCCTTCTGGCGCGCTTTGCTCCAGGCATCGCCGCCAAGCTTATGCAGCGGCGCATTATCTTCCGCGCCGCCCGCATAGCGGCTAATCAGATGCAGCGACGAGACCGGCACATACAATTTCGCGTCACCGGCATAGGTGAGCATCAGATATTCAGCGGTAATGCCGCCCGCTTCCAGCGTCGTCAGCCCGGCATAACGGCCAACGCCATGCTCCAGATGCACGACCGGCTGGCCGGGGCGCAGCTCCGCCAGGTTGCGAATAAGGGTGTCCGGGTTAATGGTGCGGCGGCTCTCCTGGCGGCGGCGCGTCACGCGCTCGCCCAGCAGATCGCTTTCGCAGATAAACGCCCGGTGGCGCAGGGTGTCGATAAACCCGCGCTCCGCCGCGCCGATGCTCAGGTAGCAGCCGCCGTCGGCGGCATCTTCCAGACGCAGCAGGCGCTTCGGCGCGATTTTAATGCGCGACAACAATTCAGAGAGCGCCTCGCGGCGGCCCTCACTCTCCACCGAGAAAATCACCGGCCCGGTGAACGATTCAAGAAAACGGCGCAGGCTGTCGAGCGGCGCTTTCTGCTGGGCCTGGACGGCGATATCCGGCAGCGGCTGATAGCCGAGGTTGGTATTCGCGGCTTTATCGGCGAGCGCTTCGGTTTTGAGTTGCACGCGCGGCCAGGCTTTCAGCTGCGCGTAAAGCTCATCGGTGCGCAGCCAGAGTTCTTCCGGCGGCAGCAGCGGACGCATCGGGTCAACGCCGCGGTTCTCAAAACGCGCCACGGCGTCGGCCCAGAAGCGGTCAGCGCTCGCTTCGAGATCGCCTGTGCTTACCACCAGCGTGTTTTTCGGGAAATAGCTGAACAGCGGCGGCAGCGGCTCGCTGAAAAACAGCGGCTGCCAGTATTCGATCCCGGCGGGCAGGGTGCCTTTGCTCACCTGCTGATAAATATGCTCCGGGTCGCGTTTCACCTCGAAACGGTCGCGCCACTGGCTGCGGAACAGTTCAATGGCCGCTTTGTCGGTCGGGAATTCATGCGCCGGCAGCAGGTTTATGGCCTCGACTTCTTCCAGCGTGCGCTGGGTGTCGACGTCAAACAACCGCAGGCTGTCGATTTCGTCATCGAAAAAGTCGATGCGGTAGGGCTGCTCGCTGCCCATCGGATAGAGATCGAGCAGCGCGCCGCGGGTGGCGTATTCGCCATGCGCCATCACCTGGTCCACATGACGGTAACCCGCCTGGTCAAGCTGAGTGCGCAGCGTATCGCGTGAGAGCTGCTGGCCTTTTTGCATCACCAGCGCGTGGCCGTGCAAAAAGCTGTGCGGACAGACGCGCTGCATCAGCGTGTTCACCGGCAGGATCAGCACGCCGCGCTGCATGCCCGGCAACTGGTAGAGTGTCGAGAGGCGCGAGGAGATAATTTCCTGATGCGGCGAGAAGCTGTCGTAAGGCAGCGTCTCCCAGTCGGCGAGGTTCATCACCAGGCTTTCGGTAAACTGTTGAATTTCATCGTGCAGACGCAGGGCGTTTTGCATATCCGGCGCGATAAGCACCAGCGGGCCGGCGTGGCGTTCCGCCATTTCCGCCACCTCGACGGCGCAGGCCGCGCCGGTAAGTTCACCCAGTTGACGCTGATCGCCCGCTTTGACGGGCAGAGTGTAACGATATTGTTCAGGCATAGAAGGCGAAGCGTGCTCCGGTTGTGCCGCGTGTCCGGGATAAAAACCCGGCGACAGAGTGGGTTAGTGGTTCCATAAATCAGATCTGGGCTTTATTATCGTTGATCACTTTGCATTAGCAACCGTACAAGACGGATTTCATGTATCAACCTGTCGCGTTATTTATCGGCCTGCGCTATATGCGCGGGCGTGCAGCAGACCGCTTCGGCCGCTTCGTCTCCTGGCTCTCCACTATTGGCATCACGCTTGGCGTGCTGGCGCTGGTGACAGTGCTCTCCGTGATGAACGGTTTCGAGCGTGAACTGCAGAACAACATTCTCGGGCTGATGCCGCAGGCGGTAGTCAGCGCATCTAAAGGCTCCGTCAATCCGCAGCAGCTGCCTGCTGACAGCCTCCACTTACAGGGCGTTAACCGCGTTGCGCCACTGACCACCGGGGATGTGGTGCTGCAAAGCGCCCGCAGCGTGGCGGTCGGCGTGATGCTGGGCATCGATCCGACGCTGCGTGACCCGCTGACGCCGTATCTGGTGAACGTCAGACAGCAGGATTTGGCCGCCGGGAAATACAATATCATTCTCGGCGAACAGCTTGCGGGCCAGCTTGGCGTCAAGCGCGGCGATCAGCTGCGCCTGATGGTGCCGTCGGCAAGCCAGTTTACGCCGATGGGTCGACTGCCGAGCCAGCGTCTCTTTACCGTCATCGGTACCTTCGCCGCCAACAGTGAAGTGGACGGCTATCAGATGCTGGTGAATATCCAGGACGCCTCGCGCCTGATGCGCTACCCGGCGGGCAACATCACCGGCTGGCGGCTGTGGCTGAACGAGCCGCTCAAGGTCGATGTGCTGAGCCAGCAGACGCTACCGGCGGGTACTGAATGGCACGACTGGCGCGATCGCAAGGGCGAGCTGTTTCAGGCCGTGCGCATGGAGAAAAACATGATGGGCCTGCTGCTGAGCCTCATCGTCGCCGTCGCTGCGTTTAACATCATCACCTCGCTTGGGCTGATGGTGATGGAGAAGCAGGGCGAGGTAGCGATTCTGCAAACCCAGGGGCTGACGCGCCGTCAGATCATGGCGGTGTTTATGGTGCAGGGCGCGAGCGCGGGCGTCATCGGCGCGCTCTTTGGCGCGCTGCTCGGCGCGCTGCTCGCCAGTCAGTTGAATAACCTGATGCCGGTCATCGGCGCGTTCCTTGACGGCGCGGCGCTGCCGGTCGTTATCGAACCGTTGCAGGTCATCGGGATTGCGCTGGCGGCGATGGCCGTCGCGCTGTTGTCCACGCTTTATCCTTCCTGGCGCGCCGCCGCCACCGAACCCGCTGAGGCTTTACGTTATGAGTAATTCTGTGCTGTTACAGTGCGACAACCTGTGCAAACGCTACCAGGAAGGCAAAGTGCAAACGGATGTGTTGCACAACGTCAGCTTCAGCATCGACGCGGGCGAAATGATGGCGATTGTCGGGAGCTCCGGCTCCGGCAAAAGTACGCTGCTGCACCTGTTAGGCGGGCTCGACACGCCGACCTCCGGCGACGTGATTTTCAGCGGGCGACCGCTCAGCACGCTCTCGTCCTCGGCCAAAGCCGAACTGCGTAACCGCGAGCTCGGCTTTATCTACCAGTTCCACCACCTGCTGCCGGATTTCACCGCGATGGAAAACGTGGCGATGCCGCTGCTTATCGGTAAAGCGCCGAAGGCGGAGACCGAGCGCCGGGCGCTGGCGATGCTTGACGCCGTGGGGCTCGCGCACCGCAGCAGCCATCGCCCGTCGGAGCTCTCCGGTGGCGAGCGTCAGCGCGTCGCCATCGCACGCGCGCTGGTGAATAACCCGCGTCTGGTGCTGGCGGATGAACCGACCGGCAACCTCGATGCGCGCAATGCCGACAGCATTTTCGATCTGCTTGGCGAGCTTAACAAAACCCAGGGCACCGCGTTTCTTGTGGTGACGCACGATCTGCAACTGGCGAAGCGTCTCTCGCGTCAGCTGGAGATGCGCGACGGGCATCTGAACCCTGAACTGACCCTGATGGGGAGGGCGTAAATGGGTTCCGCGTTATCGTTACTGATTGGCCTGCGTTTTAGCCGGGGCCGTCGGCGCAGCGGCATGGTGTCGCTGATTTCCGTGATTTCGACCGTCGGTATTGCGCTTGGCGTGGCGGTGCTGATTGTGGGCTTAAGCGCTATGAATGGGTTTGAGCGCGAGCTGAATAATCGCATTCTGGCGGTGGTGCCACACGGCGAAATTGAGCCGGTCGACCAGCCGTGGCGTGGCTGGCAGCAGGCCGTGACGCGCATTGAGAAAGTCGACGGCATTGTCGCGGCAGCGCCCTACGTCAACTTTACCGGGCTGGTAGAGAGCGGGGCGAACCTGCGCGCCATTCAGGTCAAAGGCGTCGACCCGGCGCAGGAGCAGCGCCTGAGCGCGTTGCCGCGCTATGTGCAGAATAACGCCTGGCAGAGTTTCCAGGCGGGCAAACAGCAAATCATTATCGGGAAAGGCGTTGCGGATGCGCTGAAGGTGAAGCAGGGCGACTGGCTTTCCATTATGATCCCCAATTCCGACGACGACCATAAGCTGCTACAGCCAAAACGCGTGCGTTTGCAGGTGGCGGGCATTCTGCAGCTAAGCGGCCAGCTCGATCACAGTTTCGCGATGGTGCCGCTGGCCGATGCGCAGGGGTATCTGAACTTAGGTGACAGTGTCACGGGTATCGCCATTAAGGTTAAAGATGTCTTCAACGCAAACCAGCTGGTGCGTGACGCAGGCCAGGTCACCGATGCCTACGTTTACATCAAAAGCTGGATCAACACCTACGGTTATATGTATCGCGATATCCAGATGATCCGCGCCATTATGTACCTGGCGATGGTGCTGGTGATAGGCGTCGCCTGCTTTAATATCGTCTCCACGCTGGTGATGGCGGTGAAAGATAAAAGCAGCGACATCGCGGTGCTGCGCACGCTCGGCGCGAAAGACGGCCTGATCCGCGCGATTTTCGTCTGGTACGGGCTGCTCGCGGGCCTGCTCGGCTCGGTCAGCGGCGTGGTGGTCGGCGTGCTGGCGTCCTGGCAGCTGACCGCGATTATTCACGTGATTGAAAAACTGATCGGCCATCATTTTCTCTCCGGCGATATCTATTTTATCGACTTCCTGCCGTCAGAACTGCACGCGCTGGACGTGGTGTATGTGCTGGTCACGGCGCTGGTGCTGAGCCTGCTGGCGAGCTGGTATCCGGCGCGGCGCGCAAGCCGCATCGACCCGGCGCGGGTGCTGAGCGGGCAATAAATCAGGGAGCGGCGGATGTATTACGGGTTTGACATTGGCGGCAGCAAAATCGCCCTCGGGGTGTACGATGACGCGCGGCGCCTGCAATGGCAAACCCGCGTCGCGACGCCGCACGACAGTTACGAGAATTTCCTTGACGCTATCGCCGCCCTGGTGAACGACGCGGACTCCCGCTTCGGCGCCGCGGGTCACGTTGGCGTCGGCATTCCCGGTATTCCTGAAACCGACGACGGGCTGCTTTATGCGGCCAACCTGCCCGCCGCCAGCGGCAGGGCGGTGCGACGCGACCTCAGCGCGCGGCTTGGGCGCGAGGTGCGTATCGATAACGACGCCAACTGTTTCGCGCTCTCCGAAGCCTGGGATGACGACTTTCGCGTTTACCCGGTGGTAATGGGGCTTATTCTTGGCACCGGCGTCGGCGGCGGGGTTATCGTTGACGGCAAACCGGTGACCGGGCGCAGCTTTATCACGGGCGAGTTCGGGCACATTCGGCTGCCGGTGGACGCGCTCGCGATCCTCGGGCGCGATATCCCGCTTCTTCGCTGCGGCTGCGGTCAGCATGGCTGCATTGAGAACTATCTTTCGGGCCGGGGCTTTGCATGGCTCTGGCAACACTTCTACCATCAATCACTGGACGCGCCGGAAATTATTGCGCGCTGGCATCAGGGTGATGCACAGGCGCAGGCGCATGTGGAGCGCTACACTGACCTGCTGGCGGTGTGTGTGGCAAGCCTCCTCACGGTGCTGGATCCGCACCTGGTGGTGCTGGGCGGCGGGTTGTCGGGGTTTGCGCATCTGACGACGGCGCTCTCAGAGAAGCTGCCCGCCCATCTGCTGCCTGTGGCGAAAGTGCCACGCATTGAGCAAGCACGTCATGGCGATGCAGGCGGTATGCGTGGCGCGGCTTTTCTCCATCTCACACGCTCACGGAGTTGAAATGCAATCGCGTCGTCTGCACCGGCTGGGCCGGTTTCGAAAGAATAAACGTCGGCTGCGCGAGCGGCTGCGCCAGCGAATTTTTTTCCGGGACAGAATTATGGTACCTGAAGAGATGAATAAACCTGTGGTGGTTGTGTTAACCGGGGCGGGTATCTCGGCGGAGTCGGGCATTCGCACCTTCCGCGCCGCCGACGGGCTGTGGGAAGAGCATCGGGTGGAGGATGTGGCGACGCCGGAAGGTTTCGCGCGCAATCCGCAGCTGGTGCAGGATTTTTACAACGCCCGGCGGCGTCAGCTCCAGCAGCCGGAGATTAAGCCCAACGCGGCGCATCTGGCGCTGGCGCGGCTGGAGGAGGCGTTCGGCGACCGCTTTTTGCTGATAACCCAGAATATCGATAACCTGCACGAGCGCGCCGGCAATAAAAATGTGGTGCATATGCATGGCGAACTGCTGAAGGTACGCTGTTCGCAGAGCGGGCAGGTGCTGGAGTGGACCGGCGACGTGACGCCCGCCGATAAGTGCCACTGTTGCCAGTTCCCCGCGCCGCTGCGCCCGCACGTGGTGTGGTTCGGCGAGATGCCACTCGGCATGGACCGGATTTACGAGGCGCTGGCGCATGCCGACGTGTTTATCGCCATCGGCACCTCCGGGCATGTTTACCCGGCCGCCGGTTTCGTACACGAAGCGAAATTGCAGGGCGCGCATACGGTTGAGTTAAATCTCGAACCGAGTCAGGTCGGCAGCGAATTCGAAGAGAAGCATTACGGGCTCGCAAGCCAGGTGGTGCCGGAGTATGTTGAGAAACTGCTGAAAGGGCTTTGAGCCAGCGGTGTCAGAGGGAAACGGCGGGTGCGCTGGCGCTTACCCGCCCTAAAACTCACATAACGGTCTTATTCTGCGTAGGGTGGGTAAGCGCAGCGCACCCACCTTGTCACCCCGATAAACGTTAACGTCCCGCTTTTAACTTCTGGTAATACGACTCATAAATCGCGCTCGCGTCGCCGACGTCGTTCTGCCATTCGCCTTTCTGAATGGTCGCCTCGTCCGGGTAGAGCGATTTATCCTCCGCCACCTCTTTTTTGAGCAGCTTGCGGGCGGCGAGGTTCGGCGTCGGGTAGCCGATGGTTTCAGCCACCTGTTTGGCCACGTCCGGGCGCAGCAGGAAGTTAATCAGCTTATGCGCGCCCTCGACGTTTTTCGCGTTCGCCGGAATGGCCAGACTGTCCATCCAGAAAATCCCGCCTTCCTTCGGCCAGACTACCTCCAGCGGCGCGCCGGCCTGACGCGCGACCCACGCGGAGCCGTTCCACACCATGCCAAGATTCACTTCGCCTTCAAGATACGGGTTCGCCGGGTTGTCGGAGTTAAACGCCGCCACGTTCGGCATCAGCGTTTTCAGCTCGTTGTACGCCGCTTCAATTTCTTTCGGGTCGGTGGTATTGCCGGAAAGCCCGAGCTTACGCAGCGCCATCTGGAACACTTCGCGCGCGTCGTCGGTCAACAGCAGGCTGCCTTTATATTCCGGCTTCCAGAGATCCGCCCAGGACGTCACGCTTTTGGGATCGATCGCATCGCTGTTCACGCCGATGGCTGTCGCCCCCCAGATATAGGGTACGGAATAGTCATTATTCGGGTCGAACGGCTTGTTCAGCATCGCCGGATCCAGGTTATGAAAGTTCGACAGCTTGCTCTTGTCTATCTTCTGGATCATCCCTTCCTTGCGCATCTTGTCGACAAAGTAAGTGGACGGCACCACCAGATCGTACGCGCCCTGCTGATAGGTTTTCAGCTTGGCGTACATGGTCTCGTTCGATTCATAGGTCGAATAGATAACCTTGATGCCGGTCTCTTTGGTGAACTGCTCCAGCAGGCCTGGCGGCACATACTCGGTCCAGTTGTAAAAGTAGAGCGTTTTACCGTCGTCAGCCTGCGCGGCGCTCATGCCGACCGCCAGAGCACCCGCTGCAAGCAGGTGGCGTGACCATTGTTTCATTTTACGTCCCCTGAGTTGAAGGCCTGGCGAGGCAGGCTTTTGGTTTTATCGCGAAGCAGCAGCTGGCTTGCCAGTACCAGGACCAGCGACAGCGCCAGCAAAATGGTGGCGAGCGCGTTCACTTCCGGCGACACGCCCACTTTTACCATCGAATAAATCTTCAGTGGCAGAATTTCATAACCCGGCCCCGTCACAAACGACGAGACCACCACGTCATCCATCGACAGCGTAAAGCTCAGCAGCCAGCCTGCGGCCACGGCAGGCATCGCGAGCGGCAGGATGATTTTGCGAAGGATAGTGATTTCACTGGCGCCCAGGTCACGCGCCGCCTCCAGCATCCGCACATCAAAGCCTTTAAGGCGCGAATAGACGGTCACGACCACGAACGGCAGACAGAACGTGATGTGTGAAAAGAGCAGCGACCAGAACCCGAGCTCAATGCCCGCCAGCATAAACAACACCAGCAGGGAAATCGCCATCACGATATCCGGCGACATCATCACCACAAACAGCATGCCGCTGACAAACGGTTTGCCGCGAAACCGGTAGCGATAAAGCGCTACCGCCGTCAGCGCGCCGATAGCGGTCGCAAACGTGGCGGAGAACACCGCCATGGTCAGCGAGTGCCGGGCCGCCTGCAACAGGCTGTCGTTATTTATCAGCAGGCTGTACCAGTTGGTGGTAAAGCCCTGCCAGTTAATGCCGAAACGCGAACTGTTGAACGAGTTCACAATCAGAATAACGATCGGGATGTAAAGATAAGCGTAAATGGCGGTCATAAAACCGCCGCGCAGCAGTCGACCCATCATTCCAGCTCTACCTTCTTGTTAAGCAGGCGCGCGGCGCGCCAGTAGACCAGCAGCATCAGACCCATCACCAGCGTCAGCGTAATGCTGGTCGCCGCGCCAAATGGCCAGTCGCGGATGTTGAGGAACTGGCTCTTGATGACGTTGCCGATAAGCAGGTTTTTCGCGCCGCCCATCAGATCGGAGACATAAAACAGCCCCATCGCAGGCAGCATCACCAGCAGGCACCCGGCAATAATGCCCGGCATCGTCAGCGGCAGAATAATGCGCACGAAGGTTTGCAGCTTGCTGGCGCCGAGATCGCGCGCGGCTTCCAGCAGCGGCTTATCGAGCTTCTCAATGCTGGAGTAGAGCGGCATCACCATAAACGGCAGCAGGATATAAACCAGGCCGATAATTACCGCCGATGGGGTGTACATGATGCGCACCGGCGTGTCGATAACCCCGAGCCAGAGCAGGAACTCGTTCAGATAGCCGCGCGTGCTGAGAAAAAGCTTCAACCCGTAAATGCGAATCAGCGAGTTGGTCCAGAAGGGCACAATCAGCAGGAACAGCAGCAGCGGGCGCACCTTCGCCGGGAGCTTCGCCAGGAACCACGCGAACGGATACCCGAGCACCAGACACGCGAGCGTCGCCTGCAGCGCCATATTCAGCGAGTGCAGCAGCACCTCAAAATAGAGCGGGTCGAGCAGGCGCGCGTAGTTATTAAGCGTAAACACCAGGCTTACGAAATGCGCGTCGTCGCGGGTCAGGAAACTGGTGGCGATGATCATCAGGTTGGGCAGGAACACAAACAGCACCAGCCAGCCGACGATCGTGGCGATCACGATATTCTGGAATTTACGCGAGCTCTTCATCGGCCAGCACCACCTCCCAGCTTTCCACCCATGTCACGGCCATTTTCTGGTCGAGCGAGTGGTCGAAATCCGGGTCATCTTCGTTAAAGAATTCGCTGACCAGCACCATTTTGCCGTTTTCCAGCTCGACGACCGACTCCAGCGTCATGCCCTTATAGTTGCGCTCGCGCACAAAGCCTATCAGACCGTCGGCCTCGCCTTCGTCGTTGATCTCCTCAACGCGCAGATCTTCCGGGCGCAGCAGCACCTTGATCTTCTGGCCATCGGCGACCGGGAAACTGACATACAGCACGCACTCGCGGCCTTCCACGTTCGCCCGCACGCGCTGTGCGTCGACGCGCTCAATCACCGTCGCCTCAAAGATATTGATTTCGCCAATAAAGCTCGCCACGAAGAGGTTTTTCGGCTCTTCGTAGATTTCGCGCGGCGTGCCGTCCTGCTCGATGCGCCCGTCGCGCATCACCACGATGCGATCGGACATGGTCAGCGCTTCTTCCTGATCGTGGGTCACGAACACAAACGTAATGCCCAGCTTGCGCTGCAGCGCTTTTAGCTCGTTCTGCATCTGTTTGCGCAGTTTGTAGTCGAGCGCGGAGAGTGATTCATCGAGCAGCAGCAGGCGGGGTTTATTCACCACCGCGCGGGCGATAGCCACACGTTGTTGCTGGCCGCCGGAAAGTTGATGCGGTTTGCGCTGGGCAAATTCCTCAAGCTGCACCATCTTTAAGGCATCCATCACGCGCGGCGCTATCTCGCTGGCAGGCGTTTTCTGCATCCGCAGGCCGAAGGCGACGTTGTCAAATACCGTCATATGCGGGAAGAGGGCGTAACTCTGGAAAACGGTATTCACGTGGCGATGTTCGGCGGGAACGTCGGTGATGTCCTGCGAATCGAGGGTGATTCGCCCGGCGTCAGCATTCTCAAGGCCCGCGATAAGGCGCAGCACGGTCGTTTTACCGCAGCCGGAAGGGCCGAGAAGCGTCAGGAATTCACCATGATTGATGGTCAGTGAGAAATCAGAAATGACGGTTTTACCATCAAAGCTTTTCCCGATATCCGCCAGTTGTAGAAGCGGGGAAAGCGAGCGCGGCTGTGTATTCAATTTTTTTACTCTGTCCCGTAAAAAACGCATCAAGAAGAAACCGGATGCGGGGTTTGTGATGAACCACCTTTGGGTCTGGCACGTGATAAGGGCAGGCATTCTACGGCAAACCATTGAAATCGCCAATGCCACAGACGCTTTCCTGGCGGTTTCGCGCGTTTTTCGCGGGCTTTCATTCACGAAGGCGTATACGGAGCGGCTACTCCTTTTTTCCCGGCAGGATTATTCCTCTTCGCCGGGTATAAGGTGACCTGAAACAATATTTGTCTTTTAATGCTTAATGATAATGACGTCACAAAATAACAGGGGGTGAGAACATGGATAAATTACTCGAGCGTTTCCTGCAATATGTCACGATGGATACCCAGTCACGGGCCGGGGTGAAGCATGTTCCCAGCACCGAAAGCCAGTGGAAGCTGTTAAACCTGCTGAAAAACCAGATGGAAGCCCTGGGGATGACCCAGGTGGTGCTGAGCGAGCACGGCACGCTGACCGGTACGCTGCCGTCGAATGTTAATAAACCCGTTCCGCCCATTGGATTCATTGCTCATGTGGATACGTCGCCCGATTTCACCGCGAAAAACGTGAACCCGCAGATTGTCGAAAACTACCGCGGCGGGGATATCGCGCTCGGCACTGGCGAGGAGATCCTGTCGCCGGTGATGTTCCCGGTGCTGCATCAACTGCTCGGCCATACGCTTATCACGACAGACGGCAAAACGCTCCTCGGTGCCGACGATAAAGCGGGCGTGGCGGAGATCATGACCGCGATGGCGACCCTTGCGCAGAGCGATATTCCCCACGGCGATATCCGCGTCGCCTTCACGCCGGACGAAGAAGTAGGCAAAGGCGCGAAGCATTTCGACGTCGGGGCGTTTGACGCGCGCTGGGCGTATACGATGGATGGCAGCGGCATCGGCGAGCTGGAGTATGAGAATTTCAACGCCGCGTCGGTGACCATTAAAATTGTCGGCAACAATGTCCACCCCGGCACCGCCAAAGGCGTGATGGTGAACGCGCTGTCGCTGGCGGCGCGCATTCATGCGAAGGTGCCCGCCGATGAGAGCCCGGAGTGCACCGAAGGGTATGAAGGCTTTTACCATCTGCACACCATGAAAGGCTCGGTGGATCGCGCCGAGATGCATTACATCATCCGCGATTTTGACCGCGAGAATTTCGAGGCGCGTAAGCGTCGTATGATGGAGATAGCCAAAGAGGTTGGTAAAGGGCTGCACCCGGATTGTTACATCGAGCTCGCGATTGAAGACAGCTATTACAATATGCGTGAAAAAGTGGCCGAGCATCCGCATATCATCGAGATTGCGCGTCAGGCGATGGTGGATTGCGGCATCGAGCCGCAGATGAAACCGATTCGCGGCGGCACCGACGGCGCGCAGCTGTCGTTTATGGGCCTGCCGTGCCCGAACATTTTCACCGGCGGGTACAATTACCACGGCAAACACGAGTTCGCGACGCTTGAAGGCATGGAGAAAGCAGTGCGCGTGATTGTGCGCATCGCCGAGTTAACCGCCCAACGGGCGGGGTGAGGGCGCGCGGTAAGCGTGCATGAAAAAGGCGGGTGCGCTAACGCTTACCCGCCCTACAGTTTCAGATGACCGTTATGTTGTGCGCCAGGGCGGGTAAGCGAAGCGCTCCCGCCACCTCAACCCCGGTTAATCCGCGAAATACCAGTAGCCGCTGTTGACCAGCGCCGCCAGCATCGCCAGGAATGACGGGTCTTCCAGCGCGTCGCCGAACATCGCCTCATCCAGCACCATTTCATTGGCGAGCTGATGCAGCGCCGGGCGGTGCGGCGTGTCTATCTTCTCGCCATTCACAAACACGTCTTCGCCGATACGAAGCACGCGCAGGCCGCCGAGGCGCACCAGCGTGTCCCCCTGTTTCAGCGCGTCGTAGATTTCATCCGGCTGATACGGCGGCTCCGGCGGCGAAACGTCCAGCTCATGGCGCGACTGGGTAATGAACTCGCCAAACCACTCATTGAAATGCGCCGGGTCGCGGATCAGATCGAGCATCATCTCGCGAAGCTTATCCACTTCCGCGGGCACGATATCCGCCGCGTAGTCGCGGGCCGGTACGTCCGGGTCGCTGTAGCGCTGGCTGCCGAGCTCGCGTTGCAGTACGTAATCGGCGAAACCGCTGATAAGCTCGCGACCGCTCGGCGCGCGAAAGCCCACCGAATAGTTCATTGAGTTTTCCAGCGAATAGCCTTCGTGCGGAAAGCCTGGCGGAATATAGAGAATATCGCCCGGCTCCAGCTCTTCGTCGATCAGCGCTTCAAACGGGTCGACCTGTAGCAGATCCGGGTGCGGGCAGTGCTGCTTCATCGGCACTTTTTCGCCGACGCGCCAGCGGCGACGGCCGACGCCCTGAATAATAAACACATCGTACTGGTCAAGATGCGGGCCCACGCCGCCGCCGGGCACCGAGAAGGAGATCATCAGATCGTCAATGCGCCAGTCCGGCAGGGCGCGGAACGGACGCATCAGCGCCGCGCTCGGCTCGTGCCAGTTATTGACCGCCTGCACCAACAGCGACCAGTTGTTTTCGCCTAAATGATCGTAGCTCTGAAACGGGCCGTGGCTCACTTCCCATTTGCCGTCCTGATGACTGACCAGGCGGCTGTCCACCTCGTTCTCCATCGCAAGACCGGCCAGTTCGTCCGGGGAGAGCGGGTCGACAAAATTCTTGATGCCGCGCTTTAACACCACCGGGCGTTTCTGCCAGTAGCGTTCGATGAAATCGGGCCAGTTAATCTCTACGTGGTAATCCATATTATTTTCCGCAGGCTCTGAAGATGAGTCGGATTATAACGGACGCGCGTCACTCTGCGTGGCCGTCGGGCAGGTTTTTTCGCAGAGTGGCGGAAGCGTCGCCAGCGGGCTACTGCTGGCGGGCGAAAATCACTTCCATTCTGGCGCCGCCGAGCGGGCTGCTGCCGGTGAGGATCTGGCCGCTGTACTGCTCGACCACTTCGCGCGCCACAGACAGCCCGACGCCCTGACCGGGGCGAAGCGTATCGGCCCGCTGGCCGCGATCGAACACCAGCGCGCGTTTGCTCTCCGGAATGCCAGGGCCGTCATCTTCGACCACCAGGTGCAGCGTATCGTCCGCCACGCGCGCGCTCACTTCCACAAACTCCAGGCAATATTTGCAGGCGTTATCCAGCACGTTGCCCATCACTTCGAGAAAATCGTTTTTCTCGCCGATAAACACGATCTCCGGCGAGATATCGAGCGTAATGCTCACGCCTTTGCGCTGGTACACCTTGTTCAGCGCCGAGGTCAGGTTATCGAGCAGCGGCGCCACCGGGTGCAGCTCGCGGCTCAGCAGCATACTGCCGCTGCGCATGCTGGCGCGGTGCAGGTAGTAGCCAATCTGCTGCGAGATGCGGCTTATCTGCTCAAGCATTACCGGCTCGGCCTGTTCGACGGCGGTTTTACCGGTACGCAGCGAACGCAACGTACTTTGCAGCACCGCCAGCGGCGTTTTCAGGCTGTGGGTGAGGTCCGTGAGCGTGGTGCGGTATTTCTCATAGCGCTCGCGTTCGCTTTTCAGCAGCCGGTTAAGGTTATGCACGAGACTTGTCAGCTCACGGGTCGTGTAGGGGTTGAGCTGTTCGCGGTGATGTTCTTCGAGTTCGCGCACTTCACGGGCCAGCGCCTCAATCGGGCGCAGGCTCCACCAGGCGGCCAGCCACAGCAGCGGAACAACCAGCAGCAGATTCGCCGCGAGCACATAGATAAACCAGTTCCAGACGCTCCAGGAGCTTTTCAGCTCGTCGGGAATGGTGTCGACCACGACCACCGTCAGCGAAGGCAGGGTGGATGTGGCCGGGTAAATATTTACCGCCACCGAATGGGTGGTCTCATCGTCTTTGTCGGGATCGTAATCGTTCAGCCGCTTTTGCAGCGCGTGATCGGAGTCAAGCAGCAGGCGGGTATCGCTAAAGCGCGTTTCCAGTTCGTGAAACCCGTTGGTGGAGAGCCATTCCGGGCGGATTTCTTTCATCAGCCACGGCACGTTGCGCTGCGACCAGAGCAGTTTGCCTTTTTCGTTATAGATAAACGTCAGCGTCGGGCTTTGGCGGTCAATATGATCGGGGATCTCGACCGTCAGTTTGCCATTTTCAAAGCGGGCGAGCGTATAAAAGAGATTGCTCTCACCGCGTAGCAGACGGAAGGTGGTTTTGTCGAAGCTCACGCTGTAGCCCACCAGCGCCACCACGCCGTAAGCGAGCGACAGCACCAGCACAACCGCCGCCGTCGCCAGCAGAAAGCGAACCCGCAACGACAGCGGCAAAAAGTGACGCAGGAATCTTTTCATTTAGCGCAGATCGAACCGGTAACCCTGGCCGCGCACCGTGGTGATCGCCTCGCCGGGGTATTGCGCCTGAATTTTTTTCCGCAGGCGTCCCATCAGGACGTCAATCGTGTGGCTTTCGCGCAGCTCGGCGTCCGGGTAAAGCTGAAGCATCAGCGAATCTTTGCTGACCACTTTGCCGGCGTTGCGAATAAGCGTTTCCATAATGGTGTATTCAAAGGCGGTCAGGCGAATCAGGTTGTCATTAATGGTCACTTCGCGGCGCGAGAGATCCACCACGAACGGCGGCATCGAGATAACCTGCGAGGCGAGCCCGCTGTTGCGTCGCAGCAGCGCCTGCATGCGCGCCACCACCTCTTCGATGTGAAACGGTTTGGTCACGTAATCGTCGGCACCCGCGCCCAGCACTTCCACTTTGTCCTGCCAGCCTTCGCGGGCGGTGAGCACCAGGATGGGCAGCGTGATGTCGTGCGAGCGCCAGCGGCGGATGAGGCTCAGGCCGTCTTCGTCCGGCAACCCGAGATCGACAATCGCCACGTCCGGCAGATGTTCATTGAGGTAGTAATCGGCTTCTTTGGCGTCTTCCGCCGCATCCACCTGATGGCCCAGCTCAGAGAGCTGCACTTTCAGGTGATGCCGCAGCAGAGCGTTATCTTCGACGACCAGCACGCGCATGCGACGTCCCCTTATTTATTAATCTGGCAAATAGTTTAACGCCAATTATTACCAAAAGGGCATAAACATTGGATAAACCAGCCGGGGATCGCGCGGGGCGTCAAAGGGTAAAGCGGGAAATGAAAAACGCCACCCGAAGGTGGCGTCGCGTGCGGATTATTTCAGGTCATCAACCATCTGAATGGCGCGGCCGATATAGTTGGCGGGCGTCATCGCTTTCAGGCGCGTTTTCTCATCTTCCGGCAGGTCGAGGCTGTCGATGAACTGCTTCATGCCTTCGGCGTCAACGCGTTTGCCGCGGGTCAGCTCTTTGAGCTTCTCATACGGCTTCTCAATGCCGTAGCGGCGCATCACGGTCTGAATGGGTTCGGCCAGCACTTCCCAGTTGTGGTCCAGTTCGTCCAGCAGACGATCGCGGTTCACTTCCAGCTTGCTCACGCCCTTCAGCGTGGACTGGTAGGCGATAAGCGCATAGCCGACGCCGACGCCGAGGTTACGCAGCACGGTGGAATCGGTGAGGTCGCGCTGCCAGCGGGAGACCGGCAGCTTGCTCGCCAGGTGTTGCAGTACGGCGTTTGACAGCCCCAGGTTGCCTTCGGAGTTCTCAAAATCGATCGGGTTCACCTTGTGCGGCATGGTGGAGGAGCCGATTTCGCCCGCGATGGTTTTCTGTTTGAAGTGGTTCAGCGCGATATATCCCCAGACATCCCGGTCGAAGTCGATGAGGATGGTGTTAAAGCGCGCCATGCAGTCGAACAGCTCGGCGAGGTAGTCGTGCGGCTCGATCTGGGTGGTGTACGGGTTCCACTGAATGCCGAGCGAGGTCACAAACTCCTCGCTAAACTGATGCCAGTCCACTTCCGGGTAGGCGGCGATGTGGGCGTTATAGTTGCCGACCGCGCCGTTGATTTTGCCGAGGATCTCGACCTGCGCGAGCTGGCGGTACTGGCGCTCCATACGGTACGCGACGTTCGCCATCTCTTTACCCATGGTGGACGGCGTCGCTGGCTGGCCGTGGGTGCGCGAGAGCAGCGGGATATCGCGATACTGGTGCGCCAGATCTTTTACCGCGTCGATAATTTTGCGCCAGAAGGGCAGGATCACTTCCTCGCGCGCGGTGGAGAGCATCAGCGCGTGGGAGAGGTTGTTGATGTCCTCAGAGGTGCAGGCGAAGTGGATGAATTCCGAGACCGCGTGCAGCGCCGGCACTTCCGCCACTTTTTCCTTCAGGAAATACTCCACCGCTTTAACGTCGTGGTTGGTGGTGCGCTCGATAGTCTTGATGCGCGCGGCATCTTCTTCGCTGAAGCCCGCGACAATCGCATCAAGGAAATCGTTTGCGTTTTTGTCAAAAGCAGGAACTTCCTTGATCGCTGCGTGTGCGGCCAGCTTTTGCAGCCAGCGTACTTCAACCTGTACGCGGAACTTCAGCAGGCCAAATTCGCTGAAAATGGCGCGCAGCGCGCTGACTTTATCGCCGTAGCGTCCATCAACGGGGGAAACGGCGGTCAGTGAGGATAATTCCATCAGTCACTCCTGAGAGGTTAACATTGAGCAAGAATTTGTTTCGCCTGGGTGGTCAGACGATTACGGGAAAACATCAGTTGCAGGCGTCCGCCGCCGACCTGCTGCCACAGCACGGCGGCGCGGATGCCCGCCAGTAAGGTGGCGCGCACTTTGGCCTGTACCTGCGGGCTTTGCAGCACATTCGGCGAACCGTTGACCTGAATGCGCGGGCCGAGCGGGCTAATCACATCCACGTAGATCCCGGCCATCGCGTTCATCAGCGTGTCGGACTCCAGCTCGAAGTGCTCAAGCTGGCGGCTTAAATCGGCAATGCGGTTGCCAAGCGTATTCATCGCACCTTTGCTGGCGGCAAGCTTACGCTCCAGCACCATCAGGCTTAACGTGTAACGCGTCAGTTCAGCGCCGGGGCCCTGACGATTGCTGGTGTTGAGAATGCCAAGCAGCGTCTCCAGACCGGTTTTCAGCCCGGCTTCTTCGCCGCCAAACACGGCAAGCGTGGACGCCGGGTTCTGGTCAATCACGCTTTTCAGCGACACGCGCAGTGCCTGCGCGTCACACGTGCCTTCATGCGCGAGCGCCTGAACCAGACGCGCCGACTGGCAGATGCCCGCCAGCGCAAGGGTGATGTCATAGAAGTTCTTTGCCACACGTGCTCCTTTTTGACCGCGGCGTCTCATTCATCGCCGCGCAAGCGGCATCACAGTTAAACCGGCAGCGGCAGGCGCTGTTCGATAATACCGCCGCCGAGACAGACGTCGCCCCGATAAAACACGGCGGACTGCCCGGGCGTCACCGCGGCGACCGGCTCGTCAAAGCGCACTTCGATGCGGTCGTCGTCAAGCGGGCGCACGGTGCAGGGAATATCGGTCTGGCGATAGCGGGTTTTCACGGTGCAACTAAACGGCGCGGTGACCGGCTCGCGACTGACCCAGTGCAGCTGCTGCGCAATCAGGCCGACAGACATCAGGCGCGGGTGATCGTGGCCCTGGGCGACGATCAGAATATTGTTTTCGACGTCTTTATCCACCACGTACCACGGCTCTTCGCCGCCATCTTTGGTGCCGCCGATGCCGAGACCTTTGCGCTGACCGAGGGTATGGTACATCAGCCCCTGATGCTCGCCGAGGGTGTCGCCGTCAACGGTCACGATTTTACCCGGCTGCGCGGGCAGGTAGCGGCCCAGGAACTCGCGGAATTTGCGCTCGCCGATAAAGCAAATGCCGGTGGAGTCTTTTTTCTTCGCGGTCACCAGATCGAGCTCTTCGGCGATGCGGCGCACTTCCGGTTTTTCCAGCTCGCCGACCGGGAAGAGGCTCTGCGCGACCTGATCGTGGCCGAGCGTGTAGAGGAAGTAGCTCTGGTCTTTATTGCCGTCGAGACCGCGCAGCAGGCGGCTTTTGCCGTCGACGTCCGCGCGGCGCACGTAGTGGCCGGTCGCGATATAATCCGCGCCCAGATCTTCAGCGGCAAACTCCAGGAAGGCTTTGAATTTAATTTCTTTGTTGCACAGGATATCCGGGTTCGGCGTGCGTCCGGCTTTATATTCGGCCAGGAAATGCTCAAACACGTTATCCCAGTACTCCGCCGCGAAGTTTACGGTATGCAGCTCAATGCCGAGCTTATCGCACACCGCCTGCGCGTCGGCGAGGTCAGAGGCGGCCGTGCAATAATCCTCGCCGTCATCCTCTTCCCAGTTCTTCATAAAGAGACCTTCCACCTGATAGCCCTGCTGTTGCAGCAGGTAAGCGGAAACGGAGGAATCGACGCCGCCGGACATCCCGACGATGACTTTTTTCTGGCTGTTATCAGACATTGCACCACTCACGACATAAAACAAAGGCGGCGTATTCTAGCACGCGCGGGCGACGCAAACACCCCCTGTGCGCGGCGGGTTGCGCGCGCGGCACGCAGAAAGGCGTTTAACGGCAATAATTGCAACGTGCGGGACGCGACGCACGGCGGGGAAAAGGGCGTAAGGCGGGGGAAAAGACGCGGAGCCGCAGCGGCGGCCCCGCGTGAGCGTTATGCGTAGCGCTCGTCGATGCTGAACTGCTCGACGGTTTGCGCCAGCTGCTGCGCCTGCTCTTCGAGCGAGCTTGCGGCGGCGGCCATCTGCTGCACCAGCGCGGCGTTCTGCTGGGTGACGCCATCCATCTCGTTAACGGCAATCGTCACCTGGCTGATGCCTTTCGACTGCTCGTCAGACGCGCTGACGATTTCGCCGATGATGGTCTGTACGGAATGCACCGCCTGGGTCATCTCCTGCATGGTTTTCCCGGCGTCGTTCACCAGCTGCACGCCATTGGCGACGCGCTGGCCGGACTCCTCGATCAGCGCGGCAATCTCTTTCACCGCGTTGGCGCTGCGCTGCGCCAGGCTTCGCACTTCGCTTGCGACCACCGCGAAGCCGCGACCCTGTTCACCCGCGCGCGCCGCCTCTACCGCGGCGTTGAGCGCCAGGATATTGGTCTGGAACGCGATGCTGTTGATCATGGTGGTGATGTCGCTGATTTTCTTCGAGCTGTCGTCAATCTGCGCCATCGTCTGGACCACCTGGCCGACGAGCGTTTCGCCGCGGCTGGCGATCTGCGTGGCGTTGGCGGTGAGCTCGGTCGCATGGTGCGCGTTGGCGGCATTATGTTTCACCGTGGCGCTGATCTGCTCCATACTGGCGGCGGTCTGCTCCAGCGCGGCGGCCTGTTCTTCGGTGCGCGAGGAGAGGTTAATGTTGCCGCTGACTATCTCGCCCGCGCCCTGACGAACCGACTCGCTGGCCTCTTTAATTTGCCCGACGATGCCGCGCAGTTGTGACTGCATAGTATCCAGCGCGTAGAACAGACTGCCGCGATCGCCCGGTTTTACCGGCACCACGTTATCGAGCTTACCGTCGGCGACGGCTAGCGCGATGGTGGCGGCTTCCAGCGGTTCGCCGCCGAGCGGTTTGAGCACTTTGCGACTAAAGACGATGCCGAGCAGCGCGCTCACCAGCAGGATACTCACCACCATCAAAATAATGGCGTTCATCAGCTGGCGGTTAGCGGCCGCCATCACCTGGCTTACCGGCGCCACAATGCCCAGATACCATTTATCCGTGCTGTTGCCGATGGTGACAGGCTGCCACGTAACCAGCGCTTTTTCACCGAGGATCGGATCGTCCTGCTCCACCACATTGCTGGTATAACCGGCGGTGTCGCCAGGAAACGGCTTGCTGGTCAGCTTTTTATCCGGGTAGGAAACAATTTTACCTGCCGTTGACAGCAGCATGGCGTAACCGCCGCCTTCCCACGGTTTGATCTGGTTCACTTTTTGCTGCAGTGACGCCAGCGAAATATCGGAGGTCACCACGCCCTTGAGCTGTCCGTCGGAAACAATCGGCGCCGCTACCGAGGTCAGCAGCGTCGGCACGCCGTTATAGGCGTAACTGTAGGGTTCGATCAGCGTATCTTTCTGGGTTTTTTGCGGAACCAGGTAGTAGTCGCCCTGGCCTGGCGTCAGGTACGAGAGCAGGGGATGGAACTTGTAGCCGCCCGCCTGATCATGGTCGACGAAAAACGCGTAACGGCCTTTTGGTGCCTGACCGGGCTTGCCGTCAAACTCCGCATCGCGTCCGTCAAACGCGTTCTCTTCAAAAATCACCGATACCGAAAGGTAATCGGGGTTATCGCGCAGCGCGCCTTCCAGCAGCTGGTCAGCGACTTTACGATCGGTGATGCCGGCGCGGGGCAGGGACGCCATGCTGTGGCCAAGGTTATGCGCCACGTCGCGCGCGTAGTTCAGCTCTTGCTGAATTTTCAGCGCCTCGCTCTGGGCTATCTGTTTTAAGTAGCTTTCGGCCAGCGATTTTTGTTCATTGCTGGACTGCCAGCTCAGCACGCCGATGGTGACGACAAAACCCAGCGTGATGGTTAACGCGCCCGTCAGCAGCATCTGCGCGCGGGTACTCATCTTTTTATGTACGGATTGTCTGGCCATCACGGCTCCTCAGGATCAACCACGAAATATCATTACTTTCCCTTCGCTACGAGCCTCCTGGTCAATGTTCTATCGGCGTTTGTTTTTTGTTCTTTAATCAGGCGCAAACAGCGTATGACGACGTAAAAACAGGGGGTTTACCGAAGAAACAGCGGGTGTGTGTTGGTGAAGCGCGCGGCGGCAGGAGAAGATGCTAAGTGTAGAGGCAGACGGCAGCATGTTAAGCTGCCGTTAAAAGTTTCGCGGCGAAACAAATTTGTGGGCGGTGTGACGTAATGCTCAGTGGAACGGCCAGTTAAACGCGCCGATAAGCGAGAGCGGGTAGCGCTCGCCCTGCTGCCAGGTGCGGATACTCTCGGCCACCAGCGGCGAACGCAGATTCCCGGCGGTGAGAATGTCTTCAGCGCTCACCCAGCGGCAGCAGTCGATATCGCTGTCGTGAGGGTCGGTGGGCAGCGGCGCGTCGAGTTCAATACTGAACAGGAAGCGCAGAAACGGCGTGTTGTCGGGCGCCTGCCACTGGTGCAGGCGCAGAAAATGCTGCGGCTCGGCGCGAATGCCAGTCTCTTCCCACAGCTCCCGGCGGGCGGCTTCCAGGAGCGTTTCATCGGCTTCGAGATGGCCGGCGGGCTGGTTCCACAGCGCCTTACCGTTGATGGTCTCTTCCACAACCAGGAATTTGCCCTGCGCGTGAACCACGCAGGCGACGGTGACATGGGGTTTGAACATCCGGTTCTCCTTATTTGAGCGTAATTTCTCGCCACTGGCCGCAGGCCAGAGAATCAAGAGTATAGTCGCCCATCGCATAGCGAATCAGGCGCAGCGTCGGGAAGCCGATATGCGCGGTCATGCGCCGCACCTGGCGGTTGCGCCCTTCATAAAGGGTGACCTTAAGCCAGCAGGTTGGGATGGATTTGCGCTCGCGGATGGGCGGATGGCGCGGCCACAGCCAGGCGGGCTCGTCTACCAGCTCCACGCCCGCAGGGAGCGTCGGCCCGTCGTTCAGCGTCACGCCGTGGCGCAGTTTTTCAAGCGCGTCTTCCGTCGGCTCGCCTTCGACCTGCACAAAATAGATTTTGCCGGTACGTTTGCCAGGCTGGGTTAATCTGGCCTGCAACGCGCCGTCGTTCGTCAGCACCAGCAGTCCTTCGCTGTCGCGATCCAGACGCCCTGCGGCATAGACGCCGGGGACAGGAATAAAATCCTTGAGCGTCTGGCGGCCCGCTTCATCAGTAAACTGCGGCAGCACATCGTAGGGTTTATTAAACAGGATCAGCCGTTTCGGGCCTTCGGGTTTGCGGCGCTTAGCGGAATGTTGTGAGCTGAATCGCTCAAGCCGGTGATTTCTAAAAGAAGTTTTCTGCATACTATTTTCAGGCTTTATCAATTGCCGCATTATACCCTATTCATAAGGGCGTGGCATGGGGCAGAACATTGAGGTAGTATTATCACGCCTATTACAAATCATTAACAAAAATGAGTCACAACCAGAAGCGCTCGAAGGAGAGGTGAATGGAAAGCAAAGTAGTAGTTCCGGCGGAAGGTGAAAAGATCACAGCGCAAAACGGCAAGCTGAATGTACCCCACAACCCGATCATCCCGTTCATTGAAGGCGACGGTATCGGCGTGGACGTTACCCCAGCGATGCTGAAAGTGGTCGACGCCGCGGTTGAGAAAGCCTACAAAGGCGAGCGTAAAATTTCCTGGATGGAAATTTACACCGGTGAGAAATCTACCCAGCTTTATGGCCAGGACGTCTGGCTGCCCCAGGAAACCCTGGATCTGATTCGTGAATATCGCGTTGCCATTAAAGGCCCACTGACCACGCCGGTCGGCGGCGGTATTCGCTCCCTTAACGTTGCCCTGCGCCAGGAGCTGGACCTTTACGTCTGCCTGCGCCCGGTGCGTTACTACCAGGGCACCCCAAGCCCGGTAAAACACCCGGAACTGACCGACATGGTTATCTTCCGTGAGAACTCCGAAGACATCTACGCGGGCATCGAGTGGAAAGCCGACTCTGCCGACGCGGAAAAAGTCATCAAATTCCTGCGCGAAGAAATGGGCGTGAAGAAAATCCGCTTCCCGGAACATTGCGGCATCGGCATCAAGCCGTGTTCCGAAGAAGGCACCAAACGCCTGGTGCGCGCGGCGATTGAATACGCCATCACCAACGATCGCGAATCCGTGACCCTGGTGCACAAAGGCAACATCATGAAATTCACCGAAGGCGCGTTTAAAGACTGGGGCTACCAGCTGGCGCGTGAAGAGTTCGGCGGCGAGCTTATCGACGGCGGCCCGTGGGTGAAAATCAAGAACCCGAACAACGGCAAAGAGATCGTTGTGAAGGATGTTATTGCCGACGCCTTCCTGCAGCAGATCCTGCTGCGTCCGGCGGAATATGACGTCATCGCCTGTATGAACCTGAACGGCGACTATATCTCTGACGCCCTGGCAGCCCAGGTGGGCGGCATCGGCATCGCGCCGGGTGCGAACATCGGCGACGAATGCGCGCTGTTTGAAGCGACCCACGGCACCGCGCCGAAATACGCAGGCCAGGATAAAGTGAACCCGGGCTCCATCATCCTCTCCGCAGAGATGATGCTGCGTCATATGGAATGGTTCGAAGCGGCTGACCTTATCGTGAAAGGTATGGAAGGCGCTATCAACAACAAGACCGTGACCTATGACTTCGAACGCCTGATGGAAGGCGCTAAGCTACTGAAATGTTCAGAGTTTGGCGACGCTATCATCGCGAATATGTAATCTGTTTTATGGGTTACATAAAAACGGGAGCCGATGGGCTCCCGTTTTTTATTATTAGGTTAAGAACGGTTATCAAAATTTTATCAAAACCCCTCGTTTGGAGAGCGTATCACCGATTATGACGCAATGTGCCAGGGCATCTGCAGCTATGCGCGCGCGGCGGAAAAGCTCCGCGGCGAGCATCAGTTCTGCCGGTACATTTCGGTGTTCGTGAAAACGTCGCCTTTCTCGGCTGAGCCGTATTACGGCAACCACGCCGGAAGCAAACTGCTGACGCCCACGCAGGACTCGCGCGACATTATCGCCGCGGCGACGCGCTGCCTCGATGCGGTCTGGCGCGACGGCTACCGGTACCAGAAAGCAGGGGTGATGCTGGGTGACTTTTTCAGCCAGGGCGTGGCGCAACTGAACCTGTTTGACGAGAACGCGCCGCGCGCGAACAGCGAGGCGCTGATGTCACTGATGGACAAACTCAACCAGCAGGGCTGGGGAACATTTTATTTTGCGGGACAGGGTATCCAGCAGTCGTGGCAGATAAAGCGCGAGATGCTGTCGCCTGTTACGCGACGCGACTCGCTGATGTACCGACCGTGCGGGCATAGTAAAAGGGATATTGTTCAGGCAATAAAGAGAAGTAAAGGTCCGCTTTGAGCGAAAAGCGGACGTTTGCCGAACGCTTTTAGCGGCGAACGCCAGCATATTTAAATAAAAAAGGCCACCTTGGCGGGTGGCCTGTTCAGCGAACCTTTACGTTATAAAAGGTTATTCAGCAAAGCACTTCCTGGCATGCTCTTCCACGAACGCCGTGACGGTTTCCGGCGCTTCAAGCGGCGGGAAGTGGTTCACGCCTTTCAGGATTTTCAGCTCCGCGCCGCCGCCCAGCGCCTGCTGCAGAGCCGTTGCAAACGAAAGAGGGTTTGGCGCGTCGTTTTCGCCCTGCAGAATAAGCGCTGGCGCAGTAATAGCATCATACTGATCGGCCATTTCGTGATTCAGAAACGCGGCGGCATTGGCCTGCATCGAGTGCGCCGGCCATTTTGCCGCCTCCGCGCCGACGCTTTCGGTCACGCCAAACGGCTGATAAAACGCCACGGCGCCGGAAGGCGTCGATACCGCCTCGCAGACCATCCCGACCGTCATGCCCGCGTCACGCATCTGCTTACCGTCCACGTAGCAGGCGGTATACACCAGTCCGGCAACCTGCTGCGGATAGTTCACCGCAAACGTGGAAATGATATTACAGCCGATAGAGTGAGACACGAGCACGACCGGGCCCCTGATGCCGGCGGCATCAATCACGGCTTTTAAGTCCTCAGCGTGGCGGGGAATGCTGTAAGCCTCAGGCTGCAGCGGCTTGGCCGAGCGCCCGTAGCCGCGGCTGTCGTACGCGACCGTGTGGAATTTTTCAGACAGCGCGTCCGTCTGCGCCTGCCAGATATCACTGATGCCAAAATAGCCGGCAACAAAAACAACCGGCATGCCCCGGCCCTTTGCGTCAAAGTAAATCTCGATGCCGTCGTCGGTGGTTGCGTAAGACATTCTTCATTCCTCATGTGTTAACAGTCACAAAAGTATAAAGAGCGTGCGATGCGCTCCGTGAGAGGCAGAAATGTCAAAATACAATGATTTCGGGTCAAATTGACGTCGCACGGAAGGATAAGTGAAACACTACATAAGGTCTTACGGCATCTGCCGGCGCTGGCACCGGCTGTAAACGCTGCAGCCGGTACGAAAGAAAGCATAAAAGGGAAACACATGATCAGCCGGAGAGCCATCTTTGGCCCTATTCCATCGAATATTGACCTCAGCGCGACTCACGCAAGGTATGGCGCCTTTTTTATACTGCCTGCTCAATGTACAGACCGCACGGCTGCGGTTTCCCTGACGGAGTAAAGAATGCAACTCACTCAAATTCGTAACGCCACGCTGAAGCTCGACTACGCCGGTGTCCGCTTCCTTATCGATCCAATGCTGTCTGACAAAGACGCCTGGCCCGGTTTTCCCGGCACCGCCCGTTCGCACCTGCGCAACCCAATGGTCGCGCTGCCGCTGACCGTGGAAGAATTGCTGGACGTGGACGTGATTATCGTGACGCACACGCATCAGGATCACTGGGACGAGGCGGCGCAGCAGCTGATCCCGAAAGACCGGGTGATTTATACGCAGAATGAGAACGACGCGGCGCTGCTGCGATCGCAGGGCTTCACGGCGGTCAGCGTGCTGGCGGACACCAATGTCATTGCGGGCATCAACGTCGCAAAAACCGACGGCCAGCACGGCAGCGATGAGGCGTACGCCATTCCAGAGGTTGCCGAACGCCTGGGCGACGCGTGCGGCCTGGTGCTTTCCCTGGCAGGTGAAAAGACGCTGTACGTTGCCGGTGACACCATCTGGGTTCCGTCATACGCGGGCAGCCTGGAAAAACACGCGCCTGACGTGGTGGTGCTGAACATGGGCCTGGCGACGGTGGACGGAATTGGTGCCATCATCATGGGGAAGCAGGATGCCCTTCGCACACTGGAGGTGCTGCCGTCAGCCACGGTGGTGGCGTCACACATGGAGGCCGTCAATCACTGCCTGCTGAGCCGTGACGAGCTGCGCACCTTTGCAGCGGAAAACGGCATTCAGGATCGGGTGCGGGTGCCGGAAGACGGCGAGACGCTGAATTTCTGATACGAAAGCGCGCCCGTGCGGCAGGCTCCGGCCTGCCGCACGCCAGTCCGAACAAAGCAGGATAATCATCGCGGTTTACATCAGTAAGGGTACAGAATTATGTCCAAGCTGCACGTTGTCGTTATCGCCACGCCGGGCTTCAGCCCGTTTCACTTTTCCGTGCCGTCCATGGTCTTTGACAAGGCGATGCCCGAGCCGGGCTTGTTCAGCGTGGATATCTGCGCCGAGCAGCCCGGCGTCGTGGCGTCCGATACCGGTATCTCAATTAATGTGGAGCACGGGCTGGAGCGGCTCGATGCGGCGGACATCATCGTTGTGCCGTTCTGGGAGCATCCCGAAACGCGGCCTGATGCGGCGCTGCTGGAGGCGCTGCGCAGCGCCTGGCAGCGCGGGGCCGAAGTCGTGGGGCTGTGCCTCGGGGCGTACGTGCTCGCCTATGCCGGACTGCTGAACAACCGCAGGGCGTCCACCCACTGGGAGTTTGAGCGGGATTTCGCCGCGCGCTTTCCGGAGGTGCGCCTCGACAGCAACGCGCTCTATACCAGCGATGAGCGGCTGGTCACGTCGGCCGGGACGGCGGCGGGCATCGACTGCTGCCTGAACATCGTGCGCGAACACTACGGAAGTGCGCTGGCCAATCGCGTCGCCCGGCGGATGGTGATCCCCCCGTACCGGGAGGGCGGGCAGGCGCAGTTTATTGAGCATGCGGTGCCGGAGACGACGCGCGACGAGCAGATAAACGACCTTATCGACTACCTGCGGCGCAACCTGGACAAGCGGCACGACATTGACTCCATTGCGGGGTTCTCCGGCATGAGCCGGCGCACGCTGACGCGGCACTTCATCAAGGCCACCGGCATGACTGTGGGGGACTGGCTCAGCGCCCAGCGCCTGCAGCGCAGCCAGGAGCTGCTGGAAACCAGCGATCACAGCATCGAAACCGTGGCGTCACTGGCGGGCTACCAGTCGCCGGTCTCGTTCCGGCAGAGCTTCAAGACCCGCTTTAACGTCAGCCCCAGCGAGTGGCGGCGGACCTTCCGTGGCCCCGGCCTGATATAAGCCCGGTCCGGCAGCCGGGACCGCGACGTACCGCTTCCGGCTGATTATCTCTTTACCATTACTTCGCATCAGCCTGGTTCGCTGAACCGGGCCGGGGCTGCTGCGTGCATCATTCAGGACACAGACATGAAACGTATGCCAGTGCAGGTGTATATCCTGTCGGGCTCTCAGGCGCTCTATCAGACCGTTTCGATCATGATGATGGCGGTTGGCGGTCTTGCGGGACAGATGCTCGCGACCTCGCCGGAACTGGCCACGCTGCCAATCGCAGCCGCGGGGCTGGGAACGCTTCTGACTATTTTTCCGGCCTCGCTGTGGATGAGCCGCGCCGGACGCCGGGCAGGCTTTCTTACGGGCACGGCGGCGGGAGTTGTTGCCGGCATGGCGGCGACAGCCGGTTTGTACCTGCACTCCTTTACGCTGCTCTGTGCGGCCACGTTTCTCATCGGCATCTATCAGGCCTTTGCGCAGTATTATCGCTTCGCTGCCGTGGAAGTGGCCGGCAGCAGCGCCGGTTCAGCGGCTATTTCGCTGGTGCTGGCCGGCGGCGTTGTGGCCGGCGTGGCCGGTCCCTGGCTTGCGCGAACAGGACGTGCGCTCTTTACGGTCCCGTTCATGGGCTCTTTTTTGCTGCTGGGCATGGTGGCGCTCGCGGGCCTGCTTCTGATGTCAGGCCTGACCGTTCCGTCCGGTACGCACAGGGCGCAGGATAAAAAGGTTCGTCAGGCCTGGTTCCGGATTATTGCACGGCCGGCTTACCTGACCGCGCTGTTCTCTGCCGCCACCGGCTTCGGCATCATGGTGCTGGCAATGACAGCCACGCCGCTCGCCATGCAGCGCCATGGTTACACGCTGCTGCAGAGCACCACGGTGATCCAGCTGCACCTGCTGGGTATGTTTCTGCCGTCCTTCATTACCGGCAGGCTGATAGCGCGAACTGGTGTGCTGAACGTCATGCTGGCCGGCACGGGGGTCCTGCTGCTGTACGCCGTGCTTTCCGTCTCGGGGCAGGGCTATGGCACGTTCACTGCTGCACTTATCTCGGTCGGTATCGGCTGGAATTTTCTCTACATCGGCGGCACGACCCTGCTGTCCACGGCGATAAGCGAGCCTGAAAAGGGGGCTGGTCAGGCATTTAACGACATGAGCGTAGCGGTCTGCGTTCTGCTCTGTTCGCTTGCGGCAGGTCGTCTTCTGAGCACAGCCGGATGGGAGCGTATGAACCTGATGCTCGTGCCGTGGATAGTCGCCTGCGCTGCGCTGCTTGTCCTGATGAAAACCCTGACTGCAAAGAGACGGTAAAGCGGCGTTACCGGTCGCGCTGGTTATTCCTGTATACACCCATTTGGTAAGGCGGCTTTGTGCCCGCCGGGAGAAAGAATGTCTTTACGCTACGCCTTTAACTGGAGCATCTGGATTTCAGCCGCCTGCGCCCTTTACGTGGCAGGCTATATGCTCAGCCCGCTATATAGCAGCGGCGTTATGGCAGCCTCGTTTATGGCTATGCCGGTTTATTTTACCATGGGCGCGCCGCGCAGCGGCTACTGGCACTATATTTCAAGCGCGCTTGCGGGCGTGGCGTGGGGCTGCCTGTATAACACCGCAACTGCCATGCTCCATACGGCAGGCCTTGCCGGGCTTGTTGCCGCAACGTTACCGGTTTTCGTCATTACAACGGTGATCTGCACCATTCATTTCACCTTTTTTGCAAAGGGGCTGATATCAAGCGTCCCGATGATTTTTGCCGCATCTGCCGCCATTGCCGTTTTCGGTGAGGATAAGTGGCTTCCGGTAGCACTGTCACTGTGCGGGGGAATTACGCTGGGGCGGATTTCTCAGGCCGGTACGGCTTTACTGAATACAGAAGGACGCTGGCAGTTCAGACTGCTGTCTGCCAGAAGATAATCGGGGGAGTAGGGATAATAAAACACGACTTCAGGCTCATAAAGTCCGCTTATGGCACAAAGCGGACATACGTGCTGCAAGGTCCGCTATGAGCGAAAAGCGGACATTCATTCGTAACAATACTTCTTCGCTTTTACTTCTGTATTACCGGGTGCTCAACATATTCGAGTTAAACGGCAACGGGTTTAGTGCCTGAAATCAGAGCAAATATATAAGCTAAATAAAAAGTATTGCGGCTGATTCAGGCAGAAGCTCCTTCCATGGTTTTCGGAATGCAAGGCCTAATATGCACCGTAATATCAGGCATCTCACTGGCTGTATTGTTCAGACAGATTCAGTCGTTCATTGGTCAGCTTACAGCATTAAGTACGCCTGCAATTCGCTTTTCAACTTCATCACGGGTATCAGCCCATGCGGGTACTGTGTCGAGCAGACGCTGATGCCAGGCGATCAGGTTAGGAAACTCCTCAAAAGGCGCTCCGGTTCGTTTGTATTGCGAAAAAGGCGCTGCAATATCAATATCTGCCAGCGTTAACGCATCACCAACGATGAACCTGCGGGTTTCAAGATGGCGTTCCAGAACTTCTGCAGCACTGCGAAGTTTGCTTATCCCCAGTTGGACAATAGCGTCGTTCTTCAGCTTGCCCGTAAAAGTTGCACCTGCCCACTCGTCAAAAAGAAGGGTGGAGAAGATCCGCCATTGCTCTCCGGACCAGAACATCCATTGCAAAACCTCAAGCTTCTCTGCCTGAGTTCTTCCGGACAGGCTGGAGTTGGTTTTTTCGGCCAGGTAAAGATTGATGGCTGATGCTTCCCAGATGACTGTGTCGCGGTCCTTTAATACGGGAGTAAGCCCGTGCGGGTTAAGCTTTAAAAATTCAGGGGTGTGACTTTCCCCTTTGAATAAATCGATATTGATACGTTCGATATCAATACCCATGATCGTGGCGGCAGTCGTGACACGACGCAGGCTGCCCGAGCCGGGATCCCCATAGAGTTTAACAGACATATTTTCCTCACTGTCGGAGTTGGTTATTACAGCGAAGTCAGGGTAAACTTTTTCATCAGATAAAATAATAACCGTTTTTTGCAGAACACTTATTCGGGATATGAATGAATAACCGCTGGCTTGAAACCATTGTTTTCATCCGTGTGGCAGAGTCCGGAAGCTTTTCCCGTGCAGCCCGTGAACTTGGTCTTTCACAGCCCTCGACTTCCCGTATCGTCACGGGGCTTGAAACGCGTCTGGGCGTGAAGCTTTTACTACGGACGACAAGGAACATAGCGCTTACTGAAGCTGGCGCTGTGTTTCTGGAGGGCGCACGTCGGGCTTCGACCGAACTGGAGGAGGTGGAAGATGTGGCCCGGGGAATCGACTCTCTCCGGGGCACTATTCGTCTTGCTGTACCCGTTATGTACGGAAGCCGGGTGGTCATTCCAGCCTTAGCCAGTTTTCTTGAGCGTTACCCCGATCTGCGAGTTGAAATCACTATGCGGGATGAACGGCAGAACCTTGTTGCAGCAGGCATCGATCTGGCGATCCGGATGGGCACGCTTGAAGATTCAACGTTTGGAGCCCGACAGATTTCATCAGTACCGCGAATGTTAGTGGCGTCGCCAGCATACCTTGCCAAAAAAGGGGCACCGAATACGCCTGAAGAACTGGCCTTCCACGATGCGCTTTTGCATGAGCAAAGCTTTGGGGAGAAAAGTACACTGAAACTGTGTCAAGCAGGTGCAGAGTGGATTGTAACGTTACATGGGAGAATAAAAATAGATTCTGCGTCAGGTATTCTGGCTGCTGCAACAGCAGGGCTGTGCATAGCGAACGTGACAACCATCATGTCGGCACAGGAACGAAGTGACGGCAGCCTGATTCAGTTGCTACCCGACTATGAGCTTGAGCCTTTGGAAGCATTTGCCGTATTTCCGTCTGGCCCCAGGCCTTCAGCTAAGGTGCGGGCACTTGTAACCCACCTTATTGATGTATTGGGAAATTAATACATTTAATGGTCTGTCAGATTACAATCCGCATGGTGACACAGTCGTAGTCCGCTTTTGGCACTAAGCGGACATACGTGCTGCAAGGTCCGCTATGAGCGAAAAGCGGACGCCCGCACAGCGTAAACAGGCGTCCGATATTTTGAAGTGGGCAGATTAATTAACCCGCTTCCCCGTTTCGTCAATGACCTTCTCGCCATCCTCTTTGGTAAACGCTCCTTTCTGGCCTTCCGGTAGAATATCCAGCACTGTTTCTGAAGGGCGGCAAAGACGAGTGCCAAGCGGCGTAACGACAATCGGCCGATTAATCAGGATCGGATGTTGAAGCATGAAATCAGTTAACTGCTCATCACTAAATTTCTCTTCATGAAGACCCAGGTGTTCATAAGGCTCAACATTCTTACGCAGTAATGCACGCACCGTAATTCCCATATCTGAAATAAGTTTAATCAGCTCATCACGGGTCGGTGGCGTATCGAGATAATAAATTATTGTCGGTTCGTTGCCGCTGTTACGGATCATCTCCAGCGTGTTGCGTGAGGTGCCACAGGCCGGGTTGTGATAGATGGTAATGTTGCTCATATCAGTTTCTCATTACAAAGTGACAGAGAGCCGCCACGCCAGCGCGGCCAGAGTGCCAAACAGCACAGGCACAGTCATGGCAATGCCGGTGCGGAAATAATATCCCCAGGTGATCGTCATATTTTTCTGGGCAAGCACATGCAGCCACAGCAGAGTTGCCAGACTGCCAATCGGGGTGATTTTCGGGCCTAAATCGCAGCCAATCACATTGGCATAAATCATGGCCTCTTTGACGATGCCAGTCGCCGTACTCCCGTCAATCGACAGCGCACCAATCAGCACCGTGGGCATATTGTTCATCACTGATGAGAGAAATGCCGTCAGGAAGCCGGTGCCGAAAGTCGCTGCCCATAACCCCTTGTCTGCCAGCAGATTCAGCACGCCAGACAAGTACTCCGTGAGCCCTGCATTGCGCAGGCCATAGACCACGAGATACATGCCCAGCGAGAAAATAACGATCTGCCATGGCGCACCGCGCAGGACTTTCCCGGTGTTGATGGCATGGCCTCTTTTCGCCACCACAAACAGCACTGCTGCGCCAGCCGCCGCTATCGCACTGACCGGGATCCCCAGCGGCTCCAGAACAAAGAAACCGACAAGCAGCAATAACAGGACAACCCAGCCTGCCCTGAAGGTTGCCGGATCCTTGATCGCACTGGCAGGCTTCTTCAGCAGCGAAACGTCATACGTTGCCGGAATATCCCTGCGGAAGAAGAGATGCAGCATGATCAGCGTGGCCGCAATTGCTGCCGCATCCACGGGGATCATAACGGAAGCGTACTGCGTAAAGCCCAGACCGAAGAAGTCCGCCGAGACGATATTAACCAGGTTAGAAACAATGAGCGGCAGGCTGGCCGTATCAGCAATAAATCCTGCAGCCATGACAAAGGCCAGTGTCGTGCCCTGGCTGAACCCCAGTGCGAGCAGCATCGCAATCACAATCGGCGTCAGGATCAGCGCGGCGCCGTCATTGGCAAACAACGCAGCAACAGTGGCACCGAGCAAGACTATCCAGGTGAACAGCAGGCGGCCACGTCCATTACCCCAGCGGGAGACGTGCAGTGCGGCCCATTCAAAGAAGCCGGACTCATCGAGCAGCAGGCTGATGATGATGACCGCAATAAATGCCGCTGTCGCGTTCCAGACGATATTCCAGACAACGGGAATATCAGCGATATGAATGACACCGGTTCCCAGCGCCAGCACTGCCCCGATACTCGCGCTCCAGCCAATACTCAGGCCTCTGGGTTGCCAGATCACCAGTATCAGCGTCAGTAAAAATATACTTCCTGCCAAAAGCATCTCAGACTCCATCACATATGGTTGTGTAAATATGTTTTCCTGCATCAGCAGGAGGTGCAGGCTGATTTATCCAGCCATTCACGCACATCCTCCCGCATACACTGCCAGGACGTTGTGATTGTCTCAGCTGCCCACGCCGGTATATGGGGTGACAGACGATAGTGGATCCATTTGCCTTCACGACGGTCAAGAACCAGCCCAGCATCGCGAAGGATAGCCATATGTCTCGAGATTTTGGGCTGCGATTCACAGGTGGCCGCGCAGATATCGCAGACGCACAGTTCACCGGACTCCCGGAGAAGCATGACAATGGCAAGCCGTGTTTCATCTGACAGGATTTTGAAAAGCTGAACAGGTTGTAGCATTTTTAACTCCGTTCCCTTTAGAATACATATATGTTAAATCATATGTATTTATTTTGAAATCACCTGTTCTCTCCGGAGGAGAAAGATGGAACAATTTCCGGCCCTGAACACCGAATACTTTGATCAACACATCACGGAACGCCTGCACCTGCAGGAGCCGCCACGGATCCTGATCCTGTATGGCTCAGTAAGAGAGCGATCCTACAGCCGTTTTGCCGCGCAAGAAGCTGGTCGCCTGCTGGCGGCGATGGGCGCGGAGGTAAAACTCTTTAATCCCTCCGGTTTACCCCTGCCGGATGATGCGCCGGACACGCACCCTAAAGTCACCGAGCTACGCGGCCTGGTCAGGTGGTGTGACGGGATGGTGTGGAGTTCTCCGGAACGGCACGGGGCTATGAGCGCAGTTATGAAGGCGCAGATTGACTGGATACCATTAAGTGAAGGCGCGGTTCGCCCTTCGCAGGGCAAAACACTTGCGGTAATGCAGGTTTGCGGCGGTTCGCAGTCGTTTAATGCGGTGAACCAGATGCGCATTTTGGGCCGGTGGATGCGGATGTTCACAATCCCTAACCAGTCCTCTGTGGCGAAAGCATGGCAGGAATTTGATGAGAACGGACGGATGAAACCTTCGCCCTGGTATGACCGTATCGTCGATGTTGCTGAGGAACTGTTTAAAATTACGCTGCTGCTCAAGGGGCAAGCTGATTATCTTGGTGATCGCTATAGCGAACGAAAAGAGAGCCATCAGGCGCTTTCATCCCGCGTCAATCAAGACAAAATATAGCGTCTGTTCTTAGTTAATTTATACAGCATAAGCTTAAGAGCGTCCGCTTTTGGAATAATGAGTGCATTATGAAAGGGACGTGCTCAAGCGAACCTCCATTTAGCCTTGAAATAGTTATCAAAACTCTACGTAAACTATAAACAATCAACGAGTTATGGCGAAGGTAAAAATAATAAGTTTAGATGCTTATTAAGCATGAAAGCTTTTAAATCCAATCAGATGTAATGAATTTCTAAATCTACTGCTGCGTCATATGCATTGGTTCGAAGCGGCTGACCTTATTGTTAAAAATATAAAAGGCGCTATTAACTACGTCGGGTATTTGTCACCGCTAAGATAAATTATAAAAGGGCTGTATTCTAACCGCTTTGTCGTATTTTTTATGACAAATACAGCCTCATTTTATGATGCGTTGCTCACACCATCTTTTTGACGGTCTGATAATAGCAGCAAGGACGTTACGTTATGCAACGTTGGCTGGTGTCGGAGTGCCGAGTGTTATCTTCCACAGGCCGCGATAACCCTGACTGACCCAACCGCCATACATGACTCGGGTTTTATCTGACCAGTAGAGTGTTGCATCGCAATCGTCATTGCCCTTCAGGATATACACCCCAGGTGTCTGTTCATGTCCGCTATACACAAATCTTCCCTCTTCGGTGACGTATTCGACAGCAATCAGACCATCCTCAATACTGACTTCGCAAGGATAATCCACCCACGGTGCCTCATCATAATAAAGTGTATCCATCAAACAATTTTTAAACTTTGGCATCTGTTTCCTCCTGAAAATAGGTATATGAATGATTCACCAGTTAAACCCCGATAACGCTTTGACGTCAGCCGCCGGGTTGGCTTCTTGTACAGTCAGTATAAAACCCGCGAAGTTATGGTTGAAAAAGGTGATGTTATGATAAAACTGAAACTCTTTTTTCTGGGCATCTTTAAGGTAGAACACCGACCATTTGCGTCGGTTATTAAGCACGGTGTAACCCGGCTTCACTTGCACAATGTCTGAAAAAGGGACTTTAGCCGTCGTAATACCATTTTTCACCTGGTATAAATATTCGCTGTCATAGAAGTACTCTTCTTTTTTGGCAAATCGGGCGAAAATGGAAGGATTGCACGATATTTTCATCATGCCGTTATCCTCGGCGACGATTTTTTTTGCCTGGCGCATCGAGTTGAAAAACCATCTGCAAAAAAAGATGATTGCGGCCAGTAATAAAAAGACGCCTGAAAAACCTAAAATATCTTTCATTTTTACTCTCTGTGGGCACACGCTACCGCTACATTGTCTGGATAAACGCGTGTCCAGGGTTCAGTTCCTTTGTGTACACAACCAGGCAGAAATACCCGGTTGTGTTTTTGCAACACGTCAACGGCGACAGCTCAACGGGCGGGACGGATAACGGGCAAAATGTATTGCCCGTCAGACGATCCTCACTACCGCGCGAGACGCGTTGGCGCATGTGACGTCAGGACAGCCATTGTTGCATGTCGCCGCCCACGCCACTCGCCACTAACCGAATCGCCTCAGCGTATATTTGCCGGGTGCCGTCCACCGTCTGCTCTTCGGAATCTTTGAGCTGGGCGATAATATTATCGGTCTCTACAGGTATTCCTGATGCTATCAGTCGTGACACCGCCTTGCCTATCACTCGGTAGATATCATCCATGTCTTCTGGCTTAACAATGCCCATTCTGAACGCTCCTGTTAATCGAATCAGCTGCTTTTGCTTGTGCGGTCGCAAGTATTATTACGTACCTGAGAACCGTCTCAACTGAACAGAATCATACCGGGCAGAAAGGCAAAAAGGTAACAGGTTTTTGTGGCGTCTTGTTCGGCAGGTGAGGGCGGGTAAGCTCGGGTTTAACCCTGTGGTTTGCGCATGGTCTTTGCGCAGAAGGCACCGCAAGGTGACGGATGCATAACGGGCACGGCAATACGCAGGCGCAGGATAAAACCTGGGCAACGAATAGCGTGTTATTTGAGCAACAGGATGCCGCGTGTTTCAGGCTAATTAAAAGCACCATGACTGGCCGGCGCTTTTAACCGGCTGCGGGAACGCAGAAACAGAAATTTATTTTAATTCGCTGGGGTTGGCGCAGAAACGAATAAATGGTTGCAGGTGGGGCAGATGAGCGTTTTTTTCTTGTTGACGCGGGCGGAGCTGTGTTCAGATTTCTCGCTGCACTTCGGGCAGGTAACGCGGCTTAGGTAACTGTCTTGCGATTTTCTTTTATGAATAGCCATAAGTATCTTCTTTAATGGGAGAAGGGGGCACCTTACACACTTCCTGGCGCAATAGCCCGCAATTTCGTGTTTTTATTTGGTGGCTGCGCGTTTTTTATCCGGCGAACCGTAGGGCTACGACACACAGGGGTGATGTTCATTCTGGTAGCTTAATTTGTGCGGGCAGCGCCGGTATTCTTATACCAGGCGTAAATCAGAAAGGAGTGACAAGGATGAAAAGCGGCTACCTGACCTGGCTTAAAAATACGTTTCGCTGGGGCTACCGGCTGACGATTAAACAGCTGGTGAAGTTCATTATGTGCAGCGCGCTGATGTACTGCCTGCTGCTGGGCGCATGGTTTGCCCTCCTACAGATAATGGCCTTCACACCGCTTATTGAGTATGTCACGGCGGATCAGATAATACTGACCTCGTTTTCTGCGACGCGTGTGATTCAGGCGCTGGTCGGTATTCCTGTCGTACTGCACGCCATAAAATCGCTCATCTGGCTCTTCACCACCGCGCCGCACGGGCATAATGGCGATACGAGCTATTATACCGACACCACGCACCACCCGATGAACCACCACGCGACGTCTGGCGACACCACCACGACGCATTCACACTCGTCGCATCACGGCAGTTATTCCGACAATTGCAGTTCGGACAGCGGCTCGGGAGGCGATTCAGGCAGTTGCGGCGGCGATTAACAATAAGCCCGGTCTGATACCGGGCCGGGTCTCGCGGTGCGTAACGTCTTAACGGCAAACAAACCGCTTAAGACTCATCATCGCCATAATAGAGCGTGCCGATTTTAATAAGCGGTCGGCCCTGAGATTTACGGTGCAGATTGGAATCACGCAGCGAATAGACGCAACCGCAATATTCCTGCTGATAAAAGCGCTCGCGCTTGCTGATTTCAATCATGCGCGCCGAGCCGCCCTGTTTGCGCCAGTTATAATCCCAGTAGACCATGCCTTCATAAGGCGCCGCGGCGCGATGCCCGCAATCATTAATTTGCTGCATGTTCTTCCAGCGGGAAATACCGAGCGAACTACTGATCACTTTAAAACCGTTTTCATAAGCATAAAGCGCGGTGCGCTCGAAGCGCATATCAAAGCACATGGTGCAGCGCACGCCGCGCTCCGGCTCCCACTCCATGCCTTTTGCACGCTCGAACCAGTTATCGGTGTCGTAATCTGCGTCCACAAAAGGAATGCCGTGTTGTTCAGCAAAGCGGATATTTTCCTCTTTGCGCAGCAGATATTCCTTCTGGGGATGAATATTTGGATTATAGAAAAAGATGGTGTAATCGATACCCGATGCCTGGAGCGCCTCCATGACTTCGCCTGAGCAGGGCGCGCAGCAGGAGTGCAGCAGCAGTTTTTGTTCCTGGTGGGGGAGCGTCAGTGTGGGTCTGACAAACGCGTTCATCCTTACCTCTTTTCGTGTTGATCTGAGATAAACCTTAACAATATTTCGCGGGCGGTGCACGTGTCGCGCCGGTTTTTACTCTTTCACAAGGCCTGACGAAGCGATATAACGTGGGAAGGAAATGAGCAAACCCGCAGGAGAATATATTTTTGCATAAACATAAAAAGCTTCTCGTACGGTTTAAAAGATATCGGGTAATTTATTTTCAAACGGCACTGGCGGTAAGCGCAATAATGCACTAGCGAAATGCGCTGCGTCATTTAATTATATAGTTTTGTAAAAGACCGAGTATTGCTTGCTTAAAAATTCCGGGCATGCGTTAATGGACTCCTCGGTTTGATATGCAGAATCCGTGTGCGGTGGTTGTGATAAACCCTCCGCTTCAGTTGTGCTCATTTCCAGATGTTATCTTCGATATCTCTTCTGTTGAGTTTCCTCTTAAGCACTGAATTTTCTGTTCTTCAAACCATTTTTCGCCGTAAGGCTCAAGTATAAAGGTAATAGTATGGCTAACAGAATGAATGGTTCAGTGAAATGGTTTAACGCGGATAAAGGTTTTGGTTTTATCGCGCCGGCAGATGGCAGCAAAGATGTGTTTGTCCATTTCTCCGCAATCCAGGGCGATAATTATCGTTCGCTGACCGAAGGGCAGCAGGTTGAATTCTCGGTTGAAAACGGCGCTAAAGGCCCGTCAGCCGTGAACGTGGTGGCGCTTTAAAGACAACATGATCGCTGCAGGTTTGCATTTCAGATGTCCTGCGTGTCATGGCTCGCAGTACCGGATTTCCCGTTTCGACGTGACCGATAAAAACCCGCACGGCGCAAAATGCATATTTTGCAAGGCCGTGATGCTGGCAGGCAATGTCGAACGTTATGACAGTTATGCGATGAGCCACTCAGAAACGAATACGCATCGCTAATCCCTGATTACGTAAAAAAAGCCCGCTTGCGGGCTTTTTCTTTTGGTTTTTCGCGGCCAGTCACCCGGTGATGTAGCACGAGCGAGAGGGCTTGCCTCAGCCCGACCTTATCAGAGCGCGAAGCCATGCCGTTCTGGTAATGCCTGACTTGCACACGTTTGGCGGCAGGGCTCGCAAACCGGTTTGAAAGAAAACGCGACGCCGGGGCGTCGCGTTCAGGCTCTGATGCGGCGATCAGTGCTTGCGGGCTAACAACTGCTCTACCACGGCGCGCGCGGCGGTTATTTTTTGCGCCCGCTCCGGGTCACTGTTGACGCCCGCTTCAAGGCCTGCAAAGTGGTGGCGCGCATTGTCGACCACGCGCTCTTTCAGTACAGAAGGTACTTCTTCCAGCAATGACTGGAACAGAATTTCGTACGCCAGGATGCGCGTCTGAAGTTTTTCAATAATTTCGTCAATCGAGCCCGTCATTTGTACCTCTTCTGGTGAGTGCGTCGGCGCTAAGTTTCACTTTAGCCGCTTGGCACGGCGTTGGCGAGGGGGAAGAGGCAGAAAAGCGTCCGCCGCGCGCAGGCCAGGCTACACTTTTCCTGTCTCCCGAGGATAAGAGGAAAGAAAAATGTCTGACCAACGCCATCCTGACAGACCGCTTGCGGATGATAATGAGCATCACGGGTTACCGGAAGACGCGCCGGATATCATCAACCCGTGGGAGGAGGACGATCTTCCTGAAAAAGAGGAGCAGCGTGGGCGGGAGTCCCTGCGCGATGCATGGCATAAGGCGCCATAAACCACCTTTTTTTCGCTGTTATTCCAGTGCCGCCTGCGGGCGGCGTTCTTATTTTTTGCGCTCGCTCTCCTTTTTTACGCCTCATCGACATTTTGTCGCTTTCTGTGCCCTCTATTTTTTCCAAAAGCTGCCGATAACGATTTAAAGCAAATTCAGGCGCGCGGCTTGCCTGAAACCAGGCACCAGCGTGTTGTCCTTTTCGCAGCATGAGCCACCACCCACGTACCTTTGAGGCAAATATGGATAACTTCCAGAAAGATATTGATGAGAGGGCGAATCTCGCTTTATCGAACAAATTCGAACTGCTGCTCTTCCGGCTGGGCTCTGCGAGCGAAGAGGAAAAACCTGAGCTGTATGGCATCAACGTATTCAAACTGCGCGAAATCGTGCCGATGCCAACCATCACCAAAGCGGCAGGCATGCAGGCGCCGCTGCTCGGTATGGCGAATATTCGCGGTCAGATCATTCCGGTGGTCGACCTGCCTGCGGTGACGGGTTGCAAGCCTACTACCGGCCTTAATCTGCTGCTGGTAACCGAGTATGCGCGCAGCACCCAGGCGTTCGCGGTTGAATCCGTCGAAAACATTATTCGTCTCGACTGGAGCCAGGTGCATACGGCGGAGTCGGGCGTCAGCTCCCGCAACATCACCAGCATTGCGCGGCTCGACAGCGACAACCAGAGCAACGAGCTGGCGCTGGTGCTCGACGTTGAACAGATCCTGTATGACATCATCCCGTCCGTGCGCGACGGCCAGCCGAACACGGTGGTCCAGGAGCGCAGCTTCAAACTGAAGCCGGGCGCGGTCGCTATCGTCGCGGAAGACTCCAAAGTGGCGCGCTCGATGCTGGAGCACGGGCTTAAAAGTATGGGCATCCCGGCCATCATGCACACCACGGGCCTCGAAGCCTGGGAGAAGATCAAGCTGATGGCGAAAGAGGCGCAGGCGGAAGGACAGTCGATCACCGATAAAATCGCGATGGTGCTAACCGACCTCGAAATGCCGGAAATGGACGGTTTTACGCTGACGCGTAACATCAAGATGGACGCGAACCTGAAGAAAATCCCGGTGGTTATCCACTCCTCGCTTTCCGGCAGCGCGAACGAAGATCACGTGCGTAAAGTCGGCGCGGATGGCTACGTGGCGAAGTTTGAAATCAACGAGCTCTCGTCGGCTATCCAGCGCGTGCTCGACAAAGCGGCAGGCATGTAACGGCCAGGCATCGCGCATCGCGAAGCCCGTGCTTTTCAGACAGACGGTAAGCGTGGAGCGCCTGCGAAGGCTTTCTGGTCAGCTACACTTAATGTGTTAACACTGATGGATACAGGAGGTCATCATGTTTTTTGGTTTCGGATACTTCGGCGAATCGCAAAAAGAGCAGGCTTTCCGCTTACAGGCTGAAGAGCAGGGGGGCGGCACGCCGGGCCCGGAAGGGGAAGTCACGCGTAAGCGCGACGACAGCGATGACGACGAAAAAGGACCGTACCGCTCGGAAGATGATGCTAAATAAAAAAAACCGCCGCCAGGCGGTTTTTTTATGCGCGAAGGGATCAGCGAAGCTTATCTTCTGCCTCTTCCAGCACCGCCTGCGCATGCGCGCGGATCAGCGCTACGGGTGAGGTCAATCCGGCGCGGGCGGCCGGAATTTCATCTGGCGTCAGGTGACAATAACCGCGTCCTGGCTGGAGCTCATGCGCCACGGCGGCTTCAAGCTGCGGGTGCTGTTCCAGGGCCGCTTCGAGCGGGCGGTAGTCGAGCGGCAAAAAACGTCCGTCATCGCGAAAACTGCGATACGGTGCCGCGAGCCCGGCGGCGGCAATATCCAGTGGCAGTCCGGGAACACGTGCGACGATAGCCGCCATATTGCCAAGCCGCGCGAGTGCGCAGGCCGCCCAGGCGCGATCGCAGTTGTCCGCGCGCTCCTCATCCAGCAGCCCGCAGAGCGCGGCGATGGCCTCATCGGTAGCGTCGTTAATCTCGGCGATCAGTTTGCTGGCGAGCCAGCGATCGCCTGGCGCGTCGCCGCGTACCACCGCCGCGAGCGGGGCGACGGCAGGGCGCCCGATAGCTTTCAGCAGTTCTTCGTATCCTTCATACAGCGTGCCCCGCACGACACCGAGCGCCAGCGGCACCAGCTCGCTGAGCTGCTGGTCGAGGGGCAGCGCGGTCAGACGGCGGCGCTCTTTTTCGTCGGCGTCATAGTGCGGGAAATGGCGCAGCAGCTGCGCGCGGGTGAGGCTTAACGGGATAAGCTCTCCCGCTTCATCTTCGGCGATAATAATAAAATTTTTATCCACCACCCCTTCACGGATCAGCTGCTGGCGCGCTTTTTTAGCGGCCTTCGGAAAGCGGCGCATAAAGTACTCACAGGTTTTCTCCCACACGGAAAACGTGCCGTCGCGCGCCGCGAAATCACAGCAATCGAGCGCCAGGCGTTCGGCGTGCTCATCCGGTTCGATGTTGTAAGGCAGGTCCGCCGAAGACCAGCGCAGGCTCTCAGTCAGCGATTCTGTCGATGCGGTATCGCCCTGCGCCTGATATTCCGCCACGCGCCGCGCGAGGCTCTCCTCCGTACCCACCGCGATGCAGGGCCAGTAGATGACAGCCCCGTCGTCATAGAAAGCATGGAAGGTGGCGCCGTACAGACGCTCCTGAGGGTGCTGTTGATGCACGTCGCGAACGGCCGCGACCATCATCGTGACGGCGGCGTCTTCAAGCGACTGCCAGTCGAAAGCCTGTTGTGCCATGCGTTTTCCTTATCAGCGATGCAAAACCTGCCGCAGTCTATCAATACGCAAGCCGAAGGGTAAGCTGCGCAAACTCGGGGGGATCGCCATAAAAAAGCGGCCCGAAGGCCGCCTGAGCATTACTGCGCGTTCAGTTCGCGCCACTGCTCCGCCAGCGAATCCAGCAGCTCGTAGCGCTTGCGGTATTCGGAGCGTTTTTTGCTGGCGACCTCTTCCAGCGGTTTGCGTGCGGCCACAAGCGGCAGGGCGAAATACCGCGCACCGCGACGTTCGCCGCCGATGGACTCCCAGAACTCATCGTAGCTTGCGAAGAAATGCCGCCCCTTGCTGAAGCGGTAGCGCAGCCCGCGGAATACGTGGCCGTCGTTGCTTACCGCCTCGAAGTGGGTCATGCCGAACTGTCCTGCCATCAGCCACAGCACTTCCATCAGCAGGCGTTTCGGGAAGACGCCGTAACAGGCTTTGGTGGCGTCGCGGATGGCTTCGTGCGGCACGCTGCGGCGCGGGCCCTGCAGGCCGCCGATAGCAATGCCGTAGCCCGTGGCGTCGCGCACGACGCTGAAGGTGAGGCTTGCCAGCAGCACGTCATCGCAGTGCAGCCACAGCGTGCTTTCGCCTTCGCGCTCGGCTTTGTGGGCCGAAGAAATGCTGATGACGACCTGTTTGTCTTTCGCCGCCAGCTGAAACAGCGGCTGCGGGCGCGTGGCGCACAGCGCGTCAGCCAGACGCGGCGGGGCCTGTTCGCTGACAAACTGGTAGTGGTTGATGATAGCGCTGGCGCGCTCGCTGGCGCTCAGGCCGAGGCGCAAATAGAGGCGATGAATTTTACCCGGCAGCGTGTTCTGTACGCTCAGCAGTTGCTCAAAGCGCGGGTTGGCGGCCAGCGAACCCATAAAGCGCAGCGTGGCGGGCAGGTACAGGCAGCTGCGCAGCGCGAATTTAAGCCGATAGCTTTTTTTCGCCCATAACCCGCCTGGCATCAGCGTGCCAGTAGAGAGGGCTTTCATAAGATCCATACCGCTGCGCGGGGTCCCGGCGGCGTGAGGGGTGATGACCGACATAAGAAAAACCTTAAATACGCGAATCGCCGAAGTATATCGACCTCGCGCGATGGGTTTCTAAACGGCACCTCAATACAGACTAATCAGGCGAATTCCAGGGGGGCGGCGCACGGGCAGGAAACATGTTTGCGGGTGCGGTACTGATGCGGGCAGGGCACTCGCGGTACGGCGTTTTGTGATGCTACAAGCCGCATGAGGCGCGCAGGCGGAGAGTGCCGGGAGGGTGATTCTGCGGGGCGTCACGAGCCCCACAGAAGCATAACGAAGGCGCGAAACGAAGAAAAAGAGAGATTCGCACGTAAATCGCACGATTTTTTGATCCAGAAATCTTTACATCGCGACATAAGAATGTTCTGATCTGGGCGTTTCTTTTACTGTATTGCGAACGCGGAAAGACCCCATGCAACAACTCAAGCCAGGCGCTCTCGCCATTATCATCGGCGCCCGTACCACCGCCGGACGGGGAAACATCGGTAAATCGGTTGAGCTCTTCAGCCTCTGTAAGCCAGGCGAGCGCTTTATTAACCCGGTCACGGGCTTTATGACCGAGCTGCCGCTGGCCTGCGCTCGCCCGCTATGGCTGGTGACGGGCGATGTTGTCGCCGCAGACGGACAGACCGGTTTCGCGTTTGTTCGCGCCGAACATCTGATGCCGCTTGACGGCGAACTGCTGCCGCTCGAAGAGACGGCGCTGCTGCTCGATTAAGACGTTTTACGCCCGCCCGCTGTTCACTCCCGTAGCCACGCCGCCAGCACCTGCGCGTGGTTCTGCTGCCTGTCTTTAGCGCCATACAGCAACGTCAGCGTGCCACCCTGGGCGATAGCCGCCAGCCGCGCGCCTTCGTCCTGTCGCGCGGCCAGCTCCTCACGGTAGCGCTCGCTGAAGTGGGCGAAGTCGATAACCTCGCTGTGTAATTCCTTGCGAAGCGCGGCTGAAGGTGCCAGCGTTTTGTTCCATTCGTCTAACGGCAGATCGGTTTTTTTGATGCCGCGCGGCCAGAGCCGGTCCACCAGTACCCGGTAGCCGTCCTGCGCGTCCGGCTCGTCATAAACGCGTTTTAGCGTAATCATCATTGCCTCCTGCTTGTGGTTATCGCTGTGCGAATTATCCATCTGGCGCGCTGATGAGGCAAACCACAGGGCGCGATTGCCCGAGACGTCTCGCAAAATAGCGTGCATCTCCCCGCTGATTTTTAGTGTTGTTAGCGGGCGCGCAGATCGGTATGCTGATGTTCCTTATGTTGTGCTCAATTCGTTCAGGCATAAGGAAACCCTCATGGAACCCTCTCCACTCACGACCACACTGCGAATCGCGCTGGTTGGCGACTATCACGCCGACACTGTCGCGCACCAGGCTATCCCGCTCGCGATTGACGACGCCGCCGCCGTGCTGGAGCTTACCGCCGATTACGACTGGCTCCCGACCAAAGACATCGCCAGCGCGGAAGATCTGGTGGGCTATGACGCCATCTGGGTCGTTCCCGGCAGCCCCTATGAAAATGAAGACGGCGCGTTTATCGCCATTCGTTACGCTCGTGAAAACGCCATCCCGTTTCTCGGCACCTGCGGCGGTTTCCAGCATGCCGTGATTGAATATGCCCGCAACGTCCTGGGCTGGGAAGACGCTGGCCACGGTGAAACGGCGCAGGGCGGCAGACTGGTGATTTCGCCGCTCAGCTGTTCGCTGGTGGAGCAAACCGGCGACGTGGAACTGCGCCCGCATACGCTTATCGCGCGCGCTTACGGGCGGCAGGAAATTAAAGAGGCGTATCGCTGTAACTTCGGCGTGTCGCCGGAATTCGTTGAGGCGCTGAGCGCGGACGCGCTGAAAGTGACCGGCTGGGATGACGACGGCGACGTGCGCGCGGTGGAGCTCACCACGCACCCGTTCTTTGTGGCGACGCTGTTCCAGCATGAGCGCGCCGCGCTCGACGGACGACCGGTGCCGCTGGTGCGTGAATTCCTGCGCGCCGCGCGTCGCTAAACCGCTAAGGCGCGCCGATTTCCCGTGCGCGCCCGGCAAACCCGCCCGCGACGGCCATCACGACCGCCAGCGCGGCGCATGCCAGCAGCGGCAGGCTCCAGCTCTGTAACAGATCGTGGAGTCTGCCGATTACCGGAGGCCCGCATGCCGCCAGCAGATACCCCACCGACTGCGCCATACCGGAAAGCGCCGCCGCCTGATGCGCGGAGCTGGCGCGCAGGCCAATAAACGTCAGGCCGAGGATCATCGTAGCACCCGAACCGAAGCCGAAAATCACCACCCACCACGCCGCCTGCGCAGGAAAGAGCCAAAGCCCAACTGGGCTTAGCGCACAGAGCAGCGCCGTCAGGACGGCAATCGCGCGCTGATCCCGCAGTTTTGCCAGCAACAGCGGCACCGCAATGCCCGGCACGGCAGTGGCGAGCTGCATCAGGCCGTGCAGCGACCCCGCCTGCGCCTCGCTATAGCCGCTGCTTATCAGAATCGACGGCAGCCAGCCGATGACGATGTAATAAATGAGCGAGTTGACGCCGAGAAACAGCGTCACCTGCCAGGCGAGCGCTGAGCGCCAGATGCCGCGGCTTTGTCGCGCCGCGCCGCCGATGGCGTCACCGCGATGCGCGCGCAGCTGTGGGAGCCAGAGCAGCAGCGCCAGCATCGGAAAGACCATCAGCGCCAGCAGCGCGCCGCGCCAGCCGCCGCTTGCAGCCGCGACCGGCACCACCAGCGCCGAGCCCGCGGCCGCCGCAAGTCCCATCGTCAGGGAATAAGCGCCGGTGAGTTTCGCCACCTGGCCTGGAAAATCGCGCTTGATCATGCCAGGTAGCAGGACGTTGCCAAAAGCGATGCCGCAGCCGATAAGCGCGGTGCCCGCGAACAGCGCCGCCGCGCCGCCCGACGAGCGCAGGGCGATACCGGCGCAAATAAACAGCAGCGCGCCGCAAAGGCTGCGCTCCATGCCAAAGCGCCGCGCGCTACCGGCCGCCAGCGGCGATACCAGCGCGAAGGCGAGCAGCGGCAGCGTGGTGAGAAGCCCGGTCGCCGCGGTTGAGAGCGTGAAGTCGAGGCGAATGGCGTCCAGCAGCGGCGCGGTGCCGGTGAACGTGACGCGCAGCGTGGTGGCAATGGTCAGAAGTCCTGCCAGCAGCAGCCAGCCGCCCCGACGATCGGAGGTCAGGTGAGTCATAAAATCCTTATGGACGCGCGGCGGTGTGACGACGCGCGAAAACAGCAAATGAAAAGCACAGGGTAAAACACATGGCTACTGGCGGCCAATCAGCAGCGACACCAGGCCCGCGGCAATCAGCGGCCCGACCGGCACGCCGCGAAAAAGCGCCACGCCGAGCACGGTGCCGACCAGAAGACCCGCCACAATCGACGGCTGGCTGCCCATCAGCGCCACGCCCTTGCCGCCAAGCAAGGAGACAAAAATGCCGACTGCGATAGCCACCAGCGATTTCCAGTTCAGGAAAGCGTGAAACAGCGTGGAGGTGGGCAGGGTGCCGCTGGCGATGGGCGCCATCACGCTGATAGTCAGAATAATGATGCCGACGGTGACGCCCTGTTTTTCCACCCACGGAAACCACGCGCTGAGCGGCGTCATCCGGATAACAATCAGCACCAGCACCAGCACCGAGACCGTTACCGCCATGTTGTGGCTGACAAACCCTAGCCCGGCCAGCGCCAGCAGGATAAGCAGCGTGATATCGAACATCGAAAGCTCCTTGTCAGAAAAGAACTGCACCGGACCGTTGTCATTATTTTGCAATCAAAAGCCGGTAACAGTGAATGCAGCATCCCCCGATGACGACGTAAGACCCGGAGAAACGATGAACGATCTGCTGTCGCCCGACGCGCTCTGGATAACGACCTTCTTTTTCGCCACCGCCGCCACGCTGATTATTGCGGTGCGGTTTCTTGAGAAGCGCTGGTAGACGCCGCGCGGTGAAACGCAATCTGCGTGGGTTTCGCCAGACGCAGATAGTCAGCGGTGTCCATGATAATCGATTTTTCGAGCAGACCGGCGTTAAACGCGATTTCATCGTGACGCTCGAAAAGCAGCGGGTCGGCGACGAGCCGGAGCGAGGGGTGAAAACTGAACGGCGGGATAGCTCCGAAGACGCAGCGGGTGAGTTCATCGACTTCCGCCGGGCTCGCGAGCGACGCTTTCGTGCCGCCAAGATGCTGCGCCAGCAGTGACAGGTCGGCCTGGAGGTCCGCCCCCAGTACCGCCGACACAACCTGTTTGACGCCGTTGCCCTTCACCTTACAGACCAGCGCTTTGGCGCCCTGACTGAGTTGCGTGCCGCGAATTTCTGACACTGCCTCGCATTTGCCCATCGCTTCATGTTCCATTACGCGAAACCGCGCCTGGCCCGCGGTCAGTAAATCCACCAGTTGCTGGTGAATATCTATACCTTTCATCTGTCTCGCCTCGTTTATATCGTGAACTTTCCACCATACTGACGCTTCGCTTATTTTGCAACGCAGGAAATTTACACAAAATAAACTCAAGGGAAATAAACCACCTGACGCAGATATACGAAAAAGATTCAGTGTTGTCGTTTGGCTTACTTTGCAAAGGTGTATTAAGGTCATAAGAGTGCCTTATGAATGCAGCGGTCGTAATAAAGCGGATAATGATTATTCGCATGGCGGCTAAATAAGCACTATGCCGTGACGAGGCGAATCAGTTTCTCAATCGGGGCGCAGGCGGGAATAACCCAGATTGCGCGACGTTTGCGAAAGAAAATGCAAGGAGGCGCGCCCTGTTCGGTGAGCGTAATGCTGTCTTCGACAGGCGAAGTGATTTTAACAGTGCTTTTACTGTAGTAACGTTTTTTCTGGTAACACAAACCCAAACCCGGAGGTTGTTATGGCAGAACATCGTGGTGGTTCCGGCAATTTTGCCGAAGATCGTGAAAAAGCATCTGAAGCGGGTAAAAAAGGCGGGCAGCAGAGCGGCGGGAATTTTAAAAATGACCCGGAGCGTGCTTCCGAAGCAGGTAAAAAAGGCGGCCAGAACAGCCACAGCGGTGGACGTAAATAGTTTCGCTTGCTGAATTTATCTGTGATACAGCAGCCTCAGGGCTGCTGTTTTATTTTGCCTGCATCGTCAGTAATAAGCGCAGCGCCTGGCAGTCGACAGGACGCGAAAACCACCAGCCCTGACCGTAACACCCCGGAAAATTATCCTGTAAATAATCGACCTGCAACCGCTGTTCCAGCCCTTCAAATACGATCTGCTGCGGCATTGCCTTCAACATCAAAATTAAATTGACCAGCAGCGTTTTATTGAGTGTCGGCGTGCCAATGGCATCAGTAATGCTTTTGTCGACTTTCACTTCATCAATAGGCAGGCGCGACAGCCAGGAGATTGTCGAATAACCGGTGCCGAAATCATCAAGCGCAATCAGAAATCCGTGTCGCTTAAATAATAATATTGCCGCTTCCATGTGCGCCAGCGTCGCGTTTTCCCGCTCCGTTATTTCGAGCATAATTCGGCTGGGGGCCAGGTCGATTTTTTGCGTAAGCTGCGTCAGAAAATCAAGATAATGGTGAGAGAAGAGGTCGGTAAGGCTGATATTAATACTGAGCGTGAGGTCGTAGCGGGTCAATAATTCTGCGGTTTCACTCACGGCCTGCATGGTCACAAACTCGGTGATTTTTCCCATCAGCCCCTCTTTTTCCGCAAGAGGAATAAAGACATCCGGGGAAATCGTCTCGCCATTATTATCATACCAGCGCAGCAGCGCCTCCATGCCTTTCATCCGGCCGGTTTCTATTTCATAAATCGGCTGGTAGACCACCCGCATCTCGCCGTTTTTTAAGGCGTTTTCCAGCCGGGTGCGTAAAGAGGCTTTTTTCCGGCGATAAAGCGCGAGACCGGCGCAAACGGAAATGCCCAGCGCCAGACCCAGCACGATGAGCAGCGCGAGCGTATACCAGCTCGCCTGAAGTAAGCCATAAGGGTGCGTACCGGCAATCACGCAGAGATCGTATTGGCGATTACACTGTTCGCGGGTAATAAAATACCAGGCGTAATGGGACGTGGTGTCCCCTTCGTTTAATAGCGCCTGGGTGGGGCCGAGCGTAAACCACCGATGATCGTGCTGCGTATTGGTGATGATGGCGCTGTAGTGCGCCGTGGCGGCATCTTTTTCAAAGCGGGTAAAAATGAAAGGAGAAAATATCACCAGCAGATCGTTACGCCACCAGGCGCTGACGTTAATGGTATCGGTTAACGGCAGATTTAATAACCAGCGGGCGCCGTTGCGGCCGACAAAACTTTCCGTCGCAGTTAGCGGCTGGGCAATGGGAAGACGCCCCCAAAGGGCAGAGCATAAAATCCCGTGGGCGCTGGTGCGACCGACATCCTTAATGAGCTGATAATTCCACATCAGCGTGCGCAACGCATTGAGATCGGCTTCGCCGCACGTCGAATAATGCGTCATTTTCGCTTCACGGTTGGCAATATCATTTGCCTGCTGGAGCAGCGCTACGCTACGCGCCAGCACCGCCTGGCTATAATCGTTTATTCTGCTCGCTTCCATCCGCCAGAAGAGGATTTGCGCAACAGCCAGGACGGCAAATATGCTGGCGATGATTGTCCCCGCCATCCCCGAATTTTTATTCAAGCCCAAGAAGACCTTGTTCGACATGATTCACGGTGGTCCTGCGACGGCGCCGCGTCGTTCTTATTTAATGCCGCTCACTATAACTGATAGCGAACCGGCTGTAAGTAAAATCTGTAGGGTTATTAATGCTGAGGTGGTGTGTTACTAAATAGTATGGACGAAAATGGCTATTTAATTAAGCAGGGCTGACATAAAAGTTAAGTGTGGCTTTAATTTATGGTAATCGTAAAAATAACGGGGCCGACAGCGTCGGCCCAAAAGTTAGCTCCAGTTTTCGCTGGCCTGTTTATGAAACAGTTCGCGGAATACCGGATAGATGTCATCCTGATCGCGAATATGCTGCATAGCGAAATTCTCATACGTGGCCTGCAAATCTTCATATTCACGCCACAACGTTTGATGGGCACGGCGCGTGATTTCGATATAACTGTAATAACGCACTACCGGCAGAATTTTCTTCGCCAGTATTTCGTGACACAGCGGTGAATCGTCCGCCCAGTTATCGCCATCGGACGCCTGCGCAGCGTAGATATTCCACTGCGCCGGGTCGTAGCGTGCTTTCACAACTTCATCCATCAGCTTGAGGGCGCTGGAAACAATCGTCCCGCCGGTCTCCTGCGAATAGAAAAACTCGTGCTCGTCCACCTCTTTGGCCTGGGTGTGGTGGCGGATATACACGACATCGACGTTTTTATAGGTTCGGCTCAGGAACAGATAGAGCAGAATATAAAAGCGCTTGGCCATATCTTTGGTGGCCTGATCCATCGAGCCGGAAACGTCCATCAGACAGAACATCACCGCCTGGCTTGAGGGCTCCGGGCGTTTTTCAAAGTTTTTGTAGCGCAGATCGAAGGTGTCGATAAACGGCACGCGTTCGATTTTGGCGCGCAGTTCGGCTATCTCTCTGCGCAGACGCTCCTCTTCCAGCAGTTGCGCCGGTTCGCTTTTCAGCGCTTCATCAAGGCTCGCCTCCAGCTCGCGCAGCGCCCGGCGTTTGCCTGCGGTCATGGCAGTGCGGCGCGCCAGGGAATTTTGCAGCGAGCGCACGACGCTGATGTTGGCGGGCACCCCATTCGAGGTGTAGCCGGAGCGATGGTTTTTATATTCATTCAGCTGCCGATGCTGGTTCTTTTTCAGATTCGGCAGGGCGAGATCTTCAAATAACAGGTCGAGATATTCATCTTTGGAGATCTGGAAAACAAATTCATCCTGGCCTTCGCCGTCGGCGCTCGCCTGGCCCTGACCGCTGCCTGATCCGCCGCCGCCGCCCTGCGGGCGCTCGATGCGATCGTTCTGGACGAAATGGTCGTTACCCGGATGGACGCGATGGCGCTGCCCGCCGCGCCCCTGATGAAACATCGGTTCGCTGATATCGTCGTTTGGAATGGAAACGGATTCGCCGCTCTGGATGTCGGTCACCGAGCGTTTATTGATGGCCTCGGAAATCGACTGTTTGATTTGTGCTTTGTAACGGCGCAAGAAGCGCTGGCGGTTCACCGTGCTCTTGTTTTTGCCGTTAAGACGTCGGTCTATGAACCAGGTCATATGCCCCCCCGTACTGCATTTACCAACTTTCTGTGCGCCAGTTTTGCCGGATGCGCCTGCACCCGGCAACGGTTCGCTTCGTTGTAGGCCCGGCTGCGCGAACGCCGCCGGGCGATGCTTTTTATGACGATTTACGCACGCGCAGATACCATTCGCACAGCAGACGTACCTGCTTGCGGGTATAGCCTTTTTCCATCATGCGATCGACAAAATCATCGTGTTTCTTCTGCTCGTCCGTGGAGGTTTTAGCATTAAAGGAGATGACCGGCAGCAGCTCCTCGGTGTTGGAGAACATTTTCTTCTCAATTACCGTGCGCAGCTTCTCATAGCTGGTCCAGTTTGGATTGCGACCATTAATGTTAGCGCGCGCACGCAGCACGAAGTTGACGATTTCGTTACGAAAATCTTTCGGGTTGCTGATGCCCGCCGGTTTCTCGATTTTCTCAAGCTCGGCGTTGAGCGATTCGCGGTCGAACAGCTGACCGGTATCCGGGTCGCGATACTCCTGATCCTGGATCCAGAAGTCCGCATAGGTGACATAGCGGTCAAAGATGTTCTGGCCATATTCGGAGTAGGACTCCAGATAGGCCGTCTGGATCTCTTTGCCAATAAACTCGGCGTATTTCGGGATCAGATAACCTTTGAGGAATTCGAGATAGCGCTCGGCGCTCTCCTGCGGGAACTGCTCGCGCTCGATCTGCTGTTCCAGCACATAGAAGAGGTGCACCGGGTTGGCGGCCACTTCGGTATGATCGAAGTTGAAAACCCGCGAGAGGATCTTGAACGCGAAACGGGTCGAGAGCCCGTTCATGCCCTCATCGACTCCCGCGTAGTCGCGATACTCCTGATAGGATTTCGCTTTCGGGTCGGTGTCTTTCAGGCTTTCGCCGTCATAGACGCGCATTTTTGAATAGATACTGGAGTTTTCCGGCTCTTTCAGGCGCGAAAGAATCGAGAATCGGGCCAGGGTTTCCAGCGTGCCTGGCGCGCATGGCGCATGCGACAGCTCGCTGTGGTTAAGCAGTTTCTCGTAGATTTTGATCTCTTCCGAGATACGCAGGCAGTAGGGCACCTTGACGATATAAACACGGTCAAGGAACGCCTCGTTGTTTTTGTTGTTGCGGAAAGTCACCCATTCCGATTCGTTGGAGTGCGCGAGAATAATGCCGTTAAAGGGCAGCGCGGAGATGCCTTCCGTGCCATTATAGTTCCCTTCCTGCGTCGCGGTGAGCAGCGGATGCAGCACTTTAATGGGCGCTTTGAACATCTCGACGAATTCCATCACGCCCTGGTTGGCGCGGCAGAGGGCGCCGGAGTAGCCGTAGGCGTCCGGATCGTTTTGCGCGTGATGCTCAAGCTTGCGGATATCAACTTTACCGACCAGCGCCGAGATATCCTGGTTGTTTTCATCGCCCGGCTCGGTTTTGGCGATAGCAATTTGCTCAAGAATGGACGGCCAGACTTTAACGACGCGGAATTTGGTGATGTCGCCGCCAAACTCATGCAGGCGTTTCGCGGCCCACGGCGACATAATCGTGCCGAGATAACGGCGCGGCACGTTGTACTCTTTTTCCAGAATTTGCGCGTCTTCCTGCGGGTTAAAGAGGCACAGCGGATGGTCGTTAACCGGACTGCGCTCGCCGTTGGCGCTCAGCACATAAATCGGCACGCGCTGCATCAGCGATTTCAGCCGCTCGGCCAGCGACGATTTACCACCGCCCACCGGGCCCAGCAGATAGAGGATCTGTTTTTTCTCTTCCAGACCCTGCGCCGCATGTTTCAGATACGACACAATCTGCTCGATAGCCTCTTCCATGCCATAGAATTCCTCAAACGCCGGGTACCGGGCGACTACCCGGTTCGAAAAGAGACGGGAAAGCCGTGGCTCCTGGGCAGTATCCACCATCACTGGCTCACCGATGGCCATCAATAGCCGTTCTGCCGCGTTGGCATAAGCACTGCGATCCTGCCGGCAAACGGTAAGAAATTCCTGCAGTGTGAACTCTTCGTCCTTGGCAGCTTCATAGCGCTGGCGATAGTGATCGAATATATTCATGGCATGCCGTCCTTTCGTTTTTTAGCACAGGTTAAAGAGCCGTTCATATGAATAGTGGAGGCTCCCGGAAGACGTATTCTGAGTACAGCAACCCTAATGCCAACTGATGCATTTATTGCGCGTTGCACTGTGCTACTGCGGTCAGGGTAATGCACCTTCTTATTTTTAAGCGTAGATGGCATTTGAAAATCTTGCATGCCGCCATTTCAGGGATCCAGTGATTTATCAAGCACTCATCCCGTTGTTTCTGCTGGCGCATTAACGAGCAAGACGCGGATTCACCACAAAGTCATAAAATTGCAAGGCTGCTGTCACGCAGAAATGCGAGGCTGCGCGATCGGGTGATGTAAAGATATGCGAAAAAATTTGGGGTAAAGTGGGCGAGGCGGTTACACTTCGCGAGCTGATCATTTGACTAAAGGACTTGATGCACTGTGAGCACATTCAAATTTCTGGCACTGGGTGCCCTCATGGCTTCAGCCGCTACCGTTGCACACGCAGAAGGAAAACTGTCAGTGGGTGCGGGTGCAGGATGGGTGGTGAACCCGTATAAGCAGTACGATAAAGACGTTTATCCGCTGCCGGTCGTCAACTATGAAGGTGATAACTTCTGGGTACGCGGCCTGGGCGCCGGTTACTACCTGTGGAACGACACTGCCGATAAGCTCTCCATTATGGCGTACTACTCGCCGTTACATTTCAAACCAGGCGACAGTGACAGCCGCGCGTTACGCCGTCTGGATGAGCGTAAGTCCACGCTGATGGCGGGTCTCTCTTACGTGCACAACACTGAATACGGTTTCCTGCGCACCTCTCTCGCGGTCGACACGCTGGATAACAGCAACGGCGTCGTGTGGGATCTGGGCTGGCTCTATCGCTACACCAACGGCGGCCTGACGCTTATCCCAGGTATCGGCGTGGAGTGGAGCAGCGAAAACCAGAACGATTACTACTATGGCGTGAGTGGCAAAGAGTCGCGCCGCAGCGGCCTGAGCCGTTACGATGCGGATGACGGCTGGGCGCCGTATGCGGAGCTGACCGCCACCTATCGTCTCTCTGACAGCTGGAGCGTTTACGGCAGCGGCCGTTACACCCATCTGAGCGACGAAGCGAAAGACAGCCCGATGGTGGACCGTTCCTGGTCTGCGCTGCTGTCGACGGGCGTAACGTATACGTTCTGATCCGCTGATACTCTTTCGCGGGGCGCCATGTGCGCCCTTTTTTATGGCGAGATGTGTAGCGAAATAACAGGTGAGGGCGGGGCGACAACGCGCGGGCAGAAAATGGCCCCGTGAACGGGGCCGTGCGTTATCAGGCTTTCTTCACGACGCGCAGCGTCTGGGAGAGGCGAGACGGTTGGTCTTCGCGCGTTTTCTGCGGGGTGGTCACACAAGCGGTTTCGACGCAGACAAAGGTTTTGTAGCCGTCATCCGGCATATCGCCCATGCTCACGGAGAGCGCCGGGCCCGGATTCCAGCCCACCACGTTGCTGTTGTGATGATGCACGACTTCAATGGTGCGGTTGAGTGCGCCGTCGTGGATCAGGCTGCAGCCTTCCGGGTTCAGGTAGACGCGATCGGTGCGGTCCGGGAAGGCCTGGACGCCGTCTTTCAGCGTGCCCTGTTCGCCGCCGTTGACTTTATCGAGGTAGGTATCGCCAAGACCGCTCACTTTGACGTCAGCGATATCGCCCACGTTGAAATAGGTGTGCAGCGCGGAGGTAGTTTCAAACTCGCCGTGCGCTTCCAGTTCCATTTCGCAGGTTTTGCCAAGCTTGTAGCGCGCATACAGCGTGAAGTCGTGCGGCCAGTACTGGCGGCTCGCGTCGCTGGCGTGCAGTTCAAACGTCAGCACCACGCCGTTATCGTCTTCGTTATGGGCGCTTAACGTCCACGGCAGATTGCGCGCGAAGCCGTGGGAAGGCAGATCTTTTTGCGCCGACGGACCGAACCACGGCCAGCAGATGGGCACGCCACCGCGCAGCGCGACGCCTTTTTTAAACGGGGTGTTGTCGCTCAGCCACAGGACATCTTGTTCACCGGCAGGCTTCCAGCAGAGCAGATGCGCGCCCTGCAGCGCCACCGCGGCGCGAACCTGCGGATGGTCGACGACCACGATATCCAGCTCGTCATGCTGACGGCGGGAAAGGTAAGGGGTTAACTGTTCAGACACCGGCAGGGCAAAAATCGTGTTAATCATTTCTGGCAATCCTCTGTCTTTAAAGCCAAATAAAAAGGGCGACCGAAGTCGCCCTTAAGATCAGAAACCCATCTCACTTATTTGGAGATGTGAGCGATCAGGTCCAGAACTTTGTTGGAGTAGCCAGTTTCGTTGTCGTACCAGGAAACCAGTTTCACAAAGTTGTCGTTCAGTGCGATACCTGCTTTAGCATCGAACACGGAAGTGCAGATTTCGCCGTTGAAGTCGGTGGAAACCACGTCATCTTCGGTATAACCCAGAACGCCTTTCATCTCGCCGTCAGCGGCTTTCTTGATAGCAGCTTTGATCTGCTCGTAGGTCGCTGCTTTTTCCAGGCGAACGGTCAGGTCAACAACAGAGACGTTCGGGGTCGGAACGCGGAACGCCATACCCGTCAGTTTGCCGTTCAGTTCCGGCAGGACTTTACCTACAGCTTTAGCAGCGCCGGTAGAGGACGGGATGATGTTCTGCGCTGCGCCGCGGCCGCCGCGCCAGTCTTTGTGAGACGGGCCGTCAACGGTTTTCTGAGTTGCGGTGGTTGCGTGAACGGTGGTCATCAGACCTTCGATGATGCCGAAGTTGTCGTTGATAACTTTCGCCAGCGGTGCCAGGCAGTTGGTGGTGCAGGATGCGTTGGAAACGATATCCTGGCCTTCATATTTATCAAAGTTAGCGCCACGAACGAACATCGGGGTGTTGTCTTTAGACGGGCCAGTCAGAACAACTTTTTTCGCGCCAGCGGTGATGTGTTTACGTGCGGTTTCGTCGGTCAGGAAGATACCAGTTGCTTCAGCAACTACGTCCACGCCCACTTCGTCCCACTTCAGGTTAGCCGGGTCTTTTTCAGCGGTAACGCGGATTTTTTTACCGTTAACGATCAGATGACCGTCTTTAACTTCAACGGTACCGTCGAAACGACCGTGAGTAGAGTCATACTTCAGCATGTAGGCCATGTAGTCAGCGTCTAACAGGTCGTTGATTGCAACGATCTCGATGTCAGAACGTTTCTGAGCAGCACGGAAAACAATGCGACCGATACGGCCAAAACCGTTGATACCTACTTTGATAGTCATATATTCCACCAGCTATTTGTTAGTGAATAAAAGGTTGGCTGTAAAATTACAAAAACCTTACGCAGCGTCAAGCGGAATCGTGTCAATCATTGCGACAAATCAATCCTATGGACAAGCTTTGCACGACTGACTGGCCTGATTTTCCTTTTGGGCTTATGTCCAGATGGGGACGCTGCCAGGAATTTAAAAGGGCGTCGAAAATAAAAGTGTGACGCGAGTCACATTTGCCTGTCCGCTGCATTTTCAGTGCTAAGTTTAGACCAAAAGTCTGCACGCTACTGTTAATGTTTTGTTAGAATATTGCAGGTAATGTAACTGCTTAAACCTCCCCGAGATGTCACCTTATGGCCAATCAAAACTCCCAGGACGATTTAAAACATACCCTGACGGAAATGCAGTTTTACGTCACCCAGAATCACGGCACCGAACCGCCGTTTACCGGGCGTCTGCTGCATAACAAACGTGATGGCGTCTACCACTGTCTGGTGTGCGATGCGCCGCTGTTTAATTCGCAAACCAAATACGATTCCGGCTGCGGCTGGCCGAGCTTTTACGAGCCGGTGAGCGAAGAGGCTATCCGTTATCTCAACGACTACTCGCACGGCATGCAGCGCATTGAGATCCGCTGCGGCAGCTGCGACGCGCATCTGGGCCACGTGTTCCCGGATGGCCCGCAGCCGACTGGCGAGCGCTACTGTGTCAATTCCGCCTCGCTCAGCTTCACCGACGAGGACGACGGCGAGCAGATCAAAGGCTGAAGAATCGATTCAGCAAATTATTCCAGTGGAGCGTGTTCTGATGAACCTTGAAGACCTGATTAGCAGCATGACGCCGGAAGTGTATGAGCGCCTCGCGACCGCCGTGGAACTCGGGAAATGGCCCGATGGCGTGGCGTTAACGCCGGAGCAGAAAGAGAACAGTCTGCAACTGGTAATGCTCTGGCAGATGCGCCACAACACCAATCCGCAGCACATGACCATCGGCACCGACGGTCAGCTGGTGATGAAAAGCAAGCAACAGCTCAAGGCAGAATTCGGCATTCAGTCACAGCCCATCGCGACGCTGAAACCGCAATAAGCTGAAGCGTGCTGACGCCGTAAAAAAAGGCCGCAGATAACGCTGCGGCCTTTGTCTTTAAAGGGCTTACACGGATTACGCCTGCGTTTCGCGCCAGTCGTCCAGCGTGAACAGCGTGGCGCCGCTCGCCGCCATCTCCTGAAACGCCAGCATACTGGCCTGCGGCGTCAGGTTAACGCCCCGACAGCCGTCGGTAATGACGTTCACCGTATACCCGAGGTTCAGCGCGTCCAGCACGGTGTATTTCACACAGTAATCGGTCGCAAGCCCCATCACGATAAGCTCATCCACGCCATGCGCGCGTAGCCACGCATCCAGCGGCGTTTTCTGACGATGCCCGTTATCGAAAAACGCGCTGTAGCTGTCGATAGTTGGGTTTTCCCCTTTATAAAAGCGCTGTTCAATCGCTTTATCGTTGAGCAGCGGATGCAGCGCGGCGCCGTCGCTCTGCTGAATGCAGTGATCGGGCCACCAGGTCTGCGGCAGGCCGTCGAGCGTGCCTTGCGTGAACGGCTCGGCGTGCTGCGCCGAGGCGAAGCTGCCGTGTCCGGCCGGATGCCAGTCCTGGCTTGCCAGCACCGGCACGCCGCGCGGCTGGCACCACCCAATCATCGCGTTGGCGATATCCACCGTGCTATCGCCTTCCGCGACCGCCAGCGCGCCGCCGGCGCAAAAATCGTTTTGCAAATCGACCAGCAGCAGGGCGCGTGAAGTCATGAAAAGCTCCTTATTCGTCCGGGGTCAGTTCGCCGCGCAGGTTACGCATCATCGCCTCGCGGATCGCCTGCGGCTCCAGCCCCTGACTTAACAGATAATGCAGTTTGGTCAGCGTCGCCTCGACGGTCATGTCGAACCCACTGATAACGCCCGCGTGCGCCAGCGCGTTACCGGTGGCGTAGCCGCCCATGTTCACTTTGCCGGACATACACTGCGTCAGGTTGACCACTACAATCCCGCGCGAGCACGCCTCTTTAAGCTCTTCCAGAAATTCGCCGTTCTGCGGCGCGTTGCCTACGCCGTAGGAGCGCAGGATAAGCGCCCGTACCGGCTGGCGCAGAAAGTTGCGCACCACGTCGGCGGAGATGCCCGGATAAATCGTCACCACGCCGATAGGCTGCGGCGTGATCGGATGTACGCGCAGCTCGCCGTGGCCGTGCGGAGCTGGCGGCGTATTCAGGCGGCGAATATGAATACCCGCTTCGAGCAGCGGCGGCAGGTTAGGGGAGGCGAAAGCGTCGAAGCCGTCGGCGTGCGCTTTGGTGGTGCGGTTGCCGCGATAAAGTCGGTTATTGAAAAACAGCGTCACTTCGCTAATCGGATAGTTCGCCGCGACATAGAGCGAGTTCAGCAGGTTGATCTGGCCGTCGGAGCGCAGCTCCGCCAGCGGGATCTGCGAGCCGGTCACAATCACCGGCTTGCTCAGGTTCTCCAGCATAAACGACAGTGCCGAGGCGGTGAACGCCATCGTGTCGGTGCCGTGCAGGATCACGAAGCCGTCATACTCATCGTAATGCGCCTTGATATCGTCTGCGATATGCAGCCAGTCCTGCGGCGTCATATCGGAGGAGTCCATCAGGGGCGCATATTCATGGATGGTGAAATCCGGCATTTCGGGGCGGTGGAATTCCGGCATCTGCGCCAGCTGCTGCTGGAGATGGCCGGAAACGGGGATATAGCCGTGTTCGGAGCGCTGCATACCGATGGTGCCGCCGGTATAGGCAACGTAGATCGATTTCTTTTGCATAGGATAGCTTTCGTTGTGCATAAACCCGCGCAGTATAGAGGTGCTGCAGAAAAAAATCAGCCCGGCATTGGCCGGGCTGTGACAGAGACACGCTGAGGCGTTATCGCACGTCGCCGCAGGTGAGGCAGAAGGCGTAACGGTTTTGCGGATCGTTAAAGGCGGCAAGTTTATCGCCTTCCTTTTTCGCCGCCAGCGCCGCGTCAGCAAACGGAGCAGGAAGCCACGCCTGCAGCGCCTGCGGCAGCATCGCGTGCACGGAGCCAGTCAGGTTGGCGAACACCATATCCACAAAGCTCGGTTCATCCTGATAAAAATCGAGATGCCAGGTTTTCAGCTTCGCAAGCTCCGCGGCTTTTTTCACGGCGTCGTCGAAATCGCCGAGGCTATCCACCAGCCCGTTTTGCTTCGCGTCTTCACCCGTCCAGACGTGGCCCTGGGCAATCTGGTCAATTTGCTGCGGCGTTTTGTGACGCGACTGCGCGACCAGACCGATAAAGCGCTGATAGCCGTTCTCGATGGTTATCTGCATCAGCTTCTGCACTTCCGGCGGCAGCGCTTTGGTCACGGCGACATCCGCGAGCGGCGAGGTCGCCACGCCGTCAGTATGCACGCCAATCGCATCGAGGCTGTTTTCCACCGTGTTGATTACCCCAAAGATGCCGATAGACCCCGTCAGCGTACTTGGGTTTGCCACGATGTAGCTTGCAGGTGTTGAGATCCAGTAGCCGCCCGAGGCCGCCATGCCGCCCATTGAAACCACGACTGGTTTACCGGCTTCTTTCGCCGCCGCCAGTTCCTGACGGATGGTTTCAGAGGCAGTCACGCTGCCGCCGGGGCTGTTCACCCGCAGCACAATCGCTTTCACTTTCGGATCAAGACGCGCGTCGCGGATCTGCGCGGCGGTGGTGTCGCCGCCGACATTCCCCGGCGTTTCTTCGCCATCCATGATGGCGCCGTTAGCGAAGACCACGGCAATGCTTTCGCCCTGTTCGGACGGCTTATTCACCGGGTAGTCGTAAATGCTGACCGCGCGGAAATCTTTATCCTTGTCGCTCCAGCCGAACTGTTTTACCAACGCCTTGTCGATAGCCGCGCTGCTCGCCAGTTCATCCACCAGCTTGTTGTCGAGCGCGTATTTCGCGGTGTCGCCGCCAGCGGCTTCAAGACCTGCGATCATCGCCTGCGCGCCTGGGAATATCTGGCTTGCCGGTACCTGGCGGTTAGCCGCGAGCGTGCCGAGATAGTTCTGCCACAGCTCGCCAATCCAGCGGCTATCGGCATCGCGCGCTTCCGGCGACATATCGTCGCGGATAAACGGCTCGACGGCTGATTTATAGGTGCCGACGCGGAACACATGGGTCGTCACTTTCAGCTTGTCGAGGAGCGACTTGTAATAGAGGCCATTGGTGGCGAAACCGTGCAGGTCGACGGTGCCCTGCGGCGAGAGCCAAATCTTGTTGGCGAAGCTCGCGAGATAGTACTGGCCCTGGCTGTAGCTTTCGCCAATGGCGTAGACCGGCTTACCGGCGTCGCGGAATTCGCGCAGCGCCTTACCGATATACTGCATCGACGGCTGATCGGCCCCGGCGAAATCCTTCAGATCCAGCACGATACCGGTAATATTGCGGTCGTCTTTCGCCTGGCGAATCGCGTTAACGATATCGAACAGCGAGTTTTCCTGTAAGCGATCGGAGCTTGCGCCGAACAGCTGACGTCCCAGCGCGCCGAGTTTGTTATTGACCGACGGTTTATCCACCACCACGCCGCTGATATCGAGCAGCAGCGCGCCGCGCCCCGGCTCCGACGGGCCGCTGTTGAACTGCATCCAGACGCCGACGCCCACCAGCACCAGCACCAGAAACAGCAGATTCATCACCAGCTCTCTGATGAAGTTGAGCAGGCGCCAGGTCCACTTAAAGAATCCGGCAATAATTCGCCAAAGGGTACGCATTTACTCTCCCTAATCCGTGAATAACGGGGAACCCCGTAACCTCCCGCTACAGGCGGGACGCCGACAAAGTGTAAATACCCCGGGCGGCCTTGTCAGCAGGAAACGCCGGTAGGGTGTAACAAAACATACCGCTGTGTTAATTTTATGATTAAAAATCATCACAGGAGAGTTGAGATGGATGCATTAGAGATGCTGGTCAACCGCCGCAGCGCCTCGCGGCTCGCCGAGCCTGCGCCCACTGGCGACGCGCTGGAAAACATTCTGCGCGCGGGCCTGCGCGCCCCGGATCACGGCACGCTCCAGCCGTGGCGTTTCTTTGTTATCGAAGGGGAAGGGCGCGAGCGCTTCAGCGCGCTGCTGGAAAACGCCGCCATCGCCGACGGTCAGGATGAAAAAGCAATCGACAAAGCCCGCAACGCGCCGTTTCGCGCGCCGCTTATCATCACCGTCGTCGCGCATTGCCAGGAGCACCATAAAGTGCCGCGCTGGGAGCAGGTGGTCAGCGCCGGTTGCGCGGTCATGGCGATGCAAATGGCGGCGCTCGCCCAGGGCTTTAACGGCATCTGGCGCAGCGGCCCGTTCACCGACAACCCGCGGGTGCGCGAGGCGTTTGACTGCCGCGAGCAGGATCAGATAGTCGGTTTTCTCTATCTCGGCACCCCGCAGCTGAAGGCGTCCACCACCATTAACCTGCCCGACACCGCCCCCTTCGTGCGTTATTTCTGAAGCCCTCGCGCAAAACTGTCTGGATTGTGAGCAAAAGCGGCGCAATTCAGACAGGCATACTTACCACCCCGCCTTTCAGGCGCTACCATAAGCGCGCTTTATTTATCGAATGATAACGATCACCTGATTCTGACCAAACAAGGAGCGGTCCATGAGTGAGCAAGCGATTCGTCTGACCCAGTACAGCCACGGAGCAGGTTGCGGTTGTAAAATTTCCCCGAAAGTGCTGGAAACCATCCTGCACAGCGATCAGGCGAAGTTTATCGACCCCAACCTGCTTGTCGGCAATGAAACCCGCGATGACGCGGCGGTTTACGACCTGGGCAACGGCACGAGCGTTATCAGCACCACGGATTTCTTCATGCCTATCGTGGACAACCCTTTTGATTTTGGCCGCATCGCCGCGACCAACGCCATTAGCGATATCTACGCAATGGGCGGCAAACCGATTATGGCTATCGCGATACTCGGCTGGCCGGTCAACACGCTGGCGCCGGAAATCGCGCGCGAAGTCGTCGAAGGTGGGCGTTTCGCCTGCCAGCAAGCGGGCATCGCGCTTGCGGGCGGCCACTCCATTGACGCGCCGGAGCCGATTTTCGGCCTCGCGGTCACGGGCGTCGTGCCGACCGCGCGCGTGAAGAAAAACAGCACCGCCGAGGCGGGCTGCCAGCTCTTCCTTACCAAACCGCTGGGGATAGGCGTGCTCACCACGGCGGAGAAGAAATCGTTGCTGCGCCCGGAGCATCAGGGCCTCGCCACGGAGGTGATGTGTACGATGAATAAAGCGGGCGCTGATTTCGCGCAGATTGACGGCGTGCGGGCGATGACCGACGTCACCGGCTTCGGGCTGCTGGGCCATCTCAGTGAAGTGTGTCAGGGCGCAGGCCTTCAGGCGGAGCTCTGGTATGACGCCGTGCCGAAACTGCCGGGCGTAGAAGAATACATTGCGCAGGGGGCGGTCCCGGGCGGCACCAGCCGCAACTTCGCGAGCTACGGTCACCTGATGGGCGACATGCCGGACGCCTGGCGCAGCCTGCTGTGCGATCCGCAAACCTCCGGCGGCCTGCTGCTGGCGGTCGACCCGGCGGCGCAGGCGCAGGTAGAGGCCGTGGCGGCGGAGCATGGCATCACGCTCAGCGCCATCGGCGAGCTGAAAACCGCGCGCGGCGGCCGTCCAATGGTGGAGATTCGCTAATCGATGCGGTTGTTTATTGCCGAAAAGCCCAGTCTGGGGCGCGCCATCGCCGACGTGCTGCCGAAGCCGCACCGTCGCGGCGACGGGTTTATCGAATGCGGAAATGGCCAGGTGGTGACTTGGTGTGTCGGCCACCTGCTGGAGCAGGCGCAGCCGGACGCCTATGACAGCCGCTATGGCCGCTGGAATCTCGCCGACCTGCCCATCGTGCCGGAGAAGTGGCAGCTGCAGCCGAAGCCGTCGGTCGCAAAGCAGCTTAACGTGATTAAAAAGCTGCTGCGCGAGGCTCAGGAAATCGTCCACGCAGGCGACCCGGACCGCGAAGGACAACTGCTGGTGGATGAAGTCCTCGACTACCTGCAGCTGCCCGCCGAAAAGCGCCAGCAGGTGCGCCGCTGCCTGATTAACGATCTCAACCCGCAGGCGGTGGAACGCGCCATTGAAAAACTGCGCGAGAACCGGGAGTTTGTGCCGCTCAGCACCTCGGCGCTCGCCCGCGCCCGCGCCGACTGGCTTTACGGCATTAACATGACGCGCGCTTACACCTTGCTCGGGCAAAACGCGGGCTACCAGGGCGTGCTCTCGGTGGGCCGCGTCCAGACGCCGGTGCTCGGGCTGGTGGTGCGGCGTGATGAAGAGATTGAAAACTTTGTCGCTAAAGATTACTTCGACGTCAAAGCGCATATCGTCACGCCCGCCGGTGAGCGTTTTACCGCGCTCTGGCAGCCGAGCGAGGCCTGCGAGCCGTATCAGGACGAAGAGGGGCGGCTGCTGAACCGCGCGCTGGCGGAGCATGTCATAAAGCGTATCGATGGCAAGCCCGCGCTCGTCACCAGTTATAACGACAAGCGCGAAAGCGAGGCCGCGCCGCTGCCGTTCTCGCTCTCGACGCTGCAAATCGAGGCCTCTAAACGCTTTAACTTAAGCGCCCAGACGGTGCTGGATATCTGCCAGAAGCTCTACGAAACCCACAAGCTCATTACCTATCCGCGCTCCGACTGCCGCTACCTGCCGGAAGAACACTTTGCGGGCCGCCATGCGGTGCTCAAAGCGATAGGCGTCCACGCGGCAGATCTGCTGCCGCAACCGGCGGTCGACCCGGCGCGCCGCAACCGCTGCTGGGACGATAAAAAAGTCGATGCCCACCACGCCATTATTCCGACCGCGCGCAGCACGCCGGTGTCGCTCTCTGACGGTGAGGCGAAAGTTTACGGGCTTATCGCGCGCCAGTATCTGATGCAGTTCTGCCAGGATGCGCAGTTTCGCAAATGCGTTATCGAGCTTGATATCGCGGGCGGCAAGTTCATCGCCAAAGCGCGCTTTCTCGCAGACGCGGGCTGGCGCACGCTGCTCGGCGCAAAAGAGCGTGACGAGGAGAACGACGGCACGCCGCTGCCGGTGGTGGCAAAGGGCGATGAACTGCTGTGCGAGCGCGGCGAAGTCGTCGAGCGTCAGACCCAGCCGCCGCGCCACTTCACCGACGCCACGCTGCTGTCGGCGATGACCGGCATCGCGCGGTTCGTGCAGGATAAAGATCTGAAAAAGATCCTGCGCGCCACCGACGGGCTCGGCACCGAGGCCACCCGCGCAGGTATTATCGAGCTGCTGTTCAGGCGCGGCTTTCTGGAAAAACAGGGGCGCTATATTCACTCGACGCCTGCCGGGAAAGCGCTGATCCACGCGCTGCCGGAGCTCGCCGCACGCCCGGACATGACCGCGCAGTGGGAATCGACGCTAACGCAAATCAGCGAGAAACAGTGTCGTTACCAGGATTTCATGCAGCCGCTGGTGCATACGCTCTATTCGCTGATTGACCAGGCGCGCAGCGCGCCGGTACGCCAGTTCCGCGGGCTGGTGGCGCCGCAGAAGGCGCAAAAAGGGCGCGGGGGCAAGGGCGGCAAAAAGCCCGCGTTCCGTAAACGCGGCGGCGCGCAGCCTGTTGCGGAGTAAACCTGCCGCGCGCCATAAACCTTATACTCGCCTGGCCGATACTCTTTCAGGGAAAGCGCGAAGCGCTATAGTGAAAACAGACGTCGCGCTGCGGCGTCATCACGCAACAAGAGGGGATACAGGGTGTCAGTGAAACAGAGCTTATTCGCGGCGCTGGCGCTGCTCGCGACGCTGCCGGCGGGTGCCGACAGGCTGCGCCCGGATGTACAGGTCAACGTGCCGGAAGAAGTTTTCAGCACCGGCGGCCAGCGTCCGCAGCAGTGCATTCAGTGCTGCGTCTATCAGGATCAGAACTATTCGGAAGGGGCGGTGATCAAGGCCGATGGCGTGCTGTTGCAGTGCCAGCGTGACGAGAAAACCCTCAGTACGAATCCGCTGGTGTGGCGCCGCGTTCGGACATAAACGCCTCCAGCAGAGGAATATCCGCCGGGGCGAGCGCATAGCCGAACGCCTCGCGCGGTTCGCACCACGCCAGCGCGCTATGACACAGCGCCTGCGGCTCGCCCCCGAAATCCTCAACCCGCCACGCATGCAGCCGGATAACCCGGCCTGATACTTCGCGCGTATGGCTTGCCACATACGCCCCGACGCGCGCCTCAATCGCCAGCTCTTCTGAAAGCTCGCGCGCCAGCGCCGCGGGCTGGCTTTCGCCGGGCTCCACTTTGCCGCCGGGGAATTCCCACAGGCCCGGTTGATCGCCCGTTGCCGGGCGCTGCGCCAGCAGCAGACGGCCCTCGCGCACAATAATCGCCGCCACAACGTCAATGATTTGCATGGTCCTTTTTCCGCAATGCGGCCCCCTACCGGGGATGCCGTGAAATAAGTCAGGATGTTGAAAATATACCTGTATCTGGCGCGGTAATATAGGGAACCGGCGTGCTATTTGCATGATAAGATAAGTATGCATGATTACCATTAAATTCTGGTAATTCAGAAACGATTTTTCCGGTTGTTTTATCTATCACCCAACCGCACACCCAACGTTCGCCCCCACATTCCTGAGGTAATTCACCACTCCAGCTCAGATAGAGACGGTAATGACCTGCAAAGTTAACTGGCTTTACCAGTTCACGTTGCATGATGTGCTTCCATTTATCAGTGAAATGTTGTTGCTTGCTGGCAAGCACAATATGTTCTGTAAATGGTCCACTGCTTATTGCTACTGAAAAATCTGAAAACTGAGGATTAACCTCACTGGCAAATGCTATAGCGTTGGTGCTAAATAATATTAAGCTGCATGTTATATTGTTAAAGTTCATTTAAAGAAACCTTTAATTTTTTTAAGGATATTGAGTGCGATAAATTTTTCATTATTCTGATAACCTGGTTATCAGCTATGGTGTCGGACTTTAAGTCGTCTACAACTGATCCTTAGAATGGTCAGGATCGCTACCATGATCGACAACGCATTTTTTCTAATCGTCTTTTTGTGAGTGTATTTTCTTAAGCTCATCCTTTTCGAGCACAAAGAAATCAGTGGCTGTAAAATTATTTTCGAAAGTTTTCCCTGATATCTCTAAAAGAGAGCTGTTTATTTTGAAAGTGGCTCCATTCCAAAAGCTAGCGTCGTATGCATCAGTTCCTGTCTCTAATAAGTGGCCATTTTTTGCATCTTTAACGCCTGCACACAAAGCCCCTCCGCCGCATCCATAAATAAATAATATATAATGGCCTGCATAATTCACTTTGTTTGAGTTTTCTGCTGCATACAAATATTCACCATAAAGGTGATTTTTCTGATCGTCAGAAAGACGCAACGGCGCTACAGGGCCACGGTAAACGTCTTTTATACTATAATTATCGAACTTAGGTACACTTTGCGCGTAAAGGGTATTGCAAAAGAAAAATAAAGCATATGCTAAATAACGCATTGCTGCCTCCTGTTATCGTGAGTTTAATAAAGCTTCTTGAAGTTGCTGTGGTGTAATTGATGCATGATTTATCCCATCGCCATTGTAATAAGATTCACCTTCAAATGTTGCAGGGTGCTGTGTAGTAATAACTTTATGGTTAATATCATATTGTTGATGTCCAGCTGCATCAAGTAAAGGAACTCTTTGCTTCAATTGGCCCTTCTTAATTCCCACTGAAGCCCACTCTTGTGCTGTTGCATACATAGCGGAAGATAAATCTCCTCTTCCAGATAAATAATCTCCTATTTGATGACGTTTGGTTTTTAAAAGATAATCGGTAAATATTTTATCCTGCATTTCCTCATCATACTTATCAGCAATATTCAAGTTTAAAAAATCAATTGCGGCAACTAAATTTTCATGAATTATCTGAAATCTTCCTGTGGCGAATATTTCTTTATTTTTCTGCTTTTTCATTATTTCAGATAGGGGTAGTGTTGTAAGATTTCCATGGTATGTTGGCTTGTAGCCATGTATTGATGATCCATTATAGGCGTTGTAATTATTATTGGATTCTGCTTTTCCTATTAAATCCGCAAACGGGCTGTGCGCCCAGTCGCTGGTTTTTGGTACACAGATAGCGTCAAGGAACATCACCGGATGCATATGCCATAATTCCGCCGGAAGGTTGACTTTCGATTTATCAAGGTCAGGTATCCATACTTCATTTTTTAATACTGTGTCCCAGTATTCCGCTTCGCCGGGCTCATTTTTTCGGTAGTCACTCAGATGCTCTTCTTCCCACATGGCGTGGCTGAAATGCGCCCATTCGCTGGTGTGCTTGATAATAAGCCTGTTGAGAGAATGCCGGAGTATCGGAACACAAAGCCAGCTCAGCATATGCCTGGCGTCGTATTCGCGCTCGGCATCAATATCTTCCAGCAAGCGCGCATATTCATATTTCATCGCCCCGTAGGCTATACGCTGCTCCTGCTTTGCGGCGAAATGCAGCACCTCAATGAGTTTGCGGATAAACCCTTTCCGCGAGCGATTTTCTCCCAGATATTTAAACCCGGTGGTAGGGATATTTACCTGCTCAAAGCCCTGGCTTGCAAGGTCATAGCGTGAAAGTTTCTTTGTGTCTTCATCACGTATCCAGCTTTCTTGCTGGTCTGTGCACCAGTAAAGCTGTCCGGTAACGCCGTCTTTTGCACTGCGGGCATCCGCAAGCCGCACAACGGTATCCAGTGTGCTCACTGCCTTGCGTGGTTCAAATTGCAACGGCCAGCTGTGGTAATCATATGCCGTCACGTTCGGGATGAACTTCAGAAAAGCCGGTTTGTCTTCGCCCACCTGTTCAGGGTTGGTCAAAAAATTCGCCAGGTTGCGGTCATCGGTAAAGCACTCAATATGGGTCTGATACTGCTCTTCCAGTGGTGACGAGATAAAGGCACCCGGCAAGCGAACGCAGCCCAGATGACCAATGGCCTCACCGGCCTTTATCGAAATGGGATTGGGGCAGACGACGCTATCCAGCAATAAGGTATGCCGATTAGGGGGCAACAGCGGCGCCCACCATGCAGGCCGAACCGGGCCGCCATATTCAGGTTTAAAGTTGCCAGCATCCCTCACGGATACCCAGACGTTATCTCCTGCATATAAATCAATGCCGGGCTCCTGCACATTCTGTTGCAGCGTGACAAGGCCCATCACCGTTTCACCGTGAGCGCGCCTGAGCGCCGGGTCGGCACTGTTCCACCAGATTTTCGTGCCCTTCGGCAGCGCTCCCAGATGAAACGCCCGATGTTCATCAGCAAACGCGTTCAACCCACAGCGTACGTTGATGCTCCAGTGCTCCGTGTCACCTTGCGAATACGCATTCCACGGCGCAAGGTTCATATAGAGCGTGTAAAACGTCAGGCCGCTTTGCTCTGTTTCACCGGGCTGGACGTAGTGGCGAATCAGCACGAAAGAACTGGCATGAGGAACAGGCTTTCCCCACCAGCGGGCGGCTTTCAGGTCGCTGCACACCCGATAGGCCACCACTTCACCGTCAGCCATATTGCGCAGAGGTTGTAACCCGGCGAACGGGCCGCCGAGGGCGCACCAGGGGGCGGAGGCATTTGTGATATGAATACCGCCATGCCACAGGCCGTTGCGCCCCACGGGCCAGGACCCGCCGGATTCACTACGGCCCAGGTGGTCAAGAAACGCCTCACAATCCGTAAATTCACCGCCATGCTCATCTTTTGAAACCGGGAATCGAAAGTGAAGCAGGGCAGGAGTTGATTTATTTTCCTTCGTGTCGGCCATGGTAATCCTTTAACCGGAGTATTCAGTACATTGTCTCTAAGGCTTAACTGATTAGTGTGCCTTCTTACCTTTATCCATAAATATCTGTCTGATGAGAATGTACGGCAGCCATATTCAGTCTGCTTATTACAAATTGTTAATCCCGATAACACTGCGATTAATATTTTTGTTGTTTGTCATCTGTTTATCTATGGGGGTAAAATGAGGCAGGGACAACCTTACCCCTAAATGAAGAGTAAGCAATGAAATAAATGTAATAAGTATTAATCTAAATAATTTCTAATTATGCGTTCTAATAAATACATTCATATGGAAGATAAGTATATTTTTTATCTTCTTATTAAATATAAATAGCTTGTTGTATGCCGCGCTGTGGTGAAACGAATTGAGTAATTACCGTTGTCTGTAATTAATGATTGAAAATATGTATAGAAGCTGGAACACATAACCCGCTCCTCCCCGAAGAGAGGAGCGGTGCGAATCACAACGAGAACGTCGCCCAGACGGGCGCGTGGTCGGAGGGTTTTTCCATCGCGCGGATCTCGTAATCGATGCCGGTCTCAACGAGGCGCGACATCAGCGGTGCGCTTGCCAGCAGCAGGTCGATGCGCAGGCCGCGGTTCTCGTCAAACCCTTTCGAGCGGTAGTCGAACCACGAATAGCGGTCACGGGTTTCCGGGTTAGCGTGACGGAACGTATCGGTCAGGCCCCAGTTCAGCAGGCGGCCCATCCACTCGCGCTCTTCCGGCAGGAAGGAGCATTTGCCGGTGCGCAGCCAGCGCTTGCGGCTCTCTTCGCCGATGCCGATATCCAGATCGGTCGGGCTGATATTCATATCGCCCATAATAAGCACCGGGTTGTCGTTCTTCAGCGCCGTATCCAGGTAATCTTGCAGATCCTGATAAAACTTCGCTTTGGCCGGGAATTTCACTTCGTGATCGCGGCTTTCGCCCTGCGGGAAGTAGCCGTTAATGACGGTAATATCGCCAATCGCGGACGGGATTTCGGCCATGATGATGCGCCGCTGCGCCTCTTCGCCATCGCCCGGAAAGCCGCGGCGTACGGAAACCGGCGTCGCTTTGGTCAGCAGCGCCACGCCGTAATGGCCTTTCTGGCCGTGATAAAACACGTTGTAGCCCAGTTTCGCTACCTCTTCGAGAGGAAACATATCGTCATGGACTTTGGTTTCCTGCAGGCCGATAACGTCCGGCTGATGTTGTTCCACCAGCGCGGCGAGCTGGTGTGGGCGGGCGCGCAGGCCGTTGATGTTAAAAGAGATGAATTTCATAGTCGCGAACACACTGGATGAACAAGAGTGCCGCGATGGTATCAGAAAAAGCGCCTGCGCGTCTCCCGGACGGGCAAGGTGTTAACCATCGCTGTCAGTGGCAATGAGCCAGCAAAAGCGCACCATCATGGCGCCAGCGCCCTGAAATGGGGCACCTTTTTACGACAAATCCCGGCAACGATCACAATTCCAGAACAATATTTTATCAATGCATAATCGAGCGGATTTTTTTATTGCAAAGGCCGCCGCGTCATAAAAGTATTCACTTTTTATGCAATTAAAGTGAATAGCCTGTGTTTGTAAGTTATTGATTTAGCGTTATCACCTTACCGCTATGCATTTTCTCCTCTGGCTGGCACGAAGCGTGCAATCTACAGTAAGAGCGCAAACATCATTTTATTAACAAATACACAACCTTTTATTTACCGGACGAGGTCGCTATGTCGCAGTCAATTACCCGCCAGAACTTTGATGAGTGGATGATCCCCGTATACGCCCCGGCAGCGTTTATCCCGGTGCGGGCCGAGGGCTCCACGCTCTGGGATCAGGAAGGCAAGGAGTATATCGATTTCGCGGGCGGCATCGCGGTAAATGCGCTGGGACACGCGCACCCGAAACTGCGTCAGGCGCTGGAAACCCAGGCGGCGAAACTCTGGCATACCGGCAACGGGTATACTAACGAGCCCGTGCTGCGCCTCGCCAAACGCCTGATTGATGCCACCTTCGCCGACCGCGTCTTCTTCTGTAACTCCGGCGCCGAAGCCAACGAGGCGGCGCTGAAGCTCGCCCGTAAATATGCGCACGATAATTATGGCGCGCAGAAAAGCGGCATCGTGGCGTTCAAAAATGCCTTCCACGGCCGCACGCTCTTTACCGTCTCGGCGGGCGGTCAGCCTGCGTACTCGCAGGATTTCGCGCCGCTGCCGCCGCAAATCAACCATGCAGTCTTTAACGATTTAGACTCCGCCGCCGCGCTGATCAATGACGACACCTGCGCGGTGATTGTTGAGCCGGTGCAGGGCGAGGGCGGCGTAGTGCCCGCCACGCCCGCGTTTCTCCAGGGCCTGCGCGAGCTGTGCGATCGTCACAACGCGCTGCTCATTTTTGATGAAGTCCAGACCGGCGTGGGCCGCACCGGTTCGCTGTACGCTTACATGCATTACGGCGTGACGCCGGATGTGCTCTCCACCGCCAAAGCGCTGGGCGGCGGCTTCCCGATTGGCGCGATGCTCACCACCGAGCGCTGCGCCGCGGTGATGGGCGTCGGCACCCACGGCACCACCTACGGCGGTAACCCGCTGGCGGGCGCGGTCGCAGGCGAAGTGCTGGATCTCGTGAACACGCCAGAGATGCTGAACGGCGTGAAAGCGCGCCACGAGGCGTTTGTCGAGCAGCTCAACGCGATTAATCAGCGCCTCGGCCTGTTTAAAGAGATCCGCGGTCTGGGGCTGCTGATCGGCTGCGTGCTGAAAGAAGAGTATGCGGGCAAGGCAAAGGCCATCTCGCTTGCTGCCGCGAAAGAAGGCGCGATGGTGCTGATTGCCGGCGCTAACGTGCTGCGTTTCGCGCCCGCGCTGAACATCAGCCATCAGGAGATTGAAACCGGGCTCGCGCGCGTCGCCCGCGCCTGCGAAAACTGGCTGAAGGAGGGCGCATCATGATGGTAATTCGCCCCGTAACCCATGACGACGTGCCGGCGCTGTTGCGGCTTGCCGCCAAAACCGGCGGCGGGCTTACCTCGCTGCCGGTGGATGAGAAAACCCTCAGCGCGCGCGTCGAGCGCTCGCTGCAAACCTGGCGTAATGCGCTGCCGCCGGGCGATCAGGGGTACGTGTTCGTGCTGGAAGATACCGACAGCCGCACGGTTGCCGGGATCTGCGCTATCGAAGTGGCCGTCGGGCTCAGCGAGCCCTGGTATAACTACCGCGTCGGCACGCTGGTGCACGCCTCAAAAGAGCTGAACGTTTACAACGCGCTGCCCACGCTGTTTCTCAGCAACGATCACACCGGCAGCAGCGAACTCTGCACGCTGTTCCTTGATCCGGACTGGCGCAAAAACGGCAACGGCTATCTGCTCTCCAAATCCCGTTTCATGTTTATGGCCGCGTTCCGCGAGCGCTTTAATGAAAAAGTGGTGGCGGAGATGCGCGGAGTGATTGACGAGCACGGCTATTCGCCATTCTGGGAGAGCCTCGGCCAGCGCTTCTTCTCGATGGAATTCAGCCGCGCCGACTACCTGTGCGGCACCGGTCAGAAGGCGTTTATCGCCGAGCTGATGCCGAAACATCCTATCTATACCCAGTTCCTTTCCGAAGAGGCGCAGTCGGTCATCGGCCAGGTGCATAAAGACACCGCGCCCGCACGCGCGGTGCTGGAGGCCGAAGGCTTCCGCTACCGTAACTATGTCGACATCTTCGACGGCGGCCCGACGCTTGAGTGCGATATCGACCGCGTGCGCGCCATCCGTAAAAGCCGTCTCATCGAGGTGGCGGAAGGCCAGCCGGCAACGGGTGACGATCTGCCCGCCTGTATGGTGTCGAACGAAAATTATGATCATTTCCGCGTGATGCTTATCCGCGCCAGACCTGACGCCGACCGGCTGATTCTGGATGCCGCGACGCTTGACGCGCTGAAATGCCAGCACGGCGACCAGGTACGCCTGGTGCGCCTTTGCCCTGAGGAGAAAGCAGCATGAGCATATGGATAAACGGCGAGTGGCAAACCGGGCAGGGCGAGGCGCTCGAAAAACGCGATCCGGTCAGCGGCGAGCTGCTCTGGCAGGGCAAAGCGGCTGACGAGGCGCAGGTGACGCAAGCCTGCGCCGCCGCGCGGGCGGCATTCCCGGCCTGGGCGAAACGGCCCTTCGCGGAGCGCCAGGCTATCGCCGAAAAATTCGCGGCGCTGCTGGAGGCCAATAAAACCGACCTGACGCGGATCATCGCGCAGGAGACCAGCAAACCGCGCTGGGAGGCGGCGACCGAAGTCACCGCGATGGTCAACAAAGTGGGCATCTCGCTGAAGGCCTATCAGGTGCGCACCGGCGAGCAGCAGACGCCGATGCCGGACGGCGCGGCGACGCTGCGCCATCGTCCGCACGGAGTCCTTGCGGTCTTCGGCCCATACAATTTTCCGGGGCATCTGCCGAACGGTCATATCGTGCCGGCGCTGCTTGCGGGCAACACGCTGGTATTTAAGCCGAGCGAACTGACGCCGCGGACCGGCGAGGCCGTGATGAAGCTCTGGGAGCAGGCGGGGCTGCCCGCAGGCGTGCTCAATCTTGTGCAGGGCGCGCGCGCCACCGGGCAGGCGCTCTCAGCGGAGCCGGCGCTTGACGGCCTGCTGTTTACCGGCAGCGCCGGCACCGGGTATCAGCTGCATCGCCAGCTTGCCGGGCAGCCGGAGAAAATCCTCGCGCTGGAGATGGGCGGCAATAACCCGCTTATCGTTGAAGATCCTGACGATATCGACGGGGCGGTGCATCTGGCGATCCAGTCGGCGTTTATTACCGCCGGGCAGCGCTGCACCTGCGCGCGCCGCCTGCTGGTGAAGCGCGGCGCGGCGGGCGACGCCTTCCTGACACGCCTTGTAGAGGTTGCCGGAAGGCTGCGCCCTGACCGCTGGGATGCTGAGCCGCAGCCGTTTATGGGCGGGCTCATCAGCGTCCAGGCGGCGGAGCGGGTGCTGGAAGCCTGGCAGGGGCATCTGGCGCGCGGCGGCAAACCGCTGCTGACGCCCGCGCTGGTACAGGCGGGCAGCTCGCTGCTGACGCCGGGCATCGTCGAGCTTACCGGCGTTAATAACGTGCCGGATGAAGAAATCTTCGGGCCGCTGCTGGGCGTCTGGCGCTACGACGAATTCGATGAGGCGATTGCGCTTGCCAACGCCACCCGCTACGGGCTTTCCTGCGGGCTGATTTCGCCGGTGCGGGAAAAATTCGACCAGCTGCTGCTGGAAGCGCGCGCGGGCATCGTGAACTGGAACAAACCGCTCACCGGCGCGGCCAGCACGGCGCCGTTTGGCGGCGTCGGAGCCTCCGGCAACCATCGCGCCAGCGCCTGGTATGCGGCGGATTACTGCGCCTGGCCGATGGCGTCGCTCGAAAGCCCGACGTTCGCGCTGCCGTCGACGTTAAACCCCGGTCTGGATTTCGGCGCTAAGGAGCAGGCATGAAGGCACGCGAAGTCAACTTTGACGGCCTGGTGGGGCTGACCCACCACTATGCCGGGCTGTCGTTCGGTAATGAGGCGTCAACAAAGCACCGCTTTCAGGTTTCCAACCCGAAGCTTGCCGCGAAACAGGGACTTGCCAAAATGAAAGCGCTGGCGGACGCCGGTTTCCCGCAGGCGGTGATCCCGCCGCAGGAGCGTCCGAATCTCGCGGCGCTGCGCCTGATTGGCTTTACGGGCCGCGACGAACAGGTGCTGGAAAAGGCCTGGCGCACTGCGCCGCACCTGCTCTCCGCCGCCAGCTCCGCCTCGTCGATGTGGGTGGCAAACGCCGCCACGGTCTGCCCTTCCGCCGATGCGCTGGATGGCAAAGTGCATCTGACGGTGGCGAACCTGAATAATAAATTTCACCGCGCGAGCGAAGCGCCGGGCACCGAACGGCTGCTGCGCGCGATTTTCCGCGATGCGTCCCGTTTTGAGGTCCACCCGGCGCTGCCGCAGGTGGCGATGTTCGGCGACGAAGGGGCGGCCAACCACAACCGCCTCGGCGGCGATTATGGCGAGCCGGGTGTTCAGCTGTTTATTTACGGACGCGAAGAGAGCGGGGCGCTGGTGCCCGCCCGCTATCCGGCGCGCCAGACGCTGGAGGCCTCGCAGGCCGTGGCGCGGCTTAATCAGGTTGATCCGACGCGTACCGTGTTCGCCCAGCAGAACCCGGCGGTCATCGATCAGGGCGTGTTTCATAACGACGTGATTGCCGTCTCTAACCGTCAGGTGCTCTTCTGCCACCAGCACGCGTTTTTACATCAGCAGGCGCTGCTGGATGAACTCGCTGACCGGGTGTCAGGCTTTACGCCGCTGGTGGTGCCAGCCGATGAGGTCTCGGTGCAGGACGCGGTGCAGACCTATCTCTTTAACAGCCAGCTCTTGAGCCGCGATGACGGCGCGATGGTGCTGGTGCTGCCAGAGGAGTCGCGTCGCCATGAGGGCGTCTGGCGCTATCTGAATACGCTGCTGGCGGCGGATAACCCGATTAGCGAACTGAAGGTCTTTGATCTGCGTGAAAGCATGGCGAACGGCGGTGGCCCGGCCTGTCTGCGGCTGCGCGTGGTGCTGACGGATGCCGAGCGTCAGGCGGTCAACCCGGCGGTGATGATGAATGATGCGCTGTTTAACCGTCTCAATGCCTGGGTCGATAAATACTATCGCGACCGGCTGACCCAGCAGGATCTGGTTGATCCGCAACTGCTGCGCGAAGGGCGCGAGGCGCTGGATGAACTGACGCGCCTGCTTGATCTCGGCAGCGTTTACCCGTTCCAGCTGTAAGGAGCCGCTATGGACGATTTTATCGCACAGACGCTGCGCGGTGAGCGGCCAGCGCACCTCACGCAGCGATGCGGCGAGATCACCGTCGAATGGCTGGATGAGGGCATTATCCAGCTAACGCCGCGAGGCCTTACGCGCGGCGCGCTGGTGATAAGCGCGGGTATTCACGGCAACGAAACCGCGCCGGTGGAAATGCTCGGCGAGCTGCTCGCGCCGCTGCTGCGCGGCGAACGACCGCTCGTCTGGCGTCTGCTGGTCGTGCTGGGCAGCCCGGCGGCGCTGCGTGCCGGACGCCGCTTTATGGATTACGACCTGAATCGGCTTTTCGGCGGGCGCTGGCAAAAGGCGACGCCGGGGTATGAAACCGCCCGCGCCGCGCGGCTTGAACAGGCGCTGGAGACGTTTTTCGCGGCGGGCGACGAGCCGGTGCGCTGGCATCTGGATCTGCATACTGCCATCCGCGGCTCGCAGTTTCCGCGCTTCGGCGTGTTGCCCGCGCGCGCCGCCGCGTGGCCGGAAGACTTTCTGACGTGGCTGGGCGACGCCAGGTTACAGGCGCTGGTGTTTCACCGCGCGCCGGGCGGCACCTTCAGCCATTTTTCCTGCGAGCGTTTCGACGCGCTTAGCTGCACGCTGGAGCTGGGGAAAGCCCTGCCGTTCGGTCATAACGATCTCAGCCAGTTCGCGCTGACCGGGCGGGCGCTGGCCGCCCTGCTGGACGACTCGCCGCTGCCCGCAGCCGACACGCCGCCGCGACGCTTCGAAGTGGCGCAGCAGCTGACCCGGCGCAGCGAGCACTTTGTGCTGCATATGTCCGGCGATACGGAAAACTTCACCGCCTTCAGCGCGGGTACGCTGCTCGCGGAAGATGGCGACGAGCGCTATTACGCGCAGGATGTTGAGCGGGTGTTGTTTCCTAATCCGTCGGTCGCGCTCGGGTTACGGGCCGGATTAATGCTGCGCGAAATGTAATACCTGGCGGCGCCGGACGGTGCCGCCAATATATTGCGGAATATTCTTATCGGTTTCCTTTATTTTACAGCGCGGCGGCTTTATACTGCGCTCATACTCTCTTCACAATCAATCAGTTGTGATATTTAAAAACTTTTCTCCTCTGTTTATCCTTATTTTCTTCATAATCGCACAATAATTGTTTTTTATGCTTTCACTGTTTTACTCAGACTCTGACTGATTGACGAATCTGCCCGTAGAATTAATCTCGTCAAGGCGACAACCTGTTGCTGAATTAACTGAAAGTAAGGACAACATTATGCGTAAATTAACGGCTATCTTCGTTGCTTCCACACTGGCACTTGGCGCGGCTAACCTGGCTCACGCGGCGGACGCCCCGGCGCCTGACGCGAACGGCAAGCCAATGATGCCGCATAAAGGTCCCCGCGGCCCGCATCACGATATGATGTTCCAGGGGCTGAACCTGACCGATGCGCAGAAGCAGCAAATCCGCGACATCCGTAAAGCCCAGCGCGACAAATTTGAACGTCCTTCGCAAGAAGAGCGCCGCGCGATGCACGAACTGATTGCCAGCGACAGCTTCGATAAAGCGAAAGCCGAAGCGCAGATAGATAAAATGGAAGCGCAGCACAAAGCCCGTATGCTGGCGCATATGGAAACCCAGAACAAAATCTATAACGTTCTGACGCCGGAGCAGAAAAAGCAGTTTAATGCCAATTTTGAGAAGCGTCTGACAGAACGTCCTGCGCCTGAAGGTAAAATGCCAGCAGATACAGAATAATTTCTGACTGGCTTAAGACCGCCGGTTTTGATCAGTGTCCTTCGGGGGCGCTGGTCAGAACCGGCGGTTTTTCTTTTCTGGCGCCTCTTGCCTCGTAATTTCTGTTGGTTATCATTCTCCTTTACCGCCGCGCTGCGCTTTTCGCCAGCGGGCGGTTTTCAGTATCTGCTACAGCAATCGTCTGGCGTTGCCGATAACGGCGCCAGTGGATCCAGACCGATAATTTTCGTCGCGGCGCAGCCGCAGGCGATTTACGCATTACGCGTTTTCCAGGAGTGGGGATGGAGTTTTTTGACGTCAAAAAAATGCCGGTGAACCTGTGGCGCAACGGCGCAGGTGAAACACGGGAAATTTGCTGCTTCCCGCCGAGCCGGGATTTCAACTGGCGCGCCAGCATCGCCTCTCTCGCCAGCAATGGCGAGTTCAATGTCGTCCCGCAGGTTGATCGCGTGGTGACGCTGCTCGATGGCGGCGAAGTGACGCTGCACGGCGGCAGCGCGTTTCGCCACACGTTAAAGCGTCATCAGCCGTTTACCTTCGCGGGCGAGCACCCGGTACGTGCGGAGCTCACCGACGGACGCATGTCGCTTGATTTTAATCTGATGACCCGCCGCGACCGCTGTCGCGCGCAGGTGCGCGTCGCCGATCGCACGTTCACCACCCGCCACAGGCGCGGCGGCATTGTCTATGTGCTGAGTGGGGCGTGGCAGCTGAACGATAAACTGCTGACGGCCGAGCAGGGGGCATGGTGGCAGGAGGGGATGCATACCCTTCGGCTGCTGAAAACCGAAGGGCAGTTGCTGTTTAGCGAGATTACCTATCTTTAACGGGCGCTCGCGCCGAGATCGATAATCTCGTGCTCACCGCTGATAAGCGGTTTGCAGAGGATACGATAACCGTCGTTGTCAAAGCCCTGCGGCGCGCGTGAAATGTTCGCCACCTCGCTTAACGACGCGACAGAGCCCAACCAGTACCAGTTATGGATGATATGGTACTGGGTCATCTCCCCGAAACTCTCCCGCAACCCCACCGGGCCGTTCCACGGCCAGCAGATAACCCGCATACGCTCCAGCGCGTCCATCAGACGGGCGTTATGCGCCTCGAGTGGCTCTTTACCGCAGCAGGCCCCCGCGCAGCGCTTCAGCGCCGAACGGAAACAGGCGCGACCAGGACGCACCGATTCCAGCCCCAGCAGGCCATAGCAGAGCTGCTGCTCGTCCGCGATAGATTGCAGCGTGCCGAGCGCCGCGCGGCGGCTCGAAAAGAGGCCATACAGCCCCGGCTGATGGGAGAAATCGACATCGCGCGCGTACACCACCTCGGGCTTTTCGCCTTTAAACTGCAAGGAGCAGAGCTGGCGGTTGCGACGCAGACGCTTATTGAACAGCGGCTGCTGCTCTTTGATCATTTGCGCCTCCAGCAGCAGCGCGCCTATCTCGCCCGCCGTGCGGATAAACGTGATGCGCCGCGACTGGCGCAGCATTGAAGCTTCGTCAGGCGTGCGCAGGTGCGAGAGCACCCGGCTGCGAATATTGACGCTTTTGCCGATATAGAGCGGCATGGTTTCGCTTTCGCCATGAAACACATACACGCCAGGGTGTTTCGGCAGATCGTCGAGCCACGGACGCAGATGTTCGGGATATTCATAAATTGCCGCTTTTTCAAACTCCAGCCGCGGCGCGCCAGTACGCCTCACCACATCACTCTCCTGAATACTGTTTACTTATCCAGTCTATCAGGGAATGTGTGGTTGAAAAAGCGCCATTTTCAGTTCAGGTTGCGCGTCGCAAGCCAGCAGAGCAAGGAGCCGGCCACCACCATCGCCACGCCCTGCCAGAACGCGATGCCCGGCGCGAGGCCGAGCCACAGGCTCGCCAGCAGCGCTGAAAGCACTGGCGTGAAGTAAGACGCGGTGGCGAGCAGCGTCATATTGCCGTGCTGAATACTGTAGTTCCAGGCGGCGTAAGCAGTTGCGGTGGAAAGGCCCATAAAGAGCAGTTGCGCGACGGCGGGCGCAGAGGGCTGCATCGGCGGCTGGGGCGACAGCGCGTAGTTCAGCCACAGCGCCGCAGCGGTGGCGCAAAAAAAGAGCGCCACGCCGCTCTGACCATTGCTCCAGCGGCGGGTCAGGTTGCAGTAGAGCGCCCAGACGAGGGCGCCCGTGAAGGCGAGCGTATAGGCGACCGGGTTATCCTGCACGTTGTGCCAGAGCTGCGCGGGCGACCAGTCGCCGTCGCCTTTGAGCACCTGAAACACGCCTGCGATGGCGAGCAGCAGCCCCGGCCAGAGCCAGACGCGGCTGCGCTGGCCGTTAATGAGTACCGCCAGCAGCACCGTCAGGCTCGGCCAGAGATAGTTAATCATCCCAAGCTCCAGCGACTGCGCGCGGGTATGAGCAAGACCGATCGCCAGCGCGAGGCAGATTTCATAACCGACAAACAGCAGTCCGCCGACAATCAAATAGCGGCGCGGCAGGCGTTTTGGGTGAATCAAACCGGGTGACACCATCAGGCAGAGCGCGCTGACGGTATAGATAAGCGCCGCGCCGCCCACCGGGCCGAACGCTTCGCTGATGCTGCGAAGTAACCCGACGGATGTGCTCCAGAGCAGAATGGCCGCAAGGCCCGGCAGCGTGGCGCGCTGCGTTGACACTGACATAGGTCATCCCTGAAAAAGGTGCGGTGACGCGAAACGAAGATTAAGCGGGGTGACACGCCCCGGCGGGGCGTGTCAAAAGCGCGATTATTGCTTCCAGAAATCGTCGAAAATCGTGATCGGCGGGCGACGTTTGTGCTCGGTTTTCAGATACCAGCCGTCAATAATCTGGCTGATTTTCTCGTCGATCGGTTTGCCTTCCAGATAGTCGTCGATGTTGTCATAGGTGACGCCCAGCGCCACTTCATCCGGCAGGGACGGACGATCGTCTTCGAGGTCGGCGGTCGGCACTTTCAGATAGAGATGCTCCGGGCAGCCGAGCGTTTTCAGCAGCAGTTTGCCCTGACGCTTGTTGAGGCGGAACAGCGGGTTGATATCGGTGCCGCCATCGCCGTATTTGGTAAAGAAGCCGGTCACCGCTTCAGCCGCATGGTCGGTGCCGACCACCACGCCTTTGGTCATCCCGGCGATGCTGTACTGCGCTTTCATACGCTCGCGCGCTTTTTCGTTGCCGCGCACGAAATCGCTCAGCTCAATACCTGCTTCGCGCAGCGCTTTCTCGCTCGCCAGCACGGCTTCTTTGATGTTAACGGTCAGCACTTTGTCCGGCTGGATGAACGCCAGCGCGTCCTGACAATCTTTTTCATCAAACTGTACGCCGAAGGGCAGACGCACCGCGATAAACTGATAGCTCTGGTCGCCGGTTTCATCACGCAGTTCGCTGATGGCAAGCTGGCTCAGTTTGCCCGCAAGCGTGGAATCCTGACCGCCGCTGATGCCGAGCACCAGGGTTTTCAGGAACGGATATGTTTTCAGGTAGGACTTCAGAAAATCGACGCTGCGACGGATCTCTTCACTGGCGTCAATTTGCGGTTTTACCCCAAGCGCCTGAATAATTTCATGTTGCAATGCCATTTACCCCTCCAGTCTTGTTCGCCTGCAACGCGCAGGCATTGAAACAGTGATTTGTTAAAGCTAACCCGTTGTGGGCAAAACGACAAGTCACCGACGCCCGGCGCGCCACCCGGCAGCGCGAACGCCGTTTTTTGCGTCATTCCCCGCCCTGCGGGAAATTTTCTTAATTTGTGCGCGTTTTGGGTAACAGGTTGAAAAAATGCCTTTTATATTCCAGGCTTATTCACACACGCTGAAAAAAAAGAGGATGACACAATGAACAAGAAGTTTGCAGGATTTCTGAGTGCAGCGGCTGTAATGACCATGCTGGCAGGGTGTACCGCTTACGATCGCACGACCGATCAGTTTACCCAGCCGGTGGTTAAAGATGTGAAAAAAGGCATGAGCCGTCAGCAGGTTATGCAGATTGCGGGTAAACCGTCTTCTGAAGTGACCATGATTCACGCGCGCGGCACCTGCCAGACCTATATTCTGGGCAGCCGCAACGGCAAAACCGAAACCTATTTCGTCGCCCTGGACGAAACCGGTCACGTGCTGAATTCTGGCTACCAGACTTGTGCCGAGTACGATACCGACCCGCAGGCGCCGAAGCAGTAATTCGCCTCGCAGGCAAAGAAACCGGCTCCGGCCGGTTTTTTTGCGCCTGCGTTTTGCGCCGGCTAGCGCCCATAAAAAACGCCGCATGACGCGGCGTTTGGTTTTTGCAGAACGGTTACGCCGGAATGGCGGCTACTTTCGGCGTGCGCGCCCAGACGCGATGGCAGGCGAGCTGGTGGATAAAATCATCCATAAAGCTGCCCGAGGCGTCGTCGGCTTCCACAATGCCTTCCTCGCCGGTGTCCGGCACGTTCAGGCGGCTTTTCAGCCCGCGCGCGTCGCCCATCAGGCCGATAGCCTTCAGGTGCTTGTAGGCCTCCAGCAGGTAGTACACCGCATCGCCGTTGTCAGCAAGCGCGCTCGCCGCACCGCCCGGCACCAGCACGGCGTCTACCGTGACCGACGGCGAGCCTGCGAAGGTGCCAGCCACTTCCAGTTGCGAGCCATCATCTGCCGTCACGCTGCCCATGCGGCTGTAGAGCAGTTTGGCGTGCACGCCGTGCGACTTCAGCGCCTGCAGCATGGCGAGCAGATCGGCGGATTTCACCTGATCGTTTAGCAATACCGCTACCACGCGACCTTTGACGGTGCCGCCCGGCACCGCGTACAGACTCAGCGACGGATCTTTCTTCAGCCCGTTGACGTCTTTCGGCGGCGCGACATGCATCTGCGCCTCGGTGAGCGTAATGCCAAGATTGTTTGCGACCGGGTGCGCCAGCGAGATATCGATATGGCAGAGGTGATCCACCACGCGCTCGCGGATGTAGCTGCGCACGACTTTGCTGAGCTCAAAGCTGAACGCGTCGATGATATGACGCTGCTCAACCGGGGTCTGGCTCTGCCAGAAGAGGCGCGGCTGGGAATAATATTCACCGAATGACGGGCTGCGCTCGCGGATCTTATGGCCTTCGACGCGCACCTGATGGCTTTCAAATCCGCCAGCCTTCGGCGCAGGCGGCGTCTCGCGCGGCCAGTTGTCGTTAATCGAGTTCGGCTCATAGTTGGCCGGATTGGTGTCGATATCCATCCGGTGCATGCCGTCGCGCTGGAAATTATGGTACGGGCAGGTCGGGCGGTTAATCGGGATCTCGTGGAAGTTCGGCCCGCCGAGGCGGCTTATCTGGGTGTCGGTGTAGGAGAACAGACGCCCCTGCAACAGCGGATCGTTAGAGAAATCGAGCCCCGGCACAATATGCCCCGGATGGAACGCCGCCTGTTCGTTTTCCGCAAAGAAGTTATCCGGGTTGCGGTTTAGTACCATTTTGCCGACCAGCTGCACCGGCACCAGCTCTTCCGGGATAAGCTTGGTGGCGTCCAGCAGGTCGAAGTCGAATTTAAACTCATCTTCTTCCGGGATGAGCTGCACGCCGAGTTCATATTCCGGGTAGTCGCCCGCCTCAATGGATTCCCACAGGTCGCGGCGGTGGAAGTCCGGATCACGGCCGGTCAGCTTCTGGGACTCATCCCAGATAAGCGACGCTTTGCCCGCGACCGGTTTCCAGTGGAAGCGCACAAACGTGCCTTTCCCTTCGGCATTGATAAAGCGGAAGGTATGGATGCCGAAGCCTTCCATGGTGCGGTAGCTGCGCGGGATGCCGCGATCGGACATCGCCCACATCACGTTATGCAGCGTCTCAGGTTGCAGCGACACGTAATCCCAGAAAGTGTCGTGGGCGCTCTGGCCCTGCGGCACGGCCCAGTGCGGCTCCGGCTTCACGGCGTGGACAAAGTCCGGAAATTTATGGGCGTCCTGAATGAAAAAGACCGGCGTGTTATTGCCCACCAGGTCGAAAATCCCTTCTTCGGTATAGAACTTAGTGGCGAAGCCGCGGATATCGCGCACCGTATCCGCCGAGCCCGCGCCGCCCTGGACGGTTGAGAAACGCACAAACACCGGCGTGATTTTTTGTGGATCGCTTAAAAACGCGGCTTTGGTGATGTCGCTCAGGCTTTTGTAAGGCTGGAAATAGCCGTGCGCGGCAGAGCCGCGGGCGTGAACGATGCGCTCAGGAATGCGTTCGTGGTCGAAGTGGGTGATTTTTTCACGCAGGATAAAATCTTCAAGCAGCGTCGGGCCGCGGGTGCCTGCGCGCAGCGAGTTCTGATCGTCGGCGATGCGCACGCCCTGGTTGGTGGTCAGCGCCTCGTGCTCGCCGCCCTTGCGGAAGGTCTCCAGCGCGCCGAGCTTATCGTTAGTCACCTGCGGGGCCTTCAGGCTGCCCGGCGCGGTCGGCTGTTCGCCCGGCGGCGTCGGTGCCGGAGAAGGGCGGTGGGAGCCATCATCCGGCGCCAGCGATCCCATGCCCGGTTGGGACGACCGCGCGTCATGGAACGGCGCTTCGTGGTTAGGGCGTTTCTCATCATTCGACATTGAACTCGTCTCCTTTCCTTTTTCTAACGCAGTCGGATGACTGCATGAAATGTAAGGTAACTATAGAACAGGCCTGAAGTTCTTGCGGAAAAGGCGACGGCGTAAAAACCGGCAAATGAACGGCGCAGCGCACGCAGGATGCGACGCAACGCGCCGCGATCCGCTATCATAGTGGTTTATCTTTTGTTTTCAGCCAGTGAATCCGACGCTTATGAAACCACTTCGTCATCAGAATCGTCCCGTTATCAGCTATGTTCCCCGCGTGGAGCCGGCACCGCCGGATCATGCGGACCGCATGGAGGGCTTTGACGATGTCTGGGTGCTGAAGGGCAAGTATGTGGCGTTTGTGATGTCCGGGGATCGTTTTCGTCGCTCGCCCGCGTTCAGCTCGCCCGAAGCCGCCCAGCGCTGGGCCAATCAGCTTAAGCAGGATGAGATCTGACGCCTGGCGCGCTAATAGCGATGCCGCGTGCAATTCGCGCCTGAGCCTTAGCCTGCCATCCCTGTCAGAAGAGAAAGCCCGCCGTCGTGCGGGCTTTTTTGTGGCCTGAATGCACGCTCCGGGCATAAAAAAAACCGGCACAGGGCCGGTTTTTGCGGGTCTATTGATGAGGCGATTAACGGTGCGCCAGTTCGGCTTCGTCATCGCTGTTCAGGATGGTTTTATCCGTCTGCTTCAGCCACTGGCTGGTGAGCGTACCAGCCGTCATAGAGCCGCTGACGTTAAGCGCGGTACGGCCCATATCGATAAGCGGTTCAACGGAAATCAGCAGCGCCACCAGAGTGACTGGCAGGCCCATTGCCGGGAGCACGATCAGCGCCGCGAAGGTCGCGCCGCCGCCAACACCCGCCACGCCTGCGGAGCTTAAGGTCACGATGCCGACGAGCGTCGCAATCCACACCGGATCGAGCGGGTTAATGCCAACGGTCGGGGCAACCATCACCGCCAGCATGGTCGGGTAGAGACCCGCACAACCGTTCTGGCCGATGGTCGCGCCAAAGGACGCCGCGAAGGAGGCGATAGACTCCGGCACGCCGAGGCGACGGGTCTGCGCTTCAACGTTCAGCGGAATGCTGGCGGCGCTGGAGCGGCTGGTAAAGGCGAAAGTCAGTACCGGCCAGACTTTACGGAAATAGCGCAGCGGGCTGACGCCATTCACCGCGAGCAGCACGCCGTGCACCACGAACATGATGCCGAGGCCGAGGTAAGAGGCGACCACAAAGCTGCCGAGCTTGATGATGTCCTGCAGGTTAGAGCCCGCCACGACTTTGGTCATCAGCGCCAGCACGCCATACGGGGTCAGCTGCATGACCAGACGCACCAGCTTCATCACCCAGCTTTGCAGGATGTCGATAGCCGCCAGCACGCGCTCGCCTTTCGGCGCGTCGTCTTTCAGCAGTTTCAGTGCCGCGACGCCCAGGAAGGCCGCGAAAATCACCACGCTGATGATAGAGGTCGGGCTCGCGCCGGTGAGATCGGCAAACGGGTTTTTCGGTACGAAGGAGAGCAGCAGCTGCGGCACGGTGAGGTCGGCGACTTTACCGGCGTAGTTGGTCTGAATGGCGTTCAGACGCGCGGTTTCCGCGCTGCCCTGCACCAGGCCTTCCGCCGTCAGGCCGAAGAGGTTGGTCACCAGCACGCCGACCAGGGCGGCGATAAGCGTGGTGAACAGCAGCGTGCCGATGGTCAGAACGCTGATTTTACCGAGCGAAGAGGCGTTATGCAGGCGCGCGACGGCGCTCAGGATCATCGCAAACACCAGCGGCATGACAATCATCTGCAGCAGCTGCACATAGCCGTTGCCGACAATGTTGAACCACTGGATGGAGGTTTTCAGCGTCTCGCTGTCAGAGCCATAAATGGTGTGCAGCGCGAGCCCGAAGACCACGCCCATCGCCAGACCAAGTAATACTTTTTTCGCAAGGCTCCACTGGGTGTGGCGCGTGCGCGCCAGCAACAGCAGCAGAACCACGAACGCGATAACGTTCGCTATCAGTGGAAGATTCATCCCCGTTCTCCTGATTTTTTTATAACCAGCATGGCCGAAATGGCATGCCTTTATGCCGCAAAGGGTATCAGAATCAAAACAGAGGGCCTTATATCCAAATGGAATGGGTTATATCAAAACGCAATTTCAGTTTATTTACTGTTCCATCTGGTGATGAATAAAACGGTTGAAGGTGTTTTGCAGCGAGTTGATCGCGGCCGACGACCATTTCATCGCGCTACTGTCGGTCATGCTTTGCGGCATCCAGACGGCCCAGACGAACAGCGCCATGCACAGCACTCGCTCCAGCTGATTGCCCTTTTGCGGATAGAGCAGCGGCAGGCGGAAACGCCAGCGGCAGGGCCACAGCAGCGGCACGCCAGCGGGCGTTATCATATCGGCGAGAATATGGCTCAGGTAACCGAGCACCAGCCCCTGCAACGCGTCGGCGGGCAGTATCCACGACTCCGGAACTTTTAACAGAAATAGCGTCAACCCGCCAAAGACCGCCAGCAGGCTGTGCGTAAAGCCCCGGTGGCCGAACATGCGCGCCACGGGCTTTGAGATCCATTTTAGGCGCTGCCCGAGAAAAGATTTCGGGTGATCGATATCCGGCAGCAGGCAGGTGAGAATGGCGGAAGGGATAATATGCCACCAGTCGCCCTGCGCCAGCACAGGGGTCAGCTCGGCATTTTTAGCAAATACCGCGCAGGCTATAGAAAAAAGCAGGTGGCCTTCCGCCGTCATGATGAAACCCTGTAACTGTCAATCTATCCAGTATAGGGTTTTTATACAGTAGAGAAAAGTGGTGACGGTGTAACACTTTGTCACCGCAGGCCGCGTGACGCCTCGTTTCGCCGCTAGCGGGCGAGCCAGCCGCCGTCCACCGCCAGGGTGTAGCCGTTAACATAATCCGACGCCGCCGAGGCGAGAAAAATCACCGGCCCCTGTAAATCCTCGGGTTTCCCCCAGCGGCCCGCCGGTATGCGTGCGAGAATTTCCTCATTACGTTCAGCGTCTTCGCGCAGCGCCTGGGTGTTATTGGTCGCCATATAGCCTGGGGCAATGCCGTTGACGTTAATGCCAAAAGGCGCCCATTCGTTGGCGAGCAGGCGGGTGAGGCCGAGCACGCCGCTCTTCGACGCGGTGTAAGAGGGCACGCGAATGCCGCCCTGGAACGAGAGCATCGAAGCGACGTTAATGATTTTGCCGCCGCAGCCCTGAGCGATGAACTGCTTCGCGACGGCCTGCGAGAGGAAAAAGAGCGCCTTGAGATTGAGATCCATCACCTCATCCCAGTCCTGCTCGCTGAAATTCAGCGCGTCTTCGCGCCGGATAATCCCGGCGTTATTCACCAGAATATCGACCCGGCCCAGCGCATCGACGGTTTGCGTGACGAGCGCCTGCGGCGGCGCGCTGGCTAAATCCGCCTCGATGGCGACGAAGCGGCGACCAAGCGCGTGCACTTTGGCGGCGGTCTCCCGCGCCGGGCGACGGCTGACGCCCGCGATATCGCACCCGGCGGCGGCAAGCCCCAGCGCCATGCCCTGTCCGAGACCCGTATTGCATCCGGTCACCATCGCCACTTTTCCGGCAAGCGAGAATTTCTCCAGCATCATCCGTTCCTCTTTGGCTCATCTGTGCGGCGCAGGGACAACTCCCTTTCGCATTCACAGCAATGATAGGAGGCGGCGAACGAAAAGACAAAGCCAAATGAAACTGCGTTTTAAAAATATGACGGCGAGCGGTTTTCAGGAGAGAAGGTGAGACAAACCGCCGCCGGAGGGCGGCGGTCAACACGCGGTTAACCGAGCAGATGCCAGGGTTCAAGCTCGGTCAGAGAATGAAGCCGCACGTTCGCCAGTGCCCAGCGCGCGTCGCTGCGGTTCTCTTCGGCGGGCACGACAATAGAGCGCATCCGCGCCGCTTTGCTGGCGACCATGCCGTTGACGGAGTCTTCCAGCGTGACGCAGCAGAGCGGATCGACGCCTAGTTTCGCCGCGGCGTCCAGATAGACCTGCGGGTGCGGCTTGCTGTAGGGCAGATGTTCGGCGGAGGCGAGCGCGTCAAACGATTCACGCAGCCCGAAGAGCGAGAGCACGCGCTCCAGCATATGCAGCGGCGAGGCGGACGCGAGGCCCACTTTCAGCCCCTGCGCTTTACACAGCGCAATGGCATCCGCCACGCCCGGCAGTAGGGGGCGTTTTTCTTCCACCAGCGTAATGGCGCGGGTGATAATGCGCTGTGTGACTTCCGCCACCGACGGGCCATTCCACGGCTGCTGCGCGAACCATAGCTCAACCACCAGATCGATACGCAGCCCCAGCGTGTCGGGCAGCTCATGGCGGCGGGAGGTGTCGACGCCAAGCGTCGCCATCACTTCCAGCTCCGCCTGATCCCAGAGCGGCTCGGAATCGATCAGTAAACCATCCATATCAAAAATTGCGGCGAGGATCTGTCGCGGTGAAGACATCGTCTGTCACTCCTTATTTTTTCGCGAGAAAGGTTAATCAATAGCCGTAAATGCGCGTTATGGCTACCGCTTTCCGGTTCCATGCCGGAAAGTTCAGGCGTAAAGGCGCTTCACAGGGTAAACTTAGGCCAGTCTTTCGCGTCGCTATCAAGGGGAAAGCATGACGTATCAACAAGCTGGACGCATTGGTGTCTTAAAACGCATCGCCGGATGGGTGATTTTTATTCCTGCCACGCTCTCGACGATTATCTCCGTACTGAAGTTCATGTATGAGCACAGCGAGAAACAGCCGGGCATCAACGCCGTGATGCTGGATTTCGCGCATGTGATGATTGAGATGGTGCGTTTTAACACGCCGTTCCTGAATCTGTTCTGGTACAACTCGCCGCAGCCCGATTTCGCGCGTCACGCCAATATCGGTTTCTGGGTTATTTATCTGCTGATTTTTGTCGGGCTGGCGTTGCAGGCCTCCGGCGCGCGCATGTGCCGTCAGGCGCGTTTCCTGCGCGAACATGTCGAAGACAGCCTGATCCTGGAGCGCGCCAAAGGCGATGACGGGCTCACCCGCGAGGCGTTTGAGTCGCGCATCGTGGTGCCGCGCCACACGGTTTTCCTGCAAATTTTCCCGCTCTATGTCCTGCCGGTGATTGTGCTGGTGCTGGGCTATCTGTTCTTTTCCCTGCTTGGATTCCTGTAAAGGCTGACGCGCGCCCTTGGCGCGCGTTCGTCACACCTCTAATACATGCGTTAGCGCTTTTTGCGCCGCGACCAGATGCGGGCCGCCAAAGAGCGTCGCACGGTTAAGCAGCGTGTAGAGCTGATAGAGCGGTTGGCGTGCCAGAAAGCCCGCCGGCAGCGGCAGGACCGACTGATAGCCGTCATAAATTTGCGGCGGCTGTTCCGGGTGCAGCGGCAGCATCGCCAGATCGCACTCGCGATCGCCCCAGTAACAGGCCGGGTCGAAAATATACGGCCCCTCAGGCCCCAGCGCACAGTTGCCGGACCACAAATCGCCGTGCAGTAAGGAGGGCGCGGGCTGGTGGGAGACGAGCTGCTGATGCACGACATCGACGATACGGTCGATATCGCCGAACTCCAGGCCTTTTTCCGCCGCCAGCTCAAGCTGCCAGCCGATACGCTGTTCGGCGAAAAAACTTGCCCAGCGGCGCTGCCAGGCGTTGGGCTGCGGGGTGGTGGAGAGCGTGTTGTCGTAATCGAGACCGTACTGCGGCTGTTCGCTCCACTGGTGCAGGCGCGCCAGCTGCTGGCCGAGCAGAAAGGCGTTGTGGGCGTCGAGCGGTTTCGGGGGCAGGTATTCGAGCAGTAAAAAACTGTATTCGCGCTCGCTGCCGACGCCAATCACCTCCGGCACCGTGACCGTTTTACTGCGCGCCAGCAGGCTTAGCTGATCGGCCTCTGCGGTGAAACAGGGGAGCAGCGTCACATCGTCGCATTTGACGAAAATATCGCGCCCGGCCCAGTTGATACGCCACGCGGCATGGATTTCACCGCCCGGCAGTTCGGTTCGCTGGCTGATTTCACCGGCGCCCAGCTGTTCGTTTAACAAACGCGTAATGGCATGCCACATGATGTCTCTCCCAGGTTTCCCGTCAGGGCGTTCAGCTTAGCGCGCCCGCGCGCCGGATAATCTGCGCGGGCGCACAACCAGGCGTGCGCGAAGGCGTTACACGGCGTCGTTGTCGCGCAGCCAGGCTTCAAACGTGGTGACGCTCACCTGCGGTTTCTGGTCGAGCGCCGCTTCGCCAAGCCCCTGTGCGAGGTTGTGCACCTCGTCCTGACTGAGCGCGCTCACCAGCCCGAAGGTGTTGGTGCCGAGCTCGTGGATTTTCCCGTCATCGTCGGCGAGCGTCAGCAGGAAACCGCCGCGCGTCAGGTGATTATTAAGCTCGTTAATGTCGGTCAGGCTTTTTTCATGAAACGTGATGGTGACGACATAGCGGGTGACTTCTCCATTACTCATGGCGTACCTCTTTGTCAGCAGTGAAAGGCCAGCCTGGCGGCTGGCCAGAATGTTAGTGTTTGAGCCAGTGGTAGATGCGGTCGGTGTTTTCCTGCGAGCAGAGTCGCGTGCCCTGGTTGATGGTGGCGGCACTGCCGGCGGCCACGCCGTAACGCACCATATCCAGCAGCGGGGCGTCCTGCGCGAGACGCAGCGTCATGGCGCCGACCATGCTGTCGCCCGCGCCGACGGTGCTCTGGCTTTTCATTGGCGGCGGCACGACCTGCACGCAGTCGCTGCCGTCCACGCCGAGGGCGCCCTGCGGCCCCAGCGAGACCACCACGCGGCGGGCTTTGCCCTGCTGGACGAGTTCCATGGCGGCCTGACGCACGTCATCCGGCGCGTCGAGAGAACGTTTCACCAGCGCCGCCAGTTCTTTCTGGTTCGGTTTTACCAGCTCGATATCGCCCACTTCCAGCGCGGCGGCCAGCGCGTCGCCGGAGCTGTCGACAATCAGGCGAATACCTTTCTGGCGGGCCGCTTTAATCAGTTGCTGAAGTTTTTCCACGCCGACGCCAGGCGGCAGGCTGCCGCTTATCACCAGGATCGCGCCGGGTTCGATCGCCAGCACTTTTTCTTCGAGCTGGCGCAGTTCGTCATCGGTCAGCGCCGCGCCCGGCATCACAAAACGGTACTGCTCGCCGGTCGATTCCACATGCACATGAAGATTCTGACGCGTCCAGTCGCGGGCGGAGATGGTTTCCACCGCGACCTGTTCATCATGAAGCAGCGAGACCAGATGCTCGCCGGTGGCGCCACCCGCCGGGAAGAGGGCGGTCGCGCTGCCGCCCAGGTGAACAATCGCGCGCGCGACGTTAATACCGCCGCCGCCCGGCTCAAACACCGGTGCGCTACAGCGCAGCTTCCCTTCAGGATAGATTTGCGGCGTAAGCGTGGCGCTGTCGAGCGAGGGCGCCAGCGTAAGCGTATAAATACGGACCATATCGCCTCCATTTTTAAAAGCTGCCCTAAGCGTAGCATCCGTCAGCCAGACGGTGGATGAATAACGTGCTGATTTTACCTATATCCCGATTTTAATCGGCGCCTTTCCTTTATAAATAAAAAGCTATTTTTCGGAGTACGCTTATTCTTAAATGTCGAAAGGAATTCATTGCTAAGCCACAGGGCTCTTTTTATAATTCGTTACCTTTCTGTGGGCGGATTTTATTGATCCAGAGAAAAAGTTACGGGACCGTAATGGTCCTTTTTTTTGTTGTATGGACCTGAAAATCAACATGAAGCTTTTTAAGACAGTACCCCTGGCAATGCTGCTGGCGGGTGGCGCGCTGCTGAGCCAGCACGCGATGGCTGATAATTCCGTTTTTACTGTCATGGACGATCCTTCCACCGCGAAAAAACCGTTCGAAGGTAATTTGAACGCGGGTTACCTGGCGCAAACCGGCAACACCAAAAGTTCTTCCTTAACGGCTGACAGCAACCTGACCTGGTATGGCCAGACCACCGCATGGTCGCTGTGGGGCAACGCCAGCAACACCTCTTCTAACGACGAACGCTCCTCCGAGAAATACGCGGCAGGCGGACGTAGCCGTGTGAACGTGACCGATTATGACTATCTGTTTGGTCAGGCAAGCTGGCTGACGGACCGGTATAACGGTTATCGCGAGCGCGACGTGGCGACACTCGGTTACGGTCGCCAGTTCCTGAACGGCCCGGTTCACAGCCTGCGCTTTGAATTCGGTCCGGGTATTCGTTATGACGAGTACACCAACGGCGATACCAAAACCCAGGGCCTGGGCTATGCGTCTGGTATCTATACCTGGCAGCTGACCGACAACGCTAAATTCACCCAGGGTGTTTCCGTGTTCGGCTCCGATGATACTAACGTCAACTCCGAAACGGCGCTGGATGTGGCCATCAACGAGCACTTTGGGCTGAAAGTCGCCTACAACGTGACCTGGAACTCCAGCCCGCCGTCGACGGCGCCGGATCACACCGATACCCGCACCTCTGTGACGCTGGGTTACCGCATGTAAGGCGCTCCGCGCATTATGCTAAAGGCTGGCGCTGCCAGCCTTTTTTATGCCTCGCTTTTCTCCGCTTTCTTGCCGCGTCGTCTGCCGGGTTTTTAGCATTGCGTGTCTTTTAAGCAGCATTGCTGTTCTGATTAATCTTTTCTTATTCAACGAATTGCCAGCCATTTCAGTTTCTTTGAAATCTCCCGACAAATAATTTGACTGTTGAAAAGTGTGATCTGGATCTACCATTCGCATACCGGTGGTGAATAAAACGCCATCCCTTTTTTATGCTGCAATAAAGAGATAATAAAGATGAATACCATCAAAACTGCTGCTGCCGCGCTGACGCTAAGCGTGCTTTCCTTCAGCGCCTTTGCTGTCCCGACTACTGTGAATGCAAAAGACGCCGCCCCGTATGCCGGATGGCGCGCAAGCGATATCGAAGCGGGCTCGATGCTCCAGCCGGGCGCGTCATCGACGGGTCAGTCAATGAATGACGCGTTTAACGCGCAAACGCTGGTGGCGGGCGACTGGTCCTGATGGACTCGCTTTTTCCACGCCCGCACTAAAAACCGGATCCCGCGATCCGGTTTTTTTATTCCCTCCCGCTCACGCCTTTCTTTTATGTCTGCGTACTCGCTCATTGCTGAGAACCCGCTTGCGTTCATTCTGATAACAATATCGCGCTGCGCCTGCGTATTTCGCGGTTCTCACGGCGCTCAGGATGGCTGTAAAAATATCCCCATACGGACCAGGCATTTTCATCTGATATTGATTAGTTGCCTAATTAAATATGCCGCTTTATGCATCATAAACGCGATAAAATAAACGTGTGAAGTTGATCACGGATTTATTCGCTGTTAGGGTAAAGAAGAGTCAGGCATCTGAAAACGCAGGTAAGCACATTCAGATGTGTCATTACTAACGGCGGGAAGAGATCCTGCTACGCTCTTAAAGGAAGTCTTAGAAAGATAAGCCTTCTTTATCGCGAAGGAAGCGGACTGTGGGCGGTAAGTGGCACTTTTGCCACCTCCCGAGTCAAAGAGCGAATTCAATGAGGATGGATATGAAGCTTAAAAGAAAAAAAGTAGAACCGATCTCTTTGAGTGACGTCACGATTATTGATGATGCAAAACTTCGTAAAGCGATTACCGCAGCGTCGCTCGGTAATGCCATGGAGTGGTTTGATTTCGGCGTGTATGGCTTTGTAGCATATGCGCTCGGCAAGGTCTTTTTCCCGGATGCTAACCCCAGCGTGCAGATGATCGCCGCGCTGGCGACGTTTTCGGTTCCCTTTCTTATCCGTCCGCTTGGCGGGCTGTTCTTCGGTATGCTCGGCGATAAATATGGTCGCCAGAAAATTCTCGCTATCACCATTGTGATTATGTCCGTCAGTACATTCTGTATTGGGCTTATTCCGTCGTACGCGACGATTGGCATCTGGGCACCGATCCTGCTGTTGCTATGTAAAATGGCGCAGGGGTTCTCGGTCGGGGGCGAATATACCGGCGCGTCGATTTTTGTCGCGGAATATTCCCCTGACCGTAAGCGCGGCTTTATGGGCAGTTGGCTGGATTTCGGCTCTATCGCGGGCTTCGTGCTCGGCGCGGGTGTCGTGGTGCTGATTTCCGCCATCATGGGCGAAGATAACTTCCTGAGCTGGGGCTGGCGTCTGCCGTTCTTCCTGGCCTTGCCGCTCGGCCTGATTGGGCTTTATCTGCGCCATGCGCTGGAAGAAACCCCGGCGTTCCAGCAGCATGTCGATAAGCTGGAGCAGGGCGATCGCGAAGGCCTGCAGCACGGTCCGCGAGTCTCCTTTAAAGAGATTGCGACGAAACACTGGCGCAGCCTGCTGGCGTGTATCGGTCTGGTGATTTCCACCAACGTGACCTATTACATGCTGCTCACTTACATGCCGAGCTATCTGTCGCATAACCTGCACTATTCAGAAGCGCATGGCGTGCTGATTATTATCGCGATTATGATCGGCATGCTGTTTGTGCAGCCGGTGATGGGCCTGCTGAGTGACCGCTTTGGCCGCCGTCCGTTTGTGATTTTCGGCAGTGTGGCGCTGCTGGTGCTGGCAATCCCGGCCTTTATCCTGATTAACAGTAACGTGCTTGGCCTGATTTTCTCCGGCCTGCTGATGCTGGCGGTGATCCTGAACTGCTTTACCGGCGTGATGGCCTCGTCGCTGCCTGCGATGTTCCCGACGCATATTCGCTACAGTGCGCTGGCGAGCGCCTTTAACATTTCCGTGCTGATCGCCGGTCTGACGCCGACCGTGGCGGCCTGGCTGGTGGAAGGCACCGAAAACCTGATGATGCCAGCGTATTATCTGATGGTAGTCGCGGTCGTTGGCCTGATCACCGGCTTCTCCATGAAAGAGACCGCTAACCGTCCGCTGAAAGGCGCGACGCCTGCGGCATCGGATATCCAGGAGGCCCGCGAGATCCTGCGTGAGCATCACGACAATATCGAACAGAAAATTGAAGATATTGATAAAGAGATAGCCGAGTTGCAGGAAAAACGCACCCGTCTCGTCGATCAGCATCCACGTATTAACCAGTAATCCAAAGCCCCTTCGGGGGCTTTTCTTTTTTGCGCTCACCGAGACGGCGCGCATTCACAGGGTTTCCTGCCCGTCTTTTCCTCCACATCATTACAGCGTTTCAGCGTGGCGTTAGCGCTTTATCCTCAGAAAAATCTTAATCGCTTGATTCTCTCGCGCAGATTGTGAATGATTGCCGCAAGCACACCGGCAATGAATAACAATGAAAAGAACATTTATTATCTGCTGCTGTTATATCAGCAGCTTAGGAACCGCCTGCGCTGTGGGTCAGGGGCGCGAATATAATACGTGGTATGAAAAAGACGCGGTCTTGTATGACATGACGCAAACTCCGGAGGGCAGCCCCGTGATGCTGAGCATCTCGCAGGCGGGTCGTCACTCGGCCAATATGGTTATCTCGTCACTGACCGTCGGGAAATGCCCGGCGCAGGCGAGAACGCTCGAAATCAATAATGACATCGTCCCTGCTGAATATGTCTGTACTGAGCATGGCGGCGACAGAGTTGAGCATTATCTGATTCGGGATGCTGACAGGGTCAATGCGCTGGTTACAAAGCTGCGTTCAGATTTTACGGTAATGAGCCAGCGGGAAACCAAAATCTGGGCGGCGAATATTAAAACGCCGAAGTACGGGATGACACCGCGTCTCTGAGTGTTAAATCGCGCATGCAAAATGCATGGCTTTTTACACTTTGTAAAATAAAGAATACAGCGAATATCCGGCGAAGGTTTGCGTAAAGGTGACATAAAATACTGCTTATGAATAATATGGTAGTGATTGTCACGGTTTATGAAATTGAGTTCAGTTTTACCGTGGAGAGAAGAAAATGGAGAAAGCCAATAATGAACAAAATTTCTACGCTGATGTTAAGCCTGCTGGCTGCCGGGTGCATTTCTACCAGCGCATGTGCGGGTAAAAAACCGGCTGAAAATATCGCGCCTTATCCGGCCGCCGAAAAAGGTATGGTCCGTCAGGTTATTCAGTTGCCGGAGCGCCCGGATGAGTCATCTTATAAAGTCGAGCTGATGATTGGGCAAACGCTCGACGTTGACTGCAATAAACATCAGCTGGGCGGAAAATTCGAGCGCAAGACGCTGGAAGGTTGGGGATATGACTATTACGTTTTTGAGCCCGCGAAAAACGCTGATGGCTCCGTGATGTTCACCTCAACGATGATGGCGTGCCCGGACGGCAAAAAAGAGAAGAAATTCGTGACGGCAAACCTCGGTGACGCCGGGATGCAGAACTACAACAGCAAACTGCCGGTGGTGGTGTATACCCCGAAAAATATCGACGTGAAATATCGCCTCTGGAAAGCAGAAGAGACTTTCAGCACGGCGCAGAAGCAATAAAGCTGCATAAAGGATCTTCTTAACATCAGGCCGTCGAATATCCGACGGCCTTTTCTTTTGGTTATCTGTCGTGCGCCACGCCTGCGCGTTTATACCTCAAGCCAGCCCGCCGCAGCCCGATAGTCATGACTGAACCAGTCGCCTGTCGTTGTATCGAGGATTTACCCTCTCAACAGCCCTACCAGAATTGGCGTGAAAACCCGTTTGATGGCTCGCGGTAAATTATTTACGCTCGCCATGTTTTCTTTATCCGGTGGGCAGCACGCTGATTATGCTGCTCTGCGCCCTGAATCCTGCGTTCGCGGGCAAAAGCCGTGCGTTTGCAAACCAGCGAAGGTCACAACATGAATAGCAGCCAATACTTCTGGGAAGCCTTAAATAGCCCACTTGTTATTAAGCTCGTTCTGGTGCTGCTTATTGCGCTCTGTTGCTACGATATGCTGCGAAAGAGAAGAAAAAAACAGCAGCAGCGTTCCGGTGTTATTGTGGACGCCGATGCACGGGAGCGACACGAATGGCGCTATGCCCGCCGGGCGCTGAAGGGCGTGCAGATAATCCTTCTTGGCTGGTTTTTGTGGACGCTCATCAGGGCGCTGTTAGCGTAACGTCGCACCTCTGACAGGGTTTACCATGAATACTGTTTTCTCCGTACTTAATGACACTCATATCAATGCCTGCGCGCACCTGTATTGTAAGGTCTACCAGGAAGCGCCGTGGTTCGAAACGTCTGAACTACAGCCCATTATCAGTTTTATTCAGGAACACCTGCGAAATAACTTTTTCAGAGGTTACGTTGCGTGTTGTGACGAGAATATCGTGGCGGTCAGTATCGGTTTCAGAAAGCCGTGGCCGGGCGGGGTTGAATATTATATTGACGAGTTTTTCGTCGACCCGGCTTATCAGGGAAAGGGCGTCGGGTCACAGCTAATGGATTTCATTAAAGTGCAGTCTGTAAACGAGGGGCTGAACGCGATTCTTCTCAATACCCATAAAGGTTATCCCTCTGATTTCTTCTACAGGAAAAATGGCTTCGACGAGCATCAGGGGCTCATTATTCTCTCCACAACACTTGAGTGATTTCAGCGGTTAGCGCGTGTTTTCTGAACGGATGTCAGCATAACGCGCCAGCATTAGATTGCACCGCCCGATATTTTTTAATTGCAGGACGGTTATCTTTTTAAGGCCTGCTCCGTGGCCAACGTGTGCAGAACCGTCTTAAGCCAGTCGGTCGCGCCTCGTTTACCGCTTCGTTGATGCGAATAAATTTTCACTTCAAACGACGGGATGTGGAACGGTAATTCAAACAGCCTGATAGCTAATGCCGGGATCAGCTTCTGCGCGGCAAAGCGGGGAAGCGCCATGAGCAAATCGCTTTCTGCGACGATGAACGGCGCGCTCAGCATCGAAGGCGTTTTAATTGCTATCTGGCGTGTGCACCCCATCTGTTCAAGCTGAACATCAAGCACACCGCGCTCCTCATTCCAGGGCGTCACCACCAGGTGTCTTGCAGCCAGATACTCCTCAAGTGTAAGCCCGGCTCTGCGCGCGTTGCTGATAACGACATAGTCATCTTCGAGCCAGCTGATCTCCTCCAGCTCCGGATGGCGGATATCCTCCGGTGCGCTGAACCCCAGCGCCAGATCCATTTCGCCCGCCAGCAGTTCATTGAGCGCCGGACTGTGCGGTAAATACCGCAACTCAAAACGCAGGCCGGGCGCCTGACACTGCAGCCGGTGCATCAGAGCCGGGAAAATACAAAACGCGGTGAAGTCGGTGATGGCAATCTTTAAACATTCGGTACTGCTGAGAGGGTCAAACTCGGGCGGCGGAGTTAGTTGCTCATCGAGAAATTTCAGTGCCGACGCCACAGAGGGCGCGAGCTCCGTTGCGTAGACGCTGGGGCACATCCGGTGACCTTCCCGGTAAAACAGCGGGTCATTGAGCGTAACGCGCAGTCGCGACAGCGCGTGACTCAGCGCTGAGGTGCTCATCGCGAGTTCATCGGCTGCCTTACGAACGGAGCGGTGGCGATAGATAGCGTCAAAAACAGGCAACAGGTTTAAATCCAGTCGCCTTAAAGTGGGATGCATAATATTCATCGTTGCGTGATTTCATTGCACTTAATTCTTCGGACATTACGCCTTATGCTTAGCGCCATCAATATCTGTCCATGATGAGATAACAGGAAAAGCAATGAGCTACACGATTCGCCCGGCTCGCCCGGAAGATGCATCGGCCATTTACGAGATGATTTATGAACTGGCGGTGTATGAAAAAGCCCCGCAGGAAGTGGTCACCACGCCAGACGAGATCCGCGACACGCTCTTTGGCGCAGACAGTAAAACGGAAGCGCTCATCTGCGAGGCGGAAGGGAAAGCCGTAGGCTATGCCGTTTTCTTTACCAGCTATTCCACCTGGCTTGGGCGTAACGGCATTTATATGGAAGATTTGTATGTCTCCCCGGCGTTTCGCGGCCGGGGGGCAGGGAGAGCCCTGCTAAAAAGCATCGCCCAGTGCGCTGTAAAAAGACAATGTGGCCGTCTTGAATGGAGCGTGCTGGACTGGAATCAGCCCGCGATTGATTTTTATCTGAGCATTGGCGCGGCACCGCAATCGGAGTGGATACGCTATCGCCTTGATGGCGATGCGCTGTTGCAGTTTGCCGGGTAAAAACGCCTGTTGTCGCTTATGTGCGATGCCTGGTAGTGATCGGGCATCGCGGCCAGGACTTCATGGTTTCCCGGGCGCGGATAGCTTTATCCATTTTATTAGTGTTACCATAGTGATAGACGCAAAGCGTAACGTTATACGAAAAGGCTTGGCGTACCAAAGTGTGTACCAATTTGGCGAGTGTTGGTCAGATGGCTACATAACTTATTGAGTTAAAACTACTTTTTAAATCATATGTGATCTTGCGTGTGGGTCACCACTGTGAATAAGGATTTATAATGCCTGTTATTACGCTTCCTGATGGCAGCCAACGCCATTACGACCATGCTGTCAGCCCCATGGATGTTGCCCTGGATATCGGTCCGGGCCTCGCGAAAGCCTGTATCGCAGGCCGCGTGAATGGCGAGCTGGTTGATGCTACCGATATTATCGACCAGGACGCTCAGCTCGCGATCGTGACCGCAAAAGATGAGGACGGTCTGGAAATTATCCGTCACTCCTGCGCGCACCTGTTGGGTCATGCTATCAAACAGCTGTGGCCGCATACCAAAATGGCGATCGGTCCGGTTATCGACAACGGTTTCTATTACGATGTCGACCTTGACCATACCCTGACTCAGGAAGATATCGACGCCCTCGAAAAGCGTATGCACGAGCTGGCGGAGTCCAATTACGACGTCATCAAGAAAAAAGTGAGCTGGCAGGAAGCGCGCGAAACGTTTGTGAGCCGCGGTGAAAGCTACAAAGTCGCGATTCTTGATGAAAATATTTCCCGTGACGACAAACCGGGGCTGTATCACCACGAAGAATACGTCGATATGTGCCGCGGTCCGCACGTGCCGAACATGCGCTTCTGCCATCATTTCAAACTGATGAAAACCGCAGGCGCTTACTGGCGCGGCGACAGCAGCAACAAAATGCTGCAGCGCATCTACGGTACGGCCTGGGCTGATAAAAAAGCGTTGAATGCTTATCTCCAGCGCCTGGAAGAGGCCGCGAAACGCGACCACCGTAAAATCGGCAAGCAGCTTGACCTGTACCACATGCAGGAAGAAGCGCCGGGCATGGTGTTCTGGCATAACGACGGCTGGACGATTTTCCGTGAGCTGGAAACGTTTGTCCGCTCCAAGCTGAAAGAGTATCAGTACCAGGAAGTTAAAGGTCCGTTCATGATGGACCGCGTGTTATGGGAAAAAACCGGTCACTGGGATAACTACAAAGACGCGATGTTCACCACTTCTTCAGAGAATCGTGAATATTGCATCAAACCAATGAACTGCCCGGGCCACGTGCAAATCTTCAATCAGGGTCTAAAATCATACCGCGACCTGCCACTGCGTATGGCTGAGTTCGGTAGCTGCCACCGTAATGAGCCCTCGGGCGCGTTGCATGGCCTGATGCGCGTACGCGGCTTCACGCAGGATGACGCCCACGTCTTCTGTACCGAAGAGCAGGTGCGCGACGAAGTGAACAGCTGTATTCGCATGGTTTATGACATGTACAGCACCTTCGGTTTTGAAAAAATTGTGGTAAAACTCTCCACTCGTCCGGAAAAACGCATCGGTACGGACGAAATGTGGGACCGCGCGGAAGCCGACCTGGCCGTCGCGCTGGAGGAAAACAACATCCCGTTTGAGTATCAGCCGGGCGAGGGCGCATTTTACGGCCCGAAAATCGAGTTTACGCTGTACGACTGCCTCGATCGCGCATGGCAGTGTGGCACCGTTCAGCTCGATTTCTCCCTGCCGTCGCGCCTGAGCGCCTCTTACGTGGGTGAAAACAACGAGCGTCAGGTGCCGGTGATGATTCACCGCGCGATTCTGGGCTCAATGGAACGCTTTATCGGTATCCTGACCGAAGAGTTCGCCGGGTTCTTCCCGACGTGGCTCGCACCGGTACAGGTCGTGGTGATGAATATCACCGATTCGCAGTCTGAATACGTTAACGAATTGACCCGTAAACTACAAAATGCTGGCATTCGTGTAAAAGCAGACTTGAGAAACGAGAAGATTGGCTTTAAAATCCGCGAGCATACTTTACGTCGTGTCCCGTACATGTTGGTTTGTGGCGATAAAGAGGTCGAAGCAGGCAAAGTGGCCGTTCGTACCCGCCGTGGTAAAGACCTCGGTAGCCTGGATGTCAACGACGTAATAGAAAAGCTGCAGCAAGAGATTCGCAGCCGCAGTCTTCAACAACTGGAGGAATAAGGTATTAAAGGCGGAAAACGAGTTCAAACGGCACGTCCGAATCGTATCAATGGCGAGATTCGCGCCCAGGAAGTTCGCTTAACAGGTCTGGAAGGTGAGCAACTGGGGATTGTGAGTCTGAGAGAAGCTATCGAAAAGGCTGAAGAAGCTGGAGTAGATTTAGTTGAAATCAGCCCTAACGCCGAGCCGCCAGTTTGTCGTATTATGGACTACGGCAAGTTCCTTTATGAAAAGAGTAAATCTTCTAAGGAACAGAAGAAGAAGCAAAAAGTTATCCAGGTGAAGGAAATTAAATTCCGTCCTGGTACAGATGAAGGCGACTATCAGGTAAAACTCCGCAGCCTGATTCGCTTTCTCGAAGAAGGCGATAAGGCCAAGATCACGCTCCGCTTCCGCGGTCGTGAGATGGCCCACCAGCAAATCGGTATGGAAGTGCTTAACCGCGTGAAAGAAGATTTGCAAGAACTGGCAGTAGTCGAATCCTTCCCAACGAAGATCGAAGGCCGCCAGATGATCATGGTGCTCGCTCCTAAGAAGAAACAGTAAGGCCTTCAAGTAGCATTGTCTGTGGAGCCTTTGGGCTTCACAGATTTTGTTCGCCTACGTTTCGTTTAATTAACAATGCGAAGTGGATGTAATTAAAATGCCAAAAATTAAGACCGTACGCGGTGCTGCTAAGCGCTTCAAAAAAACCGGTAAAGGTGGTTTTAAGCACAAGCACGCTAACCTGCGTCATATTCTGACCAAAAAAGCGACTAAGCGTAAACGTCACCTGCGCCCGAAAGCCATGGTTTCCAAAGGCGATCTGGGTCTGGTCATCGCGTGCCTGCCGTACGCATAAGCCGTTTATCTTTTAACTTTTTTACAGAATAGAAACAGGAGAGCACTATGGCTCGCGTAAAACGTGGTGTGATTGCACGTGCACGTCATAAGAAAATTTTGAAACAAGCTAAAGGCTACTACGGTGCGCGTTCACGCGTATACCGCGTTGCCTTCCAGGCTGTTATCAAAGCAGGTCAGTACGCTTACCGTGACCGTCGTCAACGTAAGCGTCAGTTCCGTCAGCTGTGGATTGCACGTATCAACGCAGCAGCACGTCAGAACGGTATTTCTTACAGCAAATTCATCAACGGCCTGAAAAAAGCCTCTGTTGAAATCGACCGTAAGATCCTGGCTGACATCGCCGTATTCGACAAAGTGGCATTCACTGCCCTGGTTGAAAAAGCGAAAGCAGCTCTGGCGTAAGCCAGTTGAAAGAGGGAGCTTGTCTCCCTCTTTTAATTTGTGCCATATCAATCTGTTGACATTTTTACTGGCGAGCTTTTCAATAGGGCTATTCGCCATCAAGCCTCAGGGTAACGCAAGCATGAACGCTGCCATTTTCCGCTTCTTTTTTTACTTTAGCGCCTGAATCAGAGGGGCTTTGCGCGTAAGAAAAGAAACGGAAAATCGACGCCAGAAGCCTCCATCAGGAGGCTTTTTTTATATCTGCCGTTTATGGGTCTGTTTCAAGTGGCAGGCGACAGAACGCGCCGCCGTTTCAGGCAAGCGCCGGGCGTGTCACCTGAAACAGAAGAATAACAAGACAGAGTTCAACAAACCGGCGCAAGCGCCGAATAACGAGGAAAACCATGCCACATCTCGCAGATCTGGTTGCCAGTGCAAAGGCGGCCATAACCAGCGCCCAGGATGTTGCCGCGTTAGATAACGTACGCGTCGAATATTTAGGGAAAAAAGGGCATCTGACCCTTCAGATGACCACCCTGCGCGAGCTGCCGCCAGAAGAGCGTCCAGCTGCGGGCGCGGTTATCAACGAAGCCAAAGAGCAGGTTCAGCAGGCGCTGAACGCGCGTAAAAACGAACTGGAAAGCGCGGCGCTGAACGCGCGTCTCGCGGCGGAAACCATCGACGTTTCGCTCCCTGGTCGTCGTGTTGAGAATGGCGGTCTGCATCCGGTTACCCGCACCATTGACCGTATCGAAAACTTCTTCGGCGAACTCGGTTTTACCGTGGCGACTGGCCCGGAAATCGAAGACGACTACCATAACTTCGATGCGCTGAATATTCCGGGTCACCACCCGGCGCGTGCGGACCACGACACCTTCTGGTTCGACGCGACGCGCCTGCTGCGCACCCAGACCTCCGGCGTGCAGATCCGCACCATGAAAAACCAGCAGCCGCCGATCCGCATCATCGCGCCGGGCCGTGTGTATCGTAACGACTACGATCAGACCCACACCCCGATGTTCCATCAGATGGAAGGGCTGATTGTCGATAAAAACATCAGCTTCACTAATCTTAAAGGCACGCTGCACGACTTCCTGCGTAACTTCTTTGAAGAAGATCTGCAGATTCGTTTCCGTCCGTCTTACTTCCCGTTTACTGAGCCTTCCGCAGAAGTGGACGTGATGGGTAAAAACGGCAAGTGGCTGGAAGTGCTGGGCTGCGGCATGGTACACCCGAACGTGCTGCGTAACGTCGGCATCGATCCGGAAGTTTACTCCGGCTTCGCTTTCGGTATGGGCATGGAGCGTCTCACCATGCTGCGTTACGGCGTGACCGATCTGCGCGCTTTCTTCGAAAACGATCTGCGTTTCCTCAAACAGTTTAAATAAGGGCAGGACAGAACAATGAAATTTAGCGAACTGTGGTTACGCGAGTGGGTAAACCCGGCCCTTGACAGCGACGCGCTGGCGAATCAAATCACCATGGCGGGCCTGGAAGTTGACGGCGTTGAGCCGGTCGCAGGCGCGTTTCACGGCGTCGTCGTGGGCGAAGTGGTGGAGTGCGGTCAGCATCCGAACGCCGACAAACTGCGCGTCACTAAAGTGAACGTCGGCGGCGATCGCCTGCTCGACATCGTCTGCGGCGCGCCGAACTGCCGCCAGGGCCTCAAAGTGGCGGTGGCGACCGTTGGCGCAGTACTGCCGGGCGATTTTAAAATCAAAGCGGCGAAACTGCGCGGCGAGCCGTCTGAAGGCATGCTGTGCTCTTTCTCCGAGCTTGGCATTTCCGACGACCATAACGGCATCATCGAACTGCCGGCAGACGCGCCCGTCGGTACTGACATCCGCGATTATCTCAAGCTTGACGATAACACCATCGAAATCAGCGTTACCCCGAACCGTGCCGACTGCCTCGGTATTATCGGCGTGGCGCGCGATGTTGCGGTGCTGAACGCGCAGACCCTGAACGCGCCGGCCATCGCGCCGGTCGCGGCGACCATCAACGACACGCTGCCGATTCAGGTTGACGCCGCGGATGCCTGCCCGCGTTACTTGGGCCGCGTTGTGAAAGGCATCGACGTGACCGCGCCGACCCCGCTGTGGATGCGTGAAAAACTGCGCCGCTGCGGCATCCGCTCTATCGACGCCGTGGTTGACGTCACCAACTACGTCCTGCTTGAGCTGGGTCAGCCGATGCACGCCTTCGACCTTGACCGCATCGATGGCGGCATCGTGGTGCGCATGGCGAAAGAGGGCGAGACGCTGACGCTGCTCGACGGCAATGAGGCGACACTGAACGCCGATACGCTGGTTATCGCGGACCATAACAAAGCGCTCGCGATGGGCGGTATTTTCGGCGGCGAACACTCCGGTGTGAACGGCGAAACCCGCAATGTGCTGCTGGAGTGCGCGTTCTTCGCGCCGCTCGCCATCACTGGTCGCGCGCGTCGTCACGGCCTGCATACCGATGCCTCTCACCGCTACGAGCGCGGCGTCGACCCGCAGCTGCAATTCCAGGCGATGGAGCGCGCGACGCGTCTGCTGCTGGACATCTGCGGCGGTGAAGCCGGTCCGGTTATCGATGTGACCAGCGAAGCGAACCTGCCAGCTCGCGCCACGATCACACTGCGTCGCAGCAAGCTCGATCGCCTGATCGGGCATCACATCGCTGATGCGCAGGTCACGGATATCCTCACGCGTCTGGGTTGCCAGGTGACGCAAGGGCAGGGCGAGTGGCAGGCCGTCCCGCCGTCATGGCGTTTTGACATCGCTATCGAAGAAGATCTGGTGGAAGAAGTGGCCCGCGTCTACGGCTACGACAACATCCCGAACGAGCCGGTACAGGCGTCGCTGGTGATGGGCGACCACCGTGAAGCGAATCTTTCGCTCAAGCGCGTGAAAACCCTGCTCAACGATCATGGCTACCAGGAAGTGATCACCTACAGCTTCGTCGATCCTAAAGTGCAGCAGCTGCTGCATCCGGGCGAAGAGGCGCTGATCCTGCCAAGCCCTATCTCCAGCGAAATGTCGGCGATGCGCCTCTCGCTCCTGACCGGTCTGCTCACCACGGTTGTTTATAACCAGAACCGTCAGCAGAGCCGCGCGCGCATCTTTGAAGCGGGCCTGCGCTTTGTACCTGATACGCAGGCAGACCTGGGCATTCGTCAGGATCTTATGCTGGCGGGCGCGCTGTGCGGCAACCGTTATGAAGAGCACTGGGATCTGGCGAAAGGCGGCGTTGACTTCTACGATTTGAAAGGGACGCTGGAGTCGGTTCTGGAACTTACCGGTAAATTATCTGAAATTGAGTTCCGTGCAGAAGCCAATCCGGCCTTGCATCCTGGTCAAAGTGCTGCCATTTATTTACATGGCGAACACATTGGTTTTATTGGCGTTGTGCATCCTGAGCTTGAGCGCAAGCTCGACCTGAACGGCCGTACCGTGGTGTTTGAGCTGCTCTGGAGCAAGGTGGCCGACCGTGTCGTACCGCAGGCGCAGGAGGTTTCCCGCTTCCCGGCGAACCGCCGCGACATCGCGGTTGTGGTGGCGGAAAACGTACCGGCAGCAGATATTTTGGCCGAGTGTAAGAAAGTTGGCGCAAATCAGGTAGTTGGCGTAAACTTATTTGACGTGTACCGCGGTAAGGGTGTTGCGGAGGGTTATAAGAGCCTTGCCATCAGCCTGATCCTTCAGGATACCGGCCGTACACTCGAAGAAGACGAGATTGCCGCTACTGTTGCGAAATGTGTAACGGCACTAAAAGAGCGATTCCAGGCATCATTGAGGGATTGAACCTATGGCGCTTACAAAAGCTGAAATGTCAGAATATCTGTTTGATAAGCTTGGGCTTAGCAAGCGGGATGCCAAAGAGCTGGTAGAGCTGTTTTTCGAAGAGATCCGTCGTGCTCTGGAAAATGGTGAGCAGGTAAAACTCTCCGGTTTCGGTAATTTTGACCTGCGTGATAAGAACCAACGTCCCGGACGCAACCCGAAAACCGGTGAAGATATTCCCATTACGGCTCGCCGTGTGGTTACCTTCCGCCCGGGGCAGAAGTTGAAAAGTCGCGTTGAGAACGCTACGCCGAAAGAAAGCTAATCTGACATGACCAAAAAGGCCGCATCGCGCGGCCTTTTTTCTTTGCCCTGCGTAAAGCGAGCCGTAAAATCAAAGGCATGAAATCTCAACTGGCCTCACTTCCCCTCTGTATTCGCACCCAACGTCGCCGCGAAAAACGCGTGCTGGCGGCGCTGTCGCTGTCGCTTGCGCTGGCCATCGTCGTCAGTCTCTGCGCGGGCGATATCTGGCTCTGGCCGTCAGCATGGACTGGCGAGGCGGGAAGGTTGTTCGTCTGGCAAATTCGCCTGCCGCGCACGCTCGCGGTGGTGCTGGTCGGCGCGGCGCTGGCGCTATGCGGCGCCATGATGCAGGCGCTCTTTGAAAACCCGCTGGCGGAGCCGGGCCTGCTTGGCGTCTCCAACGGCGCGGGCGTTGGGCTGGTGGCGGCGGTGATGCTGGGCGGCGGCGCGCTGCCGGGCTGGGCGCTCGGGCTGTGCGCTATCGCGGGCGCGCTTATCGCCACGCTTATCCTGCTGCATTTCGCAAGACGTCATCTCTCCACCAGTCGGCTGCTGCTCGCGGGCGTCGCGCTCGGCATCGTCTGCAGCGCGCTGATGACCTGGGCGGTCTACTTTTCAACGAGTCTCGATCTGCGCCAGCTGATGTACTGGATGATGGGCGGCTTCGGCGGCGTCGACTGGCAGCAGGGCTGGCTAATGCTGGCGCTCCTGCCGGCGCTGGCGTGGGGCGGCCTGCAGGCGCATGCGCTCAACCGGCTGGCGCTTGGCGAAACGTCCGCGCGCCAGCTCGGCCTGCCGGTCTGGCTGTGGCGCAATCTGCTGGTCATCGCCACCGGCTGGCTCGCGGGCGTCAGCGTGGCGCTGGCGGGCGCTATCGGTTTCGTCGGCTTAGTGGTGCCGCATGTGCTGCGCCTGTGTGGCATCGCTGATTATCGCGCGCTGCTGCCTTCTGCGATGCTCGCAGGCGGCGGCGTGCTGCTGGTCGCCGATATCCTCGCGCGCCTGACGCTGACGGCGGCGGAATTGCCCATCGGCGTGGTGACTGCCACCCTGGGCGCACCGGTCTTTATCTGGCTATTATTAAGGGCTGGACGCTAGTTCCATAACACCATCCTTTTAAGGGGAAGCTATGCAACATGACATTCTGAATACCGAAGTGACCACCATTGACGGTGAAACCATTTCGCTTGAGCAGTTCAAAGGTAAAGTGCTGCTTATCGTCAACGTCGCCTCGAAGTGCGGCCTCACGCCGCAGTACGAACAGCTGGAAAACATTCATAAGGCGTGGGAGCCGTCCGGCTTCCGCGTGCTCGGCTTCCCGTGCAACCAGTTCCTGGGCCAGGAGCCGGGCAGCGAAGAAGAGATCAAAACCTTCTGCAGCACCACGTACGGCGTCACATTCCCGATGTTCAGCAAAATCGATGTCAACGGCGAAAACCGCCATCCGCTGTATCAGAAGCTGATCGCCGCCGCGCCGAAAGCCGTCGCGCCGGAGCAGAGCGGTTTCTATGAGCGTATGGCGAGTAAAGGCCGCGCGCCGCTCTATCCGGACGACATCCTGTGGAACTTCGAGAAATTCCTCGTAGGCCGCGACGGGCACGTTATCCAGCGCTTCTCGCCGGATATGACGCCGGAAGATCCGATCGTCATGGAAGCCATTAAGCTGGCGCTGGCGAAATAATGTCGGTACTGATGCAGCTGTGCGACGTCGCGGTGGGTAACCGTCTGGGGCCCGTTACCGCGACGCTTGAGGCGGGCGATATTGTCCATCTCGTCGGCCCCAACGGGGCGGGCAAAAGCACGCTGCTGCATCGTATGGCGGGCCTGGCGGATGGCCCCGGCGTTATCTGCTTTGAAGGCAAACCGCTCGCGTCCTTCAGCGCCGCCGCGCTCGCCAGCAAGCGGGCGTATCTCTCCCAGCAGCAGACGCCGCCGTTCGCCATGCCGGTCTGGCACTACCTGACGCTCCACGGCGGCGCGCAGTGCGGCGCGGCGCTGGAAGAGGTCGCGCACGGCCTGATGCTCGACGACAAGCTGACGCGCCCGGTGAATACGCTCTCCGGCGGCGAATGGCAGCGCGTGCGTCTCGCTGCCGTGATAATCCAGATTCACCCCCGTAATCACGCTGAGGGCAGGGTGCTTATCCTTGATGAGCCAATGAACAGCCTCGACGTCGCGCAGCAGGCGGCGCTGGACCGGATGCTGTTTACGCTCCCGCAGGCGGGTATTGCGGTCGTGATGAGCAGCCACGATCTTAACCATACGCTGCGCCACGCGCGTCGCGTCTGGCTGCTGCGGGAAGGCAAACTACTGGCTCACGGCCCGCGTGACGACGTCATGACGCCTGCGCGGCTCGGCGAGGCCTACGGACTTCCGTTTCGCCGGTTGCAGGTCGCCGGTCACAGCATGCTGATTAATCCCCTCTGAACGCGGCCATCTTGCCAGCCGACGCCGCTGCGGCTACATTAGCGAAAAATCATAAGGCCAGAGGATTTGCCTGAAAAATGCGGCTATGGATCTTACTTGTTGCGACGCTGCTGCTGGCGGGATGTAGCTCCCACCGCGCGCCGCCGCCCAATGCGCGACTTTCCGACTCCATCACCGTGATTGCCGAACTCAACGATCAGCTGAATCACTGGTACGGCACGCCTTACCGCTACGGCGGCATGAGCCGCGGCGGGGTGGATTGCTCCGGCTTCGTGATGATGACCTTCCGCGATCGTTTTTCGCTGAGGCTGCCGCGTGAGACGCGCGAGCAGGCTGAAATTGGCACGGAAATCGATAAAGACGATCTGCTGCCGGGCGATTTAGTCTTTTTCAAAACCGGCTCCGGGCAGAACGGTCTGCATGTCGGCATTTATGACACTGATAACCAGTTTATCCACGCCTCAACGAGCCGCGGCGTGATGCGCTCATCGCTCGATAACGTCTACTGGCGCAAAAAATTCTGGCAGGCGCGCCGCATCTAGCCTTAGCCCGTCGCGGCGCGACGGGTTTACTTTTCTCTGTGTTTTCCCGACTGTTTTTAGCCTTTCTGCGAGGCCGCTCACGCCGGAATGCGGGGGCGGCCTTCTATAGTCTGCTTTATGAGAGCGCTCTCATGAATCAGTCAACGGCAACGACAGGAGAAAAGCATGACCGGACGCACCCTGAAAATCGCGATTATCGGCGGCGGCAGCAGCTACACGCCGGAACTGGTAGAAGGCCTGATTGCCCGCAAAGAGGCCATCGCGCTGCATGAGCTGGCGCTGGTGGATATCGAGCCGGGGCGCGAAAAAGTAGACATCATCGCGGGCCTGACCCGCCGGATGCTCGACAAAAACGGGCTGGCGCACGTGCGCGTATCCGTGCACTTCACGCCGGATGAGGCGATTCGCGGCGCGAGCTTTGTGCTGACGCAGCTGCGCGTCGGTCAGCTGCCCGCCCGCGCCGCCGATGAGCGTCTGGGGCTGAAGTATGGGCTGATAGGCCAGGAGACGACCGGCGTCGGCGGGTTCGCCAAGGCGCTGCGCACGATCCCGGTGATGCTCGACATCGCCCGCAAAGTGGAGGCGCTGGCACCGCAGGCCTGGATAATCAACTTCACCAACCCGGCGGCCATCGTCACCGAGGCGGTGCAGCGCCACAGCAAGGCGAAAATCATCGGGCTGTGCAACGTGCCGGTCACCATGCATCACATGATTGCCGCCATGCTCGGCGAACCGTCGCAGGAGCTGGCGCTGCGCTTCGCCGGGCTGAATCATATGGTCTGGGTGCATCAGGTAACAGTGCGCGGCGAAGACCGCACGCAGGCGGTGCTCGATAAGCTCTGCAACGGTGCCACGCTTACGATGAATAACATTCAGGAAGCGCCGTGGCCCGCGCCGCTGCTACGCGCGCTGGGCGCCATTCCGTGCCCGTACCACCGCTATTTCTACTTAAGCCGCCAGATGCTGGAAGAAGAGGTCGAGGCGGCGCGCGGTCGCGGCACCCGCGCCGAACAGGTAATGGCGGTCGAGCGTGAGCTGTTTGCGTGCTATCAGGACCCGCAGCTCGCGCACAAGCCGGAACAGCTCAGCTTTCGCGGCGGCGCGTTCTACTCGCAGGTGGCGCTGGAGCTCATCGATGCTATCCATAACCATCGCGGCGCCACGCTTGTCGTTAATACCGCCAACCGGGGCGCGATCCACGGCCTGCCGGACGACGCCGTGGTGGAAACCAACTGCGTGGTGGACGCCCAGGGCGCGCATCCGCTGGTGTTTGGCGCGCTGCCGCCAGCCATGCACGCGTTAACCACCCAGGTGAAAACTTACGAGCGGCTCACTATCAAGGCGGCGGTGGAGGGCGATCGCGAAAGCGGCCTGCTGGCGCTTATCACCAACCCGCTGGTGGGCGATGCGACGCTTGCTCAGGCCCTGCTCGACGAGGTACTGACGCGCAATCGCGACTACCTGCCGCAATTTCAGGGATAAGACCACCCGGCGCGCTAATTTCGGATACTATCAGGGAGTCTCGTTGATAAAAGGGAGCGTCCGATGGTTACTCTGGAAGATGTCGCCGCCCACGCGGGGGTGTCCCGCGCCACCGTTTCCCGCGTGGTGAACGGCGACAGTAAAGTCAAACCGCACACCCGTGCGCGCGTTGAAGCGGCGATTCAGGCGCTCGGGTATGCTCCTCATCCGGCAGCGCGCGCGCTCGCCTCAAGCCAGAGCCACGCCATCGGCCTTGTCACCACCTCTTATCGCGGCGGTTTTTTCGGCGCGATGATGGATGCCGTACAGAGCGAGGCGCAGCGCCACGGCAAACAGCTGCTGGTGACCCAGGGGCGCGACAGTTCGCAAAACGAACGCGACGCCATCAGCCAGCTTTATAACCTGCGCTGCGACGGGCTGCTGCTGCATGTGCGGATGCTGGAGGATGACGCGCTGCGCGCGCTGGCGGCGGCGGGGCGGCGCTTTGTCGTGCTCGACCGTGAGGTGCCGGGGCTGGAATCGCGCTGCGTCGCTTTTGATCATCGTGCCGCCAGCGTTTTGGCCACCCATTATCTCCTGGCGCGCGGGCATACGTCGATAGCCTGCCTGCACGGCCCGCGGACACGCGCCTCCAGCGGCCTGCGGTTACAGGGCTTTCTTGACGCCATGCAGGCGGCAGGACTCACGCCCGTTGCCTGTCTGGAGGCCGATTATTCGCTCCAGGGCGGCTACGCGCAGATGCAGGCGCTGCTCGCGAAGGCCACGCCGGGCGCCGTTTACTGCTGCAATGAAGAGATGGCGGTTGGCGCCATGCTCGCGATGAATGAACACGGCTTACGTATTGGTCAGGATATTTCGTGCGTCTGTTATGACAGCGGCGAGCGCGCCGATTTTGTTCGTCCACGACTGACCAGCGTCCACTTTCCAATTAGCGACATGGCCCGTTTCGCTGCGCGAAAATTACTGGACGAAGAATGTGAACCGCAAATATTTATGCCGCAAATGATTGAGCGCGATTCTGTAAAGGATCTCGCAGGCGCTGGTGTCAAATGAAATACCAGGATAAGCTCTTTCTGTAAGGAGTATTCTGAAATTGGCACCGAAACGGCCAGAGAAATAGTTTAACAGAATCAACCTGGTTGCACGTGATAGTGACTTAATCCAGTATAGCGGGCTCCTATTAATAACGCGCAGGGCAGACAATATGATTGTTTCGCTCGATACACGGTATCAGTCTCATCTGCTGTTCGCCCCGACCGCCCATCCGTCAGGGGGGCTGCTGGGCATGGAAGTCATCGCCAATTTCACCAGCCTCAACGCGCAGGTGCGCTTTCCTACGGAATTTATTATCCCGCGTATTAATCCTGAAGAAAGATTAATGCTTTTTTACGAAAAAATAAGCTTGATCGAAAAGTGGCGCGAAGCATTTATTAAAAATTCACTTTTCGCGATGGTAAGCATTGATCATAAGATAGCCAATGCCATTTTATCGAGCCCGACGTTACGGGCGCGCCTCGCGCAATTACCGTTTCTTGAATTAGGTATTAATGAGAATTTTCCTGAACTTAATAAAGGTAAAGAAAATAAAAGTATGTTTTCTTTGTCTCGTTATTTTCCGTTAACGCTTTGTAACTTTGGTGCCGGGGCGGCGACGGGCCGCGCCATTTTCGACGGGCTGTTCCGGCGCGTCACGCTCGATAAAACATTCGTACAGAAACGCCGCGCAGGCGGCATGTTTGAGCCTTTTATGTACGCCATCGCCAACCAGGTCGGGCCCTGTTGCCAGACGCTGATCCTGCCGGGCGTCGATAACGACGAGGCGGTGCGAGAGGCGCGCAGCCTCGGTTTTAACGGCGTGCAGGGCGCGCTATGGCCCGCAATGGACGGCGAAACCCTCGTCCTGACCCTCGCGATGGCGCAATAACCTTAAACCTGGGCTGTGTTTAACCCCTCCATAACGCACTACACTTAGCGCAGGAGGAGCCATGAGCCAAAACCCCCATTTTACCGCCACCTGGCGCGACGAACTGCCAGGTTTTTATACCGAACTCACCCCCACGCCGCTCAGTAACAGCCGCCTGCTGTGCCACAACGCGCCGCTGGCGCAGACGCTGGAACTGCCGCCAGCGCTGTTTGACTATCAGGGCCCGGCGGGCGTCTGGGGCGGCGAAACGCTGCTGCCCGGTATGGCGCCGCTGGCGCAGGTCTACAGCGGCCACCAGTTCGGCGTCTGGGCCGGTCAGCTCGGCGACGGCCGCGGCATTTTGCTCGGAGAGCAGCAGCTTAGCGACGGCCGCAAATTTGACTGGCACCTTAAAGGCGCGGGGCTGACCCCGTACTCCCGCATGGGCGATGGCCGCGCGGTGCTGCGCTCCACGGTGCGCGAGTTTCTTGCCTCCGAGGCGATGCACGGCCTCGGCATTCCCACCACCCGCGCGCTCAGCATCGTCACCAGCGATACGCCGGTACGACGCGAAACCACCGAGCGCGGCGCGATGTTAATGCGCATCGCCGAAAGCCACGTGCGCTTCGGCCATTTCGAGCATTTTTACTATCGCCGCGAGCCGGAACGGGTGCGCGAGCTGGCGCAGTACGTTATCGCGCACCACTTTGCGCATCTGGCGCAGGAAGAGGACCGCTTCGCGCTCTGGTTTGGTGAAGTAGTCACACGCACCGCGCATCTGATGGCGAGCTGGCAGTGCGTCGGTTTCTCCCACGGGGTAATGAACACCGATAACATGTCTGTCCTCGGGCTGACGATGGACTATGGCCCCTACGGATTTCTCGACGACTACAATCCGGGCTTTATCTGCAACCACACCGACTATCAGGGCCGCTACGCGTTCGACAACCAGCCGGGCGTGGGGCTTTGGAATCTGCAACGCCTGGCGCAGGCGCTCTCGCCGATAATCCCGGCGGAGCGGCTTAACGCGCTGCTGGATGAGTACCAGCCCGCGCTGCTGCGCGAGTGGGGCAGGCAGATGCGCGCGAAGCTCGGCTTCACCGTCGAGAAAGAGGGCGACAACGACTATCTGCGCGAGTTACTGACGCTAATGGCGCGCGAAGGCAGCGACTACACGCGCACCTTCCGCATGCTGAGCGTGACCGAGCAGAGCTCGGCGGCCTCGCCGCTGCGTGATGAATTTATCGACCGCGCCACGTTTGACGCCTGGTTTGCGCGCTATCGCGCGCGGTTGCAGGAAGAGGGCGTGGAGGATGACGCGCGCCAGCGGCTAATGAAATCCGTTAACCCCGCGCTGGTGCTGCGCAACTGGCTCGCCCAGCGTGCGATTGAGGCGGCGGAGCGCGACGACGCGAGCGAGTTGTCGCGCCTGCTCGACGCGCTGCGTAACCCCTTCGCCGATCGCGACGATGACTATACGCATCGCCCGCCGGACTGGGGCAAACATCTCGAAGTGAGCTGTTCAAGCTAGTCGCAAAAAAAAGGGAAACCCGTGGGTTTCCCTTTTTATTTCGCGCTGGAAAGCACTGCGCTCAGAGGCGGCTCTCAACCGCGTCGGCAAGGCGCGCCAGCAGCGTTTCGCTGTCATCCCAGCTAAGGCACGGGTCGGTAATCGACTGGCCGTAAGTGAGCGGCGTGCCGGGGACGATTTTTTGGGTGCCTTCGGCGATAAAGCTCTCCACCATCACGCCCGCCACCTGGGTAGAGCCCGCGCGGATCTGCTGGCAAATGTCGTCGCAGACGTCGAGCTGACGCCGGTGCTGCTTCTGGCAGTTGCCGTGGCTGAAATCCACCACCAGTCGCTCCGGCAGGTTAAATTCGCGCAGCGCCAGACAGGCCTCGTTAATGGCCTGGGCGTGGTAGTTCGGCGTTTTGCCGCCGCGCATGATCACATGACCGTAAGGGTTGCCGCTGGTCTGGTAAATCGTCATCCGGCCATGTTTATCGGGCGAGAGGAACATATGGCTGGTGCGCGCCGCGCGAATGGCGTCTACCGCGATACGGGTGTTGCCGTCAGTGCCGTTTTTAAAGCCCACCGGGCAGGAGAGCGCCGAGGCCATTTCGCGGTGGATCTGGCTCTCGGTCGTGCGCGCGCCGATAGCGCCCCAGCTGATGAGATCGGAAATATACTGCCCGACCACCATATCGAGGAACTCGGTGGCGGTCGGCACGCCCAGCGCGTTGACCTCCAGCAGCAGGCGACGCGCTTGCTCAATGCCGTGGTTCACGCGGTAGCTACCGTTAAGGTCCGGGTCGGAAATCAGCCCCTTCCAGCCGACCACAGTGCGCGGTTTTTCAAAATAGGTGCGCATCACGATTTCAAGGCGGGCGTCATATTTATCCCGCAGCTGCGCCAGGCGGCCTGCGTAATCGACCGCCGCGCGGGTGTCATGAATCGAGCACGGGCCGATAATCACCAACAGGCGTTGATCGTCGCCGTTAAGGATTTTTTCAATACGGCGGCGGGCGTCAAGCACATGGCCTGCGACCGCCTCCGTGACGGGATAGCGCGCGGCAAGCTCAGCCGGGGTTACCAGGCTGTCGATGCGCGCCGTACGAAGTTCATCGGTTTTGATCATGGGTGTCTCAGAATCTGTTGCTTCATCGGCATCAGCGCCGGAAGTGATGGGCATCACGATAAACCAATCCGCCCTGAATTCAAGGCGATTAAAGGATTCATCAGGTCATATGACGCCACCGTAACACAGATTATCGCACCTTTGTACTAGTTTATCAGTACATCCGGCGGCTGAGTCCCATGATGTCGAGGATTTTGGTGGCTATCTCTTCTACCGAATAGTTAGTGCTGTTGAGGTAGGGGATCTGGTGTTTGCGATAGAGCGCTTCGACTTCGGCCACTTCGAGACGACACTGGCGCAGCGAGGCGTAACGGCTGTTTTCGCGGCGCTCTTCGCGGATGGCCGCGAGACGCTCCGGGTTAATCGTCAGGCCGAACAGCTTATGCTGGAGCGGGCGCAGCGCTGCCGGGAGGTTTAGGTTATCCATGTCGTCGGCAATAAAGGGGTAGTTGGCGGCCCGGATGCCAAACTGCATCGCCAGATAGAGGCTGGTGGGCGTTTTACCGCAGCGCGACACGCCAAGCAGGATCACCTGCGCCTGGTCGAGGTTACGCATGGAGATGCCGTCATCGTGGGCCAGCGTGTAGTCGATAGCCGCGATGCGCGCGTCATATTTGATGAGATTGGCCGGGTTAAGGCCGTGGGTGCGGTGGGCCACCGGCGTCGGGTCGAGCCGCAACTCTTCCTGAAGCGGCGCCACCAGCGCCTGGACAATATCCTGACAAAAGCCCTGGCTTTGCAGAATAATCTCGCGCACCTCGGGCAGTACGATGGAGTAGAACACCAGCGGGCGCACGCCGCTCTGCTGGTAGATGGCGTCAATCTGCTCCTTCACCGCTCTGGCGCGGCTTTCGTTTTCGACAAACGGCAGGGTAATGCTGTTGATGCTGACCGGGAATTGCGACATCACCGCATGGCCTAATACCTCGGCGGTGATCGCGGTCCCGTCGGAAATATAAAATACCTGGCGATCGACAACATTATCCATTGTACCGGTCCTTAATTCAGATTGAGCATCATCTCAAGCATAAAATAATGCCTGAGTACGCGGCATGGCATTTCTCTCATTTTTGAAAGTGAAACGCTGTTTTTATTTTTAATGAAAGGTGCGTTTCACTTCACGAATATCACTGTAAATCATAGATCAAAACAGTAATCGAGCCTAATCAATCGGTTACGAAAAGCAGAATTTGTCTGAAAATTTGAATTTTTCAATTTGCTTGAACGATTCACCGTTTTTCGCCACGCCTTTTCTATGCCAGGCTAAAACAGCTGTCAGGTGTTTCTTAATCCCGTTCATATATCATAAAAGGATTGCTTCGATGTCCAACAATGGCTCGTCATCGCTCATACTTTGGTATAACCAACTCGGCATGAATGATGTAGACAGAGTTGGGGGCAAAAACGCCTCCCTCGGTGAAATGATTACTAACCTGTCCGGTATGGGCGTGTCTGTGCCAAACGGGTTTGCGACCACCGCCGAGGCGTTTAATCAGTTCCTCGAAAGCCGTGGCGTTAACCAGCGTATCTATGAACTGCTGGATAAAACCGATATCGACGACGTGACTGAACTGGCGAAAGCTGGCTCGCAGATCCGCCAGTGGATAGTCGACACGCCCTTCCAGCCGGAACTGGAGCAGGCTATTCGCGACGCCTACGCCCAGCTCTCTGCCGATGACGCCGAAGCCTCCTTTGCGGTGCGCTCCTCCGCCACCGCCGAAGATATGCCGGACGCCTCGTTCGCTGGCCAGCAGGAAACTTTCCTTAACGTGCAGGGCATCGACGCCGTGATGGTGGCGGTGAAGCACGTCTTCGCCTCGTTGTTTAACGACCGCGCCATCTCCTACCGCGTGCATCAGGGTTACGATCACCGCGGCGTGGCGCTCTCCGCAGGCGTGCAGCGCATGGTACGTTCGGATCTCGCCGCGTCAGGCGTGATGTTCTCCATCGATACCGAATCGGGCTTCGACCAGGTGGTGTTTATCACCGCCGCGTATGGCCTCGGCGAAATGGTCGTGCAGGGCGCGGTCAACCCGGACGAATTCTATGTTCACAAGCCGGGTCTGGCGGAAGGCCGTCCGGCGATCGTGCGCCGGACCATGGGGTCGAAAAAAATTCGCATGGTGTATGCCGATACCCAGGAGCACGGCAAGCAGGTGCGCATTGAGGATGTGCCGCAGGCCGATCGCGACCAGTTCTGTATCACGCCAGAAGAGGTGCAGGAACTGGCGAAACAGGCGGTGCAGATTGAGAAACACTACGGTCGTCCGATGGATATCGAGTGGGCAAAAGACGGCCACACCGGCAAATTGTTTATCGTGCAGGCGCGCCCGGAAACCGTGCGCTCGCGCGGCCAGGTGATGGAGCGCTATACGCTGCATTCGCAGGGCAAAGTGGTGGCCGAGGGCCGCGCTATCGGTCATCGCATCGGCGCGGGCACGGTGAAAGTTATCCACGACATCAGCGAGATGAACCGCATTCAGCCGGGCGACGTGCTGGTCACGGACATGACCGACCCGGACTGGGAGCCTATTATGAAAAAGGCCGCGGCGATTGTGACCAACCGCGGCGGGCGCACCTGTCATGCGGCGATCATCGCCCGTGAGCTCGGCATTCCGGCGGTCGTCGGCTGCGGCGATGCCACCGAGCGCATTAAAGACGACGAGAAAGTTACCGTCTCCTGCGCCGAAGGGGACACCGGCTATGTCTACGCCGATCTGCTCGATTTCAGCGTGAAAAGCTCAAGCGTAGATACCATGCCGGATCTGCCGCTTAAGGTGATGATGAACGTCGGCAACCCGGACCGCGCGTTCGACTTCGCCTGCCTGCCGAACGAAGGCGTGGGTCTGGCGCGTCTCGAATTTATCATCAACCGTATGATTGGCGTGCACCCGCGCGCGCTGCTGGAGTTCGACCAGCAGGAGCCCGCGCTGCAAAACCAGATCCGCGAGATGATGAAGGGCTTCGACAACCCGGTGGAATTCTACGTGGGCCGCCTGACCGAAGGCATCGCGACGCTCGGCGCGGCCTTCTGGCCGAAGCGCGTTATTGTGCGTCTGTCTGACTTTAAATCCAACGAATACGCCAACCTGGTGGGCGGCGAGCGGTACGAGCCGCATGAAGAGAACCCGATGCTCGGCTTCCGTGGCGCGGGGCGTTATGTGGCCGACAGCTTCCGCGACTGCTTCGCGCTGGAGTGCGATGCGGTGAAACGCGTGCGTAACGAGATGGGTCTTACGAACGTTGAAATCATGATCCCGTTCGTGCGTACCGTGGATCAGGCCAAAGCGGTCGTGGACGAGCTGGCGCGTCAGGGGCTTAAGCGCGGCGAGAACGGGCTGAAAGTCATTATGATGTGCGAAATCCCGTCCAACGCGCTGCTGGCCGAGCAGTTCCTTGAGCATTTCGACGGCTTCTCGATTGGCTCCAACGACATGACGCAGCTCGCGCTCGGCCTCGACCGCGACTCCGGCGTCGTGTCCGAGCTGTTCGACGAGCGTAACGACGCCGTGAAAGCGCTGCTCTCCATGGCTATTCGCGCTGCGAAAAAGCAGGGCAAATATGTCGGCATCTGCGGTCAGGGCCCGTCGGATCACGAGGATTTCGCCGCCTGGTTAATGGAAGAGGGGATCGATTCGTTGTCGCTTAACCCCGATACTGTGGTGCAAACCTGGTTAAGCCTGGCCGAGCTTAAAAAATAAGTGCGATATATTTAAAAACCCGCCGGAAGGCGGGTTTTTTATTTTCAGCGGGTAATTTGCACCGCATCACAAATACGGGAAAAAGCAAAAAATCATAAACTGGCTGTGGATTTCTGCAATTGTTGGAGGGCAGCGCGTTCACAATACTTAGGCCTGATATCGCACCCGTGGTTTGCGTGCGAGACAACACGCTTTCTAACGTTGATAAGGCCAATAATAATGAACCTCACCTCTGCTCTTACGACAAAAGATAAAATAGGCTACGGCTTAGGCGATATGGCGAGCGCGCTGGTCTGGCAAACCGCGACGCTATTTCTCGCCTATTTTTATACCGATGTTTTCGGGCTGCCTGCGGCTATTATGGGCACCATGTTTTTACTGGTCAGGGTGGTGGACGCGTTTGTCGACCCGTGCATCGGCGCGCTGGTGGACCGCACCCGTACCCGCTATGGCCGCTTCCGCCCCTGGCTGCTGTGGTTCGCCATTCCATTCGGCGTCAGCTGTCTCATCACCTTCTATGTGCCCCAGGCGGGCGAGACCACGAAAATCGTTTACGCCTGCGTCACTTACAGCATTCTGAGCCTCGTGTATTCCGCCATTAACGTGCCGTATTGCGCGATGCCAGGCTCGCTGACGATGGATCCGCGCGAGCGCCACTCGCTGCAATCCTGGCGCTTCGGGCTTTCCTTTATTGGCGGGCTTATCGTTACCGTGATTGCGCTGCCGATGGTCGACTGGCTCGGCAACGGCAACGCCCAGAAGGGCTATTTCTACGCGATGGGCCTGATGGGCGCGCTCGGCGTGGTGCTGTTCTTCTGCTGCTTTTTCATGACCCGCGAGCGTTATCTGCCGGCCAATGACGCCAACAGTTCAATGCTGAAAGATTTAAAACTGCTGGCGGCCAACAGCCAGTGGCGCATCATTTTCCTGTTTAATATTTTATTATTAACCGCGGTCGTCACGCGCGGCTCCGCGACAATGTATTACGTTAAGTATGTTCTGCTACGCCCGGATCTGGTGTTTGTATTTATTGTCTCCGGCATGGTGGCGAATCTTACCGGTGCGTTATTATCTGAGCGTCTGCTCGGGAAATATGACCGCGTGCGCTCCTACCAGTGGACCATTATTAGCTTTGTGGTGCTCGCCACGCTCATTTTCTTTATTCCCCCAACCGCCGTCTGGTTAATATTCGCCATCAATATCGTCTTCAGTTTTATTCAGAACCTCACGACGCCGCTGCAATGGACCATGTTTTCCGACGTGGTGGATTATGAAGAGCACCGCAGCGGACGCCGCCTCGACGGCCTGGTCTTCTCCACCGCGCTGTTCGCCATCAAGCTCGGACTGGCGCTCGGCGGCGCGGTCGTGGGCTGGATCCTCGGCATGGTCGATTACCTGCCAAACCAGGCCACGCAAAGCGCCAGCGTGCTAACCACCATTAATGCGCTGTTCACGCTTATCCCCTGCGCGCTGTTCTTGCTGATGGCGCTGCTGCTCTGCTTTTATCAGCTCAGCAGCCGCCGCGTGGCCGCCATCGCCGCGGAGCTGGTGCAAAAGCGCCAGGTGCGTGAAGACACCGCCTCACTCAAGCCTGCTATTCAGGAGTAACCGATGACTATCTATAAGGACCCAACCCGTCCGGTGGCTGAACGCGTCGCCGATTTGCTCGCCCGCATGACGCCGGAGGAGAAATTCGCCCAGATGCACGCTTACTGGCTGGTGCTGTCGCCGGAGGGCGATCACCGGGAGCGAACCGATTTGAGCGATGAGTTTTCCGGCGCGACCCAGCAGGCGGCGCTGACCGAACGTCTGAAACGCGGCGCGGGGCAGATAACCCGCCCGCTCGGCACCCATATCGTCGCGCCGCGGGAGGGCGTGCGCGCCGCTAACCGTCTGCAGAAAATGCTGGTGGAAGAGACGCGGCTCGGCATTCCCGCCATGTTCCATGAAGAGTGCCTGGTGGGGCTGCTATGCAAAGACGCGACGCTGTTTCCGTCGTCGCTCAACTACGGTTCCACCTGGGATCCGCAGCTGGTGGAGCAGGCCGCGCAGGCTATCGGGCGTGAAGCGCGCGCCGTCGGCTGTCATCAGGGCCTCGCGCCGGTGCTCGATGTGTCGCGCGACGTGCGCTGGGGCCGCACGGAAGAAACCTTTGGCGAAGATCCGTGGCTGGTGGGCGTGATGGCGACCCGCTACGTGAAAGGGCTACAGGGGCCGCAGCGGGATCTGCTCGCGACCCTCAAGCACTACGTCGGCCACTCGTTCAGCGAAGGCGCGCGCAACCATGCGCCGGTGCACCTCGGCTTTTGCGAACTCAACGACACCTTCCTGCTGCCGTTTGAAATGGCGGTGAAGCTGGCGCACGCGGGCTCGGTGATGCCTGCGTATCACGATATCGATAACGTGCCGACCCACGCCGATGATTTCCTCCTCACACAAGTATTGCGCGAACAATGGGGCTTTGACGGCATTATCGTCGCCGACTACGGTGGTGTAAGCCTGCTGCATCAGCACCACGGCGTGGCGCAGGACGCGGCGCACTCGGCGGCGCTGGCCTTTAATGCGGGGCTGGATATCGAACTGCCGAAAGACGACTGCGCGCGCCATCTGGCGCAGGCGCTGGCGCGCGGGCTTATCACGATGGAAAAAGTGGATAAAATTGTGGCGCGCGTGCTGGGCGAAAAGTTCCGTCTCGGACTGTTTGAACAGCCGTATGCCGATGAGAACGCCATTACGCTGCAAAGCGACGAGACGCGCCGCATCGCCCGCGAGGTGGCGGCGCGTTCCCTGACGCTGCTTGAGAATAACGGTGTGCTGCCGCTTCAGGGTACGCCGCGCGTGGCGGTAGTCGGGCCGACGGCGGACGATCCGCTGGCGCTGCTGAGCGGCTACAGCTTCCCGGTGCATCTCATCATCAGCGATATGCTGGAGCAGACAAGCCAGGTGACGACGCCGCTTGCCGCGCTGCGCGAACAGCTCGGTGGCGCGCTCGCAGGCTATGCCAAAGGCTGTCATATCATTGAGAAACGCATGGCGGGCGCGCCGGTGTTCCCCGGCGACAGCGGCGAAAAACCGATGCAGCAGTCGCCGGTCTCAGACGATGTGTCGCTCATCCCGGACGCAGTGGCGCTCGCCGGACAAAGCGACGTGGTGCTGGCGTTTGTCGGCGATCTCTCCGGGCTGTTCCAGAGCGGCACCGTGGGCGAAGGCTCTGACACCGACAGCCTGCAACTGCCGGGCGTGCAGCAACAGCTGCTGGAGGCGCTGGTGGAAACGGGTAAGCCGGTCGTGGTCGTGATGACCGGCGGTCGCCCTTATCACCTGGGCGGGCTGGAGTCGCGCGTCGCGGCGTGGGTGATGGCCTGGGCGCCGGGGCAGGAGGGCGGACACGCGATTGCGGATCTGCTGACCGGCAAAGCGGAACCGCAGGGCCGGTTAGTGGTGTCGGTGCCGAAAAGCGCAGGCGCGATGCCGTACTACTACAACCATAAGCTCAAAAGCGGCGGCACGCCTTACGCGTTTCACTTCGGCTCACGCTACCCGTTCGGCTACGGCAAAACCTGGACCGAATTCCGCTATGGCGCCCTGGACATCGCCCAGGCGCGCGTGCCGATGGCGGGCGAGGTGGAGGTATCGGTTACCGTCACCAACAGCGGCGCGCAGGCGGGCAGCGAGGTGGTACAGCTGTATGTGCACGATAAAGTAGCCTCGATGGTCCGCCCGGTGCAGGAGCTGAAAGCCTTCGGGCGCGTTACGCTTGCCCCTGGCGCCAGCGCGCGCGTTACGTTCCGCGTGCCGGTCGATATGCTCAGTTTCACGCGTCGTGATGGCGCACGCATTGTCGAGCCTGGCGAGTTTGACATTCGCGTTGGGGCCAATAGCGGCGATATTCGCAGTCGCGGCACCGTTATTGTGGAAGGCGAAACCCAGGTGCTGGGAAATAGCTGGCGGATGCTGAGTGAGTGTCATGTTGAGCAATAAATAGCCAGTGGAAGAATAAAAAAAAGCCCATCGTGGGAGATGGGCAAAGACTACACACAGCAATTCGTTGTTTCACTCAGGGGATTTCCATGTTTATAAATCAAGGCGTTGATTTATAACCGTGGATTAATAGTAGGCTTATCCCTTTTTAGCGTCGATCGGATTCGTCTCAATAGTTCAGCGTTAATGAATTATTAACGCGTCAAAGAACGGAATTTACGATAAATCACGGGTCTGACCAGTGGGGATGTCAAATAATTAATAAGTATTACTTAAGTAAAAGGCGGGTTTCCCCGCCTCAGTTTACTTTTTTACTTTTTCTTTATCGCTCTCTTCCAGCGCTTCGATCACAGTTTCCGAATTATCTTCCGGCAAGGGCGCTTCAAGCACCCACACCGAGAAGAGTCGCCACGACACCGCCAGCAGCACCGGACCGATAAATAACCCAATCATTCCGAACGCGATTAGCCCGCCGATAACGCCCGACAGGATCAGCACCATCGGCAGATCCGCGCCCATGCGAATAAGCATCGGGCGAATGATGTTGTCGAGCGTGCCGACCACGGCGCTCCAGATAAGCAGCACGGTGCCCCAGGTGGCGTCGCCGCTCCAGTAGAGCCAGATAATCGCTGGCACCAGCACCGGTAGCGGGCCAAGCTGTATCAGGCAGCTTAAGATCATGACGACCGTCAGAAGCGTGGCGTAAGGGATGCCGGAAATCGCAAGGCCGATACCGCCGAGCACGCCCTGTACCAGCGCCGTGACCACCACGCCGAGCGCCACGGCGCGGATCGCCTGGCCTGCCAGCACCACCGCGGCGTCGCCGCGTTTCGAGGCGAGCCGGATAGCGAAGTGGCGAATGCCAAACGCCACCTGCTCGCCGCGCCAGTAGAGCAGGGCACTGAACAGCAACATCAGGCCGCAGTGCATCAGCAGCCGCCCGATATGCGCCGCCTGGCCGATAAACCAGCCGGTCGTCGTGCCGAGATACGGGCGCACTTTCGCCATGATGGCCGAGCCGCCGCTCTCCACCAGATTGTGCCAGCCGAGATACAACTTATTGCCGACATACGGAATGCTGTTAAGCCACGCCAGTTCCGGGATAGTCATCTGGCCGGAAGTGAGCCAGTGAATAAACGGCGCGCTGTTATCCACGAGGCTGTTGACCAGCAGCGCCACCGGAATAACAAACAGCATGATGAGCATCAGAACCATCACCAGAACGGCCAGTGAGCGTCTGCCCCACAGCATTTTCTGCAGCCGCAGCAGCAGCGGCCAGGTGGCGATCACCACCGTGCCTGCCCAGGCGAACCCCAGAATAAAGGGCTGCACAATCCACAGGCAGGCGATGATCATGACCGAGAGAAACAACACGGACAGCAGAATTTGCGGCACGTCCATGGGCTGTCGAAGTTTTACCATAAACCACATTCACCTTTTGTCATACGCGTTACGCCCAAAGGGCGTTCCCGCCCCGGTCGGGGCGCTCTTATGATGAGTGATTTCCGGGCGTTTGAATAGCCGCCGCCCCGGCGCATTTCTGGCGGGCGTGACATATAAAAATGTGATACAACCTTGAATGCACAACGCAAACGATAACTTCCAACATCAAAATGTCAGGCAGGGTCAAGATCGATGATCCCACAAATTTCTCAGGCGCCAGGGCTGGTACAGACGGTGCTGACCTTTTTGCAGGCACTGGAGCAACAGGGTTTTACCGGCGATACCGCCACGAACTACGCCGATCGCCTCACGATGGCGACCGACAACAGTATCTACCAGCTCCTTCCCGATGCGGTGATTTTCCCCCGCTCCACCGCTGACGTCGCGCTGATGGCGCGCCTCGCCGCCGAACCCCGCTTTAAGACGCTGATCTTCACCCCGCGCGGCGGCGGCACCGGCACGAACGGCCAGTCCCTGAATCAGGGGATCGTGGTCGACATGTCGCGCTACATGAACCGCATTATCGAAATCAACCCGGAGCAGGGCTGGGTGCGGGTCGAGGCGGGAGTGATTAAAGATCAGCTCAACGACTACCTGAAGCCCTACGGCTACTTCTTCTCGCCGGAGCTCTCCACCAGCAACCGCGCCACGCTTGGCGGGATGATCAATACCGACGCCTCCGGGCAGGGCTCGCTGGTCTACGGTAAAACCTCCGATCACGTGCTCGGCGTGCGGGCGGTGCTGCTGGGCGGCGACATCCTTGACACTCAGGCGATGCCGACCGCACTTGCCGAGGAGCTGGGCCGCGCGCAGACCACGCTTGGGCGCGTTTACCACACCGTGCTGGAGCGCTGCCGCGAGCAGCGCGCGCTGATCCTTGAGAAATTTCCAAAGCTCAACCGCTTTCTCACTGGCTACGATCTGCGCCACGTTTTTAACGACTCACTTTCAGAATTTGACCTGACCCGCATCCTCTGCGGCTCGGAAGGCACGCTGGCGTTTATCACTGAAGCGCGGCTCGACATTACGCCGCTGCCGAAAGTGCGCCGCCTGGTGAACGTTAAGTATGACTCCTTCGACTCGGCGCTGCGCAGCGCGCCGTTTATGGTCGAGGCGCAGGCGCTCTCCGTTGAAACCGTCGATTCGCGCGTGCTGAACCTGGCGCGCGAAGACATCGTCTGGCATTCGGTGCGCGAACTTATCACCGACGTGCCGGATAAAGAGATGCTCGGGCTGAATATCGTCGAGTTCGCGGGCGATGACGAGGCGCTTATCGACGGACGCGTCGCGGCGCTCTGCGCGCGTCTTGATGAATTTATGGCCGGGGGGCAGGGCGGCATTATCGGCTGGCAGGTTTGCCAGGATCTTGCGGGCGTTGAACGTATTTATGCGATGCGTAAAAAGGCGGTCGGTCTGCTGGGCAACGCCAAAGGGCTCGCCAAGCCGATCCCGTTTGCCGAGGACACCTGCGTGCCGCCGGAGCATCTGGCCGATTACATCGCCGAGTTTCGCGCGCTGCTGGACGGTCATGGCCTGAGCTACGGCATGTTCGGCCATGTCGACGCGGGCGTGCTTCACGTGCGCCCGGCGCTGGATATGTGCGATCCGCAGCAGGAAATCCTGATGAAGCGCATCTCCGATGAAGTGGTCGCGCTCACCGCCCGCTACGGCGGTTTGCTGTGGGGCGAACACGGCAAAGGCTTTCGCGCCGAATACAGCCCGGCGTTTTTTGGCGACACGCTGTATGACGAGCTGCGGCGCATCAAGGCGGCGTTCGATCCGGATAACCGCCTGAACCCCGGCAAGATCTGCGCGCCGTATGGTCTGGACGCGCCGATGATGAAAGTGGACGCGGTCAAGCGCGGCACCTTCGACCGGCAGATCCCGCTCGCGGTGCGCACCTCCTGGCGCGGCGCGATGGAGTGTAACGGCAACGGCCTGTGCTTTAACTTCGACGTGAAAAGCCCGATGTGCCCGTCGATGAAAATCACCAGCAACCGCATTCATTCGCCGAAAGGGCGCGCGACGCTGGTGCGCGAATGGCTGCGATTGCTCGCCGACCGCGGCGTTGATCCGCTGCAACTGGAAAAAGCCCTGCCGCAAAAGCGCGCCAGCCTGCGCTCGCTGATTGAGCGGACCCGCAACAGCTGGCACGCTGAGCGCGGCGAATATGATTTCTCGCACGAGGTGAAGGCGGCGATGAGCGGCTGTCTCGCCTGTAAAGCCTGCTCCACTCAGTGCCCGATTAAAATCGACGTGCCGGACTTTCGCTCGCGCTTTTTACAGCTCTACCACACGCGCTATCTGCGCCCGATGCGCGATCACCTGATCGCGACCGTCGAGAGCTACGCGCCGCTGATGGCGCGCGCGCCGAAAACCTTTAACTTCTTTATGAGCCAGCCGTGGGTGCGCACGCTCTCCGAGCGCCATATCGGCATGGTCGACTTGCCGCTGCTCTCCACGCCGACGCTCCAGCAGCAGCTGGTAGGGCATCGGAGCGCCGGAATGACGCTTGAGGAGCTGGAGCGTCTGCCCGAAGCCGAAAAAGCCCGCACGGTGCTGGTGGTGCAGGATCCGTTCACCAGCTATTACGACGCGCAGGTGGTGGCCGATTTTGTGCGGCTGTGCGAAAAGCTCGGCTTCCAGCCGGTGGTGCTGCCGTTCTCGCCGAACGGTAAGGCGCAGCACATCAAAGGTTTCCTCCAGCGCTTTGCGAAAACTGCGCGCAAAACCGCGGATTTCTTAAACCGCGTGGCGGCGCTCGGCATGCCGCTGGTGGGCGTCGACCCGGCGCTGGTGCTCTGCTATCGCGATGAATATAAACAGACGCTGGGCGCGGAGCGCGGCGAGTTCCATGTGCAACTGGTGCATGAGTGGCTCACCACGGCGCTGGCGGCGCGTCCGGCCGCGCCGGTCGGCGGCGAGCCGTGGTATCTCTTTGGTCACTGTACCGAAGTGACCGCGCTGCCAGGCACGGCTTCGCAGTGGGCGGCAATTTTCGCGAAGTTTGGCGCAAGACTTGAAGGCGTGAATGTCGGCTGCTGCGGTATGGCGGGTACGTATGGGCATGAGGTCAACAACCATAAGAACTCGCTCGGCATCTATGAGCTGTCGTGGCACCAGGCGATGCAGCGCCTGCCGCGCGCCCGCTGTCTCGCGACCGGCTACTCGTGCCGCAGTCAGGTGAAACGCATCGAGGGCAGCGGCGTGCGACACCCGTTACAGGCGCTACTGGGGATGATTGTATGATTTGGCGACGTACAGCGACGCTTGAGGCGCTCAACGCCATGGGCGCGAGCAATATGGTCGGGCTGCTGGATATCCGCTTCACCCGGCTGGATGACAGCGAAATTGAAGCCACCATGCCGGTGGACCGCCGCACCCATCAGCCGTTCGGGCTGCTGCACGGCGGGGCGTCAGTGGTGCTGGCCGAGACGCTCGGCTCAGTCGCGGGCTATCTGTGCACCGAAGGCGAGCAAAACGTCGTCGGGCTTGAGGTCAACGCCAACCACCTGCGCAGCGTGCGCAGCGGCCGCGTGCGCGGCGTCTGTCGCGCGGTGCACGTCGGGCGTCGCCATCAGGTGTGGCAGATTGAGATTTTCGATGACGAAAACCGGCTTTGCTGCTCATCCCGGCTGACGACCGCCGTGGTGTAAACCTCTCCCGAAACCCGGTGCCCGCCGGGTTTTTCTTTTCTCTGTGCATCCCGTCATAACCGCCCTTTACGCCAACCCCTGCGTCACAGCGGCGCTATTATATAAATAGGTATAACCGATACATGTTTTGGTCAGGCGCTGGCATGATGAATTAATTCCGGCGTTCCGGTTGGTAATCTATTGATAATAAATAATTTTATGGCTCATATTTTGCCCGCTGCAGGCTCTCATGGACGGTCTATGCTTAATAAAAGTGTTCAAAAAGTGCCTTTAACGGGAATACCCCTGATCCGCAGAGGTTGAAGTGATAATTATTATCACTAACATAGCGTTATCGCCTGACAGGCACTCACTTCCAGGAGGCAGACCAATGGAATCACAAGCAGGTACGTTTAACCCCGCCGAGTTCAGCTGGCAGGGCCTGACGATGACGCCAGACGCGGCGAAACATATTCGCGATTTAATGGCGCAGAAACCGGGTCTGCTGGGGGTGCGCCTTAGCGTGAAACAGAGCGGCTGCGCCGGGTTTGGCTACGTGCTGGACACGGTTAGCGAGCCCAAAGACGACGATCTCGTTTTCGAGGCCGACGGCGCGCGCCTGTATGTACCGCTTCAGGCGATGCCGTTTATTGACGGCACCGAAGTGGATTACGTGCGCGAAGGCTTAAACCAGATTTTTAAATTCAATAACCCTAAAGCGCAGCACGCGTGCGGCTGCGGCGAAAGTTTTGGGGTCCAGGCGGAGTAATTATGTCCCGTAACAGTGAAGCAACTGACGATGTGAACACCTGGAGCGGCCCCCTGAACTACAAAGAGGGCTTCTTTACCCGGCTTCAGACCGATGAACTGGCGAACGGCATCAACGAAGAGGTGGTGCGCGCTATTTCGGCCAAACGCAACGAGCCCGAGTGGATGCTCGAATTTCGCCTGAGCGCCTTTCGTGCCTGGCTGGAGATGGAAGAGCCCCACTGGCTGCATGCGCATTACGACAAACTGAATTATCAGGATTACAGCTACTACTCCGCGCCGTCCTGCGGGCATTGCGACGACGCCTGTGCGTCCCAGCCGGGCGCCGTCCAGCAGCCGGGCGGCAACAGCAACAGCTACCTGACGCAGGAAGTGGAAGAGGCATTTAACCAGCTCGGCGTCCCGGTGCGCGAAGGCCGCGAAGTGGCGGTAGACGCGATTTTCGACTCCGTTTCCGTCGCCACCACGTACCGTGAAAAACTGGCGGAGCAGGGGATTATCTTCTGTTCGTTCGGGGAAGCTATCCACGATCACCCGGAGCTGGTGAAAAAATACATCGGCACCGTGGTGCCCTCGAACGATAACTTCTTCGCCGCGCTGAACGCCGCGGTCGCCTCCGACGGCACCTTTATCTACGTGCCGAAGGGCGTGCGCTGCCCGATGGAGCTCTCCACCTATTTCCGTATCAACGCCGAGAAAACCGGCCAGTTCGAACGCACGATTCTGGTGGCGGACGAAGGCAGCTATGTGAGTTATATCGAAGGCTGCTCGGCCCCGGTGCGCGACAGCTACCAGCTGCACGCGGCGGTGGTGGAAGTCATCATCCATAAAGACGCCGAAGTCAAATACTCCACGGTGCAGAACTGGTTCCCTGGCGACAACAACACCGGCGGCATTCTGAATTTCGTCACCAAGCGCGCGCTGTGCGAAGGCGAAAACAGCAAGATGTCCTGGACCCAGTCGGAAACCGGCTCGGCGATCACCTGGAAATACCCGAGCGTCATCCTGCGCGGCGACAACTCCATCGGCGAGTTCTACTCGGTGGCGCTGACCAGCGGCCATCAGCAGGCCGACACCGGCACCAAGATGATCCATATCGGCAAAAATACCAAATCCACGATCATCTCGAAGGGCATTTCGGCGGGTAAAAGCCAGAACAGCTATCGCGGGCTCGTGAAAATCATGCCGACTGCGACTAACGCCCGTAACTTCACCCAGTGCGATTCGATGCTGATAGGCCCGGACTGCGGCGCGCATACCTTCCCGTATGTGGAATGCCGCAACAACAGCGCCCAGCTTGAACACGAGGCGACGACGTCACGCATCGGCGAAGACCAGCTGTTCTACTGCTTACAGCGCGGGATCAGCGAAGAAGATGCTATCTCGATGATTGTGAATGGCTTCTGTAAAGATGTCTTCTCAGAGCTGCCGCTGGAATTCGCGGTCGAAGCGCAAAAATTATTAGCCATTAGCCTTGAGCACAGCGTCGGCTAAGGCGAGAAAAAGGATAAGACATGTTAAGCATTAAAGATTTACAGGTCAGCGTGGAAGAGAAGGCTATCCTGCGCGGTTTAAACCTGGAGGTAAAACCGGGGGAAGTGCACGCCATTATGGGGCCGAACGGCTCCGGGAAAAGCACGCTTTCCGCGACGCTCGCCGGGCGTGAAGATTATGAAATCACCGGCGGCGAAGTGCATTTCAAAGACAAAGATCTGCTGGCGCTGTCGCCGGAAGAACGCGCGGGCGAGGGCATCTTTATGGCCTTCCAGTATCCGGTGGAAATTCCGGGCGTCAGTAACCAGTTTTTCCTGCAAACCGCACTTAACGCGGTGCGCGACTATCGCAGCCAGGACGCGCTCGACCGCTTCGACTTCCAGGATCTGATGGAAGAGAAAATCAAACTGCTGCAAATGCCTGAGGACTTGCTGACCCGTTCGGTTAACGTCGGTTTCTCCGGCGGTGAGAAAAAGCGTAACGATATTCTGCAGATGGCGGTGCTGGAGCCGGATCTGTGCATTCTTGATGAAACCGACTCGGGGCTTGATATCGACGCCCTGAAAATCGTCTCCGAAGGGGTCAACGCGCTGCGCGACGGCAAACGCGCGTTTATCATCGTCACCCATTACCAGCGCATTCTGGACTACATCAAGCCCGATTTCGTCCATGTGCTGTATCAGGGGCGGATCGTGAAGTCTGGCGACTTCTCTCTGGTTAAACAGCTGGAGGAGCAGGGCTATGGCTGGCTTACCGAACAGCAGTAACGCGCTGCAACAGTGGCATCGCCTGTTTGAAGCGCAGGGCGGGGAGCGCTCCGAGGAGGCGCGCGACCATCTGCAACAGCTCCTGCGTCTCGGCCTGCCCACCCGCAAGCATGAAAACTGGAAATACACGCCGCTCGACGGCCTGCTGAAGCACGACTTTGTGACGCCTGCGCCGCAGCCGCTTGAGCGCGCCGCGTTTGACGCGCTGGCGCTGCCCGTGGACGCGCTGCGCCTGGTGTTTGTCGATGGCCGCTTCGCGCCTGAATTGAGCGACGCAACAGACAACAGCGGCTTTGACATCACCGTGAGCGACAGCCGCCGCGGGCTGCCCGCGCCGGTGCAGCCAGAGGCGTTTCTACACCTCACCGAGAGCCTCGCACAGAGCGTGACGCACATTCGCGTGGCGCGTAACCAGCAGCCGTCAAAAGCGCTGCTGCTGATGCATATCAGCGCGGGCCGCGCGGGCGATGAAATCAACACGGTTCACTACCGGCATCATCTGGAGCTCGCCGAAGGCGCGCAGGCGACGGTTATCGAGCACTACGTCAGCCGTGACGAACAACCGCACTTCACCGGCGCGCGCCTGACCCTGCAGGTGGGCGCCAACGCAACGCTTAATCACTACAAACTGGCATTTGAAAACCCGGCAAGCTGGCACTTCGCGCATAATGACCTCATTGCCGCGCAGGATGCGCACGCCGCCAGCAGCAGCTATCTGCTCGGCGCGGGCGTGCTGCGCCACAACACCAGCACCCAGCTTAACGGCGAAAACATCACGTTGCGGGTCAACAGCCTTGCGCTGCCGGTGAATAACGAAGTGTGCGATACCCGCACCTGGCTTGAGCACAACAAAGGCTACTGCAACAGCCGCCAGCTGCATAAAACCATCGTGCGCGACAAGGGCCGCGCGGTATTTAACGGGCTGATTAAAGTCGCGCAGCACGCTATCAAAACCGACGGCCAGATGACCAACAACAACCTGCTGCTGGGCCGCCTTGCCGAAGTGGATACCAAACCGCAGCTGGAAATCTACGCCGATGACGTGAAATGCAGCCACGGTGCCACCGTAGGCCGTATCGACGACGAGCAGATGTTCTATCTGCGCTCGCGCGGCATCAACGAACAGGCGGCGCAGCAGATGATTATCTACGCGTTCGCCGCGGAGCTGACCGAAAGCATCCACGACGAGGCGCTTAAACAGCAGGTGCTGGCGCGTATCGGCCAGCGCTTCGCAGGGGGAGAGGCATGAGTTTTTCTCTACAGAAAGTGCGTAGCGATTTTCCGGTGTTGTCGCGCGAGGTCAACGGCCAGCCGCTGGCCTATCTCGACAGCGCTGCCAGCGCCCAGAAGCCGACGGCGGTGATTGAGGCCGAGGCGGAGTTCTACCGCCACGGCTACGCGGCGGTGCATCGCGGTATTCACACGCTGAGCGCAGAAGCCACCCAGCGGATGGAAGCCGTGCGCACCCGCGCGGCGCAGTTTATTAACGCGCGCCTGCCGGAAGAGATTGTCTTTGTGCGCGGCACCACCGAGGGCATTAACCTTGTGGCGAACAGCTGGGGCAACAGCCAGCTGCGCGCGGGCGATAACCTGATCGTCACCGCGATGGAGCACCACGCGAATATCGTGCCCTGGCAGATGCTCTGCGAGCGCACGGGCGCGCAGCTGCGCGTGCTGCCGATTAATCAGGACGGCACCTTACAGGTCGACAAACTGCCTTCGCTCATCGACGAGCGTACCCGCCTGCTGGCGGTGACGCACGTCTCCAACGTGCTCGGCACGGAAAACCCGGTCGCTGATCTTATCGCCACCGCGCACCAGGCGGGCGTGAAAGTGCTGGTGGATGGCGCGCAGGCGGTGATGCACCACAAGGTCGACGTCCAGGCGCTCGACTGCGATTTCTATCTCTTCTCCGGTCACAAGCTTTATGGGCCGACCGGCATCGGCATTCTGTATGCCAAAGAAGATATCCTTCAGGCGATGCCGCCGTGGGAAGGGGGCGGCGCGATGATTGCGACCGTCAGCCTGACGCAGGGCACCACCTGGGCGGCGGCGCCGTGGCGCTTTGAAGCTGGAACGCCTAACACCGGCGGCATTATCGCGCTTGGCGCGGCGATGGATTATGTCGATGCCATCGGGCTTGAGGCCATTCACGACTACGAACGCACGCTGATGGCCTATGCGCTGCGCGAACTGCAGGCGGTGCCGGATTTACAGATTTACGGCCCGGCGGAGCGCCTGGGCGTCATTGCCTTTAACCTCGGTAAACATCACGCCTATGACGTGGGCAGTTTTCTGGATAACTACGGTATTGCGGTGCGCACCGGTCATCACTGCGCGATGCCGCTGATGGAGTTCTACGGCGTGCCTGCGATGTGCCGCGCGTCGCTCGCGATGTACAATACCGAAGATGAAGTGGACCGGCTGGTGGCCGGGCTTATCCGCATTCATCGTCTGTTAGGCTGAAAGGAGCAAGAATGGCTGGTTTGCCGGAAAAAGAGAAACTGCTGCGTAACTTTAACCGCTGCGCTAATTGGGAAGAAAAATATCTCTATATCATCGAGCTCGGCCAGCGTCTGGCCCCGCTTGATGATGCGGAGCGCGCGCCGCAATATCGCATTCAGGGCTGTCAGAGCCAGGTCTGGATAGTAATGACACCGCGTGACGACGGCGTGATTGAAATGCGCGGCGATAGCGACGCGGCTATCGTTAAAGGGCTTATCGCCGTGGTGTTCGCGCTCTATCAGCAGATGACCGCCCAGGACATCATGAATTTCGACGTGCGCCCGTGGTTTGAAGAGATGTCGCTGACGCAGCACCTCACTCCGTCCCGCTCGCAGGGTTTAGAGGCGATGATCCGCGCTATTCGCGCGAAAGCCGCCGACCTGAGCTAATCTTAAAGCACGGCTTTCTCCTGTCACGCGCGGCCCCTGCGGGCTTCGCGGATGTTCAGCATTCCGGCTGCGCCGGTGAAAACAGGTCGTGCTTATGAAACGCACTTTTTCCTTCCCGATGCTCGCGCTGCTGGTAATGGGCGCGACGCAGGCCCACGCTGTCGACTACCCGCTGCCGCCGCCCGGCAGCCGCCTGATTGGTCAGAACCAGACCTATATCGTGCCCGCTGTCAGTAAAAACCTGGAGAAAGTCGCCGAAACGTTCCAGACCGGCGTGCTGTTGCTGCTGGAGGCCAACAATACGGTCGATCCGTTTCTGCCGACGCCTGGCAGCGAGCTGACCATCCCGACGCAGATGCTGCTGCCGGACACGCCGCGCGAAGGAATTGTCGTCAATCTGGCCGAGCTCCGGCTCTATTACTATCCGCCCGGCGAAAACCGCGTAGAAGTGTATCCCATTGGCATCGGCCTGAACGGGCGCGAAACGCCGGTGATGTCGACGCGCATTATCCAGAAAATCCCCAATCCAACCTGGACGCCAACGGCCGCCATGCGCGCCCGCTCGCAGGCGCAGGGCATCATATTGCCTGCCGTGATACCCGCCGGGGCGAATAACCCGCTCGGGCGCTTTGCGCTGCGCTTACAGCAGGGCGGCGGCGAGTATCTCATTCATGGCACCAATGCGCGTAACAGCATCGGCCTGCGCGCCAGCTCTGGCTGCATCCGGATGCGAGCCGCAGATATTAAAGCGCTGTTTAATCAGGTGGCGTGGGGCACGCGCGTGCAGATAATCAATGAGCCGGTGAAATATGCCAGCGAGCCGGACGGTCAGCGCTATGTCGAAGTGCACCAGCCGCTGTCGCGTAGCGACGCGGACAATCCGCAGACGATGCCGGTCGTCATTACTGCCGCCTTCGGACAGTTTATTGACGATGCAGGCACTGACGCCATGGCGGTCGATAACGCACTGACGCGCCGCGCGGGTTATCCGGTGGCGGTGAGTGCGCACAGCGCGTCGCCCGCGCAGATTACGCCGATACAGAGCGTCAGGGCAACGGTCACGCCGCCTGCGGGCGTCGGGCTGTCAGAGGCTGCGGTACAGCCTGTCGCGCATGTGACGGTGCAGTAGGGTGTAAAAAGGCGCGAATGGCAGAGTGTGAGCAATTCTGCTGTAGCAGAGCCTGTCGGGAGTGTGCAGAGAAAGCGGGGCAGGAGAGAAACAAAAAAATGGCGCACAATGTGCGCCATTTTTCTTTAACACGGTACTATTACTTACGGTATTTAGTAGCCATGTTGTCCAGACGCTGGTTAGCGCGAGCTGCGTCGTCTTTAGCAGCCTGAACGTCGGAACGCATTGCGTTCACGTCGTTGCTCAGCTGGTCAACTTTAGCGTTCAGAGTCTGAACGTCAGAAGACAGCTGATCGATTTTAGCGTTGCTGGAGCAACCAGCCAGCAGAGTAGAACCCAGGATTACCGCGCCCAGTACCAGTTTAGTACGATTCATTATTAATACCCTCTAGATTGAGTTAATCTCCATGTAGCGTTACAAGTATTACACAAAGTTTTTTAGGTTGAGAATATTTTTTTGATGGGAATGCGCTTAATTTTGATCGTTCGCTCAAAGAAGCATCGACATTGCGCGGATCATTAAAAAAAATGAAGGAAAACAGCAAACTTTCATCGGATTCATCTTAGAAAGAAACAGAGTTAAATAGTGAAATCCGATTTGCTTTTTTATTCACAGCGTCTATTTAAGCCAAATTAAAAGGCGCCTCTCGGCGCCTTTTTAATCATTTTTAAAAAAAGGTGGATATTATTACAGGACGTGCACGGAAGCGGTGTTGGTGGTTCCGCTCGGTACCAGCGCGCCAGAAACCATCACGACCACGTCGCCTTTCTGCGCAAGGCCGCTTTCCAGCGCCGCTTCTTTACCCAGACGGTAGAAATCGTCGGTAGAGGAGATCTCTTTCACCAGCTGCGGCACCACGCCTTTGCTCAGCACCAGCTGACGCGCGGTCAGTTCATTGGTGGTCAGCGCGAGGATGGTCGCGTCCGGGAAGTATTTACGCACGGACTTCGCCGATTTACCGCCTTCGGTCGCGACGACAATCAGCGGCGCAGCCAGTTTCTCGGCAGTTTCCACCGCGCCGCGGCACACGGCCTCGGTGATGCGCAGTTTACGGCTGTCGTTGTTGAACTCCAGACGGCTGGTCATTACGCGGTCGGTACGTTCACAGATTGTCGCCATAATGGTGACCGCTTCCAGCGGGTATTTACCCTTAGCGGATTCGCCGGAGAGCATGACGGCATCGGTGCCGTCCAGAATGGCGTTCGCCACGTCGCCAGCTTCAGCGCGGGTCGGGCGCGGGTTCTTGATCATGGAGTCCAGCATCTGGGTCGCGGTGATAACCACTTTACGCGCACGGATACATTTCTCGATCATCATCTTCTGCGCGAAGATAACTTCTTCAACCGGGATCTCTACGCCCAGATCGCCACGCGCTACCATGATGCCGTCAGACGCTTCGAGGATTTCGTCGAAGTTGTTCAGGCCTTCCTGGTTTTCGATTTTGGAGATGATCTGGATGTGTTCGCCGCCGTGCGCTTTCAGGTGCTGGCGAATCTCTTCAACGTCCGAACGTTTACGGATAAAGGAAGCCGCAACGAAATCGACGCCCTGCTCGCAGCCGAAGATAAGGTCTTTTTTATCTTTTTCCGCCAGCGCCGGCAGCGCGATGGAGACGCCCGGCAGGTTAACGCCTTTGTTCTCGCCCAGATCGCCGTTGTTCAGCACTTTACAGATAACCTTGTTGCCTTCAATGGCGGTGACTTCCATGCCGATCAGGCCGTCATCCACCAGCACGGTGTTGCCGACGGACAGGTCTTTGGTGAAGCCTTCATAAGTCACCGCAACGGTTTCGCTGTTGCCGACGACGGATTTGTCGGTGGTGAAGGTGAAGGTCTGGCCCGCTTTCAGAGAGACGTCGTTGCCGCCTTCCAGTTTGATGGTGCGGATTTCCGGGCCTTTGGTGTCCAGCAGGATAGCGGCTTGCTTGCCGGTTTTCGCCAGAACGTTGCGCAGGTTTTTGATGCGCTGACCGTGTTCTTCGTAGTCGCCGTGGGAGAAGTTAAGGCGCATCACGTTCATGCCCGCGTCGAGCATTTTGGTCAGCATTTCTTCGGATTCGGTTTTCGGGCCGATGGTGCAAACAATTTTCGTCTTTTTCATGACAGTCTTAATCTTTAGTTGAAGGATATGGAAATCATGCCCTGCGGCGTGCTCTGCCGGTCGGGTAAACTTGTGTTGCGAAAGTTGTGATGCCACAGCCTAAGGATAGGTGACATCAAAAAAGCGTGCAGGAGAAAGTGTGCTTGAGGTTCAGCCAGGCGGCGAGAGCGCGAATGTTCGACGGTAAAGGCGTTATCCAATGTGCTGAAACCATTCAAGTTAGAATGCCCGCATTATAGCTTCCACAAGCGCAGAAAGGAATTAAAAACGCTGTTTCATAATGGAAAACCTTCCACCGCTTCGTTTCTGTTGCTTAGCCGTTAAGGAAGCATGACAAAACGTTATCGCATGACATTTATTGTACAGATAACTTGTGAGAGCGCTCGCAAATAGAGGAAGAAGTGCGCGATATATATTTCCCGGACCAAAACGTTTCGGGATCTATATTATGATTAACAGCAGGTGTTAAAAATAACTATTATCACCTTCAAATATATCCGGGCTGTTTAATTTTTATTCGTTAATAAATCCTGCAGATTCCCAAAACCCCTACTAATATTTGACATAAGAAAGACCGCATCGCTTCCTTTTGTCCTATTGAAAATAAACAAAGAGTATGTTTTCCGCGTTTCGCTTGCCGCTCCGCAATATATCTTTCCCGCCCCGAAAACCCCTTATCTGCATATTGCAAGGTGAGGATAATCCTAAAGTGGTGTCTCTATAGGAGAGCTAAATGCTTGTAAAGTTTAGCTTTAGTAAAAAGTCACTCTATGTGACTTTTCATCATGCCTTTGATTTATAAGGGTTTTTATATTTGGTAAAAATTTGCAATAAGTAACGATGTAGCTACACTAAAACCATCATTCGGACGGCTCAATGGATGGGCAAGATGTCAGATAAATAACTGTCTTGGGCTTTTCTCGTCCGAGAGTTGACGTGTGTCTGAAACGCGTCGGGTTAATTATTTAATAGCAGCATAACCCTGATACTGATAATTAAGGTAGGTATGGCGATGACGGTCACTTCATCTGCCAGTAATGGCTACGCCTTTATTTTACCCCCGGAAAAACCCACGCAGCAGGGGCCTGAAGGCATTTTGTACGATTTCAATGACGGCGCGCGGCTGCTTTTGCCTGCGGGCGACTGGCGCGTTGAAATAAGCGACAACGAAACTGGAAATATACTTTTCGCGAGTGATATCGCGCAGGGCTGGGTCATTAGCACCAAAAAATATTACGTGCCTTTTCGTCTGCAGGTCTGGAAGAAAGGGCACAGTGAACCGCTGCTCGATCACGCGCTCGATATGCGCGACAAACCGGTGTTGATCTCCTTTCCGACCGGCACGCTGGGCGACCTGGTCGGCTGGGTGCCTTATGCAGAGCGCTTTCGCCAGACGTTCGGCTGCCAGGTGGAATGCACCATGGCGCAGCCGATTATCGATCTTTTCGCGCCGGTCTACCCGGAACTGCAGTTTTACGCGCCGGATCGCTGGGCAAGCGAGCGCACCCATCACGAGCCGCCTTACGCCACCTGGCGCGTCGGGCTTTTCTTTCAGGGCGATCTCGACAAACAGCCGTTTGATTTTCGCGCCGTCGGCCTGCACCGCACTGCCGGTCATATTCTCGGCGTCGACCCAAGCGAAATCGTGCCCGATCTGCGCCAGAACGCCCCGCGCCAGATTGCCGAACCCTATGTCTGCATCGCCACGCAATCCACGAGCCAGGCCAAATTCTGGAATAACGGCAGCGGCTGGCATGAGGTTATCGAATTTCTTAAAGCGCAGGGCTATCGCGTTCTGTGCATCGACAAAGAGCGCGTGGTCGGGCGCGGCTACGTCTGGAACAAAATCCCGCACGGCGCGGAAGATTTCACCGGCAGCCTGCCGCTGCGCGACCGCGTGGCGCTGCTTGAGCACGCGGACTTTTTCATCGGCCTCGGCAGCGGTCTCTCCTGGCTTGCCTGGGGCTGTCGCATTCCGGTGGTGCTGATAAGCGGCTTCAGCCTGCCCGGCAGCGAGTTTTATACCCCCTGGCGCGTCATCAACACTCACGTTTGCAACGGCTGCTGGGATGACGTGCGTCTGAATTTTGACCATCAGGACTATTTCTGGTGTCCGCGCCACAAAGGCACGGACCGGCAGTACGAGTGCACGCGTTTTATCACGGGTAAACAGGTGATAGGCCACTTACGGCGGCTTATCTCTCTGAAAAGCAACCCATTCGACATCAAAACAACAGCATTGGCAGACCCAAATCAACACGCCGCGTGACGGGGTGTGAGCGGGTTTCGAGGGCATCAACATGAAGAGAAGTCTTAATTGCAGTTACCGGCTGGTGTGGAGTGAAGTCCAGCGCGCGTTTATCGTAGTCTCTGAGCTCACGCGAGCGAAGGGCAAGCGCGCCAGCGGAGCGGTGTTGTTGACGGCGGCGGTAGGAAGCGCGCTTGCCAGCGGCGGGGCGTTCGCATTCACGCCCGATGTCACCTCGTCGGTGCAGGACGAGCAGGTGCTTAACGGCACCCAGCAGGTTCTGGTCGGCGGGACGACCACTAATCATACGATCGGCGCGCAGGGCAATCAGATCGTCGCAGGCGGGCTGGCGCAGCAAACCACGCTCACCGACGGCGGCGTGCAGATTGTCCGCCAGCAGGGCGTGGCGACCGGCACCACCATCAACAACGGCCAGCAGGTCATTGAAAAAGACGGCAAGGCGCAGCGTACCGTTATACTGAACGGCGGCGTGCAGAGCCTCGACGGCACGGCGGTCCATACCGTGGTCGGCAATGGCGGCGAGCAGCATGTGCTCAATAGCGGCACCGCGACGACTACGCTGATTAACAGCGGCGGTACCCAGGCGGTTGACGGCATGGCCAACTTCACCGTCGTCAACGATGGCGGTCATCAGATTGTCGGCGGTTTCGCACATTACACCACCGTTAACAACGGCGGCGTTCAGTTTGTCAGCGTACGCGGCGCATCCTCTGATGGCGTTATCTTCGGCGGCGGCATTCAGCAGGTTTCCGGCGCCGCATCCGACACCAGTATCAACGACGGCGGCACCCAGCAGGTGCAGGTTACTGGCCAGACTCGCGGTACACAAATTAACAACCGCGGCACCCAGGCCGTTGACGGTATTGATTTCTCCGCGAATGTCAAAAACGGCGGCACGCAACTGGTCAACAGCGGCGGTGTGGCTAAAAACACCCAAGTGAACAGCGGCGGTCTGCAGCATGTATCGGCCGGGGGCGCATCAGTGGATGCGTATCTCTTTGGCGGTACCCAGCAACTGTCAGGCTCCGCGTCCGGCACCAGCGTTAACGCGGGCGGCTCCCAGCAGGTGCAGGTGAGCGGTAAAGCGACCGGCACGCAGATTGGCGACGGCGGCACCCAGGCCGTTGACGGCACAGCGATCGCGGCGGTCGTGAAAGACGGCGGCGTTCAGCAGGTGAACCGAGGCGGTCTGGCGAAAGACACCCAGGTGAACAAAGGCGGTCTGCAGCATGTCTCGCTCGGCGGCGCGTCGGCTGACGCACATCTTTTTGGCGGCGTCCAGCAGCTGGCGGGTACCGCGTCCAACACCCAGATCGATTCCGGAGCAGAGCAGCACATCGAAGCGACCGGTAAATCGGTCAGCGCGACGGTTAACAGCGGCGGCCTGCAGAATGTCGATGGCACCGCGAACTACGCGACGATCAACGACGGCGGTGTACAGCTCGTTCAGACTGGCGGCCACGTTAACAGCACCATCGTGCGTAACGGCGGTATCCAGGATGTCGCACTCGGCGGCTCCGCCTCTGGCTCTATCCTGCTCGGCGGCACGCAACAGCTCGCGGGTAACGCGGGTGAAACCGTTATTGGCAACGGCGGCGTACAGCACGTGAAAACCGGCGGCTCGGCAACGGGCTCGCTGATTAACGCAGGCGGCCTGCAGAATGTGGACGGCACCGCGAAAAACACCACCATCAATGACAAAGGCATTCAGCTCGTCAATCAGGGTGGCCTTGCCGATAACACCGCTATCCACAGTGGCGGCCTGCAGTATATCGCGCAGGGCGGGGCAGCCTCGGAAGGCGTGATTTTCGGTGGCGGCATCCAGCAGGTTTCCGGCACCGCGTCCGGCACCAGCGTAAACGAAGGCGGCTCTCAACAGGTTCAGGTGACCGGTAAAGCCACCGGCACGCAGATCAACTATCGTGGTACCCAGGCCGTTGACGGCACGGCGATTTCCGCCATCGTCAAAGACGGCGGCACCCAGCTTGTTAACAGCGGCGGTCTGGCGAAAGACACCCAGGTCAACAGCGGCGGTCTGCAGCATGTCTCCCTCGGCGGCGCGTCGGCGGATGCCCATCTCTACGGCGGCGTGCAGCAGCTCGCGGGCACCGCATCCAACACCCAGATCGATTCAGGCGCAGAGCAGCATATCGAAGCGACCGGACTTTCTGTTAGCGCGACGGTCAACCGCGGCGGTCTGCAAAACGTGGACGGTACCGCAAACTATGCGACCGTTAACGACGGTGGCACCCAGCTGATTCAGGTTGGCGGCCATGCCAACAGCACGGTCGTGCGCAACGGCGGTGTGCAGGATGTGAAACTCGGCGGCGCGGCCTCCAATTCCCTGCTGCTCGGCGGCACACAGGAGCTGGCGGGCACCGCGGGCGATACCGTCATCGGCGACGGCGGCGTGCAGCATGTCCAGGTGGGCGCGAATGCCTCCGGTACGCTGATTAACGCAGGCGGTCTGCAACGCGTGGACGGTACGGCGAAAACCACCACGATAAACGACAAAGGCATCCAGCTGGTTAACCGCGGCGGCAAGGCGGACAGCACCGCTATCAACAGCGGCGGCCTGCAGTATGTGGCTGAAGGCGGCTCCGCCTCCGACAGCGTTATCTTTGGCGGCGGTATTCAGCAGGTCTCTGGCAACGCGGCTGGCACCAGCGTGAACGACGGCGGTTCGCAGCAGGTGCAGGTCACCGGCAAAGCCACTGGCACCCAGATCAACTATCGTGGCACCCAGGCGGTTGACGGCACCGCGATTTCCGCGGTCGTAAAAGACGGCGGTACGCAGCTTGTCAACAGCGGCGGTCTTGCGAAAGACACCCAGGTCAACAGCGGCGGTCTGCAACACGTGGCGCTCGGCGGCGCGTCGGCAGACGCACATCTCTTCGGCGGCGTCCAGCAGCTGGCGGGTACCGCGTCCAACACCCAGATCGATTCCGGGGCAGAGCAGCACATCGAAGCGACCGGTAAATCGGTCAGCGCGACGGTTAACAGCGGCGGCCTGCAGAATGTCGACGGTACCGCAAACGCGGCCACCATCAATGACGGCGGCGTCCAGCTGGTGCAGAACGGCGGTCATGCCAATAAAACGGTCGTGCGCGACGGCGGCGTCCAGGATGTGAAACTCGGCGGCGCGGCGTCAGATTCCGTGCTGCTTGGCGGTATTCAGTCTGTTTCCGGCACCGCAGGCAGAACCGTTATCGGCGATGACGCTATCCAGCACGTGAAAACGGGTGGTCTGGCCTTCGCATCGCTGGTGAACTCGGGCGGTCTGCAGCGCGTTGACGGCACCGCGACCTCCACGGTTGTTAACGACGATGGCATCCAGCTGGTGAACAGCGGCGGCCTGGCGCGCGCCACCACCGTTAACAGCGGCGGCCTGCAACAGGTTAACTTCGGCGGCGCGTCTTCCGACGGCGTTATCTTTGGCGGCGGCGTACAGGTGGTCGCGGGCATGGCGTCCGGCACCAGCATCAGCGACGGCGGTCTGCAGCTCATCAGCAAAACCGGTATGGCGAACGACACCCACGTTAACCGTGGCGGCGTCCAGAGCGTTGACGGCACCGTGACGTCCGCCATCGTCAAAGACGGCGGTACGCAGATCGTCAATAACGGCGGTCTGGCGCGCGGCTCTGTCGTGACTGACGGCGGTTTGCAGCACATTAACAAAGGCGGCGCCTCGTCCACCGCGAAAATCTTCGCCGGCGGCACACAGGTGGTAGCGGGTACGGCATCCGGCACCAGCATCGGCGATCGTGGTACGCAGCTCGTCCAGGAAACCGGTAAAGCGGTGGACGCGCAGATCAACAGCGGTGGCACCCAGGCGGTTGACGGCACGGCGATTTCAGCGGTCATCAACGACGGCGGTCTGCAGCTTGTCAACGTCGGCGGTCTGGCGGCGGGCTCCATCGTGCACAGCGGTGGTGTCCAGCATGTGAAACTCGGCGGCGCAGCGTCTGACGGCACCGTGTTCGGCGGCGGCACCCAGCTCGTAGAGGGCACCGCGTCCGGCACCAGCGTCAGCGACGGCGGTGTCCAGCTCATCATGGCGAGCGGCCAGGCGAAAGGCACGCTGGTCAACAGCGGCGGCGTACAGCGCGTGGACGGCCAGTCCTTTGACGCTGTAATTAACAACGGCGGTCAGCAGCTTGTCGACCCGCACGGCTGGTCGCGTAATACCGTGATTAACGCAGGCGGCACCCAGATCCTTAGCAACCAGGCTGTCGCTATCTCCACCGTGATGAACGGCGGCGAGCAGCACGTTAACAACGGCGCGAAAGCCCTGGCGACCCGTCTGCTCGGCGGCACCCAGAATATCGGCAACGGCGGTAAAGCCTACGAGACCCGCGTCGAAAAAGGCGGCGTGCAGAATGTTAATTCGGGAGGCTACACCTACGGCGGCACCATCTCTACCGGCGGCAGACAAAACGTCTTTACCGGCGGCACCACGGATTTCACCTTCGTGGATGGCGGCCTGCAGGTCGTTGACGGCACATCTATTGTCAGCATTGTAAAAAATGGCGGGCATCAGATAGTCAATAAAAATGCCAACGCTGAAGTTTCGATTGTTATCGATGGCGGCCTGCAGGATGTCTATGGCACCACCACGGGCTCGGAAATCACCAGGGCGGAGCAGCGCGTCTATGAAGGAGCGAACGTTACCTCAACCTGGCTGAATGACAATGCGAAGCAGACGGTCTACAACGGCGCAGTGGTGACCGAAACCCGTAACCGCGGCGGCGAGCAAAACCTGCTGAGCGGCGCCCGCGCCGTCAACACGGTAATGGAAACGGGCGCGGTGCAGAACATTGCTGCAGGTGCGACGGCGGTCAACACCTCGCTGATTAACGGCTCTGTCCAAAACGTGCGCGGTACCGCAGACGGCGCAGATTTTTCGGCCAACACGGTACAGAACGTTTACCGCGGCGGGGTAGCGAAAAACACCGGCCTCTATTCCACCGGTGTGCAGAATATCTACAACGGCGGTCAGACCTTCAATACCAATATTGAGAACGGCGGCATTCAGAACGTGCTGACCGGTGGTACGGCGACCAGCACGACCATCAATCTGGGCGGTACGCAGAACGTCAACAGCGGCGGTACGGTTATCTCGACCATCATCAAGGCGGGCGGGATCCAGAACGTTAATGACGGCGCGATCGTTATCGACAACACCGTGATCGGCGATCAGGTTGTCAACAAAGGCGGCACGGTGGCTTCCTCAACGGTCAGCGAGAACGGCAGCCAGAGCGTGACGCTTGGCGGCACGGCTATCGCGACCACCGTCACTAAAGGCGGCATGCAGTTTGTCCGTCAGGGCGGCGTGGCCGACCAGACCATCATTCACCAGGGCGGCATGCTGGCCGTGGCGGATGACGCGGCGGCGACCAGTATCGACCTGAACAGCGGCGCGGGCATCATCGCCGGCACCAACACGACGGTTGACGGTAAGAACGCGCTGGGGCAGTTCTCCATCGCTAACAAGATTGCCAACAACCTGCTGCTGGAAAGCGGTGGTCTGTTGAGCGTCGCGGCGGACGGCATCGCGAACAACACTGTGGTACAGAACGGCGGTAAACTCAGCGTGGCGGATGGCGGCATCCTGACGGGTAACACCGAACTGAAAGACGGCTCGGCGATCTCCGGTAACGTCATCAACACCGGCAAACTGAGCGTCACCACCGATCAGAGCGACAACGCCATCGCGGCGAACGTCAGCGGCACCGGCAGCCTCTATAAAGAAGGCAACGGCAAACTGACCGTCAGCGGCGTGCTTAACCAGACCGGCGGCACCTGGCTGCAAAGCGGCACCCTGGTGTTCAGCGGTCTGCAGGCGGTCACCGATGTTGTCGCGCAGCTCGGCACCTCGCTGCAGCTGACCAACGGCTCTACGCTGACCGGTATGATTGACCCGACCGATCTGACCGTTGACGCAGGCTCGACCTGGCTGATGACCGATGACTCCCTGCTCAATAACCTGACGCTCGGCGGCTCCATCGACTACCAGACGCCGACCGGCGCGTTCGTACCGAAAACCCTGACGGTCACTAACCTGACGGGCAACGGCGGCACCATCACCCTGAACACCCTGTTCCAGGGCGGGACGGCCACCACCGACAGCCTGATCATTGATGGCGGCACTGCGACCGGCAACACCCGCATCGCCATCCGTAACCAGGGCGGTCTGGGCGCACGCACCACCGGCGACGGTATTCAGGTCGTGAACGCCATCAACGGCGCGACCACCACCGACGACGCGTTTAGCCTGGCGAACAACCTGCAGGCGGGTGCGTATAACTACAGCCTGCGTCAGGGCGCTGGCAGCGAAAGCTGGTATCTGACCACGGCGGCCGGCAACGGCAACGAGAATGGCCCGCAGAACTACCGTTCGGCCATGTACCTCTACAGCTCGCTCTATGCACAGGCGATGGACTACGACAGCGCGCTGCTTGGCTCGCTTGACAGCCGTCGTTACGCGGCGCGCACGCCTGGCGAGGATGGCAGCAACATGTGGGCACGCTTCCAGGCCGGTCAGTTGAGCCATGACCACGGCGCGTCTGATCTGCGTAACGGCAACACGCCGGAAAGCAAAGGCGGCTACACCTTCCTGCAGATCGGTAGCGACCTGTGGAGAGCGACAGCGTCTTCCATGGAATGGGGCGTGGGCATCTACGGTGCGGCGGGTCTCTCTGCCATCGACGTACAGCGCAGCGAGAAATCAAAAGCGGGTACGGTACGTGACGACGCTTACAGCGCCGGTCTGTATGTCAACGGTGTACATGAAAGCGGCTGGTGGGTTGATGTGGTGGCGCAAGGCACCCGTCATAACTTTGACACCAACCCGCGCGACGGGGACGGTCTGAAAACGCACGGCTGGGGCTATGTCGGCTCCTTCGAAACCGGCCTGCCGTTTGATATCGGCAGCGGTCTGGTGCTCGAACCGCAGGTGCAATACCAGTACCGTGGTGTGAACCTGAAAGATGGTGGCGACGACGCGGCTGATGTTCAGTTTGGCGACGGTCACAGCCAGCAGGTCCGTGCCGGTCTGCGCTTTGGCAACAACGCGACGCTGAAGACCACAGGCAACCCGCCGCCAGTCAGCTGGTGGGTGCGTCCGTCCTTCATCCAGACGTTCGACTCCAAAGGCGATGTTAACGTCAGCGCGCCAGGCGTGGCAGGCAGCGAAGTCTCCTTCAGCCCGGATCAGGACGGCACCGCCGCCGCGCTGGATGTAGGTATCGACGGCCAGATCCGCGACAACGTGACGCTTGGCGTACGCGCCGGCTACACCAAAACCATCGATGACGCCGGCACCGGCGGCTACGGCGGCCAGGTGACGCTGAAAGTCAGCTTCTGATAGTAGTAAGATGACCACAAGCCGCCCCCCAGGGGGCGGCTTTTTTTTGCGTGTAATAAAGGAAGGGGGAGATGGCGGGCCTCACGTTTGATGTAGGGTGGGTAAGCGAAGCGCACCCACCATAACACTCAAACGCCCAGCCGATCCCGCAGGCTGTAATACGCGGCGCCCATCGCGGTAAACGGGATCTGGAACGACCGCCCGCCGGGGAACGGGTAATGGGGGAGGGTGGCGAACGCATCGAACCGCTCGGCGTCGCCGCGCAGCGCCTCGGAGATAAGCTTTCCGGCAAGATGCGTACAGGTCACTCCGTGGCCGCTGTCGCCCTGCATATAATAAATGTTGTTCTCAAGCCGCCCGAACTGTGGCATCCGCGACAGCGTCAGCAGGAAATTCCCCGTCCAGCGGTAATCAATTTTCACGCCTTTTAGCTGCGGGAACGTCTTTAACAGCTTCGGCATAATCAGCCGGTCGATATCGTCCGGGTCGCGCGCGCCGTAGACCACGCCGCCGCCATAAAGCAGACGGTTGTCGGCGGTCAGGCGATAATAGTCGAGCAGATAATTACAGTCCTCGACGCAATAATTATTCGGCAGCAGCGACGCGGCCACCTCGGGGGCCAGCGGCTCGGTCGTCACCACCTGGGTGCCGCACGGCATACTGCGCCGCGCGAGCGCGGGCTCCAGCCGGGTGCCGAGATAGGCGTTGCCCGCTACAATCACATAGCGCGCTGTCACCTGGCCCTGCGCGGTTTTCACCACGGCAGGCTGGCCGTGGGTAATGCTCACCGCCGCCGACTGCTCGAAAATCTGGCCGCCCTGCTGGCGAATCGCCTCGGCCTCGCCGAGCGCCAGATTCAGCGGATGAATATGGCCGCCGTTGCGGTCGAGCAGCGCGCCGGTGTAACGCTGGCTCGCAATCTCCCCGCGCACCGCGTCGGCGTCCAGCAGCTCCAGGCCGGTATTGCCGTAGCGCTCCCAGTTCGCCTTCTGCTCCATCAGCCCCAGATACTGCTTGCGGTTAAGCGCCACAAACAGCCCGCCGGGGCGATAGTCACACTGGATGTCGTAACGCGCAATGCGCTCGCGGATGATTTCGCCGCCCTCAAACATCATGCTGCCGAGCATCCGCGCGGTGTCGGCGCCGTAGCGCGCTTCGATAACGTCGATATCGCGGCTGTAGGAGTTCACCACCTGGCCGCCGTTACGCCCGCTCGCGCCATAGCCGATGCGCGCCGACTCCAGCAGCACCACGTCATAGCCTTGCTCCACCAGATGCAGCGCCGATGAGAGCCCGGTATAACCGCCGCCAATGATACAGACGTCGCACTGCACCGACTCCGACAGCGTCGGGAAGGGCGCGTGCGGGTTAGCGCTTGCGGCATAGTAGCTGTTTACATGTTCAGTCATGGCTCTGCTCCAGGCTCATCCAGATAGTTTTCAGTTCAGTGAATTTTTCCAGCGCGTGCAGTGACTTATCGCGCCCGTTGCCGCTCTGCTTGTAGCCGCCGAACGGCACGGTCATATCACCGTCATTATAGTTGTTGATAAACACCGAACCGGCTTTCAGGCGGCGCGCCATGCGGTGCGCGCGGGAGAGCGAGCGGGTCCAGACCGCCGCGCCCAGCCCGTAGTCGCTGTCGTTGGCGAGCCGCAGCGCCTCCTGCTCGTCGGTGAAGGTCGTGACGGCCAGCACCGGGCCGAATATCTCTTCGCGGGCGACGCGCATCTGGTTATCGACATCGGTAAAAATAGTTGGACCGACGCTCGCGCCGTGCGGCTGGTTGCGGCCATCGAGCCACAGTGTCGCGCCCTGTTCCTGCCCCAGCTCGATATAACGGCGCACGCTGGCGGCGTGCTCGTCATCGATCAGCGTGCCCATGACGGTGTCTGGGTCCAGCGGGTCACCGGGCGTGAAGCTTTGCGCATGCGCTTTCACGCGCGCCAGAAACGCATCTTTAATGGACGCCTCCACCAGCAGACGAGTGCCCGCGATACAGACCTGGCCCTGGTTATAGAAGATCCCGGCGGCGGCCGCGGCCGCGGCCTGGTCGAGATCCGGGCAGTCGGCGAAAACGATATTGGCGCTCTTGCCGCCCGCTTCGAGCCACACGCGCTTCATATTCGATTCACCCGCGTCTATGAGCAACTGCTTGCCGGTGCGGGTCGAGCCGGTAAAGGTCATCACGTCCACATCAGGATGACGCGAGAGCGCCTGGCCCGCCTCCTGACCGAAGCCCGGTATCACGTTCAGTACGCCGTCCGGCAGGCCCGCGTCTTTGGCGAGCGCAGCGAGACGCAGCGCGCTCAGCGGCGATTTCTCCGAGGGTTTCAGCACCACGCTGTTCCCGGCGGCGAGCGCCGGGCCAAGCTTCCAGCAGGCGAGGAGCAGCGGGAAGTTCCACGGCACGACCGCCGCCACCACGCCGACCGGCTCGCGCACGACCATCGCCAGCGCCTCCGGGCCTGTAGGGGCCACTTCGCCATACTGTTTATCGACCGCTTCGGCGTACCAGCGCAGGGCGCGGGCCGCGCCTGGAATATCATCACGCAGGCTATGGCGGATCGGTTTGCCGGTGTCGAGCGACTCCAGCAGCGCCAGCTCCTCGTGATGCTGTTCCATTAACGCCGCGAGGCGCAGCAGCACCGCTTTACGACTGCCGGGCGACGCCTGCGACCAGTCGCCGCGCCCGAACACCGCGCGGGCGCTGGCCACCGCGTTATCGACATCGGTCCGCGCGCCGCGCGCCACCTCCGCCAGCGCCTGGCCGGTCGCCGGGTTAAACACCGTAAATGTGTCGCCGCTCGCCGCCGGGCGATACGCGCCCTGATAAAACAGCCGGCCTTCGATGGACAGCTGCGCCGCCTTATGCTGCCAGTATTTTACGTTATGAAATTCCATAGCCTCTCCTGTAATAACAAAGGGTTAGCGCGTAATGAGCGGAACAAGCCGCCCGAATTTGCGACGCAGAAGCCCGCAGGCAAACATGCCCGTGAAGCTCAGGTCAGATGCGGCCCGTGTCAGGCGCGCCCGGCGTCTTCTATAACCGAACGCGCTGAACGGTTATCAGAAGGTGGTGGGCGTATGCGCGCTGATGATGCGGCAGATCCCGGCCGAGGTATTGCTGAAGCTATGAGGTATGCCGGTGTTGATGGCATAGCTCTGGCCTGCGGTCAGGTGGAACGTCTGGCCGTTGACGGTCAGCACGATTTCCCCCTCCAGCAGGGTGCCAATCTCTTCACCCTGATGTTTGATCCTCTCCCCGGTCGTGGTGCCGGGCTGGTACGTTTCAAAAATCATCGCCAGCGTGCGATGGGGGTTCCCGTTATGAATCAGCTTCATCGAGACGCCCTGGCTGCCAATTTCAATCAAATCGTCCTGATTGATAACGACCTGGGGTTCATCCGGTTTTTCTGGTTCGGCAAAAAATTCCGACAGCGAGAGCCCGTACACCTTCAGCAGCTTTTGCAGGGTGCTGATGGCCGGACTCACTTTGTCCTGTTCAATGGTGCTGATAGCGCTATGCGTTAGCCCGGAAAGCTCAGCGACGCGGCGCTGCGACAAACCCAGTTGCTGGCGGATCTGCGCTAAACGCTTCCCCGGCGCCAGGGTGACATCGCTCATAGATTTTCTTCCTTTATAGTAACGTCAGGCGGGTCGGGGCTTTTCTTCCCGATACCCCCGACAGGCGGTAATAAAACCCTCGAACAACAGCCGCGAGAGTGCATATTCGCTGCTGTTCCATTCCGGGTGCCATTGCACCCCCAGCGCAAACGGATGATCGACAACGCTTGCGGCTTCCACCAGGCCATCCGGCGAGCGCGCTTCCACGCGCAGCCGCGCGCCGAGCGTGCGGGCGCCCTGACCATGCAGAGAATTTACCCAAAAGGTGTTGCAGCCCGGTATCAGTTTGCTGATAAGCCCGCCCGGCACGACCTGCACTTCGTGAGACGGGGCATATTGCTGCTCCAGCGGCAGCTCAGGATCTTCCCGATGCTCCAGCAGGGCCGGTTCATCGAACAGCCGACGATACAGCGTCCCTCCTGTCGCGACAACCAGTTCCTGAAGCCCCCGGCAGATGGCGAAAAGGGGGATGCGCCTTTCCAGCACGCGCTCAATCAGCGCGATGCTCAGAGTGTCCCGCCCAGGGTCGGCGGCAGGCTCATCGCCGTTTTCACCATACAGGTGCGGCTGGACGTTGCTGGGGCTGCCAGGGAGCATTATCCCGTCGAGTTCGGCCAGCAGCTGATCGAGAAGAACAGGCTCAGCGACGATATGAGGCAGGGGCACCGGCAAGCCGCCAGCGTTAAGCACGGCGTTAATGTACTTCTCTTGCAACGTCTGACTCGGGTGCCCCTTGATACTGTTTCTGCACATCACTACGCCAATTAACGACCTGTTAAATATAATGCCCATACTATCCTCTCGCGCTGGACTAAATTATGTACAAAATACGCCTTTGTACCGCCTTGCTGGTCAATATTTTCTCAATCTAGCAGCGCTGTAACTAAAATTCAAACGTCATTTAACATTTGAAAAACATTTCTGTTGCATCTAGATTCTAAAAGTGGAAATTATATCGAACGGTCTGACTGCGCAGATCGGCATCTGCAACAACGGCGGTGAATCATGGAAACCAATATCGTGGAAGTAGAGAATGTTGTGCGTCACAGTGAAGAGAGGCGAACCAGTGCGTTTGCCCGCGAAGTCAATGCCTATCTGGAGCGTTACCCGTTGACGGAATATGTCGACGTGATGCTCACCGATCTTAACGGCACTTTTCGCGGCAAACGCATCCCGGTGGCAGGTTTGCTGAAAGTCGAGAAGGGCTGTTACTTCCCGGCCTCGGTTTTTGCGATGGATATTCTGGGCAATGTGGTGGAAGAGGCGGGGCTGGGGCAGGATCTCGGCGAGCCGGATCGCCGCTGCGTGCCGGTGGCGGGGAGTCTTGTGCCGTCGGCGACCGACCCGGAATATCTCGGCCAGCTCCTGCTGACCATGCAGGATGAAGATGGCACTCCCTTTGACGTTGAGCCGCGCAACGTGCTTAACCGGCTCTGGCAGCAGCTGCGCCAGCGCGGTCTGCACCCCGTGGTAGCGGTAGAGCTGGAGTTCTATCTCATTGACCGCCAGCGCGACGCGGAAGGCTATCTCCAGCCGCCGTGCGCGCCCGGCACCCAGGATCGCAACACCCAAAGCCAGGTCTACTCGGTAGACAATCTCGACCGCTTCGCCGACGTGCTAAGCGATATCGACGAGCTGGCGCGAATGCAGCAAATCCCGGCCGACGGCGCGGTGGCGGAAGCCTCGCCGGGCCAGTTTGAAATCAACCTCCACCATACCGACAACGTGTTACAGGCCTGCGATCACGCGCTGGCGCTCAAACGGCTGGTGCGGCTGGTGGCTGAAAAGCACGGCATGCAGGCCACTTTTATGGCCAAACCTTATGAAGAACACGCCGGCAGCGGCATGCACATTCATATCAGCATCGTTGATGATAATGGCCAGAACGTGCTGGCGCTCCCGGATGGCGACGATTCCGCGCTGCTGAAGCAGGCCCTCGCCGGGATGATCGACATGCTGCCTGCCTCGATGGCGCTGCTGGCGCCGAACGTCAACTCCTACCGCCGCTTCCAGCCGGGCATGTATGTCCCGACACAGGCCTCATGGGGCCACAACAACCGCACCGTGGCGCTGCGTATTCCCTGCGGCGATCGCGACAGCCACCGCGTGGAATATCGCGTGGCCGGGGCTGATGCGAACCCTTATCTCGTGATGTCTGCGGTGCTTGCAGGTATAGTGCACGGCCTGGAAAACGACTTGCCGCTGCCCGAGGCCGTGGAAGGTAACGGTCTGGAGCAGGAAGGAACGCCGTTTCCTATCCGCCAGAGCGACGCCCTGTACGAATTCCAGGTTCATCCGGCGATGCGCGAGCGGCTGGGCGCGCGTTTTTGCGAGGTGTTTCACGCCTGTAAAAACGACGAGCTTATCCAGTTTGAGCGGCTCATCACCGAAACGGAAATTGAGTGGATGCTGAAAAACGCCTGACGGTTGGCCGGAAATCTTACCCGCGTTGATGGCAGGCGGGCGTTATCCAGGCTACAGGTAGTCTATACCCGCAGCGGTTCAGCACGCACCGCGCCGCGCCACAGAAGGCCGCGGCGAAAGCTCGCCGGGCCTGTCGCGCCGGCGTTCCGGTGTCGCGTGAAGGAAAACGCGCGACAGCGGCTTACAGACGACGTTCAGGATACGTTACGAGGATAATGAGATGGTGCCACTTTATGTCTGTCCGCTGCGTGCGGGCACCCGCCTGAGCCGCAGTAATGACGGGCCTGCGCCTGCCGTGTGTTTCAGCCCACGTGCCTGGCGCACGCAACGACTTTCCCCTCCGGCCTCTGTTTCGCCCTGCCGCACAGAGACGACAGGGGGGATGCGCGATGGCGACTAATGTCGAACTTAACGTAGCGGCGCGTCCGCAACTGCGCAAATCGCTCAAACTCTGGCAGGTCGTGATGATGGGCCTCGCCTACCTGACGCCGATGACCGTATTCGACACCTTCGGCATCGTCTCCGGCATCAGCAACGGTCACGTCCCGGCCTCGTATTTACTGGCGCTGGCGGGCGTACTCTTTACCGCCATCAGCTACGGCAAACTGGTGAAGCGTTTCCCGACGGCGGGCTCCGCCTACACCTACGCCCAGCAGGCGATTAACCCGCACGTCGGCTTTCTGGTGGGCTGGTCGTCGCTGCTCGATTATCTGTTCCTGCCGATGATCAACGTTCTGCTGGCGAAGCTCTATCTCTCCGCGATGTTCCCGGACGTGCCCCAGTGGATCTGGGTGGTGCTCTATGTCGGGATCATGACTATCGCCAACCTGAAAAGCGTCAATCTGGTGGCGAACTTCAATACCCTGTTTGTGACGGTGCAGGTGGCGATCATCGCGGTGTTTATCTTTCTGGTGATCCACGGGCTGCATCGGGGCGAAGGGGCGGGCACCGTCTGGTCGGTACAACCGTTTGTCAGCGAGAACGCGCAGCTGTTGCCTATCATTACCGGCGCGACCATCGTCTGTTTCTCGTTCCTCGGTTTTGACGCGGTAACGACGCTCTCAGAGGAGACGCCGGACGCCGGGAAAACTATTCCGCGCGCGATTTTCCTAACCGCGCTTTATGGCGGCGTGATTTTTATCGCGGCGTCGTTTTTTATCCAGCTCTTCTTCCCGACAATGGGACGCTTTAAAGAGCCCGACGCGGCGCTGCCGGAGATAGCGCTCTATGTTGGTGGCAAGCTGTTCCAGTCGGTGTTCCTGTGCTGTACGTTTGTCAACACCCTGGCGTCGGGGCTGGCGTCGCACGCGAGCGTGTCGCGCCTGCTGTATGTGATGGGCCGTGATAACGTCTTCCCGGAAAAGGTTTTCGGCTACGTGCATCCGAAATGGCGCACGCCCGCGCTGAACGTGATTCTGGTCGGCGTAGTGGCGCTGAGCGCGCTGTCGTTCGACCTTGTGACCGCGACGGCGCTGATTAACTTTGGCGCGCTGGTGGCGTTTACGTTCGTGAACCTGTCGGTGGTGAATCATTTCTTCCTGCGGGAAGGGCGCAACAAGGGCTGGAAGGACCGGGTGAATTACCTGATCCTGCCGCTGGTGGGCGCGCTGACGGTCGCGGTGCTGTGGCTGAACCTTGAAAAAAGCTCGCTGACGATGGGGCTTATCTGGGCGGCGCTCGGCCTTGCGTACCTGACGTGGCTCACGCGCCGTTTCCGCCAGCCGCCGCCGATGTTTAAAGGCGAGTAAGGCCAGGCGGGTGGCATAAAGCGGGCATGGCGGGTGCGCACCCGCCACCCCCGACGGTTACAACGCGTCCTTATCGATCCCCAGCCGCTTCATGCGGGAAAGCAGGGTGGTGCGCTTCACGCCGAGGCGCGCGGCGGCGCCTTTCGGGCCGGCGATGACCCCGTTGGTCTCCTTCAATACCCGCGTGATGCGCGCGACTTCATCTTCACCCTCGCGCACGTCGTCAGGCGGCGCGAGGGCGGCGGCGGTTTTTTTCGCCGGGCGGAACGCCAGCTCCGGCATGGAGAGCTGCAACACATTGCCGCGCGTCAGCAGTACCGCGCGCTCAATCACGTTTTCCAACTCGCGCACGTTGCCCTGCCACTCCATTTCGCTCAGCGCGTGCAGCGTTTCAGCGGGAATGCTGTCGATGCTGCGCCCCAGGCGGCGGGCGATTTTAAACGTAAACGCCTTCACCAGCAGCGGAATGTCCTCCGGGCGTTCGCGCAGCGGCGGCAGATGGATCGGGAACACGTTCAGACGGTAATAGAGATCGCTTCGGAACTCGCGGTCCGCCACCATCTGGCGCAAATCGCGGTTAGTGGCGGCGATAAGCCGCACGTCGGTCTGGATAACTTTATTGCTGCCGAGCCGCTCAAACTCCTGCTCCTGCAACACGCGCAGCAGCTTCGGCTGGAGATCCAGCGGCATGTCGCCCACTTCATCCAGAAACAGGCTGCTCTTGTCGGCAAGCTCAAAACGCCCGATGCGCTGCGCGCTGGCGCCGGTAAACGCGCCGCGCTCGTGGCCGAACAGATCGCTCTCCAGCAGGCCTGCGGGCATCGCCGCGCAGTTGAGTTTCACCATCCGCCGCCCGTTGCGGTCGCTCAGGTTATGGATAGCGCGCGCGATAAGCTCTTTGCCGGTGCCGGTTTCACCGAGGATCAGCACCGTACTGTCGCTTTTCGCCACCATCTCCACCTGTTTCATCACGGCCATCATGGCGTCCGAGCGGCCAATGATTTCCCCGAAATCCGCCGGCACATTGTTGATCTGCTCGGTCAGCGCCAGGTTTTCATCCACCAGCCGCTCTTTGAGGCGATGGATCTCCTGATACGCCAGCGCGTTATCCACCGCGATGGCGATACGCTCGGCAATCTGGCGCAGCAGTTTTAAATTGGCGGCGGTGAAAATATGCTCCTCGCACTGCGCGAGCTTCAGCACGCCGAGCATCTTCTCGCCGAACATCAGCGGCAGCAGGCAGATGGTCTGGATCTGGTTATCCCACATCTCAAACAGCATCTGCTCGTAGGGCGCGAGCTCGTCGCGCTGATGCAGATTCACCAGCAGCATTTCGCGCGAGCTAAACACGCGGGCCGAGAGGGTGCCTTTCTCCAGCACTTCGCTCTGGTCGTGCAGCGGCGCGGCTTCATCGACATAGTGCGTGGAGTAGATGGTCAGCTTGCCCTTGCGCGCGGCGGGCAGCACGATGCTTATCGAGTCGATACTGAAATAGCGGTGGATCTCATGAGAGATCTCGGTCACCAGCTCATCGAGATGCAGCTTGGAGAGCACCGCGTTGGTGATAGCCACAAGAATGCGAAAGTCGTCGCGCTCGCGGCACAGCAGCGCGTAATCCTGGCTGTTGCCAAGCCGCGTCTGGATCTGTTCCGCCGCCACGCTCACGATTTGCGTCAGCGTCTGTAGCCGGGAGAACTCCTTTTCGCTAAAGCTTTCGCGCGCGTCGCGGATAAACTCGCAGCCGCCGAAAATATGCCCTTCGGCGGCGAGCGGCGCCAGACAGTAGTAGCCGAACGCCGGGTAGAGCGGCAGCGCGGCGAGCTGCGGCCAGGTCTCCGCGAATTCGTCATAACGGCAGTGCAGCACTTCAGGGCGCGACAGCAGCCGCCGCACCGGCCCGTGAGAGAGCACAGTTTCATCTTCATACGTCACCGCGTTGCCGACGCCGTCGACGCTGTAAAAGCAGGTGCGCTGATGTTTGGGGTGATAAAGCAGAATGTTGACCCGATCCGCCATCCCTGTGGCGTTAAGCAGCGATTTCAGCGCCTCCGCCAGCGCGCAGAGATCGGGCTGGCGCATCAGAGTGCGAGTGATATCGAAAAGCCCTTGCTGGCCGAGATCGCTCATGGGTGTATATGACATTGGCTCATCCAGAATCGTTCGCAAAAGGCGAAAACGTAAATCAATATTGTATCCGCAGCCTGTTTATCAGGTTCTTGCGCAGGAACAGGGTTTAGCAGATCCGCGGTAAGGGTTCACTGTGCGGCAGATCAAGCGTGCGTTTCACGCCGTACAGTCCGGCGAGGCGCACCCCTTTTTGCGCCACCATCTCACCAATAATAGCCGCCTCACGCCCGAGCGGGTGGGCGCGCAGCGCAGCCAGGGCTTGTTGCGCCGCGTCGCGCGCCACGCCGATCACCAGTTTGCCCTCGTTGGCGAAGTTCAGCGCGTCGAGGCCGAGCAGCTCGCAGACGCCGCGCACGGCAGGCGTCAGCGGCAGCGCGCGCTCCTGAAGCTCAATCCCGCAGCCCGCGCTTGCCGCGAACTCATGCGCCACGGCGTTGACGCCGCCGCGAGTGGCGTCGCGCAAGGCTTTCACGCCCGGCACCGCACGAAGCGCCTGAATGAGCGGCGAGAGCAGGGCGCAGTCGCTTGCCAGCTCGCCCTCAAGCCCCAGATTTTCACGCAGGTTAAGAATAGTCGCGCCGTGATCGCCAAGCGTGCCGGAGACCAGCAGTACGTCGCCGGGCGCAAGCTGTCGCGCCCCCCACTGGAGATCGGCCGGGATCGCGCCAATCCCGGCGGTGTTAATAAAAATTTTATCCGCCGCGCCGCGCGGCACCACTTTGGTGTCGCCGGTGACTATCTGAATGCCCGCGGCGCGCGCGGTGGCGGCCATACTATGGGCTACATTCTCAAGCGTCGCCATCTCCAGACCCTCTTCGAGAATAAACCCGCAGGAGAGCCAGCGCGGCAGCGCGCCGCTGACCGCCACGTCATTGGCGGTGCCGCAGATAGCCAGCTTGCCGATGTCGCCGCCGGGGAAAAACAGCGGGTCAATCACGTAGCTGTCGGTTGAGAAGGCGATCCGGTCGCCCTTTGCGGTGAGCTCCGCCAGCGGCAGACGTGCCTGATCTTCCTGCTCGGCGAGCCACGGGTTGTCGAACGCCTGCATAAAGAGGCGGTTGATCAACTGCTGCATCGCCTGGCCGCCGCTGCCGTGGGCGAGGGTAATGGTGTTCATGCTTCACACTCCTCTGAACGATACTGATGCCATGCCGCGCAGGCGCCTTCCGAAGAGACCATCAGCGCGCCAAAGGCGTTTTGCGGGTTGCAGCGCGTGCCGAACAGCGGACATTCGGCGGGTTTGCAGCGCCCGGTCAGCACATCGCCGCAGCGGGCGAGCGGCGAATCATTGACCTGCTGCGGCGCGGGCGCGAAATGCGCCTCGGCGTCAAAAGCGCGGTACGGCTCGCGCAGCCGCACGCCGGAGTGGGGAATAACGCCAAGGCCGCGCCATTCGCTGTCGCCTTCGACGCAAAACACCGCCTCGATCGCCTGCTGCGCCGCCGGGTTGCCTGCATCCGGCACCACGCGGCGGTACTGGTTCTCCACGCGGCTTTGACCGGCGAGGCGCTGCTCCACCAGCATCAGCACGCCCTGTAACAGATCCAGCGGCTCGAAACCGGCGACCACCAGCGGGCGGGCGAACCGTCCGGCGATAAAATCATAGGCCCCGGTGCCAATCACCATGCTGACGTGCCCCGGCGCCAGAAAGGCGTCGGTCTGGTTATCGGGCTGCTCCAGCAGGCTTTGCAGGGTTGGGATAAGCGTAATGTGCTGGCAGAAAAAGTAAAAGTTAGCCACATCGCGCGCTTTCGCCTGCATCAGCGTCAGCGCGGTGGCGGGCATGGTGGTTTCAAAGCCTAAGCCAAAGAACACCACCTCGCGCTGCGGATGCTGTTCGGCGATGTGTAGCGCGTCCATCGGCGAATAAACGATACGGACATCCGCGCCCTGCGCTTTGGCCTGCAACAGCGACCCGTTTTTGCCCGGCACGCGCATCGCGTCGCCAAAGGTGCAAAAAATCACGCCGGGGCGACGGGCGATTTCGGTGGCGTTATCGATACGTCCCATCGGCAGCACGCAAACCGGGCAGCCGGGGCCGTGAATAAATTCAATGTTTTCCGGCAGCAGGCGGTCGAGGCCGAATTTAAAAATGGCGTGTGTGTGGCCGCCGCACACTTCCATGATGCGTAGCGGATGCTGCGCGGTCGTGGGGAGCAGGGCAGCGCGCTCGCGCAGCCGGTCAACTAAGCGCAGCACCTGGTCGGGGTTGCGGTATTCATCGACAAAACGCATCAGCGGTTCTCCTCGCCATACAGCAGCGCGCCGACATCCGGCTCCACGTCAAACATGTTTTGCAGCGCCTCTAACGTGTCGCGCGCGTCGCGCTCGTTAATCAGGCTCATGGCGAAGCCGACATGCACCAGCACCCACTGGCCGAGCCGCGGCATGCCCGCCTCGTCATGCGTGCCGACCAGCGTCAGATCCACCTCGCGCGTGACGCCGCAGACCTCGACGCGCGCGAGGTTGCCGGTGAGCAGCTCGCAGACCTGCCCCGGAATGCCTATGCACATCGCTGTTCCTCCAGCCAGGCAAGCCAGGCGCTCATGCCGTCGCCACGGGTGGCGGAAACCAGCAGGATGGTGATATCCGGGTTGACCTCACGCGCGTACGCCATGCATTTCTCAACGTCGAAATTCAGGTACGGCAGCAGATCAATTTTGTTAAGCAGCATCAGCGAGGCGGCGGCGAACATGTGCGGGTATTTGAGCGGCTTGTCTTCGCCTTCCGTTACCGAGAGCACCGCCACCTTGTGGCGCTCGCCGAGATCAAACCCGGCCGGGCAGACGAGATTGCCGACGTTTTCGATAAACAGCACGCCGTTATCCTCAAGCGGCAGGCGCGTCATCGCGTCCTGCACCATCTGCGCGTCCAGATGACAGCCTTTGCCGGTATTGACCTGGATGGCCGGGGTGCCGGTGGCGCGAATGCGCTCGGCGTCGTTCACCGTCTGCTGATCGCCTTCGATAACCGCGCAGGCCGTGGTGCCCCGCAGGCGTTTGAGCGTTTCCGTCAGCAGCGTGGTTTTGCCGGAGCCAGGGCTGGAGACCAGGTTTAGCGCCAGCTGCCCGCGCGCGGCGAGGCGCTGGCGGTTGCGCTGCGCTATCTGATTGTTTTTATCCAGCACGTTGATTTCAATCTCGACCATTTTTCGCTGGCTTAAGCCGGGCGCGTGGGTGCCCGCCTCGCCATGACCGTAATCCAGATCCCCCTGCGGGGCGACCGCGGGCGTAAACGCGCTGAGGTTAACCGTGGTGATGGGGGCGACCAGGTGCGGGGCGGCGGCGAAGGGGGCTTTGCGAAACGGCGAGTGCGGGTCGCGCTCATCGCCTTCTATATAGAGGTTGCCGTGCTGGCAACCGCAGGTTGTACACATTTTCTACTCCTGTTCTATTTCCAGACGCTTGATTTGCACGCTGTCATCGGCGTCGATACGCAGATCCGCGTGGTGGCAATGCGGGCAGCGGCGAACCAGCGTCGTCAGCAGTTGCACGTCACGCTGACAGTGGAGACACCAGCACTGCGCCTCCTGCTGGCTGAGATGAAGCGCGCAGCCTTCGGCGCGGGTGTCACGGCAGGCCAGTTCAAAACAAAATTCCAGCGCGCCGCGCTCGACGCACGAGAACGCGCCGATCTCCAGCCACACGCCGGTAACCCTGCGCGCATTGAGCTGCTGCGCCTGCTGTTCGATGATTTCTACTGCCCGCTGGCAGAGTGTGAGTTCATGCATAACGCCTCCGATACGATGCGCTCAGTAATGCAATAAGAGTGCCAGTGCGGATAACGACGGACGGCGGGCTGTCGTCATGGGTGTCGAGGCTGTCGAAATGACATGTCGTGACAGCGTGCGTGAGGTGACGTTTTGAAATAAATCTTTTAAATACAGCAAGATAAAAAATGGCATGGTTCCTGCTAAACAGCGGTATCTCTGTTAAATGAGCGAGAAACCATGATCCTTTCCGAATTAAGCCAGAAGGCGGAATTTATCGCCGACCGCCACCGCTGTTTACAGGCGCACTGGCACACCTACTGCAACACGCTGGTCCAGGCGATCACGCTGTCGCGCCAGAAACTGCACCATTCGCTCGGCTGCGAGCCGCAGAACGGGCTCTGCTTCTTTCTGTTTGAGCATTTTGCTATTCGCGTGGAGCAGGCCGAGGGCTTTCACTGCCGCACGATCAACTACCTGATAGCCCGCCGCGACGGGCGCGATGAGACGCTGCTCGCCACCGCGCAGCTTGACACGCAGGGACGGCTTGATGGCGCGGTGGATATTCGCGACCGCGAAAAAGTGCTGGCGCACTATCTGGACCAAATCGGCGCAGTCTATGACGGGCTTTACGACGCGGTACAACACGACGCGCCGCTGCGCATCAGCGACATCCTGGCGGCCCGCGATGCGTCGTCACATTAACAGGACGACATGTCGGGACTGTCGAAATCGCCCGTCATCGTCACTTTTCGTCAAAAATGACTATCACCTGAGGAACCGCTGGTGAACCGTTTTATCATTGCCGACTCCACGCTCTGCATCGGCTGCCACACCTGCGAGGCCGCCTGCTCAGAGACGCACCGCCTGCATGGACTGCAATCCAGGCCGCGTCTGACGGTTATGCGTAATCAGAAAGACTCCGCACCGCAGCTCTGCCACCACTGTGAAGACGCGCCCTGCGCGCAGGTCTGCCCGGTGAACGCCATCACCCGCGAGGCGGGAGCTATTCAGCTTAATGAAAGCCTGTGCGTCAGCTGCAAGCTCTGCGGCATCGCCTGTCCGTTTGGCGCGATTGAATTTTCCGGCAGCCGACCGCTGCATATTCCGGCCAACGTCAACAGCCCGAAAGCGCCGCCCGCGCCGCCTGCGCCTGCGCACGTCGGGGCGTTTCTCGACTGGACGCCCGGCGTGCGCGCCGTGGCGGTGAAATGCGATCTCTGCCAGTTCGACGAGGAAGGCCCCGCCTGCGTGCGTACCTGTCCGACCCGCGCGCTGAAGATTGTCGATAACCACGACATCGCGCGCGCCAGCCGCCGCAAACGTGAACTGACCATTAACGCCGACCTGGGCGACCTGTCGCTGCTGTTACAGCCGCGCGGAGGAGAACAATGAACGCGATTTTCTTTTATCAGGCGGCGCTGGGGGCTTTTGGCGCCGGGCTGCTCCTGGCGCTGCTGACCGCCTGGCATAAGCCGCTCAGCGCCCGCCTTGCCGGGCTTGGCGGCGCGCTGGGTTGCCTGTGCACGAGTGCGGCGGGCGGGCTGTTGCTCATCCACAGCAGCGCCGGGCCGCTTGCCACGCAAGTCGGCACTCTTGATGTGCGCCTGACGGCTTTCAACGCCATCTGGCTCGCCACCCTCGGCCTGCCGGGGCTCTTTATCTGCCTTTTCACGCTGATCACCCCGCGTGATGGCGAGACACGCGCCAGCGGCGCGCTGATGACTCTGCTGCTCGGCGCGGCGACGCTTGCCGTCACCGTACAGAGCCTCGGCGCGCTGGTGGTCATGGTGGAGATAGTGGCGCTCGCCGCCGTGTTCCTGACCCCCGACAGCGCGAGCGGCAAACTCTGGTTCGCGCTCGGGCGGCTCGGCACGCTGCTGCTCGCCCTGGCATGCTGGCTGCTGTGGCGGCACTACGGCACCCTCGATATCCTGGCGTTAAGCTCGCTCACGGCCGGACAGCCCTTTGGCGCGGGCGTCTGGCTGCTGGGCCTTGCCGGGTTCGGGCTACACGCGGGCATCGTGCCGCTGCACGGCGGCGTGGTCCAGGCGCATGCGCAGGCCAGCGCGCCCGCCGCCGCGCTCTTTTCCGCAGTGGTGCTGAAAGTAGGCCTCTACGGCATTCTGGTCGTCTCGCTGATGAACGCCGCGCTGCCGCTCTGGTGCGCCGTGCTGGTGCTGGCGCTCGGCATGGTGACCGCGTTTATCGGCGGGCTCTACGCGCTGATGGAGCACAACATCAACCGCCTGCTGGCGTACCACACGCTTGAGAACATCGGCATTATTCTGCTGGGGCTTGGCAGCGGGCTTGCCGGGATCTCCCTGGGCGAACCGGCGCTCGTCGCGCTGGGTCTGGTCGGCGGGCTTTATCATCTCTTCAACCACAGCCTCTTTAAAACCACGCTGTTTCTCGGCGCGGGCGCGGTGTTTCATCGCACCGGATATCGCGATATCGAAAAGCTCGGCGGTATCGGCAAAACCATGCCGCTGATATCACTCTCCATGCTGGTGGGCCTGATGGCCATGGCCGCGCTGCCGCCGCTGAACGGCTTTGCGGGCGAGTGGGTGATTTACCAGGCGTTTTTTGACTTCGGCGCGCAGCCGCTGTTTATCGCGCGTCTGCTCGGGCCGCTGCTGGCGGTAGGGCTTGCCATCACCGGCGCGCTGGCGGTGATGTGTATGGCGAAAGTCTACGGCGTGACGTTCCTCGGCGCGCCGCGCACCCCGGCGGCGGCAAACGCCACCGACGCGCCCTGGCTGATGCGCCTCTGCGTGGCGGGACTGGCGCTCTGCTGCCTGGCGGGCGGCATTGCCGCGCCGTGGCTGCTGCCGCTGCTCGGGCGCGCCGTCCCGCTGCCGCTCGTCACCCAGGGCACGACCGTCTCGCAGCCGGTGATGACGCTGCTGCTGGCGGGCTCGCTGCTGCTGCCGTTCCTGCTGATGACGCTCTTTAAAGGCGATCGTCTGGCGTCGCGCTCGCGTGGATCCGCCTGGGTCTGCGGCTATGACCATGAACAGGCGATGGTTATCACCGCGCACGGTTTCGCCCGGCCGGTTAAGGCCGCCTTCGCGCCGTTGATAGCGCTTCGCCATATCCTTAACCCGGCGCGCTGGCTGCCTGGCTGGCAGAGCGCCTGCCTGCCCGCGCTCTGTCGCCGTCTGGCGCTGGTCGAGCTGGCCGTGCTGCTGGTGGTCGTGATTTCACGAGGAGTCTGACATGCAAAACATCCTTTTCCCCCTCATTCAGGCGCTGGCGCTGTTCGCGTGCGCGCCGCTGCTTTCGGGCGTGACCCGCGTGGTGCGCGCCCGCCTGCATAACCGGCGCGGGCCGGGCGTGCTTCAGGAGTATCGCGATCTGTTCAAGCTGCTGGGCCGCCAGAGCGTGGCCCCTGCGGCCGCTGGCTGGGTGTTTCGCTTCACGCCGTTCGCCATGCTGGCGGTCATGCTGACCATCGCCGCTGCGCTGCCGGTGGTGACGGTGGGTTCGCCGCTGCCGGGCGCGGGTGATTTGATTACGCTGGTCTATCTCTTCGCCATCGCGCGCTTCTTTTTCGCCATCGCCGGGCTTGATACCGGCAGCCCGTTTACGGCGATCGGCGCGAGCCGTGAGGCGATGCTCGGCGTGCTGGTGGAGCCCATTCTGTTGCTGGGCCTGTGGGTCGCCGCGACGGTCGCGGGCTCGACGCATATCAGCCACATCACCGCGATGGTTTACCACTGGCCTGTCGCGCGCAGCCTGCCGCTGCTGCTGGCGCTCGCCGCCTGCGCTTTCGCCACCTTTATTGAGATGGGCAAGCTGCCGTTCGACCTCGCCGAAGCTGAACAGGAGCTTCAGGAAGGGCCGCTCTCCGAGTACAGCGGCGCGGGTTTCGCGCTGCTGAAATGGGGCATCAGCCTTAAGCAACTGGTGGTGTTGCAGATGTTCGTCGGCGTGTTTCTGCCCTGGGGGCAGATGACGAGCCTGACCGTGAGCGGCGGCCTGCTGGCGCTCGCGCTGGCGGTTATCAAACTGCTGGTGGGCGTGCTGGTCATCGCACTGTTTGAAAACAGCATGGCGCGCCTGCGTTTTAACGCCGTATCGCGCGTCACCTGGACCGGTTTCGGCCTGGCCTTTTTAGCTTTCGTCTCCTTGCTGGCGGCGTGATAAGAGAATTGAACGATGTCTGAAGAAAAAACAGGGCAACACTATCTGCGCGCGCTGCACGAGGCGTTTCCCGGCGTGGTGCTTGATGAAGCCTGGCAAACCCGCGACCAGCTGACGGTCACGGTGAAAATCAATTATCTGCCGGAAGTGGTGGAGTTTCTTTACTACCAGCAGGGGGGCTGGCTGTCGGTGCTGTTCGGCAACGACGAGCGCAAGCTGTGCGGCAGTTACGCCGTTTACTACGTGCTCTCAATGGAGCAGGGCGTGAAGTGCTGGATAACCGTGCGGGTCGAGGTGGATGCGAATAAACCGGAGTTCCCGTCCGTGACGCCGCGCGTGCCTGCCGCCGTCTGGGGTGAGCGCGAGGTGCGCGACATGTACGGCCTTATCCCGGTCGGCCTGCCGGATGAGCGCCGCCTGGTGCTGCCGGACGACTGGCCGGACGATCTCTATCCGCTGCGTAAAGACAGCATGGACTACCGCCAGCGCCCGGCACCGACCAGCGATAAAGAGACCTACGAGTTCATCAACGAGCTGGGCGATGCCAAAAACAACGTGGTGCCGATTGGCCCGCTGCATGTCACCTCCGACGAGCCGGGCCACTTCCGGCTGTTCGTCGACGGCGAAAACATTATCGACGCCGACTACCGCCTTTTTTATGTGCATCGCGGCATGGAGAAGCTCGCGGAAACCCGCATGGGCTACAACGAAGTGACGTTTCTCTCCGACCGCGTCTGCGGGATCTGCGGCTTCGCCCACAGCACCGCGTACACCACGTCGGTGGAAAATGCGATGGGCATTCAGGTGCCGGAGCGCGCGCAGATGATCCGCGCCATTCTGCTGGAGGTGGAGCGCCTGCACAGCCATCTGCTCAACCTCGGTCTGGCGTGCCACTTCGTCGGGTTCGATTCCGGGTTTATGCAGTTTTTCCGGGTGCGTGAGACCTCCATGAAAATGGCGGAAATTCTTACGGGTGCGCGTAAAACCTACGGTATGAACCTGATTGGCGGCATTCGCCGCGACCTGCTGAAAGACGACATGATCGAGACCCGTTTGCTTGCCCAGCAGATGCGCCGCGAGGTGCAGGATCTGGTGAATATTCTGCTCAGCACGCCGAACATCGAGCAGCGCACCGCGGGCATTGGCCGTCTCGACCCGCAGATCGCCCGCGATTTCAGCAATGTCGGGCCGATGGTGCGCGCGAGCGGGCACGCCCGTGATACCCGCGCCGATCACCCGTTTGTCGGTTACGGCCTGCTGCCGATGGAAGTACACAGCGAGCAGGGCTGTGACGTGATTTCGCGCCTCAAAGTGCGGATCAACGAGGTGTTCACCGCGCTCAACATGATCGATTTCGGGCTTGATAACTTGCCAGGCGGCCCGCTGCTGGTGGAAGGATTTACCTATATCCCGAACCGTTTTGCGCTCGGGTTTTCCGAGGCGCCGCGCGGCGACGACATCCACTGGAGCATGACCGGCGACAACCAGAAGCTCTACCGCTGGCGCTGCCGTGCGGCGACCTACGCCAACTGGCCGACGCTGCGCTATATGCTGCGCGGCAATACGGTCTCCGACGCGCCGCTGATTATCGGCAGCCTCGACCCGTGCTACTCCTGCACCGACCGTATGACGGTGGTGGATGTGCGCAAGAAGAAAAGCCAGGTGGTGGCGTACAAAGAGCTCGAGCGTTACAGCATTGAGCGTAAAAATTCGCCGCTGAAATAGGTGCCGCTGGCTGGTGGGCTGGTGGGTAAGCAAAGCGCACCTGCCGGGTAACCGTCGCGCAGGCGACAGGAGACAATATGTTTACCTTTATCAAAAAAGCATTAAAAACCGGCGTGGCGACGCAGCCCTATCCGCTGCAACCGATGCCGGTCGACAAAAATTTTCGCGGCAAGCCGCAGCATGATCCGCAGCAGTGCATCGGCTGCGCGGCGTGCATTAACGCCTGCCCGTCTAACGCCTTAACCGTCGCGACCGACTTCGAACACGACCGTCTCGACTGGCAGTTCAATCTCGGGCGCTGCATCTTTTGCGGGCGCTGTGAAGAGGTCTGCCCGACGGCGGCCATCCGCCTCACGCCGGAGTATGAGCTGGCGGTGTGGCGTAAAGAGGATTTTCTCCAGCAGGCGAGCTTCGCGCTCTGCCGCTGTCGTGTCTGCCAGCAGCCGTTTGCGGTGCAAAAAGAGGTGGATTACGCGATAGCGCTGCTCGCGCACAACGGCGATGCGCGCGCCGAGCGCCACCGCGCCAGCTTTGAAACCTGCCCTGACTGTAAACGCCAGCAGGGCCTTGCGCCCTCAGAGCTTATCGACCTGACCCGCGAAATGAAGGAGGCGGTGTGATGAACCTGCTCGGCCCACGCGACAGCAACAATATTCCCGTTCCGGTGACGGTGGATGAATCCATCGCGCGCATGAAAACCTCGCTTTTGAAAAACATCAAACGGTCGGCGTATGTCTATCGCGTCGACTGCGGCGGCTGCAACGGGTGTGAAATCGAAATTTTCGCAACGCTCTCGCCGCTGTTCGATGCCGAACGTTTTGGCATCAAAGTGGTGCCGTCGCCGCGCCATGCCGACATTCTGCTGTTTACCGGCGCGGTTACGCGCGCCATGCGCTCGCCCGCGCTGCGCGCCTGGGAGTCGGCTCCCGACCCGAAAATCTGCATCTCGTACGGCGCCTGCGGCAACAGCGGTGGCATTTTTCACGATCTCTACTGCGTCTGGGGCGGCACCGACAAAATTGTGCCGGTAGATGTCTATATCCCCGGCTGCCCGCCGACGCCTGCCGCGACCCTCTACGGCTTTGCGATGGCGCTCGGCCTGCTGGAGCAGAAAATTCACGCGCGCCTGCCGGGCGAGCAGGACAACCAGGCGGCGGAGATCCTCCATCCGGAGATGGTCCAGCCGCTGCGTGTGCGGGTTGACCGCGCCGCCCGGCGTCTGGCCGGATATCGCTATGGCCGCCAGATAGCTGACGACTATATGCGCCACCTGACGCTCGGCGGCGACAGCGTCGCCGGGTGGCTCTCGCAGGAAAACGACCCGCGGCTGAGCGAAATCGTCGCCCGGCTTGACGAGGTGGTCGCCCAGGAGCGCGTCGGATGAGCGAAACCGTAGTGTTCAGCAGGCTGTCGCGCAAATTCGTTGATGAAAACGACGCGACGCCGCCGCAGGCGCAGCAGGTTATCTATTACAGCCTGGCGATTGGCCACCATCTGGGCGTGATTGACTGCCTGAAGGCGTCGCTGATCTGCCCGTTTGATGCATACCAGGCGTGGATAGCGACGCTCGCGCCCGGCGAGGCGCAGCGCAAGATGCAGGGCGTGCCGCGCTATGGCGAAATCGTTATCGACCAGAATCACGTCACGCTGCTGGCGCGCGCCTTTGACGAGGCGATGACGCGCCAGAACGAACAGCAGCAGGTCTGGAGCCGCGAGCTGCTCGGGCTGTTGCAGGCAATACAGCGTGAACCGGCGGTATATGTGATGGTGAGGAGGGATCGTGACTGACGTTTTATTATGTGTGGGCAACAGCATGATGGGCGACGACGGCGCAGGGCCGCTGCTTGCCGAAAAATTCCGCGTCGCGCCGCAGGGCGAGTGGGTGCTGATAGACGGCGGCAGCGCACCGGAGAATGACATCGGCGCGATCCGCGAGCTGCGCCCGCAGCGACTGCTCCTCGTGGACGCGACCGAGATGGGGCTCAACCCCGGCGAGATCCGCCTCATCGACCCGGACGATATCTCCGAAATGTTTATGATGACGACCCACAATATGCCGCTCAATTATCTGGTGGATCAGCTGCGCGAGGACGTGGGCGAGGTGATTTTTCTCGGTATCCAGCCCGATATCGTGGGATTTTATTACCCGATGACCGAAGCGGTAAAACACGCCGTCGATACCGTTTATGGTCGTCTGGCGCAGTGGGAAGGCAACGGCGGGTTCGCGGCGCTGGCGGTGGAAGAGGGCGCGTAGTGAAGATGGCGGGTGCGCGCCCTACATGAGAAGGTGAATTGTAGGGTGGGTAAGCGCAGCGCACCCACCATTTGCGTTTTGGGAAAACTCCGGGGGAAGAGAAATATACCAGGTCGGGGAAATGGTTCCGTTCGCCCTCACGTCGCGTTTATATGTGCGTCTTCCTCACGCGAACGTGCAAAGGGGGCTCGCTGCCGCCCCCTTTGCAATCCCGGCTCCCGGCAGAAAATCGCCCCTTCGGGTAAGCCGCGCCTTTTTCCCTCCGGCCACGGGTCGGGCAAGACAATACGTCCCTGTATTGTCTTGCCCTCGCACCGGGTCCCTCCGGTGCGCCCCGGCCTGCGGCGAAACGGCGCGGCCGATTTTTTTTAGCCGGAGCAAAACCACCTACCCTACCGTTTTCATATTTTCCAGGGCGGGTACACAACGTGCACACGCCGTCCCGCCCGCATTTCCCCCGCCAGATAGCTCCGAAACCGGCCTCTGGCTACCAGGAATCTTCTGAATAAAAAAAGCGCGGTTCTGCATCGTATACAGTTGATGGAGTGGAGGGAGAAACTGATGAACAGACAAGACATTTATTCGTTCAAGAACTTTGATTTTCTGGCGAGCAGTTTTGCCCGTATGAACGGAGAAGGACGCCGTATCGATATCGACGCCATCACCGGCAATATGAGCGAGGCGCAATCCGCCTGGTTTCATGAGCGTTACAACTACTACCGTAAACAAGGGCTGCAACAGATTATCAGCGCTGCCCACAGTGAAACGGAGCTGTGCGCATAAGGCATTAACCGTGTAAGACCGACGAAGCGGGTTATCAGACCCGCTTTTTTGTGCCCGTCATACCGTCATTTCTATCGTCATAAGTGTCGATGACACGCCACTGACGCACTCCCTCGCAAATAATCCTTAATAAAATCAAGCAAATAAAATCTGGCACGGATTGTGTATTAGCGAGTGGGTTCAACCCACAGCCGGAGACTATGATGAACCGCTTCATCATTGCTGATTCAAGTAAATGTATTGGATGCCGCACCTGCGAGGTGGCGTGCGTGGTGTCGCATCAGGAAAACCAGGACTGCGCCGCGCTCACGCCGCAAACCTTTCTGCCCCGCATTCACGTTGTGAAAGGCGTGAATGTTTCCACCGCGACCATGTGCCGCCAGTGTGAAGACGCGCCGTGCGCGAGCGTCTGCCCGAACGGCGCTATCAGCCGTGACAACGATTTCGTCCATGTCCATCAGGAGCGCTGCATCGGCTGCAAAACCTGCGTGGTCGCGTGCCCGTACGGCGCGATGGAAGTGGTCGTGCGCCCTGTGGTGCGTAACAGCGGCGCCGGGCTCAACGTGCTGGCCGAAAAAGCCGAAGCTAATAAATGCGATCTCTGCCATCACCGCGCAGAAGGCCCGGCCTGCATCGACGCGTGCCCGACCAACGCCATTGTCTGCATCGATCGCAACCGTCTGGAAGCGCTCAGCGCCGAACGCCGCCGTCGCGCCGCGCTCGATGGCCTCTCATCCCTGGCTTTTTAAGCCATCGATTTCACTTTTAACAGGTCTGTTACTGATGAAAAAAATCACCAGCGTCTGTCCGTACTGCGGTGCGGGCTGCAAACTCAAGCTCGTCGTGGATAACAACAAAATCATTCGTGCCGAGGCGGCCGAAGGCGTTACCAACCAGAACCAGCTCTGCCTTAAAGGCTACTACGGCTGGGATTTCCTTAATGACACCCAGTTGCTGACGCCGCGCCTCACCCAGCCGATGATCCGCTACGAGAAAGGCGGCGCGTTCAAAGCTGTCTCCTGGGAAGAGGCGATCCGCTACACCGCAGAGCGTCTGTCGGCCATTAAAGAGCAGTATGGCCCGCGCGCCATCATGACTACCGGCTCCTCGCGTGGCACCGGCAACGAAACCAACTACGTGATGCAGAAATTCGCCCGCGCGGTGATTAACACCAATAACGTCGACTGCTGCGCCCGCGTCTGCCACGGGCCGTCGGTCGCAGGTCTTCAGCAGACGCTCGGCAACGGCGCGATGAGTAACTCCATCGGCGATATCGAAAACTCCAAATGCCTGCTGGTCTTTGGCTACAACTGCGCTGACTCGCACCCGATCGTGGCGCGCCGCGTGCTGAAAGCTAAAGAGAACGGCGCGAAAATCATTGTTTGCGACCCGCGTAAAATTGAAACCGCGCGCATCGCCGACCAGCACCTGCAACTCAACAACGGCTGCAATATGGCGCTGGTGAACGCTTTCGGCTATGTGCTGCTGGAAGAAGGGCTGTATGACAAAGAGTATGTGGCGCGCTATACCGAGGGGCTGGACGCGTACCGCGAGACCGTCAAAGACTACGCGCCGGAGGTGGTCGAGCACCTGACCGGCGTCAGCGCGCAGCAAATTCGCCAGGCAATGCGCACGTTCGCCGCCGCGCCGTCCGCCACCATTATGTGGGGCATGGGCGTGACGCAGTTCGGCCAGGCGGTGGACGTGGTGAAAGGGCTCTCAAGCCTTGCGCTGCTCACCGGTAATCTGGGGCGCGAGCATGTGGGCGTCGGCCCGGTGCGCGGCCAGAATAACGTGCAGGGCGCGTGCGACATGGGCGTGCTGCCCAATCAGTTCCCCGGCTATCAGGATGTCGAAGACGCGGCGGTGCGTGAAAAATTCGCGCGCGCCTGGGGCATCGACCCGGCGGTGATGGACGACAAAATCGGCGTGCGCATCACCGAAGTGCCGCACCTGGCGCTCGAAGGCAAAGTCAAAGCCTATTACATCATGGGTGAAGATCCGCTCCAGACCGAAGCCGATCTGGGCCTGGTACGTCAGGGTTTCGAGGCGCTCGATTTCGTGGTGGTTCAGGATATCTTCATGACCAAAACCGCCGAAGTGGCGGACGTGCTGCTGCCTGCCACCTCCTGGGGCGAACACGGCGGCGTCTTCACCTGCGCCGACCGTGGCTTCCAGCGTTTTGAGGCGGCCGTGCAGGCGAAATATAACGTCAAACGCGACTGGGAAATTATCAGCCTTATCGCCACCGCTATGGGCTACCCGATGCATTACGACAACAACCAGCAGATCTGGGACGAAATGCGCGAGCTCTGCCCGCTGTTCTACGGCGTGACCTATCAGAAAATGGGCGACATGGGCCATGTGCAGTGGCCGTGCCCGACGCTGGATCACCCTGGCACCCCGTACCTCTACGCCGGTAATCGTTTCGATACGCCGAGCGGCAAAGGTCAGCTGTTCGCCGCGGCCTGGCGCGCGCCGGCGGAACAGCCGGATGCCGATTACCCGCTGGTGCTCTGTACCGTGCGCGAAGTGGGGCACTACTCCTGCCGCTCGATGACCGGCAACTGCGCGGCGTTGCAGACGCTCGCCGACGAGCCGGGCCGCGTGCAGATGCACCCGCAGGACGCCGCGCGGCTTAACGTGCGCGACGGCCAGCTGGTGTGGGTTAACTCTCGCCGTGGCCGCGTCATCAGCCGTGCCGATGTTAATGAGCGCATCAACCCCGGCGCGGTTTACATGACCTACCAGTGGTGGATCGGGGCCTGTAACGAGCTCACCCAGGATAATCTCGACCCGGTCTCTAAAACGCCGGAAACCAAGTATTGCGCGGTGAATGTGGAGGCTATCGCCGATCAGCGCGATGCCGAAGCCTATGTCCAGACCACCTATACCAGCATGAAGGCGCGCCTGCGCGACGCCGCGGCGGTATAGCTCAACCCGCGCGGGCGCAGGCCCGCGCTTTCTGATACGACCATGAATCTGAACGGCACGATTTTACGCATCCAGGGCCGGGTGCAGGGGGTAGGATTTCGCCCCTTCGTCTGGCAACTGGCGCAGCGGTTACAACTCGCGGGCGACGTCTGCAACGACGGCGCTGGTGTGGAGGTGCGCCTCACCGGCGGCGAAGGGGCGTTTATCGCCGCGCTCTGGCAGCACTGTCCGCCGCTTGCGCGTATCGACAGCGTCAGCGCCGCGCCGTTTCGCTGGCCGCAACGGCCAGAGGCGTTTTCCATACGGGAAAGCGGCGGCGGGGCGATGCGTACGCAGATAACCCCGGACGCCGCCACCTGTCCGCAATGCCTGCGCGAACTCAACGACCCGACTGACCCCCGCTGGCGTTACCCGTTTATCAACTGTACCCACTGCGGCCCGCGCTTCACGATTATTCGCGCGATGCCCTACGACCGGCCCAACACCGCGATGGCGGGCTTCCCGCTCTGCGCGCGCTGTAGCGCGCAATACCGCGACCCGGCCGACCGGCGCTTTCACGCGCAGCCCGTGGCGTGCCCGGACTGCGGCCCGCAGCTGCGCTGGGTTAGCGGCGGGCGACATGCCGAAAAAGAGGCGGCCCTCCAGGCTGCCACCACCGCGCTAAAGGCCGGGCAGATTGTCGCCATCAAAGGCCTCGGCGGGTTTCATCTCGCCTGCGACGCACAAAACCCGCAGGCCGTGGCGCGCCTGCGCACGCGCAAACAGCGCCCGGCCAAACCGCTGGCGGTGATGCTGCCGGTGGACACCCGTCTTGATGACGATATTCGCGCGCGGCTCGCCACGCCCGCCGCGCCGATTGTGCTGGTGGATAACGCCTGTCTGCCGCCGCTGTGCGATCTTATCGCGCCGGGGCTCAATGAGACCGGCGTCATGCTGCCCGCGAACCCGCTGCAATACCTGCTGATGCAGGGCGTCGAATGCCCGCTGGTGATGACCTCCGGCAACCGCAGCGGCGAGCCGCCCGCGCTCACCAACGCCCAGGCGCTGTCGCAGCTGGGCGAAATTGCCGACGGCTTTTTGCTGCACGATCGCGACATTTTGCAGCGGATGGATGATTCGGTGATGCGCCAGAGCGGCGAGATGCTGCGCCGGGCGCGCGGTTTTGTCCCGGATGCCCTCCCGCTGCCGCCCGGCGTTGCGCCGGTGCCCGCCACGCTCTGCCTGGGCGCAGACCTGAAAAATACGTTTTGCCTCGCGCGCGGCAGCGAGGCGGTGCTGAGCCAGCATCTGGGCGATCTTGGCGACACGCAGACTGAAGCGCAGTGGCGACAGGCGCTGGCGCTGTTTCGCGAGATTTACGATGTTCACCCGCAGCAGATCGTAGTGGACGCGCACCCCGGCTACCGCACGACCGCGCTCGGCGAAACGATGGGCCTGCCGGTGCTCCACGTGCTGCATCACCACGCGCATATCGCCGCGTGCCTCGCCGAGCACCGCTGGCCTTGCGACGCCGGGCCGGTGGTTGCGCTGGCGCTCGACGGCATCGGCATGGGCGAGCAGGGCACGCTGTGGGGCGGCGAGTGTCTGCTGGTGGATTACCGGCGCTGCGAGCGGCTGGGCGGGCTGCCTGCCGTGGCGCTGCCGGGCGGCGACCTGGCGGCGCGCCAGCCGTGGCGAAACTGGCTGGCGCAGTGGCAGGCGTTCGTGCCCGACTGGCAGACGCTTCCTGAGGCCGCAGGGCTTCTTGATAAGCCCTGGCAGCCGCTGGTTCGTGCGGTGGCGCGGGGCATTAATGCGCCGCAGGCGTCCTCCGCGGGCCGCCTTTTCGACGCGGTCGCCGCCATGCTCGGCGTGGCGCCTCGCGCGCAAAGCTACGAAGGCGAGGCGGCGTGTCGTCTGGAGGCGCTGGCGCGCCGTCATGGCGCGGTCGCGCATAGTGTGACGTTGTCACTTAGCGGCGGCGAGTTTGATATGCCTGCCTTCTGGGCGAGCCTGCTGGCGTTCGACGCCCCCTCAGGCGCGCGCGCCTGGGCGTTTCATGATGCGCTCGCCGGTGGGCTGGCCGCACTCGCGCGTCTGCATGCGAACGCGCACGGCATCACGACAATCGCCTGCGGCGGTGGGGTGCTGCATAACGCGCTGCTGCGCGAGCGTCTGGCGTTTTACCTTCACGATTTCCGGCTGCTGCTGCCACAGACGTTGCCCGCGGGCGATGGCGCGGTGGCGTTCGGCCAGGCGGCGATCGCCGCCGCCACGTTTTCTTCACTTACAGGAATGTTGTCATGCTGACTCAACTGCTTCGTCTTCCCGCGCGCGCGCTGGCTCTGGTGGCCGCGCTCGGCCTCGCTAACCTGGCCGCCTGGATCTGGGCGTTTTTCGCCTTCCATCAGAGCCCCGCGCTGATGGCCGCGAGCCTGCTCGCCTGGGGCTACGGCCTGCGCCACGCGGTTGACGCCGATCATATCGCCGCCATTGATACCGTCACGCGCAAAATGATGCAGCAGGGCAAACGCCCGTTCGGCGTCGGCGCGTGGTTTTCGCTCGGCCACTCCAGCATCGTGGTGCTGGCGTCCATCGCCATTGCTGCCACGGCGGCGGCCATAAAAGACGATATGGCCTGGTTTCACGAGGTGGGCGGCGTTATCGGCACCACCGTCTCGGCGGTGTTTTTGCTGGCGATGGCGCTGGTGAATCTGGTCATCCTGCGCGGCATCTGGCAGAGCTTCAGCAGGCTGAAACGCGGCGAGCCGCTCAGCGAAAACGCCGACGCGCTCGCGGCGGGCGGCCCGATGAGCTGGCTGTTTCGCGCCACCTTCCGCCTGGTGAGCAAAAGCTGGCATATGTACCTGGTCGGCTTTCTGTTCGGTCTCGGGTTTGATACCGCCACAGAAATTGGCGTGCTCGGGATCTCGGCGGCGGGCGCGTCAAACGGCATGTCGGTCTGGTCGATTCTGGTCTTCCCGGCGCTGTTTACCAGCGGGATGGCGCTTATCGACACCCTCGACAATATGGTGATGGTCGGCGCTTACGGCTGGGCTTTCAGCAAGCCGCAGCGCAAGCTCTACTACAACATGACTATCACGGGCACCTCCGTCGTGGTGGCGCTGGTGATTGGCGGTCTTGAGGCGCTGGGGCTGCTGATGGATAAATTCGGCCTCACCGGTGGCATCTGGGAGCTGGTGGCGGGCGTGAATGACAATCTCGGCAACGCCGGGTTCATCGTGGTCGGCCTGTTTATCGCCTGCTGGGCGCTCTCTTTGCTGAACTATCGCCTTAAAGGCTACGACGCGCTGCCCGCGCGCTAAGCCGTACCGCGCCTTTCGTCACGTCACTTCTGACGAAAGGCGCGGCTCTCGACACCCGCACAACTCCCCGTCATAAAAAATTCCCTTATCCGGCAGTGGGTTAACGGCTGGCACGGTTTCTGCATTATATGCGCCACTATCTACGCAGTTAACCGGGAGCAAGACCGATGAAGAAAGTCGTCACGGTATGCCCCTATTGCGCGTCGGGTTGCAAAATCAACCTGATCGTCGATAACGGCAAAGTCGTTAAGGCGGAAGCGGCAATGGGCAAAACCAATCAGGGGGACTTATGCCTGAAGGGCTATTACGGCTGGGATTTTATCAATGATACCCAGATCCTCACGCCGCGGCTGAAAACGCCGATGATCCGCCGCGAGCGGGGCGGCAGGCTGGAGGCGGTGTCGTGGGACGAGGCGCTCGATTATGTGGCGCAGCGGCTTGGCGATATCAAAGCGAACTATGGCCCGGACGCGATCATGACGACAGGCTCGTCACGCGGCACCGGTAATGAAACCAACTACGTGATGCAAAAATTTGCCCGCGCGGTGATCGGCACCAATAACGTCGATTGCTGCGCGCGCGTCTGACACGGCCCCTCGGTTGCAGGTCTGCACCAGTCGGTCGGTAACGGCGCCATGAGCAACTCCATCACTGGCATTGAAAATACCGATTTAGTGTTTGTCTTCGGATATAACCCCGCGGATTCACATCCGATCGTCGCCAATCGCGTGATTAAAGCGAAGAAAAACGGCGCGAAAATTATCGTCTGCGATCCGCGTAAAATCGAAACCGCGCGCATTGCGGATATGCATCTGGCGCTGAAAAACGGCTCCAATATCGCGCTCCTGAACGCGATGGGCCACGTCATTATCGAAGAAGATCTCTGGGACCACGCCTTTGTCAGCGCCCGTACCGAAGGTTTTGAGGAGTATCGCAAGATAGTCGAAGGCTATACGCCGGAGTCGGTAGAAGCGATAACCGGCGTCAGCGCGGCGCAGATCCGTGAAGCCGCCCGGCTTTACGCCCAGGCAAAAAGCGCGGCGATCCTCTGGGGGATGGGCGTTACGCAGTTTTACCAGGGCGTCGAGACGGTGCGGTCGCTCACAAGCCTGGCGCTGCTCACCGGCAACCTCGGCAAACCGAGCGCGGGCGTCAACCCGGTGCGCGGGCAGAACAACGTGCAGGGCGCGTGCGATATGGGCGCGCTGCCGGATACGTACCCAGGCTATCAGTATGTGAACAACCCGGCGCACCGCGAGAAATTCGCCCGCGCCTGGGGCGTAGAATCGCTGCCTGCGCATACCGGCTATCGCATCAGCGAGCTGCCGCACCGCGTGGGGCATGGCGAAGTGCGCGCGGCGTACATTATGGGCGAAGATCCGTTGCAGACCGACGCCGAGCTGTCGGCGGTGCGTCAGGCGTTTGCGAGCCTGGACCTGGTTATCGTGCAGGATATCTTTATGACCAAAACCGCGGCGGCGGCGGATGTGATTTTACCGTCCACCTCGTGGGGCGAGCATGAAGGGGTCTATACGGCGGCGGATCGCGGCTTTCAGCGCTTCTTTAAAGCGGTGGAGCCGAAGTGGGATTTGAAAACCGACTGGCAAATAATCAGCGCCATTGCCACCCGCATGGGATATCCGATGCATTACGACAATACGCAGCAGATCTGGGACGAGCTGCGCGCGCTGTGCCCGGATTTCTACGGTGCGACCTACGAGAAAATGGGTGAGCTCGGCTACATTCAGTGGCCGTGTCGTGATGAATCGGACGCCGATCAGGGCACCGATTATCTGTTTGAGAAGGAATTTTCCACGCCGAACGGCCTCGGACAGTTCTTCACCTGCAACTGGGCACCGCCGCTCGACCGGGTGAACGACGACTACCCGCTGGTGCTCTCTACCGTGCGCGAAGTGGGGCACTACTCGTGCCGCTCAATGACCGGCAACTGCGCCGCGCTCGCCGCGCTCGCCGACGAACCGGGCTACGCGCAAATCAACAGCGCCGACGCCAGACGGCTCGGCATTGAAGACGAGGCGCTGGTCTGGGTGGTGTCGCGCAAAGGTAAAGTCATTACCCGCGCGCAGGTCAGCGACAGGCCGAACCAGGGCGCGGTCTACATGACCTACCAGTGGTGGATTGGCGCCTGTAACGAGCTGGTGGCGGAAAACTTAAGCCCCATCACCAAAACGCCGGAGTACAAATACTGCGCCGTGCGCGTCGAGCCGATTCGCGAACAGCGGGCCGCCGAGCAGTATGTGATTGACGAGTACAATGCGCTGAAAGCCCGGCTGCGGGAATCCGCGCGAGGATAAACGCGTCAACCGCACCGCGATCCCAATCCCCCGCAAGGGGGATTTTTTTGCGCGTTATTCAGCCCTGCGGCATCAGCGCGCGGCATTCGGCGAGCACAAACTGTCGCAGCCAGCGGTGCGCCGGGTCGGCCTCTGAGCGCGGATGCCACATCTGCGATACCGTGATAGGGCGGGTCGGCACCGGCAGGTCAAACCACGCGATGCCGGGTGCGGGCGGCAGGTTTATCAGAAACGACGCGGGCACCAGCGCCACCAGGTCACTTGCGCGCGCGACCGCCAGCGCCGCCGGAAACCCCGACACCACGGCGGCGACGGTGCGCGCAAGGCCGAGCGTCGCAAGGCCTTCATCCACCGGCCCGGTGAGCAGCCCGCGCCGCGAGGCCACCACGTGCGGCCAGGCGACATAGTCCTGCGCCGTCACGTCCGGGCGCGCGGCCAGCGGATGCGCCTCCCTCACCACGCCTACAAAACGGTCCTGGAACAGCCGTTGCAGCCGGATTTCCGGCCCCATCTCGCCCGGCACGCCGATTTCCAGATCCGCGTCGCCTTCGCGTAGTGGCCGGTCTGTTTTGGCCGGCTTCGGCGCGAAACGCAGACGCACGCCGGGCGCGATACGCGCGGCGCTGACGATAAGATGCGGGCCGAACGCCTCCACAAAGCCGTCATTGGCGCGAAGCGTAAAGGTCTGCTGGTGGCTGGCGATAGCAAACGCCTGCGGCGCGGGGCGCAGCACGGCGCGGGCTTCGAACACCGCGCTCTGCGTGCGCTCACGGATGGCCTGCGCGTAAGGGGTGAGCACCATCTGGCGTCCGGCGCGCACCAGCAGCGCGTCGCCGGTGGCGTCGCGCAGGCGGCCCAGCGTGCGACTCATCGCCGAGGCGCTTAAGCCGAGCCGCCGCGCGGCCACCGCCACGCTTTTCTCGGTAAGCAATACATCCAGCGCGAACAGCAGGTTGAGATCCGGTTCATTCATCATTCCCTCCGGGCGCCTTATCAGATATGGCGTTTCATGCAGGTTTACAGTGCAATCGTTGCGTCTTCCGCCATGTATCGCCTGGAAGTAGAGTTAACGCAAGCATGAATGACGCTGAGGTGATAATGACGCTTTTTTCGAGCCTGCCCGGCGATGAAGGGCTGCCGGGGCGCGAGCGCGCGCTGGCGATGACGGCGGTGATGACCAGCACGACGATGGCCGTGTTTGACGGCGCGATGGTGAATATCGCGCTGCCGGATATCGCGCGTGAATTACAGGTGAGCGCGGCGGACGCCGTGTGGGTGGCGAACGGTTATCTGCTCGCGGCGGCCATGACGCTCGCGATTTTCGCAGCGCTGGCGGGAAGGCTTGGCTTTCGTACGCTGTTCGCCGCAGGCGTGGGGCTGTTTACGCTGGCCTCGCTCGGCTGCGCGCTGGCCGATTCGCTCGGGATGCTGGTGGCGATGCGCTTTTTGCAGGGGATTGGCGGGGCGGCGACGCTCAGCATCGCGCCAGCTATCCTGCGCACTATTTTCCCCAACCGGCTGCTGGGGCGCATTCTTGGAATGAACGCGCTGCTTATCGCCACCAGCACGGCGGTTGCGCCGGTGCTCGGCGGCGCGCTGCTGGCCTGGCTCGGCTGGCCGTGGCTGTTTGCCATTAATCTCGCGCCGGGGGCGCTCGCGCTGTGGCTGACGCTTCGCACGCTCCCGCAGGCCCGTCGCCCGGCGCGCGGGCCGTTTGACGTGTCGGGCGCGCTGCTTTCAGCCCTGATGCTGGGCGCGGCAGTGATGGCGCCGGACGCCGTCTCGCTGTCCGCCACGCTCGGCTGGGCCGCGCTGGCGGCGCTTTCGGGCGCGGCGCTGGTCTGGCGTCTTAAGCGTGCGCCGGAGCCGCTTTTGCCGCCGCAGCTTTTCGCCAGCCCCCGCTTTACCCTTGCGGCGCTCACCTCGCTGGCGTCGTTTATCAGTCAGGGAATGACCTTTGTGGCGCTGCCGTTTCTGTTTCAGAGCGTGTATGGCTACAGCGCGCTGAACGCGGCGCTGCTGTTCACCGCCTGGCCGGTGGGTATTATGCTGGTCGCGCCGCATGCCGGACGACTCGCCGATCGCCACGCGCCGTCGCTTATCGCCACCGTCGGGCTCGCGGTCTTTGTGGCGGGGCTCGTGGCGCTGGCGCTGCTGCCTGCTCACGCGAGCGCATGGGATATCAGCCTGCGCGGCTTACTGTGCGGAACGGGCTTTGGCATTTTTCAGAGCCCCAATAACCGCGAGATGCTGGCGAACGCCTCGCGCGAGCACAGCGGCTACGCCTCCGGCGTACTGGCGATTATGCGCATGTTCGGGCAGTGCGTGGGGGCGGCGCTGGTGGGGGTGATTTTCGCCCTCGGCGCGCCCGGCACTGACGCGCTGGCGCAGGCCTCTGGCGTCCGGCTCGCGCTGTGGGTCGCGGCTCTCGCATCGCTGCTGGCGCTCGGCTTTAGTCTGAGTCGGTTGCGGCGCGGATAGGGCGCAATACCCGCGTGCGGCGGCGGGTTATAAAATCAGGCGCGGCGCTCAGGGCTGTGTTAAGGTCGTTTTCTAATCACTACTGAGGGCTAACCTATGCCAAAAAACGTCGTTGCCATTCTGCCTGGCGGACAGGTCGAGCATGTTGCTGTTGCCGATGAGTTAGAAATCATGCGCATTAGCGGTGAGAAGGGGGCCACGCTTGAGTTGCCAATTGAGAGTTATAAGCTTGATGGCGAAACGTATCTGGTAGCGCGGTTTTCGAGCCTCGTGAGCGCGCAGGAAACCGAAAGCGCTATCCGGCAGTTTTATTAATTCCTCGCTACGGGGGCTAAGCCCCTGTAGCGGTTTATTACGGTCTCAGAATTTCTTCTCGCTGGTCAGCGACGATGAGAGTTTACGCAAGGCGTCGACATCCAGTTCCGGTTTCTCTTTATCGAGAAGGCAGGCGACAGAAAGTAGTTCATTAAACTGCGCGAGTAATAATTCCGTATCCGATTTTAACGGATTATCTTCCGCATCCAGCGCCGCGTTAATCGCTTTTTTGACCCCTTCAACCATTTCTTCCATGCCGCCGTTCTTGCCGATGGTCATTAGCATGGCGCTTAACAATAACGCCTGCGCTTCCACCTGAGCCGTCAGAATTTTCGCTTCCGCATCCATTTTCGAAATTTTGGCAATCATGCTGTAAATCACATTATTCATGAGATTCCTCCTTTGCCCGACCAGCATATCAGTGGCGCAAGCGCGGGCAATATTGTGTAGTCTTAAATTAGCGCAACGCGCCTGTAAAGGCCTGAGTACGGGTGTTTGTCCACGCACGACAACGCGCGCCCTGGCGGCGTTCAGGCAACAGCATTTATAAGCAAGGCAGATACAGAGTATATATACGCTAACCCTCCCGGTTGCCGAAACTCGCCGCGCTAAAATCGCGGCTGAAATCGCACAATGAACGAAGGTTGCTTCGCGAAACGGCGAGGGGCTGCACGGGAATATCGCATTAAGGCGAGGAGAATGCACGATGAATAAAATGAATGGCCAGTGTCACTGCGGTGCCGTGAAATTTACCGTGGAATTAACGGACGGGCTGAATACCGCCCGGCGCTGCAACTGCTCTTATTGCCGGATGCGCGGCGCCATTACGGTGTCGGCGCCGCTAAACGGTATTACCGTGCTGGAAGGTAAGGAAAAACTGACGGAGTATCGCTTTAATACCCGCCAGGCGGCGCACTATTTCTGCCAGGTCTGCGGCATTTATACCTTCCACCAGCGGCGCTCGAATCCGGATCAGTATGGCGTGAATGTCGCATGCCTCGACGGTATTTCACCTTTTGATTTTCCTGAAATCACCGTGACCGAAGGCATCCACCATCCTAATGATGGCGGTGGCGGCGTGGCGGGCTATTTACGTTATACGCCCGCCACGCCGGACGAGTAACGGCTCAGGCACGACAAGAGTTCAGCGTTCGGCATAGTCGAGGCGATAGCCGTCGGCAGTGTCGCGCACGTATGCAAACCCTGGCGCGCCAAGGTGCATTCCCGCCACCATGAGCTGTTCGCGGGCGGCCTGCGCCAGCACGGTCTGGCGGGTGGCGGCGGCCTGCGCCGGATCGTGGTCAAAGGCGATGGAAACCGTCGGGTGCGCGGACTGGACAGACGGGAAGTGCACGATATCGCCCCAGATAAGCAGGCTTTCACCGCCTGAATCGAGGCGAAACCCGGTGTGGCCTGGCGTATGGCCCGGCAGCCAGACCGGGCGGATACCCTCTGCGATGACGGCCTCGTCGGTGATAAAACGCAGGCGCGGCGCGTACCCCTCAAGCGTGCGGCGGGCAAGCGATATCGCGCGCTGTACCCGCTCATTCGCGGCACGCAAGCGCGCGTCGTCGCGCCAGAATGCGGCTTCCAAAGGGTGCAGCCAGAGCGCGGCGCGCGGGTAGACCGGCGCGCCCTGGCGGTCCAGCAGGCCGCCGAGATGATCGGGGTGGCCGTGGGTCAGTAAAATCGTATCCACCTCGTGCGGCGCTACGCCAAGCGCGCGCAGGGCGGCGAGTAGTTCTCCGCCTGCCTGGTTTAGCCCGCCGGTACCGGCATCGACCAGCATGACGCGTCCCTGACCACGAATCAGATAACCATTGATGAGGATCTCGTCGGGCCTGGCGATGCCAGCGTCGCGCTGGAGCGCCTCGGCACCGGCAGGCGAGATGCCCGCTAACAGATCGAGGCTTACCGGCATCGTGCCGTCGCTGAGCGCAGTGACCTGGAATTCGCCAATCTGGCGTGAGGGAAAAGCGGGACGGTTCATACAGCCCTCCTGGGCGTGCGGCATAATGACGTTTCGTCATGCTAAAGGCTGCTATCACGGCTGTGAAACGATACTATGGCACCCCTTAATGACTTTTTATCACTGACGGGCGCAGGCCCGGTTGCAGGAGGCGTGCCAGTGCGCAGAAAAATCCCCGGCAGCGCGTCGCTGCAGGCGTTCGAGGCGGCCGCGCGCCACGGTAATTTCGCCCGTGCGGCGCAGGAGCTGGCGCTGACGGAAGGCGCCATCAGCCGCCAGATTGCGAAGCTTGAAGCGCTGCTCGGCTGCAAACTGTTCGACCGCACCGGCAGCCGCGTCAGGCTGAATCCGGCGGGCGCGCGCTACGCCCACCGCGTGCGCGAAACGCTGGAGCGGCTTGAGCGCGACACCCAGTATCTGATGGGTCTGCCAGAAGGGGGCCGGAGCCTGGAGATAGCCGCGCTGCCCACCTTCACCAGCCGCTGGCTTATCCCGCGACTCGGGCGTTTCTCTGCCCGCCACCCCGACATCACGCTGAATATCGCCGCGCGCACCGATCCGTTTATCCTGAGCGGCAGCGGTTTTGACGCCGCGCTGCATTTTGACAGCCCCGCCTGGGCCGGAATGCGCGTCACCAGGCTCTATGAAGAGCGGCTGGTGCCGGTGTGCCACCCGGCGCTGGTGAAAGAAGGGGGGAGTCACGCTGCGTTAAACCGCCTGCCGCGCATCCAGCGCCGCCAGAACCCTGACGCGTGGCAGCGCTGGGCGCAGGAGACCGGTACGCATCTCGATAACCCGGCGCAGGGCGCGCGCTACGATCTGCATGAGATGGCGATTGCCGCCGCGCTTGCCGGGCAGGGCGTGGCGCTGGTGCCGCAGGGGTATGTGGAAGAGGAACTGGCGCGCGGCGCGCTGGTGGCGCCCTGGCCGGGAACCGCCGCGATTAGCAAAACGTTTTGTCTGATAAAACCTGTGGAGAGCGGCGTTAACGATGCCGCGCTTGAAGCGTTTGAAGCCTGGTTGCGGGACGAGATCCCGGCGCAACACACAGAAAAAAGCGCCGCCGGTGGGGGAGACCGGCGGCGGTGAGCGTTACGCCCGCTGCGGTTCGCCGCGCACCGGGCGATCGCCTGCGACGAAATAGCTCGCCGTGCTGCGCGGCAGCGGCGCGCGACCGCGGATGTTATCCGCAATCTTCTCGCCAATCATGATGGTAGTCGCGTTCAGGTTGCCGGTGATAATCAGCGGCATAATCGACGCATCCACCACGCGCAGCCCTTCGAGCCCGTGTACGCGGCCTTCACCATCCACCACGGCCATGTCATCGCTGCCCATTTTGCAGGTGCCACAAGGGTGATAGGCGGTTTCCGCGTGGTTACGCACAAACTCATCGAGCTGTTCATCGGTATGGCAGTCGATGCCCGGACTGATTTCACGGCCACGGAATTCATCCAGCGCGGGCTGGTTGATTATCTGGCGCGTAATGCGAATGGCGTCGCGGAACTCCTGCCAGTCCTGCTCGTGCGACATGTAATTAAACAGGATCGCCGGATGCTGGCGCGGATCGCGCGATTTAATGCGTACATGGCCGCGGCTCGGCGAGCGCATGGAGCCGACATGGCACTGGAAGCCGTGCGCTTCAACGGCGTTGGAGCCGTTGTAGTTAATCGCCACCGGCAGGAAGTGGTACTGAATGTTTGGCCAGGCGAACTCTTCACGGCTGCGGATAAACCCGCCGCCCTCGAAGTGGTTGCTGGCCCCGATGCCGGTGCCGTTAAAGAGCCACTCTGCGCCGATTTTCGGCTGGTTCCACCATTTGAGCGCCGGGTAGAGCGAGACCGGCTTTTTGCATTCATATTGCAGATACATCTCCAGGTGATCCTGAAGGTTCTCGCCGACGCCCGGCAGGTCATGCACGACCGGAATATCAAATTGTTTCAGCAGCTGCGCGTTACCCACGCCCGAGCGCTGAAGGATCTGCGGCGAGGCGATGGCGCCCGCGCAGAGCAGCACTTCACGGCGCGCGGTGACTTTTTGCGGCGCGTTGCTGGCCCCGTGGAGATACTCCACGCCCACCGCGCGTTTGTTATCGAACAGAATGCGATCGGTCGTGGCGTGGGTGATGATTTTCAGGTTCGGACGCTGCTTCGCGGTGTCGAGATAGCCGCGCGCGGTACTGGAGCGGCGGCCTTTCGGCGTCACGAAACGGTCCATCGGGCCGAAGCCTTCCTGCTGGTAGCCGTTGAGATCGTCGGTACGCGGATAGCCCGCCTGCACGCCCGCTTCAATCATCGCCGCGAACAGCGGGTTATTGCCGGGTTTGCAGGTGGTGATGCTGACCGGGCCGTCGCCGCCGTGATAATCGTTAGCGCCGATATCGCGCGTTTCCGATTTCCGGTAATAGGGCAGGCAGTCGAGATAGGTCCAGCGCGCAAGGCCAGGCTGCTGCGCCCAGTTGTCGAGATCCATCGCGTTGCCGCGGATGTAGCACATGCCGTTAATGAGCGACGAGCCGCCAAGCCCTTTACCGCGCCCGCACTCCATGCGGCGGTTATTCATGTACGGTTCAGGCTCGGTTTCATACGCCCAGTTATAGCGTTTCCCCTGGAGTGGATACGCCAGCGCCGCTGGCATCTGGGTGCGGAAGTCAAAGCGGTAATCCGGGCCGCCCGCTTCCAGCAGTAATACGGTGACGTCGCTGTCTTCGGTCAGTCTTGTTGCCAAAACATTCCCTGCGGATCCGGCTCCGATAATGATGTAATCAAATTCCATTAGTCGTTCCTCAGGTTAAAAATCAATCAAAATACGGACTGGAAGCGGGTCATCTCGACCTGCACGGATTTCACCTGCGTATAGCTTTGCAGCGTCATCAGCCCGTTCTCGCGGCCAATGCCGGAGTGTTTATAGCCGCCGACCGGCATCTCGGCGGCGGATTCGCCCCAGGTGTTGATCCAGCAGATGCCGGCTTCAATCTGGTGAATGACGCGGTGCGCGCGGTTGAGATCCTGGGTGACGACGCCCGCCGCCAGGCCGTATTCGGTGGCGTTGGCGCGCGCAATCACTTCCTCTTCGCTCTCATAGGTGAGAATCGACATGACCGGCCCGAAGATCTCTTCGCGCACGATGGTCATCTCATCGCGACAGTCGGTGAAGACGGTCGGCTCGACCCACGCGCCGTTATCAAAGCCAGTGCCGCTCATGCGCTTGCCGCCGCACAGCAGGCGCGCGCCTTCGCGGATGCCGGTGTCGATATAGCGTATCACGTTGTCGCGGTGCGCGAAGCTGACCATCGGCCCGAAATTCGTCGCCGGATCGTTGAGGTCGCCCGCCCGGATGCGCGCCACGCGTTCAGCGATTTTCGCCCCGAACGCCGACTGCAGTTTCGCCGGGATAAACACGCGCGTGCCGTTGGTGCAGACCTGGCCTGAGCTGTAGAAGTTGGCCATCATGGCGATGTCGGCGGCGAGATCCAGATCCGCGTCGTCAAAAATGATGAGCGGCGATTTTCCGCCAAGCTCCATCGTCACTTCTTTAAGCGTCGAGCCCGCCGCGTTCGCCATCACTTTTTTGCCGCTGGCGACGCCGCCGGTAAACGAGACTTTGTTGATGCCCGGATGTTCCGTCAGCAGCTGGCCGGTGACCGCGCCGCGGCCATTGAGCACGCTGAAGACGCCGTCCGGCACGCCCGCTTCGGTGTAGATTTCGGCGAGTTTCAGCGCGCTGAGCGGCGTGACTTCGCTCGGTTTGAAAATCATCGCATTGCCCGCCGCGAGCGCCGGAGCGGATTTCCACAGCGCAATCTGGATCGGGTAGTTCCACGCGCCGATGCCTGCCACCACGCCCAGCGGTTCGCGGCGGGTATACACGAAAGCGGTGTCGCGCAGCGGGATCTGCTGCCCTTCGAGCGCGGGAATAAGCCCGGCGTAATATTCCAGCACGTCGGCGCCGGTGACGATATCGACCGCCTGGGTTTCGCTCAGCGGTTTGCCGGTGTCGAGGGTTTCGAGCGCGGCGAGTTCGTCATTGCGCTCGCGCAGGATATCCACGGCGCGGCGCAGGATGCGCGAGCGCTCCATCGCGGTCATCGCGGCCCAGATTTTCTGGCCTTTGCGGGCGGCTTCGACGGCGCGATCCACGTCGGCCTGGCCGGCTTCATGGACGTCGGCGAGCACGTCGCCGTTCGCCGGATTGATGGTCTGGAATGTATTGCCCGACGCTGCCGGGACAAAGTGGCCATCAATGTAAAGCTGCTGTTCTGCGAATCGGGACATGATTCCTCCTTCTCAAGGGTGCTCGGCGCCAGCCAGCTGCTGGCGAATGAATTGAGTGGTGAGCGTGCGGGCCGTGTCCAGATTAAACGGCTTGCCGCTCAGCGCCGCGCGCAGCCACAGGCCGTCAATCAGCGACGCCAGCCCGTGGGCCGCCAGCCGCGCCTGTTCGCGCGGCAGTTCGCGGCGAAACTCGGCGGCGAGCGTTGAAAACAGCCGACGGCTGCTGACGCGCTCAAGCCGTCCGAGCTGCGGCTGATGCATGCTGCTGGCCCAGAAATCGAGCCAGGCTTTCATCGCCGCGCTGTGAACCTGGGTGTCATCGAAATTGCCTTCGACAATCGCCAGCAGACGCGCCTCGGTGCTGGCCTGCGCCAGCGGTTTCAGCCGGGCGGCGACGGCGTCGCGCAGCTGCCGGGTGATGTCACGCATGGTGGCTTCGAGCAGGCCGTTTTTGTCTTTGAAGTAGTGGCTGATGATCCCCGCCGAGACGCCCGCCCGGCGCGCAATCTGCGCGATGGTGGCGTCGTTGATCCCGACGTCATTGATGGTGCTAAGCGTTGCATCAATTAACTGCCTGCGCCGTATCGGCTGCATTCCCACTTTTGGCATGACCCCGGACTCCCGCTTCACCACGATGTTAAGACTATTAGAACTTTTTTTGATTGGACGTTCAATATAAAAAAATAAATTGTTAAGATGTTGTGATTGGATTGTCGCAAAAGCGGAACGGTACGCTACGCTATCTTGCGGTTAATCACCGTTGTGAACTATCGGAGGGCGCAGAGAAGGGCCTGGCGAGGCCGCTAACCATGACCACGCACTTTCATTACAGGAAGACAGAACATTAACCAGAGGTAACCGATGACGAATCCACCTGCCAGTGAAAAAAACAGAATTAACGCCGTGGTGTTCTACACGTCAGCCGCGCTGATTCTGACTTTTTCACTGGTCACTATTCTCTTCAGCGAACAGTCCGCCGCCTGGATCCAGCTCGCGGTCAACTGGGTCTCGGCGACATTCGGCTGGTATTACATGCTGGCCGCCACGCTCTATATCGTGTTCGTGATTTTCATGGCCTGCTCGCGCTATGGCGACATCAAGCTCGGGCCGGAGCAGTCGAAACCGGAGTTCAGCCTGCCGAGCTGGTCGGCGATGCTGTTCGCCGCCGGTATTGGCATTGACCTGATGTTTTTCTCGGTCGCCGAGCCGGTGACGCAGTATATGCAGCCGCCGACAGGGGCGGGGCAGACTATCGAGGCCGCGCGCCAGGCGATGGTCTGGACGCTGTTCCACTACGGTCTGACGGGCTGGTCGATGTACGCATTGATGGGCATCGCGCTGGGCTACTTTAGCTATCGCTACAACCTGCCGCTGACCATCCGCTCCGCGCTTTACCCCATCTTTGGCAAGCGTATTAACGGGCCGATAGGCCATACCGTCGATATCGCGGCGGTGATTGGCACCATTTTCGGTATCGCCACGACGCTTGGCATCGGCGTGGTGCAGCTCAATTACGGCCTGAAAGTGCTGTTCGATATTCCCGAAGGGCTGACGGCGCAGCTGGCGCTGATTGTGCTGTCGGTAGTAATCGCCACGATTTCGGTCACGTCTGGCGTCGATAAGGGCATCCGTTTTCTGTCCGAGCTCAACGTTATCCTGGCGCTGGGGCTTATCCTGTTTGTCCTGTTTATGGGCAAAACCGACTTCCTGCTGAACGCGCTGGTGCTGAACATTGGGGATTACATCAACCGCTTTATGGGGATGACACTCGATACGTTCGCCTTTGATATGCCGCGCCAGTGGATGAACAGCTGGACGCTTTTCTTCTGGGCCTGGTGGGTGGCATGGTCGCCGTTTGTGGGGCTGTTCCTGGCGCGTATTTCACGCGGGCGCACCATTCGCCAGTTCGTGCTCGGCACGCTGATTATTCCGTTTACCTTTACGCTGCTGTGGCTGTCGGTGTTTGGCAACGCCGCGCTGTATGAAATTATCCACGGCGACGCAGGCTTCGCGCAGGAAGTCATCGCCCATGCGGAGCGCGGCTTCTACAGCCTGCTGGCGGAATATCCGGCGTTTAAACTGAGCGCCTCGGTTGCCACCATCACCGGGATGCTGTTCTATGTGACGTCCGCCGATTCCGGCTCGCTGGTGCTGGCGAACTTCACCTCGAAGCTTAAAGACATCAACAGCGACGCCGCCAACTGGCTGCGGATTTTCTGGTCGGTCGCCATCGGCGTGCTGACCATGGGCATGCTGATGACCAATGGTATTTCGGCGCTGCAAAACACGACGGTGATAATGGGCCTGCCGTTCAGCTTCGTGATTTTCTTTGTCATGGCCGGGCTCTACAAATCGCTGAAGGTGGAAGATCACCGCCGCGCCAGCGCCAGCCGCGACACCGCGCCTTATATTCCGTCTGGCAATGACCGTCTGAGCTGGAAAAAGCGCCTGTCACGGCTGATGAACTATCCGGGCGCGCGTTACACCCAGCAGATGATGGAAACGGTGATTTTCCCGGCGATGCAGGATGTCGCGAAGGAGCTGGAATTGCGCGGCGGGCGCGTCACGCTGCGTAAAGTGGACGCAGATGAGGAGCCTCCGCTGGGCTACCTGGATCTGCGCGTGCACCTTGGCGAGGAGCAGGATTTTGTTTATCAGGTCTGGCCGCAGCAATATTCGGTGCCGGGCTTTACCTACCGGGCCCGGAGCGGGAAGTCGCACTATTTCCGCCTTGAGACGTTCCTGCTGGAGGGCAGCCAGGGCAACGACCTGATGGACTACAACAAAGAGCAGGTGATTATCGATATTCTCGACCAGTACGAGCGCCACCTGAACTTTATCCATCTCCACCGTGAGGCGCCAGGCAATAACCTGGTCTTCCCGGAGCTGTAACAGAAGTTGCAAAAGAAGATGTAAAAGAAAAAGGCCACGCGAGTGGCCTTTCTTGTTAAGGTTGCCGCTCACCCTAAAGGAGACGCTACGATGGAGCGCTGGACACTACACTGGCTGCAGGCGCAGGGCGATTCAGGCGATTACCGCGACCGCATAATTGATGAGACGACCGCCGCCTGCGAGACGCTGGCGACAGTGATGACGCCGCCCCGGCTCGATATTCTGGTGCATCGCGCGCCCGGTCTCGTTATCCCGGAGATTGGCCTTGCGGGCCGCGCGTATCACGGCGCGCTTTTCAGTATGGGCATTGACCCTGATAACCCGCATCTCCCTTCCTCACTGACTGACGGCACGCTGCGCAGGCAGATCCTGCATGAAGTTCATCATTGTCTGCGGATGGCCGGGCCCGGCTACGGCTGGACGCCTGGCGAAGCGCTGGTGAGCGAAGGGCTCGCGGGGCAGTTTGTCGCCTGGCTGATGGGCAGCCCGCCGGAGCCCTGGGAGCGCGCGCTTGACCGCGCCGCCTTAACCGCCGCGCCAGTAAGCGTCGCCGCGCTGGGTGGCGTCCCCTACGACCATGCCGCCTGGTTTTTCGGCACCGGCGCGCTGCCCCGCTGGTACGGCTACACGCTGGGCTACCACATGGTCGGCGCATGGCTTGAGGAGGTCGGCACGCCTGACGCTGAACGGTGGGTGACGGTGTCGGCGCAGGAGGTTATCGGGGCCGCACGTCGCCACGGTTTACTGGGCGATTAGCGGGCGGTAATTGTCAGCGCCGCCGTTACGTGCTTATGACGGTTTCTGTTCGTGATGCAGACGGCGAGCCTGGCAGATACGGGCGTGGTTTTCATCCGCCCACTGCACGAGCTTTTGCATAGGCTCCAGAAAGGAGCTGCCGAGCGCGGTGAGCTGATATTCGACTCTCGGCGGCACTTCCGGATAGACCGTCCGGCTGATATAGCCATCCATTTCTAGCCGCTTGAGCGTGCGCGACAGCATCTGGCGCGAAATATCGCCGATTTCCCGATTCAGCTCGTTAAACCGCACCGTGCGCCCCGCCAGCGCCTCAAGGATCAGCAAACTCCACTGATCGCCAATCTGATTGAGGACATCGCGTATCGGGCAGGGCTGCCCGTATTGGGCGATATCGTCACGTTCGTTTTTCGTCATGCTGGTGCGTTAACCCCGCGTTATTAGTCACATTGGTGTGACTGAGTCAGAAAATAATGACCTCTTGTTGAGGTCCCGGAGGCACTGTACCATCCGTGCCCGTTAAGGTCTATTTTCGTGACCAGGTATGAAAAGACAACTTTTAAGGACATCAGGAGAGCACCGATGAAAAAGACAATGGCGGGTTTATTGATGGCGGCGAGTCTGCTTACAGCGAATGGTGCTGTGGCGTCTGCGCGGCAGAGCGACGTTGAAGAGGCCAATCGTCAGCGTGTTATCACGTTCTACGATCGATTCTTCAATCAGCATGACACCGCAGCGGCGGACGTGGTGGCGGATGACTACCGTCAGCACAATCCGGATGTCCCCGACGGTAAAGCGCCGTTTGTTAATTACTTCAGCGGATTTTTCCGCGATAACCCGCAGTCGCGCGCGAAGGTGATCCGCAGCGCGGCCGATGGCGACCTGGTCTGGCTGCAGGTCCATTCGACTAACGGCAGTCACGATCGCGGGCAGGCCGTGCTGGATATTTTCCGGGTGAAAGATGGCAAAATTGTCGAACACTGGGACATCATTCAGGACGTGCCGGAAAAGGCGGCGAACGCGAACACGATGTTCTGAAACTGATGCGCCGTGGCAGATAACGCGGCGCGAAATACGCTTACGGTCAGGGTTGTCCCTGCATATCCCAGCGCGCCGATCCCATATCGTTATATACGCGATCGTCAGTAAAGGGCGGGAAGGCAGCGCGCCCGGCGGCCTCTTTCAGCGCCTGACAATAAGCACGGTCGCCATCCTTAATAATAAAATTGACCAGACGGCCATCTTTCTCGAAATCAAGATGGACGGTGCAGCGCTTGCCGTTCCAGGCATGCGGTTTGGCGAGCGCCGCATCCAGCGCGGTTTTAATACCGGCCGCCTGCCTGCCGTAAATGTCTTTATCCTGGACGCGCCCCGTATTTTTATAAATGCACGGATCAAGCGCGCGCGTTTTTTTACACCCCTCAGGCGAGAGCGGGGCGCAGCCTGCGACAGTCGCGGCCATCAGCATCACCAGCAGCAGTTTTTTCATGCTAATTCCATTTAAAAGTTAAAGGTCATGAGAAGGGCTTCGCCTCCAGTATGCCATGCGTGGTAAACGCGCGTGAGCCGCATCGGATGCCCCTACTATTTATAAGGGGGACGGCGGCGTCATCCCTCAGCGCGGTCAGCGCGTGCCGATATGGCGTGCGGTTTGGTCATGATCTAAGGCCGGAGATAGTCACGTCATTATGAGGATTATCTGAAACTTGCGGATCGCGGCAGCGTTAAAATATTTTGCGGCATATATCCGGGCAGAACCTGCGCAGGCACGCAATACTGAAAGTCTTTTTATTCGTTCCGTCAGCGGAACGCGCGATTGCCGGATCAAAGATGAGGAACATCTGATGCTGAAACCCAGCGATTATTCTAAAGCCGACGGTTATAACGAACTGTCTCACGCTATCGGCAGCGGCCCGGCGGACCAGCTTATCGCGCACACCGTGCGCGCGCTGGACGTCCAGGACAAAGAGATGCTCGGCGTTTTACTGAAAGTGGAGTGCAAAAAGCTGGCGCGCCTTGCCGCGCACTTCGAGCGGCTGAGTCCGGCGCATCCTGGGGCTGCCGCCGCGCCGCAGTCGCAGGAGGAGATGATAAAGGAAGCGGCGCAGTGGATTGCCGGGGCCTCGAACTCGGCGGCCATTTCCGCGCCGCTTATCACCAGTTATCTCTCGCACTACCTTAACTTTGATTTTTCCATCTCCTCTATCGCCGATGTCGACGAGCTGCACCGCCGCGTCGCGCCGAACGCCAGCACCACGCCGCGCGGTATTGTGCCAAACGACACGCCGGTGCCATCCTCTTTCTCCGGGCGCGCGTTGTTCAGCCAGCAACTGGCGAAAAGCGCCGTCTCTGACCGCTCGCCGCTCTATCCGCAGTGTCTTTACGCCTGGATAACCGGCTGGCATCCGTTCCCGGACGGCAACGGCAGAACCGCGCGCGCGGCGTATGCGATTACCGCCATCCGTAACGGGACATGGCGTCCGCTAACCAAAGCGGATGAAGATCGGCTGAGTGGCCTGTAACCGGTAAAAGCGCACGGGCGTGAAGGTGATGATGCCCGTCCGTTTTGACAGATACCGCCAGGTTAGCGGTGGCCTTTTTTTATAGTCGGTGCCCGAATAAAAAAGGCGGGGCATTGTTTATCTGCACCTTACGCTATTCGCCGAACACCAAACTCCTAATGATAATAACTAAAATATCAATTGAGTCAGTCAATATTGTCATGAGTCCTGAGGGTGTTATTTTTAATTGATTTTATTATTCTCGTGATATTTCAGTGTGGAATATATTGGCGTGATGAATTTAATAATTCCCTGTGGCGAAGAGATGAATTTCCCCGTGATGATGTCTGATTCAGGACGCCATTTTTTATTATCAGATACAGTAAAAAAGAGTCTTGTAAGCCATTTTTTTCTGGCTCGTCAGCAAAGGCGCGGAGCGTGCGGCTTTGCCTGCGCTACGCTATTTGTGATTGATTTTTTATTTTGAAATGCTGCGTAACATATATAGGAATCGGGCCTCTTGTTTAGCCTGCTTTCGTGCGTAACATACTCCAGATAATTATTTTTAACTGCCTTTAAGGATCCGGCAAAGAAGGTGACAGGGATTGTCGCTGATGTTCCCTGTGCTTTCCGCCAACGTCAGGTTGCTGTTATGAGGGAACATGCTATGTCTGGTTCATATCAGGAAGAAATTCCGAAAGCCCGCATTAATTTAAAATTAAGCCTGCATACCGGCGGCGCGCAGAAAAGCGTTGAGCTGCCGCTGAAGCTGTTAGTTACCGGCGATTTCAGCAACGGTCAGGAAAACCGGCCGCTGTGCGAACGTAAAAAAATCGACGTCAATAAAAACAATTTTGACAGCGTGCTCGGCGAATTTGCGCCCGCCGTCAGCCTCGCCGTTGAAAATACGCTTGCGGGGGACGGGCGCGAGGAAAATATCCGCCTGTCGTTTCGCCGGATGAAAGATTTCGAGCCGGAGCAGGTGGCGCGACAAATTCCCCCGCTCAACGCCATGCTTGCGATGCGTAATCTGCTGCGCGATCTCAAATCGAATCTTCTCGATAACGCCACCTTCCGCAAAGAGCTGGAAACCATTCTTAAGGATCCGGCGCTGAGCGAAAACCTGCGCGCGGAACTGGCGGCCCTGGCCCCGAAACACGCCTGAGGCGGACCGGGTAATACGGATCAACGAGAGAAATGCTGATGTCTGTTCAGAACACCCCTTCTTCTGCCGCCGGCAGTGCGCCGGCGCGCGACACCACGGGCAGCGTGTACGCCTCGCTGTTTGACAAAATCAACCTGGAGCCGGTCACGTCCCTGGGCGATATCGACGCCTGGCAGGACAGCCAGAGCCTGGCCGACGCCTCCGCCGGCGAGCGCGTGACCGCCGCGGTGCAGGTTTTCCTTGAGCGCCTGAAGCGCGCCGGCCAGCAGGTTGACCGGCTCGACAAAACGCTGCTCGATCACCACATCGCCGACCTTGACTGGCAAATCAGCCGCCAGCTCGACGCGGTGATGCACCACCCGGCGTTCCAGAAGGTGGAATCGCTGTGGCGCGGCCTGAAACATCTGGTGGACCGCACCAATTACCGTCAGAACGTGCGCACCGAAATTCTGGATATTGCCAAAGAAGATTTGCGCCAGGATTTTGAGGACGCGCCGGAAATCGTCCAGAGCGGCCTCTACTGGCACACCTACACGGCGGAATATGACACCCCCGGCGGCGAGCCGGTGGGCGCGGTGATTTCCGCGTATGAGTTTGACGCGAGCGCGCAGGATATCGCGCTGCTGCGCACGATTTCGAAGGTCTCGGCGGCGGCGCACATGCCGTTTATCGGCGCGGCCGGCCCGGCGTTCTTCCTGAAAGAGAGCATGGAGGAGGTGGCGGCCATCAAGGATATCGGCAACCACTTCGATCGCGCGGAGTACATCAAGTGGAAGGCGTTCCGCGACACCGATGACGCCCGCTACATCGGTCTGACGCTGCCGCGCGTGCTGGGCCGCCTGCCGTACGGCCCGGACACCGTGCCGGTGCGCAGCTTTAACTATGTGGAGGCGGTGAAAGGCCCGGAACACGGGAAATACCTGTGGACCAGCGCGGCGTTCGCGTTCGCCGCCAACATGGTGAGGAGCTTCATCAGCAACGGCTGGTGCGTGCAGATCCGCGGCCCGCAGGCGGGCGGGGCGGTGCAGGACCTGCCCATTCACCTCTACGATCTGGGCACCGGCAGCCAGGTGAAAATCCCGTCGGAAGTGATGATCCCGGAGACGCGCGAATTTGAGTTTGCCGGGCTCGGGTTTATTCCGCTGTCGTATTACAAAAACCGCGACTACGCATGCTTTTTCTCGGCGAACTCGGCCCAGAAGCCGGCGCGCTACGACACGCCGGACGCGACGGCGAACAGCCGCATCAACGCGCGGCTGCCGTACATCTTCCTGCTGTCGCGCATCGCGCACTACCTGAAGCTTATCCAGCGCGAAAACATCGGCACCACCAAAGACCGGCGTCTGCTGGAGCTGGAGCTGAACACCTGGGTGCGGAGTCTGGTGACGGAAATGACCGACCCGGGAGACGCGCTGCAGGCGTCGCACCCGCTGCGCGACGCGAAAGTGGTGGTGGAAGATATCGAGGACAACCCCGGTTTCTTTCGCGTGAGGCTCTACGCGGTGCCGCATTTCCAGGTGGAAGGCATGGACGTCAGCCTGTCGCTGGTGTCGCAGATGCCGAAAGCGAAAGCCTGACGCGCGGAGGTGTCATGAAAATCTATCGACCCTTGTGGAACGAGGGGGCGCTGCTGTCCCCTCAGCAGTTCCAGCAGCAGTGCGCATGGGAAGCGTTCACGAATGCGGGTATCTCGGCGCTGTCATCACCGTTTCCGTGGGGGGTGGAGAGTGTCGAACTCGATGACGAGCTGCTGTCTGCCGGGCGGATTCAGGTGCGTCATCTTCGCCTGTGGCTGCCCGACGGCACGCTGGTGGATACGCTTAACAGCGATTTACCGCCGCCGCCTCGCGAACTCCACCCACATGAGCTGGCCGGTCAGGAGAGCATTACCGTGCTACTGGCTCTGCCGCTGATGCAGCCGGGCATCATCAATGTTCAGACGGCCGATTCGGTCGCTGAACGGCCATTACGCTATCGCGAAGAGTGGGTTTCACTGCCCGATGCGTTTGGGCCTGAAGAGGAATCGGTCGCGGTGGCCCACTTCAATCTGGCTTTACGGTTTGGCCATGAAAGTAATGAGGCCTGGCAGACGTGTCCTGTCAGCAGGCTTATCCGTGACGGGCAAGGCGGCTGGCGTCAGGATGCGAATTTTATTCCGCCTGTAGCGCTGTTCTGCGCCAGCACGATGTTGCGTGAGCGACTGGTGTTGCTAAACCGTCAGCTGCGTTCCCGACGCCTGCGGCTGATGTCGATGCGCCGTGAAAGTAACGAGCGGCTGGCAGATTTCGCCGTCGCTGACGTGTCGCTCTTCTGGCTGCTCAACGCCCTTAATTCACACGCGCGCGTACTGAGCGAATACGAACGCTTCCCGGCTCGCCATCCTGAGCAGGTCTGGGCTGAACTGGCAAGGCTTGCAGGCAGTATGCTGACATTTTCACTCGAACATGACCTCGACGTTATCCCCGGCTACGACCATAAAGAGCCGGAAAACACCTTCCCACCGCTGTTTGATCTCATTACCGGGTTACTGGAGGCCAGTCTGCCTTCACGGGTCATCGCGCTGCCTATGACCCGCCTTGATGACCAGACATGGAAAACCACGCTGCACGATATGCGCCTGCGTGAGGAAGCCGACTTCTACCTTTCCGTTCGTTCCGATATTCCCGCCTGGCAGATTGCCGAGCGCTTCCCTGAACTGTGTAAAGCCGGGTCGCCGGATGAGGTGAACGCCATTTCGGTCAGTGCGCTGAACGGGATATCGCTTATCCCGGTGACGCGGGTGCCAGCAGCATTGCCGGTGCGTCTGGAAAATCACTACTTTGCGCTGGATATGGAGAGCGCGGCGGCGCGCGACATGCTGGAGCAGGGCGTCTGCATGTTCTATGTGCCATCCCTGCTGGGCGCGCTCGACATTGAACTCTTTGCGGTGCTGCGCTCATGAGACAAGAAATTGATATCGATAACCTGATGGCCGACACCTGGCTTACCGTCACCCTGTTGCGCTACGGCTCTCCGGTGCCTGACGGCGACGCGCTGTATAACCACTGCTGCGCTCAGGTTGAGGCGGTGCGCGACGCGCTGCAACAGGTGGGTTATGACGACGCCAGTATCGCGCATATCTCTTACGCGCAGTGCGCGTTGCTGGATGAAACGGTAATGAACCGTAAGCCAGCCGTGAATGAAGAGGGAGAGATACGCGTCAGCGACGAAGGCTACAAAGCGTGGCGATCGGTTCCCCTGCAGGCCCGTTATTTTGGCTCATTAAACGCGGGAGAAGTTATGTGGGATCGCATCGCCGAAGTGTTGCGCCAGCCTGCGCCGTTATTGGCCGTGCTTATCTGCTATCACCGCGTACTGTCGCTCGGTTTTCAGGGACTTTATGGGGTGAAAACCGTCAGTCAGACTCAGCGCGAGGAGACACTAAAGGCCCTGAGCGCGCGGGTTCCACCGCTACAGACGGATCTCTCACTGATCGTCCGCGGCGCTAAAAAACGACGTTTTAACCTTTTGCGCTCGGTCGGGTTCTGGATCGTATTAACGGTGATAACGACGGGTATTGTCTGGTGGAGCGGACATCTCTGGCTTCAGGCACTCCTGTCAGCCCAGTTCGGGGGGGTGCATTAAAATGCGCCAGCCGCTCGTGGTTTCCAGTCTCCTGCCTGCGCTCATCAGCCTTACCGCGCTACTGTGGCTGCTGTGGTCGTTTATTCCTTTGCCGTTAGCCATCCGGGGGCTGATAACCGTCGTGATGGTGGCCGTCGCCTGCCAGCTAGTGTGGACGACGCGCCGGAGAAGGGCGTCGTCGTCAGAGGCGACCACGGTTGCCGCGTTACTTTCTGACTCGCACAAGGGCCCGGTGGTGCTGGTGTGTGGGGATGGGCTGGACGCGCTTTTTCCCACGCAGCCGGTTCGTCATACGGCTCAGGGCGCCTGGCTACGCGCCGGAAATGCCGGTGAGCTCTGCGCGCTTGTGCGGGAGCTACAGACTCACCGATCGGCTCTGACCGGCCAGCTTGCGGTGATGTATTGCTGTCTGGCGGATAAACATAACGATGAAGCTGTATTTCGTGCCGGGCTTAAAAGCCTGCGCCAGCAAATCCGCCCGTTAACATCGCTCACAGGTTTTGCGCTGCCAGTACTGCTCGATTGCCGCTTCTCGGGGCCAGATACGCCGTGGGTCATTGTGCATAGCAATCACCCTTTTGTTTGCCCTGAAAACGCGCCGCAGGCATCGCTTGAGGAGTGGCAGCAGACGGCCAGTAATCTTCTCGCGCTTCCTGTGCTGAATGAAGCGGTGGCGTTTATTCGCCAGGTGGTCATGGATGAACTGACCAAACTCGATCGCCTGTTTCCGCCTGTGCATCCCTTTGCGGTGGCGTTCCGCACAGGTGGCGTCGCCTCTGACCGGGAGGCGCTGTGGCCGCAGTGGTTATACCGGCGCAGCCGTTTGCATTGGCCGGGCGTTGCGCATCGCGGTACGTCGGCGCCGCGGTTTGCCGACCCGCTGCTCGCGCTTCTCTCGCCCTGTACGGCACCGCTTCAGGGCGGGAAAACGCCCTGTCGGGTCATCATTTTGCTTTTGTGCTGCGTGCTGTCTGCGCTGGGTTTCTCGATTGCCAATAACCAACGGCTCATTGCGCGCATCGGCGGCGATCTGGCGCGCTGGAACGCTGTCCCCATGACGCACTATGCGCCTAAAGCCCGGTTGCTTGACGTTCTCCGGCAAGACGCGCTGCTTCTGGAGCGCTGGCAACGGCAGGGGGAACCGGTGCGTTACGGGCTCGGGCTATACACCGGCCCGCGTCTCTGGCTCGCCTTACAGCAGGCAATCGATACGTATATTCCGCCGCCAGCACCGCGCGATCCCGCGCCTCACACCGTCCGCCTCGACAGTCTTTCGCTCTTTGATACCGGCCAGTGGGCGCTGAAACCCGGCTCCACAAAGGTGCTGGTAAACGCCCTGGTGGGCATCAGGGCGAAGCCCGGCTGGCTGATTGTGGTGGCGGGCCACACCGATGATGTCGGCGACGAGCGCGCCAACCAGCAGCTGTCGCTCAAGCGCGCGCAAGCGGTGCGCGACTGGATGCGCGACACCGGCGACGTGCCGGAGCGCTGTTTTGCGGTGCAGGGCTACGGAGAAAGCCGCCCGGTCGCCAGCAACGCCACCGCAGAGGGACGGGCGCTGAACCGCCGCGTTGAAATTCGTCTGGTGCCGCAGGCGGACGCCTGTCAGGCGACAGGCGATACCCCCGCGCCGCCTCAGAGGGAGGGCGCTGGTTAATAAGACAGAGAGAGCGTCAGTTGGTGGCATTTATTGCGCGTCGAGGAACGCGCGCACCACCGCCTGACGCCCCGGCTGTCAGCAAACCGTCTGTTTTTGTTGCAAAGCCTCCTGCGGGCGGCTTTGCAAAAACCTGAATCCCCCGACCCTGTGCGCTACGGGTAACAGCGACGGGCGGTAGCATGCCCGAAGGCAGCTGCTGAAATACGCCCGCGCCGCCTGCGGGCATGGTCGCAGGGTTCGACCGATGTTAAAGGAGAGCGAAGATGAGTGATGTCATTATGGATAAGGCCGCCGCTCAGACGGCGCAGCTTCTGGGGCAGTCCCGTTACCGGGTGGATGTTCATGGATGCAGTGACTTTCTGGATGTGCTGAGTTTCCGTGCCGAAGAGGCCCTGAGCGCGCCCTGGTGTTACGACATCGCGCTGACCTGTGAAAATGCCGATATCGCTTGTGAATCGCTACTGTTAAAACCCGGCGCCTTTACATTCCAGACTCCGCGCTTCACCGGCGCGCCTGCCACAGATGTGCGCGCCGTTTACGGCGTGGTGCAGTCCTTCCGGCGGGTTTCCACCTCGGCCGATGAGACCCGTTATACCCTGCGCCTGGTGCCGCGTATCGCCCTTCTGCACAACACCAGGCGCAGTGAAATTTACCTTAACCAGTCGGTCGTTGAAGTGGTGGAGAGCGTGCTGCGCCAGCATGAACTTGAAGGGGCAGATTTCGAATTCCGCCTGTCGCGGGAATACCCGCCGCGTGAGCTGATTACCCAGTGGCGGGAAACGGACCTTGAGTTCGTACAGAGGCTGCTCGCGGAAGTGGGGATTTTCTGGCGTTTTGATATGGACAGCCGCCTTGAAAAGGAGGTGCTGGTTTTTCTGGATTCTCAGGCGCACTACCTGCCAGGCGTCACGCTCCCGCTGCGTCATCCGGCGGGGATGAGCGACAGCGGCCAGGAGAGCGTCTGGGGTCTTCATACCGCACATCAGGTGGTGAGCGCCAGCGTCACCACGCGAGACTATAACTATCGCGAGGCGCTGACGCCCCAGGACAGCTCAGCGTCTGTCAGCAGCGCGGACGGCATGACCACCGGCGAGGTATATCATTATGCCGAACCTTTTCTGAATGCTGGCGTTACCGACAGCCCGGAGACCGGCGCGTATTATGCCCGCCTGCGCCATGAACGCATTCTCAACGGACAGTCCCGCATCGCCGGGCGCAGCACCAGTCCGCTTCTGGCGCCCGGACAGCTGCTGGAAACCGGGGGCAGCCTGCCCGATGCAATGAAAGAAGGCGTCGTCATTACCCGCGTTCGCAGTCGGGGTTCGCGTAAGAGCAGCTTTCTTCTGACGTTTGAGGGGATCCCGTACCGTGAAACGGTCTGTTATCGCCCGCCGCTGATAAAGCGCCCGGTCATCCCGGGCACGCTACCCGCCCGCGTCGAGAGCGCGCAGAAGGGCGACATCTATGCCTGGCTGGACGGCACCGGGCGTTACCGGGTGAAGCTTGATTTCGATCGCCGCGACCGCGAGCAGGGCTGTGCGTATCTGTGGCTGCGGCTGGCAAAGCCCTATGCGGGAGATAATTATGGCTGGCACGCGCCGCTGCTGGACGGTACGGAAGTGTCCGTAGCTTTCGACAGCGGCGACCCTGACCGTCCGTACATCGCCCACGCGCAGCACGACTCGGCCCACCCGGACCACGTGACGCGCGACAACCACACCCGCAACGTGCTGCGCACGGCCGCGAACAACAAATTACGGATGGAAGACCGGCGGCAGGAGGAGCACATCAAGCTCGCCACCGAGTTCGGCAAGAGCCAGTTAAATCTGGGGCATCTGGTGGACGCGCGGCGTCAGGCGCGCGGCACCGGCTTTGAGCTGCGCACGGACGAATACGGCGCGGTGCGGGCGGCGAAGGGGATATACCTGTCGGCGCACGAGCAGCTGAAGGCGCAGGGGCCGGTGCTGGAGATGTCGGCCGCGCTGAAGCAGATAACCCGGGCCAACCATGAGATGCAGGCGCTGAATAACGCGGCGAAAGCGGCGCGGGCGCTGACCGGCGATATCGGCACGCAGGTGAAGCTGGCGCAGAACCGGCTGGCGCAGCTGCAGTCTGCGGTGGTGCTGGCGAGCGCGCCGCAGGGCGTGGCGCTGAGCTCAGGCGAACATCTTCAGCTGACGAGCACGCAGAACACGATGATAAACGCCGGTCAGCATCTGGACCTGGGCGCAGTGAAAAACCTGTCCGTCGCCGTGGAAAAGGCGCTGGGCCTGTTTGTGCACAAGGACGGCGCAAAGCTGGTGGCCAGGCAGGGTGACGTAAAGCTCCAGGCGCAGAACAACACAATGGCGCTGTTTGCACGCGACCGGTTCAGCATCATCAGCAACGAAGATGAAATCGTTATCAGCACGCCGGAGACGCTGACGCTGAACGGCGGCGGCTCGTACCTGAAGCTGAGCAAAAGCGGTATTGAGCACGGGTCGCGGGGCGACATGCTGATGAAGGTGGCGACGTATCAGGTGACGGGGACGGGGGCTTCAGTGGAGAGTGTCAAGGAGACGTTCGGGAAAACCTCGCAGGCGCCGGTTCAGCCATCGCGGCGCAACCGATTTTCACGATAAGGAGACATCATGAGGATCAGTTACCCCATCAGGGACACGGACGGCCAGGTGTTTCGTTCGGTGGATGACGTGATGCGGCTGGTGGACGGCGAGGCGCACGGCACCTGGCTTCTGGGCGCCAATGACCTCTGGCATGGCGGCATTCATATCAGTGATATTTCTGCGCCGTTTTCGGCACTGAACCCCGACGCCCTGAACACCGGCGATCCGGTGCCGCTGGCGTTTATGACGGACGGCACGATTGTGGCGTACCGGTTAAACCACGCATATCTGACCGCGCCGTACTGCGGGCAACCGCTGCGGTACAGCAGCAGCTTTGTGCTGGTGAAATCGGTGTGTCAGCCCGACCCGCAGAATGAAAAAAGCTGGCTGACGTTTTACTGCCTGTATATGCATCTGGCGCCGGTGGCGGACTATCCGTCGTCCCCCTGTTACAGGGTGCGTGAGGGGCATGACGGTATATCGCTACGTAAATATACTCCCGGCCAGTACGGTCTGCCGGAGGGGGCACAGGACGAGGCCGGGGCCTGTGCGGCGCCGCCGAAAACGAAAAAGCGTCTCAACGCCGGCGACCGCGTTGTGGTTGCCCGGACGGGGCGTTTTGTTGTCACGAAGGCGGGCAAAGCCACCCTGACCACCTTTGGCCTGGCGCGGTTACTGAACGGGGATGTGCCGGGACAGGCGCAGTACTGGGTGACGCTGGACGCGGAACTGATGGAGCCGGACGGCGAGCTCAGGGCGCTGATGCCGGAATGGATGCAGAAGGCTGTTCAGCAGGGCGCGTCTGATACCGTGGTGCTGACGAATGAAAAGGAGGAGTGGAAAGTCAGCGCTGGCGCGCCGGTGGGGTTTATGGGATGTACGGAATCGCCCTCAGAGCGCACCGCGCGGGTGGATAAAGAATGGTTTGTGCATCTGGAAGTGCTGAGCGCCGACAGCAGAATGCCCGCCTTTCTGACCAACCCGGAAAAAGTGGACGGGGAGATAACGTGGCTGCGGGTACCAAAGGGCAGGGCGCTCTCTGTTCGCGAGGAGACGGAGGCAGAGCCCGTCTTTACCGTCACCACGGCCCGGACCGGCGCGGAGTGTCTTCTTCCGCAGGAAGCCGCAGCATCAGTCGAAGACGCTGCGAAAACGCGGTGGTACGACGTGACCGGGGGCGGCTGGCTGGCACAAACCGATGTCGAAGAAATCAGGCAGTACGAGCTGGCGAAGCAGGGTTTTCAGCCGCTGGAAGAAGCGGGCGGTGGGGATATGATGAACAGCCCGTATGAAGGCTGGGTCCCGCAGGCATTCGGGGAGATAAGCCGGTCAGCAGAGCAGGGGGCGGATTATCAGTACGGCCTGGTGCCGCCATTTTATCGCGACCTGATGACGGAAATGGACGGAAACCGTGACGGAAAAGTAACGGCGGATGAGATCCGGCAGGCGCTGACGGTGCGTGATCCGCTGGTGAGAAATGTGGTGAACCGTCTGGTGGTGAAACATCACAGCGAGTGGTGCAAAGGGCGTTCATCAGGCCGCTGGGAAGGGTTTTACAAAGAGCTGGATCCGCTTGAGATGGCGTACTGTGAGAAATGGCAGGCGGATCTGGAGTGGATGAGTCGGGTACCGCCCTTCGATAAGGATGAAGCTGTCTGGCATTTTCATCCGGTGGTGTTTTTGGAAGCTATTAGAAAAAATAAAAAAGGAATTACACGAGATATGCTCAGGGAAATTTGGTCTGATCCTCAATGCGCATCGGACGCTGTACTCGATACTCTTGCTGCAGAATTCACAAGTAATCTAGAAAAGTGTAATATTAATACTAAGGAAAGACTTTATCATTTTTTTGCCCAAATCTATCAGGAGGTTGGGCCAGCCTTTAATTTGAGTGAGGGGTTTAATTATAGGCCGGAAGTGCTTATAGGTAAGTTTAAGTATTATCGTGATCATCCTGAAGAAGCCAGTAAGGATGGATATATTCCAGGTAGGCAGTCAGCAAATAAAGAAAACATTGCTAATAAAGCCTATGGGGATAGAGAAGGGAATGGTGACATAAATAGTGGAGATGGATGGAGATATCGCGGAAGAGGAATGAAACAATTAACCTTTAAAAATAATTACAGGTCTTTTACGACATATCACGAAAAAGTTTGGGGAGAGTCTGTTAATTTTGAGAGTAATCCCGATTTTTTGATTGAGCCAATTTATGCAGCCAGATCGGCTTTGTACTTTTGGGATCACAATGATTTATATAGCAGAGCCGATAATGGGATTAGCAGGAGTGTGTCAGATTCTATAACAAGAATAGTTAATCTTTATGATAATCATTACGCTGACAGATATAATAATCTCATTAACTTTTTACAAAAGGGAGTTTTTAATGAAGTTTTTTAATGTGATCTTACTGTATGCTTTATTTTCATATCGATTAGCGTATGCAATAGACTTTAAATTATATCCATCTAATCAAAGTGGAGGTGTGAATTATTTTTCATTACAGATAACGAATGCGAAAAAGGTTAGGAATATTGATATTGCGCTTGAAGGTAATGCTAACAACGTTAAAGATGAGCAAAACTATACATTCTCTTGTCAGTGGGGAAAAGCATTCGGGATTAGATTAAGGATGGATTCGTCTTCCTCTGATGGGGTGTTGTTATTTGATAACATATATTTCTTTGATAACGACTTGAACTTAATTTTCGCGAAATCCTACAGTAGTGCTAATAAAGATTGGGCTGATCCTTTTAACCTGGCAAATGCAGTATGCAACCGTGGCAGTAATGGTTTAAAAGTTGATCCTACCACCCGGCGGGAATATATTGTTGATTACGAGGCAATTGAGCAAGGGCCTTATGTTTTGAAGAGGGTCAAAGATGTTTCCGTAAAATATATAAGAAGCGATTTGCTAACGTTTATACGTGAAGATAAGAATGGCGAGATGATTATCGATGTGATAGATAATTATCACAACATGGCCCCGGCAATTTGCACCCTTTTTTTCATGAAGTTAAATTTAAAGATGAATATCATAACTCTCGTATCATGGGGGGCGGGGAGGGATAAACGTTATAAAGTATACGGGTATACTTATGATGAAAGTGGGAATATCTTTGTTAACAAAGAGTTAGGCGGCGACATCAATTTGTCAGGCTATGATAATGAGCAACATACTTTCAAGTATAAAAATGCGAATTCTATCAAGCAATACGTAATTAAAAAATATTCGCGCTAAATATCTAACATTTTGTTGTTTTAAAAATTTTTAAATCGATGATCACTTTGTAGCGGCCGGGATTGAATTTTTATGCCGCAAGCGAAGACAACGCCACCCTCAACACCTTTGCCGCGAACCCGGGCGGAGTACTTCTCCCACAGGAAGCAACAATGTCAGCGGAAAATACGACAAAAACACGGTGGTACAACATGAACGGGGGCGGCTGGCACGAGCCGAAATGGAAGAAATCAGGCATTACGAGCTGGCGAAACAGCGGTTCCAGCCTTTAGAGGAAGCGGGCGGTGGAAATGTGATGAACAGTCCGTATGAAGCCTAGGTTGTGCAGGCATTAGGGGGGATAACCCGGTCAGCAGAGCTGGGCGCAGATTACTAGTTCGGTCGGGTACCGCCCTTCGATAAGGATGAAGCTGTCTGGCATTTTCACCCGGTGGTGTTTATGAAGGAATTAGGTAATGATGAAATGGATCTTAAATGGCTTACAGTTCCTTTTGGCCAGTTAACATTCGATTCAGAAGGGAGCGATATAGAAGATAGTCTCTACTTTTCCAGACGTCCACATGTTCCTAATAACAAAAGTACTGTTATTGGCAGATCAGGTGTTACATTTGGCCGAGGTTTGGATCTAGGTCAGCAAACAACTACATATTTAGAGTTCCTTTCACAAGAAATGGAAAAACATTCACAACCATTGTCGGCATCGCTTAAAATTTTGCTGCCAAGAGGCGTGGAAACAAGGTATTGAAACTCTCTCATACTTTAATAATTTAAGTCCTTTCAAATGAGCAAGCGCTTACACGAAAACAGCAGCACTTCCTTTTTAAAGCAGTGTATTAATACCAACATAAAGTAATTAAGAGGGTTTTATTAAAAGGTGTGGATATTGACAATGTGAAGGTGACGGCTGAACTTGATAATTTTGAACAAAAAATTCAAGATGTTTTGATTGATTTAACCTTCAGAGGAGATAACTGCCCTTCAACAAGAAGATTTTCATTAATGATTTAAATCAGGGAGAGCAAGCCTTTAAAAATAATATATCAGATGTGCGTTTGCGAACTATTTTCGGTGTACCACTTGAGCGATTTAATGCAAGGAAGGATTATTTATAATGAAGGTCTTATTGGGTGTGGTTTTTAATAGTCTCTTTTTAATATGTTATGCTGCGCAAGCGGCGTCTTCTGATTACGAACAGGAATATTATAGAAAAATCAATGGCGACTATTTAATGGCTGGCAAAGAGCTTAATCATATCTATATAATTCAGCTTCAAGAATATAAGAAAGAAGGTGCGAAATTTTATGGGCAAGCACAATCTCGCGATGTTTATCTGAAAAAATCCCAGCTAGCCTGGATTAAGATGAGAGATGCGAGCTGCGACTACGAAACATATGAATCAAGGACAGGTGCAGGGTTTGCAGCTATATATGAAAAATGCCTTTTGGATAAAACAAATGAGAGAATAAAATATTTAAATTTAAACAATTAGAGTGATTTTATTTATGTGGTGGCTGTGGTTTGTAATGAACTTCTAAATGTTTTCTTACGCGAGAATAAACCAAGAAAGTATTCATGTGAGAAAATTAATGGGAGAATAAAACACGCAGATGAAATTTCAATTGCTGACAGAGTATATGCTAATAGATTAGGTAATGAAAATATTTCTTCAAGTAATGGAAGTAAATAAAGAGGCAGGGGAGGAATCCATCTTACCGGTAAAGTTAATTATGAAGATGTTTCTGATCATTATAAAGAACACTGGAGCCCAAGTGTAGATTTTATTGAGAATCCCACTGAGTTAGAAAAGGGTGTTTATTGTGCGCGTTCGGCTGTTTATTTTTGGCTTCGAGAGGAACTTTATGGGATTGCTGACCAGAGCGATACTGAAGTGATTGTGGATAAAATTACTGCTAAGGTTAATTTGCATACTGATAGTTATGAAAAAAGAAGAGAGCATTTCAAAAATATTAGAGAAGAGAATGTTTTTAAGGATGTTTTTTAGTCTCATGTATGGGTGGTATATTTATGAATGCAACGCTAAACGTTATTTGTTTTTTTGTAATGCTATTATGCATGCCGGTTCGGGCTAATCAGATGTTATATGATGTAAACAATTATCAGGGCTCCATTGGGCCATATTTAATCCATTTGTCATTGCAGCATTATAAATTTAGTAACGACATTAACATTGAAGGTAGTTACTATTACGATAATCATAACACCCCTATCCCATTATATGGAGTTCAGGCCGCTGATAAATTATGGTTATGTGAGGTTTCGGGTAAATATGATTTCGAGAAATTTATTGTACAGGGTGAGAAGTATGAAGCTAAGAATTGTCCCATGAAACTAGTTAAAAATATTGATGGATTAGGTGGTTTATGGGAAGGGGGAGGGGCCAAATTGTTAATAAATTTAAAAAAAGTTAGTGATCTGCATGATGGGGTTTTAAGGGGTGACGCGAGCGAACTTGAAATACCTTTTTGGGGGAATACAAAAAAACATATTTTCATAGGTCTTTATGAAAAAGACAAGAACGGCGTCGTAATTAATAAAATTAATGTCATTGAAAAAGATAGTGGCAAAAAGATTCAGGTTATCGACCCTGGGTTATACGGTTGTGACTTTGGCTTCTTTATGACATCAATCTTTCAAAACGTAGAAAAAGAAGGCTTGAGCATTCTCTTAAATTGTAATAGCTATGGGCCTGATGTAAATGTTGTCTATAGCTTTAATAAGCGCAAATCAATTTACATTGCTCAACTAAAATAAACTCTATTAAAATTACAACCTAATTATGATTAAGTGTGAATATATAGTGTCGGCAATAGTTGGCACGATGGTTAGCGTAAATGTTTTGGCTGAAACTTGCAATGCTAATACTTGCAGTGGATATGAAATGCCAATGTCAGCGAGGAAGTTTATTTCATCAGGATACTCCGAGGTCAAAATCAAATCCTTGCTAAAGGATAAGTTTTTGTTTTTAGGTACCAATGGAGTTGTGAATAAATGCTATGTTTTATTCGGGATTGAAAATAATAAAATTAATAATTTTCCTTCAATTGGTCAAGAGGGAAATTTTTGTAATATTTCCAATACAGATGATAGAATTATAAGCACATGGCGAGATCAGGGTGTTTGGAATAGCAATGTATACAAGGTTGATGCTACAGGTAAAAGGGTTTTATTAATTAATGACAAGTGTTCGGATTGTTTAGAGGTCAAGCGAAGATATTTTAATAATGGCATGCTTGTAAGAAAATCTATTTTGTCAGGTGGTGATGATTACTTGTCCCGAAAGCAGCTTGTCGGGTATGTACTAAAAGAAAAAGTTTGCTTGTATAAAAATCCAAGTGGAAATCAGAATTCAAAAGCGTACCTTGTGAAAAATGATTCCTTTAACTTGATTGATATGTCCGATGATGGTTTTTATTATCAAATAGAATACAAGGCTCTGTCGGGGGAATGTCGTTATATTGGATCAAAGCTGATGATTTTAAAATAAAAAAATAACATTGGGTGTTTTTATAAAATCAGATAAATAATTTTGCCGTTTTATTGCGACCTGATGACGGAGATTGACGGCGACCGTGACGGAAAAGTGACGGCGGATGAGATCCGGCAGGCGCTGATGGTGCGTGATCCGCCAGCTACCCCAAACCAACATAAAAGAAACTCATCAGCACCCGTAACCAAAACGCTATCAACCCCGTTAATGAATAACACAGCCTCCAGGAAACACCCCGGCTCGCTAAATACCAGAAACCCACCCTCCCAAAAAGCTAAAAACCTTAAAGAGGACATTACCGCGATGTTACCCATTATTCGTAAAGGCGATAAAACCACCCACGGTGGGGCGGTTGTTACTTGCTCGTCGACAATGAAATTCGGCGGGATTGGCGTTGCCAGAAAAGGGGATAAAGTCTCCTGTCCCGTTCCCGGACACGGGATGACGGTGATTATTGAGGGCAATCCCCGTTACCTTGATAACGGCATTCCGGTCGCGTTTCAGGGGCATAAATGTGCCTGTGGTTGCAGTCTCATCAGTTCATTTGTTCCCGCGAAGGTGGCCTGATCATGCCCGTCTGGCTGGATGCTGTACCCAAAAAAGCGCCATTCGCTAAACGGCCGGTAACGCGCCGCTGGTTGCTGTTGCTCGCGATTTTTATGCTGACGGGGGCGGTGATGACGTTCTGGAACTGGCCTTCCGCACGCGCCGGTGTTGATTTCTTGTCTACCGCGCTTGGTCTGCCTCTCTGCCTGTGGGGTTTTATCTTCTGCCTGCGCCGTATCGGTTACAAGGCGGAACAGCGGGCGATTTGTGCCCGAAATGAGGAGCGTGAAATTCTGCTGGCCGATGAAATCCGTCGCGGACAACGGTGCGCCTGGATTCTGGGGAGCACGGTAGAAACTGCCGCAGGAAAAGAAGCCGTCAGGCTGCTTGATGTTATGGCGCGCGCCCTGCCTGTACCGGCGCTTATCGCGTCGCGCGGGGGCGGGGCGGCGGTTCGCTACGCTGCGCTGTCCGACTATCAGGCTGATTTGTCGAAAGCGCTGGATGGCGCGCTCGCAAAAATTTCAGCATCGGTTACGCGGGTCGCAGCGCAATTGCCACCGGGCATTCCCTGCTGGTTGCTGATTGATGGTGATGAGGAAATAGCCGTTCAGCTGAGCGCATCGGCTAAAGAAAGTCTCGCCGCCAGTACGCGGCAAAACTTTCATACACTTTCGGGGACGGGGATGGCGGCATTGGACTGCTGGCTGGATTGCCACTGGGATACCCCTTCGCTTCTGGTCGCCATTACCCTGTCGTTTCCCTCAGCACCGCAGAATGGCGGTGCGGATGCCGTGACCGCCGCCATCCTCAGCAATCGTAAAGCCAGAGCGTTCCCGGACGCCATCCAACTGCATCGCCCGCAAAAGGGCCGCCCCGCTACGCTTACCGACACACTCGCAAAGGCGCTGCTGTGGTCAGGGCTTCCCGCGCAATCGCTTCGCGGCGCCTGGGTGACCGGGCCTTCATTGATAGCCGGGGCTGAATGGAATACCGCCTGTGAAAAAAACGGCGTGACGTTCAGCCTTACCGGGGAAAACACATCGCTGGATCCGGTGCTGGGCTATGCCGGAAAAGCGTCAGTGTGGCTTGCGATCGCAATGGCGCAGGCCGCGTTCGATGCGCGTGGTGAACAGGTTGTCGTCGCACAGCCGGTCGCTGATAACGATGAAATGTGGGTTGTCGTTCTTTCCCGTCAACATGGAATAAAGGAAACGCCAGGGAATGTCTAAGGTAAAAAAAGGATCGCTGATTGGCGCCACAGTGGCCGCTTTGCTGTTTCTGGAAGCGATAGTCGCTTTTCTTCTGTACGCCTGCCCGCAGTGGGTGGCCAGCCATACCGGCGCAGGGCCCTTTGACGGCCCGCGTATCCTGACGGTCTGCTCGCTGCTGGCTTTCGTCATGATCCTTATGGGGTGGCTTATCGATAAAGCCTTTGAATATGCGGGCAGAGCGGGGCTACGGCTGGAGTGGGGGAAAAATAAAACGCAGGCGGCGCGGCAGGAAGAGGAAATATTACCAGGCCCGGACGATAACCCCGATGCTGTTTTCAGTGAAGCCCCGGTCATTGAGCACCTGCGGATACGGTATGGGCGATTCTGGCGGCGCAGAGTGCGTGTTTTGCTGGTGACTGGCGCGGTCGACGACATTCACAAAGCGGCACCGCGGCTCTGTAGCGAGCTGTGGCAGGAGGGCGACGGCAATGTCCTGATTTACGGCGGCGACGGGCTTTTGCCCCAGGAGGCGTCATTCCTTCATGCGCTGCAACGTCTGGGCGCCCGTTGTCCGCTCGACGGCATTATCCATGTGCTGAACAGCGAGCAACTCCCGGGAGAAACAGAGCGCGATGCGTTTGCCCGCTATCGTCATCAGGCCGCGCGTTTACTTGGCTGGCAGGCGCCGGTCTGGTTATGGCTGACGGATGAGGCGCGATGGCCGCAGGAGGCGCGCAAGGATCCCGCCATGGCCATGCTGTTTGGGCCAGACGCCACGACAGAAGACGCGATGAGAACGCTTGAAACGCTGACGCCGCGGATGCGCCAGGTCGGTATCGCGCAGATGCTGGCCGAGCCGCGGCATGATGGTTTAGTGCATCTGGCCTTCCGGCTGCAGGGCGAGCTGAAATCCCGGCTTGGCGCATTGCTCGAAGGGTTGATGCGCGGGCCTTGCGCTTGCCGGTTACGCGGCGTGCTGTTCAGCCCGTCGCTTGTAACCGCAAGCCACAGCGCGCTTGCGCATACCCGCTTGAATTCGCCTGCCTGGCAGGCCGTGGTGGATGACTGCGCGCAGGCGCGTCCGAAAAAAACGGGCCTTGACAGGCTGCGGGCAGCACAGCTTTTTTTACTGGCTTTAGCGGTGTTGTGGGGCGGCGGAACGCTGCTGTCGCTTGGCATTAACCGTACCGATATTTATCTCGCGCAAAGCACCGCCAGCACTGCCGCCGATACCCGTTTGCCGCTTTCGCAGCGCCTGCGAAATCAGCTGGTGCTGCAGCAGACCATCGCGCGGTTGCAGTTCAGGCAGGCCACCGGCGCGCCCTGGTACTCCCGCTTTGGGCTGAATCTGGATCAGGCCCTGCTGGCGTCGCTCTGGCCGCTGTACGGGCACAACAATGCCCTGCTGATGCGGGATGCGATGGCCGCGCAACTTCACCAGCAACTGGATGCCTTTGTTCGTCTGCCGCCGGTCAGCAGGGCCAGAGCAGAGGGCGCGCCACGCGCCTATGACCTGCTGAAAGGCTATCTGATGCTGGCGCAGCCAGACAAAGTACAGGCGGACTGGTTTGCCCGAACGATGCCGGGCCTCTGGCCAACACGTGAAGGCGTGAAGGATGGCCTGTGGCGCGAGCTGTCGCCAAAACTGCTGGCGTTTTATGCGCAGAATCTTCCGGCGCACCCGGCGTGGAAAATCAGACCGGATGCCGAGCTTGTCGGCACGGTCCGCCAGATCCTGCTGAAACAGATAGGGCAGCGAAACGCCGAAGCGGGGTTGTATCAGGAGATGCTCAAACGTATCGCCAGCAACTGGCCGGATTTACAGCTCGCGGATCTCACGGGTGATACCGATGCCTCCACGCTCTTCACCACCGACGAAGTCGTGCCGGGAATGTTCACCCGCCAGGCCTGGGAAGAACAGGTGCAAAGCGCCATTGATGACGTGGTGAAATCCCGCCGCGATGCCATTGACTGGGTGTTGACCGATAAAGATCGCCTGCCGGATAACGATATTTCGCCGCAGGCGCTGAAAGCGCGCCTCACGGAGCGCTACTTCACCGATTTTGGCAATGCCTGGCTCAGTATGGTTAACAGCATCCAGTGGATCGAGGCGGGATCGTTATCGGAATCTATCGCTCAGTTAACCCTGCTGGCCGATGTGCGCCAGTCTCCACTGGTCGCGCTCATGAACACGCTGAATTATCAGGGGCAGACCGGCCAGAAAACCGAGGCGCTGGCGGATACGCTGGTGGATTCCGCCAAAAAGCTGATTGGCAGTCAGAGCGCGAAGCCGTTTCTTAAACAGGCGCAGGGGCCGCAAGGACCGCTGGATAGCGTCTTTGGCCCGTTGACGGGGTTGCTGGAAGGCAAAGACGGCGCGGGGGCGAGCGGTAATCTGAGCTTCCAGTCCTGGCTTTCCCGCGTTACGCAGGTTCGCCTCAAGCTTCAGCAGGTCACCAGCGCACCCGATCCCCAGGCGATGGCGCAGCGGCTGGCGCAGACGGTATTTGAGGGGAAAGCTATCGACCTTACGGACACCCGCGATTACGGCAGTCTGGTCGCGGCCAGTCTCGGCCAGGAATGGAGCGGCTTTGGACAGGCTCTGTTTGTGCAGCCGCTGGATCTGGCCTGGCGTCAGGTGCTGGCGCCAGCCGCCAGTGGTCTTAACGAACGCTGGAAAACCACCCTCGTTCAACAATGGAACACCGCCTTTGCCGGACGTTATCCGTTCAAAGCGACCGGTAGCGATGCCTCATTGCCGGTACTGGCGCAGTTCCTGCGCCCTGATTCCGGGCGCATCGCGACGTTCCTGAAAAACAACCTCGGCGGAATTTTGCATCAGGAGGGCAACCGCTGGGTGGTGGATCCTTCCGCAAGCCAGGGCATGACCGTGAACCCGGCGTTTCTGGACGCGATTAATCAGCTGGCCGCTATTGCGGATACGGTTTTCGCGCAGGGTGATGCTGGCGTGCGTTTTGAACTGATGGCGCGCCCGTCACGCAATATTGCCCGCATGCAACTCACCCTGGACGGGCAAAAGCTCGACTACTTCAACCAGATGGACAGCTGGCGCGATTTTGTCTGGCCAGGAGAGACCTGGTATCCGGGCGTCAACCTGAGCTGGCGTACCGTCACCAGCGGGATGCAGCTTTACAGCAATAACAGCGGGAAGTGGGGCTTTATTCGGCTGCTGGGTAAAGCGCACGTCACGCCGCTCGACAGCAGCCGCCTGCAACTGGTGTGGCTCACGCCACAAGGGGATCCATTGAAATTTATTCTGCGTACTGAACTGGGTGATGGACCGCTCGCGCTACTGAAACTGCAGGGGTTTCGGCTGCCTGAAACGATTTTCAGCGAGGAAGATATAGCCCCTTCGCAGGACGAGCCCGCGCAGGATGCCGAATAAAGGCGCGCCCTGTTTCTCCCGCCCCCCTTCATACAACGCGTCATGGCGGGGCCGGGGACGCGCTGACTTCTCCGTTCCGGCGGCTGTGCCGTCATTGTTAACAATATAATTCAGGAAATTTGGGCATGGATGATTTAACCCTGCGCTACTACGAGGCTGAAATGCGCTATCTGCGCGAAGCCGGAAAGGCATTTTCCCAGGCTCACCCGGACCGGGCGGCGATGCTGAATCTGGATAAACCTGGCGCGCGCGATCCTTACGTCGAGCGGCTTTTTGAAGGGTTTGCGTTTCTGATGGGGCGGCTTCGTGAAAAGCTTGACGATGACCTGCCCGAGCTGACGGAAGGGCTCGTGAGCCTGCTATGGCCGCACTACATGCGCACCATTCCGTCCTTGTCGATAGTGGCGTTTTCACCTGACTGGCGCGGGCTTCGCCAGGCGGAATCGCTGCCAGAAGGCTTTTCCGTGTTATCGCGCCCGGTCGGGCCGCAAAAAACAGCCTGCCAGTACCGTACCACCCGAGAGGTCACGCTACAGCCGCTCCATCTGGCCGAGGCGCGCCTGCACACCGAAACCGACGGACGCTCCGCCATTCGCCTGCGTTTTGCGTGCAGCCAGAACGTGGACTGGACGAAATCCGGCATCGACAAAGTGGCTATTTTTCTTAACGCCGAGTACCCCATCAGTGCGGCGCTGCATCTGGCGTTAACGCGTCAGGTGCATGCCATTTATGCCCGACACGTGGGCACCCACGCTGAACGCGTGCGCTTTGAGGGCTGGTTCCGCCCGATGGGTTTTGACGATACCGGCCGGCTGTGGCCGAAAGGGGATTCCGCCTTCAGCGGCTATCAGCTGTTACTGGAATATTTTAGCTTCCGGGCGAAGTTTATGTTCGTTGAACTGCGCGGGCTTGAGTCCATCGGACTTTCCGCCGACAGCGACGGGTTTGAGATTGATATTGTGCTCAGCGAGGCGTGGTCTGCCGACCTGCCGTTCGAAACAGAGAATTTTCGTCTGCATTGCGCGCCGGTGATCAATCTCTTCAGCATGGAAGCCGATCCGCTGACGCTCAATCCTCTCGAAAATGAATACCTGCTGCGGCCATTGCGTATTCAGGATGGTCATACCGAAATCTACAGTGTCGATGAGATTTACGGCGCGGTTAAAAACGGCAGGCATGCGTATGTGCCGTTTACCAGCTTTCGCCACCGGGGCGGCATGATGCGCTTTGATGCCCCGGAGCGCTATTTCCACACCCGTGTGAAGCGCGGGCCCTCCGGGCTGCACGACACCTGGCTCATTCTGGGCGGTCGCTCCTTTGAGACAGAACAGCTGGCCGAGAAACCGGAATCGCTCTCGATACGTATCACCGGCACTAACGGTCAGTTACCTCGCAAGGCACTGGAAAGCACGCTTATCGACCGCGTGGTGAAGACAGGTAAAGTGCCGGTCAGCGTGCTGAATCTCACGGTGCCCACCCTGCCGCTTTACCCGCCGGCGAACGATCGTTTCCACTGGCGGGTCATGAGCCATCTGGGCTCGAACTTCCTCAGCATGATGGATAACCCGGAGGTGCTCCGCGGCACGCTGGCGCTCTACGACTGGACCGATGATGAAATGAACCGTCGGCGTCTGGAGGCGATCGTCGCCGTGAAGCACACCCTTATTCGCCGCTTCGAACAGGGCTTTATGCAACGAGGGGTGGATATTGAAGTGACGCTGGACGCGCAACACTTTTCGGGTGAGGGCGATGTGAACCTCTTTGGCGAAATGCTGCATCGCTTCTTCGCGCTCTACGCGGATGTGCATCTTTTTAACCAGCTCACGCTGGTATTACAACCGACAGGGAAACGACTGAGATGGCGCGAGAACCACAGTCAGCGCATACCGGGCTGACGCAGCAATTAGGCGACGATATCTGGCGCGTCAATTTCTACCGCTTCTGCCAGTTACTGGAGCAGGATCAACCCGACAGGCCGCGACTCGGCACAACCAGCCATCCGGCGAATGACCCGGTGCGGTTCTGTTCCTGGCCGGGGATGGGGTTTCCGGCGAGTGAGTTATGCCGGGTGGAAACCGACGACGCGCACCCCGGATTCCCCATCGTACGCACCACGTTTCTCGGCATGTACGGGGTGGATTCACCGCTACCCGGCAGTTATCTCGATGACATCGCCCAGCGGCGCGAGGGGTATGAAGCGGTCTCATCGTTTCTGGATATCTTTAGTCACCGCATCGCGACGCAGTATTACCGCATCTGGCGGAAATATGCGTACCCCACGACGTTCGAGCCAGGTGCGACGGACGCGACGTCGCAATGCCTGCTGGGGCTGGTGGGGCTTGGCATTCCCGGCACGGCTGAACATGTCGCCACACCCGTTTCCCGGTTTCTGGCGCTGCTGGGCACCATGCGTTTGCCTACGCGTAATGCCGAGGGGATCCATGCGCTGGTGAGCCTGCTGGCCTCGCACACCCATGCTGAGATTAACGAGCACGATCCCGTGAAGGTGCGGGTGACCCAGCGCAGCGGCCTGGGAAATGAAGATCGTATTCGCTTAAGGCAGCGCGCGACACTCGGGAAAACGGCGCGTGAGGCGAATAGCCGCGTGCTCGTCACGCTATCCACCCACCATCCGCAGGAAGCTGAAGACTGGCTGCCTGGAGGGCGGCTTCACGCCGACCTGCTGGCGCTGATGCGAGTGTATCTCGGTTATCGCAGCGATGCGCGGCTGCGCCTGCGCATACCGGTGCATCTGTTACCTGCACCCAGGCTTACCAGACCCCGGCGCATCCAGCTTGGCCGCACGGGCCTGCTGGGGCTCAGAGAAGGCAGGCTTAGCGATGATCGCGTTTTTATCACCGTCAATCTGGGCGGCTATTCGGCACTGGCCTGTACGACATTGCCGCCTGCCAGGGATGGCGATTACCGCTTTGATTAATCACATTTCACAAAGGAAGAATTATGCCCACAGTCAAAGGATGGCATGCGCTGACGCTTGCGCTCTGTGGCCTCATTGCCGGTTGTGGCCTTACCCAGACGGTTAAAGACGGCACAATCAGCATGGCAAAATCGGTGTTTTATAAAAAGATAAGCACGCTGCATCTCGATTTTGCTCCCCGCGCGGCGCTTAACGTGGATGGCGACCAGACGCCGCTCGCGACCATGATAAGGATCTACCAGCTTAAGGATCGTAAAAACGTCGAGGCGGCCGATTACGGCACATTGCTACAAGACGCTGACACGGTGCTGAAAGACGATCTGCTGGCTTCCCGCGAGCTGCTGATCATGCCCAACGGCAATGTCACGCTGGATATGCCGATGGATGAAAACGCGCAGTTTGTGGCGGTTGTGGGGCTGTTTAACCAGCCCGATCTGAAAGACAACCGCTGGCGTCTGGTGCTGACCCGCGACGATCTCGACCCGGATAAACCGCGCGTGATTGAGCCCGGCGACGGCTGGCTGAATCTCGTGGGCAGGAAGGAGTGACGTATGACAGGCGATAACGTGGAAAACGCGACAGGCGGTCAGTCGCGTTACAGGCTGAGGATCCATGCCAGTGACGTCACGCCCGACGTGCTGCGCTTTCGCGGGCGGGACGCGCTAAGCGAACCGTTTTGCTGGCATATTGAATTTACCACGCCGCAGGCCAGTATCGAGCCAGAACAGGTGCTGATGAAGTACGCGGGCCTGCACATGCACGGCGGCAGGGCAGTGTACGGCGTGATCACCGCGCTGGAGTGGTTTGCCACCAGTGCGGATCAGTCGCACTACGGCGTGACGCTCTCCTCGCGGCTGGCGCTGCTCACGTATACCTGCCAGAGCCGGGTGTTTCTGAACCTCTCTGTGCCGGAAGTCGTGGAACAGGTGCTGCGCGAACACGGGCTGGAAGGCGCGGATTTTGAGTTTCGGCTCACCCGCACCTACCCGGAGCGGGAACTCATCACGCAGTGGCGCGAAAGCGACCTGGCGTTTGTTCAGCGTATTCTTGCCGAAGTGGGGATCTGGTGGCGCACGGAGATGGACACCGCCCGCGAGCTCGATGTGACGATTTTTGCAGACAGCCAGCTTTATTATCTTTTCGACGTCCGCCTGCCGTACCGCGAGCCGTCAGGTTTGCATGATGGCGCGAAAGAAGCGGTCTGGGGCGTGCGCACGTGGCACAACGCCGTAACGGGCAGGGTGCATACCCGTGATTACCACTATCCCACCGCCACCACGCCGCTGGACGCGACCGTCAGCGTGCGCAGCGCAGCGGTGACGGGCGGAGAACACTATCGCTACGCGGAGCCTTACCGGGAGCAGGGCGATGACACCTGGCCTGAGCCTGTAAGCGAGAGCGGGGCGTTTTATGCGCGCATCCGCCACGAGCGGGAGCTCAACAATGCGCTGCGGGTGCATCTCTTCAGCAACGTCTCAACACTTACGCCGGGCATGGTGCTGGAGCCGCAGGGGGACGTGATAAGCGCGCTGCGGGAAGGCGTAATTATCACGCTCGCGACCTTTCGCGCCTCGCGCGATTCGCGGCTGCACGTGTCGGTATGGGGCATGCCCTATACCGAGCGCTACTGCTTTCGCCCGGCTGAAATTCCGCGCCCGGTGATTGACGGCACTCTCCCGGCACGTGTGGAAAGCCGCGACCCGAAAGACACCTACGCCTGGCTCGACGACACGGGCCGCTACCGGGTGAGGCTTGACGTGGACCGGGAGGGCAACGACTGGGGTTACAACTACCTGTGGGTGCGGCAGGCGAAACCTTATTCCGGTGACACCTGCGGCTGGCACACGCCGCTGCTGACCGGTACGGAGGTGGCGATAGCCTTTGACGGCGGCGACCCGGACCGGCCCTATATCGCGTATGCCTTTCATGATTCCGAACACCCTGACGTCGTCACCCGCGACAACCGCACCCGGAATATCCTGAGAACGCCCTCGCAGAATGAACTGCGCATGGAGGACAAACGCGGCGAAGAGCATATCCACCTCACCACCGAATACGGTAAAACCCAGCTCGGACAGGGGCGGCTGGTGGACGCGCAGGACAAACCGCGCGGCACCGGCTTTGAACTGCGCACCGACGAGCACGGCGTGATCCGCGTTGCGAAGGGGTTGTTTATCTGTGCCGACGGACAGCCAAAAGCCACCGGGGAGGTTCTTGACCGTGAGACGGCGCTACAGGAAATCGCGCTCTGTCTCGAGCAAATAGCGCAGCTGTCGGCCATTGCAGAAGCGGCGAACGCCCTGCAGGCGGACATCGACAGCCAGCGGGAGATGTTTAACCAGCGGCTGAAACCGCTGAATCATACGCTCCACGTCGCGGCGCCGCAGGGCGTCGCGTTCACCAGCGGCGAACACCTGCAGCTGGCCGCGACGAAAAACGTGGCGGTGAACGCGGGGGGCGATATCAGCGTGGGCGTGATGGGCAATATGACGGCGCTGGCCGGCGAGAAACTCGGGCTGTTCGCCCACAGCGGGCCGCTCGGTCTGCAATCGGGCGAAGGTCCGGTGGAGATGCAGGCGCAGAACGGCAGCCTGCAGCTGGCAGCGCAGAAGAAACTTACTGTGACCTCAGTCAGTGATATTTCGTTTGCAGGTAAAAAGCGCATCACGTTAATCGGCGGCGGAAGCTACCTGAAGCTGGAGGCCGGTAACATCGAGTATGGAACGGAGCAGGTTTATTTAAGGCGGGTGGAGCGGACACTGGTTGCGGCCCCGGTGAGTATGCCATTAAATCTGCCGGTGATGCCGCCCGTGAATTTATTTTTCTCACAGAGCCCGGATAAAAAAATAAAACCAGTTCTGCGTATTTCTGATGCGCCAGGTATCAACGGGATTTGCCAGCCAGCCTGTAAATGGCAGATCGTTATCGCGGATTCTTATATGGAGGCAATAACAACGGATGAGACAGTGATGAAAGGTCAATCCGATGCAGATGGCAAAGTATTAGAGTCTGAAACGCAACAATATGAACTGGCAGAACTGGCAAAAAAATATGAGGGTCAACTATGGCTGGTTTTCGGGCATCGGGCGCATCATCTTTATTTCAGTGTCATTCCAGCTTCTAGTCTGGAAGACACAAAAGATCTCTGTACGCAGGATTCTATGGGATTTCATCAATTCTTTAACTGTCTTTGGGTCAATACGGCTCCGGGTGAAAAACTTAAAGAGTGTATAAAAGACGAACAGCGAGTAAGTGGAACAATGCTCGAATCACTCAGGGAGGATAAATAACTTGAAAACGCTAAAACTCGACGATGGTATGAACCAGTGCAGTGTTTATTTCAGTGATACAAGCGAAGAAAGCTACACCGCGACGGCTACTCACAGCCACTGGGTGCACTATACCAGTGGTCCTGAACGACAGTCAGAGAACTTTGCTGAATATACAGCGGGTAACGCTGTACAGGCGTTTCTGGGTGGAAAAGCATATTTTGCGGCGCTTCTTAAAACCTTAACGCAGGCTAAAAAATGCCTGTACATTACTGGCTGGCAGATAAACTGGGATGCGCAACTGGCACCGGGAATACGGCTGGTCGATGCACTACTGGAGGCGGCCAAAAACAACGCGGGTTTACAGATTTATATTATGCCATGGAAAAATCCGGGACAGGTTGAAACCTATGCTACTGCAACAGAACGCGTATTTGCTGCAATGAACACTTATCTGGGACGGCAGGTTTTTTATATACAGTGTGCAAAATCTCAATCTGAGATTTTCTTTTCCCATCACCAGAAGTGCGTCATTATCGATGAAAATGTGGCGTTTGTCGGGGGTATTGACCTGGCTTACGGTCGCTACGATGATCATTATGGTCTACATGCTGAGGCGGATGGAAGACAGGGCATGAACAGATATAACTCATGTATTCCGCCTGTATCACACAGTACCGGCTACTCTCCCGGAGAGGAATATGTTGTACCTGATTCCATATACTCGCATCCGGAGCGATATGAAGAGCAGAAACAAGCGGAAAAAAAAGAGGCAGAAAGCGTGCAGCATCTTATTGATGAGGTGCTAAAACATCAGCTCTGGCAGTCGCAGGGAAGTGCGAAGGACAGTACATACCTTGACCCAGAAATACAGCCCAGAATGCCCTGGCAGGATTACCAGGTACAAATAGAAGGCCCGGCAGTGGAGGATCTGGTAAAAAACTTTGTATTACGCTGGAACAGTTATTCTCGTCATTGCCCTAAAAATCCATTTCAGACCTTTATCCCGGATCTGGGATTACCCGTTACATGCTCCGATAAAAAAGGCACATGTCAGGTACAAGTGCTGCGTAGCGCCTCGCTAAATATGCGTCTCGCCGAATATAAAAATATGCCTGAAGCTGTTCCAGAGCCACGGCTGAAACAGGATGATATTCTGCGAAGTATTCACCTCCTTATCAGTAAAGCTGAGCATTATATTTATATTGAAAACCAGTTTTTTGTCTCTGATTTTAAAAATTCGTCTATTCTCCCTGAGAGTGAATTGAGTCCGGTTGCCAGCAAGCTACATCCAAAGTTTGATGCCTGGGCAACCCGTTTATTACCGGATGATGAGACGCCGCAAAATCCGGTGGCGGAATGGCTGGGGGATCGGATTAAGCGCGCGATTTTAAGCCACATGAAACAGGCTTTTCATCTTTACATCATGCTGCCGGTTCACCCGGAAGGACGACTGGACGACCCGGCTGTCGTGGCGCAGATCCACCTGACCCGACAGTCACTCATATTTGGCTCGCATAGCCTGCTAAACCGGATCCGCCGTAGCCTCTGGGTCAGGCAACAGCTTGAAGCACAGGGGATACCCCGCAAGGAGTGGTGGCGAAAAGCAGCAGAGCTGGAAGCGCAGTGTGGAATGGCGTTTACCCATATTCCACTTGAGGCCTGTAATGAGTATGTGACGCTATTAAATTTGCGCGACCATGCGGAACTGAACGGAACGGCGGTGACGGAGCAGATTTACGTTCACAGTAAGCTGATGATTGTGGACGATCGCTATGTTCTTGTGGGCAGTGCGAATATCAATGACAGAAGTCTGTCGGGTGAAAGGGATTCAGAGCTGGCAGTAATGATATCGGATACCGAACACGGTTTTACCGATCTGGATGGAAGTGGAACGGCGGTGCCCTTCCGTAAATTTGCCCGTGACCTGAGGCAAAAGGCATGGCGTAAATGGATGGGAAGTGCAGCCGCAGAATGCGCTGAAGTACTGGATAAACCGGCGCTAAAGACGGGTTGGGAAAAGATTCAGGAGATTGCGCAGGAGAATGCCAGAGTTTATGATAAAATATTTGAATTCATTCCCAAAAACTATATTTATCAGCCAGTGGATCGTAATTATGCAAATGTAGGTGTAACTTCGCAGGCTGAATCAAAAAAAATCGCAGCCTCTGTCTGGCCGGTTATGGCCATAAATTCACCGACAGGCAGTGCCGGCGGTGCAATGCCTTTTTCCCTGAACTTCTGGCAGCAGAACAGGTCCCGCCATTTCTCAGCTGCTAAAGAATTAAATAGTGTTAAAGGTTATTTCACAGCATTACCGGTTTACTGGACTGAAGGTGAAAACAACCTGGTGCCATTTAATATGCGGTTAATCGCTGATAATATCAGACTCAATGATAAAAACATACAACTTGCCGCTAACAATGAACAGAAGGGGAAAGAAGCATGAAAAAATATCTGCTGTTTCTGCTTCTGGCAGGGGGGGGGTTATCCTCTCATGCAATGAGTATGACGTGGAGGACGGAGTGCGTAGGGTATTATCAGTTACAGTTGCCTGATAATATAGAGGTGGCCCTGTACCCAATCGATGACTTTGTCAAACCAAACAAGGAGCCTAAAACAGAAAATGGTATCTTAATACAGAAATACTCTGAACCAAGGATCACTTTCGGGAAAAATAACTACTGGCAGGACAATGATGCCATCCAGGCGCAGTTCACAGCATTTTATTACAGTAATTATATGATTGGCATTTCATCGGAGGCGGACTCATATATCGATTTCTCCGGTTATCTTGAAAAGGTGAAAGCCGATTTTTCTTTTGTTAAGGAGTCATCAAGAGAACTCGAGAAAAGTAATTTAAAGCTTTACCATGAAGCGATGACGCCTGAGGAGGAGTTTAAAAGAAAATACGACTATCTCATCAAAACTTATCCTGACTCTTTCGCGGCATATATACCCGGAGCCAGAGTTGTATATATAAATAAAAACAGGCGGTTGTATTTGTTTTGGGGGGAATACCAAAAAGACACAGGCGAAAAATCGCAAACCGCAGAAAAACAATGGCAGCAAAGTGAACCAGAGGTTCTTTCTCTTTTAAGTCGCTTTCGACCACGCAATCTCTACGAGGTTCCTTCCCCACAGGGATTCTGTCTTCCTTACGGTTTTATTGCGAATGACTCGGGCCACGAGTCGCGCAATATGGGAGTGACATATCGGCTTAAAAACCATCCGGACGTAACCATATTTTTCCAGGATTTAGGGCCTTCGTCTGGGCCAGGAGAAAGACGCCCGGATCCTAACATGAGCGCTAAAGACTATGTCACATATTTCTGGAACGTACGATATGGCCATTCATTTCGCGATATTAAATTGTATGGTAAAGGATTTAGCTATCCTGATATGGATAATCGTAAGGCGGTTGCCGCATCCGCAAAGTTTACCCGTTATGATAAACAAATTGATTATGGTTACGTGGCGTTTGTCAAAGGGGAAGCTCCAGAAGAGCCTGACTTATTGTTTTATGTCATACGCGATAGCAGGCAGGCCAGAAGTAATCCCCCTATGGCACAGGGAGAAATAGAAAAAATGGCAGAACATATTGTCAGTACAATAAAACGGCGATAATCCCGCTTTTAAAATGTTTACGCTTTGTATATTCAAGTTGAAGAACAATGCGGGTATTCAATTCCGGCGAAAAGCATATCCACCTCACCACCGAATACGACAAAACCCAACTCGGCGAGTAGAGGCTGGTGGACGTGCTGGTTAAACCGCGCCGCACCGGCTTTGAATTGCGCACCGACGAGCACGGCGTGATCCGCGTGGCGAAGGGGCTGTTTATCTGTGCCGACGGACAGCCAAGAGCCGCCGGGTAGGTTCTTGACCGTGAGAAGGCGCTACAGGAAATCGCGCTCTGTCTCGAGCAAATAGCGCAGCTGTCGGCCATTGCAGAAGCGGCGGACGCCCTGTAGTCGGATATCAACAGCCAGCGGGAGATGTTTTATCCGCAGTGGACCCGGGCGGGGATATTTTATTTGCGGGTAAGAGGCGCAACACGTTACGAAGTCAGGAGAGATTGAAATGATTATTTAGCTGCACGACCCGGCTGTCGTGCTGCAGATCCACCTGACCCGGCAGTCACTGATACTTGGCTCGCATAGCCTGCAAACCGGATCCGCTATAGCCTGTGGATGAGCAACAGCGTGAAGCACAGGGGAGTGATCGTACAGGGGATAGCTCGTAAAGAAACGTGACGCAGAGGCGTTACATTACAGAGCTTACCTGGAATCAAAAGAGAGGATACGCAAGGATACTTCTGAATGGTGCGTCCGAGTGGACTCGAACCACCGACCCCCACCATGTCAAGGTGGTGCTCTAACCAACTGAGCTACGGACGCACATTAGGATGGTGCGTTCAATTGGACTCGAACCAACGACCCCCACCATGTCAAGGTGGTGCTCTAACCAACTGAGCTATGAACGCATTGCTGTGTGACAGCGGGGACGAATATTAACGGCAGCCCCGGCGCATGGCAAGGGGCAAACGTCAATTTTCTTTCATATTTCACGCGATTGCCGCGTATTTGCGCAGAATGCTGACAAAGTGATCGGCGCGGCGCGTCATGCCCGTCATCGGGGCAAAAAAACGCCGCCTGAAGCGGCGGCGGATTGTTTAGCGCGCGGCGCGCGCGAGAATGAACTCAGACGGCTGGCGTTGCAGATAACGCATGCGCCACATCATCAGGATGGCGGCGGAGGTCAGGCCGATAATAAAACCGAACCAGAAGCCTGCCGGGCCCATCGGCTCCACCAGCCAGTCGGTGAGTGCCAGGAGATAGCCAATCGGCAGCCCCAGTACCCAGTAGGCGATAAACGTGATGAAGAAAATCGAGCGCGTGTCTTTGTAGCCGCGCAGCACGCCGCTGCCGATCACCTGGATGGAGTCGGAGATTTGATAAATCGCCGCCAGCAGCATCAGGTGCGAGGCGAGGGTGACTACTTCCGGGTTGTCGTTATAAAGCAGAGCGATAGGCTCGCGGAAAACCACCGTAAAGAGCGCCGTCAGCACAGCGAGGCAAATCCCCACCGCAATACCGGTGCGCGCGGAGGTCTGGGCTCCTATCGTCGAGCCCTGGCCGAGACGAAAACCGACGCGAATGGTCACGGCGGCGCTCATAGACATCGGCAGCACGAACATCAGTGAGCTGAAGTTGAGCGCTATCTGATGGCCCGCTACGTCAACGATGCCAAGCGGCGATACAAGTAACGCCACCACGGCGAACAGCGTCACTTCGAAAAACAGCGCCAGCGCCACTGGCAGACCAAGCTGGGCCAGACGGCGGATCACCGGCCAGTCGAAACGGCTGGCGCCCGGGAGCTGGCGGATGTCGCGCATCGAGCCCGCACGACCGACCCAGAAACGCATGCAGATAAACATCACCCAGTAAACCGACGCTGTCGCCACGCCGCAGCCGACGCCGCCGAGTTCCGGCATGCCGAAGTGGCCATAGATGAAGATATAGTTCACCGGGATATTCACCAGCAGGCCGATAAAGCCCATCGCCATGCCTGGCGTGGTTTTCGCGAGCCCTTCGCACTGATTTCGCAGCACCTGGAAGAAAAGATAGCCGGGCACGCCCCACAGCAGCGCGCGCAGGTAATGGACCGCTTTATCGGCGAGCTCCGGGTCGATGTTATCCATCGCGCGAATGATATGCCCCGCGTTCCACAGCACCACCATAATCAGTACGGAAACGAGACCTGCCAGCACAAAGCCTTGCTGGACCTGATGCGCGATGCGCTCGCGACGCCCGGAGCCATTCAGCTGGGCGATAACCGGCGTGAGGGCCAGCAGCAGCCCGTGACCAAAGAGAATGGCTGGCAGCCAGATAGACGTGCCGATAGCGACCGCCGCCATATCCGTGGCGCTGTAGCCGCCCGCCATGATGGTATCGACAACCCCCATCGACGTTTGGGCGATTTGCGCGAAAATCACCGGGAGTGCCAGAGCTAATAACTGACGCGCTTCGACAAAATACTTCTGCACGTGAACACCTGTATATTGTTGTTATTTGAAAGACAAAAAAGCCGCCGCAACGGGCAGCGAGAAGAAAATGCAGGGGAATGTGTCAGACTATTGTAGCGAGAGTTCACTATTAAGCCAGTGAAATAATGCGCTTAACCCTGCGCAGACTGGCAACGGGATATTCCACCTGTTATTGTTCTGGCTATGAATCTTGCGGCCGCGCGCCGCCATTTAAGCGAATCCAGGAGTGGCAAATATGTTTACCGGTATTGTTCAGGGCACGGCAAAAGTGGTCGCTATCGATGAAAAACCGAATTTCCGCACCCATGTGGTGGAGCTCCCGGACGCGCTGCTGCCGGGGCTGGAGACCGGCGCGTCGGTGGCGCACAATGGTTGCTGCCTGACGGTGACGGAAATTAACGGCAATCGCGTCAGCTTCGATTTAATGAAAGAGACGCTGCGTATTACGAATCTCGGCGATTTACAGACCGGCGACGTGGTGAACATTGAGCGCGCGGCGAAATTCAGCGATGAAATTGGCGGTCATTTAATGTCCGGGCATATTATGACCACGGCGGAGGTTGCGAAGATCCTGACGTCGGAAAATAACCGGCAGATCTGGTTTAAAATTCAGGACCCGACGCTGATGAAGTATATCCTGCACAAAGGATTTATTGGCATTGATGGTATCAGCCTGACGGTAGGTGAAGTGACCGCGACGCGCTTTTGCGTTTACCTGATCCCGGAAACGCTCCAGCGCACCACGCTTGGCGTGAAGAAACTGGGCCAGCGGGTCAATATCGAAATCGATCCGCAGACCCAGGCGGTTGTGGATACCGTTGAACGCGTGCTGGCCTCCCGCGAAGCCGCCGCGGCTATCGCCGCACAGCTTAATCCCGCCGAATAAGCGCGCGCTGGTGGGCTCAGGCGCTCACCAGCGTTCCCCGCACCCGTTCGCCGGGCGCATCGCCCGCCAGCAGCGCCACCGCCTGCCGGGCGATGTTCTCCAGCGAATACGTAATGGCTGGCACACCCTCAAGCCCGACGCCGCGGCCTGAACTCTCAAGACTAAATACCAAAACCTGCTCCGGCACCGCGAAGCGGTATTCGCGCAGCATCGCCATTGCCTCGCGCGCCTGGCTGTCGTCGGTGACCAGCAGCGCGTTAAACTTCACGCCGCTGTTGATAAGCTTTTGCAGCGCGATGCGCAACACCGGTTCGTCTTCAATAATGCGCTGGCGATGAAACGGCACCAGATGGTTTTCCGCCGCCTGACGATACCCCTCCAGGATTTCCGCCGCCGCGTCGCCCGCCGGGAAGTTAATCAGGGCGATATCGCGCCGCTGATGACTGCATAAATATTGCACCGCCGTCTGGGCGGCAAAGAGCCAGTCAAACTGGATGCCCTGCGCCGTGGCGGCGCTCAGGCAGTCCACCAGGATAACGTCATCATCCAGTGGTGGCAGAGGGAAGCGGGCGCCGACGATCATCAGCGCGTCGCACAGGCCCGAGTCGAGTTCGGCGCGCGCACGCGTCACCTCCTGCGCCGAACTGGCAAAACGCAGCAGCAGATGTTTGCCGCGCTGGCTGAGCTGTTTTTCCAGCGCCTGCAGCCAGCAAGTGGCCTGCTGAATGTGTTCACTGGCGCAAATCACGCCGATGCAGTGTGTGGTCTGGCTGGAGAGCGACTGCGCGATGGCGTTTGGCTGGTAGTTGAGCATCTCAGCGGCGCGCAGCACCGCCAGACGGCTCTCTTCCTTCACGCCGCGATTGCCGCTCAGCACTCTCGATACGGTGGCTTTGGAGACGCGCGCCAGGCGCGCGACATCATTGATGGTGGACATCGTGTATTCCTGCAAAGTGTGGCGGCGCGAAGGCCGCCACGCGGTTACTCATCAAACCCGTTCTTTGCCGCCACCTGGCGGTACCATTCACCGCTCTTTTTAATCGTGCGTTTCTGGCTTTCCAGATCGAGCGACACAAAGCCGTAGCGATTTTTGTAGGCGTTGCACCAGGACCAGTTATCGATAAAGGTCCACATATGGTAGCCCAGACAGCGGCTGCCTTCGCTAAGGCCCTTGTGCAGCCATTTCAGGTGATCGCGCACGAACTCGATGCGGTAATCGTCCTGAATCTGTCCCTCATGCTCAAAGCGCTGTTCGTTTTCCACGCCCATGCCGTTTTCCGAGATATAGCAGCGCGGGTTGCCATACTCTACACGCAGGCGGGTGAGAATGTCGTAGATGCCTTTCTCATAAATCTCCCAGCCGCGGTACGGGTTCATTTTGCGGCCCGGCATTTCATAGGCGCTAAAAAACCACTCCGGCATAAACGGGCTGTCCGGGTTGACCTGCGAATCCCGGCACTGAATGCGACGCGGCTGATAGTAGTTGATGCCGAGCAGATCCACCACACCTGCCGCCAGCAGTTCTTTGTCGCCAGGCTGGCAGGCGGGCAGCTGATCGTGCTCGCCCAGCAGTGCGACCAGATCTTCCGGGTACGTGCCGCGCAGCGCCGGGTCAAGGAAGCTGCGGTTGAACATCAGATCGGCGATATGCGCCGCTTTGACGTCCGCCGGGTTTTGTGAGCGCGGGTAAGAGGGCGTCAGGTTAAGGATGATGCCGATTTCGCCGCCGTCGTTACGCTCGTGGTAGGCCTTCACCGCGCGGGCGTGCGCCAGCATGGTGTGATACGCAACGGTCGCCGCGCGGCGGAAATCCACCACGTTCGGGTAGTGGAAATCGTAGAGATAACCGCCTTCCACCGGCACGATCGGCTCATTAAAAGTAAACCAGTGGGTCACGCGGTCGCCGAAGAGTTCAAAACAGGTGCGCGCGTAAGCTTCAAACGCGTCAATCACCTTGCGGTTCTCAAAGCCGCCCTGTTCCTGGAGCGACAGCGGCATATCAAAGTGGAACAGATTGATAAACGGCGTGATCCCCTGGCGCAGCAGTTCGTCGATGACCTGATTGTAGAAGGCAACTGCTTCCTCGTTCACCGCGCCGGTGCCGTCCGGGATCAGGCGCGCCCAGGAGATGGACGTACGGAACGTGTTGTGATTGAGCGCCTTCAGCAGTGCGATGTCTTCTTTCCAGTGCTGATAAAAGGTCGAGGTGTGCGCCGGGCCGACGCCGTGATGAAAGCGCTCCGGCTGCAGACGGAACCAGTGGTCCCAGGTGGTGGGCGTTTTGCCGTGGCTCAGGCTTTCGCCTTCGGTTTGCGGCGCCGAGCTGGCGCTGCCCCACCAGAATCCTTCAGGAAATGAGTAGTGCATATCCATCCTCATAGCTCAGTCAGACGCCTGCCGGTACGGCAGGCGGGGTAAAATCAGGCATTATTAGTGACAGTGTCACTTTCAGGGGCGTTCTGGGCCGCTTCCTGTTTCTGCAAGGTGCGCTCATAGGCTTTGACAAACGGGTAGTACATCAGCGCCGACATCACCATACAGATAAGGCACATGATGACCGGGCTAAAGGCCCAGTTGGCGGCCCATGACGCGCCGACCGGCGCAGGCGTGGTCCACGGCGTCAGCGAGACGACCTGCGCCAGCCAGCCCAGTTTGGTGGCAGTCCACGCCAGTACGGCATTGACCATCGGTACCAGGATAAACGGCAGGAAGAATATCGGGTTCATAATGACCGGCGCGCCGAACAGAATCGGCTCGTTGATGTTAAACAGGCTCGGCACAACGCCCATTTTACCGATCGTGCGCAGATGTACGGCGCGGCTGCGCAGCAGCAGGAATGCCAGCGGCAGGGTCGAACCCACGCCGCCAATCAGCAGGTAGTGGTCCCAGAAGCCCTGCAGATAGATATGCGGCAGCGCCTGACCCGCCGCGAGCGCGGCCTGGTTGGCGGAGAGATTCGCCATCCAGAACGGGTTCATGATGCCGGTGACGATGAGCGCGCCGTGGATACCGGCAAACCACAAAATCTGGCAAATCAGCACGGAAATCAGGATAGCTGGCAGTGAATCAGAGGCGGCGACCAGCGGCGAAAGCAGATGCATGATCGCCTCCGGCAGGATCATGCCGGTCGTGGATTCAATCAGCAGGTTAAGCGGGTGGAGCGTAAAGACAATTACCACCACCGGGATCAAAATTTCAAACGAACGCGCGACGCCGGTCGGCACCTCTTTCGGCAGGCGAATCGTGATGTTGTGACGCTTCAGGAAGGCATACATTTCGCTGGCGTAAATCGCCGTGATAAGCGCGGTGAAGATGCCCTGGCCGGAGAAATACTGCGTGGAGATATGACCGTCTTTATAGGGCGCGGCCACCAGCAGAAACGCCATAAACGCCAGCAGGCCGGTCATGATTGGGTCAAGCTGGTAATGCTTGCCGAGGCTTGCGCCAATGCCGACGGAGATAAAAAACGTCATCACGCCCATGCTGAGGTTAAACGGCAGCATCAGCTGCTCGCGGTATTTTAGCGAGAGATCGAGCCAGGCGCGGCAAAAGCCTATCTGCGTGTCAGGCGAGAAGGGCGGAAAGATAAACACCAGCAGAAACGAACCAATAATCATAAACGGCAGGGCGGCGAGAAAGCCGTCCCTGATAGCCACCACGTGACGCTGCGAACCCATCGCGCCCGCCAGCGGCGTAATTTTGTTTTCAATAACATGGACCATACTCTGGTACAGACTCATGAGGCGTTTCCTTTATCAGGCAAGGGGAATGGCGCTCAGTGTGAAACAAAATGGAAACCGGTTTCCATGTGTCTGTAGCCTGATTGTCGCCGGGATCACTTTTATTGAAGGAAACGTCGTGAAAGCGTGAGAAATGTCACAAAGCGGGTAAGAGGGAGTGGCAAAAGCCCCGGCGTGAGCCGGGGTGAGCGCTTAACGGGCGACGCGCAGGCCGTTTTCCACGCCGCGGCTGAACACCACCTGCCAGAGCTGAATATCCCGTGCGCGAAACGCGCCCGCGCAGGCGTTCAGATAATAGGTGAACATCCGTTTGAACCGCTCAGAGTAGTTATCGGCGATGTCCGGCCAGGCGGCCAGAAAGCGTTCGTACCAGGCCATCAGCGTTTTATCATAATCAGCGCCGAAGTTGTGCCAGTCTTCCATGACGAAGTGCGGCTCGCTGGCGGCCGCTATCTGGCGCGCCGAGGGCAGACAGCCGTTCGGGAAGATATATTTATCAATCCACGGGTCGACATTGTTATCGGTTTTGCGCGAGCCGATGGTATGCAGCAAGAACAGCCCGTCGGGCTTAAGGTTGCGGTCGGCGACGTCAAAATAGGTGGCATAATTTTTCGGGCCGACATGCTCAAACATGCCCACCGACACAATGCGGTCGAACTGCGCGTCGAGGTCGCGGTAATCCTGTAAAAGGATAGTGACATCAAGCCCTTCGCAGCGCGCCTGCGCCATTTTTTGCTGCTCGGCGGAGATCGTCACACCGGTGACGGAAACCCCATAATGCTGCGCGGCGAACGCGGCGAGACCGCCCCAGCCGCAGCCGATATCGAGCAGCGTCATCCCGGGCTTCAGCTGCAGTTTTTCGCAGATGAGCCGCAGCTTCGCCTGCTGGGCGTCCTCCAGGTTATCGGCCTCTTTCCAGTAGCCGCACGAGTACTGCATATACGGGTCAAGAATGCGGCTGAAAAGATCGTTGCCGAGATCGTAATGCTCTTTGCCGACAATCCACGCGCGCTTTTTCGACTGCAGGTTAAAGAGGCGGGCGCCGAGAATGCGCAGCGTATCTTTAAGATGGTGGGGGAGCTGGTCTTCCAGCCCCGCGCGCAGCACTTTGGTGAAAAACAGATCGAGACGCTCGCACTCCCACCAGCCATCCATATAGCTTTCGCCAAGACCGAGGGAGCCTTCCTGTAGCACGCGCTTAAAAAAATCGGGGTTTTTCACGTGGATGTCGGCGGGGGCGGCGCCGTTGACGGCGATCCCGGCCCGGCTGAGCAGTTCAGTTACAATACGATACCAGTGGTTATCCGGTATGCTGACTTCTTCCAGACACGATGAACTCATAGCTTCTCCATCACTACTGTGACCAGAACCTTCAAACAGCGTAGTCGCAATTTTCGGTATGTGAGAAATATCACGGAAAGGTCCGCGAGCCTGATATCCGACGTAGAACAGAGGAAGGGCGATGACCCTTGCCAGAAAAGTCATTCAAGAAAAACGGGAGCCAGCGGCTCCCGTTACTACATAATATTTATGGTGTTTATCGTAGAGCCGCGAACCAGTATAGGCCTCGCAATACGATGATTCAACCATTGACAGTTAGCAAGCTAATAACAAAAACGTCATATTATCGCCTGCCTGATTACCGTGCCGGGACGTGACGCCCGCGCAGCCACCAGCCAAGACCCGCCAGTAAGACCGTCGCCAGCATCACGCTGGTGGTGGAGAGCAGCGGCGTCGCAACAAGCCAGGAAACCACCAGACTCGCCACGAAGCACAGCCCCAACTGCAGGGTATTTTGCAGCGCGGCGGCGCGTCCAGTGGCCTGCGGGAACGGCAGCAGGGCGGCGGCCACCACGATCGGGTAAATCGCGCCGTTCGCCATCGCCATCAGGCAGAAGGGGATAAGCAGCGTGGTCAGCGTTACCGCGTCGCTTAAGCCCACAAGCCAGGTCGCGACCACGCTTAGCGCATAGCCCACCAGCAGCCAGGGCAGCAGCTTTTCGCCATGCCATTTTTGCAGCGCGCTGCGACAGCCGTAGCCGCCAATCAGAAAGGCGATAGTCTGCGGTACATAGCTTAAGCCTATCACCGCCGGGCTGTAGCCCATCGCGTGCAGGATAAACGGCGAGCCGGTCAGCCACGCGAAAAAGCTGGCGGAGCAGGCGGCGTAAATAAGCACATTACCGCTGTAAGTGGACGAGCGCAGCAGCATGGCGAAGCTCAGCGGTTCGCCTTCATGGTGATTTTGCGGCGCGCCGGCAGGCAGACGCAGCGCCGGGATCATCAGCAGCAGCGTAATGGCGAACAGCACCACGAAAATCGCCTGCCAGTCGAAATGATTGAGGATCCAGCTGCCGAGCAGCGGGGCCAGCGCCGGGGAGAGCCCGACCAGCGGCATAATAGTGGCGAAAATGCGCCGCGCCTGCTGCGCCGGGTAACGGTCTGTCACCAGCGCCTGCCAGCTGACCGCCGCCGCACAGACGCCGACCGCCTGAATAAAGCGCAGCGCCAGCAGCGCGCCGGCGCTCTCCACCCAGACCGTGCCAAGACAGCCGAGCGCGAAAATCCCGAGGCCCGCCAGTAATACCGGGCGACGGCCAAAACGATCGGAGAGCGGGCCCCAGACCAGCTGCGCCAGCGCGAAACCCGCGAGGAACAGGCTCAGGGAGGCGCTAATGGCGGACGGCGCGGTGCGCAGATCCGCTTCGATTGCCGCGAACGCAGGCAGATACATATCGGTGGCGAGAAAACCGAGCACGCTCAGCCCGGCCAGCCAGAAAAGAAAGCCTTTTGTAGGTCGCATAATGTTTGCTCACTTCGTAATACGCGAAAGAGCCAGGAGTGTACGGAGTGCAAACCGCGTTGTGAAACGTTAATATTTGCCCTCTCCATTCAAAAATTTTGCAGGCAAAAATGTGGTCTGAATATTCCCTCGAAGTGGTGGACGCGGTGGCGCGCAACGGCAGCTTCAGCGCGGCGGCGGCGGAACTTCATCGCGTGCCTTCTGCCGTCAGTTATACGGTGCGCCAGCTGGAAGAGTGGCTGGCGGTGTCGCTGTTCGAGCGTCGGCATCGCGACGTCGTGCTGACGCCCGCCGGCGCCTGTTTTCTGCGCGAAGGGCGTTCTGTTATCAAAAAAATGATGATCACCCGCCAGCAGTGTCAGCAGATTGCCAATGGCTGGCGCGGACAGCTCGCCATTGCGGTTGACAATATCGTGCGGCCCGAGCGCACGCGCCGCCTGGTGCTCGACTTCTACCGCCATTTCTCCGATGTCGAACTGCTGGTGTCGCAGGAGGTGTTTAACGGCGTGTGGGACGCGCTGGCGGACGGGCGCGTGGAGCTGGCCATCGGCGCGACCCAGGCGGTGCCGGTGGGGGGCGGGCGCTTCGCGTTTCGGGATATGGGGATGCTGAGCTGGCGCTGCGTGGTGGCGAGCCATCACCCGCTGGCGCAGCACGCGGGCGCGCTCAGCGACGACAGCCTGCGCGATTACCCGTCGCTGGTGCTGGAGGACACATCGCGCTCGCTGCCTAAACGGATCACCTGGCTGCTTGATAATCAGCATCGCGTGGTGGTGCCGGACTGGCACTGCGCCGCCGACGCGCTGAGCGAAGGGCTGTGCATCGGCATGGTGCCGACGCATTTCGCCAAACCCTGGCTGGACCGCGGCCAGTGGCGGGCGCTGACGCTGGAAAATCCATTCCCGGACGCCGCCTGCTGCCTGACGTGGCGGCAAAGCGACGCCTCGCCCGCGCTGCGCTGGCTGCTGGATTATCTGGGGGACAGTGAAACGCTGAACAAGGAGTGGTTGCGGGAGCCAGACTGAGAGGGCTCCCGGCAGGAATTACCGGCGATAGTCGCGGAACGGACCGTCCGCCACCGATCGGCGCTCGATTAAGCGCGGATGCACCTCGATAGTCTGGGACTCTTCACGTTTATTAATGATGCGATCAAGCAGCATATTGAACGCGGTCTGGCCCAGCGTCTCTTTCGGCTGATGGATAGTGGTCAGCGCCGGGCTGAAAAAGCGGGCGTTGCGCACGTTATCGTAGCCGATGATGGAAATATCCTGCGGCACGCGCAGGCCCATCTCGTCAGCGGCGCAAATCGCGCCCATCGCCATGATATCGCCGCCGCAGAACACAGCGGTAGGACGCTGCGGCTGGGAGAGGATCTGCTGCATCGCGCGATAGCCTGACTCCGGCTCGAAATCACCCTGCACAATCCAGTTTTCCGGCACTTTGATCATCGCTTCTTCCAGCGCTTTCATAAAGCCGGAGAAACGCCCCACGCCGGTATTGCGCTCAAGCTGGCCGGGAATAACGCCGATATCGCGATGGCCGCGTTCGATAAGATAGCGGCCTGCGAGATAGCCGCCCTGGAAAGCGTTATCGATAACCGAGTCGGTGAAATCCGCTCTGGCTTCGCCCCAGTCCATCACGACCATCGGAATATGACGGTACTCTTCGAGCGTGGCGAGCAGCGGCTCCGGGTATTCCGAACACATCACCAGCAGACCGTCGACGCGCTTTTGCGCCATCATCGACAAATAGGCGCGCTGCTTTTCCAGATTGTTATGCGCGTTGCCGAGGATCAGCGTATAGCCTTTCGCGAAGCAGCTGTTTTCAACGGCTTCGATAATTTCCGCAAAATAGGGCGCTTCGCTGCTGGTGGAGAGCAGACCGATAGATTTGGTGTGGTTCACCTTCAGGCTGCGCGCCACGGCGCTCGGCGAATAGTGTAATTCTTTGATTGCCGCCCACACCGCGTTGCGTGTCTCTTCCGCCACAAAACGGGTTTTGTTAATTACATGTGAGACTGTTGTTGTAGAAACGTTTGCTCGCTTCGCGACGTCTTTAATTGTTGCCATTAATCATCACTCCAGACCCCTCGCTGAGCCCTGTAAAATCACGGGTTAATCGTTTGCCTGTACACACCCCTGTGTGCCACGAGGGGACGTGCGGCATGCCGGGAAACGCGACATTTATCGTGAGGAGGGGTCGATGGCCGGTACCGAATAAAGTAGCGACGAATTTTGGCTTATCTTTATCGAAAGGGGAAGAGGGAAAACGCATATCTGGCTAAATGTCGCAGGATTTTTCGGCGCGTTTATGCAAAAATGCGCTCTACCTGTTTTTTATGGGGTCTTTAAGGAGAATACCATGAGTTCCGATCTGAAATTTTCGCTGGTCACTACCGTTGTTGTGCTGGGTTTAATTGTGGCGGGCGCGTTTACCGCCATTCTGCATTAAGCGTGTCGCGGGAGAACGCGCCTGTTCTCCCGTATTCTTTTTGCTATTCCTGCGCTTTAGCTTCTTTCGCCCGTCGTTTCCTTTCTTTCTCCTGTTATTCCCTTATGATTCGCTAATAACAACTTGCGCGTGTTCTTTAACACACAGGCAATAATATTTTGCTGTTTTGGTTACTTATCCTGTCGGCCTGAAAATGCCATGCTTTCTGCATCCTGCTGTGACGCCGGGGAACCGGCGCTGTTGTACAATTTCTGGAGTAATGAATGAAAGTCAATTTTCCGTTACTGGCACTGGCTATTGGTGCCTTTGGCATTGGCACGACCGAGTTTTCCCCGATGGGCCTGCTGCCCGTCATCGCCAATGGCGTTAATGTCTCAATTCCCGCCGCCGGTATGCTTATCAGCGCCTACGCGGTCGGCGTCATGATCGGCGCGCCGCTGATGACGCTGCTGCTGTCGCACCGCGCACGGCGCAGCGCGCTGATTTTCCTGATGGCAATCTTTACGCTCGGCAACGTTCTGTCGGCGCTGGCGCCGGATTACATGACGCTGATGGCCTCGCGCATTCTCACCAGCCTCAACCACGGCGCGTTTTTCGGGCTGGGTTCCGTGGTGGCGGCAAGCGTGGTGCCGAAACATAAGCAGGCCAGCGCTGTCGCGACCATGTTTATGGGGCTGACCATCGCCAATATCGGCGGCGTACCGGCCGCGACCTGGCTTGGCGAAACCATTGGCTGGCGGATGTCATTCCTCGCGACCGCGGGGCTGGGTCTGGTGGCGATGGCGAGCCTCTGGTTCTCCCTGCCGAAAGGCGGCAGCGGCGAGCGTCCGGATGTCAAAAGCGAGCTGGCGGTGCTGATGCGCCCGCAGGTGGTGAGCGCGCTGCTGACCACGGTGCTCGGCGCGGGCGCAATGTTCACACTCTATACCTATATCGCGCCGGTGCTGCACCACATCACTGACGCCAGCGCGGCGTTTGTTACCGCCATGCTGGTGTTGATTGGCGTCGGTTTCTCCATTGGCAACTATCTGGGAGGGCGCCTCGCGGATCGCTCGTTGAACGGCACGCTGAAGGGCTTTCTGATGCTGCTTATCGTCATCATGGCGGCTATTCCATGGCTTGCGAAAACCGAGATCGGCGCGGCGGTCAGCATGGTGGTGTGGGGGGCGGCGACGTTCGCCGTGGTGCCGCCGTTGCAGATGCGCGTGATGCGTGTCGCCAGCGAAGCGCCGGGACTGTCGTCGTCGGTCAATATCGGCGCGTTTAATCTTGGCAACGCGCTTGGCGCGGCGGCGGGCGGCGCGGTTATACATGCGGGCTTCGGCTACAGCGTGGTGCCGGTGATGGGCGCGCTGATTGCCGCTCTCGGCCTGCTGCTGGTGCTGCTCTCCGGGCGTCGCGAAACGCAAACAGCCTGTCGCGCGGAATAAAACGGGCAACGCAGAAAAAGAAAACGGAGAAGGGTGACCTTCTCCGTTTTTGTTGATAGCGACCGTGGATTAACGGATCGTGCGCGGGGTCATCACCCGGCGCGCGCCAACATAGTGGCGCTGCCAGTAATCTTCGCTGAGCGAGGTTATCTGAATTTCCTGTCCGCTACGCGGTGACTGGATAAATTTGCCGTTGCCAACATACACGCCGACATGATCGGCCGTGCCGCGGCCCTGGGTGCGGAAGAACACCAGATCGCCGCTTTCCAGCTCGCCACGGTTGACCGGCGCGGCATCGCGCAGGTGATACATTTCATTCGCGGTGCGTGGAATGCGGAATTTCACCAGATCTTTATAGGCATACCAGACCAGACCGCTACAGTCGAAACCGGTGCGCGGCGAGGTGCCGCCCCAGTGATACGGCTTGCCAATCTGGTTCATCAGTTTGTTCATGGCGGTGTTCTGGGCTTTCTTCACGCGTGCTTTATGCGCATCTGCGATAGTCAGCGGCCCGTTAACGCATCGGGTTTTGCGGTTTTTACGGGTTTTTGAACAGGCTTGCGCAGTCAGATGCGTGCTGGCCTGTTTAACGGAAGTGCCGGAAGTGCGGCGGGAAGCGGTTTTACTGGCAGTCGATGAGGTCTTGCTGGTGCGTTTTGCGGTGGTGGTTCGCTTCTCGCTGGCGGTTTTCGCCGTTTTCGTTTTTGTCTTTGTTACGTTGTTGCTTTTCCTGACGGTTTTTGTGCTGGTTTTCTTTTTCACCGTACTGGCGTGCGCTTTTTGCACCTTTGAGGCGCGCGTCTGCTCCGACGCTTGCGCGAGCGGCGCAAAAGCCAGTGATGAAGTCATTAATAAAGCACAGAGCGTGAGAGCAATTTTTGTTTTGCGCGCCACTGAGCATTCCCCTGCATAAAGCCGGCAATCATGCCAACGGATGAAATTTAAGAGCTTGCTGATTCTAATCTAAAAAAATGACCAAAGTTAAGCAGCAAATCATCTTCGACGTGCAGTTTCGTTAACCTGCGCAACATTTTTCGCCAGTTACCGCTGCGTCGACGCGCATTTTAGCGCGCCTCCTCAGAGGAGAATATCGGCAGCTGTGAGAAAAGTGTTATTATTTGCGTCTCTTTCACCACGGCACGGCACCGGGCTTAAGCGCAAGATTATGCATTTTCGAGACGCTCCGGAGCCGCTACAATGTAAAGCTAACGCCGTAATGACGCTTGAGGAAGTAAGACAATGAGCACTACGCTTGAAAAAATTCAACGCCAGATCGCTGAAAACCCGATTCTGCTGTACATGAAAGGCTCACCGAAGCTGCCGAGCTGCGGCTTCTCCGCTCAGGCGGTACAGGCGCTGTCTGCCTGCGGCGAGCGTTTTGCGTATGTCGATATCCTGCAAAACCCGGATATCCGCGCCGAGCTGCCGAAATACGCTAACTGGCCGACGTTCCCGCAGCTGTGGGTGGATGGCGAGCTGGTCGGCGGTTGCGACATCGTGATTGAAATGTATCAGCGCGGCGAACTCCAGCAGCTGATCAAAGAAACGGCCGCGAAGCACAACCCGGAAGCGCCGGCTGCCGAGTAATGGCGTCACGCCATGCGCGAATAAAAAAGCGGCCTTCGGGGCCGCTTTTTTTGTGGGTCGCATAGCGCTTATTCGCTGTCTTCGGGCGTCGCGCTGTCAGCGGCCACGGGCAGCGGCCAGCCGCCGAGGCGTTTCCAGCGGTTGACGATTTCGCAAAACAGCAGGGCGGTCTGCTCGGTGTCGTAGAGCGCTGAATGCGCCTGGGTGCTGTCAAACGCCATGCCTGCCGCGATGCAGGCTTTCGCGAGCACGGTCTGGCCCAGCGCCAGGCCGCTTAACGCCGCGGTATCGAAGGTGACGAACGGATGGAACGGGTTGCGCTTGAGCGACGCGCGCTCTGCCGCCGCCATCATAAAGCCGTGATCGAACGTGGCGTTATGGGCCACCATAATCGCCCGGTTGCAGTTGCTCTCTTTCATGCCCTTGCGCACCATTTTAAAAATGGCGTGCAGCGCGTCATATTCGCTGACGGCGCCGCGCAGCGGGTTATGCGGGTCGATACCGTTAAATGCCAGCGCTTCGGGCTGGAGGATCGCGCCTTCGAAAGGCTCAACGTGAAAGTGCAGCGTCTCATCGGGGGTGAGCCAGCCATCGGCATCCATTTTCAGCGTAATGGCGGCAATTTCCAGCAGCGCATCGGTTTTCGCATTAAAACCGGCGGTTTCCACATCGATGACAACAGGGTAAAAGCCACGAAAACGGTCGGCCAGACCGGTCAGTTGAGCGTTATCGGACATCAGCGTCTCTTAAGTTTGGGGAATTAAAGCAGCGCGCATTATGGCAAATTTCACGACGGGATGCAGCAAGGCGGGCAGAACGCCCGCCGGAGGGATCAGTTGCCGAGGCCGCGACCCGCGTCTTTCTCTTCGATAAGCTCGATTTTGTAACCGTCTGGATCTTCAACAAAGGCGATAACGGTGCTGCCGCCTTTAACCGGGCCCGCTTCGCGGGTCACGTTGCCGCCGTTGTTGCGGATACGCTCGCAGGCGTCAGCGGCATTGTCCACGCTGATGGCGATGTGGCCGTAGGCGGTACCGAGCTCATAGCTCTCCACGCCCCAGTTGTAGGTCAGTTCAATCACTGCTTCTTCGCTCTCCGGGCCGTAACCGACGAACGCCAGAGAATATTTGTATTCCGGGTTTTCACTGGTGCGCAGCAGTTTCATGCCGAGAACGTTGGTGTAGAAATCGATGGAGCGTTGCAGGTCGCCAACGCGGAGCATGGTATGAAGTAAGCGCATAAGATCCTCTTAAATAAACGGACTGTGATAAAACGTCTGTATGAAACAGTATTTTAGTATAGCGGCGGGAGGCCGCCGCTATCAATTTTGATCACAGTGTCGGGTAGTCGATGTACCCTTCCGCGCCGCCGCCGTAGAAGGATTCCGGGCGCTGCGGGTTGAGCTCGGCCTTCTTACGCAGGCGTTCAACCAGATCCGGGTTGGCGATGTAATCACGACCAAACGCGACAGCGTCGATCAAGCCTTTGGCGATCAGCGCCTCGGCTTTTTCACGGCTGTACGCGCCTGCGCCAATGATGGCACCGTCGAAGCGCTCGCGCACTTTCTGGCGGAATTCGTCAGTGTAAGGCACGCCGCCCGCCCAGTCCGGCTCGGACATATGCAGATACGCGATGCCGCGTTTGTTCAGCTCTTCAATCAGATACAGCGCGTCGGCTTCTTCGTTCGGGCCGTTGTCGACATTCTGGAAACTGCCAATCGGCGACACGCGGATGCCGATGCGGTCGGCGCTCCACTCTTTGCTGACGGCGTCGACCACTTCCAGCACCAGACGGGCGCGGTTTTCGACGCTGCCGCCATACTGATCGGTGCGCTGGTTAGAGGACGGCGACAGGAACTGATGCAGTAGGTAGCCGTGCGCGGAGTGCAGCTCGACCATATCGAAACCGGCGTCGCGCGCGTTGCCTACGGCCTTGCGGAAATCGTCAACGATGCCCGGAATTTCGTGCGTTTCCAGCGCGCGCGGCGTGGTGGTGTCAACACGAATAGCTTTACCGTTTTCATCGCGCAGCGAAGTGCGGGTGCCTGCGTTGATCGCCGAAGGCGCAACCGGCGCTGCGCCGCCCGGCTGGATGCTGCTGTGGGAAATACGCCCCGTGTGCCAGAGCTGCACGGCGATACGGCCATCGGCGTCATGTACCGCCGCAGTGATTTTCTTCCAGGCGGCGATCTGTTCGTCGCTGTGCAGACCCGGCGCGCCCGCGTAGCCTTTGGCCTGCGCGGAGATCTGGGTGGCTTCGCTGATAATCAGCCCGGCGCTGGCGCGCTGGCGGTAATATTCCGCCATCATCGCGGTGGGAATATCGCCCGGCTCGATACTGCGCAGGCGGGTCAGCGGCGCCATAAATACGCGGTTAGGGGCGGTGATGGCGCCCACGTTCAGCGGGGTAAACAGCTTTTCGTCTTGCATAGTCACTCCTGAGTAGACCGGTCGTCTTGTAACGGGCGAAATAAAAAAGCGCTGCCGGCGGCAGACGCTGAGTTAAAGCATTTCTTTGACGTGCGCCAGCGCGTTTTCGAGCGGCGCGCCGCTGCGCGACACTTTGGCCTGCAGGCTGGCGCCGAGCCAAAGCACGTATAACACCTGAGCTTGCTGGTACGCGCTGCCGTTGAAGGTAAACGCCTTCGCGTCGCGTCCGCGCTCAAGGGCGCCGGCCAGCAGGTCCATCACCTGAGCCGCGCCTTTATCGAGCGCGCCGCGCATATCTTCCGACAGATCGCACACCTCAGCGCAAAGCTTCACCGTCAGACAGCCCGTCATTTTGCCGGTCTGGCAATAGTGACTGAGCGTCTCTTCAAACCAGGCGATCAGCTGCTCGCGCGCCGGGCCCGCCGGGCTGAAGTGCTGCTCAAGGCAGGCCTGATAGCGCGCGTAATGCCGCTCCAGCATCGCCACGCCAAACGCCTCTTTAGAGCGAAAGTAGTGGTAGAAGGAGCCTTTCGGCACGCCAGCGGTTTTTAACAGTTCGCTTAACCCCATACCGGTGAAGCCGCGTTGCAGGCAGAGCTGCTCGCCGATGGCAAGGAGGTGTTCGCGCGTGTCGTGTTCAGGTGTTCGGTTCATACGTTCCAATTTAGTAGACCGGTCGGTCTAATGCAAGTCGCCTTATTCAAAAGCGCCAGAAACGTTAACTTTTCCGGCAGGCGCTAAGCATATCCTGCTGTGGCTGATAAAGCGAAGTCTGGATATTCATGATGCCGAGCACGGTGGAGAAGAGATTGTCCTGAGAGACCTCATCCGTCGCCGCGCGCTTCGCGAGGCAGTCTGTATCAACGCCGTACTGGCGCGCGTAATCGCCGGAGAGCCAGAACAGCAGCGGAATATGGGTCTGCTGATCGGGCGCCAGAAGATACGGCGTGCCGTGCAGGTAAATTCCGTTCTCACCGAGCGATTCGCCGTGATCGGAAAGATAAACCAGCGCCGTGTTCATGGTCGACTCGCGCTTGCGCAGCGCATCAATGGTGCGGCTCAGCACGTCGTCGGTGTACAGCACCGTGTTGTCGTAGGTGTTGATTAACGCCTGGCGATCGCAGTCCTGGATCTCATTGGTGTCGCAGGTCGGTGTGAAGCGGCGGAAATTATCCGGGTAACGACGATAATAGGCCGGGCCGTGGCTGCCCATCAGGTGAAGAACAATGACTGAATCCTGCTTCATGCCATCCAGCACGTTATCGAAACGCCACAGCAGCGCGTCGTCGAGGCAGGAGCCATCTTTACACAGGTCGTTAAGCTTCCATTCAGTCATGTCTGTATGTGGAATGCGGTTGCAGGCACCTTTACAGCCGCCATCGTTATCGCGCCACAGCACGTTGACGCCCGCGTGCGCCAGCACATCCATCAGCCCTTCCTGATGGTGCGCCAGTTCCGCATCGTAATGCGCGCGGGGCATCCCGGAGAACATACAGGGCACCGACACCGCCGTTTCTGTGCCGCAGGACGTGGCGTGCGGATAAAACACCACGCCCTGTTTTTTAAGCTGCGGATTGGTGTCGCGCGTATAGCCGCCGAGCGAATAATTCTGCTCGCGGGAGGCTTCGCCAATCACCACCACCAGCACGGTTTTTTTCGGCTGCTGGCGAATGAGCGGGCCTTTTTTCGCGTCTTCGCCGATGCGCACCAGCGTCTGGTCGCCCGCGAAAAAGCGCGAATGGGTATATTTCACAATGCCGCTGATGTAATTAGCCGGCGTGACCATCTTGGTGATGTTTTTATTGTTGCGAAACAGCGAGGCGTAATCCTTATAAAAGAGAGACGCCACCAGGATAATCACCAGCAGGCTCGCGAGAATGCTGACCAGGCGGCGCAGGGCCGTCCAGAGCAGGCTACCGGAAGTCACCTCGACGTGGCTCAGCAGCAGCGCGGGTAACAGGCCTGCTATCGCAAGCCACGCGATAAGCTGCGGCGTTACCAGCGCCGTGGCCTCCTGCGAGTTGGTCTCGAAGATATTGACCATCATGTTCTGGTCAATGACCGCCCCGTAGGTATACATAAAAAAGCTACTGGCGGCGGAGCCGAGCAGCAAAATAACCAGGACGGGTTTTCGCAGCCACGGCAGATTAATAACGCTGAAAATCACCAGCCAGGCGCAGAACAGCACCAGCGGAATGGTGGCGGCGAACAGCACATCGTGCAGATGTTGCGGCGCGATTAGCGTCCAGCAGCGGCCGATAAACAGCGCGTTTATCAGCGTGAAGAGCAGGGCGCTGACAAGGTTAAACCGCAGATCGCTCCAGCGAAATTTTTTCAGAGTTGCCATTATCAAGACTCCATTAACGTTGGCGGCAGTCTACGGTGCAAAGATTAGTGAAACCTTAACACAGACATAACGATGCGCATCGCAGGTTCAACGAAGGCTCAACGGACTGGCGAATAGCGCGATGAACGCGCATTCACCGGCGGACTTGCATCCCGGCGCAGTTCGGGCTTCAATTGTAACTATCATGTTAACGAGGAGCCGTCGTGGCCGAGCAGCTCGAGTTTTTCCCCGTTCCCAGCCCCTGTCGCGGCATCTGTCAGTCAGATGAGCGCGGCTATTGCCGCGGCTGTATGCGCAGCCGCGACGAACGCTTCAACTGGCAGAAAATGAGCGACGCCCAGAAACAGGATGTGCTGCGCCTGTGTCGCCAGCGCATGCTGCGTAAGCTGCGCGCCGGTCGCAATGAGCCCGACGAAGAACCGCAGCAGCCTTCACTGTTTTAAGCGCGCCGCTTGCGTATAATTCTCCGCAATTTTCCTTTCTGAGGTAGGTACTTATGGTTGAGCGTATTCTTATGGCGCCGCAGGGGCCGACGTTTTCGCGTCTGGTGATGGGCTACTGGCGTTTAATGGAGTGGAACTACGCGGCCCGCGATCTGGTTGGGTTTATCGAGCAGCATCTGGAGCTTGGCATCACGACGGTTGACCACGCCGATATCTACGGCGACTACCAGTGCGAAGCGGCGTTTGGCGAGGCGCTGCGCCTCGCGCCGCACCTGCGCGAGAAAATGGAAATCGTCACCAAATGCGGCATCGCCACCACGGCGAAACCGGAAAACGCGATTGGTCACTACATCACCGACCGCGCGCACATCACGCACAGTGCGGAGAACTCGCTGCGCCTGCTCAATACCGACGTGCTGGATCTGCTGCTGATCCATCGCCCCGATCCGCTGATGGACGCCGATGAGATAGCCGAAGCTTTCCTGGCGCTGCACAAGAGCGGCAAGGTACGCCATTTCGGCGTCTCTAATTTCACGCCCGCGCAGTTCTCGCTGTTACAGTCCCGCCTGCCGTTTACGCTCGCCACCAACCAGGTGGAAATCTCCCCGGTGCATCAGCCGTTGCTGCTGGACGGTACGCTGGATCTGCTACAGCAGTTGCGCATTCGCCCGATGGCCTGGTCGTGCCTCGGCGGCGGTCGACTGTTTAGCGATGAACGTTATGCGCCGCTGCGCGCCGAGCTGCAGCAGGTGGCTGAAGAGACGGGCGCAGAGACGCCTGAGCAAGTGGTCTATGCATGGGTGATGCGCCTGCCGTCGCAGCCGCTGCCGATTATCGGCTCCGGTAAAATCGAACGTGTGAAAAGCGCCGTCGGCGCGCTGTCGCTTGAGCTTTCCCGCCAGCAGTGGTTCCGCATCCGCAAGGCCGCGCTCGGTTACGACGTGCCGTAATGCTTTTATTCCCGCTTTCCGGTGTGTTTCGCAAGGGTGTTATAGACTTAACGGGACTCACCTGAAAACTGGAGGGAATATGAAGCGATTGACTCTGGCGGCGCTGGTGCTGCTGACATGCGGCGCCGCTCAGGCTGCCAGTAAAGAAGTGGACATGCGCCTCGCGACCGAAAAGGGCGTCGGCCAGTCCGTCGGCACGGTGAAAATCAGCGAGACCGACAACGGGCTGGAGTTCGCGCCCGACCTCAACGGCCTGCCGCCGGGCGATCACGGTTTCCATATTCACGCCAACGGCAGCTGCGAGCCCGCCATGAAAGAGGGCAAGATGGCGGCGGCCGAAGCGGCTGGCGGCCATTTCGACCCGCAAAAAACCGGTAAACACGCCGGGCCGGACGGCGACGGACATTTAGGCGACCTGCCGGTGCTGTCCGTCAATAATGACGGTAAGGCCACCGACCCGGTGACCGCGCCGCGCATTAAAACGCTGAAAGAGGTGAAGGGCAAAGCCCTGATGATTCATATCGGCGGCGATAATATGGCCGATCATCCGAAGCCGCTGGGCGGTGGCGGCGGGCGCTACGCCTGCGGCGTTATTTAACCGTTCCTCTGGCGTTGTCCTCCTGCGGCGAGGGCGACGCCTGTTCGAGCTGCGACAGCGAGCACCATAACCGCCAGATGATCCCCGCCAGCCGACGCGCATCGGGTTGATGATGGCGGGCAAGCGTGAGGCTGATGCGTTCAAGCTCGCCGAGCGCCGCCGCGAGCGGCCGCTGACGCACGCCTTTCACGCTCATCACGTCCCGTAAAGTTTCTATACAGATATCGCGCACCTGCGACAGCGGGTCGGCGCGCGTTTCCCATTCGCGCAGCTGCCAGACCACGTGCGAGCAGTTAAGCAGCACCACGCCCCAGCGCAGCAGCCAGCGGCGGGTGGCGTCGTCTTTACTGCTGCTGAGCTGGCTGATGTGGTGATAAACCAGCGATTCAAACGCCGCTTCGCCACGCTGCGGGGCGCGGCTGAGCTGGTCGATAAACCCGCGGCGCAGCGCCCGGATATGGCGCAGCCCTTTGCGCTGGTCGGAGCCGGGCCGCAGCACCGCGAACGCCACCCAGCAACACGCCACGCCGCAAATCTTCGCCAGATTGTCATTGAGGAAATCCGCCAGATCGTAAACCGGCGGGTTAGTCACCGAGATAAACGAGCCCATAAAGACGATAAGCTGCCCCCACAGCCCGGCAAAGCGCGGCTGTTGCAGCTTCATCAATTGCATAGTGGTGAGCAGCGGGAACAGAAACAGCAGGAACTGCCAGAGATCGGTCACCTGCACCATCAGGCCGAATTTCACCACAAAGCTGAAAAGCGTCAGCAGCAACAGCGTTCGCAGCAGGAGATTCAGTGAATTGTGCGGCGACGGCGAGGCGGAATAGAGCACGCAGCTTATCGCCGCGAGCGTCAGCGCGCCGCTGCCCGCCTCCCAGCGCGTGTTAATCGTCCAGGCGCCGATAAGCGTAATGACGCAGAAGGTGCGCAGCGCGCTCCAGAGCGCCTCCGCGTTGTCAGTGTGACGCGCCAGCGGCGGGGCGGCGGGCACGCTGTACGACGTATCGGCAGCCGGGGCATCGAGTCGGGCTATCCAGCGCTGGCAGTTCATCCAGACGCGGCAGAAATCGCGCAGCCGCAGCCAGAACGCCAGATGGCGGAAATCGCCGTCCTCAGGCGGCGCAAGCGTCGCCAGAACTCTCGCCACGCGCAGCGGGCAGGGCTTAGGATGACCCAACTCCGCCAGCAGCGTATCGAGCCCGTCCCATAAAGTTTGCGGCGGTTGCGGCCAGTTCAGCAGCAGGCGGCGCAGGCCGGAGATATAGCTGGTCAGCCGCAACTGCTGGTGCAGCAGGTAATTGAGTAACTGATTTTGCTGGCGGATGCGATAGTGGCTCCAGAAGGCCTGAATGCGCAGCAGGTTAAGCGTCAGCACCTGCGTGATGACGCCCTCGTGCGCGGTGCGGATTGCATCGGTCGTCTGCGGCTTCCACAACATGTTCGCGTGCTCCAGCAGGCGTCCCTGCATTTTGCGCAGCGCCCCGAGAAACGTCACGCTGTCGGGCGGGCCCGGCATGACCATCATCATCAGCCCGCCGCACAGAATACCGACGATCACCTCACAAACGCGCGACTGGGCGATATTCCAAAGCTCCGTGGTCTCGATGGTGTTGACCAGTGGAAAAGCGATGATGGCGGCGGTGTAGCCCGCAAGCTGGAAGGCGTAGGCAGCGTTATTATGAAAATAGCCCGAAACCCAGGTACAGAGCGCGAGCCACAGCGCCATCGCCCAGACAAACAGCCACGGATCGTTAAGCGTATGCCCGGCGATAATCAGCGACGCGCTGGCCCCAAGCAGACTGCCCGCGATACGTCCGAGACTTTTGCTGATAACGCCGCCGACGGTCGGGAAACTCACCACGGCGGCGGATGTCATCGCCCAGTACGGCTCGTCAAGCTCCAGTACGTAAGCGATAGTCAGCGCCAGCGACATCGCGATGCCGTTGCGAAGCGCGTAGCGCCATTGCGCGGGCGTCGCCTTGCCCCACGGGGAGTGCTGCCAGGTCAGCCAGTCGAGGTTCATCGGCGCCGCGCTCAGTCGGTGAGCGACACGGTACAGGTGGTGCCGGAGACCAGCGTCACGCCCTGCGGCAGGCTGTCTAACGCGATACGCACCGGCACGCGCTGCGCGAGGCGCACCCACGGCACGTTGGGTTTGATATCCGCCACCAGGCTGCCCTCGCTCTCAACGCTCTGGTCGTAGATGGCGCGCCCGATGCTTTCCACTTTGCCCTGCAGCGGCGTATGGGTGCTGTAGAGGAGGATTTTCGCGCGGGCCCCTTCGCGGATATGCCGCAGCTTGGTCTCTTCGAAATACCCCACCACGTAGAACGAGTGGCTGTCCACCAGCGCGAAAACCGGCTGGCCCTGGCTTGCGTAGTTGCCCACGCGGCTCGAAAGATTGGTCACCCAGCCATCGACGGGCGCCACAACGCGCGTCTGCTCAAGCTGCCAGCGCGCATGTTCGAGCGAGGCCTGCGCCATTTTAAGCGCCGCCTGGGCCGCTTTAACACCGATATTGGCGGTATCAAGATCTTCAGCGGAGATATAGTTCTGCGGCAGATGGCGGCGGCGGTTCGCTTCGTTATTGGCTTTGGCGAGATCGGTCTGCGCGCGGGCGAGCTGCGCCTCGGCGTTCAGCACCGCGATGCGGTACGGTGTATCGTCAATAGCGAACAGCAGGTCACCGGCTTTCACCTTCTGGTTGTCGCGCACCGGCAGTTGCGTGATAGCGCCGGAAACCTGCGGCGTGATGTTCACCTGCTCGGCGCGCACTTTACCGTCGCGCGTCCAGGGCGACTGCATATAGTAATTCCAGACCACCCAGCCTGCCAGCAGCGCCGCGGCGACGACCAGCAGCGTGGAAAAATATTTAAGCGTTTTCAGTCGCATGTGGTCACCATGCCATCAGGATAATCAGCGCGAGGCTGACTGACAGGACGAACAGGGAGAGATCCATCAGGGTGGGATGCCAGATATCGCCCGCGTAAATCCAGTCGCGTAGCAGGCGATGCACCATCAGCCAGAGAAAAAAACCGAGGATGACGGCTTTGAAGAGCGGGGGGAAATAGACCGACGCGCCAGCGACGAGATCGGAAAGCGCAAACCCTGAAGTGAAAAAGCGCGATATCACGAGACATTAATCCTTTAAAACCGGAGGGATGGCAGCCGTTTCAGATGCCCCGTTCTGGTCTAGAATTATAGACGTCGCGGTATTAACCGCCAGCGCGGGCTATTTGTTTTAGCTACCTAAATACTGCACACTAGTCTAAAATCAGTATAATAACTTAGCAAGCTAATTATAAGGAGATGAAATTGGAATCGCCATTAGGCTCTGACCTGACAAGACTGGTGCGCATCTGGCGTGCTCTGATTGACCATCGCCTGAAGCCTCTGGAATTAACGCAGACCCACTGGGTGACACTTCATCATATCCACGCGCTGCCGCCCGATCAGTCGCAAATTCAACTGGCCAAGGCCATTGGCATTGAGCAACCCTCGCTGGTGCGCACGCTCGATCAGCTTGAAGAGAAGGGGCTCATCGCCCGCCATACCTGCGCCAGCGATCGCCGCGCCAAACGTATCAAACTGACGGAAAAAGCCGCGCCCATCATTACGCAGCTTGAAGACGTTATCCTGAAAACGCGCGGCGAAATCCTCTCCGGCATTACGCAGGAAGAACACGACCAGATGCTGCGCATCGTCGCCCGCCTTGAGAAAAACATTCTGGCACTGTCAGCGAAAGAGTAAGCGGCGCGTCTGACCGCAATATGACAACCTGCAACGCATAAAAAAACGGAGGAGCACAGGCTCCTCCGTTTGTGTTTCTGCGCGGGACAACGCCTTGCCGCTTAGCGCGGAGAGACGGTCACCTGGCTGCCGTTGCTTGCCAGCACGACGCGCTGACCGGCGGAGAATTTGGTGTTGCCCTGTTTCTGAACGACCATGATGGTGTTGCCGTCATCCTTGCGAATTTCCAGCTCAACGCCCTGGGTCTTGTTCACCGCGCCCTGTACGCCCTGGCCTGCGACGCCGCCGGCGATGGCGCCCGCTGCGGTGGCAATGGAGCGGCCGCTGCCGCCTCCGACGGAGTTACCGAGCAGGCCGCCCAGCACCGCGCCGCCGAGCGCGCCGATAACGTTGGTATCATCACCGCCCTGGATCTTGACCGGACGAACGTTCACCACGGTGCCGTACGTGACGTTCTGTACCTGTTTGGCTTCAGAGGCGGTATAGACATCACCGGAAAGGCTATCATTGTTGACGCAGCCCGCCAGCGTTAAACCTACCAGCGAAACAACCAGTACACGTGAAATCATGTAAATCTCCTGTTCACCAACAAATGCTCACCTGAGCATCCATCATATTCAAATTATATGGCATATGACCGCGATATTTCACTTTGATCACAACCCCAATGATAAAAATCGTAAAATGCCCTGCCTGAACGGCAAATCAACATCGTAGTGAAAGCAGGCTTTTTTACCGGTCCGGGATTATTCCGTTGCCGAATCAGGGTGAATGTTTATGATTGAGGGCTGCCGGCGGGCGTGGTGTTGCGTCGCGCGTTTTCACACAGGGTTTAAGGATTACGTATGAAATCAGGTCGCTACATTGGAGTGATGTCCGGCACCAGCCTCGACGGGGTGGATGTGGTGCTCGCCGCCATTGACGAACATATGGTGGCGCAGCAGGCGAGCCTGAGCTGGCCGATGCCGCAGGCCATCAAAACGGCGATTCTGGACATCTGCCAGGGGCAACCGCTGACGCTTTCGCAGCTCGGCAGGCTCGATAACCAGCTCGGCTGCCTGTTTGCCGAGGCAGTTAACGCGCTGATGCAGCAGCAAAACCTCAACCCGGAAGATGTCATGGCGATCGGCTGCCACGGGCAGACCGTCTGGCATGAACCTACCGGCAGTGCGCCGCATTCGATGCAGATCGGCGACAACAATCAGATCGTGGCGCGCACCGGCGTGTGCGTTGTAGGTGATTTCCGCCGTCGCGATATGGCGCTCGGCGGGCAGGGCGCGCCGCTGGTGCCCGCTTTTCATCAGGCTTTGCTGGCGCACCCGACGGAGCGGCGTATGGTGCTGAACATCGGCGGCATCGCCAACCTGTCGCTGCTGTTTCCAGGACAGCCGGTTAAAGGCTTCGACACCGGCCCCGGTAATATGCTGATGGACGCCTGGATCTGGCGCCAGCAGGGCAAACCCTACGATAAAGACGGCGAATGGGCCGCGAGCGGCACCGTAGTGCGCCCGCTGCTGCAACAAATGCTGAGCGACCCTTATTTTTCCGCCCCGGCCCCCAAAAGCACCGGGCGTGAATATTTCAACTACGGCTGGATAGAGCGCCAGCTGTCGCTCTTTGCAGGGCTGGCGGCGCAGGATGTGCAGGCGACGCTACTTGAGCTTACCGCCAGCACTATCTCCCGCGAAGTGCAGCTCAGCGGCGGCGCGGAGCGGCTGATGATTTGCGGCGGCGGTGGACGCAACCCGCGTCTGGTGGCGCGCCTCGCGGCGCTCCTGCCTGGCACCGAAGTCTCCTCCACTGATGAGATGGGCATTCGCGGCGACGATATGGAAGCGCTGGCCTTCGCCTGGCTTGCGTACCGCACGTTGAGCGGCGTGCCGGGCAACCTGCCGTCGGTTACCGGCGCGCGCGAGGCGAGCGTGCTGGGCGCTATCTTTCCCGCCAACCCCTTAAATAATCGGACTTTGCCGACTTTTCCGCTGCCGTCAGGCAGATAGACTGAATGCGTTACGGGGGCCCGGCCCCCTCCAGAAATACGCTTTCAGGATATGCCATGAAGAAACTGCTTGTCGTTTTGCTTCCCGCGATGCTCGCTGGCTGTAGCTACTATGACGCTATGGTCGAGCGCATGCACACCGATACCCTTGAATACCGCTGCGATGATAAACCGCTGACGGTGTCGCTCAATCACACGCGCCAGCAGGTCAGTTTCGTGCTGGATAATAAAGTGCTGCACCTCAACGAAGGCCGCGCCGCCTCGGGCGTGCGCTATACCGACGGCATCTATGCGTTCTGGTCGAAAGGCGACGAGGCGACGGTCTACTACCGTGACAATATTGTGTTAAATCACTGTCAGTTACAAAACCCGAAGCGTTGAGATTTTAGCGGGTGGGGCGCACAATAGCGCCACCCGATCCTCACTGGTTCAACGCTATGTCTGATCTTGACCATCTGCAACAGATTGCGCATCTGCGCCGCGAATATACCAAAGGCGGGCTGCGCCGCCGCGATTTAACCGACCAGCCGCTGCCGCTGTTTGAGCGCTGGCTCGCTCAGGCGTGCGAGGCGAAACTCGCGGATCCTACCGCAATGGTCGTCGCCACCGTCGATGAACAGGGCCAGCCGTACCAGCGCATCGTGCTGCTCAAACATTTCGACGAGCGCGGCATGGTTTTTTACACCAATCTCGGCAGCCGCAAGGCGCACCATCTTGAAAATAACCCGCGCATCAGTCTGCTGTTCCCGTGGCATATGCTGGAGCGCCAGGTGATGGTAACGGGCAAAGCGGAGCGCCTTTCCACGCTGGAAGTGGTGAAATATTTCCACAGCCGCCCGCGCGACAGCCAGATTGGCGCGTGGGTGTCGAAGCAGTCGAGCCGCATCTCCGCGCGCGGCGTGCTGGAGAGCAAATTCCTCGAACTCAAACAGAAATTCCAGCAGGGCGAGGTGCCGTTGCCGAGCTTCTGGGGCGGTTTTCGCGTCAGCCTCGACCAGATGGAATTCTGGCAGGGCGGCGAGCACCGGCTCCACGACCGCTTTTTATACCAGCGCGACGCCGACGGCTGGAAAATCGACCGTCTCGCCCCGTAAGTGAGCGATTTTCTTATGCAAGCGCTGGCGCTCCCAGGGCTTGCGCTTTATTCTATGCCTCCCTGAATTCTATTCGTTCGCCAGTGGGCGAAAAGCCGTGTACCGGCAAAGGTGCAGTCGTAAATACATGGAGAAATTGATGGCAAGCAGCAATTTAATTCAACAATTGCAGGAGCGGGGCCTTGTGGCTCAGGTGACGGATGAAGAAGCGTTAGCGCAGCGACTGGCGCAGGGGCCGATCGCCCTTTATTGCGGCTTCGATCCCACCGCCGACAGCCTGCACTTGGGCCATCTGGTTCCTCTGTTGTGCCTCAAACGTTTTCAGATGGCGGGGCACAAGCCGGTTGCACTGGTCGGCGGCGCCACCGGTCTGATTGGCGACCCGAGCTTTAAAGCCACCGAACGTAAGCTGAACACCGAAGACACCGTCCAGGAGTGGGTGGATAAAATCCGCCGTCAGGTTGCGCCGTTCCTCGATTTTGACTGCGGCGACAATGCCGCCATCGCGGCGAATAACTACGACTGGTTCGGCAGCATGAACGTGCTGACGTTCCTGCGCGATATCGGCAAGCACTTCTCGGTCAACCAGATGATCAACAAAGAAGCGGTGAAGCAGCGTCTGAACCGCGATGATGTTGGCATCTCCTTCACCGAGTTCTCCTATAACCTGCTTCAGGGTTACGATTTCGCCTGCCTGAACAAGTTGCACGGCGTGGCGCTGCAGATTGGCGGCTCCGATCAGTGGGGCAACATCACGTCAGGTATCGACCTGACCCGCCGCCTGCACCAGAACCAGGTATTCGGCCTGACCGTACCGCTTATCACCAAATCGGACGGCACCAAATTCGGCAAAACCGAAGGCGGCGCGGTATGGCTCGATCCGAAGAAAACCAGTCCGTACAAGTTCTACCAGTTCTGGATCAACACGGCGGATGCCGACGTCTATCGCTTCCTGAAATTCTTCACCTTCATGAGCCTTGATGAGATCAACGCCCTGGAAGAAGAAGATAAAAACAGCGGCAAAGCGCCGCGCGCCCAGTATGTGCTGGCGGAGCAGGTGACGCGTCTGGTGCATGGCGAAGAGGGCCTTGCCGCCGCGAAACGCATTACTGAAAGCCTGTTCAACGGCAACCTGAACGCGCTGAGCGAAGCGGATTTCGAACAGCTCGCGCAAGATGGCGTGCCGATGATCGAGATGGAGAAAGGCGCTGACCTCATGCAGGCGCTGGTGGATTCCGAGCTGCAGCCGTCCCGCGGCCAGGCGCGTAAAACCATTGCCTCTAACGCTATCACCATCAATGGTGAGAAGCAGGCGGACCCGGAATACACCTTTAGCGACAGCGACCGCCTGTTTGGCCGCTACACGCTGCTGCGTCGCGGTAAGAAAAATTACTGCCTCGTCTGCTGGAAATAAGACTCTGCCAGTCAAGGGCGTGGGAAACCACGCCCTTTATTTTTAACCCGACCTCTCGTTTCACCCGGAAAAAAATGAAGAACATACTCGCCATCCAGTCTCACGTGGTGTTTGGTCACGCCGGCAACAGCGCGGCTGAATTCCCGATGCGCCGTCTGGGCGCCAACGTCTGGCCGCTCAATACGGTGCAGTTTTCCAACCACACGCAGTATGGCCAGTGGACCGGCGCCGTAATGCCGCCGTCGCACCTGACCGAGATTGTGCAGGGCATCGCGGCGATAGGCCAGCTGTCGCGCTGTGACGCAGTGCTGAGCGGCTATCTGGGGTCGGCGGAGCAGGGCGAGCAGATTCTGGAGATTGTCCGTCAGGTGAAAGCGGCCAACCCGCAGGCGAAATATTTCTGCGATCCGGTGATGGGTCACCCGGAAAAAGGCTGCATCGTGGCGCCTGGCGTGGCGGAGTTTCACGCGCGCTTCGCGCTGCCGGCGAGCGATATCATCGCCCCGAACCTGCTGGAGCTTGAAATGTTGAGTGGCCATCCGGTGGCGAGCGTCGACGAGGCGGTGGCGACCGCCCGCGAGCTTATCGCCCGCGGTCCGCAGATTGTGCTGGTGAAACATCTCGCGCGCGCAGGCTTTCAGCAGGATCGCTTCGAGATGCTGCTGGTGACCGCCGAAGAAGCGTGGCACATCAGCCGTCCGCTGGTGGATTTCGGCGCGCGTCAGCCGGTTGGTGTGGGCGACGTGACAAGCGGTTTGCTGCTGGTGAAACTGCTGCAGGGCGCGACGCTTCGCGAAGCCCTGGAGCATGTGACGGCGGCCGTCTACGACATCATGGTGACCACCAAACGCATGGAAGAGTATGAGTTGCAGGTCGTCGCGGCGCAGGATGGCATTGCGCAGCCCGAGCACTACTTCACTGCGGTGAAACTGTAAAAAAAAACCGCGCCCTACAACGGGCGCGGCATTTATCGATGTTACGCGCTCAGGCCTTCTGCCTTCAGCGCCGCCGCAACGGCAGGACGCGCCTTCACGCGAGCCTGGTAGTCGGCGATATTGTCAAACGCCTGCATCTCAAGCCCGACCGCTTTCGCCCAGTTCAGCACCGTAAACAGGTAGGCGTCCGCCACGCTGAAGCGCAGCCCCATCAGCCACTGTTTCTGCGCCAGCGCCTCGTTTACATACTCAAATTTCTTCTGCAGCTGCTCGCGGGCGATAGTTTTGTACTCATCCGGCGTACCCGGACGGAACAGCGGGGTAAAGCCTTTATGCAGCTCGGTGGCGATATAGTTGAGCCACTCCAGCGTATGGTAGCGGGTCATGCTGCCCACCGGCGCGAGCAGCTGGCGGTCCGGCACAAGATCGGCGATGTACTGAACGATAGCGACGCCTTCCGTCAGCAGCGTACCGTCATCCAGCAGCAGCGCTGGCACCTGGCCTTTCGGGTTGATGGTCAGGTAGTCCTCGCCGTTCTCCGTGCGTTTCGCGGCAAGATCCACCGCCACCAGCGTAAAATCGATATCGGCTTCGCGCAGAATGATATGCGGCGAAAGCGAACACGCGCCGGCTTTGTAAAACAATTTCATGGCCATACTCCCTTCTCATGAATAAACAAAATTATGGTAGAGCGCGAACGGGCAAAAAAAAAGCCGTCAGCATGAAATCTGACGGCCTGAAACGCGTTTCTCAATAAATTACGCGTGCGCAGTTTCCGTTTCTTTCGGCTTATCTTCCTGCGTCATGCGGTTAAGCAGCGGCGCGGTGAGCAGCATCAGCACGGCGATAACGCCGGTGACGATACCAATCTGCATGAAGACGCGGCCGTACACTTCCAGCGACTGCAGCGGGTCGGTAACGTTTTCCGGCACCGCCATTAGGTTCGCCACTTTACCGGCGATCATCGCCGCGCCTGCGGTCGTCAGGAACCAGCTGCCCATGATGAAGCCCATCAGACGCTGCGGCACCAGCTGCGCGACCATCGCCAGACCCAGACCAGAAATCATCAGCTCGCCGATGCTCTGCAGGGCATAGCTCAGGATAAGCCAGTTAACGGACACGATACCGGCTTCGGAGGCGAATTTCGCGCCCAGCGGCAGCACCAGGAATGCGCCAGAACACAGCAGCATACCGATGGTGAATTTAAACGGCATCGGCAGACGGTCGCCCAGTTTGTTATAGATAGCGGCCAGAATCGGGCTGCCGATCATGATCCAGAACGGGTTCAGCGCCTGGAACTGCTCCGGCTGGAACGTGATGCCGAGAATGGCGTGCTCAACGTTACGGATAGCGAAGAAGTTCAGTGACGTTGGCATCTGCTGATAGAGCACGAAGAACACAATCGCTTCGAGCATCAGGATAAACGCCACGATCATTTTGCGGCGTGCCGCACCCTGCATGGCGAACGCTTCTTTTGCGAAGATAATCACGATACCCAGCGCAACCACGCCCAGCACCATACGCGCGATACCCTGGTTGTGCAGCAGCCAGGTGGCGATAGCGACCAGCACGACGATGCCGACGATAGTCGCCAGCAGTTTGCCGACGTGCATCGGGGCGAAGTCCGGTTTAGAACCGTAATCTTTGACCCATTTTTTGCAGAAGATGAAGTTGACCAGCGTGATCAGCATACCGACGAAGCTAAGCGAGAACGCCACGCTCCAGCCGAATTTGTCAGCGAGCCACGGGGTCGCGAGCATCGAGAAGAACGAGCCGATGTTAATAGCCATGTAGTACATGGTGAACGCGCCGTCGAGACGCGGGTCGTCTTTCTCGTAGCAGGTAGAGAGCAGCGAGGACGGGTTCGCTTTAAACAGGCCGTTACCGACCGCGATGGTCGCCATACCAAAGTAGACGATGCCAGCATCGTGCCCGGACCAGGCGACGAGCGCATAGCCGATAGCCAGCACAATGGTGCCCAGCATGATGACGCGTTTGGTGCCGAGAACTTTATCGCCCAGCCAGCCGCCGATAGCCACCAGGCCATACACCAGCGCGCTGAAGGAGGAGAACAACGTAATGGAATCCGCTTCCGACATACCCAGTTGTTTAACCAGGTAAACGGCCATGATCCCTTGCAGGCCGTAGTAACCGAAACGCTCCCATAACTCGATCGAGAAAATCAGATAGAACGATTTCGGTTGTTTGAAAGCGTTGATGCTCACGCTTTCTGCTGGTTTTTTGTTTGCAGTCGACACATATACCTCTTTTTTTACAGCCCGCATTAACCGCGGGGGTGGTATGCGCGTAGTGCCTGGAGGCATGCGCTTTTATTGTTATATGAAGTGAGAAACGGCGGGTAATGTTCACTATCCTGACCGCCGGCACAAGGCTTTTGTAATAATCTGTTACATATAAGCCGGGCGGGATAATCGGCAAGTCGTTTCGCTAAGAGTCAGCGTTAAATTTCATGATAATTGCTATTGTAGGTTTTTTAACTGCTGAAAGCGGTGCTGAAGCGCGATATGGTTATATGTTCTGCTGATTAACCCTTGAGGCAGTGATATAGCCCTTGAGAACGTAGAATAGCCGATATTTATATTATCAGTGACGCTGATAACCGAGGCGTATCAAGGCTTCCAGTCTGATAACACAACGAAAATTTAACAGGATGTTGCAAATGTGATAATTCTCACAAATCTATAGAAAATTCCTGTCGAAAAAAAACGATTAACCTGGCGAGCTGATTTATGGCGGAATAATAGACGGCAGAAAGGGCAGGGCAGACGGCTCTCGCGAGGATGATCACGTGGCGGTTGTGACAAAGGTGACATCCGCCGCCGCAATGATTATTCACAGACCTTGTCCGCGTATTCGCAGAGATCTTCAATGATACAGGAGCCGCAACGCGGCTTACGCGCGATACAGGTGTAACGCCCGTGCAGGATGAGCCAGTGATGACAATCGACTTTAAATTCCGCGGGCACCACTTTTAGCAGCTTTTCTTCAACAGCCTCGACGTTCTTGCCTGGCGCGAACTTCGTCCGGTTGCTGACGCGAAAAATATGCGTATCCACGGCAATGGTGGGCCAGCCGAAGGCGGTATTGAGCACCACATTCGCCGTCTTACGCCCGACGCCCGGCAGCGCCTCCAGCGCCGCGCGATCTTCCGGCACCTCGCCGCCGTGCTGCTCAATCAGAATGCGGCAGGTTTTAATCACATTCTCCGCTTTGCTGTTAAACAGCCCGATGGTCTTGATGTACTCCTTCACCCCGTCGACGCCGAGCGCCAGCATCGCCTGCGGCGTGTTCGCCACCGGGTAGAGCTTCGCCGTGGCTTTGTTGACGCTCACGTCGGTAGCCTGCGCGGAGAGCAGAACGGCGATCAGCAGTTCAAACGGGCTGGTAAAGTGCAGTTCGGTGGTCGGGTGCGGGTTATTCTCACGCAGCCGGGTCAGGATCTCGATGCGTTTGGCCTGATTCATGACGCTTTTTCCGGGCTGGCCTTCACCACGGTGGGTTTCGCGGCGCGGCGCTTCATGCGCTCGTCAATCAAGTATTTTACCGCCAGCATCATGCCGAGGCCGATAAACGCGCCTGGCGGCAGCATCGCGAGCAGAAACGGCGTGTCGGTATGGAAGACTTCGATGCGCAGCACGCGCGCCCAGCTGCCGAGCAGGCCGTCGGCGCCGTCAAACAGCGTGCCGTTGCCGAGGATCTCGCGCAGCGAGCCGAGCACGAACATCGCGCCGGTCGCCCCCATGCCGATGGCGAAGCCGTCGAGCGCCGAGAGCAGCGGGCCATTTTTAGCGGCGAACGCTTCGGCGCGACCTACCACGATACAGTTGGTCACGATTAGCGGGATAAAAATGCCGAGCGACTGATACAGCCCGAACGCGTAGGCGTTAATCAGCATCTGCACGATACTCACCACCGCCGCGATAATCATCACGTAGATCGGAATACGAATTTCGCCTGGCATCCAGCGGCGAAACGCGGAGATAGAGGCGTTGGTCAGCGTCAGCACCAGCGTCGTCGCAAGGCCCAGACCGAGCGCGTTAGTGGCGGTGGACGTCACGGCCAGCAGCGGGCACATGCCAAGCAGCTGCACCAGCGCCGAGTTATTTTTCCATAACCCGTTAACCAGAATCGATTTCACGTCATTCATGGGTGTCTCCACAGGAAGGCAGGGTGGAAAGCTGCGGCGCCAGCGTTTGCGCATACAGGCCCGCGCGTTTCACGGCGTTCACCACCGCGCGCGGCGTAATGGTCGCGCCGGTGAACTGGTCAAACTGGCCGCCATCTTTTTTCACCGCCCAGCGACTGTCGTCCGGCCCCTGGATAACTTTACCGGTAAAGCCCGTGATCCAGCTGCTGATGCGGGTTTCGATTTTATCGCCAAGCCCCGGCGTTTCATGATGTTCCGTTACGCGGGTGCCGAGCACGGTGCCTTTGAAATCGGCGCCAACCAGTAGCTGAATAGCGCCGGAGTAGCCGTCAGGCGCGGTGGCCTGCATTACGACCGCAACCGGCGTGTCGCCTTTACGCGCCACCCACAGCTGCTTTTCACCGCGACCGAGCGCCGGCGCATTCACAAGATAGCAGCTCTGCTGAATATCATTGTCATACATCTGCGGCGGCAGCACCTGGTCGAACAACTGTTTTTGTTGCAGCGCCGCCTGGCCTTCAATCGTGGTTTTGGTGAGCGCGTTAACCATCGCCGTAAGGCCGGTGGTCAGCGCGGCGAAAACGGCGAGCGTCACGCCATGTTTCTGGATAGTTTTTAGCATGACGACTCCTTACCGGTGACCGTAAACCCGCGGACGGGTGTAGTAATCAATAAGCGGCACGGTGATATTGGCGAGCAGCACCGCAAACGCGACGCCGTCCGGGTAGCCGCCGAAGCTGCGGATAAGCCAGACCAGCAGGCCCGCCAGCGCGCCAAACACCAGACGCCCTTTATTGGTCGTCGAGGCGGTGACCGGGTCGGTAAGAATAAAGAACGCGCCAAACATCGTCGCCCCGGAGAGCAGATGCATCAGCGGCGAGAGAAATTTCTCCGGAGCAATGACCCAGCCGAGCGTCGCGCATATCGCGAGCGTCGCGATAAAGCTCGCGGGGATATGCCAGCGGATGGTGCCGCGCGCCAGCAGGAACAGACCGCCCGCGAGATACGCGAGGTTCACCCACTGCCAGCCGAGGCCTGCCAGCGCGCCGCCGTAAATCGGCTCCGCCAGCAACTCGCCCGCCGGGTGCCCGGCGTGCAGACCGGTTTTAAAAGTATCGAGCGGCGTAGCCTGGCTTACGCCATCGATACCAAGACGCAGTTGCGCCATGCTATCGCCGCTTGCGGTCACGCCGTGGAAAATCACCTGTAACGCGTCGATAAAGCCAGGTGCGGTCGCGGCAATCTGCTGCGGCGGAAGCCAGTTGGTCATCTGCACCGGGAAGGAAATCAGCAGTACCACATAGCCTGTCATCGCCGGGTTAAACGGGTTATGACCGAGCCCGCCGTAGAGTTGCTTGGCGATGATCACCGCGAAAACGGTGCCAAGCACAACCATCCACCACGGCGCCAGCGGCGGAATGCTCACGCCCAGCAGCAGACCGGTCAGCAGGGCGGAGTTATCGCCAAGGCGGCTTTTCAGCGAGAGTTTGCGCATCCGTAATATCAGCGCTTCGCTGGCGAGTGCGCTCACGATGGCTAACAGAATCTGCACCAGGCTACCGTAGCCAAAAAAGTAACACTGCGCGGCGATGCCCGGCACGGCCGCGAGCGTCACCAGCATCATGATACGCGACGTCTGGCGCTGGTTATGGGTATAAGGGGAACTTGCGATTCTGAAAACCATTTAATCCTCGTTAACAACCTTGTCGGCAGCCTTGCGTGCCTGCACCCTGGCAATCGCGGCGGCAACAGCCGCTTTGCGCGCAGAGTCCGCGTCATCTTCTTCATTTGCTGCCCGGGCGCGCTCATCTGCCTGCGCGGCCTTACGGGCTTTGGCGCGGGCGATGGCGGCTTCCACGGCGGCCTTGCGCGGGTCAACCGGCTCGGCAGAGGTTTCCGCAACCGGCGCGCGCTCGCAAGCCTGCGCGGCTTTGCGCGCTTTGGCGCGAGCGATAGCGGCTTCGACGGCGGCCTTGCGCGGATCAACCGGCTCGGCAGGGATTTCCGCGACCGGCGCGCTCTCGCCAGCCTGCGCGGCTTTACGCGCTTTGGCGCGGGCAATGGCGGCTTCGACAGCGGCCTTGCGCGGATCAACCGGCTCGGCAGGCGCTTCCGCGACTGGCGCGCTCTCATCTGCCTGCGCGGCTTTACGCGCTTTGGCGCGGGCGATAGCGGCTTCGACGGCGGCCTTGCGCGGATCAACCGGCTCGGCAGGGGTTTCCGCAACCGGCGCGCTCTCGCCAGCCTGCGCGGCTTTACGTGCTTTGGCGCGGGCGATAGCGGCTTCAACGGCGGCTTTACGCGGGTCGACCGGCTCGGCAGGGGTTTCCGCAACCGGCGCGCTTTCGCCTGCCTGTGCGGCTTTACGCGCTTTGGCGCGAGCGATAGCGGCTTCGACGGCGGCCTTGCGCGGATCAACCGGCTCGGCAGGGGTTTCCGCAACCGGCGCGCTCTCGCCTGCCTGTGCGGCTTTACGGGCTTTGGCGCGGGCGATAGCGGCTTCAACGGCGGCCTTGCGCGGGTCGGTTTCGTTAACCGGCTCGGTGGCTTCCATCGCAGGAACGGAGCTGTTCGCCGCCATCTCCTGCTGGACTTTTTCCGCCTGGCGCGCGCGGGCTTCGGCCTTGCGCGCTTCGCGGGCGGCAATCACCGCGCTGTTGTCCGGTTTCTCGCCTGCTGCGACCACAATCGGCCGGTCATCGGCTTTTTTCTCGCGCACGCGAGCCAGCGCCGCCTGAATAGCATCCTGATCCTGGCCGGAAGGCTGCGCGGCAGATTTCTTGTGGCGCTCCAGGCGCGCGGCTTTTTCACGTTCAAGGCGCAACTGGCGCGCCTCAAAGCGCGCTTTGGCTTCGGCGGCGCGCTGCTGTTCTTCGGCGATGGCGCGGATCTCGGCCTTTTCCTGACGGAAATATTGCACCAGCGGGATGTTGCTCGGGCAGACATACGCACATGCGCCGCACTCAATACAGTCCGCCAGGTTATGGGCGGTGGCTTTGTCGTGCTGCTGACCGACGCTGAACCAGTAAAGCTGCTGCGGCAGAAGATCGGCCGGGCAGGCGTCGGCGCAGGCGCTGCAACGGATGCAGTGCTGCTCTTCCTGCGGGGCGCCCATCTCGGTGGCGGACGGCGCGAGCAGGCAGTTAGTGATTTTGACCACCGGCACATCCAGACCGGGCAGGGTGAAGCCCATCAGCGGGCCGCCCATAATCACCAGCTGTTCGCTGGTCGGGATAAAACCTGCGTGTTCAAGCAGGTGACGCACCGGCGTGCCGATACGCGCCCAGACGTTGCCTGGACGGCCCACGGCCTCGCCTGTAAGCGTCACCACGCGTTCGGTCAGCGGCTCGCCGTCAATAATGGCGCGCTTCACCGCAAACGCGGTGCCGACGTTCTGCATCAGCACGCCGATATCCGAAGAACGGCCGCCGTGCGGCACCTGTTTGCCGGTCAGGATCTGGGTCAGCTGTTTCGCGCCACCCGACGGGTATTTGGTGGGGATTACGCGCAGGCGGATTTTATGCTCGCCGTGCAGCACGGCGCGCATCATGGAAATCGCCTGCGGCTTGTTGTCTTCGATACCGATCAGGACTTCGCGCGGCTGCAAAATATGCGCGAGGATACGCACGCCGTCGATGATTTGTGCGGCGCAGTCCTGCATCAGACGGTCATCGGCGGTGATATACGGCTCGCACTCGGCGGCGTTGATGATAAGCGTCTCGATTTTATCGCCGCCGCCCTGCAGTTTAGTGCCGGTCGGGAAACCGGCGCCGCCGAGCCCCGCCACGCCAAACGCATGGATGCGCTCAATCAGCGCCTCGCGGCTGCGACTCTGGTAATCGCTCCAGCCGTCGCGGGCAATCCAGCGGTCTTCGCCGTCGGCGTCGATGATCACTGAGAGCTCCGGCAGGGCGGACGGGTGCGCCGTAGGGTGCGGCATAATCGCCGTTACCGTGCCAGAGGTAGGGGCATGTACCGGCAGCATCCGACCACGGCCCACGGTGAGCGGCTGGCCGCGCAGGACTTTATCGCCCGGTGCCACGCAGATCTCGCCTTCGTTGCCGATGTGCTGTTTGAGCGGAATGATAAAACGGCCCGGCAGCGGCAACTGGCGCAGCGGGGTGCCGTTCGACTGGGTTTTCATCTCCGGCGGATGAATGCCGCCGTTGAAATCCCAGACTTTCTCTTTTCTGAACGCAGAAAATAACTTAAGCATGATGTTCCACAGGAATGTTACGCACCGGAATGGTGTTGAGATCCCACTTCCAGTTATCCGTTGTGGTGGCGGCCGGGCGCAGCTCAATGCACTGCGTCGGGCAGGGGTCAACGCACAGATTACAGCCGGTGCAGAGGTCGCTCATCACGGTGTGCATGGCGCGGGTGGCGCCAACAATCGCATCCACCGGACAGGCCTGAATACATTTGGTGCAGCCAATGCAGTTCGGCTCGTCGATAACGGCCAGCATACGCACCGGCTCTGCGGCCGCTTCGCCGTCGAGCGGCTGCGGCTCGACGTTAAGGAGCGTGGCAATTTTCTGCATCACCGGCTCGCCGCCAGGGACGCAGCGGTTGATCTGCTCGCCGTTATTGGCGACGGCTTCGGCATAAGGGCGGCAGCCTGGATAACCGCACTGGCCGCACTGGCTCTGGGGCAGCAACTCATCGACCTGATCGACCACCGGATCTTCTTCTGCGGCGAAACGCCGCGAGGCGTAGCCCAGCAGCATGCCGAACAGTAGCGCCAGCAGCGTCAGCGCGACGACCGCTATAACAATCATGTTCATCAGAACTTCACCAGCCCGCTAAAGCCCATAAAGGCGAGCGACATCAGACCCGCCGTGACCAGCGCGATGGCGTTGCCGCGAAACGGCAGCGGCACGTCGGCGACGACCAGACGCTCGCGGATAGCGGCGAACAGCACCATCACCAGCGAAAAGCCGACGGCGGCGGAGAAGCCGTACAGCGCCGACTGCATAAAGGTGTGGTTAAGATTGATGCTCAGTAGCGCCACGCCGAGCACGGCGCAGTTAGTGGTGATCAGCGGCAGATAGATGCCCAGCAGGCGATAGAGCGCCGGGCTGGTTTTGCGCACCACCATTTCCGTGAACTGCACCACCACGGCGATGACGAGAATAAACGCCATCGTGCGCAGGTAGACCAGCTCAAGCGGTACCAGGATCAGGTGATCGATAATCCAGGAAAAAATGGTCGCCAGCGTCATAACGAACGTGGTCGCCATGCCCATCCCGATCGCGGATTCCAGCTTTTTGGAAACACCCATAAACGGGCACAGGCCGAGAAACTTCACGAGTACGAAGTTATTGACCAGCACCGTTCCAACAAACAACAGCAAATAATCAGTCATTATTCGACCTGAAACGAAAAAAGCCGCTCATTATCGGACATCCGACAGAGCGCGACAACGGAGAATCTGTAAGGTTATTTTGCCCGGACAAACGTCTGTTTCACCCGCACGGAACGCTTGAAATAAGGCACCAGCAGCGCGGCGGCCAGCAGCGGGAACAGCAGCTGACGCACGGCCAGCGCATCGCTCACCGGCGAGAACGCAAATGATTTAATCGCCAGCAGGACGGTCAGCAGCAGCCAGATAATATAGTGGCGCGGCACGCCCTGACGGCGTTTGAAAAAGGCGATGGTCAGCCAGAACGTATATCCCCACATCGCCATCGCGCACAGCATCGAGCCATACCAGAGAACCACGCCGGACGTGCCCTGCGCGCTGAGCGCCTGATGGAGTTGCGGGGACGCAAGCCCCATCACATAGAGCGCGACGGCAAGCGTAGTGCTGAGTAAAGACATCAATAACCAGGCGAGAGGGGCGAGCAACCAGCCTCCGATGCGCACAGGCGACGCGTCGGTCATATTACCTCCCGGGATATAAATTCAACAAATGGCTAAAGAATAATTACAGCGCAAAGATTATAAAGACTTTCTGTCTGATTGCCACCTTTCAGCCTACTGCACATAACGCCAGACGGTTTTTGGCACTTGCCCCAGGTCATAAAGTCGCCCGCCCGACACCAGTTCCGCACGGCGGTGGTCCGCAGCACGATACATATTGATGATTTCCTGATTGTCAGTAAGGGTGTAATTAAGGTGATCGAACAATTTTTCCAGACTTTCAAGCGTGCTGATTTTACGAAACTTTAATAAATAATCCTGAACGGTCATGTTAATGGATATCCGCGCAATAAATAATAAGGAGAATTCGCCAGAAAGGCGGGCCGGGTAAAGAATAAACGCAAAAACGAGGTTATGCAGGTTTAATAAAAGCCTGAATAACATTTAAGAGTTTTCCTTGAGAATTAACGCAGGCCCGACGCCTTAAGAGGCAAAAGAGTAACGCGCTTCGTTAACGCTGGCAATATCCCGGCGCGACCTCACCCCCGTCTTTTTACGACAATATGTAAATGCGCTTTACCCATGCTGCGCCAGGCGGCTGGCCGCGCCGCGCGCCGCGACGGCCTGCCATTTCCAGGGGTTTTTCTTCATCGCCCGGGCGTGCTTATCTTTTATTCACTGTTTTTTGTGCGCCAATAATAGCGCGATAAACGCCACGTTATTTCTTTTAAGTCGTGTTGCTTATTTCACCAAAACATTAATTCGCTCACGTAAGACCCGCTCCGTAGTGAGCGAGCGCATTTATGACAATAGGATTGTTTTGGCGAAAAATGCGCTTAAGAGCGTCAGAAAACTGATGAAAATTCTGAAATAAACCGTTTATTTACGGTGCGTGAGGAAACCGTTGAGGGACGCTTGCGAATGGTGTCAAATACCACGGTTAACTCAGCAGAGGAATGAACATGAACGATATCGTCCGGGTGGGATTAATCGGCTACGGCTACGCCAGCAAAACCTTTCATGCGCCGCTTATCGCCGGTACGCCAGGCATGGAACTTGCCGCAGTTTCCAGCAGCGACGCCGCTAAAGTGCATGCCGACTGGCCAGGTGTGCCGGTGGTCTCAGACCCCAAACAGCTGTTCAACGATCCGCATCTCGATCTCATTGTCATTCCCACGCCGAATGATACCCACTTCCCGCTGGCGAAAGCGGCCCTCGAAGCCGGTAAACATGTGGTGGTCGATAAGCCCTTTACCGTCACGCTGTCGCAGGCGCGTGAGCTGGAAACCATTGCGAAAAGCCTTGGTCTGGTGCTCTCGGTCTTTCACAACCGCCGCTGGGACAGCGATTTCCTGACGCTTAAGCAGATCATCGCCGAAGGGCAAATCGGCGAAATCGCCTATTTCGAATCTCATTTTGACCGCTTTCGTCCGCAGGTGCGCGACCGCTGGCGCGAACAGGCAGGGCCGGGCAGCGGCATCTGGTACGATCTGGCGCCGCACCTGTTAGACCAGGCGGTGCAGTTGTTCGGGCTGCCGGTGAGCATTTATGTGGATCTGGCCGAACTGCGCCCGAGCGCGCAGGCGACGGACTACTTCCACGCGGTGCTGGCCTACCCGGAGCGGCGTGTCGTGCTGCACGGCACTATGCTGGCGGCGGGTGAATCGGCGCGTTATATCGTTCACGGCACCCGCGGCAGCTATGTAAAATTCGGACTCGATCCGCAGGAAGAAAGCCTGAAATCCGGCGTGCGCCCGCCGCAGGAAAACTGGGGTTATGACATGCGCGACGGCGTACTGACGCTTGCGAGCGGCGATATGCTGGATGAACAGACGCTTCTCACGGTGCCCGGCAACTATCCGGCTTACTACGCGGGCGTGCGTAGCGCCATTCGCGGCGAAGGCGAGAACCCGGTGCCGGCGAGCCAGGCGATTGTGGTAATGGAGCTTATCGAGGCGGGTATTGAATCCGCGAAGCGCCGCGCCGCGGTCTGCCTGCGCGGCTAAACGTTAACGCCCCGGCGTGAGCCGTCGGGGCGTTTTGCTGCTTCCCGTCGTTACATTCCCTCAACGGCACCTCACGCGCCGGCACCGTTTTACCCGCATCGCTCGCCAGGATCGGCTTTTTGTTGCAAAGTAGATTGACCTGCAACAGAACAAGGAACTGACAATGAGCTGGCTGAAGCGCCTGAAAATCGACACATTTTTACTGATTATGATAGGCGTCGTGATCGTCGCGTCGCTGTTTCCGTGCGAAGGGCGCGTTAAAACGGCATTCGAATATCTCACCACGGCCGCCATTGCGCTGCTGTTCTTTATGCACGGGGCGAAGCTCTCACGCGAGGCGATTCTGGCCGGGATGGGCCACTGGCGGTTGCATCTGGTGGTGTTTATCAGCACCTTTCTGGTGTTCCCGCTGCTGGGTCTGGCGATGCAGTTTATTCCGCACAGCGTGCTGCCGCCGTCGCTCTATATGGGCTTTCTCTATCTCTGTGCGCTGCCCGCGACGGTACAGTCGGCCATCGCCTTTACATCTGTGGCGCGCGGCAACGTGGCGGCGGCGGTGTGCAGCGCCTCGGCGTCCAGTATTCTGGGGATTTTTCTCTCGCCGGTGCTGGTCGGCGTGATGATGCAGGCTCAGCAGGGCGATACCAATACGCTCGATGCCATTGGCAAAATCGTGCTGCAACTGATGGTGCCGTTTGTGATTGGCCATCTCTCGCGCCCGCTGATTGGCCGCTGGGTCGACAGGCATAAAAAGCTTATCGGCATGACCGACCGCTCCTCAATATTGCTGGTGGTTTATGTCGCGTTCAGCGAGGCAGTGGTGCAGGGGATCTGGCATCAGGTGACCGGTATGGCGCTGCTCGCGGTGGTTGTGCTGTCGCTGGTGCTGCTGGCCATTGTGCTGGTGATCAACGTCTGGTCGGCGCGGCTGCTCGGCTTTAATAAAGAAGATGAGATTACCATCGTCTTTTGCGGCTCCAAGAAGAGCCTTGCGAACGGCGTGCCGATGGCCAACGTGCTGTTTCCGGCAAGCCAGGTGGGGATCATGGTGCTGCCGCTGATGATTTTCCATCAGATCCAGCTGATGGTCTGTGCGGTCATGGCGCAGCGTTACGCCCGACGCCATGAACAAAAAGCAGGCCAGAAGGCCTCAGCCTCCTGACCTGGCGGCGCGGCTCAGGCCGCGCTGACTTTCGCTATCAGCGCCTGTTTTTCCGCCTCCGTGAGGAAGGCGATTTTCAGGCCGTTCTCCTGCGCGGTGCGGATCTGCGCCGCGCTCAGGCCTGCCGCAGGTGCCGCAACCTGATACTCATGGCCGATATCCACGCCCTGAACACCCGGATCGTCGGTATTAAGGGTGGCGAGAATGTTATGCTCGAGGAACGTCTTCAGCGGGTGATGCGCGAGTGACGCCACCGTGCTGGTCTGAATATTGGACGTCAGGCACGACTCAATGCCAATGCCCTGTTCGGCCAGAAAATCCATCAGCGCCGGATCTTCCACCGCTTTCACGCCGTGGCCGATACGCTCGGCGCCCAGCTCGCGAATTGCCTGCCAGATGCTCTCCGGGCCTGCGGCTTCACCGGCGTGAACGGTGATGTGCCAGCCCGCGTCGCGTCCGCGGTTAAAGTGGTTGAGGAACAGGCTGCCGGGGAAGCCCAGCTCATCGCCTGCCAGATCCAGCGCGGTGATGTGGTCGCGGTGCGCCAGCAGGCTGTCGAGTTCCGCCACGCAGGCTTCTTCGCCGAAGGTGCGGCTCAGAATGCCGATCAGACGGGCTTCAACGCCGAAATCGCGGCTGCCCTGACGCACGCCGTCGATAACGGCGTCCACCACGCCCGCCACCGGCAGCTGGTGCGTCATCGCCATATAGCCTGGCGAGAAACGCAGCTCCACGTAATGCAGGCCGTTGCGCGCGGCGTCTTCCATATTTTCATACGCCACGCGGCGGCAGGCGTCTAACGAGCCGAGCACTTTTACGCCCCAGTCGAGTTTAGCGAGGAAGCTCACCAGATCCGGTTCGTTTTTGGTGATCTGCACGTGCGGGCGCAGCGTCTCCAGCGTATCGGCGGGCAGGGCGAGATTAAACTGGCGGCCGAGGTCGAGGATGGTCTGCGCGCGGATGTTGCCGTCGAGATGGCGGTGAAGGTCGGTAAGGGGAAGGCGGGTATCAATCATGATGGCACTCTTTTTTAGAATAAAGTGCAGACCATTATAAAAATATTTGCGACAGGAAAGCTACGTTGCGCAACAAAAGAGGGGCCGAAACAGCCCCTTTTGCCTCTAAAGTGAGCGAATTGCGCAAATAAGCCGCTCGACGCCCTGCTCAAGTTTGCTGCGCGCGCATCCGACGTTCAGTCGAATAAAGCCGCGCCCCGCCTCGCCATAGGTGTAGCCGGGCATAATGGCGACCTTTTCGCGCGTAATTAGCGCCTGCTGTAAGGCGTCGTCGTCAATACCGAGAGGGCGCAGATCCAGCCAGGCGAGATAGGTCGCCTCGGGCAGCTGCCAGTGAAGTTGCGCAAACGCGTCGTTCAGCCGCTGCGCCACGAAACGCAGGTTCTCCGAAAGGTAGTCCCGCAACGCATCAAGCCAGGGCGCGCCCTCGCGGTAGGCGGCGATATGCGCCACCAGCGATAGCACGGCAGGCGATGACAGCCCGTCGCGGCCTTTTAGCGCCTGCAGATACGCGCTGCGGTCTTCCTCGTGCGCGATAAGCCCCCACGCGCCGGTCAGCGCCGGAATGTTAAAGCTCTTGGACGCCGACGAGAACAGCGCCCAGCGTCCCAGCCCGACCTCGCACCAGGGCGTGTGCTGCCCCTGCCAGACCATATCCATATGGATTTCATCGCTGATGACCCGCACGTCGTGGCGCGCGCAGAGCGCGGCCATCGCCTCCAGCTCGTCGCGCCGCCAGACTTTACCGGTCGGGTTGTGCGGGCTGCACAACAGCATGATTTTACACGTCGGGCGCGCCAGCCGGGCTTCCAGCGCGCTCATATCGCACTGCCAGCCCGTGTCGGTCAGCGCGAGCGGGGCGCTCAGCACCCGCCGCCCGTTGCCTTCGATGGCCTTCGGGAAGGCGTCATAGGCAGGCGTGTGGACAAGCACCTCGTCGCCCGGCGCGGACCACTGACGGATCAGTTGCGACACCATATAGATAACCGACGGCCCGTAGACCAGCGTCTGCGGCGCAATCTGGCTGCCAAAGCGCGTGGCGTACCAGTGCGCCACCGCGCCGGTGAAATCCGGGGTTTGCCAGCGGCTGTAGCCGAGCACGCCGTGGGCGAGCCGCGTCGATACCGCCTCAAGCACGCAGGGCGCGGTCGGGAAATCCATATCCGAGATAGTAAAGGGCAGCAGATCGTCCACGCCGAAACGGTCGGCCACGTAATCCCACTGGGTACACCAGGTGCCGCGGCGATCCACGGCCTGTGAAAAATCGAACATGTTGCCTCCCGTGCTCATGCCTGAACCGAATGCATCAGGCTGTCCATTTCATCTTTTACCGACTGCACCTGCGGGCCTATCACCACCTGCAGATTGTGCTGGTTGAGCTGTACCACGCCGATGGCGCGGTTGGCTTTGAGCGCGGCGCTGTCCACAAGCGACATCTCTTTCACTGTGAGGCGCAGACGCGTAATGCAGTTATCCAGCGACGTGATATTTTCAGCGCCGCCCAGCGCTTTCAGGATAGCGGGCACGTCATAACCCGATTTGCCCGTCACGCCTGGCGTGGCGACGCCTGCCGTCGGGCTTTCAGCCTCGCGGCCCGGCGTTTTAATGTTAAAGCGGGCAATGGCGAAGCGGAAAATGGCGTAATAGACCGCGAACCAGACGCCCGCCACCACTGGCACCCAGTACCATTTGGTTGACAGCCCGTGCAGCACGCCGAACACCACGAAGTCGATAATATTGCCGTCGGTGTTGCCGATAGTCACCCCGAGCAGCGCCATCAGCGTAAAACCCAGCCCGGTCAGCAGCGCGTGGATGAGATAGAGCGCAGGCGCCACAAACAGGAACAGGAATTCCAGCGGTTCCGTGGTGCCGCCCACCACGCAGGCGATCACGCCGGAAATTAACAGCCCTTTAATTTTATGCCGGTTCTCCGGGCGCGCGCAGTGGTACATCGCCAGCGCCGCTCCTGGCAGGCCGCCCAGGAATGCCGGCATTTTGCCCTGCGAGAGGAAGCGCGTCGCGCTTTCGGCAAAGCCATGCGAGGTCGGGCAGTTGAGCTGCGCCTGGAAGATAGTCAACGCGCCAGAAACGCTCTGCCCGCAGACATCCAGCGTGCCGCCAGCCTCCGTAAAGCGAATAAGCGCCACCAGAATATGCTGCAAACCGAACGGCAGCAGCAGGCGCTCGCCGGTGCCGAAAATCATCGGCGCAAAGCTCCCGGCGCTGTTGATAAGCCAGCCCAGCCCGGTAATGCCTTTGGCGAAAAACGGCCAGATCAGCGGGATCGTCAGCCCGACCAGCCCCATCACCACGGTGGTGACAATCGGCACAAAGCGCGTGCCGCCAAAGAACGCCAGCGCGTCCGGCAGGCGCACCTTGTGAAAACGCTCATGCAGCAGCCAGACGATGACGCCCGCGATCACCGCACCCAGAATGCCGGTGTCGATAGACTGAATGCCGAGTACCGACTGCACGTTGTTGGCTTTCAAAAGCGCGGCGTCCTGAGTCGGTAAAATGCCTTTGGCGGTCAGCCAGAAATTGACCGCGAGGTTCATGACCGCATAACCGACAAACCCGGCAAATGCCGCCACGCCTTTATTCTCACGCGCCAGCCCCAGCGGAATGGCGATACAGAACATCACCGGCAGGAAACTGAACGCGAACGAGCCCATTTTGCTCATCCAGATGAAAATGAGCTGCAACACGCCGTTACCGAGAAACGGCATCAGCGTAATAACGTCATGGCTGCTAAGCGAACTGCCGATGCCCATCAGAATGCCGCAAAACGACAGTAGCGCCACCGGCAACATAAACGTTTTGCCGAGCTGCTGCATAAACCCCCACAGCGTGATTTTTTGTACCGTATTCGCCGTCATAAACGACTCCTCGCGTTAAATGATCCCATCGCCTGAACGAAGGATCGCAAGATAAAACGTTTTACCAAAGTTTAATGCGCGTTGAATCACAGAACATTACCCAGGCCTGACGGCTATAATATCCGTTCAGGTAAAAGGTTTTATCTAGCTGTTGCGGAGCAAAAGCGTAGTCAATGACACAGGCGAAAAGAATCACTATCAATGATGTCGCGCAGGCGGCGGGGGTCTCGGTTGCCACCGTGTCGCTGGTGCTGAGCGGCAAAGGACGCATCTCGAGCGCGACCGGGCAGCGGGTGAACGACGCCATTGAGCAGTTAGGGTTTGTGCGCAACCGGCAGGCGTCGGCGCTGCGCGGCGGGCCGAGCGGCGTCATCGGGCTGATTGTGCGCGATCTCACCACGCCGTTTTATGCCGAACTGACCGCCGGGCTCTCCGAAGCGCTGGAGGCGCAGGGAAGAGTGCTGTTTTTGCTGCAGGGCGGGCGCGACGAGGCGCAGATGCAGCGCTGTCTCGATACGCTGCTCGACCAGGGCGTGGACGGCGTTGTGGTGGCAGGCGGCGGCGGGCAGGGCGCGGCATGGCAGGCGCAGGCTCGCGGACGCGGCATTCCGCTGCTGTTCGCCTCGCGCGCCAGCCATCACGATGAAGTGGACACGGTACGGCCGGATAACCAACAGGCGGCGCGGTTGGTGACCGAGCATCTTATCCGGCGTGGCCATCAGCGCATCGCCTGGCTCGGCGGCGCGAGCTCATCGCTCACCCGCGCCGAACGGCTCGGCGGCTACTGCGCGACGCTGTTGCAATACGGGTTGCCATTTCACAGCGAATGGATAGTCGAGTGCCCGGCGGGGCAAAAACCGGCGGCGGAAGCCATTAGCGAACTGCTGCGCGTTAACCCAACCATCACCGCCGTGCTTTGCCATAACAGCACCGTCGCGATGGGCGCGTGGTTTGGCCTGATGCGCGCCGGGCGGCAGAGCGGCGAGGCGGGGTATGAGAGCTATTTTGAAAACAGCGTCACGCTGGCGGCGTTCGCTGACGTGCCGGAAGAGCGGCTTGATGAGGTTCCGCTGACGTGGGTAACGACGCCCGCGCGCGAAATGGGCCACTGTGTGGCGGAGCGTATCCTGCAGCGCATTCAGCACGGCGATGAACAGACGGGGAGCCTTATACTGGGCCCGCGGCTGGTGGCGTACCGTTAAGACGCACCAATAAAAAACGGCCTCCGCAGAGGCCGTTTCGCATTACTGCTGCGGGACAGAGAGCGCAGGGGCTTGCGGCGCAGGCGCCGCACCCGGCGCGCCTTGCTCTGGCATCGCCTCCGGCTCTGGCGCGCCAAGACCGGCCATACCGAACATGCCGATAAAGTCTGCCAGCGGCATTTTCTGCCCGTTCAGGTTCACCTGACCGTTTGCGTACTGCAGGCTGGTCACGATGCTGTTGTCCTGCATGGTGGTGATACGGAACATCTGGCCCATCGCCGCCAGGCCTTTCACCTGCTGGCCCGCCAGTTTCTCGGCGTCTGCCTGCTGGTAGCCTTCCAGTTTCGCCACCTGGGTCATCATCTCGGTCGCCATATCCACCGGAATAACCAGTTTGCTGTCGAGACTTTTCACGACGCGATCCAGTTGCTCTTCCGGGGTGTTTTGCGCGGCACTCACCGGTGTCTGGCTCGGATCTTTCAGGAACAGCGACAGGTTAAAGGTGCTTTCGCCTTTAGCGTTTTTCCAGCTCAGCGGCGCGATGGTAACGACCGGGTTGCCTTTCAGCAGCAGCGGCAGGGAAGAGACGAGGATCTCGGTCGCCTGCTGCTGGTATTGCTCTGGATTGTCCATAATGCCCGGCTGCGCCATCAGCGCGCGGCTGCGCTCGTTATACTGCTGGCTGAACTGGTGCCACGCCTGGCCGTCGATGTTGCCGATTTTCAGCGTCATCTTGCCGCTGCCGAGATCCTGATTCTGCACCTTCAGGCTTTTCATGACGTAATCCATCTGGCTGTCGATGCTCTTGCCATCTTTCGCCACGTCAGATTTGCCGTTCAGGCTGATGCCCTCAAGCAGCGCCATCTCCTGGCCTTCAATCGCGACCGCCAGTTTTTCAAGGGTCAGCTTCTGCTCGCCGACGCGCTCTTTAAAGCTGGTCATTTTCGTGTTGCCGTCGGCCTTCAGGCCGTTGAAGGTCAGCTGCACGCGCTGGCCATATTCGTTAACGGCGTTAACCAGACCGCTGTCCGCTTCGCCTTTCAGGCTCACGTCGTTGCCGTCTTTATCGGCGTCAAGCTGGAAGTCGCCGCCGCTGAACGCCACTTTTTCTTCTGGGGTCTCGTAGTTCAGCGCCTGCAGCTTGATGTCGCTGGAGGTTGCGCCGCCGTAGCCGATGCGGGTTTGTACGTCCGCGAAGGATTGACCTTTCGCCATCGCAAACAGCGCTTTGGTGGTGTCGTTATTTACAAGCGTGGTGTGCACTGACGCCATCGCCGGCAGGATATTCAGCTTTTTGAGATCGGCTAACGGGAACGGGCCGTGGCTCACCACCTGATCCAGAACGACGCTCTGACCCGGCTTCAGCAGCGATTCCTGCTGGCCCGCCGCGGGCTTCACCACCAGTTGCAGATGGCTGCTGAACAGGCCGCGCTGGTAGTCCTGGTAGCCAAGCTCAAGCCCGGCCTGCGGCGCGCTGAGCTTAAGCTGCGCGTTCGCCTCGGCCACCATCTCGCCGACATGTTTCTCAAACTGCTTACCGGTGTACCACGCGCCACCCGTCCAGATAACCCCGAGAGCGACAATCACGCCCACGGCGACCAGCGATTTTTTCATAGTTCAGTTCCCTTAAAACGAAGCCAGACGGCGGTCCGTCTGGCGTGACTGGTAAAGATGCAACCAAGCTTAGCAATCCTTGCTTAAAAGATCAGTAACTTAGTTGAGCTTATTATAGACGCGCGCGAGACGTCCCACGCCGCTCACGCTGACCGGCGATTCGTTCGCCGCCACGAAGGCGGATTCGCCCGGTTTCAGCGTCAGGCGCTGGTCGCCTTTGCTGAGCACCGCTTCGCCCTCGACGCAGAACAGAATGGCCGCGCTGGTCTGCGCCAGGCTCGCAGGCTGCGTGCCGAGATCGTGCAGCGAGAACGCGAAATCCTCGACAGGGATCGGGAATTCCAGCGCCGCGCCATTTTTCGCGGGCTCGGTCAGCAGCTGCGCCGCCGGTTTGGCGACAAACTTCACGTTCGCCACCAGTTCCGGAATATCGATATATTTCGGGGTGAGGCCCGCGCGCAGCACGTTGTCTGAGTTCGCCATCACCTCCAGCGCCACGCCCTGCAGATACGCGTGCGGCGTTTCGGCGAACAGGAACATCGCCTCGCCGGGGTTGAGCTTCACCACGTTCAGCAGGAGTGGCGAAAAAAGCCCGCTGTCGTCCGGATAGAACTGCGCGATAAAGCGAATGGTATCCCACGGTTCGCCCTGCTGGCTCTCGACGGTCGCTTTCAGCACCGCCAGCGCGCGGGATTTCTCCTCGCCCTGCATATTCAGAAGCCCGGCGAAGAGGTCACGCAGACGGTCCGCATCCGGCGCGGCCAGGAAATGCGCGATGGCGGTATGCGCGCCCGCGACGGGTTGTAACAGGGAGACAATCTCAGAAAACTCGCGGAACGCGTTCATGGCGAGGAACGGCGTCAGGGCAAAGACCAGCTCCGGCTTGTGGTTAGGGTCTTTATAGTTGCGCTCGGCGGCGTCCAGCGGGATGCCCGCCGCGTTTTCACGCGCGAAGCCTTCTTCAGAGGCCTGCTTGTTCGGGTGCACCTGGATGGAAAGCGGCTGATCGGCGCACAGCACTTTAAACAGGAACGGCAGCTCGCCGAAGCGCTCTGCCACCTGCGCGCCGAGCAGGGCGGTTTTATCGCCGTCAATCACCTCACGCAGCGCGCGCGTGTTGCCCTGCGGGTCCTGTACCTGCGAACTGCTCTTCGGGTGGGCGCCCATCCACAGCTCCGCCATCGGCAGGCCGTTCGGGTTTTCCACGCCATAAAGTTCCGTTAACGCCGTTTTACTGCCCCAGGCATAGTTCTGCACCGAGTTAATGAGTTTCTGCATGATCGGTCCCTGTATTCGGAGGAAAAAAGTTTTTGGTATTAAACCAATAAAGCGGACCGATGTAACCCGGCTGGGCAAAAAGTCGGTTTAGTCTCAGTTTTTGTTAAAAAATTGTGTACCATGTGGCGACTCGCTTTTTTATGCCGCACATGGACCATGTGGCGGATGACACATTTCATAACTGAAGCTGTAAGTGAGAGTGCAATGTCTGGCAAACCCTTCTTCTGGCAAGAGCCTTTTCCACTGAAAAAGGACGAGACCGAGTATTATCTGTTAACCCGCGATCACGTCTCCGTTTCTGAATTCGAAGGTCAGGAAATCCTTAAAATTGAGCCGCAGGCGCTGACGCTGCTGGCCCGTCACGCCTTCCACGACGCCTCGTTCATGCTGCGCCCGGCGCATCAGCAGCAGGTGGCGGACATCCTGAGCGACCCGGAAGCCAGCGAAAACGACAAGTACGTGGCGCTGCAATTCCTGCGCAACTCGGAGATTGCCGCTAAAGGCATTCTGCCGACCTGTCAGGACACGGGAACCGCGATCATCATGGGCAAAAAAGGCCAGCGCGTCTGGACCGGCGGCGGCGATGAAGCCGCGCTGGCGCAGGGCGTGTATGAGACCTACACCCAGGATAACCTGCGCTACTCCCAGAACGCGGCGCTCGATATGTACAAAGAGGTCAACACCGGCACCAACCTGCCAGCGCAGATTGATCTCTACAGCGTCGACGGCGACGAATATAAATTCCTCTGCATCGCCAAGGGCGGCGGTTCCGCCAACAAAACCTATCTTTACCAGGAGACCAAAGCGCTGCTGACGCCTGGCAAACTGAAAGCGTATCTGGTGGAGAAAATGCGCACGCTCGGCACTGCGGCCTGCCCGCCGTACCATGTGGCGTTTGTGATTGGCGGCACCTCGGCGGAGGCGACCCTCAAAACCGTGAAGCTTGCTTCCACCAAATATTATGACGGACTGCCGACCGAGGGGAACGAGCACGGCCAGGCGTTCCGCGACGTACAGCTTGAAGAGGAGCTGTTGCAGGAGGCGCGCAACCTCGGCCTCGGCGCGCAGTTCGGCGGCAAATATTTCGCGCACGATATCCGCGTGATCCGACTGCCGCGCCACGGCGCGTCCTGCCCGGTGGGCATGGGCGTTTCGTGCTCGGCGGACCGCAACATCAAAGCCAAAATCAACCGCGACGGCATCTGGATCGAAAAACTCGAAAGCAACCCCGGCAAGTATATTCCCGAGGCGCTGCGTCGCGCTGGCGAGGGCGAAGCGGTGCGTGTCGATCTCAACCGTCCGATGAGCGAGATCCTGGCGCAGCTGTCGCAATACCCGGTCTCCACGCGGCTGTCGCTCTCCGGCACCATCATCGTGGCGCGCGATATCGCGCATGCGAAGCTGAAAGAGCGCATCGACAGCGGCGCGGGGCTGCCGCAGTACGTCAAAGATCATCCGATCTACTACGCGGGCCCGGCCAAAACGCCGGAAGGGTACGCCTCCGGGTCGCTCGGGCCGACCACCGCCGGACGTATGGATTCTTATGTGGATCTGCTCCAGGCGAACGGCGGCAGCATGATCATGCTCGCCAAGGGCAACCGCAGCCAGCAGGTGACCGACGCCTGTAAGAAACATGGCGGGTTCTATCTCGGCAGCATCGGCGGCCCGGCGGCGGTACTGGCGCAAAACAGTATTCGTCATCTGGAGTGCGTCGAATATCCGGAACTCGGCATGGAAGCTATCTGGAAAATCGAGGTGGAAGATTTCCCGGCGTTTATCCTGGTGGATGACAAAGGCAACGATTTCTTCCAGCAGATCCAGTCCGGGCAGTGCTCGGCGTGCCTGAAGTAAGATGACTCTGGCCGGGTGGTGGCTTCGCTTACCCGGCCTGAATTGCCGTTAATTGTGTGTCGGGTAAGGCGACGCCGCCCCCCGACATCCCACCACCGTCACATAACCACCCCACAAGAGCGCACAAAGCGCCGTGCAGGTTTTTTTAACGCATCAATACTTATTCCTGAAGCATGTGAGCCATCCCATCTTTGTTATCAAGGAGAAAGTAATGACCGCCTACCGCAGTGAAAAAGATTCCATGGGTGCCATCGACGTGCCGGCCGAAAAACTCTGGGGCGCGCAGACGCAGCGTTCGCTGGAACATTTCCGTATTTCCACCGAGAAAATGCCGACCGCGCTTATCGAGGCGCTGGCGCTGACGAAACGCGCCGCCGCGAAGGTCAATATGGATCTCGGCCTGCTGCCTGCCGAGCGCGGCAACGCCATCATCAACGCGGCGGACGAGGTGCTGGAAGGCGCGCACCCGGAGGAGTTCCCGCTTGCCATCTGGCAGACCGGCTCCGGCACCCAGACCAACATGAACATGAACGAAGTGCTGGCCAACCGGGCGAGCGAAATCCTCGGCGGCGAGCGCGGGATGGCGCGCAAAGTACACCCCAATGATGACGTTAACAAAAGCCAGAGTTCGAACGACGTCTTCCCGACGGCGATGCACGTTGCGGCGGTTATCGCGCTGCGCGAACAGCTGATCCCGCAGCTGAAGGTGCTGCACAAGACCCTCAGCGACAAGGCGAGCGCCTTCGCCGATATCGTGAAAATCGGCCGTACGCATCTGCAGGACGCCACGCCGCTGACGCTCGGCCAGGAGATCTCCGGCTGGGTGGCGATGCTTGAGCACAATCTTAAGCATATCGACCACAGCCTGCCGCATCTGGCGGAGCTGGCGCTCGGCGGCACGGCGGTAGGCACCGGGCTTAATACGCACCCGGAATACGCTGAACGCGTGGCGAAAGAGCTCGCCGCGTTCACCGGCCAGCCGTTCGTGACCGCGCCGAATAAATTCGAAGCGCTCGCCACCTGCGACGCGCTGGTGCATGCCCACGGCGCGCTCAAAGGGCTCGCGGCCTCGCTGATGAAAATCGCCAACGACGTGCGCTGGCTCGCAAGCGGGCCGCGTTGCGGCATCGGCGAAATTTCCATCCCGGAAAACGAGCCGGGCTCCTCCATCATGCCGGGTAAAGTCAACCCGACCCAGTGCGAAGCGCTCACCATGCTCTGCTGTCAGGTGATGGGCAACGACGTGGCGGTGAATATGGGCGGGGCGATGGGTAACTTTGAGCTGAATGTTTTCCGCCCGATGGTTATTCATAATTTCCTGCAATCGGTGCGTCTGCTGGCGGACGGTATGGAGAGCTTCAACCACCACTGCGCGATCGGTATCGAGCCGAACCGCGAGCGCATCAGCCAGTTGCTTAACGAGTCGCTGATGCTGGTGACCGCGCTCAACACCCATATCGGCTACGACAAAGCGGCGGAAATCGCCAAGAAGGCCCATAAAGAAGGGCTAACGCTGAAAGCCTCCGCGCTGAAGCTGGGTTATCTCAGCGAGGAGGAGTTTGACGCCTGGGTGCGCCCGGAAGCGATGGTGGGCAGCATGAAGTCCTGATCAGGGCGCGAGGTAAAGATGCAGGCGGGGGATCATCATGACCAGTTCTTCCGCCTGCGGTTTATAACGGTGCTGCACGTTTTCCGCATCATAATTGAGCAGCTCGCCAATATCCGGCACCGCGCCGCCGCGGGTGTCGTGACACAGTACAATCAGCGGCGACGGGCAGGCGTATTGCACCTGCCGCTGGTTTTGCGCATACCAGACGCGCGCGACCGGCTGTACCTTCACCGGGCGTTTAATTTTAAGCCGCGCCTTCTGGGGGAGTGCGGCGATGTCGTTGTACTCCTGCGTCAGCCTCGCGTGCCACTGCTCTTTGGTTAACCCGCCCACCGCGCGCGGCGCTTTAAGTCCGCGCTCCAGCATCGCCAGCACCTCATCGCGCGTCAGGTTTTTAATAATGTGTTTATTGGCCCAGCCGAAGCGCAGCGTTGCCGGGTTATCCAGCACCGTCAGCCGCCGGTAGGCGTTGAGCGTGATAAGCCCCGGAAGGTAGCGGTGCACCCACTCGAAACGCTGGGTGGAGGGCAGGCCGGATTCCACGGTGATGATCTCTTCGAGCGCTGCTTTGAGGGTGTTAATTTTCTCAGCCAACGCGTGCAGCGCCTGATGCTGCGCGTCATTAACGCTAAAGCAGACCGCGCCTGGCAGGCGCACCGCCGCCTTGCTGCTGCGTTTCTCTGACTGCTGCTGAATGAACAGATGCGTGAAGTGACGCAGCGCCGCGTCCTGCGCCTCCTTGCCGATTTTTTGCGTCACCGTAATGGTGAGCAGCGGATCGTGCTCTTTGCCTTTTTCCACCTCGGGCAGGGTAAATACCCGGCCCGCCAGCAGACGGCAGTCCGCGAGGCCATCACGCATTTCCATCAGCGCGTGCTCTAATTCGCGAAAAGTCACATTGAGGCGTTCAACCAGATCGTAGCGGGCCATCGTGTTCTCACATTAGTTACAACATACTTTATGTTTAGCACAGTTTTGCCGGGTTTGGCCATAGCGATCTCTGGCGTCGGGCAGAAAGGATGGGGCGAAATGGTGGGTGCGCTCCGCTTACCCACCCTACGGGGTATTTTTAAGGATGGGCTGTCATGGAGTGCGACTAAGCGCCACGCACCCGCCACGCCACAGCCATCACTCAGCCGTTAACCCGCACCTATTCACATCCCACATCACTTACCGTCGCCCGGCACTACCGGCCAGCTGAAACGAAAATGCGCGCCGCCGAGCGTGCTCTGGGCGACGCTCACCTGGCCGCTCATCGCGGTGGCGATCGACTGCACAATGGCGAGCCCGAGACCACAACCGCCGGTGGCGCGATCGCGGCTCGGGTCGAGACGCACGAACGGCTCGAACACCCGGCTGCTCTCCTCCTCCGGAATGCCGGGGCCGTCGTCTTCCACCTCAAGCGTCGCCTGCGCGCCCTGCAACGACAATCCAATCCGCAACCGTTGCTCGCTGTAGCGCAGCCCGTTATTCACCAGATTATCCAGCACGCGTTCCATCAGCCGCATATCCAGCGCGCCGTAATCGCCTTCATCGACGCGTGACAGCATCAGCTCGCGCTCGGGGTGCAGCGAACGCGCGTCATCGACATACTCATGCAGCCAGCGGGGCAGCACCGGGTGCGTCAGGTGCAGCTCGGTTTGCGGGCGGTCGAGCCGCGCGTAAGTCAACAGCTCCTGGATAAGCGCCTCAAGCTGGCCAATATCGCGATTGAGCGCCTGCGACTCCGTCGCGCTCAGGTTATCGCTCATCTCCAGCCGGTAACGCAGCCGCACCAGCGGGGTGCGCAGCTCATGGGCGATGCCGTCAATCAGCTGCTTTTTGCTGGCAATCAGCGCGTTAATGTTATTCGCCATCTGGTTGAACGCCACGCCGAGCCGCGAAAAGCTGGACGCCTTATCAAAATGAATGCGCTCATCGAGATGCCCTTCGCCGAGCCGCTGCGCCGCCGCCTCCAGGCGCAGCATCTCCTGCCAGTGCGGACGCATCCAGATAAACACCGGCAGCGCCAGCGAAATGGCAATCAGCGCAATCAGCGCGATATCCAGCAGCCGCATCTGGTGCAAAAAGTAGAGATAGGGCACCGGGCCCACGGCCAGCACATAGTGGCTGCGCGGGATACGCTGGATAAACGTGTATTCATCATCCAGCGCCACAATGTCGCCCTCGCGCAGGCGCCGGCTGTTGATGTCATCAAGATGGAACTGGCTGAGCGGCTGGATCCGCAGCTTAAAGGACAGATTCAAATCCAGCTCTTTGATGGTTTTGTTCCACTCGTGCGGCGGAATTTCCCGCAGTTCGCTGCGCATCAGGTAGAGCGAGCTTTTCATCAGGTCGTCCAGCGACTGGCGGCCCGCGCGTTCGGCGGTGAACTTGTAAACCAGCCCGACCAGCATCGTCATCACCAGAAAGCAGACAAACAGCAGCAAATAGAACTGAATAAAGAGTTTTTTCATGGAGATATCTCACCCGCCGTGGCGGTTATTTTATTGCCGACGTCGTGTGCGGAAAATTCGCGGCCAGATGGTCGATAAACGCCCTGACGGCAGGCGGCAGACCGCGACGCGTGGTAAATACCAGATGCACAATGCCGCGCTGGCCCTGCCAGCCGCGATAAACCCGCACCAGCTCGCCTGTTTTCAGCGCCTTCGCGCAGACGTGGTCCGGCAGCAGCGCTATCCCCAGCCCGGCGATGGCCGCCGTACGAATAGCGGTGAAATCGGCGCAGCTCAGCCGGGGTTGATGGTCAATCAGACAGCGCTTCCCTTGTTCATGTTCCAGCGCCCAGCGGATTTCACCGGGGTCATCGCTGGTGCCGAGCGTCGGGTAGCAGGCGAGGCTGTCGATATTGTCCGTCAACTGGTTGGCAAGCGCCGGGCTGGCGACCAGGATCCGGTTTGACGTCCCGAGCGAGCGCATGATCAGCTCAGCGTCGCTCGTAAGCTCCGTGCGCACGCGCAGCGCAATATCCACACGTTCTTCAATCAGGTCGACAGGGCGGTCCGTGGCGATGATTTGCAGCTTCACCTGCGGATAACGATTCATAAAGGCGGGCAGCAGCGCCTGGATAATCTCCACCATGCCCGTCGGGCAACTGAAGCGCACCACGCCCTGTGGCTCTTTGCGCGCCTGGGCGACCACCGCCTGGGCTTTTTCGGCCTCCAGCAGCATCGCGCGGCACTGTTCGTAAAACGCCTGGCCGATATCTGTTACGCGAAAACGGCGGCTGGAGCGCTCAATCAGCCGCACGCCGAGCTGCGCCTCAAGGCCCGCGACGCGGCGGCTCAGTTTCGATTTCGGCTGCTTCAGCGCGCGGCTCGCCGCCGCAAAACCGCCGTGGTTTACCACTTCGACATAGTAAAAATAGTCATTGAGATCGGGTTGCACGATCGTTCCTCAAACAGAACGCAGGGTACCATTTTGTCCTGGTACACAGCCTCATGGGAAGCGCTTATTCTCTGCCCATGACATCCCGTCATCACTTACTGAGGATAGAGCTATGAACGCACGTTTTAGCAACAAAGTGGTTATCGTCACCGGCGGCACCAGCGGTATTGGCCTTGCGACCGCCAAAGCCTTCGCCAGCGAAGGCGCGCATGTGTTTATTACCGGCCGTCGTCAGGCTGCCCTTGACGACGCGTTGCGCCAGTTAGGTGACAATGTCACAGGAGTGCGGGGCGATATGAGCCTGCTTGCGGATATCGACCGCTTGTATGAAGCGGTGCAGCAGCGCCACAGTCATATCGATGTGATTTTCGCCAACGCAGGCGGCGGCGAGTTCGCGCCGCTCGGGGCTATTTCCGAAGCGCACTATCAGGAGACCTTCGACACCAACGTCAAAGGCGTGCTGTTTACGGTGCAGAAAGCGCTGCCTTTGCTGCGCGACGGGGCGTCTGTGATTCTGACGTCTTCTACGGCTGGCTCTACCGGTACGCCCGCTTTCAGCGTCTACGGCGCGACCAAAGCGGCGATACGCAGTTTTGCGCGCAACTGGATACTCGATCTCAAAGACCGCCACATCCGCGTCAATGCCGTGAGCCCGGGGCCGGTGAACACCGCGGGGCTGAATGAACTCTTCGGCGGCGGCGAGCAGGCGGAAAGCGTTAAAAATGAACTTAACGCGCAGATCCCGCTGGGGCGCGTCGGGCACCCTGATGAAGTGGCGAAAGCGGTGCTGTTTCTGGCCTCAGACGAGTCAAGCTTTGTGAACGGCGTCGAGCTGTTTGTCGACGGCGGCATGGCGCAGATTTAATCTTTGAGAATTGCGCCGCGCACTGACGCGCGACGCAGCCCTTACGCGTCGCTTTCCCAGGCGTGCGGCGCGAACAGATACCCTTTGTTGCGCACGGTTTTGATGCGATACGGCTCGGTGGCGCTGTCGTTAAGCTTTTTCCTAAGCCTTGAAATCGCGACGTCCACGCTGCGATCCAGCCCGTCATAGCTCACGCCGCGCAGATTTTTTAACAGCGCGTCGCGGTCCATAATCTGGCCCGCATGGGTGGCAAGCTCCCATAGCAGGTCAAAATCCGCCGTGGAGAGCGCAATCTGCTCGCCGACAAGCGTCACCTGGCGGTTCAGCGGGTCGATGCACAGCGTGCCGAAACGCAGCGCCTTGTGCGGCTGGTGTGTCGGGGCCGCATCGCCCGGCGCGGGCGCGGCCCGGTTCTGACGCAGATGCAGACGCAGACGCGCCAGCAGCACCGCAGGCGGCGTGGTTTTCAGGATGTAGTCACTGGCGCCCATTTCGAGCGACAGGATATGGTTCATATCGCTGTCAAGCGAGGTCAGCAGCACGACCGGCCCCTGCCAGTGGGTGCGCAGATCGCGGCACAGCGTCATGCCGTCTTTGCCAGGCAGCATAATATCCAGCAGCACCAGATCCGGGTTCTCGCGCGCAATGACCGCCTCAGCGCGATCGCCGCGGCTTTCGACAATCACATCGATATCATGGCGGCCCAGATAGGCGGCGATCAGTTCGCCGACTTCCGGGTCATCTTCAACAAAAACGATCTTGCTCATAGCACTCTGCGTTGCGGTAAAAACACCAGGATACACCGGGCGGGCGCGTGGCGCCAGCAACGGCGCTTCAACAGGTTAACGCAACGGGCGGCCGCCGTTCACCGGGTAGCTGTGTCCGGTGACGTAACGGCTGGTGAGGAGATAATCCACCAGGTCGATAATTTCTTTTTCGCCGGGGGCGATTTTCATCAGCGACTTGTTAAGCGCCTTCTGGCGGTATTCCGGGTTGTCGTGCTCGTTAAAGAGGATCTGCGACGGCGCGATGGCGTTTACTTTCACTTCCGGCGCGAGCTTGCGGGCGAACGAGCGGGTGAGGTTATCGAGCGCCGCTTTGCTGGCGGCATAGGCGACGTACTTGTCGCTCCCGCGCTCCACGACATAATCGGTAAAGTGAATAATATCGCAGGCGGCGTGGCCCTGGCCGCGCAGCAGCGGCTCAAGGGCGAAGTTCAGGAGATAGGGCGCGTGCACATGGATTTGCAGCATGGCGCACAGCACTTCAGAGGGCGGCACATTCGGGCTTTCATTCTGCCACGCGCTGGCGTTATGCAGCAGCGCGCGGATATGGGCGGTGCGCGCTTTCACCGCCTCGGCAAAGGCCAGAATGCCGTCGTCATGACAGAAATCGACTTCGATGCAGACCGCGCCTGCCTCCTCCAGCACGTCAATGGCCGGGTAACGGGTGCGGTAGCTGACAATCACATCATGATGCTGCGCCAGAAAATGGTGCGCCAGCGCAAGACCGATTCGGCGGCCCGCACCGGTGATGACAATGGGCTTATCCAGTTTTTTCACCATGACTCTCCTTAAGCTAAGGGGACAGGGAAATTAGCGCACCAGCATCCAGGTGGCTGGCAGCGCGGCGACCAGCAGCAGGCCGATGACAATTTTCTCCTGTCCTTTCAGCGCCACGTTTTCCACATGGGTGCGGCGCGCGTAGAGGAAAAACAGCACGCCAGGCGCGTACAGCACCACGGAAAGCAGCAGATGCATCGGGCCTGAGGCATACAGCAACCATAGGCCATAAATGCATGCCCCGACAGCAATTGCCTTATGCAGCGGACGGTGGGCTATCTTCAGAAGAAAGGCGCCGACCAGGAAATAGGGCACCAGAATCATCTCGGAGGCGATGGTCAGCAGCGTGTTGTAATCGGAGCCGGTCGCCCAGATAAGTACCAGGCAAATCTGCACGCTGGCGTTAGTGAGCCACAGCGACGCCGACGGCGCGTTGCGCGCGTTCTGGCGCGCGAAGAGGCGCGGGAACGCTTTATACTGCGCGGCCAGCAGCGGCACTTCGGCGGCCATAATGGTCCAGCTCAGGTACGCGCCGCACACCGAGACAATCAGTCCGGCGGCGATGATCACCTCGCCCCATGAGCCCATCATTTTCACCATCAGCCCGGCCATTGAGGGGTTGCGCATCTGCGCCAGCTCCGGGCGCGCCAGCACGCCAAGCGACAGCAGCGTCACCAGCAAATACACGGTGAGCGCCGCGAGCACGGCGAGCAGCGTCGCCATGCCGACATCTTTTTTATTGCGCGCGCGGGCGGAGACCACGACCGCGCCTTCCACGCCGATAAACACCCACAGCGTAATCAGCATGGTGTTTTTCACCTGCTCCCAGACGGGCACGCCGAGGTCGACACCGGTAAAATCGAGCGTAAAAGTAGGCATATGGAAGGCGATCACGGCCAGCACCACAAACAGGCCGAGCGGCACGAGTTTCGCGAGCGTCGCCGCAAGGTTAATGCTCGCCGCCGTCTGGACGCCGCGCAGCACCAGAAAATGCACGACCCACAGCAATACGGACGCGCCGACAATCGCCTGCCAGGTGTTGCCGTCGCCAAAGAGGCGCAGTTCGGGGGAGTCGGTAAAAAAGCTCAGGGCGGAGAAGACGATAACAAGATACGAGACGTTGGCAATCACGGCGCACAGCCAGTAACCCCACGCGGAACAGAAGCCGACCAGTTCGCCAAACCCTTCGCGGGCATAGGTAAAGATGCCGCCGTCGAGATCAGGGCGCAGGCGGGTTAAAAACAGCATCGCCAGCGCCAGCAGCAGGATCCCCACACCGGTAATCCCCCAGCCAATCAGCAGCGCCGCCGGGCTTGCCACCTCGGCCATATTCTGCGGCAGACTGAATACCCCGGCACCCAGCATGGAACTTAAAACAAGCGCGGTTAACGCGGCGAGGCCAAGCTTCTTTTCCATAGACAACCTGTTTAGCAAAAGGAAAGATCCAGAATAATTATTGTGCTAAAGCGCATAAAAATGGTGGATCGCACTAAGGCGCGGGATTTTACGGAGTGCGAAGCTCGCTTGCAATGCGGCATACACAAAATGTAGCGGAAAAACAAAAAAAGCGGCCAGGGCCGCTTTATTTTGAGAGAAAGGTCTTACTTGTAGAGGTCGGCGCTGATGGTCATATTGCCGCCGCGCTCTTCCCACTGACGGGTGATGTGGTAGTACTTCGCGCCTTTCTTCGCGGCACGTTTCGCCACGTTGTAGGAGATATCGGTCATACTGCTGTAGTGACCGGTAAATTTGACGCTGTCGAACGGCACCATCTGCGCGGCGGTGATTTTGTTCACTTCTTCGACTTTCGTGCCGTCCGGCAGAGTGACGGTGTAACGTCCACCTTTTGAGGACTGCGTTTCAAAGAAACGGCCGACGTCGCTGCTCGGTGTGGCCGTGGTGGCAACGCCCGGAATTTCGACTTTTTTGGCTTCTTCGCCGCCCTTGGCCAGCGCCGCGCGGCCAGCGTCAGAGTCTGCCGGAATGGCATCCGGGCTCTGCAGCACGCGTTTTTTCGCGTCGGCTTTATAGATGTAGGCGGTGATGCGCTGGTTGCCGCCCTGATTGGTGTCAACCTGGCGCACAATCCAGAAAGAGGCAGCGCCTTTGGCTTTCGCCGCTTTGGTGATGGCGTCGTTCACTTCCGGCTGACTGCGGTAGAAGCCCTGCACGGTGACGGTATCGTAAGGCTCAAGAGCGATGGCCTGATCTTTTGGCAGCTCGACCACGCCGTTGATGACGCGGTTTTTCGGGGCGTCGGCTTTCGGCGCGTTTTCGCGATAAACGTCAGCCACCACTCGCCAGTTGCCGCTGTTGCCGGTGTCGCTGGTGTCAAGAATGTAATAGGACGCCGCGCCCATAGCGTCTGCGCGACGGGAAACGGCGTTGGCCGCTTCGTTAATGGCGTTGAAACGGCCCGTGATCACGATGCGATCATAAGGTTTCAGCGCCGAGGCTTGTTCCGGCGTTAACTCTGTCGCCGCCTGAGCTGACAGCGAAGCCGCGGTAAACAGCGCGGTCGCCAGAAGGGTGTGCTTGAGCTTCATAAAAATAGTCCTTCGCCTTGCGCAAAACAGGTACTGATACAGCCTGTGTGAAATGGTTAGTCGTTGATTATTGCATTGAAAGGTGCCGGATGTCTGCGCCATTTTTCACACCTGATGCTACCACGTGCGGTTTATAAATAACTTCAGGTTATGAGTGGCGAAAATCGTCCTCTGACCACTAAAATTGATAAAGCTTATGACTTTTTAAGTTAAATCATTGTTAAACCACGCCGCTTACGCCGCGCAGAATCGTTTTTTGCATACCTAAAAGCGCACAATCGTAGCGGCTGACCGCGACTTTTAAGCAAAAATCCCTGCCAGACGGCGAAGCCGCTACACTTTCACTCATTAACCGTTAAATAGTTGTCCCCGACGGTGGATCGAAGGCGTTTATTTCAGTAGGTTATAGAAAGTTTGTGACAACGATATGGATGGCGAACACCACGGCGCCGCGCTTTTTCGCCGGGCGTTTTCGTCTGCTAAGCGAGTGACAGACCATCTTAAAAATCGATGGAAGGGAATACTATGCGTATTGGTGTACCAAAAGAGCGGGTGGCGCTGGAAACCCGCGTCGCGGCGACCCCAAAAACGGTGGAGCAGCTGCTGAAGCTCGGTTTCAGCGTCGCGGTGGAACGCGATGCCGGTAAGCTGGCAAGTTTTGATGACGACGCGTTTATCGCCGCAGGCGCAAGCGTGGTGGAAACCGCCGAAGTCTGGGCGTCGGATGTCATCCTGAAGGTTAACGCGCCGCAGGAAGAAGAAATCGCGCTGCTGCGCCCAGGCACGACGCTGATTAGCTTTATCTGGCCTGCCCAGAATCCGCAGCTGCTGGAGCAACTGGCCGCGAAAAACGTCACCGTCATGGCGATGGATTCCGTGCCGCGCATCTCGCGCGCGCAGTCGCTGGATGCGCTGAGCTCTATGGCGAATATCGCGGGCTACCGCGCGATTGTGGAAGCCGCGCACGAGTTTGGCCGCTTCTTTACCGGCCAGATCACCGCCGCCGGTAAAGTGCCGCCCGCCAAAGTGATGGTGATTGGCGCAGGCGTCGCGGGCCTTGCCGCGATCGGCGCCGCCAACAGCCTCGGCGCTATCGTGCGTGCCTTCGACACCCGCCCGGAAGTCAAAGAGCAGGTGCAGAGCATGGGCGCTGAGTTCCTGGAGCTCGATTTTAAAGAAGAAGCGGGCAGCGGCGACGGCTATGCCAAAGTCATGTCCGAGGCGTTCATCAAAGCTGAGATGGCGCTCTTCGCCGCCCAGGCGAAAGAGGTGGATATTATCGTCACCACGGCGCTTATTCCCGGCAAACCGGCGCCGAAGCTTATCACCCGTGAAATGGTCGATTCCATGCAGCCGGGCAGCGTGATTGTCGATCTCGCGGCGCAAAACGGCGGCAACTGCGAATACACCGTGCCAAATGAGGTTTTCGTCACCGCCAACGGCGTAAAAGTGATTGGCTATACCGACCTGCCGGGCCGCCTGCCGACCCAGTCCTCGCAGCTTTACGGCACCAACCTCGTTAACCTGCTGAAACTGCTGTGTAAAGAGAAAGACGGCGCGGTGGTTGTCGATTTTGACGACGTCGTGGTGCGCGGCGTGACGGTGATCCGCGAAGGTGAGGTCACCTGGCCTGCGCCGCCGATTCAGGTTTCCGCACAGCCGCAGGCGGCCGCCGCGAAGCCGAAAGCCGCGCCGGTAGAGCCGCCAGCGCCCGCGTCGCCGTGGCGTAAATATGCGCTTATCGCGCTCGCCATTATTCTGTTTGGCTGGCTTGCGAACGTCGCGCCGAAAGATTTCCTCGGTCACTTTACCGTCTTCGCGCTCTCCTGCGTGGTGGGCTACTACGTGGTCTGGAACGTCTCTCACGCGCTGCATACGCCGCTGATGTCGGTCACTAACGCGATTTCAGGGATTATCGTGGTCGGCGCGCTGCTGCAGATTGGCGACGGCGGCTGGATAAGCTTCCTCAGCTTTATCGCGATTCTTATCGCCAGCATCAATATTTTTGGTGGTTTCACCGTCACTCAGCGCATGCTGAAAATGTTCCGGAAGAACTAAGGGGTTACTCATGTCTGGAGGATTAGTTACGGCTGCGTACATCGTCGCCGCAATTCTCTTTATTTTCAGCCTGGCGGGGCTTTCTAAACACGAAACCTCACGACAGGGCAACCTGTTCGGCATCGCGGGGATGGCGATTGCGCTGATCGCGACCATTTTCGGGCCGTACGCCAGCAATGTGGGCTGGATAATCATCGCCATGGCCATCGGCGGCGCTATCGGTATTCGTCTCGCCAAACGCGTCGAGATGACCGAAATGCCGGAGTTGGTGGCTATCCTGCACAGCTTCGTGGGGCTCGCCGCCGTGCTGGTGGGCTTTAACAGCTACCTGCACCATGAGCCGGGCCTCGCGCCGGTACTGGTGAATATCCACCTGACCGAAGTGTTCCTCGGCATTTTCATCGGCGCGGTGACGTTTACCGGCTCGGTAGTGGCGTTTGGCAAATTGCGCGGCAAGATCTCTTCAAAACCGCTGATGCTGCCGAATCGCCATAAGCTGAACCTGGCGGCGCTGGTCGTCTCCTTCATCCTGCTGCTGATTTTCGTGCAGACCGACAGCACCGGTACGCAGGTCTTCGCGCTGTTTGTGATGACGCTTATCGCGCTGGCGTTCGGCTGGCATCTGGTGGCGTCCATCGGCGGCGCGGATATGCCGGTGGTGGTCTCCATGCTCAACTCCTATTCCGGTTGGGCGGCTGCGGCAGCGGGCTTTATGCTGAGCAACGATCTGCTGATCGTCACCGGCGCGCTGGTGGGCTCCTCGGGCGCCATTCTCTCTTACATCATGTGTAAGGCGATGAACCGCTCGTTCTTCAGCGTGATCGCCGGTGGTTTCGGCACGGACGGCTCTTCCACGGGCGAGAGCGAAGAAGTGGGTGAGCACCGCGAGATCACGGCGGAAGAAACCGCAGAAATGCTGAAAAACTCCACATCGGTCATCATTACCCCTGGCTACGGCATGGCGGTGGCGCAGGCGCAATATCCGGTCGCGGAAATCACCGAGAAACTGCGCGCGCGCGGCATCAAGGTGCGCTTTGGCATTCACCCGGTCGCGGGCCGTTTGCCGGGCCATATGAACGTGCTGCTGGCGGAGGCGAAAGTGCCTTACGACATCGTGCTGGAGATGGATGAGATCAACGACGATTTCAGCGATACCGACACGGTGCTGGTCATCGGCGCGAACGATACCGTCAACCCAGCCGCGCAGGACGATCCGAAGAGCCCCATCGCCGGGATGCCGGTACTGGAAGTGTGGAAGGCGCAGAACGTTATCGTCTTTAAGCGCTCGATGAACACCGGCTACGCTGGCGTACAGAACCCGCTGTTCTTTAAAGAGAATACGCAGATGCTGTTTGGCGACGCCAAAGCGAGCGTGGATGCTATCCTCAAAGCGCTGTAAGCGTTAACCCCGACAAACCGCCAGCCCGCTGGCGGTTTTTTTACGCCTGTCGCAGTCGTTCAGGCAATAAAAAACCCGCCGACCGGCGGGTTTTCTTCGGGTGGTGAGACGTCAGTCGTCCTCGTCCTCTTCTTCATCCAGCTCCACCGTGCTCTGGTAGTCGTCCGGCTTGATGACCAGCAGGTCGCAGCGCAGATGGTCGATAACCTGCTCGGCGGTATTACCGAGAAACGCGGCGGAAAGGCCCGTGCGCCCGACAGTGCCAAGCACCACAATCCCGGCCTGCAAATGCTCAGCCAGATCCGGGATCACCTCCTCAGGCAGCCCTTTTTCGACATGCGTCATGCGCTCGCCGATGCTGAATTTCTGGCGCAGCGCTTTCATCGCCAGCAAGTGCTGACCGCGAATCGCGTCGTTATAAACGCTCGGGTCGAAGTCGGGCAGTTCGATGGCGATATTAATCGGCGTTGCCGGATAGGCGCCGACCAGATGCACTTCGGTATGGTTAACCTGCTCGGCGAGATGCAGCGTCTCGCGCACCAGTTTCTCGTTCAGGCCCGTATGGTAAGGCTCTTCGCTCGCGAGATTCACCGCGACCACCGCTTTACCGCCTTCCGGCCACGGCTGGTCTTTCACCATCCAGACCGGGCAGGGGCATTTACGCAGCAGATGCCAGTCGGTGGGCGTGAAAATCACCGACTCCAGTCGGTCATGCTGGTGCGCCATTTTCAGCAGCAGATCGTGACCGCCGCTCAGGACTTCCTGAATAATGGCTTCGAAAGGGCGGTTGTGCCACACCACTTTGATGTCGATGGGAACGCCCGCGTCTAAGTAGTATTTCGCCTGTTCGCGGATCCACGCGGTGCGCTGGCTGATGACACCCTGGCGCATAGCGGTGCGCTCGTCGGGAGACAGAAGGGTGGTCATCTCGTAGGAAAAGTCATAAATCGGCAGAAAGGCTTTGATTCGCCCGCCGATTCGCTGGTGTAGATAAACTGCACGCCGTAGAGCCGGTTGGTCATCCTGATTGGGGTCGATGGCCACCAGCATGTTTTGATACCTTGCCATACAGGGTCTCCTTACAACTGCTTACCCACAGTTTGTCGTTTAAGAGTAACCCATATGGTGTGAATGAAACAGGAGAGAATTCCCTGCCGGATCAATAAATCAGCAAAATTTAACGATCCGGCCGGAGGGAAAAAGCTTATGCCACGTTACGGGATTGTCCGGCCAGTTCCGCCAGGATTTCGTGGTTTTCGATAGTGATATATTTGCCTTTTACGGCCAGCATGCCGCTCTTCTGGAAACGGCCCAGCAGACGGCTGATGGTTTCCACGGTCAGGCCGAGGTAGTTGCCGATATCGCCGCGCGTCATGGTCAGGCGGAATTCGCGGGGCGAGAAGCCGCGTTCGGCGAAACGGCGCGACAGATTATAGATAAAGGCCGCGAGGCGCTCTTCGGCGTTCTTTTTAGACAGCAGCAGGATCATGTCCTGGTCGCCTTTGATCTCGCCGCTCATCAGACGCATCATCTGCTGGCGCAGGCTCGGCATTTTGCCGGAGAGATCGTCGAGCGTCTCGAACGGGATTTCGCAGACCATCGAGGTTTCCAGCGCCTGAGCGAAGCTTGGGTGGTGCGCGGTGCCGATAGCGTCAAAACCCACCAGATCGCCTGCCAGGTGGAAGCCGGTGATCTGCTCATCGCCCTGTTCAGTGATGGTGTAGCTTTTAATGGTGCCGGAACGGATAGCGTACAGCGATTTTAATTCATCGCCCGCTTTAAACAGCGTTTGCCCTTTCTGGATGGGCTTTTTACGCTCGATAATATTATCGAGCTGATCCAGCTCATGCTCATTCAGTGTAAAAGGGATACACAGCTGGCTGATACTGCAATCCTGGCAATGGATGGCACAACCGCCAGACTGAATGCGTCGTATAATTCGCTTTTCCGGGATCATAAGTTCGCTCAAGCCTTAATTGATATTGGTCAATTTTAACATCTTTTGACCGCACAGGTAAATCCAGCTATGGCGCAATTAGGTAAAAGATCCTGGTTTAAATCTGACGTTTAATGCATCCATCTGAATTACGGCAGGTTTAATAATTCCAAAAAAATATTATTTTACAGGGTAAATTAAATCAGCAAATAACCTTCATGGCGTAACAGCCACTCTTTACGCGCCACGCCGCCTGCATAACCGGTTAACGTGCCGTTTCGCCCGATCACCCGATGGCACGGTACGACAATGCTGATCGGGTTGGCGCCATTCGCCGCCCCCACGGCGCGGGCCGCGCCCGGACGCCCCAGCCGCTGCGCCATCTCGCCGTAATGCATCACCTGACCGCACGGAATGGTGCGCAGCATCTGCCACACTTCACGCTGAAACGGCGTGCCCGCGGTTGCGGTCGGCAGGTCATCAATCGCCGCCAGAGAGCCTGCAAACCACGCGCGCAGGCGGTCGCTCAGCCCGCCGGGGTTGTCGCAGCGCACGCGGCGAAAGCCCTCCTGGCGGTAGTGGATGGCCAGTAACTGTTCCATGCGGTCGCTGTGTTCTTCCCACTCGACGGCGCGCAGGCGCATCTCTTCATCGGCAATCACCCACAAGGGGCCGAGCGGCGTGTCGATTTTGTCTTCCAGTAAAGTCAGCATGGGCGTTCTCCTTGTTGGGGCGTCAAAAATAGCATGGCGGCGGGGCGCTCACCATACCGCCACAGGAGGAGCCGGAGGGGGATGTCGCGGGCATTCCCTTGCCCGAAGCGGCCATTGTGGCGCGCCTGGCTCGTCATGAGCGCAAGATGCGGGATAAACGTCTGCGCGGTGTCGCCTGCATTTTCAGAAAAAACAGAGCGGACTTTATTTTCTTCGGAAAATAAAAAATAGAGCCTGAAGACATCATATTCAGGCCCCACAGTACACACAGCAGCGCTTCCTGGCTTTCGTTGCCGCCATTATTATTCCTTAACATGCGGATAAGAAATATATAGCAATAGAAATGCACATTGTCACAGCGAAGGGGTGATTTCATTCACAGATATTTAACATTAACGCACAAGGCAGATAAATAATGTGATCTGCGCAAACCGTCTGAAACGAGGTTAACGCCCGGTAAATCCCCGCGCCTGATGAAAATATTTCCCCCTCTTACTGCGCATTGAGCCATTCTGAAAGGGAGGATATAGTGTGCGCCCTGAAGACGTCCCGGAGGATTGACCGTGAACCCTGACGAAAAATCACTCTTTCTTGACGCCATGGAAGATGTCAAACCGCTGAAGAACGCTGACGCCACACCGTGGCTGAAGCCGCAGCCCCGCCGCCCGGCGCAGCGCATCGACACGCTGCAGCTCGACAACCCGCTCACGACCGGTTTTCTGGAGATAGTTCCGCTCAAAACGCCGCTCGAATTTCGCCGCGAAGGGCTACAGCAGGGCGTGCTGGATAAACTGCGGCTCGGCAAATACACCCAGCAGGCGAGCCTGAATCTGCTGCGCCAGCCGGTGGAGCAGTGCCGTCAGACCCTCTTCGCGTTTATTCACCAGGCGAAGCGCGACGGGCTGCGCAACCTGCTTATCATCCACGGCAAAGGGCGCGAGGATAACTCCCACGCCAACATCATCCGCAGCTATCTGGCGCGCTGGCTCACCGAGCTTGACGACGTGCAGGCGTTTTGCACCGCGCTCGCCCACCACGGCGGCAGCGGCGCCTGTTATGTGGCGCTGAAAAAATCTGCCGAGGCGAAACAGGAAAACTGGGAACGCCACGCCAAACGCAGCCGTTAATTCCCGCCGGGCGCTCGCCGTCCGGTCATCTTTTGTGTGGCGCGCATCCCGCCGCGCACTGGTGCGGGCACTTTCATATGAAAATGATTACGCCTTTACTCATATGGAAACCTGATGAAACAGTGTTAGCATGAGCCGCTGATGTGGTAACGACTAAATGAGGCAGTATGAAGATTCAGCTCATCGCAGTAGATATGGACGGCACCTTTCTTAACGACAACAAACAGTACGACAAAGAGAGATTTACAACGCAGTATGCGGCGCTGAAGCAGCAGGGCATTAAATTCGTGGTGGCGAGCGGTAACCAGTATTACCAGCTCATCTCGTTCTTCCCGGAGATCAAGGACGATATCGCCTTTGTCGCGGAAAACGGCGCGCTGGTTTATGACCACGGCGAGCGTATCCACCACGGCGAACTCACCCGCGAGCAGTACCATCAGGTGATCGCCACGCTCTCGGCGCAGGGCGATTTCAACTATGTGGTCTGCGGGCTCGAAAGCGCCTATTACCAGGCGGGCGCGCCGCAGGCGTTTACTAGTCTGATGTCGAAGCACTATCACCGCCTGAAGCCGGTCGAAGATCTCTTCGCTATCGACGACATCATCTTTAAATTCTCGCTGAACCTGCCGGACAACCAGATCCCGTCGCTGATTGCGAATCTGCATAACGAGCTCGAAGGCGTCGTGAAGCCCGTCACCAGCGGTTACGGTTTTGTCGACCTGATAATCCCCGGCTCGCATAAAGCGAGTGGTCTGGAGCGGCTGATGGCGCGCTGGAATATCGGGCCGGACGCCTGCGTGGCGGTAGGCGACAGCGCAAACGATCTCGAAATGCTGCGCCTCGCCAGATACTCCTTCGCGATGGACAACGCGGCGGCCGAGGTTAAAGAGACGGCGCGTTTTGCGACCGGCTCTAACAACCAGAGCGGCGCGTTACAGGTCATCGACGCCGTGCTGAATCACCAAAGCCCCTTTAACGACCAGTAAACCGGGCATTCACGCCCGGCGCGGTCAGGCCGGGATGAACGGCTCGCCGAGGGTCAGCATCAGCCGGTTGGCCCAGGCGAAAAACGCGGTGGCCTGCACCAGATCCAATAGCTCGAGGTCGGTCAGTCCCTCATCGCGCAGCGCCGCCACGTGAGCCGCGCCGGCCGTTGAAGGCGTGGCCGACAGCGCGGCGCTGAAATCGATAATCGCTTTCCAGCGCGCCGACTGCCCGGCGCTCAGGCTCTCGCCGGGCGCGACCTCCAGCAACCGCTGCACCGCGTCGTTCGCTTTTGAAAGCTGGCTTGCTTTGCGGGCATGGACAGAGGCGCAGTAGATGCAACCGTTCACTTTGCTCGCCACCGTCGCGGCAAGCTCACGCTCCGCCCGCGCCAGCCCGCCCGGCGTATAGAAAATGCCTTTATCCGTCAGCGTCCGGGCTTCCAGTACCGGCAGATTACGCGCCAGCAGCCGGAAATAGTCGGAATCCTGATGCCCGAAACGGCGCAGCGTCTCCTGCTCATCGGGGCTGAACGCCGCCAGCGCTTTTGGCGCGACCCACGGCGCCCAGCCGAGTTCGTCCTGGGTAAACGCCGTCGGGGCGGACTCGCCGCGCTGGGTTGTCGGCTCGGTATGCCAGCGCCCCGCAGGCGGTACGGCAGTATCCCCCGTCACGGTTCTGCCGCTGATCAGCCGGTAACCGCGTAGCGCGCGGCTCTGAAAACTCACAAACGCAACCACCTGCGCCAGCGTGACAATCGCCTCTTCGCTAAAACCCGCCGTGCCGAGCGTCGCGACGTCCTGCGCCGTCGCCTGCACCGGGCGAAAAGCGAGGATCTCCGCATAGCCCAGCGCCGCGCCGATGCGCGCGCTGGCCTCCGGATCGTGCCCCAGCGCCGCCGCGTAATGCGCGCTTAACGCGTCATCCTCGTGCCAGCGCGCCACCTCCCGCGCCAGGTGCAGGCGCTCAGTGCGCGTCAGGGAGCTGCCACCCTCAAAGAGCGCCTCGTCACTGTGGGCGATGTTAAGCGTAGCGGCCTCGCGGGTGGCGCGCGCCAGCGCCAGTGGGGAGCCCGGGACAATCCCGGCCAGGGTATCGAGCAGATCGGCATGATGCGTCATAAGGTTTCCTTAATCGGGTTAAGCGTGGCGTTTTCCGCCGCCGGGACGGCGCGTTTCCAGCCAAGCGCAGGCGCCACCTGCTGCGCCAGCAGCGAGATGGAGCGCAGAATAAATGGGTGCGGCGGATCGATCGAATGCACCTGGAAGGAGAGGTCGGTGGCGCGTAACAGCGCCGTATCCTGTGACAGTGTCACGATAACCTCCTGTGGCGTGCCGAGATGCGCATCGAACGCGGCGATATAGTCGGCAAGCGTGTCGCCCGTCAGACGATGCCCCTGGGCGCGGAACTGCGCGGCCTGAATGGCCAGACCGGCCTCGGCGAAGCGGCGAGCGTCTTCGCCGTTATCGGTCACAAAGGCGGTGCGCGAGGCCATAATACGCGGCGCGATGCCCGCAGGCAGCGCGTCGAGATAGGCGTCGATGATGGGATTTTGCAGCGCGTCCAGCGGCAGCTCCGGCGCATCCTGCGGGCGCGGCTGCGTGCGTGAGAGCATCAGGCCGTCACCGGCGCGACCGGCGCGCGCGCCGCCGTCTACCGAAAACGTCGCCTGCCAGAGCCGCTGGCGTAACCCCCGCGCGGGCGGGTAAAGGTGATTATCCGTGCCCGCCAGCGCCTCATCGTTCAGCGCCGCGCGCAGCAGCGCCAGATGGCGGGCATAGGCCTCGCCGCGCGCCTCGCTGTTCAGCCCAAACGGCGGGAACGACGACGGCGTGCCGCCGGAGCCGAGGCCCAGCTCAACGCGCCCCTCGCTTAAGAGATCCAGCACCGCCGCGTCTTCGGCCACGCGCAGCGGTGATTCCATCGGCAGCGTGATAATGCCGGTGCCGAGCCGGATACGCCGGGTCTGCGCCGCGACATGTGCTAAAAACAGCAGCGGCGAGGGCAGCCCGCCTTCGGCTTCATGAAAATGGTGCTGCGCCACCCAGGCGGTATCAAAACCGCAGCGCTCGGCATGGAGGATTTGCTCGCTCGCGAGCCGGTAGCGCTCGGCCGCGCTGACGCGGTCCAGCAGACGGGTAAAAAAACCTAAGCGTTTTGTTGTCATGCGACATCCTTCTTTAACGGGCGGGGAAGCGGAATGGCGTCCAGCAGCTGGCGCGTGTAGTCGCTCTGTGGCGCGCGGAAGACGTCGGCGACGTCGCCATGCTCCACAATCCGACCTGCGCGCAGGACGGAAACCTGATGCGCGAAGCGGCGCACCGTGGCGAGATCGTGCGAGATAAACAGGTAAGTCAGGCCAAGATCGTTCTGCAACTCTTCAAGCAGCGTGAGGATCTGCGCCTGAACGGTGACATCCAGCGCTGAGGTGGCTTCATCCAGGATAACAATCCGCGGGTCGCAGATAAGCGCGCGGGCAATCGCCACGCGCTGGCGCTGGCCGCCGGAGAGCTGGTGCGGCTTGTGAGTCAGTAGATCGGGCGCGAGCGCCACGCGCTCCGCCATCTCACAGACCTTGTTGCGCCGTTGCGCGCGCGAAAGCCGGGTGAAGTTGCGAAGCGGCTCTTCGATGATAGCCAGCAGGCTCTGGCGCGGGTCGAGCGAAGAATACGGGTTCTGCCAGACCATCTGGATAGTCTGGCGCAGCTGGCGGCGCGCGGCGCGGTCAGTAGCGTTAACGTCGATGCCGTCAATCGTCACCGTGCCGCGCTGCGGTGTCTGAAAGCCGAGCAGAATGCGCGCCAGCGTGGTTTTGCCGCTGCCGGACTCGCCCACCAGCGCGTGCGTCAGGCCGCGCTCAAGCGTCAGGTTTACCGCGTCAAGCGCGGTTAGCGTATGTCCATGCCCCAGTGAAAAACGCTGCGTCAGCCCGCGGATCGTCGCCGCCGGTTGCCCGCTCACCGCCGGGCGCGCACGAAAGCCGTGGGCGAGCGCCGGGGCGTCGGCAAAGAGCTGGCGGGTATAGGCTGCGCGCGGCGCGTGGGTGATTTGCGCCGCGCTGCCGATCTCCTGGATTTCGCCGTGACGAAACACCAGCAGGCGGTCGGCGCGCGAGGCGGCGAGCGCCAGATCGTGGGTGATAAACAGCACGGCGGTCCCGGCATCGCGCCGCAGCGTGTCGAGCAGATCAAGAATTCGCGCCTGCACCGTCACATCGAGCGCGCTGGTGGGTTCGTCGGCGATAATCAGCGCAGGCTTCAGCGCGAGCGCGATGGCAATCAGCACGCGCTGCTTCATGCCGCCGGAAAGCTGATGCGGATACTGCCGCGCGCGTAGCGCCGGTTCGCTTAGGCCGACACGCTCAAGCAGCGCCACCACCTGCGCCTCGCGTTCGCCGCGGCTAAGCCGGGTGTGAAGCGCTAACACTTCCGCGACCTGATCGCCGATGGTTTTCACCGGGTTCAGCGAGCTGCCAGGATCCTGCGGCACCAGGCTTATCACCTGGCCGCGCAGGGCGTTCATTCGCCGTGGGCTGGCATGGGCTATCGATTCGCCATTAAGGCGGATATCTCCCGCCAGCAGCACGCCGTTTTCCCCGGCAAGACCAATAATGGTCTGCGCGAGTGTGGTTTTGCCGGAGCCGGACTCCCCGACAATCGCCAGCACTTCGCCGGGGGCGACGGAAAACGAGACGTTATGCACCACGCGGCGCACGTCGCGCCCGTGACGCCAGCCGAGGCTCAGGTTGCGCACGTCAAGTACGGGTTCGCTCATCAGGATCTCCGGGTGTAATGGTGGCTGAGCGTATTGGCGGCCAGCACCACGGCGATGGCCGCAAGGCCAGGGAACGTGGTCAGCCACCAGGCGGTCGCAAGGTAGTTGCGGCCCTCGGCAATCAGTAATCCCCATTCTGGCGTGGGCGGCGGCGTGCCGTAGCCAAGAAAACTGAGCGTTGAGAGCGCAAGGATGGCGTTACCGAACTGCAGCGCCGCGTACGCCAGTACCGAGGTCAGCGAATTCGGCAGAATGTGCCGCCAGAGAATGCTGAAGAACGAGCCGCCGCAGGCCCGCGCCGCCTCGACATAATCGCTGTGGCGCACCCGCACCACTTCGGCGCGGGCGAGGCGCGCAAAGCTTGCGACCGACGTCGCGCCCACGGCCAGCGCCGCGTTCACCGTTCCGAACCCCAACAGAATAATGACGCACAGTGCCAGCAGAAGGCCCGGGATCGCCAGCAGCACATCCACGAGGCGCATCAGCCACTGTTCGGTACGTCCGCCCGCCGCGCCAGCCAACACGCCATACAGCGTGCCGAGCCCGAGGCCCAGCACGACGGCGGCCAGCGCGCCGCTAAGCGTCTGCGACGCGCCCCACACCAGACGTGCATAAAGGTCGCGCCCCAACTGATCGGTGCCGAGCCAGTGTGCGCCGCCCGGCGCCAGACGCTGCGCGCCCGGCGTGCCGATGAGCGGATCGAATGCGGTAAACCACGACGGGAACAGCGCCCACAGCGCGGCCAGCGCCAGCGTCAGCCAGGCGAGGGTTAACGCCAGCGGCAGGTGGGGGATACGCCGCGCGCGCGCCCGGCGCGTGCTAACGTGTGAGACATCAAGTGTGGTCATCAGGTCGTCCTCCGGGAAAGCGACAGGCGAGGGTCGAACAGCGGGTAGAGCAGATCCACCAGCAGATTAATCAGCACAAACCCGAACGCCGCCACCAGCACAATCGCCTGCAGCACCGCCAGATCCTGATTGTTCACCGCGTCGCGGGTGAGCTGCCCGAGGCCGTTTAAGCCGAACACGGTTTCTGTTACCAGCGCGCCCGCAATAAGCTCGCCCAGCAGCAGCCCGGCGACCGTCAGCACGGGCAGCAGGGCGTTGCGCGCCACATGACGCCACAGCACGCCGCGATGGCTCGCGCCTTTGGCACGGGCGACGGTGACAAACGGCTGGTGCAGCACCACGTCGATATTGCGGATCATCAGCTGCGCCAGCGGGGCGCTGACAGGCACCGCCAGCGTCACCACCGGCAGGATAAGCCCCTCCCAGAACCCCGGATTAATCACCGGGATCAGCCGCAGCTGGAAAGAAAACAGCTGAATGAGCGTAATGCCGAGCCAGAACGTCGGCACCGCGACAAACAGCGATGGCAGGGCGGCAAAAAACCGGCGTAACGCGCGACCGGCGCTTAAGGTGGAGAGCGCGGCAAGCGCGAGGGCGATAACCAGCGCCAGCGTAAACCCGAGCGCGGCGAGGCGCAGCGTCGCCGGAAGGCTTGCCGCCAGCAGGGCGCTGACGGGCACGCCCGCCTGGAGTGAGTAGCCGAAATCTCCCCGCAGCGTGCCGCCCAGGCTTTCGAGGTATTGCCGCCACAGCGGCGCGTCGGCTCCGTAGGCGGTACGCATCTGCGCTATCTGCTGCGCGTTCAGACCAAGCTCCGGGTTCTGAAATTTAATGGCGATCGCATCGCCCGGCAGCAGTTGCAGCAGCACAAAAGAGACGGTAAAGCTCGCCCACAGCACCAGCAGCGCCTGACCGACGCGTGCGCTCAGATAACGCATCTCCATCAGTGTTTTTCCAGCCAGACGCCGTAAAAGCTCGGACGGCCCACCGCCTCGAACGCCAGGTTTTTCACCCACGGCGCGGCGGCGTACACCTGCGGCTCTTCAAAAATCGGAATGATATAGGCGTTATCGACAAGGTATTCCTGCGCGTCGCCCGCCGCCGCGAGGCGTTTTTGCGGGTCGGTTTCTGAAGCGATGGTCGCAAGCAGCGTGTTGAGCTTGTCGTCAAGAAAATCGGTCTTCTGGCTCAGGCCGCCTTTTTGCAGCAGCGCGTCACGGTTGAGCGGATGAAACTGGCTTTTGATAACGTCCGGGTCGGCGCGGCCCACTTCCACCACGTTAACCGGCGTTTTGGCCGGGTCGAGGCTGTCCTGCGCTTTGGTACCCGCGTCGCCCGCGCGCACGTTCAGCTGGACGCCCACCTGTTTCCACTGCTGCGCCACCAGTTGCAACACTTCTTTATTCTGCGGCTGGGGCAGCGACTCATAGACCGTCAGACGGAGCGGGCGGCCCTCTTTAGCGCGAAGGCCGTCTGCGCCTTTTTTCCAGCCGGCCTCATCCAGCAGGCGGTTGGCGAGCGCCGGGTCGAACGTCAGCTTCGCGCGTAAATCCCGATAGCCGGGCGCGGTTTTGGCGACCACCGAGGTGGCGACCGGGTAGTTTGGCGAGAACAGCGTGTCGACTATCTGACGCGCGTTGGTGGCGTGCAGCAGCGCCAGACGCACGTTGCGATCCGCCACCAGCGGGTTAGCGGGGCGAAAAGCGATGCTGTCATTGACGCCGCGGGTTGGCGCGGCATAGACCGGGAACTGCTGGTCTGCGGCCTGTTTCTCGTCATACGCCTGTACCTGGCGAATGGCGTCCGCCTGGCCTGCCAGCAGCGCGCCGATGCGCACGCTGTCTTCCGGCGTCACGAGAATGTTAATGCCGTCAAGATTGGCGGGGCCCTGCTGCGCGCCGTTTTTCGGCCCCCACTGGTAATCTTTGCGGGCGATGAGATTCACCTCGCGGCCCAGGGTTTCGCTCTGCACCACAAACGGGCCGGAGCCGATGATATGGCGCGCATCGCCAAGCTCATCAAGATTGCGCGCCAGCGTACTGAGCGACACCAGCCCGGAACCGATAGTCGACGTGCCCTGCAAAAAGCCGGGCGACGGTTTGCTGAAGTAAAACTTCACGGTCAGCGGATCAACCACTTCGCTGCGCTGATAGTTGTTGATGACTTCGGATACCGGCAGGCGCAGCGTCTTATTGCCAAGGCCGTAGGTATCGAAATTTTTCGCCACCGCGGTGGCGTCAAGCGGCGTGCCGTCAGAGAACGTCACGCCGGGGCGCAGTTTAAAGGTGTATTCGGTTTTGTCGGCGTTGCTTCTCCAGGACTCGGCTATCCACGGCTCAATCTCCAGCGTTTTCGGGTTCTGCCAGGTCAGCTTATCGGTTATCTGATTGAGGATGCCGCCGTTGGGGTAGAACCCGCCCGCTGGCGGATAGAGCGTCGTGTGCGCCTGCTGCTCCAGATAAATCAGCGTGCCGCCTTTAACCGGAGCGGCGCTGGCATAGGCCGTCAGGCTGAGCGCGAGGCCAAGCGCCACGCCGCGCGCGGTAGTAGAGAAGTGCATGGTGAATGTCCCTTATCGTCCGTTGTTATTTATGGTCTGTCGACGTTATAAAAACGCAGGGCGGCAGGGATGAGAACCAACAAAAATGGCTATCTAAATGCGGAAAATATATTTGGCCCCTTCGCGTGGCGCGAAGGGGCGAGGGCGTCAGAAGAAGTATTTAAAGCGCACGCGCGCGCCGTAGCGGTCTTTATCGCCGTCGTTGTCATACTCGCTGTCTTTCAGCGACAGCTGCGACCAGTAGGCGCCGAGATAAATATTGAAGTTGTCCATATCCATCACATTCGTGAAGCCATAAGAAAGATGCACGGTGTGAATGTCATATTTACCCGGATATTTCAGCTGGCCATCCTCGTCGCCGACGCTCGACACATTGAAATCATCAATATTGTTATGGGCGTAGATATACCCGAGCTCCAGGTGCCGCCACAGCACGTTGGCCCCGGCGCTGAAGTCAGTTTCGTCGGTGGCGTCCATGTACGCGGTGTTGATGTTCACCACCGTGCCGTCGTCCGGGTCGTTTTTCAGGCTGTTCCAGGTAAAGGTCGCGCCGTAGCCGGTACGGTCTGACTGATCCTGAAAGCGCCCCTGGGCGTCGTTATAGCCATACGCATTGCTCACCACGTTGGTTTCCATCGCGACGGCGGCGGAGACGTGGTCGTCGCGCCAGGCGATAACCGGGCGCATATAGATGACGTTCTTTTTATTCTCCAGCGCGTTGCCGTGATAGGCGTCGTCGGCAAACAGCGTGGTGCCGTCTTTCACCATGTTGTTCAGCTCGAAATACCAGTTGCCGTATTCGCCGCTCAGCTGCACCGCGCCGCCATTGCTGCTGCGCCCACGGCCTTCTTTCATCATATAGACATAGCCGAAGCCGTCGCCGTAGATGTCGTTTGCGGTGTTGCCGGAGTACTGAATAAAGGTGTCCTGATTGAGCGGGAACATATCGTAGGCTTCAAAACGGCCTACTTTGATTTTCCACGCCTGCGGCTGGCCGAAGTAAAACGCCGCGTCATCGAGGTTGGTATGCCCGGACAGATCCGCCAGCGGCTGCACCGTGAACCCGGCGAAATTGCCATTTTTTTCGCGATAGCCATCGACGCCCAGCAGAATGCGGCCGTTGACATCCCACTTTTCGTGATCGCCCGGCTTCCAGTCTTTATCGTCAGAGGTGCGAAGCGAAGTGAGCTGCCCGGTGCGGCTCGCCGCGTCGACGTTAAATTCCACGTCGCCGTAGAATTTCAGGTCGCCCTGCGGCGTGTTCACTTTGATTTCCGCCATCGCGCAGGGGGCCAGCAGGCTAAACACGCAGGGCAGTACCATCATCTTTTTCATGGGGACTCTCTTATTGTTGTCAGTTTTCAGGCATACGGCGGCCCTGCCGCCGTCCGAAAACGGCGGTGCGGGCCTGTCAGAGGTAGTGGGCGCGCCTTACGCGCGGGCGACCGACAGCGTGATGCGGTTCCAGGTCAGCGGTGAGAGCGTGACCCGGTTATCGCGCAGGCCGCTGTGCGGGTAATCGATGATTTCCGGGTGCACGCGGTTCGGATCGTCAAAGGTGTTTTTGGCGTAGAGATCGTCGCTGCGCAGCACCTTATGTTCCGTCAGACGGCAGTCGCTGAAGGCGGGCAGGTTGATATCCAGTTCATAGGCGGTGGTGAAGTCGCAGTTGACGGCAAAGACGTAAATTTCGCCGCGCGCCTCGTTATACACGACGGATGACTGCACGCTGCGCGCGTCGCCATATTTGCTCGCGAACGTCGGCACCGGCAGCTGGTGGCGCAACACTACACCATCGCTGACGCTGGCGACCATTTCGAACGGCCAGAAGAGCGTCTGGCAGAGCGCGCCTTTGCCAGGCTCGGTGAAAATCGGGGCGATCACGTTCACCAGCTGTGCCAGGCTCGCCATTTTTACCCGGTCGGCGTGATTCAGCAGCGAGCAGAGCAGCCCGCCCATCACCAGCGCGTCGAGGAACGAGTAGCGGTCTTCCAGCAGCGGCGGGGCAACGCGAAAGCGGTTCGCCGGATCTTTCATCGGCGCGTCCCACGGGTCGCCGCGCAGATACCAGACGTTCCACTCATCAAACGAAATCATCATGTCTTTATTGCTGCGCCGCACGGCTTTGGCATAGTTGGCGGTGCTGACAATGGTTTCGATGAAATTGTCCATATTCACAAACGAGGCGAGGAAATCCGTCTCGCTGCCTTCGTTCTCGTAATACTGATGGCAGGAGATGAAATCGACGTAGTCGTAGAGCTCCTCCAGCACGATGCGATCCCACTCCGGGAACGTCGTCATCGCCGAGCTTGAGCTGCCGCAGGCCACCAGCTGCGCCTGCGGGTCGATGCAGCGCAGAATTTTCGCGGTTTCACGCGCTTTAATCGCATACTCTTTGGCGTTCATCTGCCCGGTCTGCCACGGCCCGTCCATTTCATTGCCAAGGCACCACAGGTGGAAGTTATACGGCTCGCGGCGACCATGCTGAATGCGCAAATCGCTAAGCGTCGTGCCGCCGGGGTGATTGCAGTACTCCGCAAAATAGCCCGCTTCCTGCGGCGTGCCGGTGCCGAGGTTGACCGCGATCATCGGCTCGACGCCGGTTTTTTCGCACCAGCGGGCGAATTCATCGATGCCGAACTGGTTCGTCTCTTTGCTTATCCAGGCGTAATCGAGGCGCACCGGACGTTCTTCTTTCGGGCCAATGCTGTCGCGCCAGTTAAAGCCGGAGACATAGTTGCCGCCCGGATAGCGCACGGTGGTGACGTGCAGCGCTTTGACGAGATCAATCACGTCCTGGCGAAACCCGTCTTCATCCGCCTGCGGGTGTTCCGGCTCATAGACGCCGGTGTAGACCGCGCGGCCCAGATGCTCGATGAACGAGCCAAACAGCCGTGGGTCGATGGCGGAAATCACGTTCTGCGGGTCGAGCGTGAACGATAACGTGGTCATAACGTCTCCTTATTAACGAAGGGCGGAATCGCTGGCATATTTCCCGACGCTCAGGTCATCCTGAATTTTCTGCATCGTCTTTTTATCCAGCTTGTAGAACAGGAATATGGTGGAGGTCAGCACGCCGCCGATGGCCGGAATAAAAGTAATCAGCATCATAATGGCCTGCTGGGTGGCGGGCGTCTGGACGGCGGCTTCCGGCACATAATGGGTGGCGGAGAGCACCAGCGCGGTGATGGCGCCGCCAATAGCGAGACTCACTTTTAACGCGAACAGGTTGCCGGAGGCGTAAATACCGGACATGCGTTTTTTCAGTTTCCACTCGCCATAATCGTCGGCATCCGCGATAAACGACCAGAATACCGGGACGGTGATGGCCCCAATCCAGGCGCGTAGCGTGTTGAGAATAAAGATCAGCATCACATTTTGCGGGTCAACAAAATAAATGACGACCGAAATGCCCGCCGTAATAAAGCCCACCGAGATATACAGTTTCACTTTGCAAATATAACGGGTGACGAAACTGGTCGCGAGATTGCCCAGCACGCAGGCCACCACGCCAATACTGATAAACAGCGTGGTCATGGTGTTATCCAGATGCATTAAATATTTGGTGAAATAGATAGTAGCGCCGCCGCAGACAAAGGCGGGAATACAGCCGATAAACATTCCGGCGACGACCATTAACCACTGGTCATTTTTGAACGCCGAGCGGAAATTACGCACGATATTTTCCTGCTTTTCACGCTGCGGCATAATGCGCTCGCGGGTATTAAAAAAGCAGAGTAAAAACAGACACAGGCCAATCACCGAGAACATGGCGTTGGTAATAAAAAAGCCTTTCTGCTGGTTGCCGCCGCCGAGATAATCCACCAGCGGCAGCAGGGTCAGCGAGCAGAGCAGCACGGCGCTGTTAGCCATCGTGAAGCGGTAGGACTGGCAGGCCACGCGGTCAACAGGGTTGGCAGTAATGACGCTGCCGAGCGAGCAGTAAGGAATATTCACCGTGCTGTAGAGGACCGAGAGCAATAAATAGGTGACGAAGGCGTAGATTTCTTTCGCGCCGCCGGTTAAATCGGGCGTATAAAACGCGAAGATACAGATGGCGCAAAAGGGCACGCAGCCGTAGAGGATCCACGGACGAAAACGACCGTGGCGGGTCGGATAACGGTCGGCGAGCGCGCCGATCACCGGATCGATAAAAGCGTCGAGCAGACGTACCACTAAAAACATCGTCGCGATAAGCGCCGCGTTTAATCCAAAGATATCGGTATAGAACCAGGTTAAAAACATGGTCACCGGTCCCCAGCTCATATTGCAGGCCGCATCACCAAATCCGAAACCTAATTTCTCCCTGACCGTCAGCCGGTCCTGGGCAGGAGCCACTTTATCCAGCACTGCCGATTGCTGCACCATGATAAACCTCGTTGAATGAATAACCTGAAAGCCAGGGTGAGCATAAGGTAGCGGAGGAATTCACGGTGCGATGTGGTGCGCTTTTTATATTTTATAATTGCCGCATCTCATCCATATAAATGACAAAAAAATACATACCGTAATTTCGAATGAAAATGAGCGTGTCGAGGTAATTGGTTTCTTAAAGTGATTATACTTGTAGGAAATAATCGCGGGTATATTTGAACGTATTATTTACCGCTGCGCTTATAGGCTTAATAATGATGTGACTATATGTGAGGGCCTAATAAAAATATATTTACCGTATTAGGATTATCCTTAGGTTTGCAAAGCAATACGTTCAGGCCTGGCAGGGAGGGAATAATAAGTAAAAGCGATGGCCGGGCGGAACCGCCCGGCGCGCGCTCAGTGCGCCACTGCACGGGAGAAGAGGTTAATCACGATAACGCCCGCAATAATCAGCCCCATGCCGAGCATGGCGGGCAGGTCAAGCTTCTGACCAAGGAAGATCCAGCCCACGATGCCTATCAGTACAATACCCACCCCGGACCAGATGGCGTAGATAATGCCGGTCGGAATGGTGCGCATGGTGACGCTTAAACACCAGAAGGCAATGCCGTAACAGACGGCCGTCACCAGCGTCGGGACCAGGCGGCTGAACCCTTCCGACAGTTTCAAAAACGTCGTGCCAATCACTTCACAAACAATCGCTACCGATAGCAGCACCCAGGTCATACGTTACTCCGTCATGGCTAACAGTGTCTCAATTAACGCCGCCCGATCGTCTGGCGGCATCGTGTGATCGCCGCACAGCGCGGCAAACCAGAGCCCGTCGGCGGCCATGCGGCAGAGCAGGCGACGCCGGGCGATGTCAGGTGCCGCGCTGTCGTCTTCATCGCGCGGCAAAGTTTCACTGATAAATTGTCCCCAGTTTTGTTGCAGCGCCGGGTCGGCGAAGAGCGCGGTCATCAGCGCGCGATGCACTGCCTGTTCACTGTCCGGCATCGCTCTAACACAGGCATGTATATAGGCACGCGTCGCCCGGCCTTTTGGGTTGGGATCCTGCGCCATTAGCGTGTGGATCTCCTCAAGCAGCGCCTGCTGTAACTGCGCTACTACGCCGTCTACCAGCGCCTGGCGGGTAGGAAAGTGGTGCTGTAAGCCGCCTTTGCTGACGCCAGCACGACGGATCACTTTCTCCTGCGTCAGGCCTGTAAGCCCCTGTTCGGCGATGACCTGCGCGGCGCAGTCAAGCAGCGTCTGGCGCACAATTTCCGGTGATTTTGAACGATGATGTGCCTGGCTCATGTTAAACAATCCGTCTGGATGGATTGTTTAATGATAAGCGTTTTTGCGGGGGGTAACAACAGGGGGACGAGTGGGAAAGCGTACAGAAAAGAAAAGGCCAGCGTCGCGGCTGGCCCCAGAGAGATTAATGCGTTTTCAGCCCGGCGGCGCTCATCAGCAGGCGCAGCACCATGCTGACCGCACCAAGCGCCAGCACGCTGGCCGACCAGATAACCACCAGCCACAGCAGTTTTTTCCAGTATGGCGAATCGTGATGTTCCATCAGTGATAACCCTCCCCATGCTGGACTTTGCCGCGAAATACATAGTAGCTCCAGAAGGTGTACACCAGGATTATCGGGATAATCAGCAGCGCGCCCACCAGCATAAAGCCCTGGCTTGCGGGCGGCGCAGCGGCCTCCCAGAGCGTGATATCCGGCGGAATAATATGCGGCCAGATGCTGATGCCAAGCCCGCTGAAGCCTAAGAAAATCAGCCCCAGCGTCAGGACGAACGGCAGCGTATGGCTCGCCGGGTTCGCCAGCTGACGCCAGAGCCACAGGCTGAAGAGCGCCACCAGCACCGGTACCGGCAGCAGGAACCAGAGGTTCGGCAGGGTAAACCAGCGATCGGCAATGGCCTGATGCGCAAGCGGCGTCCAGGCGCTGATAATGGCAATCACGACCAGCAGCGCCAGCAGCAGCGAGCGCGCCAGGCGACGCATATTCTGGTGCAGCTGGTTTTCGCTTTTCATGACTATCCAGCTCGCACCAAGCAGCGCATAAGCGACCACCAGCCCCACGCCGCAGAAGAGGTTAAAGGGCGTCAGCCAGTCCAGCGCCGAGCCGCTGAAAGTGCGGCCCGTGACCTTAAAGCCATTGAGCACCGCCCCTACCACGATGCCCTGGCAGAAGGTGGCGAGTATTGACCCGCTCAGAAACGCTTTATCCCAGAACGGACGGTGCGCTGGCGTCGCCTTGAAGCGGAACTCGAACGCCACGCCACGGAAAATCAGCCCGATCAGCATTAACGTCAGCGGAATGGTCAGCGCGTCGATGATCACGGCGTAGGCCAGCGGGAACGCGCCGAACAGCCCGGCGCCGCCCAGCACCAGCCACGTCTCGTTGCCGTCCCACACCGGCGCCACGCTGTTGACCATCACGTCGCGGTCGTGGCCGTCACGCACGAACGGAAACAGAATGCCGATGCCGAGATCAAAGCCATCCATCACGATATACATCAGCGTGGCGAAGACGATTATCACAAACCAGATGATGGAAAGATCGATACCCATTACGCTTTCTCCTCTGCGCTTTCCAGAGATTCGCCTGCCGCCGAGAGCGGACGCGCTGGCCTGCCGTCGGTGCTGGAAGGAATATCATCCAGCGGCTGCGGCCCTTTTTTAATCAGTCGCACCATATAGCTGTAGCCGACGCCGAACACCGAGGTATACACCACGATAAAGGCGATAAGGCTCAGGCTCATCTGCAAATCGCCGTGACCGGAGACCGCGTCCCGCGTGCGTTGCAGGCCATACACCACCCACGGCTGGCGGCCCACTTCGGTCGTTACCCAACCCGCGAGAATGGCAATCAGCCCGGCCGGGCCCATCCAGAGCGCGAAGTGGTGGAACGGACGCGAGGTATAGAGCCGGTTTTTATAGCGCAGCCAGACGCTCACCACGCCCAGCAGGATCATTAAGAGCCCCATCGCCACCATAATGCGGAATGACCAGAAGACGATGGTGGAGTTTGGCCGTTCATCTTTCGGAAACTCTTTCAGCGCGGGCACCTGTTTATCGAGGCTGTGCGTCAGAATGATGCTGCCGAGTTTAGGCACTTCCAGCGCGTATTTGGTGCGCTCTTCGTCCATATCCGGGATGCCGAACAGCGTCAGCGGCGTCGCCTCGCCCGGCGGGTTTTCCCAGTGGCCTTCAATGGCGGCAATCTTGGCAGGCTGATGCTTAAGTGTGTTAAGCCCGTGCATATCGCCAATCATTGCCTGGATCGGGGCGACAATCAGCGCCATCCACAGCGCCATTGAGAACATTTTGCGAATAGCGGGCGTGTCGTTGCCGCGCAGCAGATGCCAGGCGGCGGAGGCGCCGACAAAAAACGCGCTGCTTAAGAACGCCGCGACCGACATATGCAGCAGGCGATACGGGAACGACGGGTTGAAAATCACCGCCACCCAGTCCACCGGCACCACCTGGCCGTTGTGGATCTCAAAGCCCTGCGGCGTATGCATCCAGCTGTTGGAGGCGAGGATCCAGAACGTCGAAATCAGCGTGCCGAGCGCCACCATGCAGGTGGAGAAAAAGTGCAGGCCGGGGCCAACTTTGTTCCAGCCAAACAGCATCACGCCGAGGAAACCGGCTTCGAGGAAGAAGGCGGTCAGCACTTCATAGGTGAGCAGCGGGCCGGTAATGCTGCCGGCGAACTGCGAAAAACCGCTCCAGTTGGTGCCGAACTGATACGCCATCACCAGGCCGGACACCACGCCCATGCCGAAGTTAACGGCGAAAATTTTCGACCAGAAATGGTACAGCGAGCGCCAGACCGGATTTTTCGTTTTTACCCAAAGCCCTTCCAGCACCGCGAGATAACTGGCGAGACCGATAGTGATAGCGGGGAAAATAATGTGGAAAGAGACAGTAAAAGCGAACTGAATCCTTGCCAGATGAAACGCATCTAAACCAAACATGCAAACCTCATGACATAAAGTTGTCCGCGACAATGGTAATCAGGGGCAGCACGAACGTGCAGAAACAGAAAGACGTTATTTGACTATAACAGTTAAATAAAAAGTTGCGATTTTGCTTGCCTGATCTAACCAGACGGCACGATGATAATCGTTTTACGTTAACCCCTTGTGAAAGCGGCCGGATGCCGCGAGGTGCGATGAAAAAATATGAGCGGCTGGCCCAGCAGATAACCGACCAGATTGCGCTTGGGGTCTGGCACCCCGGCGACCGGCTGCCCTCCCTGCGCGAGCAGGTGGTGAACAGCGGCATGAGCTTTATGACTGTCAGCCACGCCTACCAGACGCTGGAAAGCCAGGGCGTCATCGTGGCGCGCCCGCAGTCGGGTTATTACGTCGCGCCGAAACCCTCCGCCCGCGCGCCGCAGGCGCTTGAACAGGTGACGCGCGACGAGCAGGTCGACATCAACACCTATATTTTCGACGTGCTCCAGGCGAGCACCGATGCCGCCGTGGTGCCGTTCGGCTCCGCGTTCCCCGATCCGCGCCTCTTTCCGCTGGCGCAGCTCAACCGGTCGCTGTCGAGCGTCAGCCGATCGGCGAACGCCATGAGCGTTATTGAGAACCTGCCGCCGGGCAACGAGGCGCTGCGCCACGCCATCGCGCGCCGCTACGCGATGCAGGGCATGAATGTTTCGCCGGATGAAATTGTCATCACCGCAGGCGCGCTTGAGGCCCTGAACCTCAGCCTGCAGGCCGTGACCGAGCCCGGCGACTGGGTGATTATCGAAAACCCCTGTTTTTACGGCGCGTTACAGGCGCTGGAGCGCCTGCGGCTTAAGGCGTTGTCGGTCGCCACCGACGCGCAGCAGGGGATCGATCTCGACGCGCTGGAGAAGGCACTCCAGGACTACCCGGTCAAAGCCTGCTGGCTGATGAGCAACGCCCAGAACCCGCTCGGCTTTACCCTGAGCGCGGAGAAAAAGCAGCAGCTGATGGCGCTGCTGGCGCGCCATCAGGTCGTGCTTATCGAAGATGACGTCTACAGCGAACTCTATTACGGGCGCGAAAAGCCGCTGCCGGTTAAAGCCTGGGACAATCAGGGGCTGACGCTCCATTGCTCGTCATTTTCTAAATGTCTGGTGGCCGGCTTTCGCATCGGCTGGGTGGCGGCGGGGCGACATGCGCGGCGCATTCAGCAGCTGCAACTGATGAGCACGCTCTCGACCAGTTCGCCAATGCAGATGGCGCTGGTGGATTACCTCGCCACCCGGCGCTACGACACGCACCTGCGGCGGCTGCGCCGCCTTCTCGCCGAGCGCAAACAGGCCGCGTGGCAGTCGCTGCGCCGGCATTTCCCGGCCGCGGTGAAAATCCATCGCAGCGAGAGCGGTTATTTTCTCTGGGTCGAACTGCCCGCGCCGCTCGACGCAGGAAAGCTGCACGAGCGCGCGCTGGCGCACCAGATAAGCATCGCGCCGGGAAGAATGTTCACCACCGGTAATCTCTGGCATAACTATTTTCGCTTCAACGCCTCCTGGGCGTGGGACGAGCGCGAAGAGCAGGCGGTGAAAACTTTAGGCGCGCTTATCCGCGAGGCGCTGAAAAACGCGCCGCGCGCTATCGGATCCCTCGCGGAATAATCCGCGCGTTTATTGTCTTTTATATTCTCAAATAAAGAACAGGTTATTGCCGAAATAAAAATCCCTGCGCCAGTAAGGCTTATTGCGCAGGGATTATTTCTGTTAATAGTGCTTTGGCCGACGCATACGAAATCATAATAGTTAACGGAAAACGCTTCACAACGCTAAGCGTCTGTCTACACTGTGAAAAAACGCAGCTGCTTTTATGCAACTTCAGCACCGAAACAATAAAGAGTGCGCGGTTTGTCACAACCTGAATAAATTCCGCAAGCGTGCGCAGGCGCGTTTATCCGCGCCTGTATATGGTTATTTTGGGAGATATTTTTACGGCACGGCGGCCGACTAATAATTCAGACAGGAGTAACGACCATGACCCATTCTTTCGCGCTTAGCGCGGCCGCCGCGCTGTGCCTGACGACCTGTATCGCCAGCGCCGCCGAGCCGCTTTCTCAACTCGGCCAGGGTGAAGGCCGCCTCGATATCATTGCCTGGCCTGGCTACATCGAACGCGGCCAGACGGATAAAGCCTACGACTGGGTAACCGAGTTCGAAAAATCCTCCGGCTGCGCGGTGAACGTCAAAACCGCAGCGACGTCGGATGAAATGGTCAGCCTGATGGCCAAAGGCGGCTATGATCTGGTTACCGCCTCGGGCGACGCCTCGCTGCGTCTCATCATGGGCAAACGCGTCCAGCCGATTAACACTGCGCTTATCCCCAACTGGAAAAACGTCGATCCGCGCCTGGTAAAAGGCGAATGGTTCAACCTCAACGGCAAGGTCTACGGCACGCCGTACCAGTGGGGACCGAACCTGCTGATGTATAACACCAAAGCCTTCCCGACGCCGCCGGACAGCTGGGCCGTGCTGTTTGTCAAACAGGCGCTGGCGGATGGCAAATCCAACCAGGGCCGCGTGCAGGCCTATGACGGGCCGATTTATATCGCTGACGCCGCGCTCTACGTCAAAGCAACCCAGCCGGAACTCGGCATCACCGACCCTTACCAGCTTACTGAGGCGCAATACGGCGCGGTACTGAAAGCGCTGCGCGATCAGCATCAGCTGATCCACCGCTACTGGCATGACACCACCGTGCAGATGAGCGATTTTAAAAACGAGGGCGTGGTGGCCGCCAGCGCCTGGCCGTATCAGGCGAATGCGCTGAAAAACGAAGGCCAGCCCATCGCTACCGTCTTTCCGAAAGAGGGCGTGACCGGCTGGGCGGACACCACCATGCTGCACGCTGACGCGAAACACCCCAACTGTGCCTACAAATGGATGGACTGGTCGCTGACGCCGAAAGTGCAGGGCGATGTCGCCGCCTGGTTCGGCTCGCTCCCGGCGGTGCCGGAAGGCTGTAAGGCCAGCACGCTGCTCGGGGAGAAGGGCTGCGAAACCAACGGCTTTACCTTCTTCGACAAAATCGCCTTCTGGAAAACGCCGGTCGCGCAGGGCGGGAAATACGTACCGTACAGCCGCTGGACGCAGGATTACATCGCTATTATGGGCGGTCGCTAAGCGCGGGGGACGTATGGCTTATGCAGTGGAGTTTCAGCAGGTTTCCCGCCACTATGGCGACGTGCGGGCGGTGGATAACGTCAGCATGACCATCGAAGACGGGGAGTTTTTCTCCATGCTGGGGCCGTCCGGCTCCGGCAAAACCACCTGTCTGCGCATGATTGCGGGCTTTGAACAGTTAAGCGAGGGCGCGATCCGCCTGTTTGGCCAGGAGGCGAGCCAGCTGCCGCCCTGGGCGCGCGACGTCAATACGGTGTTTCAGGATTACGCGCTGTTTCCCCATATGTCGGTGCTGGAGAATGTCGCTTACGGGCTGATGGTCAAAGGCGTCGATAAAAAGACGCGGCTTGCCCGCGCCCGCGAGGCGCTGGAGCGCGTCGCGCTCGGCTTTACCCATGCGCGCAAACCGTCGCAGCTCTCCGGCGGACAGCGTCAGCGCGTCGCCATCGCCCGCGCGCTGGTCAATCAGCCGCGCGTCCTGCTGCTGGATGAGCCGCTCGGCGCGCTCGATCTCAAACTGCGCGAGCAGATGCAGGTCGAATTAAAAAACCTGCAACGCTCGCTGGGTATTACCTTTGTGTTCGTCACGCACGATCAGAGCGAGGCGCTGTCGATGTCTGACCGCGTGGCGGTGTTCAATAACGGGCGCATCGAACAGATCGACGCGCCGCGCGAGCTTTACATGCGCCCGCGCACGCCGTTTGTCGCGGGGTTCGTCGGCACCGCCAACGTGCTGAGCGACGCCCTGACGCAGCAGCTCGGCGGCGCGCCGGGCAGGTTTTCGCTGCGCCCGGAGCATATCCGGCTTAACGAACCCGGTGAAATCCAGGTGCGCGGCACGGTGCAGGCGGTGCAGTTCCAGGGCGCCGCCACGCGCTTTGAGCTGGCGCTTGAGAGCGGTGATACGCTGCTGGTAAGCCAGGCCAATCCGTCGCCCGCGCCGGATGCGCCGCTGCTGTGCGCAGGCCAGGCGGTGATGGCCTCCTGGGCGCGCGCCGCCATGATCCGGCTGAGCGAGGGGTAAGATGGATATGACGCTCCCACCTCCCGCGCACAGCGGCGGCCTGCTGCGGCGTTTCGCGACGCTCCTCTGGCGGCGGCCGACGCTCTGGCTGTTCCTGTTATTGCTGCCGCCGCTGATGTGGTTCGGCATCGTCTATCTCGGCTCGCTCCTGACGCTCTTATGGCAGGGGTTTTACACCTTCGACGACTTCACGATGTCGGTAACGCCGGATCTGACGCTCGCCAACCTGCGCGCGCTCTTTAACCCCGCCAATTACGACATTATTGTGCGCACGCTGGTGATGGCGGTCGCCGTCTCTCTCGCCTGCGCCGTTCTGGCGTTCCCGATGGCCTGGTATATGGCGCGCTACACCCGCGGCAAGCTGAAGGCGTTTTTCTATATCGCCGTGATGCTGCCGATGTGGGCGAGCTATATCGTCAAGGCCTATGCGTGGACGCTGCTGCTGGCGCGCGACGGCGTGGCGCAGTGGTTTTTGCAACATATGGGGCTCGAAGGGGCTCTCACCGCGCTGCTGACGCTGCCGGGCATCGGCGGCAATACGCTCTCCACCTCCGGGCTGGGGCGGTTTCTGGTGTTCGTCTATATCTGGCTGCCGTTTATGATCCTGCCGGTGCAGGCGGCGCTGGAGCGTCTGCCGCCGTCGCTGTTGCAGGCCTCCGCCGACCTCGGCGCGAAACCCGCGCAAACCTTCCGCCATGTGGTGCTGCCGCTCGCGGTGCCGGGCATTGCGGCAGGCTCGATTTTCACCTTCTCGTTAACGCTTGGGGATTTCATCGTCCCGCAGCTGGTGGGCCCGCCGGGCTTTTTCATCGGCAACATGGTCTATTCTCAGCAGGGGGCTATCGGCAATATGCCGATGGCGGCGGCGTTTACGCTGGTGCCGATTGTCCTGATTGCCGTTTATCTGGCGTTCGTGAAGCGCCTGGGAGCGTTCGATGCACTCTGACCGCGCGCCGTGGCCGCTTAAAATCGCCGCCTGGGGCGGCGTGATTTTCCTGCACTTTCCGCTGGCGATCATCGCGCTTTACGCCTTTAACACCGAAGAGTCGGCGTTTAGTTTTCCGCCGAAGGGCTTCACGCTGCGCTGGTTTGAGATTGCGGCGCAGCGCGCTGATATTCTTGATGCCGTGACGTTGTCACTTAAAGTGGCGCTGATCGCGACGCTGCTGGCGCTCGTTCTCGGCACGCTCGCCGCCGCCGCGCTCTGGCGACGGGAGTTTTTCGGCAAAAGCGCGGTATCGCTGCTGTTGCTGCTGCCGATTGCGCTGCCGGGCATTATCACCGGTATCGCGCTGCTGACGGCATTCAAACAGGCAGACATTGAGCCCGGCTTTCTCACGATGGTGGTCGGCCACGCCACCTTCTGCGTGGTAGTGGTCTTTAACAATGTTATCGCGCGGCTGCGGCGCACCGCCTGGAGCCAGGTAGAGGCCTCGATGGATCTCGGCGCGGACGGCTGGCAGACCTTTCGCTACATCATTATGCCGAACCTCGGCACCGCGCTGCTGGCGGGCGGCATGCTCGCCTTCGCGCTCTCGTTCGATGAAATTATTGTCACCACGTTTACCGCAGGCCACGAGCGCACGCTGCCGCTGTGGCTGCTGAACCAGCTCGGTCGCCCGCGCGACGTGCCGGTAACCAACGTGGTGGCGCTGTGCGTCATGATCCTCACCATGATCCCCATCCTCGGGGCCTGGTGGCTGACGCGCGATGATGAAACTGTCGCCGGTAGCGGCAAATAACCTCAAAGGAACACGCTATGCAGAGTCAATTACTGATTAACGGCGCGCTGGTGGAAGGCAAGGGCGAGCGCCTGCCCGTCTATAACCCCGCCACTGGCGAGGTGCTGATTGAGATTGCCGAAGCCAGCGCAGAGCAGGTGGATGAGGCGGTCAACGCCGCCGACGCGGCGTTTACACAGTGGCGTCTCACCACGCCCAAAGAACGCGCCGGGGCGCTGCTTAAACTCGCGGACGTCATCGAGCAGAACGCGCAGACGTTCGCGCAGCTCGAATCCCAAAACTGCGGCAAACCGCTGCACTGCGTAGCGGGCGATGAAATCCCGGCGGTGGCCGACGTGTTTCGTTTCTTCGCCGGTGCCTCGCGCTGCCTGAACGGGCTTGCTGCAGGCGAATATCTGGCGGATCACACCTCGATGATCCGCCGCGACCCGGTGGGGGTGGTGGCGTCCATCGCGCCCTGGAACTACCCGCTGATGATGGCCGCCTGGAAGCTCGCGCCCGCGCTGGCGGCGGGTAACTGCGTGGTGCTGAAGCCCTCGGAGATAACGCCGCTCACCGCGTTTAAACTGGCCGAACTCGCAAAAGATATCTTCCCGGCAGGCGTGCTGAATGTCTTGTTTGGTCGCGGCCAGACGGTGGGCGACCCGCTGACTGGTCATGAAAAAGTGCGCATGGTCTCGCTCACCGGCTCTATTGCTACCGGCGAGCACATCATCAGCCGCACCGCGTCGTCGATAAAGCGCACCCATATGGAGCTCGGCGGTAAAGCGCCCGTGCTGGTGTTTGACGACGCCGATCTCGACGCCGTGGTGGAAGGCATTCGCACGTTCGGCTTCTATAACGCGGGCCAGGACTGCACGGCGGCGTGCCGCATCTATGCGCAAAAAGGGATTTATGACCAACTGGTGGAAAAGCTCGGCGCGGCGGTCAGCAGCCTGAAAACGGGCGCGCCGGAAGATGAAAGCACCGAGCTCGGGCCGCTTAGTTCGCAGGCGCATCTGAATCGCGTCATCCAGGCGGTGGAGGCCGCGAAAGCGCTGGCGCATATCCGCGTGGTGACGGGTGGGGAGAAAGTCGACGGGCCGGGCTATTACTTCCAGCCGACGGTACTGGCAGGCGCGAAGCAGGAAGACGTGATTGTGCAGCGCGAAGTCTTCGGCCCGGTGGTCAGCGTCACGCCGTTTGAAGATGAAGCTCAGGCGCTGGAGTACGCCAACGACTCGCAATACGGCCTCGCGTCATCCGTCTGGACCCGCGACGTCGGCCGCGCGCACCGCCTCAGCGCCCGGCTGCAATATGGCTGCACCTGGGTGAACACGCACTTTATGCTGGTCAGCGAAATGCCCCACGGCGGTCAGAAACTCTCCGGCTACGGCAAGGATATGTCGATGTACGGACTTGAAGATTACACCGTGGTGCGGCATGTCATGATAAAACACTAAGGGGAGAAGTGGCTGATATCGGGAGTGTTCAGATATCAGCCACTTTGCATGGACCACAAAATAACCTTTGCATTTGTGTGACTCAGTAGATGACAGGCCGCGATTTACCAGTGCGTTATATGCTTTGTCGATGCCGCGAAACGTAACGTTTTGCCGGGTGTCCGCCGTGTGCTTAAATTTTTCTTGCGTCTCCCATTTCAGCTTTATAAATTCCGCAAAAAAGGAGATGCACCTATGAGACATACTGAAAAACTGGTTTTGACACACAGCAGCGGTGACAAGCTTTATCCTGTCATGATGGAAAACAAGGCGACCGGTAAAATTGCTTACCGTGTTGTTCCCCCTGGCGGAGATAAAACAGAGGATTTATATGAAACGGAAGACGTTGAAGAAGCTATCCAGCTTGTTCTGAAACAGAATTTTTCAATCCGCTGTGAAACTCTGACGGCCAGCGTGAAGCAGAAAAACGGCAAATCCATAAAGCGAAGCGGGCTATACAGCCTGAACGGAACAAGCATCATCAGCTTCACTACCCGGTAACAGGCGGCTGGAAAAAGCGCTACTGAGAGGGGTAAAAAGACAACAAGGGCTAGATATCTCGTTAACCAGAACAGGCCTTCGCCTCCTGTTTTGGTTAAGAGCATTCAATCAGATAACCGACCCGTCGTAGATTTCCCTAATCCTCAGGCCTACCTGGTCATCTGATCATCTCACTATATTATTCCTTCACTGCTCCATCGACGATGGCTTAAGCGAGTCATAAAAAAGGCCGCCGTAGCGACCTTATGTTGTCTGAATAAATTCTACCCATGCAATTCTAAATACCCTTTTTCAATATCGTATTTCAGATGCTTGGTTAGTGAGAACTGAGGATCAGATTCATGAAATCGTCTTTTAATCATCTCTTGATACTCACCAACAGTCATGCCATCAACTAACTCCTTGTTGATGTTGAAACCAGAACAATTAATTGCGGATTCAGATCCGCGTCTGTGACTTTTGCCCACAATTTTGATGACCAAATGCAGGTTATTGCTAATGTCAAATGTAGCGATGTTGCTGCTGTTAATAATCATATCGTTCCCATGGTTACCCATTTTATGGCAATGCCAAATACTCTCGTTGTCAATCGCTAACCGAATATCTAAAAGATTAATCATGAGCGCTATTAACAACGTAATATGTTATCACTCTTACCCTGCTGTGAAGACATCATATGCCGTCGAAAAAAAGAGAGCGCGCGCTGTCTTAAGTATAATAATTACGCACGGCTTAAGTAAGCGTTTCTGGCGCTAAGCAAAGCGCGGTGAGATTTTTTAAACCTCAGCGCCACAGCTTAATCTGATGCTTTTGCAATCAACAGCATAAAAGCTGACAGGGTGAAGTTATCTTTTATTAAACCTTTTTTTATCATGTCGAAGATCTCGCCCTTTGAGTAAAATTCGCAGCAAATAACACCTTCGTCTTTTTGAGGGTTAAGCAGACTTATGTCATTAACATTACAAATCACCGCTTGAATTTTATCGGTTATCAATCCTGAGTCGGTTATTAATTGGCCGAGTGAATAACTATCGATTGATTCTAAGTTAAGCTCCTCTTTTAGTTCTCTTTCCGCACCTTCTATATGCGTTTCGGCAGGCTCAAGGAATCCGCGAGGAAATTCATGCAAAACCTCACCATTCCTCAAGTGTTGAATGATTGCATATTTGGTTTTATAGGCAGGAATAATTACCACGCCACCATTTTTCTGGTTGATCTTAAGGTAACCCAGTTCGTTAACTGAGACCGACAACACATTGTTTTCAAAAATTAATTTATTCAAAATTAACAATCCATGTTGGTTCATTAGCAGAACGTCGTATGATGGTTCGCGTGTTATAAAGATAGAATAAAACGTACGTTAAATAAACGAGCACTTTAACAAGGTTGGTGAATATCTCATTGTTAACTTTTAGCAATAAGAAAGTTTCTTTTACAAGTATCGCTGTTGGAAATCCAGAGATTAAGATTATGCAAAATATGACTCTGTTTTCAATCCCTTTTAGCATCCTGCGGAAACCCATATTGCTATACTTTTTCTTCTGTAGAAGAAAAAATGATTTTATGCTTTCATTAACGTCGTTAAAATCAAAATTATCTCTTGAGAGTATTTTATTAAGCGCCAGGGCAGAGTCAGTGTATTGCATTTGCCATGAGCGTAAACCTGAAAGGGTTCTGATTGTCATTCCGCCAATCAAACATACAACCAGATTTAAAAGGATGGTTGAATATTCACTGGACATCATTTTACTGACGGACGTATATGAACCGATGTAAAACGACAGGATAACCAGATAGAATGCTATAGTCTGATCTCTTTTTGAAGACTGTTCTTTAATGTGCTCATTGCATCTTTCATAGACTGACATCAGAAAATCTTTTGATGCTAACATTGGAACCCCTGGCAGAAATCTTAATTTAATAATTTCACGGTTGGAGCTAATTTTGTGCTGAACCGATACGCTACATAACGCTCGAGAATCTTTTATACTCTCAAATTCAGGAAGCTCCAATCATAACATTATTGCTATGCGGATTCCAAAAGAGGGCATCAGACTTCACAGGGAGAACGTCAACGCCATCACGCGACAGCGTCAATCTCTGCTCGCATTCGGCGACGCTTACCCACAAATCCTTGAGCGGGGAAAGAAAAGTGCACTCTCAGTCAGCATCCGCTTTCGCTGATGTGTATGGAGCAGCATGACCACCTCGATGTAGTCGCATTGCCAGAACCACAATTAAAGGCGAAGATGAACCTTGGAAAGTGTCGATTAATAATAAAGAGACCCCTGCGGATCTCCTTATCAGACAGCAAGTTATAGGCCTTTTACCTTTTTCAGCACCGTAGCAACAATCTCTTTCTCTTTGGAAATGACGTCATCGCCAATGTCTGAAGGGTCAAATGTCGCATCGTCTATTAGCTGGTCAATGGAAATGCCTTTCAGCGAACCGGATGTGATGAGCGCAGAAAGCGTATAGAGGGTGAGTTCACTTCTGATGATGAGATGTTGATTATTGCCTTTTATATTATCGATCTCTTGCTGAATCTCTTTTTTCCACTCGGCGAGCTCAAGGTTTTCTTTCTCAAGCGTTTCAATGCGTTTTTCAAGACGGGCAATAAGCATATCGGAAGCCATAACAGTTCCTCAAGCAGAGGTAATCAGCCATCCCTCTCTTAACGATGTTCTTCAGCAGCTTATTGCTGAAGGGCTGAAACCACAACATATAGACAGATTGCGATATATCCTACCCTGATATTTGATCAGGCCTTTTAGGGTTATCCCGCCAGGCTTCCGCCAAGAGAGTAATCCATACGCGGTCTGGCTGTGAAACCATTTATCAACTGTGCCAGGGTTGGCATAGCCGCTGGAGTCATCCCCTTCATTGACCACACTACATCAAACCTGATGTCCCTGGACCAGGAGATAAACCTTGCATCTTCTCATAACCCTGCTTTTATAATGGTTTTAGCAGCATCTTTTTATTAAAGGCGTATGCTTGAGCACAACGGCAGCCGCCAGCGAAAGCAGAAACATGACAATACAAACTCAGGGCAAATATATTACCATATAACCTCCCCACCGGTATTCCCAGACGTAGGGCCTTAACGGTATGAGTATAGCCGGATGGACGCAGTAGATCGCAAAAGTGTAAGGGGATATTTTGGATGCCAGAACTTTAATTTTTTCAGGAAGTTCGGTTTTTGAAAGGTATAAAATACACATTGCTGCTATTGCTGTATTTAACGCATAGTTATCCAAAAAAGTAGATACAGGCTTGCCAATGTAATGAGAGTGCCAGCTGTTAAAAACCGCTGTTGCAAAAATTGATAGAGAAAATAACGTAAGGACTCTTAAGGTGTTATTGCCTCGCAGCACTATGTCATGGATATATTTTCCTATCATCATATACCAGTTCAGAGTGATGAAGTAGGCAAAATTAAACTTCCCTGAAAGATTAATGCCGGTCAGTGACTGGAATAAGTTCGCCTGGTAGAAAATAAGTATTAAAATTAAGGCAGTTAAACGCTGCTTTTCATCCAGTGAATAATAAATCATTGAAAGGAAAGGGGTGAGCAAATACATTCCCACAATAAAATAAATATACCAGAGATGGTACATGGTTTGTTTTGTGAAAAAGGTTTGAAGAAAATCAACAAATCCTTTTTCATTATTACTAAAAATGACGTAATAAAAAACTGACCACGAAAGAAGATAGATAAAAGCCTGCGGAATTTTCTTTTTGTAGAACTCCAGAATCTGAATATCTTTTTTAATCAGAAGTGCGCCGGAGATCATAACAAAGACAGGTACTGCGCATCGCGATAAAGAATTATAAAAGTTCACCACTTCCCACTCCGACTGGAACTTATAGTTCCAGTACGCAGAGACATGGGTCATTACTACTAAAAAGCATGAGATGACTCTCGCGAAATCAATGGAGTAGTCTCTTTTCATGCGTCATTCCTCTTAGCGTTGAGGCGGGCAAAAGAAAAATTTTTAAATAAGAGTTTAAGCCAGGAATCCATTGGTTTTTCAATCAGTTTACAAATTAGCATACCAAGTAAAACTGCAAACACCATGAAGCAAAATGATGAGTAATATAATACAAACCAATTTTGATGATTGGTTGCAACGAACTGCTTAAAGAGAATTATTACATAGATATGAGTCAGGTAAATACTGTATGACGCATCGCCAATTTTATGGAAAAAAGTATAAATATGACCTTTGCCCGGATTCGTTATCAATGCTATTGCAACGATGGCAATCGCCGGGAGGCCATATTTATAGATGCGCTCAAAGGGGGTTAAGGTGTTTAACGCCAGATAACAGAATACTGCGATTAGCGATACCCCTATAAAAAAGTTCACTTTGATATTTATATGTTTAAACAACAGTGCAAGAATACAGCCTGCCGCAAAATTCAACATCAATTTATCTGAAAGAATGTAACCGAGGTTAACCCAGCCGAGCCTTTGGTGTGTGCCCACAAATAACAGGCATAATATGATTATTGAACATGTTATTAAACTCACTTTCACAGGCTCTTTTGTCACCAGCAAAGATGCCGTGAACATCACATAGAAGATCATTTCATAGACAAGCGTCCAGGCAGGATCGTTGGCCATGTGGTATTGAGGAAAATTAAGGCCGGGAAGTAAAAGAAAGTTACCTGCTATTGCAAGAAAACGCTCTAATGGAAACGTTGTTAAAATGAGAGGTAACGAAACTATGATATATAAAGGGTAAATGCGGCGGATTCGTGAGGTCAAAAAAGAGACTGAATTTTTATCATCTCTTTGAGTATAAACCATCAGAAATCCGCTAATAACAAAAAATATATCGACGCCAAACCCACCGTTATATTTGAAAATGCCGCCAACAGTGCCACTGAGAAAATGGCTTGTTACCACCATAAGCGCAGCGACAGCCCTAAGTATTTGAATGTTATCGATTTCGCTCTTCATTATTATCACAAGTATAAATATTTCGAGCGATTCTATCACTGACACTTATGGTAATCTAATTTTTCCGATTGAAATCAATGTCATTCACCGGGCCATGCAACAGACCCTGGCGGTCATCTGTCTTGTTGCCTCAACCATACGCATTTCGATGTTGGCCGTGCCTGTGAGAGTGAAAAGCAGACCTTCTGGCTAACACCGATTCAGACATCAGAAATGGCAGGTAACACGCGCGTTTATTGCAGGGCAGATGCGCTTCACGTCCGCGCGCAACAGCTGCTTATCGCGCACGAAAACGAGGCATTCTAATGAGCAAAGCGAATCACCGCCCCAAACGCGCGGCGGGTCGATTTTTTATTATCGCGGGCCGTATTGACCTCAATCACCGCCTGGTAATCGTTGCCTGCCGCAAAGGTAAACTCCGCGGGCGTGATGCAAAACGTGCCGGAGACGGCCTGCTTCGCAGGAGGGAAAATCGTCTGCTTCAACGGCTCACGGGCGTTATACACCATCGCCGAGACGATCTTCTCACCCGGCAGCAGAGGGAGTTGCAGACAGACATTCTGCCCCTGACGCTCAACCGACACGGGGGTTTCGGAGGTATAACGCGCGCTAAGATCGTCAACGCTCCCGCAGCCCGTGAGGAGCACGCCCGCCAGTATGAATCCGTTTTTCATAGCAACGCCTTTCTTTGTGAACCATAACGGCGAACGGGCCGAACCTTCCGCCATCCCATAACCGGCGCGCAAACCGACGCAACGCACGAAAATACTCTACCTTTTAAGAGATGACGACCTGAAAGGAGGATGTATGTCACTGTCCATCGACAAAAAACAGCAGCCGGGCGGGGCCTATGAATACACGGCCACCTGTCGCGAAGAAAATTATCACTTTGTCATTACCGGCAAAGGCGACACGGCCACCGAGGCGGACACGAATCTGCTCGATAACTTAAAAGAGATGCAGCAGCGGCTTGACGAAGTCGCCCAGACCGGCAAACTTTCCGCATAAACCTTCGCCATCCCACGCCTGCCGGGGTGTCCGGCAGGCAAAAATTCTGTACCATTATATAACAAACTGAAAACAATAATTTTTGTCCTTTAAGGAAGTTCTATGGCAATCACCCGCCGTGATTTTCTCAATGGCGTCGCTATCACCGTGGCCGCCGGAATGACGCCGTGGCACGTGCTGCGCGCCTCGCCGCAAACCGCGACGCAGTCGCTCTACTATCCGCCGACGCTGACGGGGCTTCGCGGCAACCATCCCGGCTCGTTTGAACAGGCGCACGCGCTGGGGCGAGAAGGCAAGCGGTTTGACCCGACCAGCGTTCCGGTGGAGGAGCAGTACGATCTGGTGATTGTCGGGGCGGGGATCAGCGGGCTCGCCGCCGCTTGTTTCTGGCAGGAGCTGCGCGGCAAACAGCAGCGCATTCTGCTGCTGGATAACCATGACGACTTCGGCGGCCACGCCAAACGTAACGAATTTCACGTCGACGGGAAAACCGTGCTCGGCTACGGCGGCAGCGAGTCTTTCCAGTCGCCTGCGAATAACTTCAGCGAAACCGCGATGGGCCTGCTGAAGACGCTCAACGTCAGCATCGAGCGCATGGCGAAAAGCTTCGACCAGACCTTCTACCCGGATCTCAATTTAAGCCGCGGCGTCTATTTCGATAAAACCAACTTTGGCGTCGATAAAATCGTGAGCGGCGATCCGGGTCGTGCGGTGGCGGACGATATCCCGCCCGATCGCATGAACGCCCGCGACATTCGCGCCTTTATTAACGACTTCCCTCTGCCGCAGGCGGACCGCGAGGCGTTAATCGCGCTGCATACCGGGAAAAAAGATTATCTCGCCGGCATGCGCGTTGAGGATAAAGTCGCCTGGCTCGACACCCACAGCTACCGCCAGTTTCTTAGCGAAAAAGTGGGCCTGAGCGACAGCGCCATTCGCTATTTCCAACAGCGCACCAACGATTTCCAGGCGATCGGCATCGACGGCACCTCAGCGAGCGACGCCCGCATCTGCGCGTTGCCGGGGCTCGACGGGATGGATCTCCCGCCGCTGGACGCCGAATCGCTGGCAGACCTCGAAGAGCCCTATATCTATCACTTCCCGGACGGCAACGCTGGCCTGGCGCGCCTGATGGTGCGTCATCTCATCCCCGCGGTGGCGCCCGGCGACAGCATGGACGATATCGTGATGGCGACCTTCGACTACAGCCAGCTCGATAAACCCGACCAGCCGGTGCGTCTGCGTCTTAACAGCACCGGCGTGCACGCGGCTAACGTGGCGGGCGGTGTGGAGGTAACGTACCTGCGCGACGGCAAGCTGCATAAAGTGAAAGCCGGGCAGACCGTGATGGCGGGCTACAACATGATGATCCCGTATCTGGTGCCGGAAATCCCGCACGACCAGCAGGAGGCGCTGAAACAGAACGTTAAAGCGCCGCTGGTCTACAGCAAAGTCGTCATCCGCAACTGGCAGCCGTTTATGAAACTCGGCGTCCATGAGATTTACTCGCCCGCCGCGCCGTACAGCCGCGTTAAGCTCGACTACCCGGTGGATATGGGCGGTTATTCGCATCCGCGCGACCCGAACGCGCCGATCGGGCTGCATATGGTCTATGTGCCGACGTTCCCCGGCAGCGGGCTCAGCGCCCGCGAGCAGTTTCGCAAGGGGCGCGCGTTTCTGCTCGGCACGCCGTTCGAGGTGCATGAAAAGATGATCCGCGAACAGTTGCAGGGCATGTTCGGCGAGGCCGGGTTTGATCACGAGCGCGATATTGCGGCGATCACGGTCAACCGTTGGTCGCACGGTTACTCCTATTTCTTCAGCGGGCTGTTCGATGACGAAGAGGGCTCGCAGAAAATCATCGAAAAAGCGCGTCAGCCGGTGGGGCGCATCACCATTGCCAATTCCGACGCCGACTGGAGCCCGTATGCGAACTCGGCCATCGACCAGGGTTACCGCGCGGTGAAAGAGTTGCACGACATGGCGAGGGTGGGCGCATGAAACGATTAACGATTCTGGCGCTGGCTCTGTGGGCGGCGCAGGCAGGTGCGCAGGGGATGTCGCGCGGCGAATATGTGGCGCGCGCGGGCGACTGCATGGCGTGCCACACTGCCGCCGACGGCGCGCCGCTCGCGGGCGGGCTGAAATTCGCCACGCCGCTTGGCGATATTTATTCTACTAACATCACGCCCGATAAGACGCACGGCATCGGCGGCTACAGTTATGACGAGTTCGCCCGCGCCATGCGCGAAGGCGTGGCGAAAGATGGTCACCATCTCTACCCGGCAATGCCGTACCCGTCCTACGCGAAAATGAGCGATGACGATCTGCGCGCGCTCTATGACTACCTTATAAACGAGGTCACCCCGCAGGCCAGTGCGAATCGCGAGAGCGACATCCCGTGGCCGCTCTCGATGCGCTGGCCGCTCGGCCTCTGGAACAGCCTGTTCGTCGAAGATAAACCCTTTACGCCGCGGGCGGACAAGAGCGCCGCCTGGAACCGCGGCGCCTATCTGGTGCAGGGGCCGGGCCACTGCGGCGCGTGCCATACGCCGCGCGGCGTGGGCATGCAGGAGAAAGCCTTCGACGAGAGCGACGAGCAGTTCCTTGCGGGCGAAGCCCTTAACGGCTGGTACGCGCCGTCGCTGCGCGGGCTGACAATGTCGCAGGACGATCTCACCGTCCTGTTGCGCGACGGGCGCAGCAAACACGCGGCGCTCAGCGGGCCGATGGATGAGGTCGTCACCAACAGCACGCAATACCTCAGCGACGACGATAACCGCGCCATAGCCGGTTATCTCTTAAGCCTGCCGGGCAGCGAGTCGACGAAAAAGGCTGTGCCGAAGGCCGCGAAAGCCCAAATGGAGAACGGACATCAGCTTTACGCGCGCTACTGCGCCACCTGTCACGGCAGCAACGGCGAAGGCGCGGATTACGCGGTCCCGGCGCTGAAAGGCAACCTGACGGTCAACGCCGACAACACGCTGACGCTGCTGCGCGTGGTGCTGGAGGGCGGAAAAACCGCCGTCACCCAGGGCCATTTGCCATACAGTATGCCGGGCTACGGCTGGGCGCTCAGCGACCAGGACGCGGCGGATGTCACCAACTACATTCGCGGCAGCTTTGGCAACGAGGCCGCGCCGGTTACGCCGGATGACGTTAAAGACGCCCGCGAATGGCAGCATAACGAGTAACGCCCACGGCGCCGCCTCTGTCGGGCGGCGCTGTTTCATGCCGTTGCGCCCCCCCGTTTTTCTGAAACTTTCCGCTCCGCGCCGTTCAGTTTTTTCCCATTGATACTCATCAAGCTTTCCCGTCGCAGGGCTTTGCAGAATACGCCCTTTTGATGAGGGAGCATGATGAAACCAGTAACCGAAAAGGATGAGTCGGGTGAGGGCGGATGGTCGCGACGTGACTTTCTGCTCGCCACTTCGGCGCTCGCGGCCGCGCCGCTCTTTACCCGTGCAGGGGCGGCGCGCGCGGCGCAAATCGCCCGCGAATCAGCGCCTGGGGAAACGGTGGTGCCGACCTGCAGCACGTTTGACTGCGGCGGCAAATGCGATATTCGCGCCCACGTGCAAGGCGGCGTGGTCACGCGCATCTCCACCTGCCCGGATGATGAAGTCGACCCGGAGATGCCGCTGATGCGCGCCTGCGTGCGCGGGCGCGGCTACCGGCAGTTTGTCTACCACCCTGACCGGCTGAAATACCCGATGAAGCGCGTCGGCAAACGCGGCGAAGGCAAATTCGCGCGCATCACCTGGGACGAGGCGACGACGCTGATTGCCGATAACCTGCGGCGCATCACCGATCAACATGGCCCGGCGTCGCGCTTTATGCACACCGACACGGCAGTTTCCGGCGGCGCGTTTTCCGGCGATAAAATGGCGCGGCGGCTGCTCAACCTGACCGGCGGCTATCTGGAGTCCTACCACTCCGTCAGCATGGGCAACACCGCGGCGGCCACGCCCTATACCTACGGCACCGCCGCCAGCGGCAGCTCGCTCGATACGCTCGCAGAGACAAAGCTTGTGATCCTCTGGGGCCATAACCCTAACGAGACCATTTTCGGGCACACCAACCACTACTTTCAGCAGATGAAGCGCAACGGGACGCGGTTTATCGTGGTCGACCCGCGTTATTCCGACACCGTGGCGTCGCTCGCCGACCAGTGGGTGCCGCTACTGCCCACCACCGATAACGCAGTGATGGACGCGATGATGTACGTCATCATCAGTGAAAACCTGCACGAGCGCGCCTTTATCGCGCGCCACGCCATTGGCTTTGATGAAAGCACCATGCCGCCCGGCGTACCGGCGGGCGAATCGCTGACGGCATATCTCTTCGGTGAGAAAGATAACGTAGCGAAAACCCCGGAGTGGGCGGAGCGCATCACTCACGTGCCCGCGCAGACCATCCGCCAGCTGGCACGTGATTACGCCACCACGAAACCGGCCGCGCTTATCCAGGGCTGGGGCCCGCAGCGCCACATCTGCGGCGAGCGCACCGCGCGCGGCTCCACGCTGCTCGCCACGATAACCGGCAACGTCGGCGTTAAAGGCGGCTGGGCGGCGGGCTACGGCGGCATCGGCAACCGGCTCTTCTGCGCCGACCCCTACAGCGTGCCAAACCCGGTGACGGAGAAAATCTCCATCATGAACTGGGTGCAGGCCTGCGACGACGCACAAAAGGTCACGCAGGAATGCGGGCTGAAAGACGCTGAAAAGCTCAGCAGCAACATCAAATTCATCTTTAATCTCGCGGGCAACTATCTGGCGAACCAGAACCCGGATATCAACCAGACCGTGAAAGTGCTGGAAGATGACAGCAAGGTGGAGTTTATCGTGGTGAGCGATCTCTTCCTGACGCCAAGCGCCCGCTATGCCGACGTGCTGCTGCCGGAAACCAGCTTTATGGAGCGCTGGAACATCGGCGAAACCTGGGGCACCGGTAACTACCTGCTGCTGTCGCAAAAGCTGGTGGAGCCCGCGTTTGAGCGCCGCTCTGACTACGACTGGCTGCGCGATGTGGCGCGCAAGCTCGGCGTCGAAGCGCGCTTTAGCGAAGGGCGCAGCGAAAAAGCGTGGGTGGAGCATATCTGGGAGAAAACCCGCGAGGCGCTGGCGGACCACGCGCTGCCGGATTTCGCCGGGCTGTGTCAACAACCGCATGTCTATCTTAAAGCGCCGCCTTACGTCGCCTTCGAAGAGAATATCCGCGACCCGGAAAACCATCCGTTCCCGACGCCCTCCGGCAAAATCGAGATTTTCTCTAAACGCCTCTGGGAGATGAATCACCCGGAGATCCCGGCGCTCTCCCACTATGTTCCGGCGCAGGAGGGGCCGCAGGACGCGCTGCGCGCGAAATACCCGCTGCAGCTCATCACCTGGAAGGGGAAAAACCGCGCTAACTCCACGCAGTACGCCAACCCGTGGCTTCAGGAGGTGGCACGTCAGCAGCTGTGGATCAACCCGCAGGACGCGCAGGCGCGCGGGATCGGGCAGGGTGACCTGGTGCGGATTTATAACGATCGCGGCGTGGTGCAAATCCCGGCGCAGGTGACACCGCGCATTATTCCCGGCGTGGTGGCGATGCAGGCGGGCGCCTGGTGGCAGCCCGACGCGCAGGGCGTCGATAACGGCGGCTGCCCGAACGTGCTGACGAGCGCGCGCATCACTCCGCTTGCCAAAGGCAATGCCCATCAAACCCTGCTGGTCGAGGTGACTAAACATGAGTCAGTTTAAAGAATATGCCCCGGTCAGCGACGAGCAACTGGGCTTTTTTATTGATTCGTCACGCTGTTCCGGCTGCAAAGCCTGCCAGGTGGCGTGTAAAGACAAAAACGATCTGGAGGTGGGGCGTCGCTACCGGCGCGTCTACGAGGTGAACGGCGGCGGCTTCACGCCGACGGGCGAGGGCGGGCTGATTAATAACGTCTTCGCTTATACCCTGTCGGTCTCCTGCAATCACTGTGCCGACCCCATCTGCACCCGCAACTGCCCGACCACCGCGATGCATAAGCGCCCCGGCGACGGCATCGTGCGGGTGAACACCGATAAATGCGTCGGCTGCGGCTACTGCGCCTGGTCGTGCCCTTACGGCGCGCCGCAGCGCAACACGCAAACCGGACAGATGTCGAAATGCGATTTCTGCATCGACCGGCTCGCACAGGGCGAGGCGCCGGTGTGCGTCGCCACCTGTCCGCTCGGGGCAATCCAGTTCGGGCCCGTCGCCCGGCTTCGCGCGCAATACGGCACGTTAAGCGAGGTGCAGGGGCTACCACCATCCTCACTTACCCGGCCAAACCTCGTCATTAAACCGCATCAGGGCGCGCAACAGGAGGAGCAACATGATGCATGAGTTTCCATTAGTGCTGTTTACGTTACTGATGCAGGGGGCCGTGGGCGTGATGCTGATGCTCTGCCTCACCGCCGGGCTGATGCCGCGCTCAGGGCAGGCAACGCTCGTCACGCGGCCCGCGCTGCTGGGCGTGGGGATTGCCGCCGGGCTCGGACTCATCGCCTCGACGCTGCATCTCGGCTATCCGCTAAACGCCTTTAACGCGCTGCGCCACCTCTCCAGCTCCTGGCTGAGTCGGGAGATTGCGCTCGCGGGCGTGTTTATGGCGCTGCTCGGCTTAAGCTTTTTGATGATGATGATGAAACGCCGCGCGCCCTGGCCGCTGTTGTGGCTCGTTACGCTGGTGGGGCTTGCCGATGTTGTCGCGATGGCCTCGATTTACTGCCACGCGTCGGTGACGACCTGGCAGCACGTCAATACCTGGGCGATGTTTCTGGGCTCGGTGGTGCTGATCGGTTCGGCGCTAACGCTACTGCGTCTGGCGTGTCGTCCGGTATTAAACAACCAGACGGCGCAGGCGCTCAGCCGCCGCCTTTCACTGCTGGCGCTGACGGCGGTGCTCATCCGTCTGCTGATTCAGCCTGCGTATTATCACTTCCTGGCCCATGCGGCCGTACCGGTGACTTTTCCGCTGCAGTCACTCGCCGCGTTTGACGCCAGCGCCGGGCTGCGGCTGGCGGGCTGGTGCTGCTCGTCGGGCGGGGCGCTGCTGCTGATGATAAACCTGACGCGCCCGCACGGGCCGCGCAGCGGGCAGACGACCGGTTGCCTGCTTATCCTGCTTGGCGAACTGCTGCTCCGCCTGGCGTTTTTCAGAATCGACGTCTGATGAGCGTTTTTGACGTCCTCGCGCCCGCACCGCCTGGCGTGGGCGCACGCTGCGCCAGAAAACGCTTACGCCACAGCCGCTGCGAGCGGTGCGTCACGCGCTGCCCGACCGGCGCGCTGACGTGGCGCGACGGCGCGCTCACGCTGCTGGCGGAGCGCTGCACCGGTTGCGGCATCTGTCTGTTTGTCTGCCCGGCGGACGCGCTGGAAAACCTCGCGCCGCTGCAACGCCATTACCACGACGGCGTGCTGCTCGGGCCGTTTACGCTGCCGGTCGCCGTTGAAGAGCTGTTGCTCTGGCATACGCATTACGGTATCCGCGCCGTCGCGGTGGATCTGTTGCAGTCTCCGCACTGGCTGCGCGCGCTCGGCGAGCTTAACCTGCGGCTGCGCGAGCGCGGCGAACCGGGCTGGGTGTGTGTGCCGGTCAGCCAGACACCGGGCCGGGCGAAGCGCCGTCTCCTGGGCGCGCAGGGCGAACGCGGGCGCGTACCGCATAATCTTGCCGCGCGTCGCGCCACCGGTGCGCTATGCAACGCGGATCGCGTGACGCTTGACACCACGCGCTGCCTGCTGTGCGGGGCGTGCGAGAAAGCCTGCATGGCAGGCGCTATCACGTTCAGCGAACAGACGCTGACGCTCGACCCGCCGCACTGCACCGGCTGCGGCGACTGTGCGGCGGTGTGTCCGGCTGAAGCAGTGCGCCTGGGTAAAGACGATACCGGGACGGCTATCCGCTATACGATTTATCACGCCCGCTGCGCGCAGTGCGGCGAAGCCTGGCGCGCCTGGCACCAGGGCGAGACGCGTTGTCCGCTCTGTCGGCGTCACGGCTTTGGCATGCGCGGCGGCTGACGCTGACCCGCTGAATCCACTGGGAAAAACGGCGCTGTCATTAATCTGTCACGCACGCGCCTTATAACAGGTGCCACGACCAATCCGGACTCAGGCATAATGAAAATCAAACCCCTTGCGCTGCTTTTCTCAGCACTTTTCCCGCTCTGCACCCAGGCCGCCGCGCCGCAATTTGAACGCTTTGTGGTCACGTTTCCGCAGGAAGATCACGTGGTCTATTCCGGCAACTACGCGAGCGCGTTTCCTGACGGCCTGCCGGTCGGCGTGGGCTCCGGCCTGCTGTTTTTGCGCAAAGAGGGCGACGACCTGATTTTCGCGACCGTGACCGATCGCGGCCCAAATGCCGACTCGCCGAAAATGGGCAAGCAGGAGTCAAAAATCTTCGCCAGCCCCGACTATACGCCGCTGATGATGACCATTCGCGTCAGCAAAGATAAGGCGCAGGCGAGCGACCCGATGCCGCTGCATGATGAGCAGGGCAACATCAGCGGTCTGCCGCTGCCCGCTGGTCTTATCGGCGCCACGAATGAACTGGCGCTGAACGATGCGCTGCAAACCCTCACGGGCGATAAACGCGGGCTCGATACCGAAGGCATCACGCCGGACGGCAAAGGCGGTTACTGGCTGTGCGACGAATATGGCCCGTTTATCATAAATGTCGACGCCAGCGGCGCAATTATCGCCAAACACGGCCCGCAGGCGGGTAAAGGCGAAGAGGGGGTGGCGGGCGGGCTGCCGAACATCCTCAAATGGCGTCAGCCGAATCGCGGCTTCGAAGGGCTGACCCGCATGCCGGACGGACGCATTATCGCGGCGGTGCAGAGCACGCTGGATATCGACGGCAAAACGAAAAACACCGCGCGCTTTACGCGTCTGGTGAGTTTCGACCCGGCGACCGGAAAAACCGCGATGTATGGCTACCCGATTGACATCGACGTCTATAAAAAAGCCAAAGATGCCAAAATCGGCGATATCGTGGCGCTGGACGACCACCGCATTCTGCTCATTGAGCAGGGCGGCGATAAAAACAAAACCATGCGCAACCGCGTCTACGTGGTGGATTTAAGCAAGGCCAGCGATCTCAGCGCGCTTGACAGCACCCAGCCGCCGGAGTTCGACGATGCCGATAAGCTGAACGCGCGCGGCGTGAAGCTTGCCAGTAAAACGCTGGCGGTGGACTTGCGCGAGGCGGGCTGGCAGCAGGAGAAAGCCGAAGGGCTGGCGCTTATCGACCCGCAAACCCTCGCGGTCATCAACGACAACGACTTCGGTCTGCAATCGGAACTGCTGGAGCCGCAGCGCGATAAAAAAGAGATGGACGATTATAACGTGGACGGCAAGGGCCATCTGACGCTGGACAGTCAGCCGGTCGCGAGCAAAATCGGCATTAAGCCGCTCGAGAAACCCGCCTCGCAGAATGAGCTGTGGGTGATCAAGCTCGATAAACCGCTGTAAGCATAAAAAAAGGCAGGCCTTTCGGCCTGCCTTTGCGTTTTTCCTTAAACTCTCTCAGTCACGTCGTTGTGGTCTTAATTCAGTTTAAACACCGCCACTGCCTGATTCAGCAGCTGTGACTGCTCTTTCAGCGAGTGGGCGGCAGCGGAGGCTTCTTCCACCAGCGCGGCGTTCTGCTGGGTGACGGAATCCATCTGCGCTACGGCCTGGTTTATCTGCTCAATTCCCCGGCTCTGCTCGCCGGTAGAGAGCGCGATTTCCGACATCAGCTCGGACACCTGCTTAATCGAACCGATGATGCGCTTCATGCTCTCGCCTGCGCGCGCCACGCGATCGCTGCCCAGCACCACCTGCTCGCCGGACTGCTCGATAAGCTCTTTGATCTCTTTCGCGGCGACCGATGAACGCTGCGCAAGGTTACGCACTTCGCTTGCCACTACCGCAAAGCCGCGACCCTGTTCACCGGCACGCGCGGCTTCCACCGCGGCGTTCAGCGCCAGGATGTTGGTCTGGAAAGCAATATCTTCGATAATGCCGATAATGTTGTCGATCTTACTGGAGCTGGATTCAATCTCCTGCATCGACACCACGACTTCCTCGACAATCGCATTGCCTTCCTGCGCAGCGCTGCGCATATTGCCTGCCAGCTTGTTGGCTTCGGCGGTGTTTTCAGAGGTGTGCTTCACGGTCGAGGTCAGCTGTTCCATGCTGGCGGCGGTTTCGCCAAGCGACGCGGCCTGCTCTTCAGTACGCGCGGAGAGATCGACGTTACCGGCGGCAATCTCTTCGGCGGCGTGCGCCACGCTCTGACTGGAGTCGCGCACCTGCGCGATGATATCGACCAGCGACAGACGCATCTGCTCCAGTGAGCCGAGCATATCGCCGATTTCATCTTTCGAGCCGGAGAGCACCGGGGTGTGCAGTTCGCCTTCCGCCATCTGCTGGCAGTGAAGACGGGCGGCATCCAGCGGCGCCAGAACGCGGCGCTTAAGCAGAATGAACATCGCGCCAATCAGCAGCGTAAACAGCAGCGCAAATACCGCGATGGTGATGATGCTGTTCACAAAGCGGTCCTGCGCATCCTGATTCAGACGCTGGGCATATTTTTCGCGAAACGCCAGCAGTTGATCGAGCGTGATTTCAAACTGGCGATCCAGCTGCGGGATCGTGGTGCTGACCAGCTGATTAAAACGCGCGGTGTCGTTGCGGCTCGCCGCATCCATCAACGGACGCAGACCATCATCGACATACGCCTGCCAGGCCTGACGATAAGGGGCGGCGAGCGCCTCTTCACCTTCAACTGCCGGAGCGGCTTTGTAGTTATTGAACGCGGCCGTGGCTTTTTGCATTACCTCGTTGGCGCTCTGCAGCGACGCCTGCGTTTTCTGCGCATCGCCAATAGAGGCGTTGATCATCGCCTCCATCAGGCGCACGCGCAGGGTGCGGCTGTGGTTAATCGGGTCAATCACCGAAAGCACCACGCGAATTTCTTTATTCACGTTATCCAGCGACTGGTTGCTGCGGGTAAGCGACCAGAGGTTAGAGACGGTACTGACGAGAAAGATAAAAAGTAACAGACTGAAAACGAGAAATGAAAAACGCCTTACTGACATGTTGTTCCCTTGCGTGAAGTTGCGACACAACGACCCGGCATCTCTGAAAAAGAAGATTGCCACCAGACGGTTATCGGTCTGGCGCGAAAAAAATTTAGGTTAAATGGCTTTCACCTACTAAAACAATGGCTTATGGATAATGCGGGCGTAATACGCCTGGCGTATCACTCGCCAGGCTATGCTTAACGCGGGTGTGGCGAACAGGCGCGCAGGCGCATAAGGAGCGATAGTGAAAACGCTACAAGGACCTTCTCTTTTTCTCTCGCAGTTCATCAGCGACCGACCGCCGTTTAATCAGCTCGACACGCTGGCGGCCTGGGCGGCGGGGCTCGGCTATAAAGCGGTGCAGCTGCCAACGCATCTGCCGCACATTTTCGACCTCGCCAAAGCGGCGGAGAGCGTTGACTACTGCGCTGAGGTGCGCGAAACACTCGGTAATGTCGGGCTGCAAATCAGCGAACTGTCGACGCACTTTCAGGGCCAGCTGGTGGCGATCCATCCGGCGTATGACAAGGCATTCGCCGGGTTTGCGCCCGAGGCGGCGCGCCACGATCCGCAGGCTCGTCAGCAGTGGGCGGTCAGCACGCTTAAGCTTGCGGCGCGCGCCTCGCAAAACCTTAACCTCACCGCGCACGCCACGTTTTCCGGCTCGCTCGCCTGGCCGTTTTTCTACCCGTGGCCGCCGCACAATCCGCTGCTTGTGGAAGAGGCGTTTAATGAGCTGGCGAGCCGCTGGCTGCCGATTCTGAACAGCTTTGACGAGGCGGGCGTGGATCTTTGCTTTGAGCTGCACCCCGGCGAAGACTTGCATGACGGAACTACCTTCGGGCGTTTCCTGGCGCTCACCGGCGAGCATCCACGCTGCCACATCCTTTACGATCCGAGCCACATGCTGCTTCAGCACATGGATTACCTCGGGTTTATCGACCACTGGCACTCACGCATCCGCGCGTTTCACGTCAAAGACGCCGAGTTCAACCGCTCGGCGAACAGCGGCGTATATGGCGGCTATCAGCCGTGGATTGACCGCCCCGGACGCTTTCGCTCGCCAGGCGACGGGCAAATCGACTTTACGGCCATTTTCAGCAAGCTTGCGCAGTACGACTACCCCGGTTGGGCGACGCTTGAGTGGGAGTGCTGCCTGAAAGCGGGCGAAACCGGCGCGCGCGAAGGGGCGCGGTTTATCGTCGACCATATCATCAGGGTCGCGGAGCAAAATTTCGAGGAGTATGCGGGCGAACGACAGGAGCGGGACGCGGTGCGCGACATGCTGGGGCTCAGCCCGCGCCCATAAAAAAGCCGGGCGGAGCCCGGCTTTCGCGTCTTAACGCGTTTATCAGTCAAACACGTTATTGATAACGGCGGTCACCAGCGCAGTGCTGAGCGCAATCAGCACCAGGTTATCGCCGACCATTTTCCATTCGTAGCCCGGATAGTACGGCAGTTCATTCAGCATACTGGCCGGTACGGATTTTTTGGCGATGCCCGGAGGCAGCGGTTTACCGCGCGCCAGGTTTTTGGCGATCCCCGGCGGCAGCGACTCATAGCCGGTGAGGCCATAATTCACCGCCAGGCTGCGCGCGCGGCTGAAGCTGATATCTGACTCGACGTGGTCAGGTTTGCCGTAGTTTTTACGGCCTGATGCGTTGTCGTTGTGTTTTGCGTTGTGGTCGGCGCCTTTGCCGTTATTGCCGTGACCATTGCCATGATTACCGCTGTTACCGTGGCCGTTTCCATTTCCGTTGCCGTTGCCGGGGTTAGCCAACGCAGGCATGGCGCAGACGGTAAAAGCCGCAAGCAGGAGCGCCATTGCGCCCGGACGTTTCGTTTTCATAACCCTTCCTCAGTCAGATGGTGCAGCGCTATTTCAGCATAGCGGCAACAAAAAGCGATTGCGCTTTTTCCTGGATTTCAGACTTCGGAAGAGGCCTCGCAAAACCGCAACGCCGGTTTGCTGACACCATCGTAAATCGGCATTGTGACTGTATAAATAACCAGTTTGGCAGTGGCGGCAAGTTTGCGGTTGAACCGGGCGCACACGGGTGGCGCACGGAAACGGGCGGGCAGTTCAGGCAAAGCCGCGCAAGTGAACCCACTAAGCCATGCAACTGAATTAAACAAGGAGAACAGAATGACGGAAGCTCTGCTGAAAACCGCACCGCTGTCGACCCGCCCGGTTTTGAGCCGCGACGAGGCCGCCGCTTACACGCGGGAACATTACTTCGCGCGGGGCGGCTGGCTGACGGAGCCGGACGGGCCGTGGCACCCGGCATCGGTCACGTCGCCACCGGAAGGGCGCGTGTTGCAGGTCGATGCGCGAAAAGGGCCGTACCGCACGGTGCAGCAGGCCGTTAACGTGGCCGTCGCGTCAGGGCCGCGCGACGCGCGGGTATGGATAGCCATCGCGCCGGGCGTCTATCGCGGCGTGGTCTATGTGCCCGCCGGTGCGCCGCCCGTCACCCTGTATGGCACCGGCGAGACGCCCCATGACGTGCGCCTTGAGCTTGCGCTGGATGCGCGCTTTACGCCGCGGCAGTATCAGGCGGCGGTCAACGCGCACGGCGAGTTTCAGCCTGGCGACCCGGCGTGGCGTGACTACCAGCGCATCGCCGCGTTGGGCGCGGCGGAGATTGGCACTCGCGCCTCCGCAGTCGTGATGGCGCAGTGTGACGATATTCAGCTGGTGAACCTGAGCATCATCAATACGCTGCTTGACCACGTTGACGGCGCGGCACATCAGGCGGTGGCGCTGTATGCTGACGGCGACAGGGTGCAGCTTGAACGCCTGCGCCTTATCAGCCGTCAGGACACGCTCTGGCTCAGCAGCCGCAGCGCGCCGCAGGGCGAGGCGTCGCACATCAGCCGTATGTGGGTCGCCGATTGTTATCTCGAAGGCGATGTCGATTATGTCTTTGGTTCGGCGAGCGCCGTGTTCGAGCGCGTTCACTTCCACACCGTCTCTTCGCGTGGCGCAGGCGAGGCCTTCGTGCTGGCGCCGTCCACGCCGTACAACCTGCCCGTGGGCTTTCTGGTGCAGCAGTGCCGCTTTACAACGGACAGCGGGTTTGGACGAACGTTGTACGCGAAGGCGGGCCGGGCATGGGATCACGGGGCGCGCGAGACCGGCTATCAGCCAGGGCGCACCGCCAACGGCCAGGCGCTTGTCCGCGACAGCGTATTTGATACCGGCTTTGATACCACAGCGCCCTGGGGCGCGGCGGCGACAACCGGGCGGCCCTTTGTGGCGAGCCGGTGCGGTGAGCGAAACGAGGCGCGCGTTAACCGCCTGGTGGAGTATCAGAACCGGCAGGGGAATCAAGCCGAAGGGCGATAAAACGCCGGCGCGAACGCGCCGGCGGCAGGGTCAGCGAAGGCCGATGATTTTCGCGAGCGTCTTGCGATCGGCGGGTTTGATATCCAGCGGATGCTCGTAGCCGATGTTCTCAATGGCGCGGGTATAGAGCGCCACCAGCCAGTCGTAGACGTAACGGGTAGCCGCGTGGACCGGTTTCTCGCCAAGACGCGTCAGGCGCTGGTCGTGGGCGACTGACGAGGCGAACAGCCGCTCATTCGGGTTGACGCGGCTTGCCGGACGTTGCGCCTGCGGCACGCGCTCGAAGCCGAGCCAGCTCACGAAATTACCGAGCTCAGCGCGCAGTTGCGCGCCGGAGAGCCCTTCGTGCGCGGCCAGCGCTTCCAGCCGTCCGGCCAGGTTCAGCCGGTAGCTTGCGATAATCAGCGTATCGCCAAGCCAGTGTAGCGTGGCAGCGTCGACGCCGAGCTGCGCGGCATGCTCCTCGCTCTGCATCCACTGGCGAACATGGTTCACCCACAGGCGATGCGCTCGACGAGCCAGCGACCCGCCGGAGGCAGCGTCCGCAGGGCGAGTAGCGACCGCTTCGCCAAAGAGGTCAATTTCGGTACTGAACAGCCCCTGCGGCGTCTCTTCATGGCGCTCTTCGGTTTCGCACAGCGCCTGCAGCGCGGCCGGATCCGGCAGCAGCGCCTGCAACAGATCGCCGTGGCGCGCGGCCTGGCGCTGCAACGTGCGCACACCGTTCTCGGCAGTGGCGCGCAGCGTGGCTTCATCGGCGGAGAGCGGAGCCAGATAGCGGCTGAAAAGCAGCGCGGGCTGGGCCTTCGCGTTCGCCTTAAGCAGCGTGAGACGCCGCGCGCGGCTACTGTCGCTGAGCGCCTGCGACAGCCACTCTGTCAGGCGTTGCAGGTTGCGCCCATCGAGCGCCTGTAACGTGCCCCAGGTGTGGCCCGGTTTGCCGAGCAGTCGCTGGACGCCTTCATCAAGATGCTGGCCGTCGAGAAAACGCGCGTCGTGCGGCGTAATCGCCCACACCAGGCCCGGCAGCGCGTCCGGCGAGGCAGGCTGCGTGGCGTTCACCCAGCGCAGCAGGGCGCGCGCCACTGGCGCGATATCCGCGCGGCTCTGGACGGCGTTACACACCATCAGTACGTCCGGCTGCTGGTGCTGACGATAGTAGTCGAGCAGAAACGCTGTCTTGCTGGCATACAGGCTCTCCTGCTGGCCGTAACTCGCGCCGGGGATGTCGAGCAGATCGACGCCTTCCGGCACCGACGGCGTGGCGAGCGGCAGCGTCAGCTCCGCGCACAGCAGCGTCAGCGTAGTCAGCGGCAGGCTGACCATGCCCTGCAACTGCTGCTGTTCAAGCGCGCGCACCAGGACTTCGTCCGGCAGCGTCTCTTCGCCGGAGCCTGCCGGGAGCAGGAAGCCCTCAACCGGCAGGGAAAAATTGTCCACCAGCAGGCTCAGCGGGGCGGCCACTTCGCGGGCGTGGCCGACCAGCAGCAGGCCTTCGGCGAGCGTGACAAACTGCTGCGTCATCTCGGCGATATCTCCCCACAGCAGCGCGTACAGGCGCACGCGCTCGCTGAGGTTCAGCGCGGGCAGCAGTTGCGCCATCTGATGCCAGGTGTCATCGCCGATCGTGCGCTGGCGCGCGGGAGTGAGCTCTCGCCAGCGGGCGGCGAGCGTCATGACGTCCGACGCGCTGATGGCCGGGTGCGGTTGCGTCTGGCCGAGCGTCTGTAGCTGCGCTAAACGCTGGCGCAGCTCCTCTTCGCTCACCGCGCGCGCCTGGCCGCTGCTCTGGTAATGCGCGAGAAAAATCTGCACCAGCTCCGCCTCGCTGAACAGACGCAGGCGCAGCGGGAACTCTTCCGGCAGCGTTTGCGGCGTGCGGGTGAAGCGTACGGCCATCGCGGTCGCGCTGTGGCCGGGGTTGATATGCGTGAGCCAGTCGAGGTGCTTATCGCCGGGCGCGACGGCCACCTGGCCCTGCGAGCCGTTCGCAAGCGTCGCGAGCAGATGCGCTTTGCCCGCCTGCGAATGACCATAAATACCGAGCGTGCGCGGTTCGTTCGCCAGTGCGTTCAGCGTCTGCGCCTGCGCGTTAAGCGCGCTCAGGCGCGCCAGCAGGGGGCCTGCTTCTTCATCCAGCAGCGGCGCATGTTCGCGGGTCTTCTGGACCCACTGGGCCAGGGCGGCAGGCGTCGTGATTTTCTGGTTCATGGAGGTAGAAACAGTCATTTCAGATAAACGCTCCCGCTGTCGATCCAGTAGTGGCTGCCGGAACTGCGACGGTCAGCCAGGGTATTAAGTTTAAACGTGACCTGCTCCGGGGGCACGCGGGTGCCGTCGGAAAGCCAGGCTTCGCTGAGGGTAAAGCCTTCCGGTGCCTGCTGTTTGCCGCCGCCGGTAAGTTGCAGACGCACGTTGAGCACGCCGTCGCCTGCGATGGCTTTGGCAAGCTCCGGCGAGTTCACCGAGAGCGTATAGAGCGGCGTGGCAGGCCAGCGGGCGTTATCAAGCTGGCGAAAGCCGAGCGTTACGTTGCCGCGCAGCGGAAAGTGTAAGCGTGCATCGAGCTTCGCGCCCGGCGCGTCGAGGTCGATATCGCGATACCAGACGTTTTCGTCGCGCAGCGTGTTGACGACGTTATCCAGCACGCCGAGGTAGCGCACGGTGGAGTAAGCGCCGATATCCGCCGCTTTGAAGTTAAAGCGCGGCAGGCGCAGGTCGAGCGCCAGGCTGCAAAGCATCGCGCCGACGGCGGCGGTGGATTTCGGGTTGCCGACGCGGCGGTGCTGACTGAACGGATACCATTCATGCACTTCGTAGTTATCCAGCCACACCATGCGGCTTACCGGTACCGGCTGGAGCAGGCGGATAAGCGACTGCAGGCCCGGCAGGCAGCCAGGACGGCCCGTTATCAGCAGTACGTCGCAGCAGTAGTACGAGATGGCCTCACACAGCGCCTGGATAGGCGCGCAGATGCTGAATTTACCGGCATGTAGCGCTTCTTCCAGTTCGCTGAAGCTCACCTGCAACGGCACGTCGAGCACGTTAAACGCCGGGCTGCCGGCGGGGAGCGCGTGCTCAATCGCCAGATGGAGATAGTTATGCACATTGCGGGTCGGCGGCTGTTTCAGCATCTCGCCAAAGGTAGTGTAGAGACCGCTTTGCGGATCGGCCGGGTCGCTGTTCTCCCACGCAGACAGAATCGCGTGGCCCAGCGGCATAAAAAGCTGCAGGGCGGTCTGCTGGCGCAGTATCGCCTGGGTGTCCATACGCCCGGAATCGCCGAACAGGGTGGACATCAGCGTCGCGGCGTCGGCGACGCCCGCTTTTTGCAGCTGCTCCTGCAACGCAGGCAGCACGCAGCGCTGGATAACATCCAGCAGGATGTCATCCCCCGCGACCTTAAATCCTTCGCGGAACAGCAGCGTCGGGCTGATTTTGACGTTGCTGCCGACGCCGTCATCCAGCTGGTACTCGGCGATCGCCATGTCAGTGGTGCCGCCGCCGATATCAATCGAGGCGACGCGCAGCTGACGGCCCGGCGTGGCGCCCGGCGGCGTTTCGCGATCCGGGCGGGCGAGGCTTGCGAAAAAGCGCTCGGTCTGGCCGGCGAAGTGCACCATCGCTTCGTTATAGAGCCATACCAGCTGGCCGCAGCTGGCTTCGTCCCACTCCATCTGGATAGCCGGGACCGGTACGCGGCTCTGGCGCTGGCCTTTTTCGGCGCTGAAATCGTCGTCATGCGGGTGCCAGCCCAGCGCTTTCCAGACCAGCGCGATAGCCTCCTGCATGCGGCGGCGGAAAATCTCGCGCTCCTGTTTCGGCATCGCCGACGGGAGCGTCAGGATCAGCTGACGCAGCTGGCGCGGCGAGCTGGCGTTGCCCATTCGCAGGCGGCTGGCGACGCTGTTTATCTGACACACCGCCTGGGCGAGCAGCTCGCACAGCATATGGGTCATCAGCGAGCTGCGGCTGTACTGCGGCGAAAACACCGGCAGGCGCTCTTCCGGCGGCAACTGCCAGAGCGGCTCGCCGTCGTCGTTCATCAGGTTCATCAGCGGGCCTGCGGTCGCGAGCGGCTCGCGCTGGGTTTTCGGCGTCATCAGGTTAAAGCGCCACTCCTGCGCCGCCGGGGTTTCATCCCACAGGTAACGGCGCGGGCTGGAGATGCCGCTGTTGCCCTCGGTGCCGAGGCGCTGCATCGCCAGCTTGCGGGCTTCATCGCCGACGCGCACGATGGAGGGCCAGACAAACGCTTCGTCGCGTCCGCTCTCCACCGAAAAATGCTGTTTACCGAAGCGCGCTTCGGCGAACGCCAGACGGCTGGTGAACATCAGCGCGTTCATAAACTGCGGCTCGCTCAGCGAGCGCACCTGCAGTTCCATGGTCTGGCGCAGACCGTCGTTGGCCTCGCCGTGATCTTCAATGATCACGCCGCAGGTGTGGGTGTTGCCGACATCCAGGATGAGATCTACCGCGACCGCCGGCGAGCTCAGGGTGCCGGTGACGATTTTCAGCTCCGGCACGTTAAGCTGGTTGCCGAGCAGCGACATCACGTTCAGCCAGTGGGCCTGATACTCAAATACCTTCAGCGCGCGCTGCACATCCTGTTCGCTGCGCGCTTCCTGCGCGGCGGCATACTGGGCGAACGCCTCGCGCAGCCAGCCGTCGACCCAGGTCTGGTCGAGAAAATCGGCCACTTCGTCATCACGCCAGGCGAGTGCGAAGCGGGTGCCGTTACGGACGTCGTTTTCAACGGGCGCAAGCTGCGAGGCCGCGCCTTCATCCACCTGGATCTGGGTATCGAAGGCGAGGGTGACGCGATGGGTATTGCCCGCGCTGTCCGGCTCGCTGAGTTTGCGGATCTGCACGCGCGCCCAGTTATCCGGCCCCTGCACGAACGTGCGCGGCGGGTTGAAGCGCAGCACCGGCAGCGGCAGCCAGACGCCGTCCATCATCGCGAGCGACTGGCTCAGCGCGACGCTGCTCTCCGGTTTCACCACCTCCGGCTGTCCGCCGTTGCGGGCGGGCAGGGTGAATTTGCCGGAGGCGATATCATAGTCGAGGCGCAGCAGCGGCCCGTTCGCGGTTTTACGGACAAAACGCCCGTCGTGGGGCGCTTCTACCGGCGTCAGGCCGAAATCAAGAAACTGCACCCCGCTGTTTTCAATCAGGGTGACGCTCTGTTTGTAATCACACAGGTTTGCCAGCATAAATCAGGCGCTCACTTTCTTCATGGTCAGGGGCAGAACGGTCTTTTCATCATAGCGACCGGTACATTCAGCAATGTCATTCGGGCCCGCTTTGCAGGAAATTTCCGGCATCGGGTAGCGCGAGCCGTCACTGCAACGGGCTTTGCCGCGGGTCTTAATCATCAGCTCGCCGGACTGGTGCAGGCCCGAGAACAGATCGGCGCGACAGACGATATTGTCGCCGAGCGTCACGCGGGCGCTGCCTTTGTTGCTCTTCATCTCAATACGCATCGAGGTCGCTTTGCCGGTAATCGGGTCCGGGCTGCCGATGCTGAGGCGCCAGGTGCCGTTAAGGAAACGGGTCGTGCCCGCTTTCACCTGATTGGCGTCCATTACCAGCGCGTTTTTATCGACCGGCGCAGGCGCGACGGGCTTCTCTTCCACCACCGGCGCAGGGGCGGGCGGGGTGACCTGGGCTGCGGCGAGCGGCAGCGTGGTTGCGGGCGCGACGGCGGCAACCGGCGGCGCGTCGACCGCTTGCACCGGCGCGGGCGCGATTTCCTGCGCCTTAATCTGCTCGACCGGCACGGTCGGCGCGGCGGGCTCTTTTTGCTGCAGCTGGTACCAGGTGAGCGGGGCGGCGATAGCGCCAACGACCACGGCGGCGGCGAGCGGCCATGTCCAGAGCGGAATACGCGAGCGGCGAGCTGGCGCGGCCGCAGCCGGGGTGGTCTCTTGCGGCTGTGGCGCGTCGTCAGCGTCGGTGGTATAGGCCGCCAGCACCGAGGCCTGGGTCTGAGCCGGCACGGCAGGCGAAACGACAGGTGCCGGCTGCGGTGCGACGGGCGGCGTAGCCAGCAGCGGGGCGTCCGGCTCGGTCATTACAACCGGCGCAGGTTCTGGCTCCGGCTCGTCCTGCGGCGTCATGAGGATTTCCGGCTCGACAGGCTCGGCTTCACGCAGGCACTCCAGCACGTCGTCACGCGCGCCCTGGTTTAAGTTAACGAAGCCCCAGAAGGTGATAACCGGCTTGCCGTCCACCAGGTAGAGGAAATTCGCGCCGGGGAACTGCACGGCTTTGGCGAGCAGCGCGCCAAAAAGCTGCTGGGCGGTTTTTTCCGACTCCAGGCAGCGCTTGCTCAGCGCGCGGGCGCCGGAAAGGGCGCTTTCCAGAAAGCGCAGGGCGCGCTCGCGCTCTTCATGGCTGGCGGAAGCCCAGCCCATCACCTTGCCACTGACCGGCGAATACCAGTCCACGCGATCGCCCTCTTCATTGAGTTGAGGGATAGCCAGGGTTTCCACCAGCGGCTGTTTACGCAGGCGAAGCGTTTCACGGATTTGCAGCGCCGACTCGAAGACCGCCTGACCATTTTCGCCTACCGACTGGAAGTCATCGAGGTCGCCACTGCGCAATAGAATTTTTGCCACGTCATTCTCTCTGCAAGAAAAAACTTTTTCACGACTCTACTTTGAACGATAGACCTGTCCAGCAAAGCGTGAAAGAAACGCGAAAAAGCGTAAATTCTCGGGTCATTGAATCTTAGGAATTTTCTTGACTTAAGCAAAAATTCACGGTGTTAACGCGATTTAACCAGAGCGTAAATCATTTTTATCTAAAATTGGCTGATATTCAGGCGAAAAATGCCAGAAAGGTATAAAGCTACAGTTTTTTGTTATTTGCCAGTTGATGTGGGCTGTGATGAGATGGCTTTCCTCCTGAAAAGTAAAATAAAAGGCACAAGATGAAGACAGGAAAAACACTGCTCGGGCTGCTGTTAAGCGCCCTGTTACCGGCAAGCGCCATCGCGGCGAACAGCGATACGATCATTTACTGCTCCGAAGCATCGCCGGAGTCCTTCAACCCGCAAATCGCGAGCTCCGGGCCGAGTTTTGTGGCGAGCTCCCAGGTGCTCTACAACCGCCTGGTGAATTTCGACCCGAAAACCAACACGCCGGTGCCGTCGCTCGCCACCGAGTGGAAGGTAAGCCCGGACGGTAAAACCTGGACCTTTACGCTGCGCAAGGGCGTGAAATTTAATAGCAATAAATTCTTCAAACCGACGCGCGACTTCAACGCCGACGACGTTATCTTCTCGGTGATGCGCCAGAAAGACGCCAGTCACCCGTACCACAAGGTGTCGCAGGGCAACTACGAATATTTCCAGGATGTGGGTCTCGATAAGCTCATCACCGACGTGAAAAAGCTGGATGACTACCATGTCCAGTTCACCCTGAGCGAGCCGAACGCCGCGTTTCTGGCAGACTGGGGCATGGATTTCGCCTCGATCCTCTCGGCGGAATACGCCGATGCGATGCTGAAAAAAGGCACGCCGGAAAACGTCGATAACTGGCCCATCGGTACCGGCCCTTATGCGCTGCAACAGTATAAAGTCGACTCGCTTATCCGCTATATCGCCAACCCGAACTACTGGGACGGCGAGGTGCCGACCAAACACCTGATCTTCTCGATTACCCCGAACGTCGAGACGCGGCTTGCCAAGCTTAAAACCAACGAGTGCCAGATTATCCCGGCACCGAGCCCGGTGCAGTTTGAGCAAATCAAAGCCGATAAAAACCTGACGCTGCACAGCGTCGAGGCGCTGAACGTCGGGTATCTGGCCTTTAACACCGAGAAAAAACCGTTCGATAATGTGCTGGTCCGTCAGGCGCTGAACTACGCGGTGGATAAAAAGTCGATCATTAACGCGGTCTTTATGGGCAGCGGCAGCGTCGCGAAATCGCCCATCCCACCGAACATGATGGGCTTTAATAAGGATCTCAAAGATTACGACTACGACCCGCAGAAGGCCAAAGCGCTGCTGAAACAGGCCGGGCTTGAGAAGGGCTTTGAAGCGACCCTGTGGTCGATGCCGGTGCAGCGTCCGTATAACCCGAACTCCAAACGCATCGCCGAGATGATCCAGAGCGATTGGGCGAAAGTGGGCGTGAAGGCGAAAATCGTCAGCTACGAGTGGGGCGAGTATCTTTCCGGTATCCGTAAAGGCGAGCACGACGCCGCGCTGTATGGCTGGATGTCCGACAACGGCGACCCGGATAACTTCGCTGACGTCCTGCTGAGCTGCGACAGCATCCAGAGCGGCTCCAACGCCGCGCGCTGGTGCGACAAACCTTACACCGCGCTTATCGATCAGGCTAAACGCGTCAGCGCGCCGGAAGAACGCGCTAAACTCTACGAGCAGGCGCAGGAGATCTTCTACCAGCAGGCGCCGTGGGTGCCGCTCGCCAATGGCCGCACCTTCTACGCGACCCGCAGCAACGTGACGGGGTACAGCGTCAGCCTGATGGGCAGCGACTTCTCGAAAGCGAAAATCAACTAAGCACTGCGCCGCGGCTCCTGCCGCGGCGACGCGTTTAAGGAGGTTTGAATGTCTCACCTTGATGACGTCAAAAGCCGCGTCGACGCGGTGATTGAAGCGCGCGTAATCGCGCGCATGAACGAACTGCTGATTGAACTCAGCGACGATACCGCGCTCAGCCGCGAGGAGCGCTATATCGAGCAGCAGCGGCTTCGCACCGCCATTGCCCATCACGGGCGTCAGCACAAAGAAGATCGCGAACACGAGGCGGCGGAACGCCTGGCGGAGCTGACCCGCGGCGGAACTATTTTATAAGGAATTCAAATGCATATTGCTTTTCTCGGCCTCGGCGGCATGGGCCAGCCGATGGCGACCAATCTTATCAACGCAGGCTTTACGGTAACAGTATGGAACCGCTCGCCCGCGCCGACCGACGCGCTGCGCGCGCTGGGCGCGCAGGTGGCGCAAAGCCCCAAGGATATTTATGACGCCGATGTGTTAATCACCATTCTCGCCGATGATGCGGTCACCGAAAGCGTCGTGGTGGAGCAGGGCGCGCTGGCGTCGCTCGCGCCGGGCGCGCTGTGGATCAACATGGCGACGGTCTCGGTGGCCTTTACCGAGGCGATGGAAGCGCTCGCGCAGCAACGCCGCGTCGGGTACGTGGCCGCGCCGGTGCTGGGGCGCGTGGATGTCGCTGCGGCGGGCAATCTGAATATTCTGGCGGCGGGCTCGCCGGAGTGGCTTTTAAAAGCGCAGCCGGTGTTCGACGTGCTGGGCCAGAAAACCTGGCCGTTTGGAGACCGCCCGGCACAGGCGGCGGCGGTGAAGCTTGCGGCGAACTTTATGCTCGCCAGCGCCATTGAGACGATGGGCGAAGCCGCCGCGCTGGTGGAGGCGTATGACGTCGGTAAAGGCGATTTTCTCGGGATGATGACGGGCACGCTGTTTGCCGCGCCCGCCTATAAAAACTATGGCGCGATGATTGCCGAAGACCGCTATTCGCCCGCCGGGTTTACCATGAAGCTCGGGCTTAAGGATGTGCGCCTGGCGCAGCAGGCGGCGGAGAGTAAAAACGTGCCGATGGGCATCGCGGGCGTGCTGCGCGATAACTATCTCGACGCGCTCGCCCACGGCGACGAACAGCTCGACTGGGCGGCGCTCGCGACCGTCAGCGCGCGCCGCAGCGGACAGAAACCGAAAGCGTAACCCTCAGAACGTGCGCCTGGCGACCAGCCAGGCGCCAATCACCAGCAACAACGCGCCCACCACGGGGCCTGCCACCATGCGCAGCGTCAGACCGCTGGTGCGCGCGATATCAAACAGCAACCCGCCGATAAGCTGGCTTGCCACCAGCACCGCAATGGTCGTGGCCGCGCCCAGATGCTGATAACCATTGATGCTCGCGAACACGAAAAACGAACCCAGCAGGCCCGGCAGCAGCGTCCACCAGCGCACGGTGGCGATAAGCTCGCTAAAGCCCGCCGTCCCGTTACGCAGCAGCAGAATGGCGCAGAACAGCACAATGCCCACCAGCGAATTAAGCAGCATCGCAATCAGGATGGTGGACGCCGACTGCGTGATACGCACCATCAGCATATTCTGCACCACCAGGCCCGCGCCGGCGGCGGCGAGAAACAGCAGACTTAGTGATGAATTCATCCGATGGCGTCCGGTTCGCGGCGGTTATCGAGCTGGAGCTGCATAAACGTTAAATCGAGCCAGCGGCCAAATTTGGTGCCGACCTGCGGCATCTGCGCGGTAATGGTAAACCCGAGCTTTTCATGCAGCGCGATGGACGCCGCGTTTTGCGACTCAATCCCCGCCACCATCACATGCTTGCCGATGGCCCGCGCCTCGACAATCAGCTGCGCCATTAACTGTTTGCCAATGCCTTTGCCGTGGTGCTCCGGGTGAACGTAGACGGAGTGCTCGACGGTGTGGCGAAAACCGTCAAATGCGCGCCAGTCGCCGAAGGAGGAATAGCCCACGACGCTGTTGCCTTCAACGGCCACCAGCACCGGGTAGCCCGCGTTGCCGCGCTGATAAAACCAGGCGAGGCGGTTATCGGTATCGACGGTGGCGTCGTTCCAGATGGCGGCAGTGTGCTGTACGGCGTAGTTATAGATGTCGGCGATGGCGGCACAGTCTTCGGCGGTGGCGTGACGAATAAGCATGGTTGAACCCCGGTGGTTGTTCACTATAATGTTACGTAATGAATAATATAATCGACACTTTAAATCAACGGATTGGTGAGCGCATTCGCGTTGAGCGCGAGACGCGCGGCTGGTCGCTCTCCGAACTGGCGGAGCGTGCCGGCGTCTCGCGCGCCATGATCCATAAAATCGAGCGCGGCGAGAGCAGCCCGACGGCGACGCTGTTAGGCAGGCTTTCCGGCGCGCTCGGGCTCAGTATGTCCACGCTTATCGCCCGCGCCGAGATGAACGAAGGGCGGCTGCTGCGCTTTGCGGACCAGCCGGTCTGGCAGGATCCGCAAAGCCACTACCTGCGCCGCCACGTCTCGCCGAAGTCCGATCTGCCGCTCGATCTCGTGCAGGTGGAGCTGCCCGCCGGCAGCGATATCCCGATGCCCGCCTCGGCTTACGCCTTCGCCCGCCAGCTTATCTGGGTGCAGCGCGGCGAGCTGGTGTTTCGCGAAGGCGACACGCATCACCGGATGCGCGAGGGCGACTGCCTGGAGCTCGGCCCGCCGAACGAATGCCATTTCATCAATCAAAGCGACGCGCCCTGCGTCTATCTGGTTGTGCGTCTGAATAACGTCGCCAGTTGACGTGAATGCACTACGCTTTGGGGATGTCCTGAAAATAAAGGAGAACAGCATGACGCAACAAGCTTCCCGTAATCGCCGCTGGGTACTGGCGTCCCGTCCGCACGGCGCGCCCGTGGCGGAGAACTTCCGCCTTGAGGAAGACGCCGTCGCCACGCCGGGCGAAGGCCAGGTGCTGGTACGCACGGTATATCTGTCGCTCGACCCGTATATGCGCGGGCGCATGAGCGACGCGCCGTCGTATTCACCGCCGGTAGAGATTGGCGAAGTGATGGTCGGCGGTACGGTCGGCGTGGTGGAGCAGTCAGAACACCCTGATTTTCGCCCCGGCGACTGGGTGCTCGGTTATAGCGGCTGGCAGGATCACTGCATCTGCGACGCCAAACAGCTGACCCCGCTTGGCCGCTCGCCTGAACATCCGTCCTGGTTCCTCGGCGTGCTGGGGATGCCGGGCTTTACCGCTTATATGGGTCTGCTGGATATCGGCGCGCCGAAAGAGGGCGAAACGCTGGTGGTCGCCGCGGCTACCGGGCCGGTGGGCGCGAGCGTCGGGCAGATCGGTAAAATCAAAGGCTGTCGCGTCGTCGGCGTGGCGGGCGGCGAAGAGAAATGCCGCTACGCGGTAGAGCAGCTCGGCTTTGATGCGTGTATCGATCACCGCGCGCCGGATTTCGCCGATAAGCTCGCCGCCGCCTGTCCGCAGGGCATCGACGTCTATTATGAGAATGTCGGCGGCAAGGTGTTTGACGCGGTGCTGCCGCTGCTTAACACCGGCGCGCGCGTGCCGCTGTGCGGTCTGGTCTCCGGCTATAACGCCACCGACCTGCCACCCGGCCCGGATCGTCTGCCGCTCCTGATGGGGACGCTGCTTAAAAAACGCATTCGTATGCAGGGCTTTATCATCAATCAGGATTATGGTCACCGCATTGAGGAGTTCCAGCGCGAAATGGGCCAGTGGGTCTCCAGCGGCAAAATCCACTACCGCGAGCAGATCGTCGATGGCCTTGAGAACGCGCCGGAGGCGTTTATCGGCCTGCTGGAAGGGAAAAACTTCGGCAAGCTGGTTATTCGCGTCGGCCAGGATGAATCATAAACCAGCCCAATAACAACTTGTTAACCACGGCGGCTGCCGATATGCTCGACCAAAGCCTGTTGTCGGGAGCCGCCTGTGCCGCTGTTAACCGTATCCCATCTGAGCCTGCAACGTCGCCAGGCTGAATTACTTCATGACGTCAGTCTGACCGTTGACCGCCGCGAAATGGTCGCGCTGGTCGGCGAATCCGGCTGCGGCAAAACCCTCACATCGCTTGCCATCACCGGCCTGCTGCCGCGCGGCGTCTGGCAGAGCGGCGGCGAAATCCGCTTTGACGACGCCCACGCGATTCTCCCCGGCGCCCCATACCCGGCTGGCCTTCGCGGACGGCGCATCGCCATGATTTTCCAGGAGCCGATGAGCAGCATGAACCCGGTGCTGAAAGTGGGCGAGCAGATAGCCGAAGTGCTGGTGCGCCATCGCGGGCTCGGCTGGAAAGCCGCATGGCGCGAGGCGGTGGCGCTGCTCGGTCATGTCGGCATCGGCGAGCCGGAAAAGCGCGCGCGCCAGTATATTCATCAGCTCTCCGGCGGGATGCGCCAGCGGGTGATGATAGCGAGCGCCATCAGCGGCAAACCGGATTTACTGATTGCCGATGAACCCACCACCGCGCTGGATGTCACCCTGCAGGCGCAGATCCTCGGGCTTTTAAAAAATCTCCAGCAGGAGATGGGCATGGGCGTGCTGCTGGTCACGCACGATCTCAGCGTGGTGGCGCGCTACGCCGACCGCGCCTGCGTGATGAACGGCGGGGAAATCGTTGAGCAGGGCCCGGTCGAGCCGCTTTTTACCGCGCCGCAGGCGGACTGGACGCGGCGGCTCATCGCCGCCTCGACGCCGCAAACGCCCGTGGCGCGTGATATCGAACGCCGGACGCCGCCGCTGTTGCAGGTTACCCGTCTTGTGAAAAGCTTTCCGCGCCGCCAGCGGCTGCCGTTTGTGCCGCCGGAGCGCCAGCGAGTGCTGCATCCGACCTCATTCAGCCTTGCGCGCGGCGAAATCGTCGGGCTTATCGGCGAATCCGGCTCCGGCAAAACCACGCTCGGGCGCGCCGCCATCGGGCTTATCGGAGCGGACAGCGGTGACATTTTCTTTGACGGCGTCGATATGGCGCAGGCGAGTCGCGCCGAGCAGAAACGCGTGCGCCGCCGCGCGCAGATGATTTTTCAGGACCCTTACGCGAGCCTCGATCCGCGCATGAGCATCGGCGAGCAACTCGCCGAGCCGCTGCGCGTGCATGGGCTGCGCCACGGTGATGGCATCGCGGCGCGGGTGAGTGAATTAATGACGCTGGTAGGGCTGGATCCTGCCTGGGCGCAGCGACGCCCGGCAGCGTTTTCCGGCGGGCAGCGCCAGCGTATCGCCATCGCCCGCGCGCTGGCGCTGGAGCCCGATTTGCTGGTGGCGGATGAAGCCGTGGCGGCGCTCGACCTGCCGGTCAGAGGCCAGATCCTGCGCCTGCTGGCAGAGCTTCGCGATAAGCTTGGACTGTCGGTGCTGTTTATCAGTCACGATCTCCAGGCGGTGCGCCAGCTCTGCGATCGCGTGCTGGTGCTCTATCTTGGCGAGGTCGTGGAAGAAGGGCCGACGCATCAGGTGCTGGCCTCACCCGCGCATCCGTATACCCGGCGGCTTATCGACAGCGCGCCGGATCTGCATCAGGCGCTGCGCCTGCGCGACAGCGCTTAAGGCGCGCCGAACAGCGCAAGCGGCGTGCCCACCTCGTCGCGCTCCGCCGCCTGCAACACGCGCGCGGCGAGCGCGATATCAAACACGTTCAGGCCGAACGACGAAAAATAGACGCAGTCGTCAGGGGCCGGACGCCAGCGCCCGCTGACCAGCGCCGTAAGATCCGCCACCCAGCCGTCATCCGGGAATTCGCCAGCGCGATACATCTGAAACAGGCTTTTGGCGCTGGTATGGCGAAACTCGCCCCAGGCGTCCACCACTACCTGTGTGGCACGTTTAATGGCCGCAAAGCTCACTTCATGATAGCCAATCTGCATCACCAGCCTGCCGGGCGTAAACCAGTCGGGGCCGAGAAACGGCTGCTGCGCGCCGGTACAGGTAATGACCGCATCCCACGGCTGCGCCTGCGCGTCGTCGGGATGGCGATAACGTTCGCACGCAAAGGGCAGCGCCGCCGCGCTCAGGGCGTCGAGACGCTCCGCCGTGCGGTTCCACAGGCCGAGCGCCTCAAGAGACGGGAACTGCGCGCTGAGCATCGCGAGATGCGCCCGCGCCTGGACGCCCGCGCCGAGCAGCAGCACGCGTTTCACCGGGCGCGGCGCGGCGTGGCGCAGCGCGAGCGCCGAGACGGCGGCGGTGCGCACGGCTGTCAGCCCGCCGCTCTCCACCAGTCCCACCGGCAGGCCGCTGTCGGCACGGTTAATCAGCGTTACCGTCAGCGCCATTGGCAGGCCGTCCTGAGGCTGCGGGCGGTGCGCAGTCCACTTCACGCCCGTGGCGTTAAAGCGCCCGCCGACGCGCGCGGGCAGCGCATAGATCTTGCCCGGCGGGGTATCGAGCGGGACGTGCGTTTCGGCAGGCATGACGGCGTCGCCTGCGGCTATCAGCCTTACTGTGTCGGTGACATCGCGCAGCGCCGCGTGCGGGTCGAGCCCGCCGAGGCTTGCCACCTGGGGGCCGCTCAGAAATCGCATGAGTATCTCCTGAACCGTCAGAATGAGAGCAGCCAGTCGCGAAGCGACCGGGTAAACCGCGTAAGCCCGCGCAGGGTGACAAACTCATTCACGCCGTGCGCGTTGCCGCCGTAGCCAAGCCCGCCTATCAGAAACGCGGGCGCAACCGGCGCGAAGGCATACGCCGGCGCGCAGCCGGGCGCCCAGGGCCAGATTTGCGGGCAGGCCTGCTGCTGGTGATAGCTGTTTAACAGCTCCAGCACGCCGGGGTCTTCTTCGGAAAAGCGGCGGCCCGGATAGCTGTCGTCAACAATAAGCTTCACGCCTGCGATCGCCTGCATCCTGAGCTGCGCGCGCATGGCGTCCAGCAGCTGCGAGGGCGAGCTGCCGGGCGGGGTGCGCAGGGCGAACTCGGCGCAGGCGAGCGGGGGGATAATACCGCGCCCTGGCAGCGGCGAGGTGCGGATTTCGCTGAGATTGAACACCGCGCTGCCAAGTAAAAACGCCAGCGCCTCGCGGCTGTCGCCCTCAACGGTCAGCCGCTGGCTTTTACGCATCGTCAGCTCGTCGGCAATGCTGAACTGCGGCGCCAGTTCGTCGAGCCAGCGCAGGGCGGGCTCATCCAGCGGCAGCGTTTCCAGCACGCCGTTGCGCCCGGCGGGCGCGATGGCGGCCAGCGCCTGCACCAGCCGCCAGGCGGGGTTGGCAATCCAGGCCGCGTTGCTGGCGTGAATGGCGGCCTGCGGGCCGCCCCAGTCGCCGCCCGCGACGCGCAGACGGCCTGAGGTCATGCCGGTAAAGCCAAGATACAGCCGTGGCGCGCCGCCGCCATATTCGCACAGCGACGGAAAAAGCACGGCGAGCGCAGGCGACACCGGGCAGGGCGTGCGGGCGAGATAACGACGTAAGGCGCCGCTGCCGCACTCCTCTTCGCCTTCAAGCAGGATCTCAAGATTAGTGGCGAGCATGCCGCTCTGCCACAGCTCGCGCACCACGGTGAGCATACCCGCCAGCGGGCCTTTGTTGTTTTCCGCGCCGCGCGAGATAAACACGTCGCCCTTATCGGCCCAGCGGCGAATGCCGCCGGTGAACGGGTCGACCTGCCAGCCCTCGCTGTCTGCGGGCATCACGTCATACATGTTGTAGAGCACCAGCGTGTCGGGCGCGCCGATATCAACGCGCACGTGCACCAGCGGCGGGCTGTCGGCGGGCTGCTGCGCGACCGGCAGCATCACCTGCGCGTCCAGCGCCTCCACAAGCCAGGCCTCCAGCCAGGCGGCGAGCGACCGCTGCTCGGCGGGCTCATCCGCCACGCTTTGCCAGGCGGTGAGTGACGACAGCAGTTCCAGGGTCGCATCCACATCGGCATGCGGCTGAACGGTCATAAACGGATCCTCGGGTTTAATACCAGATAAAGCAAATCAATCAGCAGGTTAACGACCACGAACGTCAGCGCGGCGAGCAGCACCACGCCCTGCACCAGCGGGAAATCGCGGTTCTGGATGGCCTGCACCGCCAGGCGGCCGATACCGGGCCAGGCGAAGATAATCTCGGTGACCAGCGCGCCGCCGAGCAGGGCGGCGAGCGAGATCCCCTGAACCGTCACCACCGGGATCAGCGCGTTGCGCAGCCCGTGGCGCACCAGCACCCGCCAGGCGCTGAGCCCTTTGGCGCGCGCGGTGCGGATATACTCCTGGTCCAGCACGTCAATCAGGCTGGCGCGCACCAGACGCGCCATTGCGCTCATGTAATACGCGCCAAGACAGACGGCAGGCATGATGAGCTGTAGCGGATCGCCGTAGCCGCCGGAGGGCAGCCAGCGCAGCTGCAGGCTGAAGAACAAAATCATCAGGAGCCCCAGCCAGAACACCGGCACCGCCTGACCACTGAAGGCCACCAGGCGCGCCAGCAGATCCCAGATGCTGTCGCGCCACAGCGCGCTGATAAGCCCGAGCGCCAGCCCGGCGAACGTACTCCAGGCCAGCGCCGTTAACGCCAGCAGCGCGGTGGCGGGCAGGCGTTCGGCAATCAGCGTCGACACCGGCTGGCCGTAGCGCAGGGAGTCGCCGAGATCGCCGCGCAGCAGGTGGCCTGCGTAGTCGGCGTATTGCGCAAGCAAGGGGCGGTCAAAGCCCATCGCGTGGCGGAAATCCGCAATCTCCTGCGATGTGGCGCCGGGCGGCATCATCACCGCCGCCGGGTCGCCCGTCAGATGCAGGCTGAAGAAGATAAGCAGCGACACGCCAAACATCACCAGCAGCGCCTGGAAAAACCGCGAAATCAGATAACGCGCCATTATTCGACCCTCGTCTGCGTGGTACGCAGCCAGTAGTCGCCGAGAAGGTTACAGCCCACCACCAGCATCGCAATAGCGCAGCCGGGCCAGACCACCAGCCAGGGGGCGAGCAGCATATAGGCGCGGCCTTCGCCGATAAGATTGCCAAGCGTCGGCGTCGGCGGCTGAATGCCCATGCCGAGAAACCCGACCGACGCCTCCAGCACAATAAGCCGGGGAATATCGAGCGTTAGCAGCACCAGCAGCGGGGTGGCGAGGGCAGGCAAAATATGGCGCAGCATAATGCGCAGGTGCGAAAAACCCATGGTTTTCGCGGCGTCGATATACTCCAGCTCGCGGATTTCCAGCGTTCTGGCGCGCGCGACGCGGGCGTAAATCGCCCAGCTCGTCACGCCCATAATCACAATGATATTAGCAAGCGAAGTGCCGAAGAGCGCCATCACCAGCAGGATCAGCAGGATGAACGGCACCGCCAGCTGGATGTCGATAAGCCGCATAATCAGCGCGTCGACCCAGCCGCCGAAGTAACCGGCGATCATGCCCATCAGCGTCCCCATCGTGGCGGCGATAACGGCGGCGATAATCACCACGAAAAGCGACAGCCGCGCGCCCGCCAGAATGCGTGAGAACAGGTCACGCCCCAGCTGGTCAGTACCCAGCCAGTGGCCCGCGCCAGGGGCCTGAAAGACGGCGCTGAGCTCGCTTTTTAACGGGTCGGGCAAGGGGAGCCAGGGAGAGAGCAGCGCGGCGACAATAAGTATTGTCAGCAGCCCGCCGCCAAGAAGGCCGTCCCCCGGCAGGGGACGGCGACGTGAACGGGATGCGTATCGGCCAGGGAAGATCATTTCACCCTCATGTCGAACAGCGACACGCGCGCATCTTCACGCCCTTTAAACGTGACGTTGTCACTGGAGGCGTAAATCGCGTCTTCCCGATAGAGCGGGATCAGCGGCTGTTCAGCGGCGACGCGATCCTGAATCTGCTCCAGCAGCGCTTTACGCTTCGCGGCGTCCACCGTAGCGCGGCTCTCGTTCAGAAGCTTATCCAGCGCCGGATCGCTCACCGTCGAGTACGGCTCATTGGCGTGCAGCACCGGGTAGAGCGCGGCGTCGGCATCGAGCGTCTGGGTGGAGCCCCAGCCGAGCATATACAGCGGCGCCTGTTTGCCGGACGCCACCTGCTGGGTATAGACCGACCACTCGGGCACTTCAAGCTGCGCCTTCACGCCGATAGCGGCGAGATCCTGCACAATCGCCTGGCCCACGTCAGCGCTGGCGATATAGCGGCGCGGCGCCTGGAACTTCAGGGTAAAGCCGTCAGCAAAACCGGCTTCTTTGAGCAACGCTTTAGCTTTCGCCAGATCCTGTTTTGGCGCGGCAATCGCCTTGTAGCCATAGTCTTTCGGGCCCGCGAGTGTGCCGGTCGGCGTGCCGAAGCCGTGCAGCAGCGACTGGGTATAGGCGTCGCGGTTCAGCGCCAGCGACAGCGCCTGACGCACGCGCACATCGTTTAACGGCGGCTGGTTATTCTTGATGCCAAGATAAATGGTCAGCCCGCCGCCTTTCACCTGCTCAAGCTTCACGCCCGGCTTGCTTTTCACCAGCGGCGCGAGGTCTGCCGGTACGCCTTCAACCAACTGCGCTTCACCGGTCAGCAGCGCGGTGATCCGCGCGGTCGCTTCCGGGATGGGACGCCAGGTCACTTCGTCAATCGACGGCTTGCCGCGCCAGTAGTTGGGGTTCGCTTCCATCACCACGCGCTCGTCCGGCACGAAAGTTTTGACGATATAAGCGCCACTTCCGACAGGTTTTCGTGCAAATTCCGCAGCACCGACTTTACTTACATAACCAGGCGGCACGATATACGCTGGATAACGGCTCATTCGGGTGGGCAGCAGCGGGTCGGGGCCATTGGTATGAATACGCACCTGATAATCGCCGACCGCCTCCACCGATTTAATGGTGCGGATATACGAGATGGTGGGCGCGTGGTTGGCCGGGTCGAGAATACGGTCGATGGAGAATTTTACCGCCGCGGCGTTGACCGGCTCGCCGTTGGTAAATTTCACATCCTTGCGCAGATCGAACTGCCATGTGGTGTCATTAACGGCTTCCCAGTGGGTGGCGAGGCCGGGTTTGAGTTGCATCTGCGCGTCGCGCAGCACCAGCGTATCGAAAACGTTATCCACCAGGGTCGCGGCTTCTTTCAGAAAGCCGGGGTCCATGGCGGTGGCGGAAGTCGGCTGCGCGATAGTCAGCGAGCTGGCCTGACTGAGCGGAGCGAATAATGAGAGCGCCACAGAAAGAGAGAGAAGCTTACGGGACAGTCGTTTCATTAGGTCAATACCTTAATGGTTGTCGTACTGGTCAGTGAATGTTTTGATTATTTTGGGTTTTCCTGACCCCTAAAGCCATGTTATCAAGGATATAACATATATCCTCTGGTCAGGATGATGAGACGTCAGTTAAGCGCCTGCTAATACAAAGTAAATTTTTTACGACAGGAAATAAACATGTTGGATCTGGAAAAAGCGCAACGCCTGAGTTTAACCATGCAAGTGGAAGTGAGACTGAAAAACGCCCTTATCGTCGGCAGCCTGCGTCCTGGCGCGCGTCTGGTCACGAAAGAGATAGCCGATCAGCTGGGGATTAGCATCACGCCCGTTCGCGAAGCGTTGCTGCGCCTGGTCTCGTCCGGCGCGCTGCACGCCACGCCCGCGCAGGCGTTTCTGGTGCCGGAAATCAGCGAAGCGCGCTACGACGAAGTGACGAAGATCCGCAAAAATCTCGAAGGGATGGCCGTTGAAGCGGCGGCCGCGCATATTACGCCTGCGCGGATGGAACACCTGCGCGAACTCTGCGACGCGTTCCGCGACGCCAAGCTTGCCCGCAATGTCGAGCAGGCGCTGCAGGCGAATCGCGCGTTTCGCTTTCAGATCTACAACTGGGCTGAAATGCCGACGCTGGTGGCGCTGATAGAGCAGCTCTGGATGCGCATCGGGCCGTGCTTTAACTATCTTTACCCGCAGTCGGAAGATTTTGTGCGCGGTCATCATAATTATGACGACTTACTGGCGGCGCTGGAGGCGGGCGACAGCGAGGCCTGCGTGCGCGCGATACACCAGTCGATTAACGACGGCGCATCGATACTTAAAAAACAGTACTTCGGCTAAGACGCGCCCCGGCAAACCATTGCCGGAATGCGTATTTCCCTTTTCGTCTCCCCGGCGCTTAACTGACAGGGCAGCACAGCGCCTGCGCACCCGCCGAGGAGGCGATAATCATGCACACCCCCGACCGTCGTCATGCGTCGCGCACACGCCTGCGCCGCATGCTCAGAGCCTGGCTCACGCCGCAGCCGCCCGAGGCGCGCGCGTTGATGCTCGAATCCTTTATCCCTTACGGACACCTGTATGGTCTCGATTTCGGCAATATCGATTCGGGCCTGCACCGCCCGCGCTAACCGCTATCGACGCGGTATACGGCTGCGCTACTGGAATGAGTTATGCACGCCGCGCGATGGCCTTTGTCACGACAGCTTCCCGCGAGGCTCTCGTGTAAAAGGCCATTTTTATTGCGTTAAGGTTTATGCCAGAGGCTTACGCGACGCTGCTATCCTGCGCCAGACGCCCATCATGGCGCGCCAGGCGATAACCGCGCACAGCGCAGAGGCAATGAGATCGGTAAAAAACCACAGGTCGTCGTAATTTTCCTGATTAGCGCTGCCGTGTAACCCGCGCGCGAACGCGTTAGCCGTCTCCAGGCTGATAAAGCGTGACGCGTCAATAACACGCGCAAAGACGCAGAAAAGTGCTACAAACAGCAGCGTTTTAGCCGCGCGTCGGGCAAGTGTCGCCATGACCATGTCGGGTTATCTCGGTGAAAGGGGATTGCGGGCCTCATGAAAGCGTAAAACCGCCCAGGCGGCAAGTCCTGTCAGCGTGACTTTTTCCCACCGCACCCGCCCCGCGCCGTCGCAGGCTGCTCGTTTTTCCACCGCTTCGCTTAACGCGATTTTTTTGGCGATAATTTCTTCTTTTTGCTAAAAAAACCGGCACGTCAGCCGATAACCTTCTGTGGCTTTTTTATGAGGGCCGACTATCGTGAACAGGGGGCAGGATGGCTGTACTGGTAAACCGATTACGCAACGTTCGCATAACCCGCAAGCTCGCCGCCGGATTTGGCGTGGTGCTGCTGCTGGTGGCGCTGGCGACCGCACTCTCCGTGGCGCGCTTTATGGCCATCCGCGACGTCTATGTTAAAAGCAATCTCATCTACGACATCAATATCGATGTCTTTCAGGCCAAAATTAACCGGCTGAAATATTTCTATACCGGCGATGACGACGCCCGCGCGCTGATGAGCCGCTATGTCGATGAAGCGCTGGCCCGCACCGGCGAGGCGCAGGCGCTGGAGTGGTCCGCGAGCGAGCGCGCCACGGTCGATGATATCCAGCGCTATCTGCAAAGCTTCCAGAGCAGCGTGACCACCATGAGCGACGCCACCGGCAAGCTTGGCCAGATCCGCGCGCAGCTCGACGCGCTGGCAGGCAAGGATGAGACCGCGCGCTATACGGAGCTTATCCGCACGCCGGTGGCCGACGCCGAACTCTCTTACGCCATTTACGACCTGCTGTTCGCCATCAGCAGCCTGCGTGATGACGCCTATGCGCTGCGCTTTACCAGCACTGAACAGGCGAACCAGGCGCTCGCCAGTCGTTTTCAGGCGGTAGAAGGGCAGTATCAGGCGCTGATGAGCCGCCTGTCGCCGGAGCTGCTGCCGCCGTTTGCCGGTCTGTGGCAGGACACGGTGCGCTACCAGACGTTAAGCCGCGACTACTATGCCGCCTGGGACGCGTTGAAAGGCGCTGAGAGCACGGTGAAAACCGCAGGCGATCGCAGCAGTGCGGCGATTAAACAGATGGTGACGCTCACCAAAGCGCAGAACGAGGCACTCTCATCCGGTTCTTCGACGCTCGCCCTGATCCTCGGCGCGCTGGCTATCTTCCTCGGCGTTATCGTGGCCTGGGCCATCAGCCGCCAGATTGTGCGCCCGCTGATGATGAACCTGGCGCTCGCCGAGCGCATCGCCGATGGCGACCTGAGCGCCCACATTGAGACCGGGAGGCGGGATGAATTCGGTAAGCTTACCGGCGCGATGGCGCGCATGAACGGCCGGCTTCGCGAGATGACCGGCGAGCTGCGCGCGAGCGTCGGGCGTCTTACCCACACGGCAGGCGAAATAGCCTCCGGCAACAGCGCGCTGGCGACGCGCACCGAACAGCAGTCGAGCGCCGTGGTGCAGACCGCCGCCAGCATGGAGCAGCTCACCGCGACCGTGAAAAACAACGCCGACAACGCCCGCCACGCCAGCCAGATAGCCGCAGAGGCCTCTCAAACTGCCGGGCGCGGCGGCGACGTGGTACGCGATGTCGTGCAGACGATGCAGGATATCTCCGCCAGTTCGCGCAAAATCGCCGACATTACCGAGGTGATTAACAGCATTTCGTTCCAGACCAACATTCTGGCGCTCAACGCGGCGGTGGAAGCAGCCCGCGCGGGCGAACATGGTCGCGGCTTCGCGGTCGTCGCCGCCGAAGTGCGCAGCCTCTCCCAGCGCAGCGCGCAGGCGGCGAAGGATATCGCGGTGCTGATTGATGAGTCGGTAAATCGCATCAAAACCGGCAGTACGCTGGCGGCCCGCGCCGGGGAGACCATGAACGATGTGGTGAGCTCCGTCACCCGCGTGAACGATATTATGGAAGAGATTTCATCGGCGTCGCAGGAGCAGAGCCGCGGCATCGAGCAGATCTCCCGCGCGGTCGGCGAGCTTGACGCCACCACGCAGCAGAACGCCGCGCTGGTCAGCGCCTCGTCAAACGCCGCAGGCGATCTCGAAGCCCAGGCCGCACGCCTGCGCGGGCTCGTCGGCGCGTTCCGCCTGGAGGCGCACAGCGGTTCAGCGCGCCCGCCTGTTGGCCTGGCCCCGCGTCCGGTCGCACCTGCGCCGGTCGCGCCACGCCAGCCCGTGACCGATGAGGGCTGGACCACGTTCTGACGTTGCGCCTTCGCCTCACGCTATTTTCTTCTCTCGCGCCCGGCTTGCCGGGCGCTCACTTTTCCCGCGCTGTACTAAGCTTTCGTTACCCTTAACGCAAATCAGGATAACGACATGACAAAAAACGCCTTTGTTGCTGTCGTGACCGGCGGCAGTTCAGGAGTCGGGCGCGCGACAGCCAGTTACTTTGCGGCCTCTGGCTATGATGTGGCGATCATTGCCCGTGGAGAGCAGGGCGTGGCGGAGACCACGGAAGAGTTAAAGCGCTACGGCGGGCGAGTGCTGGGCATCTGCGCTGACGTCGCGGATCCGCAGCAGGTGAGTAACGCGGCGGAGCGTATCGAAAACGAACTGGGTCCGATGTCGGTGTGGGTCAACTGCGCCATGACGACCGTGCTCGCGCCGGTGGAGGATATCAGTTTTGACGAGTTCCGCCGCGTCACCGAAGTAACCTACCTCGGCGCGGTGAACGGCACCCGTAGCGCGCTGCGCTATATGCAGCTGCGCGACAGCGGCACCATTATCCAGGTGGGCTCGGCGCTCGCGTGGCGCTCTATTCCGTTGCAATCGGCCTACTGCGGGGCGAAAGCGGCGATCCGCGCGTTTACCGACTCCCTGCGTTGCGAGCTGTTGCATCAGAAGAGCGGCGTACGGGTGTCGATGGTGCAGCTGCCTGCCATCAACACCACGCAGTTCAACTGGGCGCGCAATAAGTTTCATCACCGTATGCAGCCGTTGGAGCCTATTTATCAGCCCGAAGTGGCCGCCAAAGCGATTTATGACGCCGCCGTGGCGCGCCGTCCGCCGCGCGAGGTATGGCTTGGCAAAAACACGGTGATGTCGATTGTCGGCAATATGTTTTTCCCCGGTCTTCTTGACCGCTACGTCACGAAAACCTGGGAAGGGCAACTGACCGACGAGGCCGAACCGACGCAGCGCCCCGACTACCTGTTCCAGCCGCTGGAAAATGGCCATCAGGCGCACGGGCGTTTTGACAGCCAGGCGAAGAGCAAGGCCGTGGCCGTCGATTCCCGCGTGATGGGCGTGGCGGCGGTGGCGGTGGCCGGACTGTTGCTGAAAAGCCTGTTCCGCCGCCGTTAAGGATTAACGCACGCGCAGCCAGCGGTAACCGTAGCCGTTGATGCGCAGCTCGCAGGCGACTGGCGGATATTCATCATCCGCCAGGATCTCGCGGGCGTCCGTTAAATCAAGCTCGCCTAAATCCACCGTCACGGGCGCGTGGCTCAGATTGGTGAGCATCAGGGTCGCGACGTTATTATTCTGATAGCGCACCGCGAACACGCTTTTTTCCCGCACCGTGAACGGGTGAAAATGCTGATAGCAGATCTCCGGCAGGGTGCGCCAGACCGCGATAATCGCGCGAATGCGGTGCAGCAGTGAGCCTTCGCGCGCTTGTTGTTCTTCGACGTTAATGGCCTCGTAGCGAAACGGGCCGTCCGCTATCAGCGGCTCCACAAAGCGCGCCGGATCGCAGGCCGAAAACCCCGCGCCCGGCCCCGCGTGCCACTGCATGGGGGTGCGCACCGATTCCCGCTCCGGCTGGGAAAGCAGATCTCCCATGCCGATTTCCGCGCCGTAGCGCACTACCGGCGTGCCCGGCAGCGAAAAGAGCAGGGCGTGCGCCATCGCCTGCTGACGCTCGTCGCCGTTGAGCATCGGCGCCAGACGGCGGCGGATCCCGCGTCCGTAGATACGCATATCCGGCTCCGGAGCATATTTCTCCATCACGAACTCATAATCTTCCGGCGCCAAATCTTCGAGGTCGAGCTCGTCATGGTTGCGCAGCCAGAAGCAGTAGCCGCCGTTGGCGGGCGGCATCGGCAGTTCATTGAGCGCTTTGACCAGCGGCGCGGCTTCTTCGCGCGCCAGCGCCAGGAGGGTGTTTTTGTTGATCCAGAAATTCAGAAGCGTGGTCAGGCGTTTGCCGCCGCCAAAGAAATCCTTGAATTCCGAGACGTTCACGTCCACTTCGCCCAGCAGGATCATATCCGGATGATCCTCGGTCAGCAGGTCATAGAAGTGGTTGAAGAGCCGGTAGCCGCTCTCCCGATCGCCCGGCAGGCTCGCCTGTTCCACCATATGCGAGGCCGCATCGACGCGAAAGCCCGCTACGCCTTTCCCGGCCCAGAAGCGCAGCACCCGGTCGATGGCCTGGATAACATCGGGGTGGCGCAGGTTGAGATCCGGCTCGTGATGGTAAAAGAGGTGGCGGTAATAGCGCTGCGCCTGTTCATCAAAGCGCCAGATATGCGGCTCGACGGTCGGAAACATCGGCGCGGGCTCATCCGGCCCCGGCGTGTCGCGCCAGAGGTAAAAGTTGTGAAACGGGCTGTCGCGGCCTTTGCGCGCCTCCAGAAACCAGTTGTGGGTATCTGACGTGTGCTGCGCCACCAGCTCGATAATCACCCGGATATCGCGCTTGCCCGCCTCGGCAATCAGCCACTCCACATCCTCCAGCGAGCCGATGCGCGGGTCCGGTTCGGTATGGTTTTCCACGTCATAGCCGTTATCGCGTCGCGGCGAGAGATAAAACGGGGTCAGCCAGATGGCGGTCGCGCCAAGCGATTCGACATAGTCGAGCTTTTCGACAATGCCGCGCAGGTCTCCCCAGCCGTCGGCGTTGCTGTCAAAAAAACGCGTGGGATCTATCTGGTAAATGACGGCGTTCTGGTGCCACAGACGGCTCATAAGCGGACTCCTTTTGGCGGAAATCAGCTTTTAGTATAGGCGGGACGGTGAGAGCGCCTGAAAATGTGCGGCGTTTCGGCAAATAAAAAAGCGGGCGGCGCGAAACCGCCCGGCGGGGTTACTCGAAGCGGTAGCTCAGGCTCGCGCCCACGCCGTAATTACGACCCGGCGCGGGCTCGTAGTAGCGGGCGTTGGATTCATTAACGATGACCGACCCGACATAGGATTTATCGAACAGGTTATCGACGCGGCCAAATACATCCAGCAGCCAGTTGCCGCGCTGGAATTTATAGCCGGTATTAAGGCCAACCGTGGTATACGACGGCACTTTCGCGTCGTTGGCGTCATTGGCCATGATGCTGCTCATGTAGCGCACGTCGCCACCCGCGTACCAGCCGGTCTCTGGCTCATAGCCGAGCGACGCATAGAGCATGTTACGGGCGATGCCCGGCATCCGGTTGCCGGTGCAGTCGCCGGTGCGGCAGACATTGGTGCGGTAGGTGGCGTCAAGGTACGTCCAGGCCGCTTTCAGCTTCCAGGCGTCGGCAAACTGCTGATCGACGGCCAGCTCGACGCCCTGACGACGGGTTTTACCGGCGTTTTTATAGCTGCTGCGCCCGCTGCCGACACTCTGATCGACCACGATTTCGTTATCGGTATCGGTCTGGAACAGCGCGGCGGTGACAAGCCCGTTGCCGATGCGGGTTTTACTGCCGATCTCAACGGTATCGCTGGTAGACGGCTTCAGCGCGAAGTTCAGGCCGCTCTGATTGCCGGAGCGATAGGAGAGCTCATTGATAGTCGGGGTTTCAAACCCGCGGCCCCAGGAGGCGTAGACGTTCCAGGCGTCGGTCAGCGCATATTTCAGCGAGCCTGCGGGCAGCCATTTGTGGTAGCTGGCCTCGCCGCTGTCATCGCCGTTGCCCGGCACGACGTAGAAATCGTTAGAGTCGAACCAGATGTTGCTGTAGCGCACGCCCGCGTCGAGGCTCAGCTGTTCGGTAAGCTGCCAGGACGTTTGCAGATACGGGTCGACGTTCCACATCAGGTTGCGCTCGTTGCGGCGCAGATTGCCTTTCTCGCCATACTGCGTAGCGCCGTTCACTTCACGGAAGTTTTCATAGCCTTTACGGTCTTCGCGCATATTTTCGTAGTCAAGCCCGAGCGTGGCGCTCACCGGCACGCCTGCGATCGCATCGCGGTGCGTCCAGCGGCTGTCGATACCCTGATAGTGGCGCGTGAGGCTGATAACGCCGCCGGGGTTGGTGGGCGCGGCCTGAAAGCCCTTTTTGAACGACTGGAACTGCGTGGTTTCGCGCTCGCCCGCGTAAGCCATCACGCTCAGATCGTCCTGTTCCGTCAGCGCGCGCTCATAGCGCAGGCCCGCCTGGGTCTGCTTCGTGGTTTTGCGGGTATTGAATTCATCACCGCGCGGCGACTGGCGCGGATTAGCGCGCCACTCCTCGCGGGTCAGCCCGCCCGGATCGTTGGCCTTAATATCGACGCTGTTAAAGAGCAGCGTCAGTTTGCTGGCCTCATCGAGGCGCACGCCGAGCTTCGCGTTAGCGAGATTTTTACGCGCGCCGCTGTGGTCGCGGTAGCCATGCGTGGTGAAGCGGGTGGTGGAGAGGGTGTAATCGACATCACCCGCGTGCGTCCCGTCGCCGGTCGCGCCGCTCGCTTTCAGCCCGTAACGCACGCTGCCAAAGCTGCCGTAATACGTGCCCGCCTCGATGGTCGGCGGCGGCGTTCCGGTGGCGGTTTTCACGTTGATAACACCGCCGGAGGCGTTGCCGTAGAGCGCGGAAAACGGCCCGCGCAGCACGTCGACGCTCTCAATGCTGTTGAGATCGAAATTCGAGGTATAGCCCTGGCCGTCCGGCATCGTTGCCGGAATGCCGTCGACATACATGCGGATGCCGCGCACACCGTAGGTGGAACGCGACCCGAAGCCGCGCATCGACAGTTGTAGATCCTGGGCGAAGTTCTGACGGTTCTGGATTTGCAGGCCCGGCACGCTGCCGAGGTTTTCCGACAGGTTCACCTGGGGGGCGGCGTGGCGGAGATCATCGCCGTTCACCACGCTGACGGAGGCGGGCGTATCCAGCTCGGAGACGCCGCCAGGCGCGGCGGTGACGATCATGGTCTGTTCAGCGGTGCTGGCGGCATGCGCGGGCGAGAGCGCGACAGGCAGTAAAAGAGCGAAGGGCGCATAGCGAGCGCGGGAGATTTTCATGCGGTTTACGTGATCCCGGAAGTCATAAAACAAATAAAAACTGTGACGTAATCTTAAACGTTTTGTAAATTTTTGAAAAATTAAACGGCACGTTGCGTTAACCCTCAAAGTGTAGCGGGCGCAGCCAGTTTAAACACCCGCAAAAAGATTTCCCTTTGGGTGAATAATGATTATTATTCTCATCTATAATAAAACGCCACGGTAACGCCGGGCAATGCTTTTGGATCAATGTGATGCAGCCCATTTTGTTCGTTTCAAAGGGAGTTCTTATGCAGTTACGTCACCTTTCCTCGCCGCGCGCGCTGCTCGGCGCGCTGTTGTTCGCCAGCACGTTCGCTACCTTCACCACGCAGGCTGCAGAAGAGATGCTGCGCAAGCCCGTCGGCAAAGGCGCCTATGAGATGGCCTACAGCCCGGCGGAGCAGGCGCTGTTTGTCGCCACCTCGCAGAGCCGCAAGCTGGATAAAGGCGGCGTCATCTACCGTCTCGACCCGACAACGCTTGAAATCACCCAGGTGATTCATAACGATCTCAAACCCTTTGGCGCAGCCATTAACACCAAAACCAACACGCTGTGGTTCGGCAATACCGTGAACGGCGCGGTGACTGCCGTCGATGCGAAAACCGGCGAGGTGAAAGGGCGTCTGGTGCTGGACGGGCGTGCGCGCTCAGAAAGCGTGAAGCCGCTTCAGCCGCGCGAGCTGGCGGTGGATGAGGCGACCAATACCGTGTATATCGGCGCGGTGGGCAACGAGAGCGAAATCTGGGTCGTGGACGGCGAGACGCTGAAAAAACGCGCGGGCATCACCGGGCTTGGCAAATACAGCACCGGACTGGCGCTGGATACGGCCGCGAAGCGCCTGTACACCACCAATGCCGACGGCGAGTTTATTACTATCGACACCGCGACAAATCAGGTGCTGTCGCGCAAAAAGCTGGCGGATGACGGCAAGGAACATTTCTTTATCAACCTGAGCCTTGACGCGGCCAATCACCGCGCCTTTGTGGCGGATTCGAAACAGCCGCAGCTGCGGGTGGTCGATACCCGCACGGGCGAGGTCACCAAAGTTATCGACGCGCCGAACGCGCTTGCCGTGCTCTTTAACCCGGCGCGCAACGAGGTCTACCTGACGCATCGCGAGGCGGGCAGCGTCAGCGTGATTGACGCTAAAAGTTACGCTGTCACAAAAACCCTTAAAACGCCGGTACACCCGAACAGCCTCGCGCTCTCCCCGGATGGCAAAACACTTTTTGTCACCGTTAAGCAGGCCTCCAGCCGTCAGCAGGAAGCCACCAGCCCGGATGACGTCATCCGCATCGCGCTGTAACGAAAAGCCCCGCGTTTGCGGGGCTTTTTCATCAGGTGGGGCGGAAACCAGAAGCAGCCCGCTATGTTTATTTTGCCGGAATGACTTTTGTCACCAGCGTCGGCATCTCCCAGGTGCCGCCGGCGCGGATGAGACGGCAGTCGCCGGTGCCGTAGTCGTCGCTCTGTACGAACGTCTCGCCGTTCCAGGTCCAGCTGGCGCCGCCCATGCAGTCGCCAATGCCGCGCCCGCGCTGCACGGAGATGATATTGCCTTTATCGTAATCGCTGCCGACAAGCGTTATCAGCGTCGGTTTGCCTTTCAGCGCCTCATCAATGACCCAGTAGCCGTTGCCTTCGTTATAGGCCGCGCGCCAGCAGGTGGCGGCGATCAGCGCTTTGCCGTTGCTTAACGGCGTGACGGTCACCGGCTCGTTACGCAGCGTTTCATCGGTCAGCCCGTCGCAGCTGTCGCCGTCGAGCTTCGCGGCTTCAAGCCGTGGCAGCAGCGTGGCAAGCGCCGCGCCGGTAAGCGTGGTGGGTTGCGCGTCGCTGACCGCCGCCGCGTGAATAACCGGGGCGGGAACCGGCGCAGGCACGGCGCTTTCCGGTTTATCGCCTTTTTTCATCATGGCGCCCGGCGTGCCGACACGGCCCTGGACGTCATCCATTTTCAGCAGCACCGCGCTGGCGCCGGCGGCGGAGAGCGCAAAACGGCGGTTATCCGACTTAAACACCACGTTACCGCGGCCCTTAACGGCCTTGATGACGGCGGCGGTCTGCGCGTCATTAAGCTGCCAGGTCGCTTCTTTGCTGTCTTCTGTCAGCGTGCCGAGGTCTTTACCGTCAATCTCAAGGTGCATCGCGCCCTGCGAGGGTTTGATGTCGTCATCCATCTCGCCCAGGCGGATCATGGCGCTGACCGGCGCGTCCGGCCCGGCGTTGCGGGTCAGCAGCAGCGAGCCGCCGGTGCCCTCGTTGGCTTCATAGGCGTCAACGCGGCAGGTGCCGGTATTGTCGCAGACCATCCCCCAGTCTTTATGGTTAAAGGCCGGGCGCACGGGAGTGACGGCGGCGACGCTGAGCGCGACACAGAGCGGGGCGAGGGCGAGTGCTTTGAGGGTTGCAGGTGTCATAACGGTTCCTTGTGTTCGTAGGCTGCGTCATAGGGTGAAGTGCGGCGACGTTTCGGGCAACCTACCAGTAATAGTACGCATAAAAAAAGGAGCCTTCCGGCTCCTTTATTCGCAGCAGAGGCGTTATTCCGGGTGCTGTTGCGGCGCGGTGCTGTGGATCTCCTGCACGCGCTTACGCACGCCGAACCAGCCCGCAATCAGCAGAATGGCAATCAGCGGGATCGAGGCGATGGTGAAAGTGCCGTTCGGGTAGTCGAACGCCATCAGCACCAGCACGGTGGCGAGGAACAGCAGCGTCAGCCACGAGGTAAACGGCGCGCCCGGCAGTTTGAACGGCACGTCATCGGCTTTGCCTTCTTTGATGGCTTTACGCAGGCGCATCTGGCAGATAACGATAAACGCCCAGGAAGAGATAATACCGAGCGACGCGACGTTCAGGACAATCTCAAACACCTGTGACGGTACCAGGTAGTTCAGGAAGACGCCGACGATATAGACGCAGACCGTCACCAGAATACCCGCGAACGGCACCTGCGATTTGCTCATCTTCGACATGAACTTCGGCGCGGAGCCGCCCATGGACATCGAACGCAGGATACGGCCCGTTGAATAGAGACCGGAGTTAAGGCTTGAGAGCGCCGCGGTCAGCACCACCATGTTCATGATGTCGCCGATATAGGGCACGCCAAGCTTCGAGAAGAAGGTCACGAACGGACTCTGGCCCGCCTGGTAGGCGTTCCACGGCAGCAGCAGCACCAGCAGCACCACGGAGCCGACGTAAAACAGGCCGATACGCCAGATTACGCTGTTGATGGCCTTCGGCACCATCGTCTGCGGATCTTTACATTCGCCCGCCGCGGTGCCGACCAGTTCGATAGACGCGAAGGCGAACACCACGCCCTGTACCAGCACCAGCGCAGGCAGCAGGCCGTGCGGGAACAGGCCGCCGTTATCGGTTATCAGATGGAAGCCCGTCGCATTGCCGTCGAGCGGTTTGCCGGTGCCGAGAAACACCACGCCGACCACCAGGAACACCACGATGGCGAGCACTTTAATCAGCGCAAACCAGAATTCCATCTCGGCGAACCACTTCACGCCGATAAGGTTCATGGTGCCGACAATCGCCAGCGCGCCGAGCGCGAAGACCCACTGCGGGACATCGCCGAACGCGCCCCAGTAGTGCATATAGAGCGCCACGGCGGTGATATCGACGATGCCGGTCATCGCCCAGTTCACGAAATACATCCAGCCCGCCACGTAAGAGGCTTTCTCACCGAGGAATTCACGGGCGTAAGAGACAAAACTGCCGCTCGACGGACGGTGGAGCACCAGTTCGCCAAGCGCGCGCAAGATAAAGAAAGAGAAGATGCCGCACACCAGATAGACCAGCGCCAGCGACGGCCCGGCTGCCTGCAGACGCGCGCCCGCGCCCAAAAACAGGCCCGTACCGATGGCGCCGCCGATAGCTATCATCTGCACCTGACGGTTGCCCATCGCTTTGTGATAACCCTCTTCATGAGAGTTCAACCAGCGTCGTTTCGCGGCGCGATGCTCAGCCGCGTTTTGCTTCGTTGTTTTCATTGGTTTTCCTGTAGTCCTGTCTGAACCTGAACGAGCCAAAATAGCCGGCCGCCGTTAACCAACCAAACGTTTGCCTGTGTTGGTTTTTTGTACGGCAAATGTTCGTCTTTCCTGTGATTATGTTGTGCGGATAAGACAAAACATGGCGCAGCATCCTAACCGCAAAATCCGGCCTACGCAAAGCCTACCAGTCAGGGTGTGAACCAGGACTCGTTAGCCCATAACGCTATCAGGGTTGTTGTTCACAAAGCGCGCGCAAGCCGCCTTGTCTTGTCACGTAAAACCCTGATAATGCCGTTTTCTGTAACGAGCTGTGGCGAGGAGAGCCGATGAAAAGCAAAGCATGCGCGCTGGTAATGATGATGTCATTGGGCGGGAGCGCCCAGGCCGCTACCGGCTGGACGCCGGATGACGTGGTCAAACCGCTAATGGCGCATTACCAGATCCCCGGCATGGCGGTGGCCGTGTCCGTGAACGGCGAAACGCACTTCTGGCATTACGGCGTGGCGTCAAAAGAGACCCGAAAGCCGGTGGATGAAAAGACGCTCTTTGAAGTTGGCTCGCTCAGTAAAACCTTTACCGCGGCCCTTGCGAGCTACGCGCAGCAGGAGGGCAAACTCGATTTCAGCGCGCCCGCCAGCCGCTATCTGCCCGAACTTAAAGGCAGCGCGTTTGATGGCGTGACGCTGCAAAACCTCGCCACGCATACTTCCGGTATGCCGCTGTTTGTGCCGGATGACGTGAAAAATACCGCGCAGCTGATGGACTGGTATCGCGCCTGGCAGCCGAAACAGCCGGTCGGCAGCGAGCGCGTGTACTCTAACCTCGGTATCGGGATGCTCGGGCTTATCACCGCGAAGGCGCTGGATAAGCCGTTTAGCGAAGCGATGGAGCAGGGGCTGCTGGCGGAATTCGGCATGACGCAGAGCTTTGTGAATGTGCCTGCCGCCGCGATGGGCGACTACGCGCAGGGTTACAACAAAGACGACAAACCGGTGCGCGTGACGCCGGGCCCGCTGGACGCGGAATCCTACGGGCTGAAATCAAGTAGCGCCGATCTCCTGCGCTATCTGCAAATCCAGTTTGGCGAGCGCGCGGTCTCCCCGCGCTGGCGCGCTTCGCTTGACGCCACGCACAACGGTTACTATCGCAGCGGCGAGTTCACGCAGGCGATGATGTGGGAATTCTATCCGTGGCCCTCTTCGCCTGAAAAACTGCGGGAAGGCAACAGCAGCCAGCGCATTATGCAAGGGCTAAAGGCGCAAGCTATCGTGCCGCCGCAGAAAGCGCCGCAGGCCGCCTGGTATAACAAAACCGGCTCCACCAACGGGTTTTCCACCTACGCGGTGTTTATCCCCGAAAAACGCATCGCGCTCATTATGCTCGCGAACAAGTGGTTCCCGAATGACGACCGGGTGAAAGCCGCGTACCAGATTATTGAGCACCTCGATAAATAGCCCGCCAGCACGAAAAAAGGCCGCCCACGGGCGGCCTTCTCGTTACCGGCAGCGCATCAGAGCTGGGTGATAACCACATCCTGGTCGAGACGGGATTTTGGCAGCGTGGCGTTGAAATCCGCGTCGCTGCGATAGCCGAGAGTCGCCACCACGACGCTCTTCAGGCCTTTTTCTTTAAGCCCCAGCGCCTCGTCCATTTTCTCCGGGTGGAAACCTTCGATAGGCGTCGCGTCTAGCCCCATCGCGGCCGCGCCCAGCAGCAGGAAGCCGAGAGCGAGATACGCCTGACGGGTCATCCATTCGCGCTGCTGCTCAGGCGTCACGCTGTTCAGGCCCACGAAGTAGCGGCGGCCTTTGTCGTTGCCCGCGCGCGCTTCTTCGCTGTCATAACGGCCATCCTGCTGCTCTTTTTCCAGCAGCTGTAACAGATGCGCTTCGTCAAGCTCCTCTTTGATGGTGAAGACCACAGTCATGGCGGCATTACGCGCTTTGACCTGGTTAGCATCCATCAGCGCCGGCAGGATCTGCTGTTTGCCTTCGTCGCTGGTGACCGCGAAGAAATGCCACGGCTGGGAGTTTACCGAAGAGGGGCTGAAACGCAGCAAATCCAGCAGTTGCTGCTGCTGTTCGGCAGTAAGCTTACGGCTGTTGTCATAGGCTTTGCTGGTATGGCGTGTGCGAATAATGTCATTAAGGTTCATACGCTCTCCTGGTGCAATGCCGGGCCAGTGTGTCACGGCCACGGGCAGGTTCACTGTTATTGTCTGTGCTAAGGCAACCGATAGTAGTCGAAACCAGACGGCGGCAACACCCGGCGGCTGACGCAAGCGGGCTTTGCGGCAAAAAATGCTAAAAAATAAGTGACAACGTCACGATAAGGACGCCACGCTGGTTGCGGCGTGTAAGAAAAGGGTGAACCACACGGTGGGTTTGAGGCATTATCAGGACTCGCACACGCCACTTAAGGAACCGTTATGCCGCATATCGATGTGAAATTCTTCCCGCGCGATCTCAGTGACGCCCAGCAGCAGGCGCTCGCCGATGAGTTAACTCAGGTTATCGTGAAGCATCTGCAAAGCAAGGAGAGTTCGGTGTCGGTGGCGCTTAACGAAGTGCAGCCGGCGCAGTGGAAGGGCGAGGTGTGGGATAAAGAGATTGCGCCGTTTCTCGATACGCTGGCGCGCAAGCCCGGCTACGAGATGTAAACCATAAAAAAACCCTGCCGAAGCAGGGTTTTTTATTACAGCACGCTTATTTTTTCTCGCCGGGCTTTTTCGCCTGACGTTCCAGCGGGGGCAGGGACGCGCCCATTTCCGCGCCAGTCACCGGGTTGATGCCCGGATCGGACTGCAGACGCTGTGCCATATTCAGTACGCTTGCCTGCTGATCTGGACCAAGCTGGATATCGATCATACCGTCGCCTCCGTTAACTGCGGGTTGCGGGTCGGCGACGTACTCGAAGTTTTCGTCACTGTTCCAGCTGCCGCGCAGGTCGTCGCCTTTAGACATGTTGTAGTAAACATTCGTGTACTGTTCCACCGGCGGAAGTTTGCCCGGCGGGAAGTTATTACGAATAGAGTAGAGTGCTTTCTCAAACGAGAGCATATGCGCGACTTCACGGGTCATCAGGAAGCCGAGCGCGTCTTTGACGCCCGGATCGTCCGTCAGGTTGATGAGTCGCTCATAGATAATCTTGGCGCGCGCTTCCGCCGCGATGTTCGAGCGCAAATCCGCCGTGATTTCGCCGATCGTATCAATATACGCGGCCGTCCACGGCACGCCTGCGGAGTTGGTCAGCGGCGGCCCACCGCCGTAGAGCACCTGGGTCAGGTGGCTGTCATTGCCGGCGCCGGTAATAGAACGGTAGAGTTCGCCTTCCGATTCAGTGGCTTCCGCGAGATCGCCTTTCGCGCCTTTGTTGAGCATCCCCACAAGTGAACCGATAATTTCCAGATGGCTCAGTTCTTCTGTGGCGATATCCATCAGCATTTCTTTACGCGCCGGATCTTCATCACCCAGCCCCTGGGTGAAATAACGGGTGGCGGCAGCCAGTTCGCCCTGAGGGCCCCCGAACTGTTCCAGCAGTAAATTTGCCAGCCCCGGATTCGGCCCGGCGACGCGGACCGTATATTGCAGTTGTTTTACATGTCGGAACATCAGGTTCTCCTGTTTACACGACAACACTCAACAGAGACTTGCCAGCGCGCTGGCAGGTAAATTAAAAAACATTATTTTTTCGCTTCAACGCCAGGGGCGGCAGAGCGATTAAGGAATTGTTGCGTGACGTCCGGTAAATGATTCAGGCACCATTCGGCCATCGCAATTTCCTGTTCCAGAATTTGCTGGAACACGACGACGCCCTGTTCGTCACCTACCGCTTTGGCGGCCGCAATCAGCGAGGTATAGCAGGCGATTTCGAACTGTTCGAAAACGTAGCCGCTGATGGCGCCTTTCACCACTTCGTCGGAGGCAAACATACCGCCGACGGCCTGACCCATCGCCGTCATTTTGCTCATGGTGTCTTTGACGACAGAGCTGGAAACGTTGTTTCTTTCAATAACAGAATCAATCAGTTGCAGCTGGTGGCGTGTTTCTTCAATGTGCTGCTCGATGCGTGCTTTGAGATCCGGATAGTGCTCGATACGGGAAGCCATTGATTCCAGCATCTGTTCCGCTTGTTTCTCCATCGCATGGGCGTCACGTAGCCAGTCATGATAATTTTCTTCGTATGTCGTCATAAATCACCTCTTCCGGAATAAAACAGTTACCTGTAAAGAAATTTTTTATGCGTCCTCTACAGAATTTATTAAATTTGATACGCACTTAAAAGCGTAGCAGATATTTCCAAACAAAACGCCTTATCCGGGATATTCTGTTTTTTGAGACTAATCTTAACTAAAATTAACCGCATAATAATTATTCACTTGCAAGGCAAATATGTACATGGTTGCGAGTGGCGTATAACTTCAAATAATAAATAATTGCACGTGCATTTTATTTTTACATTCGCTTTACCTTGCCTGAAATTAAAGGTCAACTTTTAATTAAGCGAAGCGGTAAATAAACATCACTCAGGCTTAAACATTGAGCTAATTATTCATTTTGACGGAAAAAGACACTCGCGGCGCGACAGCTGCTACAGGATGCCACGTCGCATGGCCGGAATGCGTCTATCCTCAGACAGGCAGAAAGACCTTAAGTCAGACAAGTAAAGGTAAGGACACAGATAAGGAACCGCTCATGGCATTCAGACGACAGGATTACTTCGCCCGCATCGGCTTTACCGGCGAGCCGCTACCGACGCTCGCGACCCTAAACGCGCTCCACCAGTGCCACACCGCCACTATCCCGTTTGAGAATCTCGACGTCCTGTTAGGGCGCGAGATCCTGCTTGATGATGACGCTATCTTCACCAAGCTGGTGGAGGCGGGCCGCGGCGGCTACTGCTTTGAGCAAAACGCGCTCTTTACCCGCGCGCTCGCCGAATGTGGGTTTGCGGTGGAGGCGCTGGCGGCACGGGTACTCATTGCCGGGCCGAACGACATGCCGCCGCGCACGCACCGGCTGGTGCAGGTCACGCTTGACGGCGCCCCATGGATTGCCGATGTCGGCTTCGGCGGCGCGACGCTGAGCGCGCCGATCCCGCTTCAGCACGGCGCGGAGATAACCGGCCCGGAAGGACGTTTTCGCATCGAAAGCCAGCAGAGCGAGTTTCTGCTGATGAAAGAAGAAGGCGATGACTGGCACGCGCTCTATCGCTTTGACCAGGCGCGCCAGTATCCGGGCGACTACCTGATGGCGAACCATTTCATCGCCCACTGGCCAGACTCGCATTTCCGTCACCATCTGCTGGCGGCGCTGCATCCACCAGGCGAGACGCCGCGCAAGCTTTTGAATAACCAGCTGACCGTTAACGGCGAGCGCCGCACGCTTGCGGATGACAGCGCGGTCTATGACTGCCTGCAAACGGATTTCGGGATGCGTTTCAATCATCCGACGCACGGCGTCACGCGTGACGATTTCTGCGCGATGATGGCGCAGCTGCGTCGCGACAATCCTTAAGCCTGCGCGGGAGGGCGAGCGTTCCCCTGGCGCTCACACCCGGCGGATTTGCGCAAAGCAGAATAATCCGCCGCGGTGGGGGAGGGGAGCGGCACTTTCGTTATCAATAGGTTAGATTTTTATAACGCTTCTTCCCGCGCGCGGGCGGAACCCTGACGCCTGGCAAAAGTCACTGATGCACTGTATAAGAAATAAACACCGCTGATACGCGTAACCGGAGATAACGATGACCATGAAAGTGCTGGGCTATGCCGCGCAAACCGCCGAGGCGCCGCTGGCTCCCTTTGAATTTACCCGCCGCACCCCGCGCCCCGATGATGTCGTGCTGGAGATCCTCTACTGCGGCGTCTGCCATTCCGATCTCCATCAGGCGCGCAACGACTGGGGCTTCAGCCGCTATCCCCTCGTGCCGGGGCACGAAATCATTGGCCGCGTCACGGCGGTCGGCAGCGACGTGAAAAAATTCAAACCGGGCGATCTCGCGGGCATCGGCTGTATGGTCGACTCCTGCCGCCACTGCGAACCGTGTCGCGCCGGACTTGAGCAATACTGCCTCGAAGGCAATATCCAGACCTATAACGGCACCGACCGGCACGATGGCGAACCGACGTTCGGCGGCTATTCGCAGATTATCCTCGCCTCTCAGGACTTCGTGCTGCGTATTCCTGAGGGTCTTGATATCAAAGGCGCGGCGCCGTTGCTCTGCGCCGGGATCACGACCTGGTCGCCGCTGCGCCACTGGAAGGTGGGCAAGGGCAGCCGCGTCGCGGTGATTGGCTTAGGCGGTCTCGGGCATATGGCGCTCAAGCTTGCCCATGCGCTGGGCGCCGACGTGACGCTCTTTACCCGTTCGCCCGGTAAAGAGGAGGACGCCCGCAGGCTCGGCGCGCATCATGTCGTGCTCTCGGAAGAGGAAAGCCAGATGGCGCAGGTCGCCGGGCATTTCGACCTGATTATCGACACCGTGCCTTACGCGCACGATATCAACCCATATCTCGCGACGCTGAAGATTGACGGCACGCTGGTGTTTGTCGGCCTGCTGGGCGACATGGCGCCGCCGGTTAGTACCGTGCCGATGATCATCGGTCGGCGCGCTATCGCGGGCTCGTGCATTGGCGGCATTAAGGAAACGCAGGAGATGCTCGATTTCTGCGCGAAGCACCAGATTTCTGCGGATGTGGAAGTGATCAACATTCAGGAAATCAATGAAGCGTGGGAGAGAATGCTCAGGAGCGACGTGAAGTACCGTTTTGTTATCGATATGGCGTCACTGCAACAGGGCGCGCGCCTGGCGGCGGTCACGGCAGCATGATGCACACCGTGAAAAGCGGGCCTCAGGGGCCCGCTTTTTTTACGCCTGTTTCGGCTGGCCGTTCGACGCGGTCAGACCGCCATCGACTGGCAGATTCACGCCGGTGATATAACGGGCGTCGTCGCTTGCGAGAAACGCAATTGCATCGGCGATATCTTCCGGCTCGCCGGCACGCTGCATCGGGATACGCTCATAGAATTTTTGCAGTAGCGTCTCGTCCTGTTTGGTGTCTTCCGTCAGTTCAGTAAAGGTAAAACCCGGACAGATGGTGTTCACGCGCACGCCGTCGGCGCCGTAGTCCATTGCCAGCGAACGGGTAAAGTTCGTGACCGCGCCTTTCGCCGCGTTATAAACGCTCATTCCCCAGTCGCCGCCGAGCCCCGACACGGACGAAATATTCACGACGTTGCCTTTGGTTTTCAGCAGGCCCGGCATAAAGGCGTGCAGGCAGTAGAAGACGCCATTGAGATCGGTGCCCATCAACGTTTCCCACTCTTCGAGTTTGATCTCGTGGATTTTGCCCTGAACAATCACCCCTGCGTTATTGACCAGCACATCGACCCGGCCAAATTCATCGGTGACGCGCTGCGCCAGCGCCTGGACCTGCGCCGGATCGGAGACATCGCAGGGCGTCACCAGATGTTTGCCCTGGGCAAGCGTCGCCGCCACTTTATCGAGCTTCTCTTTGGTGCGCCCGACCAGCACCACGCTTGCGCCTTCACGGGCGAAACGACGCGCCGCTGCCGCGCCAATCCCTGAGCCTGCACCCGTTACGACCACCACTTTTTCTTGAAAACGGTTCATACATCCTCCTTTTCAGTGTCTGGCACAATGCTGTGCGAAATCATCAAGTCCTTGTTAACTCTGGCATTCATCACGTACTTCGCAAGTCGGGAACGCGCAAAGGCGCGTAACTGCCTGTTTTCGCGAAGATAAAAAGTCATTAAAAAATGTGACCAAAGCCAAATTTTCGCGCTGCAAATAAAGACGACGTAGCGGGACATCACTTTCACTTTGCTTATCAAACGGTTACTCATTTAGCATAAAGATATTGTTGTACGGCTCCGCTTGCCTGTGGATAACATGTGCAAAGTGAACAAAAAATATCCTGATAGTCGATCGCAAGTGATCTTATCCAATGCAGAGCGGCCAACCCTGTCACGTATTGCGATCCTTTTTGATTAAAAGGATCAATCTGGCGATCCGCTACAGGTGCCGGTCGCCGTTAATTTTCATGCCCGCCAGCGGGCGGAGGAGGACTATGAACGTTTCACCGGAGTACATCACTTTTGTAGTGGATCAGCTGGCACCCCTCGGCGGGGCGCAGACGCGCCGCATGTTTGGCTGTGTGGCGCTGTTTCAGGGCGGCAGAATGTTTGCGCTGGTGGACGGCGATGCGCAGGTTTATATCAAAGCCGATGAACAAAACCGCGCGCGGTTTATCGCTGCGGGCTTTGCGCCTTTTACGTATGTCACCACGCGCCGCAGCGGGGGACAGCAGACGGTGGCGCTCGGTTATTACCGCCTGCCGGAGGAGCTGGTGGAAGATAACGACGAATTTCTCCGCTGGGCGCGTGAGGGGCTGGCCGCTGCCGCGCGAACGCCTGTTAAGAAACCGCGTAAAACCGCCCGAAACGACCGAGCGACCGCCAAAACGAACGATAAAAACGAACTTTAGTTACAACATACTTTATAAGATCCAACAAATCTGCTGCTTTGGCATCAGCGCTGTGTGTCTCGCTTTGCAGTGAAAAAAGCGCGCGGCGTGAAAAAGCCCAATGAAAAGACAATAAAAAAGCCAGACAAGCTGGCTTGGTACGGTGAACCAAAAGAAAAGGGCGGTGAAGTCAAATCTCGCTGTCGGGCCGCGCGAATGCGTCGCCGATGGCGTAGAAATGCCCGCCTGCCACATGATGCAGACTGCGCAGCTGTGCTGGCGCGTCCTCAAAGTGCCAGCGGCCATCGCTGAACACGCGTGTGTCGGCCCAGGCGGCCGTCACCTCGCCGATAAACAGATCGTACTGCTGCTGGTTATGCGATTCGGGAATGAGCTTGCAGGCGAGCCAGGCGGAACAGCCTGCGACCAGCGGCGCGTCCACGCCCGGCATCTCTAACAGCTCCGCTCCGGCGAGCCTGAGTTTCTCCGGTTCGTTATGCAGGCTCAGCGTACCCAGCTGATACGTCATTTCGCGCTGTGCGACGGTCGGCACCTGGAGCACAAACGTACCGCTGCGCTCCAGCAGCTCGCGGGTGCGGGCGATTTTATCGATAACCACCGTCACTTTCGGCGGCGCGAAATCGAGCCCGCAGGCCCACGCGGCAGCCATCACGTTCTCCACGCCGTCATGACGGGCGGACACCAGCACCGTCGGCCCGTGGTTAATTAACCGGTACGCTTTTTCCAGCGGTACCGGCGCCATAAAGGAACGATTGTCGTTCATACGCCTCACCCTTAGTCAACGAAGGCGAGCAGGGTAGCACAGCCCCGGCGGGGCCGTTTTACGCTATGTGTCGCGCATGCCGAGCGCCAGCGACTGGGCCGGGTCAAACAGCGACAGGCTCTCAATCTGATTGAGCAAAATCACCTTGCGGTACGCCAGCGCCGATTTCTCGCCTGTGGTGAGCGTAATGTCGTGGCTGTCATACCAGGCGCTGTAGTTGTGCTCAACGCGCAAATCCAGCGTCTCCTGATCGCGATAGCCGCTCAGCATTGGGATCAGCACCAGATTGCTGATATCGCTGCGGGTGCTGTCGAAGGTCGCGCTGTGGATCATCCCGATATACACGCGCTGGGATTTCATGGTTATCCAGATAAGTTCGCCCTCTTCCATACACTCATACAGCAGTCCTTCGATGCCGTTGGCGCGCGACAGCGACCGGTAGAGTGTGCGCCGCCCGCTGTTATCGAGCCTCGCGGTGGGCGACCAGTTGGCGCGATAGAGGCAGAACATAATGGCGAAGCCGAGCATGAGCACTACAGGGGCCTGGATGCCGAGAAAGCTCCAGTTCATAAATGCCATCTGGTAGTGATAATCATCGCTGCCGGACCACGCCGGAAAGGCATTCAGCAGGCTCGATACGCCCAGCAACGCCAGCCACAGCAGCCCGGTGGCGAGCACGCCCTGGAGGACGAAAATACAGCCATACAGCGCCACCAAGAAATAGACATCCCACCCGGAGGTGCGCATAAATTTAAAACGTGTGGAGAGATCGCGGCTGGTGTACCAGTAGCCGCAGACCATCAGAACCATAAATATCGCCGTGCCCATCTTAAGCCCTCTTCAGCATATCAACGTGGCGGGCGAAATCTTCCTGCACGGCGAGGCATTCGATATTGACCGACGCGTTGCCGTCCTCGTCAATGATGATGCGTTCCCCTTCGTCAATAGCATCCTGGATATGCGCCGGATGAACGGCATGAACCAGCTTTTCGGGACTGGTAAAAAGCGAACGAAATATTCTTAGCATGTAAAACCTCCCGGCCAACAGTATAGAAAGCCTGGTGGGCGCAGGGAGAAATACGGGTTTATCTTAAGGAAAGCGCCCGCCAGCGTGGCGGACGATGAGGAAGTGCGCCCTTTATTTTACGGCTATTGTACGGCGCGCAGGCCGTCCAGCAGCGCCTGATGAAGTCGCTCCGGCGCCTGGATTTGCGGGGCGTGGCCGAGGTCATCAAAGGTGACGAGCGTCGCATGCGGGATAGCGCGCGCGGCTTCTTTGCCAAGCGTCGGGTAGTCGCCGAGCGTTTGTTGCACCTCTGGCGGCGCGGCATCTTTGCCCGGCGCAGTAGTGTCTTTGTTGCCGATAAGCAGCAGCGTTGGCATCTTAAGCTGGCCGAATTCATAGACCACGGGCTGGGTGTAGATCATGTCGTAGAGCAGCGCTGAGTTCCACGCGACGCGCGCTTTACCTTCGCCCTGATACATGCCAGCCAGCATATTCACCCAGCGGTCATACTCCGGCTTCCACTGGCCCGCGTAGTAGGTGTTCTGTTCATACTTGCGCACGCCCTCAGCGCTGGTTTTCAGCTCCCGTTCATACCATGCATCCACTGACTGCGCCGGCACGCCTTTCGCCTTCCAGTCCTCAAGACCGATAGGGTTGATCATTACCAACTGTTCTGTTTCATCCGGATACATCAGCGCGTAGCGCGTCGCCAGCATCCCACCGGTAGAATGGCCAATAATGGTCGCCTTTTTCACGCCGAGTTTTTCCAGCAACGCATGGGTATTTTGCGCGAGCTGTTGGAAGCTGTACTGATAGCGCTCCGGTTTGGTGGATTTGCAAAAACCAATCTGATCCGGCGCGATAACACGATATCCGGCGTCGCGCAGCGTGCGAAGCGTCGTGTCCCAGGTGCCGGCGCAGAAGTTTTTGCCATGCATCAGCACCACGGTACGCCCGTTGGGCTTCTCGGGTTTCACATCAATGTATGCCATCTGCATTGGTTGACGCTGGGATTCAAAGTGAAAACGCGCCACCGGCCAGCCGTAATCGAAGCCTTCAAGTTCGGGTCCGTAAGTGGGCGTGGCGGCAAAAGCGGGAGCGGCGAGGGCGCAGAGCAGAGCAGCGCTGGATAGGCGTAAAGACACAGGCGGTTTCTCCTTAACGGTTTGTCAGATGTTGCTGACTATAGCTAACGAGCGCGCTTCGGGTGTCGGGGCGGGTAAATAGCCTGTAAAAAAGCGCAAAGGGGATAAAGAGGCGATAAGGGGTGGCACCGGAACGCCGGAACGCCGGGGCGAACCCCGGCCTGAAAGGAAAAAAACAGCAACATTAATGCGGGCTCGCGGTAGGGCGCACGACGATTTCGCTGACGTCGACGTTATCCGGCTGCTCGATGGCGTAGGCGATCGCACGCGCTATCGCGTCTGCGGGCAGCGCGATGCGGCGGAAATCGTCCATCGCCACGCGGGCGGTTTCATCGGTGATGTGGGTCGCGAGCTCCGATTCCACCACGCCGGGGCTGATTAACGTCACGCGGATCGTCTCATTTTCCTGGCGCAGCCCGTCGGTAATGGCGCGCACGGCATATTTGGTGGCGCAGTAGACCGCCGCCGTGGGCGACACGCGGTACGCGCCTATCGAGGCGATATTAATGATCTGTCCGCGGTTGCGCGCCTGCATCACCGGCAGCACGGCGGCGATGCCGTGCAATACGCCGCGCACATTCACATCCAGCATCTGGTTCCACTCATCCACCTTCAGCGAGGCGAGCGGCGACAGGGGCATTACGCCCGCGTTATTAATGAACGCGTCCACCTGGCCATATTTCTCCAGCGCGGTGCGCACAAACGCCTCCATGCTGTCGAGTCGGGTCACGTCCAGCGCAGCGTAGTCAATCTGCGCGCCGTTAAAGCGCAGTTCGTCGCACAGCGCCGCCAGGCGGTCGGTGCGGCGGGCGCCAATCAGTAAACGGTAGCCCTGGGTCGCCAGCAGGCGCGCGGTGGCCTCGCCGATACCGCTGCTGGCCCCGGTGAGCAGGATAACTTTGCGTTCTTCGGTCATCGTCATGGTGCTTACTCCGTCGTGTGAAGGCGCGGCGGGCTTGCCAGCGCCGTATGCATAAAGCCTACGCCCGCATACCGCACCCCGACAGCGCCATTCCTCTCGGTGTATTGCCTGATCCTATTCCCCCTGGTGAAGCTTTACGCACAACGTGCCACAATCCTTGCAGGAAGTTATGAGGAGCCCCGTGATGACCATGCCGCAGATAAAGCGCGAGACCCTTGCGCTGCTGGAAAAACTGGCCCCCCAGCAGGGCTATACCCGATCGCTGCTGGATACCGTGCGTTTTATGCGCTCGGATCGCGCGCTGCCGCGCACGCCGGTGCTCTATGAGCCATGCATCGTGATTGTCTGCCAGGGCTGCAAGCGCGGGTATCTCGCCGATAACGTCTATACCTACAACGCCAGCCACTATCTGGTGCTGTCGGTGCCGCTGCCGTTCTCCACCGAAACCGACGCCACCCCGCAGGAGCCGCTGCTGGCCGTGACGGTCGGGCTAGATATGACGGTTATCGCCGATCTGGTGCTGACGCTTGACGGCGGGCAGGGCGCGCGCGCCACGCCGCCAGAGGGGATCCTCTCCACGCCGCTCGACGAACCGCTGGCCGACACCACGCTGCGCCTGTTGCGCGCGCTGAGCCACCCGCAGGAGGCGCAGATCCTCGGCCCGGCGATCGTTAAAGAGCTGTACTACCGGGTGCTGATGGGCGAGCAGGGCGGCGCCATCCGCGCGGCGCTGGCGAGCGTGGGTAAGTTCAGCCGCATCGCCCGCGTTCTGCAGCGTATTCATACCGACTACGCCGGACGGCTGGATGTCGCGACGCTCGCCGCCGAGGCGGGCATGAGCGCGCCCGCTTTTCACGCGCATTTTAAAGCCGTCACCCGCAATTCACCGGTGCAGTACATCAAAGCGGTACGCCTGCATCAGGCGCGACTCATGATGATCCGCGATAACCTCAGCGCGGCCACGGCGGCCGTGCGCGTCGGTTATGAAAGCCCGTCACAGTTCAACCGCGAGTTTCGCCGCCTGTTTGGCCGAACGCCAGGCGCCGAAACCCGCGAGATGAAACAATCTTTCGCGCTGCTGCCGCCCACGCAGTTTGAGGCGATGACGGCGAATCATTAACGCTGCGCCAATAAATTAGGGTTATATTTCCCGGCGATTTTATCGGCCGGGATATTTCACGTAAGGTTTAATACGGCGGGAAATATATTTTTCCTGGCAAGTGAGATAACGCTGAAATGAATTAATTACCCGCGTTACAGGTTTAATTATTTTTACTGCGGCTGGCGCGCCAGCGCCCTGTGACACGGCTCTCGCTTTGCGCGCGGGCCGCGCCAAATGGGAATATTCCCACTTAACTCTCCTCATTGTGTCGATAATATAATCACAACACCTTCGCCCGATACCGATTATTTCACGCCTGCGTCGCTGGCATTTCGCGCCTGCGAAATATAACGCGTGCAGCCGCGCCATTACGGAAATAGAACCATGCGTTTAACCGGGTTTTGTCATGAGGAAAGTCTGATTGCTATGATTACAGGGAGTGAGCATGGTTAACCGAATTCGCGTCTTCTCGCAAGCCGCTCCTGATTCGCTGCTGTTCTGGGCGCTGAAAGGCGAAGAACGCCTCGGCGCGCCCTTTCGTTTTGAACTCGATCTGCTGAGCGATGATTTCACGCTCGACAGGCAGCGGCTGCTGGGCCAGCCGATGAGCGTGACCATCCCCACCCAGACGCCCCAACCGCGCTACCTGACCGGTAAAATCACCGCGGTGACGGTGCGCAGCGAAGAGCTCGACAGCAAGCGCTACGCCGTATATCAGCTGACGCTGGAGCCCGATTTCTGGCCGATGATGCGCGATCGCAATTTCCGTATTTTCCAGCAGCAGCGCGTGCCGGATATCGTCAAAACGCTCTTTTCCGAACACGACGTTAAACTCGAAGACAAACTCACCCGCAGCTACCGCCAGTGGGATTACTGTGTGCAGTACGGTGAAAGCAGCTTTGAATTCATCAGCCGTCTGCTGGAGCTCGAAGGCATCAGCTATCTCTTCCGCCATGATAAAGACGGACACACCCTGGTGCTGATGGATGACTACACCAGCGCGTCGCCGTTTCCGGGCTACGATGTGATCCCCTGGCACGCCACCAGCGGCGGCGGGGTGGTTGAAGAAGAGGGCGTCAGCCAGCTCACCGCGAGCCATGTGGTCACGCCCGGTCTTTACAGCACCGACGATTACGACTTTCGCAAACCGCACGCCTGGATGCTGCAAACCCTGCAAAACCCGGTATCGCCAAACCCCGGTAAAATCGATGTCTACGACTGGCCGGGGCGTTTTGTGGAGCACGGCGACGGCGAAGCTTACGCCCGTATTCGCCAGCAGGCGTGGCAGGCGCAACAGCAGCAGACGCGCGGCTCAGGCACCGCCAGCGGCATCGCGCCGGGGCACACCTTCCGGCTTATCAAAGCGCCGCACGTGGCGGATAACGCCGACTGGCTGGTCGTCGGCGCGCAGTATGACTTCGAAGAGAACCCCTATACCTCCGGCGGCACCGGCGAAGGCCGCCAGCGGATCGATTTCACTGTGATCCCGACGCAGACGCCTTTTCGCCCCGCGTCCGTGACGCCGTGGCCGCGCACCTATGGCCCGCAAACGGCGCGCGTCGTGGGGCCGAAGGGCGAGTCTATATGGACGGATCGCTATGGCCGCGTGAAGGTGAAATTCCACTGGGATCGCATGAGCCAGGGCGATGAGAACAGCTCCTGCTGGGTGCGCGTCTCCAGCGCCTGGGCAGGTCAGGGTTTCGGCGGTATTCAGATCCCGCGCGTGGGCGATGAAGTGGTGGTCGATTTTATCAACGGCGAGCCCGACCGGCCGATTATCATCGGGCGCGTCTATAACGAGGCGCGAATGCCGCCCTGGGAACTGCCCGCCGCCGCCACGCAGATGGGCTTTATGAGCCGCTCGAAAGATGGCTCGCCGGATAATGCCAACGCCCTGCGCTTTGAGGATAAACCCGGCGAGGAGCAGTTCTGGCTTCACGCCGAGCGCAATATGGATACCGAAGTGGAGCAGGATGAAAGCCACTCGGTGGGCCAAAACCGCACCAAAACCGTCGGCAAAGACGAAACCAGCCACATTAAGCAGAACCGTACCCGCACCGTGGACGGCAACGAAACGGTCACGGTAGGCCAGAATCGCACCAAAACCATTCAGGGCAGCGAAACCACCACGGTGAACCAGCACCGCACCGAAACCGTCAAGGGCAACGAGACCCTGAGCGTCGAGCAGAATCGCGACGAAACCATCACCGGCAACCACACGGCGACCGTGAAAAGCAACCACACCGGCACCGTGGAAGGCCATCAGACGCTGACGGTCAATCAGGATCGCACCCGTACCGTCAACGGCAACGAAAAGGTGCAGGTACAGCAAAACCGTACCGTCGCGGTCACCGGCAACCAGACGCTAAACGTCACCGGCAATCGCGACGTCACGGTGAGCCGCAATGAAAACCGCGTGGTGAGCCAGAAGCAGGTGGTTTCTATTGGCGCGGGGCGAACGCTGACCATTACCGGCGGCGACACCCGTTTTACAGAAGGCAGCGTCGCCGACAGCGCCACCACCACGTTTCAGATAAACGTCGGTGAGAGCGGGATCCTTATCAGCAACGGCAGTATCGAGATAACTGCTGGCGGCGCCAGTATCACCATCAATGCCGCAGGCGTCATGGTCAACGGCAAGAAAATCGAGCTTAACGCCTGACAGGATGCCCGGATGAGTGCGAAAAACCCGACCGAAAACGCCATCAGCGAACTGGAAATCAGCTGGCTCGAACGTACAGAAAACAGCGCGGCCAGGGTTATTGTCTGGCGCGTGCCGGCGAGCGGTGAAAGCCTGCTGAACGGCTTTTTCGCGCTGCAACAGCACCCGGAAGGCCGAAGCCTCGCGGATCTTTTCATTACGCTCGATACGCCGTTTGAGACCGGCTACGGTTACAGCGAGGCGCTGGCGAACGATTTTCTGGAAAGCGTCGAGGTGACCCCCGACGCGCGCCCCTGGACGGGCGAGGCCTTTCTGCCGTGTTTCAGCGCAGCCGCTCTCTGCGCCATGCTGGCGGATTTCGCGCGCGTTCACGCAGAGGATTTCACGACGCTCATCGTCATCCTGAAACCGGCGGCGGTCAGCGACATCACGGCATACCAGCGCTGGCTCGCGCAGTGGGTAGCCGTCCCGGCGGAGCGCGTGCGCCTGCTGCTGACGGACACGACCGAGCAACCGCTCTGGCAACCGCTTATCGACGCGCACGGGCCCCAGGTGTTGTTACTCACCGATACCCCCGACGCGATGCAGGTGATGCAGCAGACGGCGCGCCAGCAGACCGACCCGGACAGCGATCGCCTGCTGTTTCGCCGCTATCTCGCCGACGCCATGCTGCTGCTCGAAAAGGGCAGCGCCACGCAGGTCGCCAGCCGGGTGGCACTCGCCATGCCGATTGCCCGGCGGCGCGGCTGGGCGGATCAGGAGGCGCTGCTGCATCATCTGGTCGCCGGGGCGTGGCTGAAGGCGAAAAACACGCCGCAGGCCGTGGCGCACTATCAACAGGCGCAGTCGGCGGCGGCGCGCGTCGCCGATGTGCCGGTGCGCGGCCAGCTCGCGGTGCAGGGCGCGTTTGGCGAGGCCGGCGCCTGGTTTGCCGATAAAAATTACACCGAGGCGGCGAAACACTACCGCCGCGCCGCCACGCTTGCGCGCGAGATCCCGCATCCGCTCTTCGAGCTGGAAGGCTGTCGCATGGCCGGGTTCGCGCTCTGGCAGGCGGGGCACCGCACCGTGGCGATGGAAGATTACGCGGCGGCGGTCCGGGCGGCTCACGCTATCGCGCAGGAAGAACGCGGCCAGACCACACTGCCGCTGGTCTTCGCCGACCTGCTGCGTATGCAGGATAAGCCCCGCAGCGAGGCCCTGGAAGCCGCCGCCGCGCGTTTTCAGCAGGAGAGCCAGCGCCTTCTTCTGGAGGCGGAAACCGCCGTCAGCACGCTGAACCCGGCCACCGCCGCCGCCGTTAAGCAGGTTGACCGCCGGTTGCAGCTGCGCCTTGAGGCCGCGTTTCTGGCGCTACGCCAGCAGCGAGAAGCGTTAATCGCGCAGGGCGATGAGAGCTTTCGCCAGACGGTGCGCCTCGCCCGCGATCTGCTCCACCCGCACTGGAACGGCCTGCCGGATGTCGCACACCCGTTCGACGCCCCGCCGGGCGAATGGCGCTCTCTTCCCGCCTGGCGCGCGCACGCGCCCTCGGCCCCGTTATCTGAAACTGCAGGAAGCAACAACCTATGAAACGTCGTGATAACCATTTCAAAACCAAAGCTATCGTGATTGTCGTGGCGGTCGTGCTCGCCATGCTGTTTTTAAGCATCTCTGACAGTGAGCTTGCCACAGAGATCCGCACCTTCCTGCGCGCGCTGCTCCGCGCCTTATTCTGAAGGTAACGCGATGCACTCCGGCGCCCATTTCGACCCGCAGCTCGGCCTGGATATCCACCTTTACCCGTGGCCGCTGCCGACGCCACATATCGGCCTGGTGTTCGACGTCTTCGACTATTTGCCGTTTATCGGCACCACGGTTCATGTGAACGGCATCCGACGCGCCAGCGCGGGCACCGGCGGCATCGCGATTCATATTCCCACCGGCGGGGCGTGGGTGCCGCCGCTGCGCCTGCCGGGCGGCCCGCAGCTGGAAGATGAACTCTTTATGGGCAGCAAAACCGTGGCGGTGGACGGCGAGCCGTTCTCGCGTATCGGGATGCCGGTGCTGAGCTGCAACGTTGTCGGCATGGTGCCGCCGTTCCGGCCCAAACGCGCCGCCAAACCGAAGCTGCCGTCGCTGACGCTGCCGCTCACGTTCAACCTGGCGCTGCCGAATAACGTCATCGTCGGCGGGCCGCCGACCGTCAACCTGATGGCTCTGCTGATGCGCGCGGGCTTAAGCGGCCTCGGCAAGGGCATGAAAAAGCTCAAAAAGACGCCCCAGTGGCGGCTCTTTATGCGCCGGTTTACGAAATTTCGCCAGAAACTGTTCCGCAATATGGAGCCCGGATTTCTTAAATGCCGGGTGCTGCGCGCCGAGCCGGTCGATATTCGCGACGGCAGCGTCCATCTTGAGCATCGCGACTTCCTGCTGCCGGGGCGGCTGCCGCTCGACTGGGGACGTTTTTACTCCTCAGCGGATATTCACGAAGAAGGACTGTGCGGCTTTGGCTGGCTGACGCCTGCCGATACCACGCTTGAGGTCATGCGCGACGACGGCGTGGCGCTGCTCACCGAGCCGGAAGGCGTAACGCTGTTCGTCGGGCTGCCTGAAGAGCCTGGGCGCGAGCATGCGGTGTTTGGTCTGCCGGACGGCAGCCGCCTCTGGTATGAACTGCGCGACGGCGAGCCCTGCTGGCAGGTAGAGCAGGAGAGCGCGCTGTGCTGGCAGTTTACCGGACGCGACGGGCGGCTGTGCGTCGATGCCGTCGCCGATCGCAACCACAACCGCTGGCAGTTTGAACGTGACGCGGGCGTGCTGACGCGCCTGCGGGAATTCAGCGCCGAAGGCCCGACGGGGCGCGAGATCCTCGTGACCTGCAAGCAGGGCCGCTTGCAGGCGCTTCGGCTGCGTAATGCGTCGGACGGCGACGTGACGCCGCTCACCCGTTATGAATATGACGAGACGGGCCAGCTGGTTGCAGAAATCGACGCGCTCTCGCACCCACGGCGTTTTCGCTACCAGCAGCGGCGCATGGTCAGCCACGTCGATCGTAACGGGCAGGGGTTTCATTACACCTTCGATGACGCCTGGCGCGTGGTGCACGCCTGGGGCGACGGCAACGTCTGGGATTACCGGTTCGAGTACCACACGCTGCTTAACGAAGTCGCGGTTACCGATTCGCTCGGCAACCTCTCGCGAATCACCTTTGATGACAACGGTCTGCCGGTGTCCGAGATCGATCCGCTCGGCGGCAATACGGTGTTTCGCTATGACGACGTAGGCCGCACGCTGGAAGTGACGGAGCCCGACGGCAGCCAGCACCGCTGGGAATATGACGCGCAGGGCCGGATGACGGCGGAGCATCTGCCGGGTGGCGGCGTGGTGCGCGCCACGTTCAACGATTTCGGCCAGCCGCTGTGCGTCACGGACGAGAGCGGCGCGCAGTGGACATCAGACTATGACGCGGCGGGCAATCTCATCGCGGGGTGCGACCCGACGGGCGTGTCTGCGCACTACGTTTACGATACGCTCGGCCAGCTGCGCGAGGCCGACGTGCCGGGCCAACCCGTAACGCGCTACGACTACGATCGCTACGGCTTTCTAACGCTTATTGCGCAGGCGGGCGCGGGCGAAACGCGGCTGCGCCACTCGCTGCGCGGTAATCTGCTGGAGAAACGCGACGCGAGCGGCGGCGTGACCCGTTACTTCTGGGATATGAAAGACAGGCTGGTCGCGATGCAAACGCCGGAGGGGCAGGAGATCCGCGTCGAGTACAACCGCGAAGACGAACCGGTGCGCTATACCGATGAAGTCGGCCGCGAGACGCGTTTTATCTATAACGCCACCGGCATGGTAACGGCCTGCCACACACCGGACGGCACGCAAACGGGTTATGAATACGATCCGGAAGACCGCCTGCTGGCCGTTATCAACCAGAACGGCGAACGCTGGGCGCTGGCCCGCGACGCGCTGGGCCGCGTGGTGACGGAAACCGATTACTGGGGCCAGGCGACACGCTACGAATGGGATAAAGGCGACCGGCTGATACGCCGTCTCGACCCGCTGGAGCGCGAGGTGCGCTACGGCTACGACGCCGCTGGCCGCCTGCGGGAACGGCGCAGCGGCGACACGCTCACCGCCCGTTACCACTACGACGACGGCGGCCGCCTGACGCTGTGCGAAAACCCGTGGCGGCGGCTCGCCTGGCGCTACGACCGCGCAGGCCGCGTGCTGTGTGAAGATCAGGACGGTTTTCAGCTGCGCTATGACTATAACGCGCGCGGTCTGCCGGTACTGCGCGAGAGCGACGCCGGGCACCGGGTGGCCTATACGTGGGATGACGACGACCGGCTCATTCGTGTGCAGCTTAACGACGACGCGCCTGTGGAGCTGCGTTATGACGAGACGGGCAGGCTCGCGAGCGAGCAGCTTTCGCCGACCCTGCGGCGCGCGATGGCATATGACACGCAGGGCAGGCTGACAACACAAGAAGTGACGCAGGGCGACATGCCGCTGTTCGCAAGCGGTTTCGCCTACGACCGCACCGGGAATATGACGCGGCGGCAGGACAGCCAGTGGGGCGATGACCGCTACCGTTACGATCCGGTGGGGCGTCTCGTGGCGCACAGCGAGCCCGACGGCGCGCTGCGCCAGTTTGTACACGACGCCGCGGGCAATCATCTGCACACGCGCGTTCAGGCAGTAGATGATTCGCCGGGCGGGTGGTTTCGCGAAGGCGTTCACGAGGGTGTGCGTTACGTCTTCGACCGGGCGGGCGAGCTACGCCAGCGCCGCAACCTGCACACCGGCGAGGTGAAAGAGGATTTCCTCTGGGATGAGAACCGCCAGCTGATTGCGGTGCGCAAGGGCGAGCATCAGGTGCGCTACGGCTATGACGCGCTCGGACGCCGCGTCTTCAAGCAGACGCCGGACGAGACGCGCTGGTTCTACTGGCAGGGTGATGCGCTGGCGGGCGAAACGGTCACGCGCACGGCGGCATCGCTTGAGCCCTTAAGCCTCTTTGACACCGGCGGGCGCATCAAACGCGAGCAGGCCCAGGCGGCGCTCTTTCATCGGATGCGTGAATACGTCTATTACCCCGGCACTTTCCGCCCGCTGGCGCTCCTGACGCAGGAGGGATCTCTGCGGGAGAGCTGGCACTACCACTGCGATCCGAACGGCGCGCCGGTCCGCCTGACGTCGGTCTCCGGGGAAATTGTCTGGGCGGAGCGCACCGGCGCGTGGGGCGAAAAAGGCCAGGTTTTTGCCAGCCGCATCGATAACCCGCTGCGCTTCCAGGGGCAGTATTTCGACCCGGAAACGGGTTTACATTACAACCGCTACCGTTACTATGATCCGGCGATAGCCGCCTATATCAGCCAGGACCCGATAGGTCTATGGGGGGGGTACAATTCTTACCAATATAGTCATGATCCTTTATTGTGGATTGATCCGTTAGGCTTATTAAATGAAGGTGAGGTTGCTGGATACGGTTCTAAAGCACATGTTGGTGATGGACTTGAGGCTCATGAAATTATTCGCAATAAATTTTTGCAGAACATCGGCATAGGGAAAGGAAGACGAGTTAAAGGAAATCCTTCCATTGCCTTAACACCAAGACATCATGATTTAGTTCATGCGGCAGAAAACAGAATACGACGTTCGATGGGAATGGGCGTGAATGAGATGACCAGAGCGGGTAAAATCGAAATCGGAATCATGTCAAAAGCAATACAGCAGGCTTTGGTTGATACAGGTATTATTACCCAAGAACAGTTACGTATTGCCCGTCGCTTTGCCAAGTCATATGCAAAGGCTAACGGCTGCTATTAATATAAGGATTAAATATGTCATTAAAAAAAATACTACTTACAAATGAATATAGATCATCTGCTCAAATTGGAGGCGGAGCGTGGCTTGACAGCATAGAGGATTGGCCGACTGATGCGAAATCTGGCTTGCCAATGCTTCCATTACTGACTCTCTTTGCCGATTTCTTTCCGGGTAAACAGTTGTCTGAAGATCAATGCATTACCGTTTTTATACCTCAAACGGAAAAAGATTACTCGCGAACCTATTGTCGAAACATCAGTTGCAATCTTGCTGATCAGACTCAGGGTTATAATACCCGAGTTATCGTTCATAAAAAAAGTAACGCCGAAAACTCGCCATTAGATATGAATCTCTTGCCAAAAGGATATGTTGATCTCGTTGAAATGGACGATGATGAACTTGATGAAGAAATAGAAGACGAAATCAGTGGTTCGTCACTCTCAAAACAATTTGGACGACCGCACTGGTTACAGGATCCAATCAATATACCGCCACAGTACTTTTTTGGTCTACAACTTAATGAGTCTGATCTCTTAACTTTGGGTGACCGTTACGCTGGGATGTTTGATGATGGAATGGGGTATCTGTTTATTGATTACAGGGTTAAAAAGGCATCCTCAACTGCGGATGCAGGTTTGTTTTTCATTCAATTCTTGTAAGAAAAAATTTGTACAATTGTAGGGTGGGTAAGCTTGCGCACCCACCATTGGGTTAAACCGGCGGGTGCGCAAGCTTACCCGCCCTACGTATACAGGATTCACGCTCAATGAAATATCAAAGAGAAAACCTATGGCCAGCCTAAGTAAAGATTTAAAAAGCAAAATTACGATGAAGCAGTTGCATGACATTGAACTCAATAATTCACAGCGTGATATTATGCTAAAAAGACTTCTTGCTGCGCCGTATAATTACAATGCTTATTTTTTTAATGAATCCCTTTATGATGTAAATATCGAAGGCAATAGATTCATCAGTTTCGGAAGCGATTTGTCTGGCCTTTATCTTTTTAACGAGCATGATGGCGGTGTTAGTTATTTATCAGAAGAGGATGACGAGTTTAAAGTATATTATTGCAACAGCAATATAGATCTGTTTGTTGTTTTTCATGACTTGTTTATTGCTTTACTGCATAATGTAATCAACTTTAAAGTAGATGTTGATGCGGGTGTTGCAACACTGCAAGAGGTATACTCAAAGCTTGATCCAAAAGCATTAGATGAAGATGGTTTCTGGTGTATGCGTTTATTTGAACTCGGAGAAGGATTTTTTCCGTTGAATGATGCCAGAGTGAAATTCTACCAGCAGAATTAATGCAAAGAGACATTACTATTAATAGTAAGCGTGCAATTGTAGGGTGGGTCAGCTTGCGCACCCACCATTATGTTAACCCGGCGGGTGCGCAAACTTACCCGCCCTACATCGCTGTGCCCAAAATGGCGCACCCACCGATATGACGCACGCAAAATCACGCGACCTTTATCACGCCTTTCAGGAGCGCATAATCGTAGAGGCGGTCGCGGGCGATGTTTTTCATTTTCACTTCGCACATGATGTCGAAATCGGTAAACGACAGCGCCCAGTCGTTTAGCGTGCTGTTGAAATAATAATCGGAATGCGCGCGCAGTTTGGTTTTGGGAATGCCCAACTGCGACTGCTCCGGGTAACCCTGTTCAGGGATAAGCCCTTCCTGAGAGATGGAATAATGCAAAACCGGGCGTACGCCGCGCCAGGAGGCTTTTATCTGTTCAATGCGCGGATCGTCCGGCGTAATAAACGCATTGACCTGCCCCCAGTATTAGATACAACCGTCAGTTAGTAATGTCGGTTTGTTTATCTTCATATTTTTCATTTCGCCACCGTGCTGCAAACTCTGATGGCGTCTGATAATTCAGTGCCGAATGTGGACGACACTCGTTATAATCCTGCCGCCAGTCATTAATGATTTTCCTGGCGTGAACGATATCGCTGAACCAGTGCTCATTCAGACATTCATCGCGAAATCGTCCGTTAAAGCTCTCAATAAATCCGTTCTGCGTTGGCTTGCCCGGCTGGATTAAGCGCAACTCAACACCATGCTCAAAGGCCCATTGATCCAGTACGCGGCAGGTAAACTCCGGCCCCTGGTCAGTTCTTATTGTCGCCGGATAGCCTCGAAACAGTGCAATGCTGTCCAGTATACGCGTGACCTGAACGCCTGAAATCCCGAATGCTGTGGTAATTGTCAGGCACTCCTTCGTGAAGTCGTCCACACAGGTCAGGCACTTTATCCTGCGACCGGTGGCCAGTGCGTCCATGACGAAATCCATCGACCAGGTCAGGTTGGGCGCTTCCGGGCGGAGCAGCGGCAGACGTTCCGTTGCCAGTCCTTTACGACGTCGTCTGCGTTTTACGCCCAGCCCGCTGAGATGATAAAGACGGTACACGCGCTTGTGATTAACCTGAAGGCCTTCACGGCGCAGTAATTGCCAGATGCGGCGGTAGCCAAAACGCCTGCGCTCCAGTGCCAGCTCAATAATGCGCTCTGATAAATGCGCATCAACCGCCGGACGCTGAGCCTCGTAGCGGCAGGTCGACAGAGACAAACCTGTAAGCCTGCAGGCTCGACGTTGCGACAGACCGGTTGCATCACACATAAACTCAACGGCTTCCCGCTTCTGGCCTGTCGTCAGTACTTTCGCCCCAGAGCCACCTGAAGCGCCTCCTTATCCAGCATGGCTTCGGCAAGCAGCTTCTTGAGTCTGGCGTTCTCTTCCTCAAGCGACTTCAGGCGCTTAACCTCGGGCACCTCCATACCGCCATACTTCTTGCGCCAGGTGTAAAAGGTGGCGTCGGAAATGGCGTGCTTACGGCAGAGCTCACGGGCAGAAACCCCGGCTTCAGCCTCGCGGAGGATACTGATGATCTGTTCGTCGGAAAAACGCTTCTTCATGGGGATGTCCTCATGTGGCTTATGAAGACATTACTAACATCGCGGTGTATTAATCAACGGGGAGCAGGTCAGCATTTTCTTTGACCCAGTGGTGATGAATATCCAGCACGACAGGGCACAGCGTCTGCGCCTGGAGAACATCATCCAGCGAGCAGGAGATTTCGTCGTTCTCCACGGTTAACATCTTCTGCGCCTGCGGGCTTAAGCGGTTAAAGGCGTCGCGAAATCCTTCGAAACCGCGCTTACCGTTCATGTGAATATTGATTTTGAAATCCTGAAAGCGCTGCCCGTAGCCCATCATCACCGCACAGGTAGTGTGATATTCCACATCCTCGATGGCGCGGTCGACCACATCAGGATTATCTGACGCCAGGACGGAATACTGGCCGGGATGAAAGGAGAGGCGGATATCCTGTTCCCGCGCATATTCCCCGCAGCGGGTAAACTGCGGCACGAGATCGGCTAAAAACTCCTGATAGACCGGGCCTGCCTCGGGCACGGTAACGAGCGGTAAGAGATCGCTGCCGATACGCATCATGCGCAACGCAGGCGGTAACGGCGCGAGCTGCTCAAACGTTGAATAGAGGTTCCTGAGATTGGTCTCAGAGAGCTGATATAACAGCGTCAGCCGTTGCTCATGGCTGAGGCTTAAAAAACGGGTGCGGGTCGTCGATTTAAACGGAAACTCCTGCTTTAGCCCTGAATCTAAAAACTTACACGCGAAACCTAATTTCATGCACCCTCCGGTTATCTCTGGCTTTAGTGTAGCAGTTGAAAACCGGCCGCCGCGTTACACCGTAGAGCCATGGTTTAAGGAAGGGCGTTATACTGTTCGTTTGCCGCGGCGCCGCCGCGCTAATTACGGACTTATCAGAAACAACTTATGAAACTTCTCTCCGGCCGCGTTGCGCTGCCTGTTCTTGCCGTCGCGGCGCTGGCCTACTGGTGGCTGACGCCACACTACAGCGCTGAAGACAAACCTTATTACGCGGCGGTATTTTGCGTTATCCACACAGGCGATCCGGCCACCTGGGCTGCGCAGATGGAAAACGTTATCGAGGGCGGCAACAACGATTACGCCCTGCAAAAAAGGCACTACGACGCGTCGCTTGGCCGCGAGGTTGTCAAAACCTGGCAGGGATTGAGCGAGGCAAAACGCCAGGCACTGAGCGCCGCCCCGCAAACCTGCGGCGACGAACTCGCCCGCGCGATGCGTTAGGTTACCGATTGAGGGCTACACTCAGTGACGGGATCACCTGAACTGAGGTCGCTTTGCTGTCAGGACATAAATTTCTCGCCCTGAGCGGGTTTTCGCTGATTGCCGCCGCGTATGGTCTGGCGCGTTTCTCCTGGGGATTGCAGCTGCCCGCCGTCATTCGCGATATCCCGATGTCTTCAACGCTCGTCGGCGCGCTGTCGGCGGCGTCGTTCGCGGCTTATGGCGTGGCGAGCGTTATCGCCTCGCTCTGTACCGCGCGTACCGGGCCCCGTTTACCGTCACTGCTGGCTGGCGTCTTCGCCATTATCGGCTTAGCGATCCTCGCGAAGGCGTCCGGCCCGCTCTGGCTGCTGGCCGGCGTTATCTGCGGCGGCGTCAGTTCAGGCCTGGTGTCGCCGCCGATGGCTGAAGCGGTGAACCGTGACGTCGCGCCCGCGCAGCGCCCGGGCGTGAATACGGTTATCAATGCCGGTACCGGCGGGGGGATTATCGTCTCTGCGCTGGCCGTTCTGCTGATGCCGGGGCAGTGGCGCGAGATCTGGCTGCTCTTTGCGGCGATCGCAGTCGTCCCGACATTGATGGCGATGCGCGCCATGCCCGCGGGTGCCTCCGACGAGCGCGTCTCACTGCGCCACCCGATGGCGGCGGTCCGACAGCCCGCGCTGCGCCCGCCGCTCATCGTCGCGCTGTTAAGCGGCGTGGTGAGCGCGGCGTACTGGTCTTTCGGACCGCTGATGTTCGCCTCGCTTGCCGATAAACCCGCGCGCGATATCACACTGCTGTGGCTGGTGACCGGCGCGGCGGGGTGCTTCGGGGTGCTTACCGGCGCACTGATTGGGCGCGTCGGCATTAATTCCGCCCACCGGCTGATGCAAATTCTGACGCTGCTGGCCTTCAGCCTGCTGGCGTTCTCGGACGTTCTGCCGTGGCTAAGCTGGGGTGTCGCGGCACTGTATGGCTTTGCGTATATCACGCTCTCCGGCGTGCTGTTGGTGAGCGGTGTCGAGGCGGCGGGTCAGTTTCCGGCCGCCGGGCTCGGCGCGGTGTTTCTGCTGCTGGCGATCGGTCAAATGGCGGGATCTGCGCTGTTCGGCGCGCTGCTGGATGGCGTCGGGCCGAAGATGGCGCTGGGGATTTTCGGCGCGCTGGCAGTGGTGGCGCTCGTCTTACCGGCCACGCGGGTGAAATAACCTCCCGCAGATATATGCTCAAGAAAGCTACCGATACGCCGATAAACTGCTTATAAAGCTACGTCTTGTCGGGCGTAAGGGGCAGGGGGAAAACCTCGGGACTGTCGCTGCGCTTTCTGGTCTGCCGGTGGAGTGCCGGAGGGGTTTATTCATGGATGTCGTATTGCCGGTCGAACAAGCAGCGAAACGCTGTAATGGACGTCGAAAACGAAACCGGAGGTTGAAATGTATTCCTTCATAGCGCGACAGCCTATCTTTGATGCGTCGCTGAACACGGTGGCCTACGAGCTACTCTACCGGGACGGGCTGACTAACGCCTTCCCGCAGGTGACCGCCGAGTTCGCCACCAGCCAGCTGCTCGCCGATCATTTTCTGGTGACGCCGTTGCAGCGGCTCACGGGCAAACACACGTCGTTTATCAATTTTCCGTATGAGATGATCGTCAGTGGGCTTGCGCAGTCGCTGCCGCGTCAGAATGTCGTCATTGAGATACTGGAAAACAGCGTACCGGATAACGCGTTGTTCGCGACCGTGCGCAATATGTATGAGGATGGCTACTGCTTCGCGCTGGATGATTTTACGCTGGATAGCGAATGGAGCCGCTTTCTGCCCTATATCAGCGTGATCAAGTTTGATATTCAGTCCACCACCGTGGAGCAGATTAAACAGTTTCTGAAAGACCATCCTGGCCTGCGCTGCAAGCTGCTGGCCGAAAAGGTGGAGCGTCGCGAAGAGTTTATCCAGTATCAGCAGCTCGGTTTTCAGCTTTTTCAGGGCTATTTCTACAGTAAGCCGGAACTCATCAAGACCAAAAAGCTTCCTGAACAAAAAGTCTTTATTCTGGAGCTGATCCGCGAGGTCAATGCCGCACGCCCGGATGTTAACAAGATAGAAAAGCTGATCAGCCGCGATGTCGCGATCACCTATAAGCTGATGCGCTACGTCAATAACATCAAATATCAGCATAACTACCACGCCAATGCGGAATCGCTGCCGTTTCGCAGTATTTTCGCGTTTCTCGGTCTCTATGAGCTGAAGCGGTTTGTAACGATCCTCGCGGTAACGCATATCAGCGATCCGTCCGTGAGCGAGCTCTATAACGTGAGCCTGGTGTACGGGCGCTTTTGCGAACTGGCGGCGCACCGTATTGGCGGCGCCAGTGAGGACGACGCGTTCATTGCCGGGCTGTTCTCCCGCCTCGACGCTATCCTGGATATTCCGATGGACACGCTGCTGGAGCAGATCTACGTCTCGAAAGAGGTCAAGAAAGCGCTTCTCAATCGCGAAGGCATTCCGGGCACGCTGGTGCGGTTGTGCGAGGCGTTCGAGCGCGCCGACTGGCCGCAGGTCGTGGAGGTGGCGAAGGAGCTCAACCTCTCCGAGCGCGAAATCATCGATATGACGCACGACGCCGTGAAGTGGGGCGACACGGTTATCTGATGTCTTTCTCTCAGGCGGCCCGTCCGGCGCCGCCGCAGCGCCCGCATCTTAAAACGTAGTTCCAATTATCCCGTCATTCCCGCGCATCTTGACTACGCTTTTACAGGCACGCCGACGTGCGGCGCATGCGCTGACGTCGTTGGTTTGGATGACTTCAGGAGACGGAGATGCACCCTCACACGACCGCTCGATCCCCGGCAGCCGCCGTGGCGCTGTATGAACTGCTCAACCCCATTCCCACCGGCTTTTTCGTGGCCGCCTGGGTTTTCGACATTCTCTATATGAAAAGCGCGGTGACGATGTGGACCGATGCCGCCAGCTGGCTTATCGCCATCGGGCTGGTGGTCGCGATAATTCCCCGGCTGATAAGCCTCGGGCAGATCTGGCCGGGGCGACGGCATCTGCATGGTCCGGCGCAGCGGCTGCACTTCTGGCTGAATCTGGTGGCGATAGTGCTGGCCATCATCAACGCCTTTATTCACAGCCGTGATGCTTACGCCGTGGTGCCTGCGGGCGTCATTCTCTCTACGCTGGTCGTGGCGCTGCTGCTACTGGCTAACGTTCAACTCGCGTTACGCCAACGCACTGCTTAAGGAGAAGCCCGCATGAACAACATTCATCGTCTCGCGCTGGCCGTCTCGCTGGGCGTTTTGCTCAGCGGCTGTGATAACAGCGCCACGCTCGATCCGCAAAAACAGGTGGGGCCGAACCCAGAACTGCCGGAGGCGAAAAACTTCCTGCTGCCGCCGATGCAGGTGCCGGAAGGCGTCGCATGGAAAGAGGGCGAAATGCCGAAGGTGGCGCAGGGCCTGAAGATTGAAAAAATCGCCGACGGACTGATGCATCCGCGTCAGGTCTATGTGCTGCCGAATAATGACATCCTGGTCGCCGAATCCAACGGCACGCCGAAACCAACCGCGCGGCCCAAACAGCTGATTATGGGCATTGTGCAGAAATCCTCCGGCAAAGGCGGGCCGGGCGGCAACCGTATTACGCTGCTGCGCAACGTTAACGGCAAGTGGGAGAAACATAATTTCATCGAAAACCTTAATGCGCCGTTCGGCATCCAGCTTACCGGCAATACCCTGTGGGTGGCGAATGCCGACAGCCTGGTGAAATTCCCGTATCAGGAAGGGCAAACTGAAATTCGCACGCCGGGCGAAGAGGTCACCGAACTGCCGGGCGGGCCGATTAACCATCACTGGACCAAAGCGCTGCTGGCAAGTCCGGATGGCAGCAAACTCTACGTCGGCGTCGGGTCTAACAGTAACGTCACCGAGAACGGCATCGGGGCGGAATATCGCCGCGCGGCGGTGCTGGAGGTAGATGCCGCGACCGGCGCGAGCCGGATCTACGCAAGTGGTTTGCGCAACCCGACCGGGCTGCAGTGGGAGCCGCAGAGCGGCAAGCTGTGGGCTATCGTTAACGAACGCGATGAAATCGGCTCCGATCTGGTGCCGGATTACATGACCTCGGTGCAGGAGAAGGGCTTTTACGGCTGGCCATACAGCTATTTCGGTCAGCATGTGGACGAGCGCGCCCGGCCAGCCCGGCCCGATCTGGTGGCTAAAGCCATCAAGCCTGATTACGCGCTCGGCTCGCACGTCGCACCGCTGGGTCTGCATTTCTACACCGGCGAGGCCATGCCGCAGTATCGCGGCGGCGCGTTTATCAGCGAGCACGGCAGCTGGAACCGCTCGCCGCTGAACGGTTATCAGGTCGTGTGGGTGAAATTTGAAAACGGCAAGCCGGTCGGGATGCCGCAGCCGGTCGTCACCGGTTTTCTGACGGACGATCAGAAGCAGGTGCGCGGGCTGCCGGTCGGCGTGGCGCAGGATAACGCGGGCGCGCTGCTAATTGCCGATGATGCCGGTGATGCCATCTGGCGCGTCAGCGCCGCGCAGTAACTCACAGGCCGCCGCGTGCGGCCTGTTCCTTTCAAAAAGGGCGCCAGGCCGCCTGCTATACTTTTTATTCTTTCAATCAGCGAAGCTGAATAACAAGGAGTTAACGATGCCGGAATCAACCAACCGCGACGGGATGCCGTACTTTCTGTTTCTGTGCGAGGGGCGCGTCCTGTCGCAAAACATTGACGGCCAGATTGTCGACCTCGGCGAAGCCACGGAAGAGCGCGGCGCTTTCGCCTGGCGGCTTGATGGCAATGAGGAGCAGGGCGAAGGGCTTTCGAGCGCCGCGGCGGTGCTTGACGATATCGCCGGACACCTGACTTTTCTGTTTCTTGATGGCCAGTTCACCAGTCTGCCAGACGTCTCTGATGAGTATGCAGGCAAACTGGAAAACGCACCCGCCAAAGAGATCTTGCTCAATGAACTGAGCGATAAAGGTGGCGACGATAACCCGCCAGCGGTGTAAGCGCAGGCGTCATCGCCGCACTGCGTGATATACACGGATGCGCGGCGGTGATGCCTTCACGCCGGGAGATTAACGGCTTGCCAGATCGGGCGGCTGACGATGATTCATTGTAATAACGGAGCTGATATTATCCGGCAGACGGCGCGCCTCTAAATAGACGGTTTTCCAGTACGGATTATCTAAAGAGGAGCGGGTGACGCCTTTGCTGGTTGACGCGTGAATAAATTTTCCGTCTGAATCATAAAAGCCAACATGCAGCGCGCCTTTAATACGGAAGAAGACTAAATCGCCGGGACGGAGCTTATTTTTATCAACGTTTTTACCCATCTGGATTAATTCATGCGTGGTCACGCGCGCCATCGGTAAATTAAATCTGTCACGCAACGTGCGCCAGACAAAACCGGAGCAGTCAATGCCATCAATCTCGGTTCCGCCCCAAGCATACGGCGCGTTGTGCCAGGTGTTCATCTGGTCATGAAGGGCGGCGATAACCGGGATGAGATCGGGTCGATGGCTGGATGAACTGGCGTGTGGCAGCGGTGCAATAGGTTTTGGTTTCGGCGCGTTATTGGCACATCCTGTCAGGTAAAGGCAGACTAAAAGGGCAAAAAAAGGTTTAGCGCGGAAATCCATATCGACTCACTGACAGCAGGTTTGACATATTCGGAGCCGGAATTTTTACTAAAAATGCCTTTCATCGCCAGCCCTTTTTCATGCTTTACAATTACTGACATTGTGGGGAAATATTATTCCGTAAAAATCGCTTTTTGACGAAGATATTCATGTTCAGAAACAACTTAAATAAAGATGGGGCTTTACAATACGCGCGCAATTAGTGCGAATAATAAATTAACGTTATGTGATCACACCTGTCAATTATCACCTTGCGTTCAGTTAATTATAACCATGATGAACAATAGGGTTATTGGTCTGTCACGGTTGACCCGGACACCGCGCTATTATGACAACACGTTTCGAGCAGGCGCGCTTACGCTGCGAGGGTTCGCTTATCTGTGCGTCGATGTCTTGACTGGCTCGCCGGGCAAAACGCCGCGCCTTTGCCGTTACAGTGCTTTTGGCGAGTGACGTTTGATTTACATGGTCGCGGGAATTCCGACAAGCCTGACGGTAACGCCGTGTTGCGTGAGGGCAGGCGATGGCCCGCCTGTCTGACAATTCATCTCAATGGTGAACGCGCGTTTTTCCCATGGTGTTTTTATCAGGAGCCTGAGCGTGAGACGTTTGAACGTCCGCTGGCGAGGCGGCGTTGGCATCCAGGACTATGCAGCGTATCGTTCCAAAGATTCAGGTACTAGCACAACAACGCACGTCCGTTGCTCATTATTTACGGCAGGCACGATGCGCGGGTAAACCTGAGGGCGTCACTGCAAAGATTTAGCCCGCGTATACCGTCAGCATTTATGCCAGTTACGCTCATGCGCCATTTATGGAAGAAGCCGCGCGTTGCAACATAAGTTTGTGCAGGCGACAGCGCGATTAGCGTCTAAAAACCGCTGAACTGCGTTAACAAAACGGTGCGCTACGTGAATTCTGAGAAAAGTCGTGAGGCTGAGCCAGGCAGATTTCGCGTAGCGCACCGGCAAATTACTGCGGCATGCTGAAATCTGCACATCAACAACTGTAGGGCAGAGGCGTGGCGTGCAAGATGGAGAAGCTCAAAACGACGCAGTTCGGATCTAAAATACAATTTAACATAATATACATTATGCGTACCAAAGTAGATTCCGGCGGGATCTGGCGTAACGCGGTCGTCATTGCCCTGGTGACTGAGCGTTGCGACGCGATCATGGCCCGGTACGCGGGTTCCGGGTTTCAGCACTCAGGTTCACATCGCGCGGGTTCCTGATGGCTTTCAACTTTTCGCGCGAGCCGTTAAGACTGGTTATCGCACCGCTTCAGTAAGGCGCTAGCGGATAACACGTTGTCCAGTTGTAGTTGACTCTCGCTAACGTTAATTCTCCCGCCACCTCGCCAAAATTAACGTCCTGACGTTCAAGGAAAAACGCGCGTAGGGTTTGAGGTAAAAATGCCGCGCCGTAACGTAACAGCGTGCTGTGCCAGAATGGCGCCGGTAATGCGCCGCCGCGGTGACGCCTCAGCAGTTCATCTTTCCAGGATGAATCCAGAATCTGTTCGCAGAACGCCTCGCGCATGGCGAAAGCTGGCTCCTCAGGAATGCCCGCAAGCAACAACTGACTGGGCAATGCCACTAACCGGAGATCGTGAATAACGATTTTTCTCGCATTAAACCCGGCCCACAGCGTGGTCAGTTGCTCCACCTTTGCGGGCAATGGCTCGTTGATGTCATACAGCGGCAGCGTCAGGGGTAAGAAAGTAAAATGGAAGCCGTGTACCGGCAGCGTATCGGCAAGCGGATCGTCCTGCGCGACACGTCGCAGGTCATCCAAAAGCCGTGAGACCGCGCCGGACACCGGCGGTTTAATGCCCGTTGCCAGTGCGAGTTTCACCGGATCGTAGTAGCGCTCCTCGCGGATTTCCCCTGCCCCTGGATGTTCCGTCCACGTCGCGAGCGTGCTCTCGTTTGCGTAACGATATTTCTCTTCAAGCATCAGTCGATTCATGACAGCGCCCGGCGTTCAACTCTTGCGATAAAGTCGTTTTTCAGCGCGCTGTAGATATCTGACTGATGCCCGCTGTCGCGCGCGGCGGCAAGTTTTATCTGCGCGTATTCCTGCGCGATATCGTCATGGGCGCGCAGATAGTCGCGAAATGCCAGGTGGCGCGTCACATGCGCGCTCCCGGCCGCAAACGCATGGAGATGATGCGTGCGCACGGCGTCGCCTTTGACATAATAACGCCTGCCGGGAATGCCGTATTCGCCACGCGGCGTGTAGCCCTGCGCCTGCATGGCATCGGCGAACGCATCGAGCAGCGCGACGTCAGTGACTTCAAGCAGCATGTCGATGACCGGTTTCGCCGCAAGCCCCGGCACCGACGTACTGCCAATATGATGAACGGCCACGATAATCGCCCCGAGCGTGGCGCGAAGCGTATCGGCCTCCTGGCGGAAACGTTCCGGCCAGGCCGGATCATAGTTTTCAAGCGTTATCTGGCGTGCGGCCATGGGGGCTCCTGTGCAGGCTCAGCCCGGTTGCAGCGTTTCCATCACGATCTGCGCGCCCGGCATCATAATAGTTAACCCGTCGATAAGTTCCTGGGCCGCGGCGCTGGCGGCCTCTTGCGGCATCGGCGGTAAGCATTCCAGAATAAACCACATCGCCTGCGCGTGCGAATCCAGCCGGGTGCGCACGCCCTGCCGCCAGTTCCAGCGTCGACACGTCACGCCCGCGTCATCGCGCCATACCGCTTCGCCCGGTTCCGGCGGGTCGTTGACGGGCTGGCCTTCTTTTAGCGTATCAAAGTCTTCACTTCCGTCGGCAATGACCAGTCGCGGATCTCCCTGATACGCATCACGGTTTTCGCCGCCGACCGGCACGGCGTATTTAATGCTTACGGCGTTATAGAGGTCGACCACCGGATCGATCGACGGCAGATTCCCGTCGCGCGCGACGCGTTTGCGCAGCGCCTGCGCCGAGCACGGCGTGCGTTTGGGTTTAGCGCCGAACGCCTGAAAGACGCTGTCCCAGGCCTCAAGGTGCGCCTGCGCCCACGGGAAATCGGCGGTCTGAACATGGCGGCAAGCCGCTTCAAGCGCCCTTCTTCCTGCGTCGCTATCCGCGAGCGGCGCGGCGATCACCTGAATGCTGATGGCCCGAAAGCCTGGCGCGAGCAGCGCGATTTGCGGCGCGATTGACGGTTTTAACGGTTTCATAGGATAATCCTGTAATGACTATTTTATTTCATGGTAATGACCAGTGACCCAAAAAGTCAATATAATGACTGATGCAGGTGCCGATGCTGACTCCCTGAGCCTCGCCCTGGCGCAGCGTTTAAAAAGCTGGCGCAAAGAGAACAAAGTAACGCTGGATGCGCTTTCGCAGCGCGCGGGCGTCAGTAAAGGCATGCTGGTTGAGCTGGAAAAAGCTGCGGCCAATCCGAGTATCGCCATTTTATGTAAAATTGCCGCCGCGCTGGGGTTATCGGTGGCGGATTTGTTGGATGTGGCGAGCCAGCCTGCGGCGCGGCTCATTGATGCCGGGTCTATTCCGGTGTTATGGCGTGGCGAACACGGCGGTACGGCGCGGTTGCTTGCCGGCACGAGCGGTCCGAATATGGTGGAGTTATGGCGCTGGGAGATGCCGCCGGGCGACGCGTTTACTTCGCCGGGGCACCCGCACGGCACAACGGAACTGCTGCATGTCGAGCATGGCGTACTGACGCTCGTGATGAATGAAGAGCCTGTTCAGGTGCCCGCCGGATCGTCCGTCGTGGCCCGCACCGATGCCCCGCACCGCTACGTTAATGAGCAAAACGAAGCGCTTACCTTCACCATGACGGTCTTCGAGCCGCACTAAACGGTCTCTTTACGTGACAACGTCACCTTCAAATCGCTTGCACAGTGTCAGGCGGTTTTGCGCGCCTGCGCTGTACTGGACTTCATCCACGCACGCCATAATCAGCATCAGCCCTCGCCCGCCTTCACACATCAGCGCCGCGTCGTCGTCCTGCGCGGTAACACGGACGGCGTCCAGCTTGCCGTCAGGAATGGCCTTGCCATCGTCAGTCAGAATGACCCGCGCGCAGGCGGCATCGCGCTGAAACTCCACCGTGAACCGCCGCGTCGGCGTCTCGTCCAGCGCATGGCGGATAACGTTCGCCGCCGCCTCGCACACCGCTAAATCCAGCGCGAAGCGCCAGCTGTCGTCCGCCGGTAATGACGCCATAAACTGCGCGAGCGCGTCGGCGAGCGGGCCGAGCGCCTCAAGGCGCGCCGGGAGCGTCAGGACGTCGCTCATTGGCTCATCCTTTTAACCGGGCGAGCGCGGCGGCGCGATCGGCGCAGAGCACAAACACCCGATCCATGCGGGTGAGTTTGAACATGTTCATAATGTTGCCGTTCAGCGAACAGAGCGCCATCTCCCCTTTGCCGTTCATCTGCTTAAAGAGCGCAATCAGCGTGCCGAGACAGCTACTGTCGATAAAATCCACGCGCGAGAAATCGATAATCAGCCCGCCGGTGGTGCGGGCTATCTCCTCGCTCACGCCCTGGCGAAACGCGGCCGCCACCGAGGCGTCGAGCCGACGCGCCACCGGCGTAATCACGCTCACGCCGTCCAGAAGTTCAGTTTCAAGATTCATCGCGCTCTCCCTCAGGGCTTCGTTCAATAATTAACAGTGAGACATCATCGGCCATCGCCACCTGATCGCCCTTCTTCTCGGCGCGCCAGCCGACCAGCTTTTCATGCAGCGCCGGGAAAATCGCGTCGAGCGGGCTGGAAACGTGACGCTGTAACCAGTTCTCCAGCCGATCCTGGCCGAACTGCTCATGGTGTGGGTTTTCGCACTCGGTAATGCCGTCGCTGTAGAGACAGAGCCGGTCGCCGGGGCGCAGCGTGAATGGCGTTTCATCCCAGCTTAATCCCGCCAGTAGCCCGACCGGCGCGCCGCCGCTGCCGATGCGCGTGATCGTGCCGTCGGGGTGCGTGATAAACGGCGTTGGGTGGCCTGCCTGGCACAGGGTGCCCTCCCCGGTTTCGGTATCGATAACGCCATAGACCATCGTGAAATAGCTGACTATCTCGGTGTCATCGTGGCAAAAGCGCTCATTGAGGATGCGAATCACGTCATGCGGCGCGGTCACGCTGTCGCCATCGAACAGAAAACGCTCCACCGCCCGCCCGTGCAGGAACTGGCGCGCCACCGCGAGCGACATCATCGCCGCGCCGACCCCGTGGCCAGCCACGTCAACACAGTAAAACCCGAGATGCCTGTCGAGCGGGAACAGATTAAAGATATCGCCGGAGACATAGGCCGACGGCACAAACAGCCAGTCGGCGAAGAAATTGTCGTACTGCATTCGCCGCCCCGGCAACACCGAACGCTGAAGCTGCGCCGCGGCCTGTAAGTCGCTTTCGATTTGCGTCAGCGCCTCGCGCAGCCGCGCGTTGCGGGCCGCGAGCGTCGCTTCAAGCTCCAGGATACGCTCGCCCGCGTGCAGCCTCGCGCGCAGTTCGCTCTGGTTGACGGGTTTACTGAGAAAATCATCGGCCCCCGCCTGGAAGCCGAGCGCCAGATCGTCCACGCTTTCGCGCGCGGTGAGTAAAATCAGGTAGATATAGTGATCCTGAAAGCGCGCGCGGATCTCCTGGCAGAGCGTCAGCCCGTCCATCACGGGCATCTCCCAGTCGCTTAACACCATATTGACCCGCTGCGTCGCCAGCACGTCCAGCGCCGCCTCGCCGTTCACGGCTTCCAGCACCTCATAGCCCCATTTCCCCAGCATGCTGCCGAGCAGCCGCCGGTAGACCGTGGAGTCATCAACAATCAACACTCGCTGTCTGTCAGGCATGACGTCTCCTCAGAAGGGTAAATACCAGATAAGGCTGACGGTGCCCTCGCGGAACTTGCCGTTGCCGCTGGCGTGGCCTGGATAGCGCGTGCCGCTGTAGTTGGCGTACTGAATCGAGAACGTGCCCGGTTTGTAGCCCGCGTAGCCGAAGCTGTAGCTGTAGTCGCCATTCCACGGCTGCTGCTGGCTGCTCTCCGGGTACCAGAACGCGGTGGCGCGCACGAAATAGTGTTGCTTGTAGGTATACCCGCAGCCGCCAAGCAGGACGTTTTTATTGCTGCGAATGCCATTGCTCGCCAGATCGTAGTAACGCGGCACCCAGGTGTAGCCCGCCTGGCAGATAATCGTATCGCCTTTGTTGATCAGCAGATGTTTTTCCAGCGGTTTGGGAAGCGTGAATTTATAGGCCGCCGTCACGCCGCCCTGCTCAAAATAGGTGTGGCGTTTGTTGCCGGATGGCCAGATATGGTTATCGCCATAGTTGCTGTAGACCAGGCTGAAGGTGTTGGCGTGCCAGTCGTCATAGCCGAAGCTGTAGCGGAAATCGCTGGTATACCGGCTCAGGTCACGTACCGGCGCGCGCAGCGTGACGTTGGCAAAGAGAAAGCTCCAGGGGGAATATTGCAGGCTGAGGTTGACGGTCTGGTTGATTTTATTGGTCTGCGACGCGGTATCGCCGCTGTTCGGGATAGACACCCACTGCTCTTTGAGCCCGCTGTTAAAGCTCAGCGCGCCAGAGAATTTATTATTGTTGCCGGAGAAAAGCCGTCCCCAGCGGCTCGTGAACACGCCCGCCTGAATCGGCTCCGCCTCGGTATCGGCGCTCTCTTTCGCAGCCGTACTGGCAGGCGGCGCGGCGGCGATGCCCGGCAGCGGCGCCAGTGCGAGCGCAGCCAGACCGAAGTAGTGAAATACCCTCGTCATACCCTTGTCGTTCCTTAATTGGGGATCCAGCGTCCGGCGACGTCATACTTCGCCATCAGCCAGAGAATGCCCAGCGCCACGCTGTGAACCAGCGTATTTTGCAGCCAGGCCTGATGCCATAAATCGAAATGCACCACCTGGCTTACCAGCAGCACCACGTACACATGCAAAATAAAGGTATAAAGCGAGTGCTGGCCGAGCGGGATAAGAAACCAGCCGGTCAGGCGGTAGATGGGCGTCCAGCACCAGGTCAGCAGCAGATAAACCGTCACCATCAGGCTAAAGTCGTTAAGCACCCGCAGCGGGCCGAGACCGTTTTTCGCAGCCCAGGTGTGGTAAAGCGCGTTGAAATCCGCAGGCGGCATCACATGCATCAGCAGCGCAGGCGGCATAAAGGGGTTGGTGTGATTCTGGGCGATAAACAGTAATACCAGCGCGCAGATGACCATCACCGTGACGGTCACTTTCCCCGGCCCGGTGCGGGCCAGCGACAGCAGCTCCTCTTTATGCCAGCCGCAGCACATCCCTAACACGTAGATAAACTGCCAGGCCATCAGCGGGAACGCGAACTCGAATTCGCTGTTGGTTAAACGCAGCGGCGTGACCTGGTAGAGCCCGTACACGAGCGCCGACCCGGCAATTAACCACGGCGTTTTACGATATTGCAGCAGCGCCAGATACAGCGGGCTGAGCAGCAGTAAAAAAACGTACAGACCCAGGATTTGCGTCTGGTGCGGCCCAATTTGCAAAAACAAAATAATGTTGAACCAGGTTTCTTTTATTTGCGGCGTGGCAGGAAACAGTGACCAGCTATTCCCGGAGAAACGATCGACGAAATGCGTTATTTCAAAGGTATTGATATAGGGTATTTTCGATAACAACAGTACGCTCAGAATAATAACGATATTAACCAGATAGATTTTCCAGGCGCGCCGCCAGAGCGTCCATCCCACCGTCAGCAATACGGCTTTTTGCAGCCGCTGGCGATTGAGCATGCCGAGCATAAAACCCGCCAGGATCACAAAGCCTTCGGCACCGGTCGTTAATCCAAAACGCTCCCACGTCAATATATTAAATATCGACATCACTTCCGTATGCGCCACTATCATCATGACGAGCGCAATGCCGCGCATCAGATCGATACGCAGATCGCGCCGGTCTGCCGCCACATAGCGCCAGGAGACGCGCGCGCGCGGCATATCGCGGGTTGAAGCTACGCTTGCAGAATCGGTCATCGGCACGGGTTCTTATCGGCTGGGGCGCCCACTCCGGGCGGCGCAATATATTCTGAGTATTATCAGGAAAGTGTATACGGCAATAAGCGGCTGTCAGCGTTTCGCGAAAAATATATTTTCCCAACCGGGTAAACGCAAAAACGAAACGGCGCAAATGCCAGTGAAAAATTATCCTGCTGGAAAGTTCAGCGCGGGCATCTACAATCACTTCATAAACTTAAAACGAATGTTCTGTTGCGCCAGAGATATTTCGCTGACGGGAAATAATTGCCTTTGATAATTATTTCCCGCCACTGTCTGGGTTGTGTCTGGATGATGATACCGCTATGGGCTTTTATTTCTCCCGCTTTGAAGACCGTAAACCGCCGGAGCCGTTAAAAACGCCCCGCGTCGTGAAAATTCTCTGGCAGATAATGTCCGTCGCGGCGTTGGTGCTCGGCGCAAACTATATTCGCTGGCGCTGGACCGAATCGCTCAATATGGATGCGCTGTGGTACGCGCTGCCGCTGGTCATTGCGGAAACCTGCGCCTGGATTGGCACGGTGCTGTTTACCATCAACCTTTGGCGCGAGGACGACCCGCCGCAACAGCCCGCTCCGCTGGATATCAACGACTGCCTGAACCCGGACGACCGCGCGGAGTCGCGCCCGGTGCGCGTCGACCTTTTCATCGCCACCTACTCCGAAGATGTCGAGCTGGTGCGGCTGTCCATCAAAGACGCGCTGAAGATACGCTACCCCGGCCCGCTCGATTATCGCATCCACGTGCTCGACGATGGCCGCCGCCCGGCGATGCGCGCGGTGTGCGAGGAAGAAGGCGTGAATTACATCACCCGCGAGACCAACATCGGGTTTAAGGCCGGCAACCTGCGTAACGGTCTTGAGCAGACCGACGGCGATTTTATCGTCATTTGCGATGCCGACACGCGCGTCTTCCCGACGCTGCTTGAGCATACGCTGGGGTATTTTCGCGACCCTGACGTCGCCTGGGTGCAGACGCCGCAATGGTTTTTCGATCTGCCCGAAGGCGAGCGACTGCCGCGCTGGCTGGCGCGCAAAGCGGGTAAGCCGGGCTATGCGCTCGGCTGGCTATCGGAGAAAATCGTCGGCCCGGTGACGCTCGGGCGCGATCCGTTCTTTAACGATCCGCGCATGTTTTATGATGTGATCCTGCGGCGTCGCAACTGGGCCAACGCCGCTTTTTGCTGCGGCGCGGCCTCGGTGCATCGTCGCGAGGCCATTATGCAGGCGGCGCTGCGCAGTTATGTCTGGACGGTGGAAGAAGAGATTGACCGCCACACCCGCGATATTCGCGACCTGTCGATGCGTGAGGCGCTGCAGGACGCCATGCGCCCGCACGTGCTCTATGACACCGAGCTGACGCCGTATAAATTCCACGTCTCGGAAGATATCTACACCTCTATCGTGCTGCATGGCGACAGCGCGCGCCGCTGGCGCTCGGTGATGCATCCGCGCATCGAATCGAAAATGCTCTCGCCGCAGGACATGCTGACCTGGATTATTCAGCGCTTTAAATACGCCGCGGGCTCGCTCGATATTCTCTTTCACGACAATATCTTCAGCCGCCGCCGTTTTAAGCTGTCGCTGCCCCAGACGCTGATGTACGCCACCACGTTCTGGTCCTATCTCGCCTGCGTCTGGAACACGGTGTTTCTGGTCTCGCCGCTTATCTATCTCTTTACCGGCATCCCGCCCGTCTCCGCCTGGTCAACGCCCTTCTATCTGCATTTTCTGCCGTTTTTTATCGTCTCGGAGCTGGCGTTTATGTTCGGAACCTGGGGGATTTCGGCGTGGGATGGCCGCGCCTCGTATCTGGCCTTTTTCTCGATGAACCTCAAAGCGCTGGATACGGTGCTGCGCGGCGAGCAGATCAAGTTTCACGTGACGCCGAAAGAGCGCCAGACCGGGCGGTTTCTCTACCTGGTGAAACCACAAATCGCCATTGTGGTGCTGACGCTCATCGGGCTTATCTGGGGCGGAATTCAGGTGGCGCGCGGCGCGGTGGATGACCCGTCCGGCTATGTCATTAATATTTTCTGGGGCGCGGTCAACATCGCCGCCATGCTGCCCATGATCATGGCCGCCATGTGGCAGCCGGCGGATGAGGAGAGCGGCGCATGAAAGTCACCGACGCCCTGCTGAGCGCGCGCAGCTATATCACCATTCTGGTGGGCTTTCTGATTGGTTTCGCCGTGGTGGTGTGGGTCGAGCGCCAGATGCCGACGCGTGTGGAGAGCAGCAGCGGCATTACGCTTAGCGAAGATTTCCCGCCGCTGCCGCAGTCGCGGCAGCTGACCTTTGACGAGGCCATCTGGGCGCGCGTCGCCTGGCAATATTTCGTCAACAATACCCGCCCCGACGGGCTGGTGAACGCGCAGGACGGCGCGCCGTGGTTCAGCCTCTGGAGTACCGGCAGTTATCTGCTGGCGGCGGTTTCCGCCTACCGCCTGGAAGTGATCACCCGCGACGAGTTTAACGAGCGCGTCACCGCGGCGCTGTATGCGCTCGGCGAACTGCCGCTGACGCCTGAAGGCCTGCCCGCCGCGTATTATCGCGGGCAGCCACAGGAGATTTTAGGCAAGCCCGAAAGCAGCGCCATCGGCGCCGGGCGCCTGCTGATGGCCTTGCAGGTGCTGCTGTGGCACTACCCGCAGCATGCGCCCGCCGTGACCGCCCTGCTGTCGCGCTGGCATCTCGACGCGCTGTTTGTTCAGGCAAAAAATACCAGCGCCGCGCTGCCGGTGCGCCACTGGGTGATCCCGACCGACGAGCCGCGCGACAGCTTCGGCTATCGCACCTACGCGAGCCACACGCTGCGTCTGATTAACACCACCGCCGGGCTTGCCGTCACGCAGTCGCCGGAAGGCCAGAGCATGATCGATATCGACGGGATCATGGTGCCGGATGAAGGGCTTCGCACGCCGTGGGGCAAACAGCCGTCGCTGGTAAGCCTGCCCTGGCTACTGACGGGCCTTGAGCTCGGCTTTGACGCCCAGAGCGGTGAAGTGGCGTGGCGCATCATGCAGATCCAGCAGCGCCGTCATAGTCTGCGGGTGCGTAAACCGCCCATCAGCACCGACTACGCCGAACAGGCGCCCGATTACGCCACCGCCATTCCCGAGCGTCAGCCGGAGCGCGAACCTGGCGAAACCGCCTATGACAAAACCGCGCCGGAGCGCACGGCGATTACCTCCACCCGCTCCGCCTTCGCCTGGTATGCGCTCTTTCGCAACGGCTGGAGCGAAGCCCTGCGCCAGCAGGTGCAACCGCTGCTGGTGCCGGGAAAAGGCTGGCAGCGCGGTCTGAATCTGAATAACAGCGTGAATAACGTGATTGATGCCGACACCAATGCGGTGGTGCTGGAGAGCCTTGCCTATATCACCGGCGGGCAACTGCTCTGTCTGGGATGCCAGCACACGCCTTCCACCGCCAATGCTTCTGCGGGAGTGACACCATGACTTTGAGATTTTTGCCCCAGTTTCTTCGCTTTTGCGCCTGCCTCTTTTTGCTGCTGGGCTGTACGGTGACGGCGCAGGGCCGGGGGCAACTGCCCGCGAACGACTACCCAGCGCGCCACGGCGAGCTGACCGCGCGCGAAATGACGATGGCGAAAAACGCCTGGCAATATTTTGTGGTTAACTACCAGCCCACCACGGGGCTTGTTAACGCCGTAAACCAGTACCCCTCGACCACCATGTGGGATACCGGCTCTTATATCGGCGCGCTCGTGGCGGCGCGCGAGCTGGGCATTATCGATAAAGCGGAGTTCGACCGCCGAATGCTGAAGCTGCTCGGCACGCTGAATAAACTCGACCTGTTTCGCAGTCAGGTGCCGAACAAAGCCTATAACACCATTACCGCGCAGAAGGTGAACTACGTAAACAAGCCGGGCGAAATCGGTTTTTCGGCAATCGACATCGGCCGCATGCTGCTGTGGCTGAAAAACGTCAAAGAGCGTTACCCGGAATATGGCAACAGCGTCGATAACATCGTGCTGGGCTGGGATTTCACCAACGTGGTCGACCCCTGCGGCACGCTGTACGGATCGTATCTCGAAAATAACCAGCCGAAATATGTTCAGGAAGGCCGTCTGGGGTATGAAGAATACGCGTCGGCGGGGTATCAGCTCTGGGGCTTTAATACCTGCCAGGCGAATCGCCCTGAGCCTTACGCGCTGGCCGATATCTATTGCGTGCTGGTGCCGTATGATTCCCGCGACCCGCGCCGTACCAGCCAGCATAACTACGTCGTGACGGAATCCTACCTGCTGTACGGGCTGGAGATGGGCTGGGATACCGCCAAAGACCGCGACGACAGCCCGAATAACTACACGCACCCGTGGATGAAGGACTTCGCCGACCGCGTCTATCAGGCGCAGGAGAACCGCTACACCATCACCGGGGTGCTGACGGCCCGCTCCGAGCATCAGCTCGATAAAGCGCCGTACTTCGTTTACGACACCGTGTTCAGCGACGGCTTCAACTGGAACACCATTACCGATAAAGGCCAGTACGTGCCGCAGGTGGCCGCCGTGTCGCTTAAGGCGGCGCTCGGTATGTGGGTGCTGTGGGATTCGCCCTACACCGACCGTCTCTTTTCCACCATTGAGAACGCCAACGATCCGAAACAGGGATATTACGAAGGCATTTATGAGAACGGCGACGGGCCGATCAACGCTTTCACCGGCAACAACAACGGCATCATGCTCGAAGCGCTGCTCTATAAAAAACAGGGCAAGCTGCTGCGCTTTAACACCAACGATCCGAAGAGCAAAGATTACGCGCCGTCCCTGTGGGAGAAAAAACTGGTCGATCTGTTTGAGGACAACAACACCCGCCGCAACCGTCCGTTCCTGAACATGACGCCGGGCATCCAGAACTGGTGCCAGCAGAGCGGCACCGCGGTACGCAGCAAGCCGACCTGCCAGGCCTGCCAGTGCGCCACCTGTAACGATGACGAACCTGTGAAACTGCCACCGGTAACCGCGACATGCTTAAAACAGTAAGCCGTCTGCTGCTTATTCTCGCCGTACTGGGCGCGCTCGTCGCCTGGCTGTTGCTGCGCGATGACCGCGCCGGGTGGCGCTGGGTCTCGCACGGGGGCTGGCACACCACGGCGCGTATCAGCGCGCTCACGCCGCAGGAGCGCGAGTGGGCCGCCATCGCGTGGCGTTATTTCGAGAACAACACCCAGGACGCGACGGGGCTTGTGAACGGCAGCGATAAACGCCCCGTCGCTTCGCTCTGGCAGATAGGCGACGCGCTGATTGCCCTTACCGCCGCGCGCGAGCTGGATCTGGTGGATGAAAAGACCTTTGACGCCCGCCTGACCCGCCTGCTCGGCACCCTTAACCGCCTGCCGCTGACCAACCGCCAGACGCCAAACCGGCTCTACTCGACGTGGACGCCGGCGATGGTGGATTTCACCGGCAAGCCGGGCGTGATGGGCTGGTCGGCGCGCGATATGGCGCGCCTGATGCTGGCGCTGCGCCTGGTGGCGCAATATCACCCGCAGTACAGCGAATATCTGGAGCGCGTGGTGATGCGCTGGAATTTCTGTCCGGTCATCGATAAAGACGGCGCGCTCTATGCCGCGCAGATGCAGAACGGGCTGCTGGCGCCGCGCGACGAAATTCGGCTTGGTGAAAGCGAATACGCCGCCGCAGGTTTCAGCCTGTGGGGGTTTCAGCCCGCGAAAGCCTGGAGCCCGCCCTCGCAGAACGTGATCATGTACGAACGCGCGCTGCCGGTCGACGCCCGCGACCCGCGCACGACCTGGCAGCCGTCGCTTATCACCACGCTGCCTTATACCCTGCCGGGGCTGGAATTCGGCTGGGAAGTGCCGGGCGTCGATCGCGAAAAAATCGACAACCTGCGCGAGCGCGCGCATCTCGTTTATCTCACCCAGGAGAGCCGCTGGCAGCAGGAACGCATCCTTACCGCCCGCGCCGATTTCACGACCAGCGCCGCGCCGTGGCACGCCGCCGACACCGTCTGGGCCAACGGTTACGGGTGGAATACGCTCGGCGATGACGGCAAAGAGTATCCGCGCCTGGCCCAGGTCTCCACCAAAGCGGTGTTCTCGCTCTGGGTGCTGTGGGACACGCCCTACACCGACGCGCTGATGCAGGCGACCCGCCTGATGTATGACGAAAAGCGCGGCTGGTATGAAGGGCGCGTCGAAGCGACGGGCGACTATAACCGGTCGCTGACGCTCTCCACGAACGCCACCGTGCTGGAGGCGCTGTTTTACAAAGCCAACGGCGGCCCGCTGTTGTCCAGTGACGCCCCCGCCCCCGGCAGCTATTTCAGCCGCCGTCTGAGCGACGTGTTCAACCCCCTGCGCCAGTGTCTGCCTGGCGAGAGCCGCCCGGAGGTTCGCCGATGATGCTCTATCGGGATCTGTTTGATGAAAGCTACAGCCGTCTCTTTCCCAACGACGACAAGCAGCCCTTTTTCGAACGCTTCTACGCCCGTTTTATCCATATGACGCCGGAAACCGAACACCACTTCGCGGCGGTGGAGACGCAAACGTTGCGCCGGTTTGTTTATAAAAGCTTTTTCGCGATGCTAATGGTCGATGGCGTGCTTATGGTGCCCGACTTCCTGGAGCGGCTGGCGCGTCAGCAGGAGAGCAACGGCGTGCGCCTGCCGCCGAATTTTTTCGCCCACTGGCGGCGGGCTATCCTGGAGACCGTGGCGGAGCTGGATCCGAAGTGCGATGAAGAAGTGCTGACCGCCTGGGCAATGACCATCGCGCCAGGGCTTGAGTATATGCGCCGTCAGGCGGAGCTGAACTATCAGCCGGGAGCGCAGCCATGAACGGCCACGCTTTCCCTGCGGCGCTCGACGCGCTGCCCGCCGCCCTGCTGTTTTACGATAAAGACGAGCGGCTGGTCGCCTGGAATGTCCAGGTCAGCCACTTTTATCCGGGCATCGTCGGGCATCTCACGCCTGGCGCGACGCTAAGCGCGCTGGCGGCGGAGTTCGTCAACACCGGTTTTCAGACCGACAGCCGCAGCCGTGACGCGCTGATCGCCTCGCTGCTCGCCAACTGTCGTCAGGACGGCCACTGCGAAGTGCGCCAGCTCCATGCGCGGCGGCTGTTTATTCAGCATCAACGCACTGCCGACGGCGGCATTATCAGCCTGCACACCGATATTACCGCGCTGGATAGCGTGCAGAGCACGCGCCAGCTGCTGCATGACGATTTCCTGCTGGCCGCCGAGTCGATACATATCGGCATCTGGGACTGGCAGATAACCACCGACGTCATGCATCTTAACGACGCCTTTCTGAACCTGCTGGGCGAGCCGCGCGGGCAGCTGCAGCACAACAGCCGCTTTTTACTGGGGCTAATCCATCCCGAAGACCGGGATCTGCTGAAAAACGCCATGCAGCGCGCCAGCGAGCATCAGATGCCGGTGTTCGAATGCGAAATTCGCGTGCAGCACCGCAGCGGCAACTGGCTCTGGATGCTGCTTTCCGGGCAGATCATCGCGCTGACCGTCACCGGCGAAATCGAACGCTTAATCGGCACGCTCCAGGACATCACCCGGCGTAAAGAGGCGGAGCTGATTTCCCGCGAGGCGGCCAACGCCGCGCGCGCCGCGAATGAAGCCAAAAGCGCGTTTCTGGCGAACATGAGCCATGAGATCCGCACGCCCATGAACGGGATCCTCGGCATGACCCAGCTGTGCCTTGATACCGAACTTGACGACGAACAGCGCGAATATCTCTCGCTGGTGATGAGCTCCGCACAGTCGCTGCTGCATATCATCGATGACATTCTCGATTTTTCCAAAATCGAGGCGGGCAAAATCGTCCTGCATGAAGAATATGTCGCGCTGCGGCCCTTTATTCAGTCGCTGGTGCGCCCGCTGATGCCGCTCGCCAGCGAAAAACAGATAGAACTGCTGGTCGATGTGGACGAGCGTGTGCCGGAGATGATGCGCGTTGATGTGGTGCGCCTGCGTCAGGTGCTCACCAATCTGCTCAGCAATGCGCTGAAATTCACGCCTCAGGGCGAGATCCTTCTCGCCGTCGCGCCCGGCGCGCAGCCCGACGAATGGCGTTTTCGGGTGCGCGACAGCGGCATCGGCATTCCGCCGGAAAAACAGCAGGTGATTTTCGAAGCCTTCAGCCAGGCCGATACCTCGACAACGCGCCGTTACGGCGGCACGGGGCTGGGGCTGACCATTTCCGCGCGGCTGGTGGCGATGATGGGTGGCCAGCTGACGGTCGCGAGCGAGGCAAACCAGGGCAGCGAATTTAGCTTTACCCTGCCGCTGCAAAGCGCGGCGCAGACGACGCCGGACGTGCAGCCGCTGACGCACTTCACCGGCGAGCGGGTGCTGGTCGTTGACGATAACGCCACTAACCGCCGTCTGATGCATGCCATGCTCAGCCAGCTTGGCTTAAACCCAGTCTGCGTTTCTGGCGCTGCGGGCGCGCTCGCCCTGCTGGAGCGCGACAGCGATTTCCCGGTGATCGTGCTCGACGCGCAGATGCCGGAGATGGACGGCATTTCGCTGGCGCTGGAGATCTCCGTGTTGCCGCAGGCGTCGCGCAGCAAAATTATCATGCTCAGCTCCATGAGCCGCGACCTTGACCTCTCGACGCTGCGCCGCACCGGCATTGCCTGGTATCTCAATAAACCGGTCGATCAGCAGGAGCTCGCCCGGGCGCTCGGCGAAGCGCTACGCCCCGATCCGGCGACGCCCGCGCCGGTCGCCCCTGCGCCCGCGCCTGTACTTGCCGAGAGCGCGCCGATGCGCATTCTGCTGGCGGAGGATAACCCGGTGAACCAGCTGCTCGCGGTACGGCTGCTTGAGAAACTCGGCCATGAGTGCGTGACGGTCGATAACGGCCTGCTGGCGCTGGATCAGTGGCGTCAGGGCGGCTGGGATATTCTGCTGATGGATTTACAGATGCCGGTGATGGACGGCGAAGCGGCCATTCGCGCGCTGCGTCAGGAAGAGGCGCAGCGCGGCGGGCATCAGGCGGCGATTGTGATGACCGCGCATGCGATGCAGGGCGATAAAGAGCGCTGTCTCGCGATGGGCTTTGATGGCTACCTGTCCAAACCCGTCGCCCTGGTAGCGCTTGCCGATGAGCTGTCGCGTTTCTCGCCCGCCACGCTTCCCCCGCCGCCGGACGGCCTGCCAGACAGCGCGCAACTGCTGGCAGCGTTCGATGGCGATCTGGGGCTGCTGAAGGAGCTGCTGGGCCTCTTTAGCGAAGGCTTTGACGAACTGGCGGGGCTGCTTGACGCGGCGCTCGCCACTGGCGACGGCCAACAGGCCCACCGGCTGGCGCACAAGCTGCGCGGTGAAGCGGCGACGTTCGGTTTTGAAGGGCTCACAACGCTATTGCAGGAGATAGAAAGCCAGGAGCCCGACGCATCAGCGGCGCAACGCGAGGCGTGGCGTCAGGCGCTCGCGACGCAGCAGCGTCGGGTGCGTGAATTCCTGATCCAACTGCTGGAGGGGTGATGAAACAACTGGCCTGTGCGGTCTGTCTGCTTACCAGCGGCGCGGGGTATGCCAGCCCTACGCCTTCTGTACCGGTGCCGGTGAGCTGGTCGCTTGCGGGCGACTGGCGCGCCCACGACGGCAACGACGCCGCGTTTGTCGGCCAGCAAGGCCCGGTTCGCGACTGGCGCACACTGCGCGTGCCGTCGAACTGGTATACGCAGGGGCTCGATCATCAGGGCGTGCTCTGGTATCGCCATGAATTCACCCTCCCGCCGCTGCCCGCGGACACCATGGCGACGCTACAATTTGACGGCGTCGATTACTACGCCGACGCCTGGCTGAACCGTCAGCCGCTCGGCAAACATGAAGGCTACTTCCAGCGCTTCGCGTATGACATCAGTGATAAGTTACAACGTCACAACAGGCTCGCGGTGCGCGTCGACAGCCCGTTTGAAGATCCGAAGACTATCTGGCCGTTGCATAAAACAATGGTCAAAGGCGTTCTCAATCAACACGATACCCGCCCCGGCGGCGCCTGGTCGCCGCGCGGTCAGGACGCTAACTCCGGCGGGATCTGGGCGCCGGTGCGGCTGCATCTGAGCCGTGGCGTGACGGTCGATAACCTGATCCTGCGCCCCGACTGGCAACAGGGCCTCGATAAACCGCAGCTGCGCGTCGAGCTGGTCTACCGCGCCACCACGGCGCGCGAGGTGGATTTAGTCTTGCGCGCCCGTCCGGCGAATTTCGCAGGCGAGCATTTTAAGCAACAGCAGAAAGTGCGGCTTGAAGCCACGGGCACCACGCCGCAGCGCCTCACGTTTACCCTGCCGATGGAGCGCGCCAGACTCTGGTGGCCAAAAGGCTATGGCTTTCCGCACCTTTATCGCGTCAGCGCGACCTTCAGCGATGACCAGGGCGTGATGGAGCAAATTGCGAGCCGTACCGGGCTGCGCCAGATTGTCGAACAGCCTGACAATCAGGGCTGGGTGCTGAATGGCAAGCGGATTTTTATCAAGGGCAGCAACTACATCGGCTCGCCGTGGCTGAGCGAGATGGATGAGAAAAAATACCGCCGCGATATCCAGCTGGTGCTCGACATGAATGCCAACGCCATTCGCGTGCACGGGCATGTCGCCGGGCGTCCGCTCTACCGGATGGCCGATGAGATGGGGCTGATGATCTGGCAGGATGTGCCGCTCCAGTGGGGCTATAACGACAGCGAGGCATTTGCTGAAAACGCCGCCCGCCAGAGCCTGGAGATGACCGAGCAGATCGGCAATTCGCCTGCGATTATCGCCTGGGGCGGTCACAACGAGCCGCCGTGGAACTCGCCGTGGATGGAAAAGCGTTTTCCTGACTGGAACAACAACCTTAACCGTGTGCTGACAGAGCGCGTGGCGGATGCGCTCGCCAAAGATGACAGCCGCATCGTTCACCGCTATTCCGCCGTGGAAGAGCATTACTGGCAGGGCTGGTATTTCGGGGTAATGACCGATGTGCTGCAACCGGCGAAAACGGGCATCATCACGGAATTTGGCGCGCAGGCGCTGCCGAAGCTCTCGACGCTTAACACCATTATCCCTGCCGATAAACGCTGGCCCGCCTCGACAAAAGCCGACGATCCTGACTGGACAGTGTGGAAATACCATAACTTCCAGCCGTTCCAGACGTTCGGCTTTGCCAAAATTCCGCGCGGCGAGAATATGGAGCAATTCATCCATAATACGCAGAAATATCAGGCCGATCTGGTGGGCCTCGCGGCGGAGAGCTATCGCCGTCAGCGCTATCAGCCCGTCACCGCCCTGTTCCACTTTATGTTTGTCGAGACCTGGCCGTCGATTAACTGGGGCGTGGTGGATTATCTGCGCCAGCCGAAGGCGGGCTATTACGCGCTGCAACGCGCCTATCAGCCGCTGCTGCCGTCCATCGAGCCGGTGACCCTAAACTGGCGGGCCGGGACGCCAGGCGTGATTAAATTATGGACAGTAAACGATAGTTTTTCCGCCTGCGACGGGTGTACACTGCGCTGGCGCGTGAAAACGCCCGGCGTGACCGGGCAGCAAGAGAGCAAGCCGATGACCATCCCGCCTGACAGTGGTCGCCAGGTGGCGCAGCTGACGTTCACTCCTACCGCCCCAGGCGCGCTGCGTATTGAGTACGAAATCCTTGATGCGCAAGGCAAAATGGTCGGTCGTAACTTCTACGAGACCACCGTTGCGCCCTGAGGCGTCGTAGTCCTGTACGGTTAACTGGACGCCCCGTGGCGTTCAGTCTCTTCTTAAACTCTTTGCCGCCCGGTTAAAGAGCGATAGCGATTTGCTAAACTTAGAGAATCTTAAACAAAAGCCGCTCTGGAGGTACGTATTAGCATGTTTCAACAGACAACACGCTTACCTTTCACAGAGGAGTTAGCTGAAAAGGTGCGTATGGACCCTGAATCTGGCGAACTAATCCCGGATACCCGCGATGTCGAGCCGCAGCCTGAAACGATCGAGGGCATGCCCGCCCCTGACGCGCTGACGCCCGCCGACCGCTACTTAGAGCTGTTTGAGCATGTTCAGGCCTCCCGTATTTTCGCGGACAGTAAAACGTTCCCGGACTGCGCGCCGAAAATGTCGCCGCTGACCATCCTGATGAACTACCGTCAGGCGAGACGTCAGCCAGGCTTCGACCTGCGCCGCTTTGTCGAAGAGCACTTCTACTTTCCGGTGATTAATACCAACCCGTATGTGTCAGACCCGAACCGGACGCTGACGGAGCATATCGACAATTTATGGCCCATCCTGACCCGTCAGCCGCATGAGCATCTGGAGAACTCGTCTCTGCTGCCTCTGCCGCAGGCCTACATCGTGCCGGGCGGGCGCTTTACCGAGACCTATTACTGGGACTCCTACTTCACCATGCTCGGCCTTGCCGAAAGCGGCCGCCACGATATGCTGCGCTGCATGGCGGATAACTTCGCCTGGATGATTGAAAACTACGGGCATATTCCGAACGGTAACCGCACCTATTATCTGAGCCGCTCGCAGCCGCCGGTGTTCGCGCTGATGGTAGAGCTGTTCGAAGAGGACGGCGTGCGCGGCGCGCGGCGCTATCTGGATCACCTGCTGATGGAGTACGCGTTCTGGATGGACGGCGCGGAAAACCTCGAAGCGGGTCAGGCCTTCCGCCACGTGGTCAGAATGGCGGACGGCGCGCTGCTGAACCGTTACTGGGATGACCGCGACACCCCGCGTGATGAATCCTGGCGCGAAGATGTGGAAACCGCCAAACTCTCGGGCCGTCCGGCCAGCGAAGTCTATCGCGACCTGCGCGCGGGCGCGGCGTCCGGCTGGGACTACTCCTCACGCTGGCTGCGCGACGCCGACCGTCTGGCGAGCATTCGCACCACGCACTTCCTGCCGGTAGATCTCAACGCATTCCTGTACAAGCTGGAAACGGCCATCGCCAATGTGGCCCAGCTGAAAGGCGATCCGCTGACCGCGACCGTGTTTCGTAAAAAAGCCATCGATCGTCGTGAGGCGGTGAACCGCTATCTGTGGGATGACGAGCTGGGCGCGTTTCGCGACTACGACTGGCGTCGTGGCCGTCTGGCGTCGTTCTCCGCCGCCTGCGTGGTGCCGCTCTATGTCGGAATGTCGAGCTATGCGCAGGCCGATCGTATCTCGGCGAATATCCGTGAGCGGTTGTTGTCGCCCGGCGGCATCCTGACCACCGAAGTGGAAACCGAACAGCAGTGGGATAAACCGAACGGCTGGGCGCCATTGCAGTGGATGTCCATTCAGGGCCTGAAAAACTACGGCGACGACGCGCTGGCGGACATTATCGCTAATAACTGGTTGCGTACGGTGAAACGATTCTACAACGAGAACCATAAGCTCATTGAGAAGTACCATATCGCTGATTACTCGCCGCGCCCCGGCGGCGGCGGCGAATACCCGTTGCAGGACGGCTTCGGCTGGACCAACGGCGTCACGCGCCGCCTGATTGCGCTGTACGGCGAGCCGTAAACGCGACGGTGTGCGTCAGTAAAATAAAGGGCAGCCTCATGGGCTGCCCTTTTTCATGGCGTCTTACGCTTAAAACGAGGCGCTGACGCCGATGTTATAGCGCGCCTGCTCGCCGCTGCTGAGCCCCGCCGTTTGCGACAGCGCCGCAAAGGCCGAAACGTTACTGCTTAGCGCGACGCTGGCGCCTGCGGTGATATCCATCCAGTTTTTGTCATCCTCGGCGCCGTCGCGGCTGAAGGTCAGCGCGGTCGATTTCAGCCCGCCCTGACCGCGCCAGACCGAATCGCCGAACTGATGACGATAATCGACCTGCGCGTAAGGTTTCACCGGGCCGATGTCGGCGTCAAGACGCCAGCCGATGCTGCCGATTTGCGAATGGAAATTCTGGTCGCGAAAACGCATCGCGGTGCTGTCATCGCCCGCTTCGCTGTACCCGTCCACATGACTGTAATCCCACGCGTACTGCACCACCGGGCCGGTTTTCAGCGCGTCGGTGACGGGGATATCCAGGCCCGCCGTCAGGCGCGCGCCCCAGAGTTTCGCGTCGGTTTCGCCCGTCTCGACGCGCGTCAGCGGCCCGAGTTCCACGCGACGCTGGATATTGCGGTACTCGCCTTTCAGCCAGTGCACATCCGCGTTGACCCAGCCCGGCCCGACATCGAATGCCGTAAAGAGCGCCGCCTGATAGCCGCGCGCGTCAAAGCTCAGATTATCGGTCGGACGCTGATCGTCCAGCGAACCGGCAATCAACGCACCGACCAGCCAGTTTTCGGTGATGCGGTAATCCGCGCCGAGCGTAAGATTATTGGTGTTCGCGCTGCCGTCGCCGGTTTGATTATCCGTATAGCGGGCGTACTCGCCGCTGTAGCCGCCGAACACACCCGCGCTGCCCTGCTCGCGATCCTCCATGCGGCGCTGCTGGTAACGGCTGTCGAGCGTGGCGCGGCTGTTCTGCACCTGCGCGGCCGTCGCCTTGTTCAGCAGCGCAACCTGCGCCGGCGCGGCCAGGATCGATTCGATGTAATCGGCGATAAGGCTGTGTACCTGCGGGCTCGGATGCAGGTGATCGGCAAACAGCCACGCCTGGCTTGCGTCAAAACCGGCGCTCGATGACGTACAGTCGGCGGCGGAAAGCCCCGGCGGACACGCCATGCCCGCGGTATTGGTGATACCGAACTGCGTCGGGTCGACGAGGATCTCGTTAAAGATTTTGTTGATATCGGCACGCACGATATTGCCGCCGCCGCTCGCGACCAGCGCCTGCTCTTCGGTGGCGTTATAGAGTGTGCTTAACGCCGACACGCGCTCCGCGAGGGTTTGATAGGCGGAATAGAGCCCGTCGGCCAGCGCCTGTTGCAGCGCAGGCAGCGCACTGACCTCGCCCGCTGCCGCGAGGAACGCGGCCCGGATGGCGTCCTGACGCGCCGCGAGCGTCGGCGTGGTGGCGCTGTTGAGCGAGGCAAACGCCGCCTGCAGCGCCGCGGTATTGCCGCCGGTGCCGAGCTGGATCACCGATTCGACCATTGTCGGCGTGGCGGAGACATCCGGCACCGTCGGCACAATCACTGTTCCCGCGCCCGCGTTCAGCAATGTGCGCACCTGAGACGCGGCCGCCGTGGCGCTGCCGCTGACAATAGACGTTGCCTGCAATGGGTTCAGCACCGCCGCGCCGAGATCGTTACCGCCGACCCAGTGAATATAGAGCCCGTTTTTGTCCGCCCGCCCGCCGGTCTGGCTGAGATAGCCCTGCACCTGATCCTGGGTATTGTCGTCACCGATGGCGGGCACGGCCACGCCCCCGCCTGCCGCGTAGTTCGTGCCGCCCTTGTCGGACGGGGAAAGCGTTACGCCATAGTGGCTGGCGAGGATTTCGTCATACAGCGGATAGCGGTCGCTGTCGAAGGTGTAGCGGCCATTGTTGCCGGTGTCGCTCAGGCTGTCGCCGAAGATATAGAGGTTATCCCAGGCGACGGCGGGTGCGGCTGCGCCACAGGCTAAACCCAGCGCCAGCGCAACCCGAACAGATAGACCAGAGAGTGGAAAAGACATACGCGCTCCTGCGTTTCACATGTTTCAGAGGTAAATTTCATAAATGAAGCGATGCGCTATTGAGTGTAGAGCGTTTCTGAAAGCGCACCGGGTTAACACCTGGAATTGAGAGCCTGCCAGAAAAAGATGACAGTTTGCCCTTTTCTCCCTGTTAGACTTTTAGCGGTGCGAAGGGTTAGGTAGAGGGTTCTGAATAACACTTAAAGGATGTTGTAACTAAAGTGATGTATCCGAAAAAAAACCCGGCAGGCGCCGGGTTCATTTCAGGCGTAATGGCCGTCAGCACAGCGGCGCGACAGCCTCGCGCATCCCTTTGGTGAGGATGGCGTCCAGATCGCGCGTCACCTGTTCCGCAAGCCCCGGCACCGCCGTCAGATCCTGCTCCCAGTGCTCGCCATCGGCCAGTACCACATCCACCAGTTCGCGCAGCGAAAGGGTTTTATCACCGAGCGCCGTCCAGAGCTGCTGGTAGCGCTCCAGCCAGTGTGCGTCATCCTGCAGCGGGTAGCTTTCGCCATTCCGCTCGCCGCGATAAAACGCAATCAACGCCGCCAGCGCGAACGTCAGGCGCGGCGGCAACGCGCCCTGCTGCGCCTGCCCTGCCAGCAACTGCGGCAGAATGCGGGTGCGGAATTTGGTCATGCCGTTAAGCGCAATCGACAGCAGCTGATGTTTGATATACGGGTTGCGAAAACGGCTCACCACCGCGTTCGCAAAGGCGTTCAGTTCGTCGCGCGGCAGATCCAGCACCGGGATAATCTCGTCGTGGATGGCCTTCTCCACAAAAGCGCACACCTGCGCGTCATTCATCGCGTCGCCGACGGTATCGAGCCCTGCCAGGAAGGCCACCGGCACCAGCGCAGTATGCGCGCCGTTGAGGATAGCGACCTTACGCGCTTTATACGGTTTAATGTCATCGACAATCCGCACGTTGAGCGGCAGTTTATCGAGCCGTAATTCCTGCGCGAGCCACTGCGGTCCCTGAATAACAAACAGGTAGAAGTGCTCGGCGGTATCGAGAAACGCGTCGTGGTAGCCGAGGCTCGCCTCAAGCGCTGCGACTTCATCGCGCGGGTAGCCGGTGACGATACGGTCAACCAGCGTCGAGCAGAACGTATTCGCGCGGTCGAGCCATGCGATAAACGCCTCCGGCAGCGCCCACTCGTTGGCGTAACGCAATACCAGTTCACGCAGCGCCTCGCCGTTATAGTCAATCAGCTCGCAGGGAATGATGACCCAGCCTTTCTCCTGCGCGCCGTTAAAATGACTGAAGCGCTCGAACAGCAGGCGCGTGAGCTTCGCCGGGTAACTCACCGCAGGCGCGTCGTTAAACGTATCGCCCGCGTGATAGCTGATACCCGCTTCGGTGGTATTGGAGAAGACAAAGCGAATATCCGGGTTATGGGCGAGCTTCAGGAATTCATCGTACTGCGCGTAAACGGCAATCTCACGATTCACGGAACGAATCAGTCGTGATTCGCTCACTGCCTCGCCCTTCTCATTCAGACCGCGAATAATCGTGGTATAGAGACCGTCCTGCGTGCTGAGCGATGGTGGAAAATCGCTGGCGATGGGACGCACGATCACCACCCCGGCGTTCAGGTCGGTGTGTTCATTGAGCAGATCAATCTGCCAGTCGATAAACGCACGAAGGAAATTTCCTTCACCGAACTGAATAATGCGCTCCGGGTAGAGTGCGCCTGGAAAATCACGACGATTCAATGTGTTCACAATGTGTTCCTTGATGGAGTGTAAGCAGACCACGAACTGAGAATGCGCTCCACGCTATCAGAACAAACATTAATGAAACCCCGTTTTGATCAAACTGCACTGAGTTATTAAAAAATTTTATAGATGCTTAAAAAAAAAGGTTGTGGAACAGGTCGCGCCGTCCGGCATTAAGGCGTAATGCGGGATCTCACCGACCCGTTGCCATTGATTGCGTGAATAAAAACGCTCGGCATCGCTGCCCGTAGCGGTATCGAGCACCAGTACCGTCTTACCCGCCTTACGGGCTTCGTGTTCCAGCGTCTCCATCAGCGCCTTTGCAATGCCTGCGCGGCGGGCTCGCGTATGCACTAACAGCTTGGCGACATCCGCGCGGTGCGGCTGATTTTCCGGCTGACTCAGCACCAGTTGCACGGTGCCGACCACACCGCCGCCCTCTTCCAGCGCCACGATAACGGCGCGCTCGTCACGGGCCGCGCTCTGCGCCACGTTGAGCCAGAAATGTCGCGCTTTCTGCGCATCGATGGGCAGCATAAAACTCACCGACGCGCCGCCTTCGACGCAGTTCATCAGCACATCACAGAGGGAATCGAGATAAGAGGGAATTTCCGCCGCGCTGAGGCGACGCACGCTGTAGGGTAAGGACATCATCACTCCGCCATGAATTGTGATTAAAAGGTGAACCTGATAAGCACTATCATGGCGGAGAAACGACGCGGCGGTCAGAGGAAAATCTTATTGATCTGCCTTTTTATGCGCCGTTTTCATCTGGTACATCTCGTCGTCGGCGGCTTTCAGCAGGCCCGCGAGCCCCTGATGTTTATCATCGTCAAACTGCACCACGCCCCAGGAGAAACCGAGCCGCCACGGTTTGCCGCTGTCACGGTTAAAGGCGTCGGTCTTCTCGACGAGATACTGCATCGCAATCCAGGCGCCTTTGTCGTCGGTGTCGTTAAACAGCACCACGAACTCATCGCCGCCCTGACGCGCCAGCAGATCGCTGTCGCGGAAGGCGCCTTTCATCAGTGTCGCCATCGCGCTTAGCGCCTCATCGCCCGCGGCATGCCCCCAGGTGTCATTGATCTCTTTAAACTCGTCGAGATCGATAAAGCCAAGCGACATCGGCTCGCTGCGACGACGGTGCGTGGAGAAGGCATACCCGGCCAGCGACGCGAAACCGCGACGATTCAGCAGGCCGGTGAGATCGTCGCAGGTCGCCACGCTCAGCACGGTGAACTCATCTTCCACAATGGCCGCGAGATCGCGCAGCAGCATGGCGTCGGCCTCGCTGAACTGGCGCGGCTCGGTATCAATGATGCACAGCGAGCCTGCGGTCGCGCCATCCGGCAGGCGCACCGGGCAACCGGCATAGAAACGAATATGCGGCGGGCCGTTCACCAGCGGGTTATCGCGAAAGCGATCGTCGCTCTGCGCGTCGGGAATAATCAGCGGCGCGTTGTTTAAAATGGTGTGGCCGCAGAACGAGACGCGGCGCGGGACGGGGCCGGGCTCGACGCCATCGCAGGAGGCAAACCAGAGCCGCTCCTGATCCACGAGGCTAATCAACGCCACCGGGGAGTTAAAAAGGCGCTTTGCAAGCCGGGTAAGACGGTCAAAACGCTCTGTTGGCGCCGCGTCAAGCAGGCCAGAATCATGCAGGGACTGAAGACGCGCCTGCTCATTAACCGGGATATCGGGTGTTTTCATTGCGCAACCTGTAAGCACTGTTTAATTGAAGCATAGCGTATCCGGCATCAGGCAAAGAGACCGCCGCCAGCAGAACCGGCTTCCATTGCGGGCGTAGCTGCTCAGGCAGCAGGGTGAACAGCGGAATAAAGCAGAGCGTGGCGCCGGCCGGCGCCTGAAAACCTGCGCCTGACGAACCTGAGCGCGGAGGAAGGCCGATGACGGTTTAGCTGCTCAGATGCGCTCTTCATACCAGTATCCGGTGACGAAACCCAGTCATCTTAGTAACCCAGGATCGTCCCTGGCAAGTACTTTAAAGCGCAACGAGAAACAATTGGTCACATTCTGAAAAGAAACGGCAGTTCAATATGTTATTGCTGTGACGTTGTCACGATAAGGTTGCGGCGACGTTATGACAAATGCTGCGCCAGATGCAGCGTCGACTGATGTTCTTCATGTACCGACGTGCGGTTGCGTCCCTGCCGTTTGGACTGGTACAGCAGGCCGTCCGCCTCGCGCATCAGGCGGTTGAAGGCGTCGCTGACGCTGTCGCGCGGCGCGGCGTCATAGCCAAGCCCGATACTGACGCTGATGTGCATGGTGCGATTGTCGCAAACCACAGGCTCACCCGCGACCTGCTGGCGGATAGCTTCGGCCAGCAGACAGGCGCGATCAAGCGTCACGCCAGGGCATACCACCACAAACTCCTCCCCGCCCATACGCGCCACGCGGCCTTCGTCACCCGCTATTTTACGCAGCTTCTGGCCGAACGCCGCCAGCACCGCGTCGCCGCATTCGTGTCCGTGGTTATCGTTAATGCTTTTGAAGTGATCGAGATCCATCAGCATCACGCACAGCGGGCGTCCGGCAAGCGCCGGGTTGTTATCGTCGCGCGCGAGCGTCTCGAAAAGCCCGGAGCGCGAATAAACGCCGGTCAGATGGTCGTAATTGGCGCGCCGGGAGATCTGCGCCAGCAGTTCGTTAATGGCGCTGACGCTGACCGCCACAATCGCCGGGCAAATCGCGATAGTCGCCACGCCAAGCCGCACCGAGAACATCTGGCTGCCGACCGAGAGCTTCGCGGAGCTGATTTCAATAATACCGTTACTGACGAGGATAATCTGCAACACGCCGGTACAGAGCGTTAAGAAACAGGTCACGTTCAGCGGGTAGCGCACCGCGCACCAGATAAGCGCGGCCACCGGAAACGCCAGACAGCCCGCCCCGCCAATCACGACCGAAGCCGCAAGCGACGCCACCAGCGCCAGCAGCGGCCAGAGTTGCTCAGGCGAGACCCGCGCAGGCCAGGACGGACGCGCAAGCGTCAGGATCCACGGCATCAGCAGCACGCCGGTGGAGAACTGCTCGCTGAACCAGTCGCACAGCAGCGGCAAAAAGCCCTGCGCGTTGACGCCAAGACTGCCCGTCGCGCCGAAAAACCCGCACAGCAGCGCGGCGACCAGGCAGTAGTTAAAGAGCCGCAGCGCGTTTATCGGGCGCGAAAGCGCCGGGCCGCGGCGTTTATCGCGCACCAGCAGCAGCGCCACCGTGACGATAAACACCATATTGGAAAAGTTAATCAGCAGCGACGCGGAACCCCAGCTGGTGGTCATCGCGTCATAGGCGAGCATCGCCACATAACAGATGGCGTAATAGCCCGGCCGGTTAAGGAACGGATAGCGCGCGAAAACCGCCGCCATCACCGCATTGAGCGGCCAGAACAGCGACAGCGGCTCGACCAGACGCATCATGGCGCCCAGAAAGTAAAACAGCGTGGTCAGGAGAAAGAGGAGGGATGCGTTTAGCAACATCCTGTTTTCACGAAAACCAGTCAGCGTCGCCTGGTTAAAAAACATAATCTATCGCTTACGGCTGGGCGGCGGCTGAGAAACAGCCCCGGGATAACGGAATGGCAGTAATATTAACACGTTTTTATAACAAATTTATTTGAGTTTCGGAAAACCGCGCCGCCGCTAAGGGTTCATCTCCTGCACCAGCCAGCGGTGGATAACCGACACAATGTACGCCTGCTGCGCGACGCTCAGCGCTACCCCCGCCGGAATGTCGTGCCACTTCGCAAGGCACCCGCGACAGCAGGTGGCCGTGGCGTGCTGGGCGATAAACACCGGATGACCGCGCATCGGCGTCTGTTTGCCGTCATTCGCAGGCGCGGCGGGCGCCAGCCGTTTGGCGATAAAGTCCGCCGCGTGCTGGTCAATGACCGCCGGGCCTTTATCCCAGCAATATTGCCGCTCTTTCGCGCCGAGATGAAAACGGCGGCGAAAGGCGGAGCGGTTCAGGCGCGCGAACAGCGCATCCATGGTGCCTCCTCAGAAAATTGACCGGCCAATCTCGCGGGCGAGAATTTCCAGCGCCGCGATGCCCGCCAGCGAGTTCCCGGCGCTATCGAGCGCCGGGCTCCAGACCGCGATGGACATCTCATGCGGCACCACGGCGATGATCCCGCCGCCGACGCCCGATTTCCCCGGCATCCCGACGCGCCAGGCGAATTCGCCTGAGCTTTCATACATGCCGCTGGTCGCCATCAGCGCGTTAACCTGGCGTGCCTGGACCGGGCTAATGACCGGCGTGTCGGGGTGCGCCGCCCTTCCCTGATTGGCAAGAAACAGAAACGTGCGGGCAAGCTCCGCGCAGCTCATTTTCAGCGCGCAGTAGTGGAAATAGTTTTGCAGCACGGTAATGACGTCGTTATGGAAATTACCGAAGGATTTCATCAGATACGCGATGGCGGCGTTGCGGGCCGAATGTTCGAACTCCGAGCGCGCCACGCGGGTGTCATAGGCGATATCCTGCGCGCCGCAGAGGCTTCGCACCACTTCCAGCATCCGCTGTTTCGGCGCGCTCAGCCGGGTTTGCAGCATATCGCAAACCACCAGCGCGCCGGCGTTGATAAACGGGTTGCGCGGTTTGCCCTGCTCCAGCTCCAGCTGCACCAGCGAGTTAAAGGGCTGACCGGACGGGTCTTTGCCCACCCGCTGCCAGATCTCGCTGTCGTCATAGCGGCCCATCGCAAGGACGAGGCTCAGCACTTTAGAGATAGACTGAATGGAAAAGCGCTCGTCGGCATCGCCTGCGCTGAAGAACTCGCCGTTGACGGTACAGACGGCGATGCCAAGCCGGTCGGCGGGCACATCCGCCAGCGCCGGAATATAATCGGCCACCTTGCCCTGAGAGGCGAGCGGGCGCACCTGTTCGAGAATTGAAGCCAGTAAATCGTTGTTAAGCTTGTGGGTCACCAGAGACTCCCGGCGCGAATAACGTTCGGGCCGGGAGTATATCAACCTCAGGCGGGAAGACGAAAGCGCGAGACGGCATCCGTGAGACGACGCGATTCATCGCGCAGGCGTAGCGATGCTTGCGTGGTGTGCTGCACCAGCGATCCGGTTTCGTCCGCCACCTGGTTGAGCGCGCCGATCCGCTGCGTCACCTGATGAATGCTTTCACCCTGATTCACCGTGGCTACGGCGATTTCACCCAGCAGCCCCGTCAGATGACTGACCAGCGCCATCACCCGTTGCAGATTCTCTTCAAGTTTCGACACCGCCTCCGAGCCTTTTTCAATCCCCTGCAGGGAGTGGTGAATGAGCGCCTGGATAGTCTGCGTCGAATGGCTGCTCTTGCGCGCGAGCAGCCCGACCTCTTTCGCCACCACGGCGAAACCGCGTCCGTGGTTGCCCGCGTGCGCCGCTTCTATCGCCGCATTAAGCGCCAGAATGTTGGTCTGGAAGGCGACGCTGTCGATCATCGCGACGATCCCTCGCATCTCGGAGGAGCGCGAGACGATATCCTGCATCGAGTGGTTCACGGTCTGCATCATCGCGTCGCCGCCCTCGGCGACGCCGCGCGCTTCGTCGGCGCGGGCATTCGCCACACGGGCATATTCGCTGTTCTCTTCCACATGCGCTTCGAGCGTTTCGATATGCGACGTCACTTTACGCAGTTCTTCCGCCTGCAGCGTTGAGTGGCTAAAGAGCTGTTCATTGCCCGCCGCCAGCTCGCTGATATTCGCCACCATCGCGGAGGTCGCCTCGCGCACGTCGCTCACCAGCTGTTGCAGGCCGCCCTGCATCTGGCCAATGCTCTCGCTGAGTTCAGCCACCTCCCGGTTCACTAACTTATCCGCAGGCAGCGGCGTGCACAGATCCCCTGCCGCCAGCCGGTTGATATGGTCGATAAGCCGACGCAGCGGGCGGATAACCCAGACGGCCACGCTGCGCCACACCAGCACGGCAATCACCAGCAGCACGCCCAGCGCCACGATAAACATCCGCTGCGCCTGCTCAAGCCCACCCAGCAGGTCACGGCTGTCCCGGTCCGCGCGCTGCGCGTTATCGCGCTGATAGCGGGCGAAGTTGTCGTTAAAATCGGCCTGGAACGCCTGCACCGGCACCGCGAAAAACGCATCGATGCTGTTAGTGGTGACCAGCCCGTCCGCCTGCTCTTTCAGCGCGCTGTAGAAGTTCTGATAGCTCGCCTTCAGCGGGTCGTCCTTCACCGGGTTGAGCTTGTCGTAACGCGCAAACGCGCTGTGGGAGCGTTTCAGCGCCGACTGCGCCTCATCCATCAGGCTGTTCCAGCTGCCTACCGAGCCGGTTTCTTTATCCTGCATAAACCAGATGCCCGCTCGGTTCAGCAGGTCGCTTGCCATCAGCAGCGTGACGCGGGCGTCGTCCATCGCCGCCTGCTGCTGGCGCTGCGCCTCGCGGTGCTGTACCTGCTGTTGCGTCTCGCCAAGCAGCGAGGAGAGCATCAGCGTGGAGAGAATTTGCAGTGCGGAGAAAAGCGTAATAACACACAGAATACCGGCCATCAGCCCGAAACGGCGGCGTGGCGTCAGGCGCCGGAGCGCGCAGGAAATTTTAGTTAGGTTCATGTTTTTCTTCGTTAAACAGCGAAAACCTCGGCGAGTCTACAAAGCAAAAATGACAGAACCATGTCAGTAAAATGACAAAGGGCCGCGACAGCGGCCCTTTTGATGCTGGCGTGACGCCACGATTCAGCGGCGGTTTTTCCAGACGGTCTGGATATTACAGAACTCATACAGGCCGAAGTGCGACAGCTCGCGACCAAAGCCGCTCTTCTTCACGCCGCCGAACGCCACGCGGGCGTCGCTCGCGCAGTAGCCGTTAATAAAGACGCCGCCGCACTCCAGGCGCGCCGCGAAATCGTTCGCGCGCGCGTCATCGGCGGTCCAGACCGTGGCGCACAGGCCGAACTCGCTATCGTTGGCAAGCTCAAGGGCGTGTTCGGCGTCGCGCGCCACGCTGATGGCCGCCACCGGGCCGAACAGCTCCTGGCGAAACGCCGTCATGTCGCGCGTCACGTTGCCGAGCACCGTCGGCGCATAGTAGTTAGCAGCACCGGCAATCTTCTCGCCGCCGAGCAGCAGGGTCGCGCCCTCACTTAAGGTTGCCGTCACCTGCGCGTGGAGTTCGTCACGCAAATCGTAACGCGCCATCGGGCCGAGGAAGGTCCCTTCATCGGTCGGCGCGCCCATTTTCAGCGCCTGCGCGGCCGCCACGAATTTTTCGGTGAAAGCATCGGCGATGCCCGCTTCCACGATAAAACGCTTCGAGGCGGCGCAGACCTGCCCGGTGTTCTGGTAGCGCCCTGCCACGGCCGCCTTCACGGCCTCGTCGAGGTCGGCATCCGCCAGCACGATAAAGGGATCGGAGCCGCCCAGCTCCAGCACGCATTTTTTCAGCGCCGCCCCCGCCTGCGCGCCGATAGCGGCACCCGCGCGCACGCTGCCGGTAACGGTAACCGCAGAGATACGCGAGTCGTTAATCGCCTGGCTGACGCCGTCGTTGGTGGCGTTAATCACCTCAAACACGCCGGCCGGCACGCCCGCGTCTTCGAAAATCTCGTTAATCAGCAGCGCACAGCCCATCACGTTCGGGGCGTGTTTAAGCAGGTACGTGTTGCCCGCAAGCAGAATGGGCACCGCGCCGCGCATTACCTGCCACAGCGGGAAGTTCCACGGCATCACGGCGAGAATGGGCCCGAGCGGGCGATATTCAATCACCGCCTGCTGGTTTTCCACCTGCGTCGGCGCGGTTGCGAGCATCGAAGGCCCGTGCTGGGCATACCAGTCGCAGAGCGCGGCGGATTTCGCGACTTCGCCACGCGCCTGAGCGATAGGTTTGCCCATTTCGGCGGTGATCATCTGCGCCAGCGCTTCGGCGCGGGCGCGCAGCGCGTTACCGATATTGATGAGCGTCTGAGCGCGTTCATCAACGCGGGTGGCGCGCCAGCGACGAAAGCCTGCGCTGACGGAGGTTATTGCTTCTTCAACCTGTGCGGCGCTTGCCAGCGGGTACGCCGCCAGGGTTTCGCCGGTGGCCGGGTTAACGGAAATCGCGTGGGTCGCAGGGGAAATGCTCATCAATGGCCTCTCTTCTCAGGGGTTATGCGCGACGATTTTTTGCGCGGCATCGTCAAAGTCATTGCCATAGCCTGGCCTGCTCTGCTATTTCTGAAAAGTGAATAATATTGACGATTCCATTCACCCGGAGAGAATGCAATGGATTTAACCCAGCTTGAGATGTTCAACGCCGTGGCCGAAACCGGCAGCATCACCGCCGCCGCCCAGCGTGTACACCGGGTGCCGTCGAACCTGACCACCCGTATCCGCCAGCTCGAAGAGGATTTGGGCGTCGATCTGTTTATCCGCGAGAACCAGCGCCTGAAGCTCGCCCCGGCGGGCCACAGTTTTCTCGCCTACAGCAAACGCATCCTGGCGCTGGTGCAGGAGGCGCGCGAAGTGGTCTGCGGCGAAGAGCCGCAGGGCATTTTCTCGCTAGGGTCGCTGGAGAGCACTGCCGCGGTGCGCATCCCTGCCGTGCTCGCCGCCTTTAACCAGCGCTACCCGAAAATCCAGTTCGATCTGGCGACCGGCCCATCCGGCACCATGCTCGACGGCGTGCTGGCGGGCGAGCTGAGCGCCGCGTTTGTCGACGGGCCGGTGTTGCACCCGAACCTGGAAGGCATGCCGGTGTTCCGTGAAGAGATGATGCTGGTGGCGCATGCCGGTCATCCGCCGGTGACACGCGCCCAGGCGATTAACGGCGCGAGTATTTACGCCTTTCGCGCCAACTGCTCTTACCGGCGGCATTTTGAAAGCTGGTTTAAAGAGGACCAGGCGATGCCCGGTAAAATTCACGAAATGGAGTCGTACCACGGGATGCTGGCGTGCGTGGTGGCCGGCGCGGGGGTGGCGATGATCCCGCGCAGCATGCTGGAGAGCATGCCGGGGAGTCATCAGGTGCAGGCGTGGCCGCTCGCCGATAAATGGCAGTTTATCGATACCTGGCTTATCTGGCGGCGCGGCGCGAAAACCCGCCAGCTGGCGGCCTTTACTGAACTGCTGCCGCCGTCGCCGACACCCGCTTTTGCATAAACAGGCTGAGCGGATCGGGCTGATAGGTCGCGAACGGCCCGGTGTGATGATAGCCGCAGCGCTCGTAGAGTTTTACCGCCGCATGCTGGTGAATGCCGGTTTCCAGCTGCAGCGTATGGCAGCCGCGCGCCCGCGCGGCCTGCTCCAGCGCCGCCATCAGTTTCTCGCCGAGCTTCTGCCCGCGGTGGCGCTCATCAATATAGACCCGTTTTATTTCACCGCAGCCCTCGCCCGTCAGCAGTACCGCGCCGCAGCCTGCCGCCCCGTCTTCATGGCGGATCACCATAAAAATCAGCGCGTCGTCATCAATGTCCGCCAGATCAACCAGATGGTTGCTCTCGGCCGGGTACAGCGTGTTCTGATACGCATCAAGGGCGGCAATCAGCGCCCGGCTTTCGGCGGTGGCGGGTGACGCGAGGGTTATCTGGTACATCGGTGCGCTCCTGTATTGTTTTTATTAGCTTTACGGGCTCCAGCCAGTTCGCGCAAGCCGCCGGTCAGAGGATTGTCTTATAACACTCCCAGAAATAAGCAAAGGGGATTTCCGGGCATGGCCCTGTGCAGGTACTCTGTCGGGAAAAAGGGTTAACAAGGAATGACGCCATGAACAACCAGGCACGAAAAGTGATGATTATCGGCGCAGGCAATGTCGGCACCGCCGCCGCGTGGGCCCTGCTCAACCAGAATATCGGCGAGGAGCTGATTCTGGTGGATCTGGACGCCGCACGCGTCGAGGGGCACTGTCAGGATCTGCGCGACGCCGCGGCGTATATGCCAGGGATGGTGAAAATCTCCACCCGCCAGGCGAGCGACTGCGCGGATGTGGATATCGCGGTGATCACCGTCTCCGGCGGCGCGCTGAAGCCCGGCCAGACCCGGCTTGACGAGCTCACCAACACCGCGCGCATCGTCGGGCAGATAGTCCCGCAGATGATGGCGGGCGGCTTCAACGGCATTTTTCTCGTGGCCACCAACCCCTGCGACATCATCACCTGGCAGGTCTGGAGGCTCTCCGGTCTGCCGCGCAATCAGGTGATCGGCACCAGCGTCTGGCTCGATACCACGCGCCTGCGCCGCACGCTCGCCGAGGCGCTCGATATCGGCCCGCAGAGCATCGACGCCTTTATCCTGGGCGAGCATGGCGATACCCAGTTCCCGGTCTGGTCGCACTCCTCAGTCTACGGCTCGCCGGTGGCGCAGGTCTATGAACGCAAAACCGGTCAGCCGCTCGACACCGCAGCCCTTGCCGACCGCGTGCGCAAACTGGGTTTTGAGATTTACGCCCGCAAAGGTTGTACCGAATATGGCATTGCCGGCACGATTGCCGAGATCTGCCGTAATATCTTTACCGGCAGCCATCGGGCGCTGGCGGTATCGTGCATTCTGGATGGCGAATATGGCGTGAGTAACGTGGCGGTGGGCGTGCCTGCGGTACTTGCCCAGAGCGGCGTGCAGCAGATTATCGAACTGCAGCTGGAAGGCGAAGAGCAGGCGAAGTTTCAGCACTCCGTGGCGGTAATCAAAGAGAATATCGCCCGCCTGCCCTGAAATATGACGGCGCCCGGCAGGGGCGCCAGACGCTTAGCGCAGCAATACCTGCCCGATAAGATACGTCACGGCCTGCCCGCTTATCAGCACCCGCTCTCCCTGCCATTCACAGCGCAAATCGCCGCCGCGCGCCGACACCTGACGCGCCAGCATCGTGGTTTTGCCAAGCTTTGCGCCCCAGTAAGGAATGAGCATACTGTGCGCGGAGCCGGTGACCGGATCTTCCGCCACGCCTTCGCCGGGGCAGAAAAAACGGCTCACGAAATCATACGGACCGCCAGGCGTGCCCGGCGCGGTGACGCACACCATTTTACCGAGCGGCAGCATGGCGTGAATGTCCGGCGTCAGCGCCTCGACCTGCGCCTGGCTTGCCAGCTCGACGAGATAGTCGCGTCCGGCGCGCACCGCGACCGGGTTGTCGATACCGAGCGAGGCCAGCAGCAGCGCGGGCGCCTCTGCCGGCTGCGTCTCCCACGCCGGGAAGTCGAGCGTCAGCCAGTCGCCACGGCGCGTCACGGTCAGCTCGCCAACAAAGCGCGTCGAGAAACGGATCTGGCTGTGCGGGTAGTCGAGATGCTCGAAAATAACGTGCGCGGCGGCGAGCGTCGCATGGCCGCAAAGGTTAATTTCATGCTGCGTCGTGAACCAGCGCAGTTCAAAGCCCGTATCGGTGCGCACAAAAAACGCGGTTTCTGACTGGTTATGCTGCTGCGCCATCGAAAGCAGCGTCTCGTCCGGCAGCCACGCGCTGAGCGGGCAGACCGCCGCCGCGTTACCGCCGAAGGTGTTTTGCGCAAACGCATCCACCATATAAAAATCAACTGATTGCATTGTGTCCCTGCCCTGTTCGTGGGGTGATGGTTCCTCACCGTATCACGCGCGCCGAAAACCGTGGCGCGATTTGCCTGCCTGCCGCTGCGTTTGTTGCAAAACCGGCGCAAAAGTGAGATTTGCGTCACAAAATGGTTGTAACCCGGCAGCCGATAGTTTTAAGATCGCTCGCTTCTTATTCACTTCTGACCAGCGCGAATCTTTTTATGACGATGAATACAGTCTCACGCAAAACCGCATGGCTGCGGGTTGTCACGCTCGCGGTCGCGGCATTTATCTTTAATACTACCGAATTTGTGCCGGTGGGCCTGCTCTCCGATATCGCCGCGAGTTTCCATATGGAATCCGCGCAGGCGGGCATTATGCTGACGATCTACGCCTGGGTTGTGGCGCTGATGTCGCTGCCGTTTATGCTGCTGACAAGCCAGGTCGAGCGCCGCAAGCTGCTGATTGCGCTGTTTGTGGTCTTCGTCGCAAGCCATATGCTGTCGTTCATGGCCTGGAGCTTCGAGGTACTGGTGATTAGCCGCATCGGCATCGCCTTCGCCCACGCGATTTTCTGGTCGATTACCGCGTCGCTGGCTATTCGTCTGGCGCCGCCGGGCAAACGCGCCCAGGCGCTGAGCCTCATCGCCACCGGCACCGCGCTGGCCTCCGTGCTGGGGCTCCCGCTGGGGCGCATCGTCGGGCAATATTTCGGCTGGCGCACCACGTTTTTCGCCATCGGCATCGTGGCGCTCATCACCCTCGCCTGCCTGGTGAAACTGCTGCCGAAAATCCCGAGCGAACACTCAGGCTCGCTCGCCAGCCTGCCGGCGCTGTTCCGCCGCCCGGCGCTGCTGTGCATCTATATTCTCACCGCCGTGGTGGTGACCGCGCACTTTACGGCCTACAGCTATATTGAGCCGTTCGTGCAGAACGTCGCGGGACTTAGCGAAAACTTCGCCACTTTCCTGCTGCTGGTGCTCGGTACCGCCGGGATCATCGGCAGCGTCATTTTCGGCAAGCTCGGCAACCTGCATGCGTCGGGGCTTATCAGCAGCGCGATTGGCGTACTGGTTATCTGCCTGCTACTGCTGCTGCCCGCCTCGCACAGCGCGGTGAACCTGACCCTGCTCAGCGCCTTCTGGGGAATTGCGATTATGCTTATCGGCCTTGGGATGCAGGTCAAAGTGCTGGCGCTGGCCCCGGATGCGACCGATGTCGCGATGTCGCTCTTCTCCGGCATCTTTAATATCGGGATCGGCGCGGGGGCGCTGGTGGGCAATCAGGTGAGTTTACAGTTCTCTATGTCCTCCATCGGCTATATGGGCGCCATTCCGGCGCTGGCCGCGTTTGTCTGGGCGATTGTGATATTCCGGCGCTGGCCGGTACAGCTCCCTGATGAGCAACCGCACCACAGCTAACCGTCACGCCGCCGCTTCAGGCGGCGTTTTTTTGCGCTTACCGCCCGTTTTCCCCGCCACGCGTTGCGTTGTCGCGCCATTAAAAGGCTGTGACTATCGCACTGATAGCCGCCAATTTACCTTTGATTCTGAAAGGGTTTTCCGCTGTTTTAGCAGATCGTGTGATCGTAAAAATCATTCGGTTGACTTATGTTTGCCTGGGCAATAATATCTCGCGTGACTAATCTACTTGCCTGGGCAAATATGGTGGAAAACAACAGCGATCTGTTTAACGACATTATTCCTTTAGGACGTCTGATTCATTTAGTGAATCAGAAAAAAGATCGCCTGCTTAACGAGTATCTCGCACCGCTGGATATCACCGCGGCGCAATTTAAGGTGCTCTGTTCCATTCGCTGTCCTGGCCGTATCACGCCGGGGGAGCTGAAAAAAGTGCTCTCAGTAGACTTAGGCGCCCTGACGCGCATGCTTGACCGTCTGGTCTGCAAGGGCTGGGTGGCACGCCTGCCTAACCCGCACGATAAACGGGGCGTACTGGTAGAGCTCACGGAAGAAGGCGCGGCGCTGTGTGAACAGTGCCACCAGCTGGTAGGACAAAACCTGCATCAAGAACTAACAAAAAACCTGACGGCAGACGAAGTGGCGACCCTCGAATACCTGCTTAAAAGGGTGCTGCCGTAACAGCAAAGAGGTAACACGATGTCCAGACGCAATAATGATGCCATTACAATTCATAGCATTTTGGACTGGATCGAAGATAACCTGGAATCCCCCCTTTCCCTTGAGAAAGTGTCGGCGCGTTCGGGTTACTCGAAATGGCACCTGCAACGGATGTTTAAAAAAGAGACCGGCCATTCGCTGGGCCAGTACATCCGTAACCGGAAACTGACCGAAATCGCGCTCAAGCTCAAAGAGAGTGACGAACCGATTCTGTATCTGGCCGAGCGCTATGGGTTTGAATCCCAGCAGACGCTGACCCGCACGTTCAAGAACTATTTCTCCGTGCCGCCGCATAAGTATCGCGTCACGCGGATGCCGGGCGAAGGTAAATACCTCCACCCGCTGAATCACTGAGCTGTAAAGAACGCCGACGGTGGCATAGCGCCGTCACACTTCTCCTTCGGGAGATAACCGAGGATCCGATGAAATCCGTAACTTACGCCGCCGCGCTGTTTCTGGCGCTCGCCTCTGGCTCTGTGCTGGCAGGCAGCCCGACAACGGACGTGTGCGCCGGTGACCACAGCACGATGACGGTGCCGATTGAGCATCACGACGCGCTGGATATCAGTCATCGCAGTGCGGGCAGCGATAAATCCGACGAGCTGGGCGTGCCGTATTACAACCTCTCGCGCTAAACGAAACCGGGCTAAGGCCCGGTTTTTTTATGCGCTGCGCACCGCCCGCCGTACCCGCCATCCAAACACATTAATGTACAGCCCCGCCATTACCAGCAGCGCGCCGACAATCTGCAACGCCGTCAAGCGCTCATCAAGCAGCAGCGCGGCGCTCGCAAGCCCCACCACCGGCACCAGCAGCGAGAGCGGCGCCACGCGCCAGGTTTCGTAACGCCCGAGCAGCGTGCCCCAGATGCCATAACCGAGAATAGTCGCGATAAACGCCAGATAGACCAGCGACAGCACCGTCACGCCGTCGATATGCATAAGGCTTTGCGCCACCACCTGCGGGCCGTCGAACAGCAGACTTGCCGCGAAGAACGGCAGCACCGGGATAAGCGCACTCCACACCACCAGCGACATCACCGCAGGCGGCGTCGGCAGCTGCATGATTTTTTTATTGAAGATATTGCCGCAGGCCCAGCTCAGCGCCCCGGCGAGCGTCAGCATGAACCCCAGCAGCGCCACGTGCTGACCATTAAGGCTGCCTTCAATCAGCACCAGCATGCCGATAACCGCGAGCGCGATGCCAGTCAGCTGTTTCGCCTGGAGCCGCTCGCTAAACGCAAACACGCCGAGCACGATGGTAAAGAACGCCTGCGCCTGGAGCACCAGCGAGGCGAGACCCGCAGGCATACCAAACTTAATGGCGCTGAAGAGAAACGCGAACTGCCCGAAGCTGATGGTCAACCCGTAGCCCAGCAGCAGGCGGAAAGGCACTTTCGGACGCGCCACAAACAGCAGCGCGGGAAAGGCGACAAGCAAAAAGCGCAGCCCCGCCAGCAGCAGCGGCGGCATGGCATGCAGCCCCACTTTGATAACGACGAAATTCACCCCCCAGGCCAGCACTACCAGTAGCGCCAGCAGCCCGTCTTTACGCGTCATCCCCTGCCCCTGTCATTTATTAAAATTATGTTAATACTTCACCATACCGGAATCTTCCGATGAGAGACAGATCACTAAATTATGGGGGGAAGGTAAAGCACCTCTGAACACCCGACAGGGTGTACAGCGCCCGGTGAGCGTGTTATTGCTTTAAAAGAGCCCGGAATCAGGCGCTCGCTCCCGCTCACCCCATAAAAAAGATAAGAAAATGTTATCAAAGAAAACGCGTTCTACCGTCGCACTGCTGGGCTCGTCGTTGTTACTGACTATCGGTCGCGGCGCCACGCTGCCGTTTATGGCTATCTACCTTGCAAAGCGCTTCGCGATGTCGGTGGATGAAATCGGCGTGGCGCTGACCAGCGCCATGACCGCAGGCGTCTTTTTCAGCCTGGCGTTCAGCGTATTCGCCGACCGCTTCGACAAAAAGCGGTATATGCTCATCGCCATCAGCGTGTTTGTGGCAGGCTTTGTGGCGATCCCGCTGATGCATAACGCCCTGCTCGTTATCCTCTTCTTCGCAATTATCAACTGCGCCTATTCCGTATTTTCGACCGTGCTGAAAAGTTACTTCGCCGATACGCTCGGCGCGGCGGCCAAAGCGCGTATTTTCTCGCTTAACTATACCTTTTTAAACATCGGCTGGACGGTCGGTCCGCCCATCGGCACGCTGCTGATGGTCTATGGCCTCAATATGCCGTTCTGGCTTTCCGCCGTGACGTCCGGCATTACGTTTATGGTGATCGGTCTCTTTGTGCAGCGCGTGGCCCCCGTCCACGAGCATGCGGATTCGCCTGCTGGCCCGCCGCCGCTCTCGCTGCTGTGGCGCGACCCGCGCCTGCTGTGGTTTACCGCCTCGGCGTTTCTCGGCTCGTTCGTGGCAGGCTCTTTCGCGCTCTGCATCTCGCAATATGTGCTGACCTTTTCCGACAGCGCGCTGGCCCAGCAGATTGTCGCGGTCGTGTTGCCGGTCAACGCCACGCTGGTGGTGTCGCTACAGTATCTGGTGGGGAAAAACCTGCGTCCCGACAACTTAAGCCGCCTGATGCTGCTCGGCACCGTCTGCTTTATTCTCGGCCTCGGCGGCTTTCTGCTGTCCGGCACCAATCTCTGGATGTGGGGCGCGGCGGCGGCGGTCTTTACCATTGGCGAAATCATCTATGCGCCGGGCGAATATATGCTGATCGACAACATCGCGCCGCCGGGCCTCAAGGCGGGTTACTTCTCGGTACAGTCGCTCGGCTGGCTGGGCGCGTCCTTTAACCCGCTCTACAGCGGACTTGTGTTAACGACGCTGCCGTCCTGGTCGCTCTTCGCGTCGCTGATGGTTTTCGCCGCGCTGGCGTACCTGATGCTGGTCAAAGGCATGCGCGTGAAAGCCGTTGGGGTGATGCAGCCAGGCTAAGTGGGGTGCGGGCCGGGAGGATATCCCGCCCCGCGCTATGTTGACGGTTTATAAAGGAGAAAGGTTGAAGCGCTGCGCGATCCTGCGATAGACCGCGTACTTTATAAAAAACATCACCAGACAACCGGTAAGCCAGTAGAGGCTTAGCAGAACGCAGAGCGTGAAATGTGTTGAGGCTCCGAAACCAAACAGAACGCCCGGTATTAAAAGCACCAGCAAATAATGTGCTTTTATTAATCGAAGCGGTAAAAGCGCCATCAAAATAAAGGTCGGCAACATGCCGTACCACAGCGCCCGATTCAGCGCGATAATCACGCCAACGCCATAACGGCCAAAAGCCTCACGATAAAAATAAGGATACCCCGCGTCGTGCAGTATAAGCACACATAACATCGGGGCGAATACCATTGCAGGTCGACAAACTACCTCACAGAAAAATCGCCTGAAATCCTTATCCATGCCTGTCATCCCTTTTTCCCGAAGCGTAACAGCGAGTCCTGTGTAATAGCTGTCAGCGAGTAATATTAAACCGTTTAATATAACCACCGCCCCGCTCTGGCGCTTTCCACCAGCATCCCGACGGTTAAGCGCTTGTGCGGATCGGGCTCTTTACTACCAGGGTATTCCGGATTGAAATAATCGAGAATTTCAAAACCGCCGGGATCGACATTCCAGCGGCTGAAAAACGTTTCCAGCAGTTCTTCATTATCTTCGAAAACGAGGTTGAGATCGTCTCTGATGCGGGTGTCACATGTAATAACGCGTCGAGGGCCAAAGAGAAAATATTTTTTAGGGTTATAGTCCCGATCGATAAAATCGATAATTTCTTGCTCAATATCTCTCATCAGAAAAGGGGTCCAAGGTATGTGTTCCTAATACTACCCATTCGCTAACGCCCTCGGTGAAAAACAGCGCATGACGCGTCACATTACCCTGTCCGCCTGGTTCGCACAATTACCAGCCAGGCCAGCATCCTGCCAGCCCTGAGCCCCGCGCTAAATCGCCACCAGTCCTCTTACGCCCTCGGCCTCCATGTCCGCGCCGCGTCCGCGCTGGATTATCGTCCCGCGCGACATCACCAGATAGTTATCCGCAAGCTCGGCGGCGAAATCGTAAAACTGCTCCACCAGCAGGATAGCCATATCGCCGCGCGCCGCCAGCTCGCGGATCACCGCGCCAATTTCTTTGATGACGGAAGGCTGTATGCCCTCGGTCGGCTCGTCGAGGATTAGCAACTGCGGGCGGCTCGCCAGCGCGCGCCCGATAGCGAGCTGTTGCTGCTGGCCGCCGGAGAGATCGCCGCCGCGGCGCTGGCGCATGGCTTTCAGCACCGGGAACAGCGTGTAGATCTCCTCCGGCACCCCCTTCGCCTGCGCGCCGTGAAAGCGCGACAGCCCCATCAGCAGATTTTCCTCGACGGTCAGGCGCGGGAAAATCTCGCGCCCCTGCGGCACGTAGGCGATCCCCGCCCCGACACGCTGGTGCGGCTTATAGCGGGTGATCGCTTTTCCCTGCCAGATCACCTCGCCTGCGCGCGCCGGAATTAGCCCCATCAGGCATTTCAGCAGCGTGCTTTTACCCACGCCGTTGCGCCCGAGCAGGCAGGTCACCTCGCCTGCCCGCGCCGTAAGCGACACGCCGCGCAGAATATGGCTGCCGCCGTAATATTGATTCAGTTCGCTGACTTCTAACATGCCGGCTCCTTAACGCCCAAGATAGACTTCAATCACCTGCTCATTCGCCTGCACCTCGGCAAGCGATCCCTCCGCCAGCACCTGGCCCTGATGCAGCACCGTCACTTTGTCGGCGATGGTTTCCACAAAGCCCATATCGTGCTCCACCACCATCAGCGAATGCTTGCCGGCGAGCGCGCGAAACAGCTCGGCGGAGTATTCCGTTTCGGCGTCGGTCATGCCCGCCGCCGGCTCGTCGAGCAGCAGCAGATGCGGCTCCTGCATCAGCAGCATGCCGATTTCGAGAAACTGCTTCTGACCGTGGGAGAGCGCGCCCGCCGGGCGGCGACGCTCGCTGGAAAGCCGCAGCGTCGACAGCATCTCATCGATGCGATCCCGCTGTTCGCCACTTAGCCGCGCGCGCAGCGTGCCGCGCACCGTTTTATCGCCCTTCTGCGCGAGTTCGAGATTCTCAGCGACCGTCAGCGCCTCAAAGACCGTGGGTTTCTGAAATTTGCGCCCGATGCCGCGCCGCGCGATGTCCACCGGCGTGAGCCGCGTCAGGTCGGTTTCCTGATCGTAAATCGCCCGCCCGCTCTGGGGCCGGGTTTTCCCGGTTATCACATCCATCAGCGTGGTTTTCCCCGCGCCGTTGGGGCCGATAATGCAGCGCAGCTCGCCGACGCCGATGGAGAGCGTCAGGTCGGTCAGCGCCCTGAACCCGTCGAAGCTGACGTTGATATTTTCAAGCTGCAACACCGGATCGGTCTGCGCGCGAAAGCGGTCGGTCTCGTACTGCCGGGTGTAAAGGGTATCCGTGGCGTGCATTATTTCTCTCCTCTGCGCAGAAGCCCCGCCACGCCGCGCGGCAGAAACAGGGTAATGACGATAAAAATCAGCCCGAGAAAGAGCTGCCAGTACTCCGGCATCACTACGGTGAAGAGGCTTTTCGCGCCGTTCACCAGCAGCGCGCCGAACACCGGGCCGACCAGCGTGCCGCGCCCGCCGAGCGCCACCCAGATGGCCGCCTCAATGGAGTTGGTCGGCGACATCTCGCCTGGGTTGATTATCCCGACCTGCGGCACATAGAGCGCGCCCGCCAGCCCGCACATCACCGCCGACAGCGTCCAGACCAGCAGCTTGAAGCCGCGCGGATCGTAGCCGCAGAACATCAGGCGGCTCTCGGCGTCGCGCACCGCCGTCAGCACCCGGCCAAACTTGCTGCGCGCAAGCCAGAACCCGACGCCGAGACAGCCCAGCAGCAGCGCGAGTGTGGCGATAAACAGCGCGATGCGCGTGCCGGTGTGGGTCAGTGAAAACCCGAGCAGCGTGGTGAAGCCGGTAAAACCGTTGTTGCCGCCAAAGCCGGTTTCATTGCGAAAAAAGAGCAGCATGCCCGCGAACGTCAGCGCCTGGGTGATGATGGAGAAATAGACGCCTTTGATTTTCGAGCGGAAGGCGAAAAAGCCGAACACCAGCGCCAGCAGCCCCGGCACCAGCACCACTAGCAGCAGCGCCCAGAGAAAATGCGAGGTGCCCCACCAGTACCACGGCAGCTCGGTCCAGGAGAGGAACGACATAAACGCGGGCAGCCCGTCACCGGCAGCCTGGCGCATCAGATACATGCCCATCGCGTAGCCGCCGAGCGCAAAGAAAATCCCGTGGCCGAGCGACAACAGCCCGGCGTATCCCCAGACCAGATCGAGCGCCACGGCGACAATGGCGTAGCAGAGCATTTTGCCCAACAGCGTGAGCGTCCAGGTCGAGACCGCCAGCGGGTGGCTTGCGGGCAAAAGCGTCAGGAACGGCAGCGCAAACAGCGCCGCCAGCGCGAGGCCGCCCGCGATAAGGCTCAGGCGCGGCGCTTTCTGGACCAGCGTTAAGGTCACCGGCTGCGTCATTCCACAGCCCTCCCTTTGAGTGCGAACAGCCCCTGCGGGCGTTTCTGGATAAACAGGATAACCATCACCAGGATGGCGATTTTGCCGAGCACCGCGCCGACCTGCGGCTCAAGGATTTTATTGAAGATGCCAAGCCCGAACGCCGCCGCGACGCTGCCTGCCAGCTGGCCGACGCCGCCCAGCACCACCACTAAAAAGGAGTCGATGATGTAGCCCTGGCCGAGCTCCGGGCCGACATTACCGAGCTGCGACAGCGCGACGCCGCCAAGGCCCGCGATGCCGGAGCCGAGCCCGAAGGCGAGCATATCGACGCGCCCGGTCGGCACGCCGCAGCAGGCCGCCATCGCGCGGTTCTGGGTGACCGCCCGCACGTTCATGCCGAGGCGCGTTTTGTTGAGTACAAGCCAGGTGAAGAACAGCACCAGCAGCACAAAACCCATCACTACCAGGCGGTTCCACGGCAGGATCAGGTTCGGCAACACCTGGACGCCGCCGGAAAGCCACGCGGGGTTCGCCACCTCGACGTTCTGCGCGCCGAACGCCATCCGCACCAGCTGGATGAGCATCAGGCTGATACCCCAGGTGGCGAGCAGCGTCTCCAGCGGCCGCCCGTAGAGATGGCGAATAATAGTGCGCTCAAGCGCCATGCCTGCGCAGGCTGTCACCAGAAACGCCACCGGCAGCGCCAGCAGCGGATAGAACGCCAGCCACTGCGGGGCCACGGCGGCCAGCGCGTTCTGCACGCACCAGGTGGCGTAAGCGCCGAGCATCAGCATTTCGCCGTGGGCCATGTTGATAACGCCAAGCAGGCCGTAAGTGATGGCAAGCCCGAGTGCGGCCAGCAGCAGGATCGAGCCGAGCGACAGCCCCATAAATGCCTGGCCGAGCAGGTCGCCGACCAGCAGCCGATGCCCGATGGCGCGCACGCTTGCAGAGGCGGCCTCGCGCACGCGGGCGTCCGGCTCGGTGGCGGTTTGGGTGTAAGGCTGCAACCGCGCGCGGGTCTGCGGGTCGCCCGATTCGCCAAGCAGCGTGACGGCGTTTAAGCGCACTGCGGCGTCGGGGCTGGCGAGCTGGAGGCTCGCGAGCGCGGCGGCGAGCGCCTCGCGCACGTCGTTGTCTTTTTCCGCCGCCAGGCGCTGCGTCAGTAACGAGAGCATTTGCGGGTCGCCGTCGCGCTGTAGCGCGCGGGCGGCGTCAAGGCGTTCGGTGACGTTGTCACTCACCAGGCGATGCGTCGCCAGCGCCGCGGCGGCGAGATTGCGCAGGCGGTTGGTGAGACGCAGCGGTTTCAGCGCGCCCGCAGGCGCGGCGGCGCTACCGAGCGGCGTCAGGGCGTCGGCGCGCTGCGCGAACGGGTGTTTTTGGGCATCCACCACCAGGTTTTCCTGGTGAAGCGACACCAGGAGTGGGAGACGCGCGGCGTCCGGCGCTGTCGCCCAGCGTTGCAGCAGTGCGGCCTGATGGCTGCGGTTGGCGGCGGCGAAATCATCGGCGTCGGCGGCGCGGGCCAGCCACGGCAGCAGCAAGGCGCTTACCATCAGCCAGCGGAATATTGTCATGGTTATCTCCTTTGAAACCGTTGAGGCCTCTGGGGCACAGGTGTCGGCGGCCCTGGGTGGCACAGATGGCAGGTAAGCGAGGCGCACCCGCACCCCGGCGCGCCCCGCCAACGCCCCTTAATTGCTGGCGGTTTTCACCGGCGCATCAGGTTTTTTGTCGTTACCGGCGATATACGGGCTCCACGGCTGCGCACGGACAGGCGCTTCGGTCTGCCACACCACGTTGAACTGCCCGTTGCCTTCGATCTCGCCGATCATGACCGGTTTGTGCAGATGGTGATTGGTGTTATCCATCGTCAGCGTAAAGCCGGACGGCGCTTTAAAAGATTGCCCCGCCATCGCCGCACGTACCTTGTCGACATCCGTCGTGCCGGCTTTCTCAACCGCCTGCGCCCACATATGGATGCCCACATACGTCGCTTCCATCGGATCGTTGGTCACCACCGTGTCGGCGTTCGGCAGCTTGTGGGCTTTGGCATACGCGCGGTAATCGGCGACAAATTTCTGGTTCTCAGGGTTATCCACCGACTCGAAGTAGTTCCACGCCGCCAGGTTACCCACCAGCGGTTTGGCGTCGATACCGCGCAGCTCCTCTTCGCCCACCGAGAACGCCACCACCGGCACGTCGGTCGCCTTCAGGCCCTGGTTGGCGAGCTCTTTATAAAACGGCACGTTGGAATCGCCGTTGATGGTGGACACCACGGCCGTTTTACCGCCCGCCGAGAATTTTTTGATATTGGCGACGATGGTCTGGTAATCGCTGTAGCCGAACGGCGTGTAGACCTCTTCGATGTCTTTATCCTGAACGCCTTTTGAATGCAGGAAGGCGCGCAAAATCTTGTTGGTGGTGCGCGGGTAGACATAATCGGTGCCGAGCAGGAAGAAGCGCTTCGCGCTGCCGCCGTCCTCGCTCATCAAGTATTCCACCGCCGGGATCGCCTGCTGGTTCGGCGCCGCGCCGGTGTAGAAGACGTTCGGTGACATCTCTTCGCCCTCATACTGCACCGGATAGAACAGCAGGCCGTTGAGCTCCTCAAACACCGGCAGCACCGACTTGCGGGACACCGACGTCCAGCAGCCAAAGACCACCGACACCTTATCCTGGCTTAACAGCTGACGGGCTTTCTCGGCGAACAGCGGCCAGTTGGAGGCCGGGTCCACCACTACCGGTTCGAGTTTTTTACCGAGCACCCCGCCTTTGGCGTTGATCTCATCGATGGTCATCAGCGCCACGTCTTTGAGCGGCGTTTCGGAAATGGCCATCGTGCCGGAGAGCGAGTGCATGATGCCCACTTTGATGGTGTCGGCGGCCTGGGCGCTGAAGGCGAACCCCATGCTGATGACCGAGGCGGAAAGGGCGAAAGCTTTTAACAAGGTACGACGATGCATAGACTTCACTCCTGGTAGTAAGGGCTGTGTGTATGGTTAATCTCGCGTCTTCCGCCCCGCCTGATGCAGGGCGTGAAGCGTTATCTTGCGAACCTCTTTCTGGCTTTGAGCAATATGGTCGTGCAGTCGGGTCCGGGCCTCCTGTGCGTTGCGTTCAAGGACCGCGAGCAGGATCTGGCCGTGCTCGGCGTACGTGGCGCTGATGCGCGCCGCCTGGGTGAAATCCATCCGGCGCACAATGCGAATTTTTTCGGTGACCTCAAGGTGCACGCGCGCCATCTCCGGGTTGCCCACCGCCCCCACAAGCGTCATATGAAACGCCTCGTCATAGGGCGCGACGTCGCAGCCTTCGGCAAGCGGCGGCGCTTCTATCCAGAATTCGCGCAGCTGGACCAGCGGCAGCGGCGTGACTCGCGCCGGGAGCGCGCAGAGCCGCGTTACGGCCTCGGTTTCCAGCACGACGCGCAGGTCATAGAGCGCCTCGAGGTGATCGAAATCGATGGGCCGCACCTGCCAGCCGCTGCGCGGCTGCACGTCGAGATAGCCCTCCTGCGCGAGCCGCTGCAGCGCCTGACGCACCGGCGTACGGCTCGCCCCCATGCGCGCCGCGATGTCGTTTTCGCTAAAGCGATCGCCTGGCAGCAGGAGGAAATCGAAAATCTCCTGTTTAAGCAGCCGGTAGATGCGCTCCCCCTGCGCCTCCGGGTGCGCCGCGCGTTGTCTGGCCGTTAATGGCATATCTTCTCCTTTTGTGTGCCCTGCGCCCTGCGCCCTGCGGCTGGCGGGTGCGCTGACCGTCGGCGGCGCAATCTGACAAGCAAGCCAGGTCAGATCACCCCAGCCACAGAAGGGCATCGCCGGGCGCCACAGGCCGCCCCTGCTGGCAGCGGATCTTCGACACCACGCCGTCGACCGGCGCGTGTACCATCAGTTCCATCTTCATCGCCTCCACCACGACCAGCGGCTCGCCCTGCTTCACCCGCTGGCCCGGCTCCACAAGGATTTTCCAGACGTTGCCGTTAAGATCGGCGCTCACCAGCCGCCCTGCGGTGTCCGTCTCTTCTTCGGGCTCCACCGCAAGCGCGTCGCTCTCAGTGGTCTGCGTCTGCCAGTGGGCTACTTCGGCGCTGAAGGCCGCCTGCTGCCGCTCGCGAAACGCGGCGATATCCGGCGCGTTCGCGTCAAGAAATGCCTGATAGGCCGCGAAATCGAACTCGGTCTCTTCGATGCGCACCTGCGCGCGCCCTTCGCGGAAGGCGTCGCGCAAATCGTTCAGCTCCGCCTCGCTCACCGGGTAAAACCGCACCTGGTCGAAGAATTTCAGCAGCCACGGCTCGTCGCCGAACTGCGGGTTTTTGAGGAATTTGTTCCAGATAGGCAGCGTGCGCCCCACCAGCTGATAGCCGCCTGGCGAATCCATGCCGTAAATGCACATATACATGCCGCCAATGCCGACGGTGCCCTCGGCAGTCCAGGTGCGCGCCGGGTTATATTTGCTGCTCAGCAGGCGGTGGCGCGGGTCTACCGGCACCGCGCACGGCGCGCCGAGATAAACATCCCCGAGGCCGAGGATCAGATAGCTGGCGTCAAAGACGATGTTTTTCACTTCGTCGCGGTGCGAAAGCCCGTTGGCGCGACAGATAAAATCGACATTGTTCGGCAGCCACGGCGCCTCTTTGCGCACCGTTTGCTGGTAACGCTCCACCGCTCCTAAGGTCGCGCTGTCTTCAAAGGCCATCGGCAGCCAGACGATGCGCGACGGGATTTTCAGCGATTGAACGTCGCCGAGCTGTTTCTCAAGGCTCATCAGCAGCGTTAACAGCGGGCGCTGCCCCAGACGCTGGCTGTCATAGCGCACCTGCAACGAACGCACGCCTGGCGACAACTCTTCAACGCCCGCGACGCCGCTGGCGCGGATAGCTTTCATCAGCAGATGCACCCGCAGGCGCAGCGCCAGATCCATCACGTTATCGCCATACTCGATGAGAATGTAACTGTCGCCCGCCTGCCGCCACACCACCGCAGGCAGCCCGTTGTGCGCGGGCACCTCAGCGAGGATCGCGGCACTCGACGTGCTGCCCGGCAGCATCGACGGCGTCTCGTCCGGGCGCGCGCTCACCGCGCGCAGGTGGTTGCACGCCACTTCCTGCGCCAGCTCCAGCGACTGCGCGTGTTCAATGCTTATCGGGTGAAAGCGGATGCGATCGCCCGGCTTCACCTGGCCCACTTTCCACAGCTCCGCGCGGGCGATGGTGACCGGGCAGACAAAGCCGCCGAGGCTCGGGCCGTCGCGCGTGAGGATCACCGGGAAATCGCCGGTAAAGTTAATCGCTCCGATAGCGTATTCGCAGTCATGTACGTTGGACGGATGCAGTCCCGCCTCGCCGCCATCGGCGCGGCTCCATTCGGGTTTCGGGCCGACCAGCCGCACGCCGAGCCGGTTGGAGTTGTAATGCACCTGCCACTCGGCGGCGAAGAACGTATCCATCGAGGCGGGCGTAAAGAAATCGGGCGCGCCGTGCGGTCCGTAGAGCACGCCGATATCCCAAACGTCGCCGTAGCGCGGGATCAGCCCCGGCTCCGGCGTCTGGGGCGGCGCGATGGGCGCAGGCGTCGTGCAGGCGGCGAGCGCCGGGCGGGAGATGGCCAGCACGTCGCCGGGGCGCAATGTGCGTCCGGCATGGCCGCCGAACTGCCCGAGCGCGAAGGTGGAACGGCTGCCGAGATACAGCGGCACGTCGAACCCGTTGCGCACCGCCAGATAGCCGCGACAGCCGGTGCGCGCGCGGCCTAACTTCAGCGTTTGTCCGGCGCGGGCGGTCACCGGCTGCCAGCAGGCGACCGGCTCGCCATCAAGCTCGGCGTCGCAGTCCGCGCCGGTGAGCGCAAACACGGCCTCGCTGTGAAAGCGCAGCGTCGGCCCCTGGAGCGTAAATTCCAGTCCGGCGGCCTCCGGCGCGTTGCCGACGATCCGGTTCGCCAGCCGGAAGGCATAGTCATCCATCGGCCCGGACGGCGGCACGCCGATATCCCAGTAGCCAAGACGACCCGGATGATCCTGCACGCTGCTCCAGGTGCCCGGCTCCACGACCTCAATGGCATGCGCCTGGTATTTCACCTCATCCAGCAGGCGCGTCCACATGGTCGCGTCTTCAAACGCCTCCAGCCGGATAATCTGGCGCAGGTAATCCAGGTTGGTGGCGATACCGTGCAGACGCGTGGCGTCCAGGGCCTTACGCAGTTTCGCCAGCGCCTGCGGACGGTCATCACCGTGGACAATGATCTTGGCGATCATCGGATCGTAAAACGCGCTCACATGCGTGCCGGTGCTGACCCAGCCGTCCACCCGTACGTTGTCGGGGAACGCGACGTCGGTAAGCTGCCCCGGCGACGGCTGAAAGTTTTTCAGCGGATCTTCCGCATACAGACGTACCTCGATGGCCGCGCCCTGCGGCGCCTGCGCCAGCCGCGCCCAGTCCAGCGGCTCGCCCGCGGCGACCTTGATCATGCATTCGATAAGATCAAGCCCGGTTACCGCTTCGGTCACCGGATGCTCCACCTGCAAGCGGGTGTTGACCTCCAGGAACCAGAAGCTGTCGCTGTCGGCGTCATAAATAAACTCCACCGTGCCTGCGCTGCGGTAGTTGACCGATTCGCCAAGCGCGACGGCGGCGGCGTGCAGCGCCTCGCGCGTCGCCTGCGGCAGCCCCGGCGCGGGGGTTTCTTCCACCACTTTCTGGTTGCGGCGTTGCAGTGAGCAGTCGCGCTCGCCGAGCGCCGCTACGCGTCCCTGCCCGTCGCCCATGATTTGCACTTCGAGGTGGCGGGCGCGGCTGACGAATTTCTCGATAAACACGCCGTCATCGCTGAAGAACTGCTGGCCCTGACGCTTCACGCTCTCCCAGGCGTCGGCAAGTGCGGCGGCATCTTCGCAGCGCGTGAGCCCAATCCCGCCGCCGCCTGCGGTGGTTTTCAGCATGACGGGGTAGCCAATCTCACGTGCCGCCTGCTGGGCCTCCTCCGGCGAGCGCAGAAGCCCGGTGCCTGGCGTCATCGGCACGCCCGCCTCAGCGGCAAGCGTTCGGGCGCGGTGTTTGAGCCCGAAATCGGCAATCTGCTGCGCGGTCGGCCCGATAAACACAATGCCCGCGGCCTCGCAGGCCGCCGCGAACTCCGCGCGCTCCGACAAAAAGCCGTAGCCGGGGAAAATGGCCTGCGCCCCGCTCGCTTTCGCGGCCGCGATGATTTTATCGACGTTAAGATAACTGTCGCGCGCCGCCTCGCCGCCGAGCGCGATGGCGATATCGGCGTCACGCACGTGCTGCGCGTTACTGTCCGGGTCGGCATAGACCGCGACGCTGGCAATGCCCATTTTCTTCAGGGTACGGATGGCGCGGCAGGCGATTTCGCCACGGTTGGCGATAAGCACTTTGCTGAACATGGTCGGGTCTCCTCAGGCGCTCTGGTGGCGGGCAAGCCAGGCTTTCCAGCCGCCCCATTCGGTGATGTCGGTGGCGCGCTCCAGCGCCTGCGGCTCGCAGATAAAGCCTTTCACGGCGCGACCATCGGCGAGCGTGAGCGTGCCGATGCCGAGCGGTGACGGGATCTCCGCGACAAACTCGCCAAAACGCGCGAGCGGGATGTCCCACAGCTCCACCGCGATGGGCTGTCCGGCCGCGCCGCGCGCCAGCCCTGGCTTCGGCGGCGTGGTGTTCGCGAGCGCATAGAGGCGGTAATCCGCCGCCGTGGTGGTCTCTTCGATAAACACGGCATCGCGGGTGGTGAGCTGGTGGTTGAGCGGCATACCGCGCAGGTGCGCGCCGACCACGGCGAGGCGCACATGGTGTGGCGAGGACGGCAGCGGGCCCGCGGCAGGCAGCGCTTTATGGGTGGCGCCGAGCGGCAGCGGGACCGCCTGCTGCCAGAGCGCGCCAAAGTGCGCCAGCGCGGCGTCGTGCCAGGCGGGCGCGATAAGCGTAATTCCCGCCGGCAGGCCATCGGCGCGGAAATCTCCCGGCAGCGCCAGCGCGCAGAGATCCGCCAGGTTGGTGAAGTTGGTGTAGTAGCCGAAATGCGAGTTGTAGCGCACCGGCTCGACGTTCATCTCTTCCAGCGTGTGAATGGTGGGCGACGTCGGGACGACCAGCGCGTCGACCTGCTCCAGCGCCTGCGCGATGCGCCGCGTGAGCGCCGCGCGGGTATATTCCGCCTGCCAGGCGTCGCAGGCGCTGTACTTCAGGCCACCTTCGACGATGCCGCGCACCGTCGGATCCATGACCTCCGGCGGCTGGTTGAGCATCTCGCCCACCGCGACGGTGCGCTCCGCCACCCAGGCCCCCTGATAGAGCTGTTCAGCAAGCTGGCGAAACGGCGTGAAATCGACCGGCACCAGCGTCGCGCCCAGCGCTTCAAGCCGGGCGAGGCTCTGGCGGAAGGCCGCTTCGCTGTGGCGATCGCCGTAGAATTCGGGCTGGTCTGGCACCGCGAAGCGCGGTTTTGCGGGCAGCCGCGCGGGCGCGGTGCGCGGGTTATGCCGTGAATAGGCGTCACTGGCGTCATAACCGCCCGCGATGGTCGCCACCTGGAAAGCATCCGTGGTGCTGAGCGCGAACACCGAGACGCAGTCGTTAAGCCTGCAGGCAGGCACCACGCCGCGATTTGAAAGCCAGCCTTTGGTGGGTTTGAGGCCGACGATATTGTTAAACCCGGCCGGGACGCGGCCCGAGCCTGCGGTGTCGGTGCCGAGCGCAAAGGCGACCTGCCCGCGTGCGACCACCGAGGCGGAGCCCGCGCTGGAGCCGCCGCTGACATAGGCCGGGTTAAAGGTGTTCGGCACCGCGCCATACGGCGAGCGTGTGCCGACAAGCCCGGTGGCGAACTGATCGAGATTGGTTTTACCCAGCACGATGGCACCGGCGGCTTTGAGTTTCGCGACCACGGCGGCGTCGTCCTGCGGGGTATACGCGAACGCCGGGCACGCCGCCGTCGTGGGCAGCCCCGCGACGTCGATATTGTCTTTCACCGCGAACGGCACGCCGAAGAGCGGGAAATCCGCGAGGGTTTTCCCCTGCGCCAGCGCGGCCAGCAGCACTGCAATTTGTTCCTCAATATGTGCCGCGCTGGCGCGGGTTATCCACGCCGGATCGCTATTTTCAGCAGCGCTAAAAGCCGCTGAATATATTTCGCGAATGCGCTGCGGGCCGTCCTGATATTCCCTTTGCCACTCTGCAAGCGTCAGCGGCGTAAACAGCAGTGAATTCTGTGACATAACTGGCATCCCATCTGGTATACAAGATGAAAGGTATTTAGCAAACGGAATGCCAGTTTTATAAAAACGTTTAAAATCAGCAAGATAGTTATTTAAGAAAACGTTAGCGGCGGGTTTATTTATGTGGCACCGCGTTTTTTAATAAAAAAGGGAGACGTGATGGTGCAGCGATGCGACATAAATGTGCAATCAAGTCAGAAATAAAGAAAAGTGATGGCGCGCAGCGCGGTAAATAAGGTTTTGTGATGTGTCTTTTATAAAGGGGATATCACGACGGGTGGATGCGCTGCGCTTACCCACCCTACATCAAACGTGAGGCCCAATATCGTAGGGCGGGTAAGCGCAGCGCACCCGCCCCGCACGGTTTCGCCGTCGGCTTGAAAGGAAATATGCAAGGGCGGTGACAACGTTCCGTTCGCTATCACGCCGCGTTTATATGTGCGTCTTCCTCACGCGAACGTGCAAAGGGGGCTCGCCGCCGCCCCCTTTGCAGTCCCGGCTCCCGGCAGAAAATCGCCCCTGCGGGGAAGCCGTGCCTTATTCCCTCCGGCCACGGGTCGGGCAAGACAATACATCCCTGTATTGTCATGCCCTCGCACCGGGTCCCTCCGGTGCGCCCCGGCCTGCGGCGAAACGGCGCGGCCGATTTTTTTTAGCCGGAGCAAAACCCTCCGCGCCGACGTTTCCTTAAATCCAGTAACCGTAGGGCGAGTAAGCGCAGCGCACCCGCCGCCCGGTTTTCGCAGCCGGGTTGAAGGGAAATGTGCAACGCCGGTGGCATCGTTCCGTTCGCCATTCCACCACCCCGACATATTTTGGTTTTCCCAAAACCCAGGCCGGTTGGGAGAAAATCCGCCACGGCTCCCGCCCATAAAAAAGGTGGGCGCGCTACGCGCCCCCACCTCCCAAAAGCCAATAACCGCTGGCGCCCTCGCTTGCGTTACCACACCTCGCTGGCGACGCCGGTCACGAGGCGGACTTTCTGCCACTGCTCGTCCGGGCTGATGCTGTTGCCTTCTTCGGTCGAGGCGAACCCGCACTGCGGGCTTAAGCAGATCTGGTTGATATCGACATATTTCGCGGCCTCGGCAAGGCGCGCTTTGATTAATTCCGGGTTCTCCAGCTCGCCGTTTTTGGTGGTGATAAGGCCCAGCACCACCTGCTGTTTACCCGGACGGATAAAGCGCAGCGGCGCGAAATCGCCGGAACGATCGTTGTCGTACTCCAGGAAAAACGCATCGACGTTGACCGTGCCGAACAGCACTTCCGCCACCGGCTCATAACCGCCTTCGGCAATCCAGCTGGAGCGGAAATTACCGCGGCAGACGTGCAGACCGATGGTCAGGTCGTCCGGTTTGCCTTCCAGCGCCTGATTGAGCACGCGGGCATAGATGCGGGCCAGTTCGTCCGGCGAATCGCCGCGCTCGCGGATCTGACGGCGCTGTTCATCCGAGCAGAGATACGCCCAGACGGTGTCGTCAAGCTGCAGGTAGCGGCAGCCCGCGTCGTAGAACGCGCGGATGGCGTCGCGCCAGGTGGTTGCCAGATCGTCGAAATAGTCGTTGAGATCCGGGTAGACGTTACGGTCGATGGCCGCCGCGCCGCCACGAAAATGCAGCACGCTCGGGCTCGGAATGGTCATCTTCGGCTCGGCATTGCCGCTGACGCTTTTCAGAAAGCGAAAATCTTCCAGCATCGGGTGGTCACCGAACGCCACTTTACCCACGACACGCACGCTTTGCGCTTTGGTCTGGATGCCGTTGAACTGAATGCCCTGCTCCACTTCCACCAGCTGTACGCCCTGTAGCGCGGCGAAGAAATCCATATGCCACCAGGCGCGGCGGAATTCGCCGTCGGTGACCACGTGCAGGCCGCAGGCGCACTGCTGCTCAACGGCGTGACGAATGGCGTCGTCTTCAATACGGCGCAGATGCGCGGCGTCGATTTCCCCTGCCGCAAACTGCTGGCGGGCGTGCTTAATGGCATCCGGGCGTAAAAAGCTGCCGACGATATCGGCGCGAAACGGGGCGTGTTGACGCTGCATGGTGTTCTCCTCGTGGCCTGACGCGATGATTACGTCAGGTGATAGTTCAGATATTGAATATTTGGCCGTCTGGATGGCTATATGTCCAGAGAATGACATCAGACCCGGATTCAGGCAAACGAGGAAATTTCATGGGTGTTGAAAAAAATTCATGTAAAAGACTCCCCACCGAAGTGGGGAAAAGAGAAGGCACAAAACGGGATTATTTTTTTTCTGTAGCGGCGTTGCTGTCCACGACGCCGGGGATATCCTGAGTGTCGCGTTTAAACTGCCCTTTGAGGGCATCCACGCCGCTTTGCGGCTTCGCGAGCGGTTGTAAATCGGCGCGTGAGCGGCGGATCTCTTCGGTATTCACGCCGAGCTTTTTGTCGCGTTCGCTCACAAGTTCTGGTTTTGCCTCGCCGTCGCGGTTGAATGACCAAGCGAGCATCGGCGGGCCGAGCGGCAGCGCGTCGCCCTTGTCGCCTGGTCCGCCGGTATGCCAGACGTGCCAGGTTTTGCCGTAGCTGTTCATTTTACTCTGCATCAGACGATGCTCAACCGGGGCCGGAATGCCGGGCGCAATCAGCTGGCCGCTGAGGATTTCGCCGTTGTGCGGGTGCCAGTACTGTTTTTCCTGTGGCGGCAGCTGGTTAAAGAGTTTTTCGGAGATAATATATTCTACGCCGTTCATGTTGGCGTCTTTCGTATTGCCGTCAAATAAGACGCACTGGGCGAAATCTTCATTGACCTGATGGCAATAGTGATGCGCTTCCATCTGTTTTTCCGGGATATCTTTCATCGGATGAAAGCCCACCAGATAAATATCAAATCCTTTTAACGGTGCATTACTCTGCAACACCGCCGAGCCGGTTTCCAGTAAATTGGTACTGGTGGATTTACTCGCCCCCGGCGGGGTGTCTTTTTCCGCGTGTGCAATAAATGCGATGGACAAGAGCGGCAGCACCGTTATTTTTAATGCGCGTTGTAATTTCATAAGGTAATTAAACTGATAAAGAAGTATTTACGTAATGCGCGGCGACCTCCGGTATGAGCATTAACCCATACCGGAGGAACGTTATGCCAGGCGCATACGGCCCGCCGCTCCGTCAGGAAGAGGAACGGCTGCTGCTTTTACCGCCTTTGCGGCCTGCTTCTGCTGCACGCTCGCGGTCATTTTTAAAATTTCCGCCGCTATTCTGGCCACCTTTACGACCGGCTTCAGAAGCGCGTTCACGATTCTCAGCAAAATTACCTGAACCACCACGATGTTGAGCCATAATATTCTCCTCGGATTAGCAGAGATAATTTAAACCGCGCCCTCACCATGCGACGCAGGAGTAACTATAGGCAGGCATTCCCGTTTCGCAAGTTACATTAGCCGCCAGCATGTGTTTTATCGCCGCGCTCTGCCAGATATATTCCACAACAGGCTTTTATCTCCTGAATGGCAAAGGATTTTCCACCTGCGCCCCTGCGTTTAATAAGAAAATTCCTAAAAGAAAGCGTTAATTATTTCGTCGCTGGTGTTGAGGCTATTCTTTATCTGCGAAGTGTCGTTTGTTGATTTAATTTCCGCCAAGGAGTGATTAATGAAACAGAAATGGTACTGCTGCCCTGCCATCAAACTTAAAGACCGGTTCATGGTCCTGATTATGGGTCAGGATGTTTTTTTGTTGTTCCGCAAAGGCGGTTCAATAAGAAAGTCTCGCGACTGGCTGGCCCGTGAGAAGGCGAATTTTATTCCTCTGGGGTAAACCACTGCGTTTTTCAGGTTGCAGACAAAAGCGCTATCTCGTTTAATATGTAGCGCTTTTGTTAACCCCTTGTGAGTATCATGATTGTTCGACCCCCACAGCACTGGTTCGCCCGACTCTTTGTCTGGCATGGTTCCGTATTAGCCAAAATATCCACACGTCTACTCCTTAATTTCCTGCTTTCGGTGACGGTTATTTTCTTTTTACCGTGGTATGAAGCGCTTGGAATAAAACTGACCACCGCGCCATTCAGTATTCTCGGCGTGGCGATTGCGATTTTTCTCGGCTTTCGCAACAGCACTTGTTTCGCACGCTTTAATGAAGCGCGCCAGATTTGGGGCCAGCTGGTTATCCACTGCCGCTCCCTGCTGCGCACCGCCCGCACGCTGATGCCGGATAACGCGCAGGAGCTGCACCATCTGGTCAATCTCGAAGTGGCGTTTTGCCACTGTCTGCGCCTGACGCTGCGCCGCAAAAAGCTCGACAACGTGCTTGATCGTTATTTAACCCGCAGCGAAATGACGCGCGTGATGCACAGCAATTCACCCTGCAATACGATTTTACTCATCATGGGTGAATGGCTTGCGGCGCGGCGCAACGGGCTGTCCGATATTCTGTTCCAGACGCTTGACCAGCATATTAACCAGTTTGCGGCTGTGCTGGCGGGCTGCGAACGTATCGCCAATACGCCGCCGCCTTTTGCGTATTCCCTGATGCTGCACCGCACGGTCTATTGCTTCTGCATTATGCTGCCGTTCGCGCTGGTGACCGATCTGCATTATATGACGCCGTTTCTCTCGGTGTTTATTTCCTATACGTTCATTGCGCTGGATACGCTGGCCGAAGAGCTGGAAGATCCGTTCGGCACCGAGGATAACGACCTGCCGCTGGATGCGCTCTGTAATAATATTGAAATAGACCTGCGCGAAATGAATAACGAGTCGCAGAAACCGGCTAAGATTCTGCCTAATCGCCATTATCAGCTTACCTAATGAATACCCGCATTCTCTATTAATAATGAATAATTCACATTAAATGATTAGCAGGGTCTATGAATTGTGTTAGCGTAGATCCTGTTCACCTCTTCCCTTCGCTTCTCCAGAAAGGGCATTTTCCTCTCCTGTTAAGTTTTATAGCCTCACTGTAAGGAATCGCCATGTCTCATTTCACGATCGAGATGCTCTCCGATCAGTGCGGAGTCAGCATGACCAATTTACGCGCCTGGCAACGGTCTGGATTGCTCAAGCCCGCGCGCAACGATAGCGGCAAGCGCTATTTCGATTACACCCACCTGATGCGCATTCACGCCATTATCAAGTGGCTTGACCGCGGCCTGCCGCTGGACGAAGTGGCCCGTCGTCTTAAAGGTGAAGAAGGCTCGCTGGCAAGCCAGTGGGAAGTCTGGCAGGAACAACTGCTCGCCACGCTTGAGAAAACCAGCCTGGAAAAAGCCCGCGCGCTGCTGCGCAAAATGGGCCGCGAGCTGCCGGCGCCGATGCTGCTGGATAACGTGGTGCTGCCGCTGCGCCTGTGGCTGAACCACGGCACCAGCTCCGCGCAGCTGACCCGCCGCTCCCGTTTCGACACGCTGCTTGTCGAGTACGCCACCTTTCTGATGCAGGCGCTGCGCAAGCGTCCGGCGTCGGGGCTGGTGATTATGGCGATGAACAGCCATGATTCGCTCAGCGTCTGGCTGGAGGCGATCCGCTACTCCGGCGAGGGTTTTCGCATCGACGTGTTACATCAGCCGGTGCCGCTGCCGGACCTCGCGCAGTTCGACGCCGATCATTATCTGGTCTTCAGCGATGTTCCGCTCACACCCGCGCAACTGACGCTCTGGCAACAGTGGCAGCTTGAGGGCTTGCCCGTCTTTAGCGCAGGCGCCGGGTTCGCCGTGCCGCCGCAGCTGCCGGACGCCGCCAACCTGCCGGACGAGACGCTTCGCGAAGCGGCGCGCTAAGCGCGTGTCGCAAAACGGTTATCGGACTGTCGTCTTTACGTCACACGTTAAGGTCTTTGTAAAAGGATGATGTGAATAAACGACGGGAGTGGCGATGCCGGACGCTGCGCAACTGTTGATTTGTATGCCGGGAATTGTCTTGCTGGTGGGATTTCTTGCCGCTTACTGCAGTAAAAAATGGGATGACTGACGGGCGGGTAAAAAAATACCGCCAGGCGGACCCGACGGTAAGGCTTGCATGGATTGTTATTGTCCTGCGCTCAACATCACGCTTATTTCCCTATGATGGCACGCGCAGGTTCAACGCCGCTTAAACGTGGCCTTATTCGCTCAGGCCCCGGTTTTTCAGCATCGGCTCGATACGCGGTTCATGTCCGCGCCAGGCGAGCCAGACCTCTTCGAGATCGTGACTGTTGCCGCGCGACAGCACCGCCTCGCGAAAGCGCGCCCCGTTCTGCGCGGTTAACCCACCCTGCTCCACAAACCACTGGTAGCCATCGTCGGCGAGCATTTGCGTCCAGAGATAGGCGTAATAGCCCGCCGCATAGCCGCCGCCAAAGATATGGGCGAAATAGCTGCTGCGATAGCGCGGCGGTACGGCGCGCAGCGCGATACGCTCGTGCGTGAGCGCCGCCGCCTCAAAAGCCGCAACGTCGTGGGGCGACGATGACGGGGTCAGGCTGTGCCAGTGCTGGTCGAGAAGCGCCGCCGCCAGCAGTTCGGTCATGTCATAGCCTTTATTGAAACGCGCCGCGCGGAACAGTTTTTCACGCAGCGCCTCCGGCATCGGCTCGCCGGTCTGATAATGGCGCGCGTAACGGGCGAACACGTCCGGGTGGCTCGCCCAGTGCTCGTTGATTTGCGAGGGGAACTCGACGAAATCGCGCGGCGTGTTGGTGCCGGAAAGCGTCGCGTAACGCTGGCTCGCGAAAAGGCCATGAAGCGTATGGCCGAACTCGTGGAACAGCGTGATGACGTCATCCCAGGAGATTAACGCGGGTTGCCCGGCGGCGGGTTTCTGGTAGTTGCAGACGTTGTAGATCACCGGTTTATGACCGGCGAGCGTCGACTGCTCGACGAAATTGCCCATCCAGGCGCCGCCGCTTTTGCTGTCGCGCGCGAAGAAATCACCGTAAAAGAGCGCGAGCCCGCTGCCGTCTTTATCGAAAATCTCCCAGACGCGCACGTCAGGATGATAAACCGGAATGTCCGTGCGTTCGGTAAACGTGAGGCCAAACAGCGCGCTGGCGGCATAGAAGACGCCGCGCGTCAGCACATTGTCGAGTTCAAAAAAGGGTTTGATCTGCGCCTCGTCGAGCGCGTATTTCTCGCGACGCACCTGCTCGGCGTAAAACGCCCAGTCCCAGGCTTCGGCCTGAAAGCCGCCGTGCTGTTTGTCGATAATCTGCTGGATATCCGCAAGCTCTCGTTCGGCGCGCGCCGTTGCCGCAGGCACGATGTCGCGCATAAAGCCCTGGGCTGCCTCCGGGGTTTTCGCCATCTGATCGGCGATAGTCCATGCGGCGAAATCCTGAAAGCCCAGCAGCGCCGCCTGCTGCGCGCGCAGCGCGGCAAGCCGCAGCACCAGCGCGCGGGTGTCGTTTGCGTCGCCTTTCTCGGTGCGGTGCCAGCCCGCCTTAAAGAGCGCCTCGCGCGTGGCGCGATCGGTGAGCGACTGCAGCGCGGGCTGCTGGGTGGTGTTGAGGAGCGCGATAAGCCAGCGCCCTTCCTGTCCCTTTTCACGCGCGGCTTCGGCGGCGGCGGCGATCTCCGCTTCGCTCAGGCCCGCCAGCTGTTCGCGGGATGAGACCAGCAGGCCGCCGGCTTTATCCGCCGCCAGCAGACGCTGATTGAACTGGCTGGTGAGCTGTGCCGCCTCTTGGTTCAGCGCCCGCAGCTGCGCTTTCTGCTCCGCGTCAAGCGTCGCGCCAGCCAGCATAAACTGCTGCCAGACGACTTCCACCAGCCGCCGCGATTCGTTATCGAGCCCGAGCGCGTCGCGCTGCTCATACACGGCATTGAGCCGTGCGAACAGGGTCTCGTTAAAGTGGATATCGTCCGCCAGCGCGGCAAGCTCCGTGGAAAATTCTTCATCCAGCGTTTGCAGGTAATCGTTGGTGTGCGCTGAGGTCATCGCGAAAAAGACGCTGGTGACGCGCGAGAGCATCGCGCCGCTGCGCTCCAGCGCCAGATACGTATTTTCAAAGGTAGGCGCGGCAGGCTCGGCGGCGATGGCCTCCACCTCGGCGCGCTTCTGGCGCACCGCCTCGTCAAAGGCGGGACGATAATGCTGATCGGTTATCGCATTGAACGGCGGCGCTTCATAAGGCAGCGCGCTCGCTGAAGAAAAAGGGGTGGTCACCGGCATGAGAGTCTCCCGCAAAAGGGTGATGGCAAAATCACAGCTTATGCAGCCGCGCCATAAACAGCAATGATTTCGCGGCGCAAGCTATCAGTAAGTGATATTCCACAGCTCGCGCGGGGCGTGCTAAGGTAACGGTTCTGAAAAAGCCTTGAGGAACAGCGAGATGATTATTCTGGTTACCGGCGCCACGGCAGGCTTTGGCGAGGCCATTACCCGTCGTTTTGTGAAAAACGGTCATAAAGTTATCGCGACAGGCCGCCGCCAGGCGCGTCTGGATGCGCTGAAAGACGAGCTCGGCGAGAGCGTGCTGACGCTGCAACTGGACGTGCGCAACCGCGCGGCTATCGAAGAAGCCATCAGCGGGCTGCCGCTGGAGTGGCGCGATATCGACGTGCTGGTCAACAACGCCGGGCTGGCGCTGGGGCTGGAGCCTGCGCATAAAGCGAGCGTCGAAGACTGGGAAAATATGATAGACACCAACAATAAAGGGCTGGTGTATATGACCCGCGCCGTGCTGCCGGGCATGGTCGAGCGCAACCGCGGTCATGTGATTAACATCGGCTCCACGGCGGGCAGCTGGCCGTATGCGGGCGGCAATGTCTACGGCGCGACCAAAGCCTTTGTGCGCCAGTTCAGCCTCAACCTGCGCACCGATCTGCACGGCACCGCGGTTCGCGTGACCGATATCGAGCCGGGTCTTGTGGGCGGCACCGAATTCTCTAACGTGCGCTTTAAAGGCGACGACGACAAAGCCGGTAAAACTTACGAAAACACCAACGCGCTGACGCCGGAAGACGTGACCGAAGCGGTCTGGTGGGTGGCCTCGCTGCCTGCGCATGTCAACATCAACACGCTGGAAATGATGCCGGTCAGCCAGAGCTTCGCCGGACTTAGCGTGCACCGCCAGTAGTTCCCGCCTTGCCCGTTCCCCGCGCCAGCGCTGGGCGGGGTGGGCAATTAATGGTAAATTGCCGCAGTAACCCGCAAATAAAGACAGAAGAATGGCCGCTGAAACTCCGCTCAACCCGACCCAGCCGGTGAGTCAACAGATCTACCGCATCCTGCGCCGCGATATCGTGCACTGTCTGATCCCGCCGGGCACCCCGCTTTCGGAGAAAGAGGTGTCGGTGCGCTTTGACGTGTCGCGCCAGCCGGTGCGTGAAGCGTTTATTAAGCTTGCGGAAAACGGACTTATCCAGATCCGCCCGCAGCGCGGCAGTTTCGTCAATAAAATCTCGCTGCGCCAGGTACGCAACGGCTGCTTTGTGCGCCAGGCCATCGAGCGGGCCGTGGTGCAGCGCGCGGCCACGATGCTGACCGACGCCGATCTTTATCAGCTTGAGCAGAACCTCAATCAGCAGCGCACCGCCATCGACCGCAAACAGCTGAGCGATTTCTTCCAGCTCGACGACGAATTCCACTACCGCCTGACGCAGGTGGCCGACTGCCAGCTCGCCTGGGACACAGTAGAGAACATCAAAGCGACCATTGACCGGGTGCGCTACATGAGCCTCGATCACGTCTCCCCGCCGGAAATGCTGCTGCGCCAGCATAACGATATTTTTCACGCCCTGGAGCGTCGCGACCCGCAGGCGGCCGATGAAACGATGCGCCTGCATTTGCAGGAGATCAGCGAATCGGTGCTGCTGATCCGCCAGGAAAACCGCGACTGGTTCAGCGAAGAGTAACCGCGCGACGTTTTAATCAACTCAGGATGAATGCGATGCGCGCGATAGTGCTGCTGGGCTGCGCCCTTTTCTCTTCCCCGCTGCTGGCCGACTGCCTGCAAAAAGAGGCGATCGCCACGGCCGCGGCGGATTTCACGTCGTCCGTCAGTACAGTGACCGGCGCGTCCCGCGCCGCGTTTTATTCCGCCCCGTCGCCGGAATGCAGGCTTAGGGCGTTTCTGGTGCCAGGCGATGCAGTGCAGGTGGTTCGGCTTTCGCGCAGCGAAGCGGATGATCGCGATGACGCGGCGCGGCCTTTTGCCTGGGTGCGCTACCGCGATGCCGCCGGGCGCGTGGCGACGGGCTGGATGGAAACGGCCGCCCTGCGCGCCCAGCTTCAGGCGTTAACCCCGCAGGGTGACTGCGCCGCCCGACTACCCGCCGCTGACGATGCGCCCGTCCCTGACGCGGGCGCGCATTTTCGGGTGACGGGTAGCGGCCGCCATTACTTTTCCTCCGCGCCTGACGCGCAGTGCCGCAGTACAACCCTGTTTCTGGTAGACGGCGATACGGTGAGCGTAAGCCGGACGCTGCCGGATGCCGGTTACCGCGAGGCGACATGGTATGGCAAAGACGGGCGCATTGTTACCGGCTGGCTCGAATCGGCGTCGCTTCGCGCTACCGGCACGCATGACGAATGGCGTGACGATATCAGCGACAGCCCGCTTGCCCGCGTGACCCGCACCGTCTCTTTGCTGCTCAACCCGAACGGCCAGTGTATTTTTTATGAAAACGCGCAAGACGGCGGCGTCTATCGCCTGCTGGTCCGTGAAGATCACACCCGCGAGGGGTGTCGCGGCGGCGCGGACCCGGAAGTGGCCCCTGTGGTGGCGACCATCGACATTGATATCGCGACCGGGAAAATCGTGCGCAGCGCGCCGGCCGGGGAGTAGCCAGGCGGCGTGACATTCATCACACAAATGTCGCATTTTTGATCGAGATTAATATTTTTGCCGTCGTGATTTTTAAAATGGGGCTCGTCTGGATCATTCATCACTATTCAGAGGAGATATCACCATGATGACCTACGATCGCAACCGTAACGCCATTACCACCGGCAGCCGCGTGATGATCAGCACCACCGGCGAAACCGGCGTCATTAAAACGATCCACGGCGAAGGCCTGACGGCCGAGCAGATCCGCCGTGGCCGCACCGTGGAAGTGGAAGGCTGCGAAGGTAAATTCGAGCCGATCGAATTGATTCGTTTAGGGATGCATTAATTACGCCGGATGATGCCCGGCGCGTGCGACAGGCGCCGGGCGTGCCTGAATTGGCCTGGACGGCGGGTGCGCTGCGCTTACCCGCCCTACGGGTGGCAACGGTGATGTAGTTATCCAGGGTGGGTAAGCGACGCGCACCCACCATTTACCCAAATACCCCCATCACCACTTCGCAGCCCCTACCACTCCATCAAACTTCACCTCTCGCCAGACAACCCTGACGTTGCCTTAACCTTCCCGACTATGCCATCTGCTGCATGTACTGCGCTACGGTGTCTCTGGCGCCCTGCGACGACAAACGCGTGAAGGCGGCGGTCACGTCGGCGACAAATTCCGGCGCCGCCGCCAGGTCGTCGCCAAAAATCGCCGTCAGCCCGAGCAGCGCTTTTACGCGCGCCTCGCCGTTCTCGCTGGTAGAAACCGCTTGCTGAATCGTCGCCAGCAGCGGATCGCAGACGTCAATCGCGTTACCCGCATCATCCACACCGCTCACGTAGCGCATCCAGCCTGCGACGCCGAGCGTCAGCAGATCGTGACGACTGCCGTTCGCCCGGTGCCAGCGGATGGAATCGAGCCAGCGCTGCGGCAGCTTCTGGCTGCCGTCCATCGCGATTTGCCAGGTGCGGTGGCGCAGCGCCGGGTTGCTGTAACGCTCAATGAGCAAATCCGCGTAACACGCCAGATCCACGCCCTGCACGCTCAGCGTCGGGGCCTGTTCGTTCAGCATCAGCAGACGGGCCGCGCGTCGGTAATGGTCATCGCCCATGCAGTCGTTAATATGCTCATAACCGGCCAGATAGCCGAGATACGCCAGAAACGAATGACTGCCGTTGAGCATGCGTAGCTTCATCTCCTCAAACGGCACCACGTCGCGCACCAGCTGCGCCCCGGCCTTTTCCCACGCCGGACGGCCCGCCACGAAATTATCTTCAATCACCCACTGGCGAAACGGCTCGCAGGCGACGCCCGCCGGGTCGCGAACGCCGGTCAGCTCAGCGATTTTATCGAGCGTCTGCGGCGTCACGGCGGGCACAATGCGGTCGACCATCGTTGACGGAAACGTCACGTGCGCTTCAATCCAGGCGGCCAGCTGCGCGTCTATCGCGCGGGCATACGCCGTCACCACGTTGCGGGCCACATGGCCGTTTTCCGGCATGTTATCGCAGGACATCACGCTGAAGCCTTTAAGCCCGGCGGCCTTACGGCGCGCCAGCGCCTCGACAATCACCCCAACGGCCGACGAGGGCTGGTGCGGATGCGCGAGATCGGCGGCGATAAGCGGGTTATCCATTACCAGCTCGCCGGTCGCGGGTGAATGGCAGTAGCCTTTCTCGGTAATGGTCAGCGAGACTATCTCCACCTGCGGCTGGCAGAGCGCGGCAAACACGGCCTCGGGGCCATCCACCTGCGCGTGCAGCGCGCTTTTCACCACGCCCACCACGCGGGCGCGCCAGGCGTCGGCAGACATTTCCGCCACGGTATAGAGGTTATCCTGACGCCGGATATCGGCGATTTGCTGCTCCCCGCCAATCAGGTTGATTTCACAGTAGCCCCAGTCGCTGCCGTGCTCTGCCGCAAGAATATCGGCGTATACCGCCTGATGCGCGCGATGAAACGCGCCAAAGCCAAGATGAACAATGCGGGCGGCCAGCCTGTCGCGGTCGTAAGTGGGCAGAATGGCGCGAGCGTTGAGAAGCGTGTTTTCCATAGTCATGACTCATTTGATAAATAAAGTAATTTGTATGAAGCCTACGCATCACAGCGACGCGCTTTATGATTTGCGACAGCTTTTACTAACTACCTTGACTAGAATGGTAGTAAAGCGTGATTTTCATCACGCTTTAGCGTTGAGCAATACCAGGTAAAAGCCAGGATCAGACGGTGGCGGGTTTGACGGCGAGCTTTTCGTGGCCGGGCGCTTTCACAAACGTCCAGAGAATAATGGCGCCGAGAATGTCCATCATGCTGAGAATAATAAAGAAGGGATTGTAGCCGACGGTTTTCACCAGCCCGCCCATAATCAGCGTGCAGATAAAAATGCCCGTCCAGCCTGCCGTACCGGCGAAACCGCTGACGGTGGAGGTTTCATTACGGCGAAAGAGATCGGTCGCCATCGTGATCACCTGAGTCGACAACATCTGGTGCGCGAACGCGCAGACGGAGACCAGCCCTACCGCCACATAGGCGCTGTCGACAAACCCGACAAACGCCAGCGGCAGCATCAGCACCGCGCCTGCGCTAAAGCCGATGCGCCGGGCGTTGATGGTCGAGATATTCCAGCGCTTCATCATGAAATTATTTAAAAAGCCGCCCGCCATGCCGCCGAAATCCGCCGCCAGAAACGGCAGCCAGGCGAACAGCGCGATATCTTTAAGCGGCATGTGCCGCACGGTCATCAGATAGACCGGCAGCCAGAAGTTAATGGTGCCCCAGGCCGGGTCGGCCAGGAAACGCGGCAGCGCGATACCCCAGAAATTACGCTGGCGCAGGATCTCCATCACTGACGGTCTGGTGCCGTCCGCCTCCAGATGTTTCTCCTGTCCTTCATCGATGTACTGCGCCTCCTGTACGCTCAGCGCGCGGTGGCGCGCCGGAGATTCATACCCGAACCACCAGATGACGGCGAACACCAGGCCGAGCGCGCCGGTTATCACAAACGCCATTTCCCAGTTGTAGGCCATAATGGCCCACACCACGAGCGGCGGAGCCAGCATCGCGCCGATGGAGGTGCCGATATTCGCGATCCCCCCCGCAATGCCGCGCTCTTTCGCCGGAAACCATTCGGAGTTGCACTTGACGCCCGCCGGAATGGCGGAGGCTTCGCTCAGTCCCATCAGCCCGCGCAAAAAGGCCAGCCCGCCCCACGAATGACAGGTGGCGTGCGCCATGTTGGTCAGCGACCAGGCGACGATCATGATAAAAAAGCCAAGTTTCAGGCCAACCACATCGATAAAGAAACCGCACAGCGGCTGCGCAATCGTATAAGCGAACTGAAAGGCGCTTAAAATCCAGGCGTATTGCTGTTCATTAATATGCAGCTCAGTAAATAACGTCGGGGCCGAGACGCTAAGCGAGCTGCGCGCGAGCGCATTAATTATCGTGCCTAATGACACCAGGCCTATCATATACCAGCGTAGGTTTTTGATTTTCATGGGTAGGGTCCGGGTATTGTTATGTTAGCGCAAGGAAAGGCGCGTAGCGCTTACCAGTTCCACAGCGTGCCGTCTTCAAGGCGCGCGACGGGAAGGTAAGCCGGATCGTAGGGATATCTGGCCGCCAGCTTTTCATCGAACTCAATGCCAAGCCCCGGTTTATCGCCCGGATGCATATAGCCGTTGTCGAAGGTCCAGCTGTGCGGGAAGACCTCCAGCATCTGGGCTGAATAGCCCATATACTCCTGCACGCCGAAGTTCGGCACCCAGAGGTCGAAATGCAGCGCGGCGGCGTGGCAGACAGGCGAGAGATCCGACGGGCCGTGCGAGCCGGTGCGCACCTGATAGAGCGCGGCGAAATCGGCGATGCGCCGCATTCCCGTAATACCGCCCGCGTGAGTGACGGTGGTGCGGATGTAATCAATGAGCTGCTCTTCAATCAGCTGCTTACAGTCCCAGATGCTGTTAAAGACTTCGCCGACCGCGATGGGCGTTACCGTGTGCTGGCGAATAAGCCGGAAGCAGGCCTGGTTTTCGGCAGGCGTCGGATCTTCCATCCAGAACAGGCGGTGATCTTCAATGCTCTTGCCGAAACGCGCCGCCTCGATGGGCGTCAGGCGGTGGTGCATGTCGTGCAGCAGGTGTTCGTGAAAGCCGAATTTCGCGCGCACCGCCTCGAAGAGTTTCGGCGTGAAATCGAGGTATTTCTCGGTGGACCACAGCTGCTCTTCCGGCCACTGGCCTTTGGTGGCGGGCTCATACGCCTGCCCTTTGCCCTTCGCCATGCCGTACGTGGTTTTCATGCCCGGCACGCCGCACTGCACGCGAATCGCTTTAAAGCCGAGTTCTTTATGACGCGCGTAGTCGTCCAGCACTTCATCGATGGTGTGCCCGGTGGTGTGGCAGTAAACCATCACGCCCTCACGCGACGCGCCGCCCAGTAACTGATAAAGCGGCATCCCGGCGGCTTTGGCTTTGATATCCCACAGCGCAGTGTCGATAGCGGAAATCGCCGACATCGTCACCGGACCGCGCCGCCAGTAAGCGCCTTTATAGAAAAACTGCCAGATATCCTCGATCCGCTGCGCGTCGCGCCCCACCAGCTGCGGGCAGAGGTGATCGCGCAGATAGCTCGCCACTGAGAGCTCGCGCCCGTTAAGCGTGGCGTCGCCAAGCCCGGTGAGCCCGTCTTCGGTGGTGATTTTTAGCGTGACAAAGTTGCGACCGGGACAGGTGACAAACACTTCCGCCTTACTGATTTTCATACCTCTTTCCTTTTCAAAACGGCAATGCGCTGACTGTACGCATTGCGACCAACTGACTTAACTACCATACAAGTTGATTTGCAGGAAAAATGCGCGACGCTTCACAAAGCGTGAAGCGCTATGAGAGCAAACGTAATGAGGAATAAAAACGTCAGGCGCGGCCCCAGCCCGCCACGATAATCAGCATGCCGCACAGCGCCACCGCCGCACCCGCCCAGTCGTACAGGCTCAGACGCACGCCATCTACGACGCGCAGCCAGAGCAGCGCGGTCATTACATAGACGCCGCCGTAGGCCGCATAAACCCGTCCGCTCGCCGCCGGGTGCAGCGTCAGCAGCCAGACGAACAACATCAGCGACAGCGCCGCCGGCAGCAGCCAGAGTATGCTCGCGCCCTTGCGCAGCCACAGCCACGGCAAAAAACAGCCGATGATTTCGGCAAGGGCGGTGGCAAAAAACAGCAAAGTGGTTTTAATCATAGAGAGGCTCATGTTGATAATATCGGCAATCGCCACCGCTGTGCGCGATTCGCGCACGATGATATAGTAAAGCGTGTCGGCTTCACGACAAGAACAGCTTCATTAAGGATATCGCTATGAATAAATTCCTTCGCCACTCTCTGCTGCTGGCGCTGTTGACCGGTGCATTAACCAGCGTTGCCCACGCGCAAACCGATAAACTGATTATTGAGTCCGGCGACAATGCCCGCACCCGTCAGGACGCCGCGATGGATAAAGAGCAATGGAATGACACCCGTTCTTTACGCCAGAAAGTGAACAAACGCGCCGAAAAAGAGTGGGATAAAGCGGATGTCGCGTTTGACGCGCAGGATAACTGTGAAAAAAGCGCCAACCTCAACGCCTACTGGGAACCCAACACCCTGCGTTGCCTTGACCGCCGCACCGGCCGCGTTATCAATCCGTAACCCTCATTTGCATCACGGCTCCCGCCCGCCGGGGGCCGGCTTTCCCGCGCATAAAAAGGATGAACGATGTCAGACTACGTTGATGTCAAACTGCGCCCGCTGGAACGTGAAGATTTGCGTTTCGTCCATCAGCTCGACAATAACGCCAGCGTGATGCGCTACTGGTTTGAAGAACCCTATGAAGCGTTCGTCGAGCTTTCCGATCTCTATGACAAACATATCCACGACCAGAGCGAACGCCGCTTTGTGGTGGAGTGCGATGGCGATAAAGCGGGCCTGGTGGAACTGGTGGAAATTAACCATGTGCACCGCCGCGCCGAGTTTCAGATAATTATTTCACCGGAACATCAGGGCAAAGGTCTCGCCACCCGCGCGGCGAAGCTCGCGATGGACTACGGTTTTACGGTGCTGAATCTCTATAAACTCTATCTGATCGTCGATAAAGAGAACGCCAAAGCGATTCATATTTATCGCAAGCTGGGCTTCATGGTCGAAGGCGAACTCGTCCATGAATTCTTTATTAATGGCGAGTATCGCAACACCATCCGCATGTGTATTTTCCAGTATCAGTACCTGACGCACCTTAAGCCCGTCGGGAACAGCCTGCTGAAACCCACCGCCCAGTAAGCCGGTAAAGCGCAGGCCCCCTGCGCTTTATGGCCTCACGCGACGCAATTAGTAGTAGTTAATCTCGTTCTGGATAGTGAATTTATGCTGCTTCGCAGGCGTTGTGCCCGTGTCGGTCAGCTCCAGCACGCAGCTTAACGGGTTGAGGTGGCGGTCATAGTCGCAGCTCTGCTTCGCGGTATCGATGACTTTATCGTTGAGTTTCGTCACCGAGGTGTAGTCATGCTTTTTACGTTTGTCGCTCGGCGTGGCGACCGTTGAGAGCTCGGCGTCTTTGGCTTTGCTGGTTTTGCCAAGCGGGTAGCCTTCGTCATCGTAACGATAGCTGGTCGTCACGTCGTTAGTGTGTCCCTTCACCACAAATTCGCGATCGTTAGTCTCATAGATCATGCCGACCGCGGGCAACTCCGCCAGCTGGCATTTGCCCTGGAGCCGGATGCGCTTTTCGCGGGTCACCGCGTCGAGGTAATAGTTCGCATCCAGCACCAGCGCGAGATGGCTGTTGCTCGGTTTGTCGACATAGTTCAGCGTCTCGAAACAGCCCTCCTGCGAGAGCGTGCCGTTAACTTCGGTTTCCACCTCGCCGCTGTCGTTAATCAGTTTCTGGGTGAAGTTTTTCACCGGGCCGCGCAGCGGATCGAAATTAAACTCGCTGGAGAAACTGGCCATTTCCGGGCTGAACGGCGCGAGCGCGTCCGGCTTATCGCAACCGGTTAGCACCAGTGACACCATCATTACCGTTACGTATTTATTCACGTTTTTATTATCCTTCTGCGGCCTCGCCAAAAGCGGCATGATATCTGAAAAGTCAGTGATATATATAACAACTGCTATGCTTACTACATCTGTTTTACGCCAATAAGGAGCCGTTGATGAAAAAACGTTACTGGGCAGGCGCCCTGCTGCTGGCCGCGACATTACCGGTCAGCGCCGCGCAAAACTCCTGTGAACGGGTCAAAGCCGATATTGAACAGCGCATCATTAATAACGGCGTACCGGAAAACGGGTTTACGTTAACTATCGTCCCTAACGATCAGGCTGACCAGCCTGATGCGCAGGTGGTCGGCCATTGCGCCAACGATACCCAAAAAATTCTCTACACCCGCACCCAGAGCGGCAACGCCTCAGGCGGAGCCACCTCCCAGGGCGCGGCGAGCGAACCGCAATAATTATTGGTAACAACCATCAGGGGCTTCGGCCCCTTTTTTTATTTCCGCGCGCCTTTGCCGCCACATCCCTTGACCCTCGTTAACGTTTCCTGGTCCATTCTGAGTAACACTCTTCCCGCGCTAATCATTAGCGTTCTAATCATCTGATTTTTTTGCCTCATGGCCGCCTGTTGCCGCGCGCCGGAGACAACCCGCCGCACACCAGTCTGCTGCAGATAGCGAAGATCTGGCGCGGGCTTACCACAACCATAACAACAGGTACCACATTGACTCTCCGCTATGGAGACAAGGAGCAAGTAATGTCAAATACCGATAATCCGGTCGGCATCACCCGCCGCACGCTGGTGAAATCCACCGCGCTGGGCGGTCTGGCGCTGGCGGCAGGCGGTATCTCTCTGCCCTTCGGGCTGAAGCAGGCGGCCGCCGCGGTGGGACGCGCCACGGGCGCGCCGGATGAACGTATCGTCTGGAGCGCGTGCACCGTCAACTGCGGCAGCCGCTGCCCGCTGCGAATGCATGTGGTGAACGGCGAGATCCGCTATGTCGAAACCGATAACACCGGCACCGATGACTATAACGGGCTGCACCAGGTACGCGCCTGCCTGCGCGGGCGCTCCATGCGGCGGCGCGTCTACAACCCGGATCGTCTGAAATACCCCATGAAGCGCGTCGGCAAACGCGGCGAAGGAAAATTCGTGCGTATCAGCTGGGAAGAAGCGCTGGATACCATCACCCAGGGGATGAAGCGCATTATCAGCGAATACGGCAACGAGGCTATCTATCTCAACTACGGCACCGGCACGCTCGGCGGCACCATGACTCGCTCCTGGCCGCCAGGCAAAACGCTGCTTGCCCGGCTGATGAACTGCTGCGGCGGTTATCTTAACCACTACGGCGACTACTCCAGCGCGCAGATCGCCGCTGGCCTGAATTACACGTATGGCGGCTGGGCCGACGGCAACAGCCCGTCTGATATCGCCAACAGCAAGCTGGTGGTGCTGTTTGGCAATAACCCTGGCGAAACCCGCATGAGCGGCGGCGGCGTGACGTACTACCTTGAACAGGCGCGCGCCGCATCGCAGGCGCGGATGATAGTCATCGATCCGCGCTATACCGACACCGCCGCCGGGCGCGAGGATGAGTGGATCCCGATCCGCCCCGGCACCGATGCCGCGCTGGCCTCCGCCATCGCCTGGGTGTTGATCGCTGAAAACTATGTCGATCAGGCGTTTCTGGATACTTACTGCGTCGGCTATGACGAGAAAACGCTGCCGCCCGGCGCGCCTGCCAATGGTCACTATAAGGCGTATATTCTCGGCGACGGGCCGGACGGGATAGCCAAAACGCCCGCCTGGGCCGCGCCCATTACCGGCATTCCCGAGGCGCGCATTATCAAACTCGCCCGCGAAATCGGCCAGGCCAAACCGGCGTTTATCGCGCAGGGCTGGGGGCCGCAGCGCCACTCTAACGGCGAACTGGCCTGCCGCGCGATAGCGATGCTCCCTATCCTCACCGGCAATGTCGGCATTCACGGCGGCAACAGCGGCGCGCGCGAAGGCTCGTTCTCGCTCCCCTTCGCGCGAATGCCGACGCTGGAAAACCCGGTACAGACCAGCATCTCCATGTTTACCTGGACCGACGCCATCGAGCGCGGCCCGTCGATGACCGCGACCGCCGACGGCGTGCGGGGTAAAGAGAAGCTCGACGTGCCGATTAAGATGATCTGGAACTACGCCGGTAACTGCCTTGTTAACCAGCATTCCAACATCAACCGCACCCACGAGATTTTGCAGGACGATAAAAAGTGCGAGCTTATCGTGGTGGTCGACTGCCATATGACCGCCTCGGCGCGCTATGCCGATATTCTGCTGCCGGACTGCACCGCGTCGGAGCAGATGGATTTCGCGCTCGACGCCTCCTGCGGCAACATGGCCTACGTGATTTTCGCCGATCGGGCCATTGCGCCGCGCTTTGAATGTCGCACTATCTATGACATCACCAGCGCGCTGGCGGCGCGTATGGGTGTCGGCGATACCTTTACCGAAGGCCGTACGCAGGAAGGCTGGTTGCGCCATCTTTACGCGCAGTCGCGCCGCGCCATCCCCGAACTGCCGGATTTCGACACGTTCCGTAAACAGGGTATTTTCAAGCTTCGCGATCCGCAGGGCCATCACGTAGCCTATCAGGCTTTCCGTGAAAACCCGACCGCCAACCCGCTTACCACGCCCTCCGGCAAAATCGAGATTTACTCCTCGGCGCTTGCCGATATCGCCGCGCACTGGCAGTTGCCGCAAGGCGATGTGATCCATCCGCTGCCGGTCTACAGCCCCGGCTTTGAACAGGCAACCGATCCGCAGCGCGCGCGCTACCCGCTCCAGCTCACCGGTTTTCACTATAAGTCCCGCACGCATTCCACGTACGGCAATGTCGATGTTTTACAGGCCGCCTGTCGCCAGCAGATCTGGATCAATCCGCAGGATGCGCAGGCGCGCGGCATCAGCGATGGCGATCGGGTGCGGGTCTGGAACGCGCGCGGCGAAGCGCGTATCGAGGCGAAAGTGACGCCGCGCATTATGCCGGGCGTCGTGGCGCTGGGCGAAGGCGCGTGGTATCAGCCTGACGCGCAGGGCATCGATCACGCCGGTTCCATTAATGTACTGACCACCCAACGGCCATCACCGCTCGCGAAAGGTAATCCGTCCCACAGCAATTTAGTTCAGCTCGCCAGGGTTTAAGGAGTCCCGATGACCACACAATATGGCTTTTATATCGATTCCAGCCGCTGCACCGGGTGTAAAACCTGCGAGCTGGCGTGCAAGGATTACAAAGATCTCACCCCGGAGGTGAGCTTTCGCCGCATCTATGAATACGCGGGCGGCGACTGGCAGGAAGATAACGGCGTCTGGCATCAGGACGTTTTTGCTTATTACCTCTCGATTGCGTGCAACCACTGTGAGGATCCCGCCTGCACCAAAGTGTGCCCGAGCGGCGCGATGCACAAGCGTGAGGATGGTTTTGTGGTAGTGAACGAGGACGTCTGTATTGGCTGTCGCTACTGCCACATGGCGTGTCCTTACGGCGCGCCGCAGTACAACGCGGCCAAAGGGCATATGACCAAATGCGATGGCTGTTATGAGCGCATCGCCGAGGGGAAAAAACCGATTTGCGTCGAATCCTGCCCGCTGCGCGCGCTGGATATGGCGCCCATTGAAGAGCTGCGTAAAAAGTACGGCTCGCTGGCGCAGGTCGCGCCGCTGCCCGCCGCCCACTTTACCCGCCCGAATATCGTCATTAAACCCAACGCTAACAGCCGCCCGACCGGTGATACCACCGGCAAACTGGCGAATCCGAAGGAGGTCTGAAATGGGAAGCGGATGGCAGGAATGGCCGCTGGTGTTATTCACCGTGCTCGGCCAGTGCGTGGCGGGCGGACTTATCGTTACCGGGCTTGCGTGGTTTACCCGCCACCAGAATGACCGCGTGCGTATCGTGCGCGTCATGTTTTTTCTCTGGGTATTAATGGGGATCGCGTTTCTCGCCTCGGTGATGCATCTCGGCTCGCCGCTGCGCGCGTTTAATTCGCTGAACCGTCTTGGCCACTCGCCGCTCAGTAATGAGATTGCCAGCGGATCGCTGTTTTTCGCGGTCGGCGGGCTGTGGTGGCTGGTGGCAGTACTCGGCAAAATGCCACCGACGCTCGCGAAAGCCTGGCTTATCGTGGCGATGGCGCTCGGCGTGGTGTTTATCTTCGCGATGACGCGCGTGTATCAGATAGACACCGTGCCTACCTGGCATAACAGTTACACCACGCTAGGCTTTTTCCTGACGGCGCTGCTCGGCGGGCCGCTGCTCGGCGCGCTCCTGCTGGCGGCGGCTGGCATGGCGACACCGCGGGCATGCGCCGTGGTGGCTATGCTGGCGCTGGTGATAAGCCTCGCGGCGGCGCTGATGCAGACCGCAAGCCTTGCGGGCATTCACAGCACCGTACAGCAGGCGAGCGCCCTGCTGCCGGATTACGGCTTCTGGCAGGCGTGGCGCATGGCGCTGCTGGCGCTCGGCATCGGTTGCTGGCTCTGCCCGCTGGTACGTCGCGTCCCGCCGCGCCCGTGGAGGCTGATGGCAGGGTTTGCGCTGGTGCTGGTGGGTGAGCTTATCGGCCGTGGCCTCTTTTATGGCCTGCATATGACGGTGGGTATGGCCGTTGCAGGATAATCTTCGGGCGGCGGCGCCGCCCATTTTTCAGGGCAGTAATACAGTGAAAGAGACGTTAATGGATATCGCCACCAGCGCCCGCATTCTCGGCGCACTTTTTTATTATCCACCGCACGCGCCCGAAACGCGCGCCGTGGTTGACGCGCTGCGCACGCCGGGCTGGGAGCGCGAATGGCCCTGGGCGTTTGACCCGGCGCTGACCGCAGGATTTAGCGCGCCTGACGCTGAAGACGAAACGCTGGCGCAGGCGTGGCAGCGGCTGTTCATCGGTCCGCACGCGTTACCCGCCCCGCCGTGGGGCTCGGTTTGGCTCGATCGCGAATCCGTGCTGTTTGGCGACTCGACGCAGGCGTTGCAGGGCTGGCTTTATGAGAACGCCATCGCCTTTGAAACGCCGCCGCAGGAGCCCGCGGATCATATCGGTCTGCTGCTGCTGCTGGCCGCCTGGCTTGCCGACGAGGGAAAAATCCGTGAGCTGGACGAGCTGCTGGCCTGGCACGTGCTGCCGTTCGCGCCGCGCTTTCTGGAGGTCTTCTGCGCGCAGGCGCAGCACCCGTTTTACGTGGCGCTCGGCGAACTGACGCGCGCGACGCTCGCCGGGTGGCGCAGCGCGCTGGTCATGCCGGTGGCGCAAAAGCCGCTGTACCGTTAGTGAAAGCGGCTCCACAGCGCAATCAACAGCCAGGCGCTCAGGCACCAGCAGGCCACCGCTCCGCTGAGCGCCAACGGCACTTTGACCATGCCGCTCAGGACCCACAGCGAAGCAAGATAGACAAAATAAGGAATGATCGCCCACATACCGAATATCACCGTGGTGCGCAGCGCCTCCACGCCGCGCCCGGTGACGACAATATAGTGGGCAATCAGCGCAAAAGTCGGAAAGAGCGGGATCAGCCCGGCGATATAGTAATTTTTTGTTTTCGACAGCATACCTATCAGCACTACTACCGCCGCACCGAGCAGCGCTTTTATCAACAACCCCATCGTTTTACATCCGCCTTCTGAATTCAGTTTTTTCTGACGCTACCATAACTGCGCGCCATGCCGGGCTTTTTCCACCACAGATGGCTCTTTTTGTGACGGTGTCACTTATCAACGCACCCTTTTAAGATAATTCTCTTGATCGCGCCTTAAACGAGGCGGCGTAAGGCCAAAACGTTAATTGCCGGGATAAACCATTTGCCAGGTAATGGTCACGCCGACTGGAATCCTTCCCGCCCGGTTGCTATAGCTCAATACACCCTGCCGACACACGGCATAACAACAGGCGAGCCTTATCGCCATAAAACGTGCACCAGGGAGACAACGCCTCATGCAGAAAGCCTCACTGACTCTACGCGCCATCGGGGCGCTGGCCGGGCTCGCGGTGGTTATCGGGCTGCTGGTCTGGGGCATCGGCCCTGAGACTATCGCCGCCCGCCGCGAAGACCTGCTTTATCTCGGGAAACAACACCTCATTCTGGTCTTCAGCTCAATGGCGCTGGCGCTGGCGGTCGGCATTCCGAGCGGAATTTTGTTAAGCCGCCCCGCCGCCCGCCGTTTTGCGGAATACGCCATGCAGATCTTTAACGTCGGCAATACCCTGCCGCCGCTCGCGGTCCTCGCGCTGGCGATGGTCGTGGTCGGCATCGGCGATAAACCCGCCATCGTGGCGCTGTTTCTCGCCTCTCTGCTGCCGATTGTACGCAATACCTACGCTGGACTCTGCGCCGTACCGGGCTCTCTGATTGAAGCGGCTAACGGCATCGGCATGACCAAAGGCCAGCGGCTCTGGCAGGTGGAACTGCCGAACGCATGGCCGGTGATGCTCTCCGGCATTCGTATCGCCACCGCGATTAACGTCGGTACCGCGCCGCTGGCGTTTCTTATCGGCGCCAGCAGCTTCGGCGAGCTGATTTTCCCCGGTATCTACCTGAACGATTTCCCGACGCTCATTCTCGGCGCCGCCGCCACGGCGTTGTTCGCGCTGATTCTGGACATGGCGCTCGCCGCGCTGGGCCGCGTGCTCAGCCCGCATACCGCCTGATGATAAGGAGCTTCCGATGACCCTGTTCTCTCGTCTGCTGGCCATCGCTACCGCGGGCTTATTCTTTGCCAGCGCCGCCAGCGCCGCGCCGCTGGTGCTGACCACCAAGAGCTTTACCGAGCAGCATATTCTTTCCGCCATGACGGTGCTGTACCTGCAAAAGAAAGGTTTTCAGGTCGAGCCACGCACCAATATCGCGACGGTGATTTCGCGCAACGCCATGATCAACAAACAGGTGGACATGACCTGGGAGTACACCGGCACGTCGCTGATTATCTTCAACCACATCAACAAACGGATGTCGCCGGAAGAGACCTATAACACCGTGAAAAAGCTCGATGCGAAGCTTGGCCTGGTCTGGCTCAAACCCGCGAGCATGAACAATACCTACGCGTTTGCCATGCAGCGCAAGCGCGCCGAGGCGGAGCACATCTCGACGATTTCGCAGCTCGCGCAGAAGGTCGAGCAGGTGCGTAAAACCGACCCGGATAACAACTGGATGCTGGCGCTCGATCTGGAGTTTTATGGGCGCAGCGACGGCATGAAGCCGCTGCAAAAAGCTTACAACATGCCGCTCGACCGCCCGCAGATCCGCCAGATGGACCCCGGCCTCGTCTATAACGCGATTCGCGACGGCTTTGTCGAGGCGGGTCTGGTCTACGCCACCGACGGGCGCGTTAAGGGGTTCGATTTGAAAGTGCTGGAGGATGACAAAGGTTTCTTCCCGAGCTACGCCGTGACGCCGGTGGTGCGTAAAGAGACGCTGGCGGCCAATCCTGGCCTGGAGGAGGCGCTGAACACGATCTCCGGGCTGATGGATAACGAAACCATCACCACGCTTAACGCGAAGGTGGATATCGATCACCAGACGCCGCAGCAGGTCGCCCGCGACTTCCTGCGCGACAAAGGTCTGCTTTAAGGAGCGATGATGGATACCATTCACTATATGATCGATAACGCCGGTTTCCTCGCCACGCTGACGTTCCAGCATTTGTGGCTGGTGCTGCTGGCGGTGGGTTTCGCGATTGTTATCGGCGTGCCGCTCGGCATTCTGATTGTGCGTTATAAGTGGCTCGCCACCCCCGTGCTGGGGCTCGCCACGCTGGTGCTGACCATTCCGTCCATCGCCCTGTTCGGGCTGATGATCCCGCTCTTTTCGCTGATAGGCCAGGGCATCGGCGCCCTGCCCGCCATTACCGCCGTGTTTCTCTATTCGCTGCTGCCGATTGTGCGCAACACCCATACCGCGCTCGACAGCCTGCCGCCGGGGCTGCGTGAAGCCGGGCGCGGCATCGGCATGACGTTCTGGCAGCGCCTGCGCTGGGTGGAGATCCCGATGGCGCTGCCGGTGATTTTCGGCGGTATCCGCACCGCCGTGGTGATGAATATCGGCGTGATGGCTATTGCCGCCGTCATCGGCGCGGGCGGGCTTGGGTTATTACTGCTTAACGGCATCGGCGGCAGCGACATTCGTATGCTTATCGCCGGCGCGCTGATGATCTGTTTACTGGCAATTATTCTGGACTGGTTACTGCACCGCTTGCAGGTCGTGCTGACGCCTAAGGGGATCCGATAATGATTAAACTTGAAAACCTCACCAAACAGTTTGCGCAGAAAAACGGCCAGACCGTGAATGCCGTGGATAACGTCAATCTGAACGTGCCGGAAGGCGAAATGTGCGTGCTGCTCGGCCCGTCCGGCTGCGGCAAAACCACCACGCTGAAGATGATTAACCGGCTGATAGCGCCCTCCGGCGGCAAGATTTACATTAACGGCGAAGACACGACGGACCTCGACACCGTGACGCTGCGCCGCAATATCGGCTACGTTATCCAGCAGATCGGCCTCTTCCCGAATATGACCATCGAAGAGAATATTACCGTGGTGCCGCGGATGCTGGGCTGGGACAAAGCGCGCTGCAAGGAGCGCGCGACCGAGCTGATGGCGATGGTGGCACTGGATCCGAAACGCTTTCTCAATCGTTACCCGAAAGAGATGTCCGGTGGTCAGCAGCAGCGTATCGGCGTGATCCGCGCGCTGGCGGCGGATCCGCCGGTGCTGCTGATGGATGAGCCGTTCGGGGCGGTTGACCCGATTAACCGTGAAGTTATTCAGAACCAGTTCCTTGAGATGCAGCGCCAGCTGAAGAAGACCGTGATGCTGGTGAGCCACGACATCGACGAGGCGCTGAAGCTTGGCGACCGCATCGCGGTCTTCCGCCAGGGGAAAATCATTCAGTGCGCGAGCCCTGACGAGCTGCTCGCCAAACCGGCGAATGACTTTGTGGGTTCGTTCGTGGGCCAGGACCGCACGCTCAAGCGCCTGCTGTTGATTCAGGCGGGTGATGTGACCGACAAACAGCCGACCATCACGGTGCGCACGTCAACGCCGCTGGCCGACGCCTTCGCGCTGATGGATGACAACGATATGCGCTCGGTGACGGTGGTGGATGAAAACGAGAAGCCGCTGGGGTTTGTGAAGCGTCGCGAAGCGCGCGGCGCTGTGGGCGTCTGCGCCGATATGCTTCACCCATTCCGGGTCACCGGCAAGGCGGAAGATAACCTGCGCGTGGTGTTGTCGCGCCTGTATGAGCACAACACCGTGTGGATGCCGATTGTGGATGAAGAGGGCCGCTACAGCGGCGAGATTTCACAGGATTATATCGCCGATTACCTCAGCTCCGGCCGCACCCGTCGGGCGTTGAATATCCACGAAGGGCTGTAAGCCAGGTGGCGGGTGCGCGTTGCTTAGCCGCCCTACATATAGCCGGAATGTAGGGTGGGTAAGCGAAGCGCACCCACCATTTCGACAACACCACTATTTCTACGACACCCGCCCTTACACGGCAGCGCGCAACAGGTCGGTCGCGCCAAGGCGCGTCACGTCCACCCACTTCGCCAGCTCGCGCTGTTCGGCGCGCGGCAGATACGGCAGCTCGCCAATCAGCGGCGCGGGCAGCTTCTGACTCAGCACCGCAATGATTTCCGCGTAATGCGCAAGCCCCGGGTTAATCCGGTTCGCCACCCAGCCCACCAGCGGCAGGCCGTCGCTCGCGATAGCCTGCGCGGTTAACAGCGCGTGATTCAGGCAGCCTTCCTGAATGCCCACCACCATCAATACGGGCAGCTGTTCCTGCACCACCCAGTCGGAAAGCGGGCGTAAATCGTTCATCAGGCTGCGCCAGCCGCCGGTGCCCTCGACCACGACGTGATCGGCCTGATCGCTCAGCTGCGCCAGGCCGTTTGATAACAACGAATAGTTAATCGCGCAGCTGTGCGCCACGCTGCTCTCTTCTTCGCTAAATGCGACAGGGTTAATCGCCTCATACGGCAGCGCCAGGGTGGACACGCTTTGCAGCACCAGGGCGTCCTTATTGCGCAGCCCCTCCGGCGTAATTTTGCTTCCTTTCGCCACCGGCTTATAGCCCACTACGCGCTTGCCGGTGGCGGCCAGCGCCTGTAACAGGGCGCGGGACACCACCGTTTTCCCGACGGCGGTATCTGTACCGGTAATAAAGACGCGCTTAAGCATCGCTGACTCCATCTGCCATTGTGTGAAAAAGAATGATCCAGTGGCAAAAGTCTAAAAGAAGACTTTCAGGGTCAGCTTGAGATAGCGCAATTTTTAGTGGATCAGGGAAAAGTTGTCATCCCTGCAACAGGCGAATCAACAACGAACCGTTATACATCGCGTCTTTCACCAGCGCCGCGCCAGCCATCGTGCCGCGGTTGGAGAACTGAGTGCTTTCCACGCTGATGTTACGGCTGTAGGCGGGCAGCGACTGCTGGCGGACCGCGTCAGCAATCGCCGGGAACAGAATATCCGACGCCCGGTTGAGCGGCGAACCAATCAGAATTTTTTGCGGATTAAACAGATTCACCATAATGGCGAGAATGCGTCCGACGTTCGTGCCGACGCCAAGAATGATATCGCGCGCCAGCAAGTCGCCCGCCAGCGCCGCGTCGCACAGCGACGCCACGCCGAGCGGCTGTCCGTGAAGCATCGAGCCCATCGACTGGTTCATCCGCTGCTGGGCGAGCTCCAGCACGCTGTCGATACTGGCGATGGTTTCAAGGCAGCCGTGATTGCCGCAGTAGCAGCGTTTGCCGTAAGGATCGACCTGCGTGTGGCCAATCTCCACGAGGCTGCTGCTGCCCGCGTGCAGCAGGCGGCCGTCGGTGATAACGCCCGCGCCGACGTTATGGTCGATAACCACCTGAATCACGTCGCGCGCGCCGCGCGAGGCGCCAAACAGCCCTTCGGCCATCGTCCAGGCGCTGATGTCATGCTGAATAAACACGGGCACGCCGGTATGGGCTTCCAGCGCCACGCCGAGCGGCATATCGACAACGTCATAAAACGGCATCTGGCGCACCAGCCCGTGCTCGGTATCGATAACACCCGGCAGCGTGATGGCGATGGCGGTCAGTCGCTCCAGCTGGCGCTGATGGCGAATAAAAAAGCGATCGATATGATCGATAATACGATCGAGCAGCGGGCGGGCCTCTTTCAGCGGCAGGTCGAGCTGCTCTTCCACCACCAGTTTGCTGCTGAGATCGCGCAGCGCGAGGTTAATTTCGCCGCGGTTGATGCGCACAGACAGATAGTGCCAGGCGTCGGTCTCCACGGCCAGCCCCACCGCCGGACGCCCGCGGCTGCCCGGCTCCTGGATTTCCGTCTCCTGCACCAGATGCGCCTCGAGCATTTCGCGCACGATTTTCGTGATGCTGGCGGGAGCGAGCTGCGCCAGTCTGGAAAGGTCGATACGTGACACCGGGCCAAGCTGATCAATCAGGCGATACACCGCGCCCGCATTGGTCTGTTTTATCTGATCGATATGGCCCGGTTGACTATCAGCAACCACGTCTCACTCCCTTATTTTCGCGCTTCGAAATAAACATTCGGCTATGGTGAAGCACTTCGCCAGGGCGCGTCAAATTTTTGCTTAGCCTTGTGATTTACTGCACATTTTATCAGGGTTTCGCGCCCGTTTCCGGGGGCAATGGCGCGCCGGTCAGCAGCGAAATGAAACGGTGTGCCGCCGCGCTTTGCTCCCGGTGACGCGCCCAGACCAGCCACATTTCTGAAATCGCGTCCGGCTCGCGCAGTTTTACCCAGCGCATTTCTTCGAGGCGCACGCGCTGAAACGACGCTGGCAGAATCGACACGCCAAGCCCCGCCGCCACCAGCCCGATAATCGTCATCGCCTCGCCCACCTCCTGCGTGATGCGCGGCTGCACGCCGTAGCGATGTAGCAGGCTAAGAATATCGTCATACAGCCCGGTGCCGACATGCGGGTCGAAAAACACGAACGGCTCACCCGCCAGTTCGCGTAATGACACCGACTCGCGCGCGGCAAGCGGGTGATCGCAGGGGATCAGCGCCAGCAGCGGCTCGCGCAGCACCAGCTGCCAGGCGAGCGTCTCTGGCAGCGGCGTGTTGCGCATCAGCCCGACATCCAGCCGCCCTTCGGTCAGCGGCGCTATCTGTGAGCGGGTGTTGATTTCCAGCGTCTGCAAATGCACGTCCGGGTAGCGGCGGCGAAACACCGACAGCGTATCGGAGATGGCGCGGATAAACGGCGCGGACGACGTAAAGCCGATGCGCAGCTCGCCGGTTTCGCCGTTATGGAGCCGGGCGGCGCGTATCGCCGCCGCCTCGACCTCGCTTAAGATCTGGCGGCTGTCGGCGAGAAATTGCCTGCCCGCCGCCGTCAGGCTGACGCTGCGGTTGGTGCGGGCCAGCAGCCGTGCGCCGGTCTGGGCTTCCAGCGCCTGGATCTGCTGGCTTAACGGCGGCTGGGAGATATTAAGCCGCGCGGCGGCGCGGCCAAAATGCAGCTCCTCGGCGACCGCCACGAAATAGCGAAGATGGCGCAGTTCGATATTCATATTTAATTCATATTATTTGAGATTATTAATATATTAGACAGATGATTTACCGCTTTCTACTCTTGCGTGAGTGCCTTACCCGTCGGCCAACAAGCGCGGGGATATTACGTAAGGATCTGCTGTGAGTCGTACCTCTTCCGTCAGCGCCGCGCCGGCGCAGGCCGCTGACGATGTTGTGATTGCCGCGCCGGCGACGTATATCAAACGCGGTACGCCCGCTTTCATGCGCGTGACGCTCGCCCTCTTCTCCGCAGGCCTCGCCACGTTTGCCCTGCTCTATTGCGTACAGCCCATCCTGCCGGTGCTGTCCCAGGAGTTCGGCGTGACGCCCGCGACCAGCAGCGTCTCGCTGTCAGTCGCGACCGGGATGCTGGCGGTCGGGCTGCTGTTTACCGGGCCGCTCTCCGACGCCATCGGGCGTAAAAACGTGATGGTGACCGCGCTTCTGCTGGCCTCCATCTGCACCCTGCTCGCCACCATGATGCACAGCTGGCACGGCATTCTGCTGATGCGAGCGCTAATTGGGCTCTCTCTGAGCGGCGTGGCGGCGGTCGGCATGACCTATCTTTCCGAAGAGATCCACCCAAGCGTGGTGGCGTTCTCGATGGGGCTTTATATCAGCGGTAACTCCATCGGCGGCATGAGCGGTCGTCTGCTGAGCGGCGTTATCACCGATTTCTTCGGCTGGCGCGCGGCGATGGCGTTTATCGGCTGCTTTGCCCTCGCGGCGGCGCTGATGTTCTGGAAAATCCTCCCCGCCTCGCGGCATTTTCGCGCCTCTTCGCTGCGCCCGCGCACGCTGCTGATTAACTTTCGCCTGCACTGGCGCGACGCCGGTCTGCCGCTGCTGTTTGCCGAAGGCTTCCTGCTGATGGGCGCGTTCGTCACGCTGTTTAACTATATCGGCTACCGGTTGATGCTCTCGCCCTGGCACTTAAGCCAGGCGGCGGTGGGCCTGCTGTCGGTCGCCTATCTCACCGGCACCTGGAGTTCGCCGAAAGCGGGCGCGATGACCGCGCGTTTTGGCCGCGGCCCGGTGATGCTCGCCTTCACCGGCGTGATGCTCTGCGGTCTGCTGCTGACGCTGTTCTCCTCCCTGTGGCTGATTTTCGCGGGCATGCTGCTCTTCTCCGCCGGTTTTTTCGCCGCCCACTCGGTCGCCAGCAGCTGGATAGGCCCGCGGGCGCGGCGCGCCAAAGGCCAGGCCTCGTCGCTCTATCTCTTCAGCTATTACCTGGGCTCCAGCGTCGCCGGCACGCTCGGCGGGCTGTTCTGGCATCAGTATGGCTGGAACGGCGTCGGCGGGTTTATCGCGCTGCTGCTGGTGCTGGCGCTGCTGGTGGGCCGCGGTCTGCATCGCCGTCTGCGCTGACAGGCTTTCGGGCCTCGTGTTTCGTCAGGGTTAATGCTACCTTTTCAGCTTGCCGACAACGACACGAGGCCTTATGGAAAACAAAAACTATCAACAGCTTAGCCGCACGTTCCTGCGGCTTTCCCGTTTCTCCCATCTCTCGGCTATCGCCAGCTGGGATATGTTTTCGATGATGCCGCCGGGCGGCAGCCGCGCGCGCGGCGAAGCCCTGGCCGAGCTCAGCGTGCTCCAGCATCAAATCCTCACCGATAAAAAAATGGCCGACTGGCTGCGCGGGGCGGAGCAGGAAGACCTTAACGATCTCGAACAGGCGAACCTGCGCGAAATGCAGCGCCACTATCAGCAGGCGGCACTGTTGCCGGAAGCGCTGGTGGAAGCCAAATCGCTTGCCGGTAGCCGCTGCGAGCACGCCTGGCGCAGCCAGCGTCCGGCGAACGACTGGGACGGTTTTGCTGAAAACCTCAAAGAAGTGGTGAAACTGAGCCGCGAAGAGGCCGCCATCCGCGCCGACGCGAAAGGCTGCTCACGCTACGACGCGCTGCTCGATATTTTCGAGCCGGATATGACCAGCGCGCGTCTTGATACCTTATTTGGCGATTTACGACGCTGGCTGCCGGATCTGCTCGCCCGCGCGGTGGAAAAACAGGCACGCACCGCGCTTATCACGCCGCAGGGGCCGTTCCCCGTCGCGCAGCAGCGCGAGCTGGGCCTGGAGGCGATGCGCCTGCTGGGCTTTGATTTCGACGGCGGCAGGCTGGACGTCAGCGCACACCCGTTCTGCGGCGGCGTGCCGGAAGATGTGCGCATCACCACGCGCTATGACGAAAACGAACTCTTCAGCGCGCTGTTCGGCGTTATCCACGAAACCGGTCACGCCCGCTATGAGCAAAATCTGCCGCGCGAGTGGCCGGGCCAGCCGGTGGCGCTGGCGCGTTCCACCGCCATCCACGAATCCCAGAGCCTGTTTTTCGAGATGCAGCTCGGACGTAGCCGCCCGTTCCTGAAGCTCCTGCTGCCGCAGGTGGTGGCGCGTTTCGGAACGCAGCCCGCCTTTGAGGAGGAGAATTATCTCGCCTGGAACCAGCGCGTGAAGCCCGGTTTTATCCGCGTCGATGCCGACGAGGTGAGCTACCCGGCCCACGTGGTGCTGCGCTATGAAATTGAGCGCGCGCTGATTGATGGCGACATTGAGGTGGACGATATCCCGGCGCTGTGGGATGAGAAAATGCAGCAGTGGCTGGGGATTTCCACGGTTGGCAATTACCGCGACGGCTGCATGCAGGACATTCACTGGACCGATGGCGGTTTCGGCTACTTCCCGTCGTATACGCTCGGCGCGATGTATGCCGCCCAGCTGTTCCACGCCGCGCGCCAGGCGCTGCCGAACCTCGACGCCGCGATTGCCGCAGGCGATCTGCGCCCGCTGTTTGACTGGCTGCGCCAGTCGGTGTGGCAGCACGGCAGCCGCTTCAGCACCTCACAACTGCTCACCAACGCCACCGGCGAAGATCTCAACCCGCGCTACTTCCAGGACCATCTGACGGCGCGCTACCTGTAAGCGCGTCACCCGCCGCCGGGCCCCGCGCCCGGCGCTGTACATTCCGTTACACGCCGATACTAATCACCTACGGACGCCCGCCCCGCCACGCCTTTATAGTCCTGCTTCGCCCCGCCGTTTTTTCTTCGCCGCTTTGGTCAGGCCTGCGCGCTCAGGCATGCGCGTTGCCGTTTGCGCCGGACGCGCGGGCTGCGATTTCCGGAGGCCCGACATGATCCGCCGTTATCAGTTTGAGATAATCCTGACGCTGCTGCTGCTGTGCGGTGCGCTGACGGCCTTTTTTTACTGGTAAAATACGCTAGCACGCTGATTTTATTCTCACTTTGCTGGCGTCACGTCTATAGTTACCTCACAGGGTTACTTTAATAATCATAATTGCCCCACCAGAGAGTGATATGCGCAAAACCGTTTTCTTGTTACTGGGATCGCTATTATTACCTGCTTTTATTACGAACGCCGACGAGGGAGATGGCGTCGCTGACGCCGCCAGCGACGTACAAACCCTCTTTTTTGGCCATGACGATCGCACGCCCGTGCCGGATCCGGCCTCTTCCCCCTGGGACGCTATCGGCCAGCTCGAAACCGAGAGCGGCAATTTATGCACGGCCACGCTTATTTCCCCGCATCTGGCGCTGACCGCCGGACACTGCCTGCTCTCGCCGCCGGACGGCACGCCGGATCGCGCGGTGGCGCTGCGGTTTGTGTCGCAAAAAGGCAAGTGGCGCTACGAGATCCACAGCATTGAAGGGCGCGTCGCGCCGTCGCTCGGCCACAAGCTGAAAGCCGACGGCGAGGGCTGGATCGTACCGTCTTCCGCCGCGCCTGAAGATTTCGGGCTGATTATCCTGCGCAATCCGCCGTCGGGCCTGACGCCGCTGCCGCTGTTTGAGGGCGACCGCGCGGCGCTGAACCGCGCGCTGAAAGCCACGGGCCGGCGCGTCACGCAGTCGGGCTACCCGGAAGATCATCTCGACGCGCTCTACAGCCATCAGGATTGCCTGATAACCGGTTGGGCGCAGCGTTCCGTGCTGGCGCACCAGTGCGACACGCTGCCGGGCGACAGCGGCTCGCCGCTGATGTTGCGCACCGACAGCGGCTGGCAGCTGATTGGCGTGCAGAGCTCCGCGCCTGCGGCCAAAGATCGCTGGCGCGCCGATAACCGGGCGATTTCGGTCACCGGCTTTCGCGAGCGGCTCGAAGCGCTGGCGGACGAATAAAAAAGGGGCGCTCAGCGCCCCTTCTCTTGTTGCTTTTGCCCGCCTTACGCCAGCTTGATAATCACCATCCCCACCAGCAGCAGCCCAAGCCCTGCCCAGCCTTTGCGGTTAAGACGCTGGCCGAACATTATCCAGCCCGCCGCCACCGTCGCCGCGATGCCGAAGCCGCCCCACAGCGCGTAGGCCACAGCGAGATCGATGCCCTTCACCGCCTGACCGAGGGCGCTGAAGGCCGCCAGCACCGCCACCAGCGACGCGACGCCATAGACCGGACGGCGAAAACCGTCGGAAAACTTCAGCCAGATATTGGCGATAATTTCGAGGCCGATCGCCAGCAGCAGCCAGAGAATATGCGCTAACTCAACCTGCGACATGGCGCACCTCCGTTTTACGCGTCTGCGTCTGGGTACCGGTTTTAATCAGCAGAATGCCTGCGATTAACACCAGCAGACCCAACCCTTTTTGCAGCGTCAGCGTTTCGTTAAACAGCACGACGCTAAAAAGCGTAATTAGGACGATCCCAACACCTTCCCACAGGGCATACGCCACACCGAGCGCGATACGCTTAACCGAGAAAGAAAGAAAAATATACGAAAGGGAAATCATCACCAGCATTAAAATAAATCCGGCGTGGCCGCCGCCCACGCTTGCCCATTTTAATGACAGCGTTCCGGTAATTTCGGCGATAATCGCCAGTACTAATAAAATCCAGTAAAACATGGTCTCTCTCCTGCCTGAGAAAAATACACAGGCCTGTCAGATGCCGCGACGTGACGCGTCATAAGAAATGATTAAATAGCCACAGGCGTACAGTGAATGCCTGAAGAAATAAAAAGAGAGAACCTGACTACAGCGCGTTGCGCCAGTGCTGTTCGCCGCAGGAAAAGACGGCAGAGGATGGTGTGGAAAAAGCGTAAAACGGTGAAATAAAGCGACTGAACTGGTTGTCCATAATCATTCAATTTATCCGCGGTCTTGCTTCTCGTCGTTGCGGAAAAAAATTGTCCTCGGTAGTCAAACACGGCTGAATTAAACCATGCCGTCAGGCTTTTCTCAACTCGTTTACACTACTTTACGGCACCGTTTACTTTTTATTGAGCCCAAAACAGCAGCTTATTTTTTAAAGCGCGATTATTTACGCGTGCCCGGCGATTAAATAATCATAGGCGAATAGCCATCCGGCCAGTATGATAAATTTCTACATTATTTTAACAGGGAAGAATTATGGCAACGCAACACGACCTGCAACAGAAATATCCCGGCGCGCGCGCCTGGGGCTTTGGCGATTCACCGCGCATGGCGGACGAACTGGGCGCGCTGGTGGCAAGCGGCGCTAAGCGCGCGACCTGTGGCGATTACCACGCCTGGCGTCAGGACGCCGAGCCAACCCTGCCGGGGGATTACCATATCATCCTCAACGGCGCGGGCGAGCCGTTGTGCGTGATCCGCACCCATACGCTGCGGATGGTCGCGTTTTGCGACGTGACCGACACGCTGGCGGCGCTGGAAGGCGAAGGCGATTTAAGCCTGGAATACTGGCGCAATGAGCATGAAGCGTTTTTCACCCGCGCGGGCTGTTTTGCGCCAGACATGCTGCTGATGTTTGAAGAGTTCGCCCTGGTGGAGCGCTGCTGAACACGCCTGCTTTTTTGCGCGAAAGCCGCATTAAGCGCCGCAACAGAGGTTAACGGGAGGCGCGCTTGCGCCCTTCTCCTGCGTCGTCCGTCCACCGGCGACCACGCGGATCACCACACGCTCGCGCGCGGCAGCTCACTGAAACGCGTGGTATAGCCGGGCGAGAGAAACTCACGCTTCATGGCCCAGGGTTTGACGATGCCCTGGCCTGCGAACCAGAGTTTGCCTTTGCCGGAGCGATTATATTCATCCAGCAGATGCATCAGCGGCGCGCTGTTGGCCTGCGGCAGATGGTCATCAAAGAGATTCAGCTGCGCCACGCCCTGGCTGAAAAAATCCCCCAGCATGACGCCCGCCTTGATATAGCGATAGCCTTCGCGCCAGATGGCGTCCAGCGCGCTCACCGCCAGCCGGACGATGTCGCGGGTGTCGTTGGTGGGCGTCAGCGCCTGGCCGAGCGCCTGATTGCTGTAGCGCGCCTGCGGATCGTCATGCGGGCTGGTGCGGATAAACACGGCCACCTGGCGGCAGAACTGATGCTCCTGACGTAGTTTCTCCGCCGCGCGCTCAGCCCAGGCGCAGACCGCCTGGCGCATATCCTGGTAGTCGGTCACGCGGTAGCCGAACGAGCGGCTGCACACAATCTGCTGCTTCGGCGCGACAAACTCATCCAGCGCCAGGCACGGCTCGCCGCGCAGCTCGCGCACGGTGCGCTCCAGCACCACGTTGAAGTTTTTGCGGATAACCCAGGCCGGGCTGTTGGCGAGATCGAACGCGGTTTCAATGCCCATCACGTTGAGCTTTTTGCTAAGCCTGCGCCCGACGCCCCATACGTCTTCCACCTTAAAATGCGCCAGCGCCCGGCGCAGCCGGGCCGGATCGGAGAGATCGACCACCGCGCCGGACTTCGGCCATTTTTTAGTCGCGAGATTGGCAAGCTTGGCGAGCGTCTTCGTGGGCGCGATGCCGACGCCCACCGGCAGATGGGTTTCACGCCAGAGTCTGTCGTGAATTTCCTGCCCAAACGCCGGCAGCGCCACCACGTTACTGACGCCGCGCAGATCGACAAACGCTTCGTCGATCGAGTAGATCTCCACCTGCGGCGCCATCTCTTCGAGAATATCCATCACGCGCTTGCTCATATCGGCATAGAAGGCGTAGTTAGAGCTGAAGACCGTCACCCGGTGGCGCTCAAACAGCGCGCGCTGCTTAAAATAGGGCTCCGCCATGGTGATGCCGAGCGCTTTCGCCTGGCGGCTGCGGGCGATGACGCAGCCGTCGTTATTGCTCAGCACCACGACAGGCTTATCCCGGAGATCGGGGCGAAACACCGTCTCGCAGGAGGCATAAAAGCTGTTGACGTCGACCAGCGCGTACATGTCAGCGCCTCTGCTTCAGCACCCAGGTCACCACGCCGAAAATCACCACGTCGGCGTCGCCTGCAAGGTTTATCGGCGCGAAATCCGGGTTCATCGGCACCAGCTGCGCCACCGGGCGCAGGCGCAGGGTTTTCACCGTGAACTCCCCTTCCAGCGCCGCAACGACGATATCGCCCTCCTGCGGCTTCAGGGCGCTGTCCACCACCAGCAGATCGCCGTCATCGATCCCGGCGCCGTTCATCGACTCGCCGGACGCCCGCAGAAAATAGGTCGCGTTCGGATGCACGATGCAGTGCGCATCCAGGCTCACGCGCTTTTCAACGTAATCCTGCGCGGGCGACGGAAAACCGCAGGCCACTTTCTCAAGAAACAGCGGCAGCCCTTCGGCATCAGGCTGTGATAAGAGACGCATCATTAACATGGCGTGCTCCATCCGTTTATTATTTATCATTTACTGTGTTTATATACAGTAGTTTGAATTGCGGTATTCTGACAACCCTATTTTTAAGCGAAGCGGCGTAATTGCCTGGAGAACGGCCAGTTTTTGCGGGTTTCATCAGCATGTGCGGAATTTGGGACATAAAAAAAGCCAGAGCGCAGGCTCTGGCTTGTCGGTCAGGCGGCTCAGGCGCCCTTGCGTTTCGGCAGGGTTTTCAGCAGATCTTCCGGGCTGATGGAAGCCACCACGCTGCCGGGGTGCGGCATTTTCAGAATGTGGTTTTTGATTTTGCCGACCACGTGCATTTCGCAGGGTTTGCAGTCAAAGCGCAGCGTCAGCACTTCGTCGCCGTGCACCAGCTGCATCGGCGTCGCCTTCCAGCTCTTGATGTTGCCCTTCGCCTGTTTCGGGCAGAGGTTAAAGGCGAAACGCAGGCAGTGCTTGGTGATCATCACCGGCACGTCGCCTTTTTCTTCATGCGCTTCATAGGCCGCGTCAATCAGCTGCACGCCATAGCGTTGGTAAAATTCACGCGCTTTATGGTTATAGACGTTCGCGAGGAAGCTCAGGTGCGTTTCCGGGTAGACCGGCGGCGGCACGGAGACCGGCTTGCGCACGCCGCGCTGGTAACTGGCGAGACGCGCAGCGTCCAGCGCCTCGATGGCTTCGCGGCGGAACGCGTTGAGCTGGCCGTTCGGCACGAACAGCGCGCCCGGCAGCGTAATCTGCACGTCGCGGGCGAAATAGATAGTCTGCCCCAGTTTCGCCAGGCCCTCTTTCAGGCTGGTCAGCGCTTTTTCCGGGTTGTTGGCCTCGTCGAACTGCCCGTCCAGCGTGTGCGTCACACTGACGCCATCTTCGCTGGTTAAGGTCAGTATCAGCTGTTCCTGCCAGCCGCCGAGCTCGATATCCACCGCCACGCGGCGTTCGCTGGAGGTTTTCAGCAGCGCCTGCTGCCAGTTGTGATCGAGGTTGCGGTTAAGCGTATGACGCGGGCGCAGGGTTTTCAGCGCCGACGGCATCTCGTTCGGGAAAACGCGGTAGCGGTTTTCGCCGGTTTTTTCCGCCACGTTAACGCGAAAACCCACGACTTCACGTTTGATCATGACGTTCAGCCCGTCGCCGTTCGCGAGCGGCTCGGTCGCATCAACATCCAGATAATCTTTCCCGACGCTCAGCACTTCGCCAACCGGCAGGCCGACAAACGTCGGCGTATCAAACGCGCCGATATCCATTTTACGGGCGTTCACGAAGTAATCGGTACTGCCGCGGTGGAAGGTTTTCTCGGTGGACGGCACGAAATAGTGCGCCGTGTTGCCAGCGGAAGATCGCGCGAGGTCGCCGCGATCCTCAATAATCGCATCCAGCATCTGACGATAGTGCGCCGTGATGTTTTTCACGTAGCTCATGTCTTTGTAGCGCCCTTCAATTTTGAAGGAACGCACGCCTGCGTCGATAAGCGCCGCCAGGTTGGCGGTCTGATCGTTGTCTTTCATCGACAGCAGGTGTTTTTCGTAGGCTACCACGCGGCCCTGATCGTCTTTCAGGGTGTACGGCAGACGGCAGGCCTGCGAGCAGTCGCCGCGGTTGGCGCTGCGCCCCGTCTGGGCGTGGGAGATATAACACTGGCCCGAATAGGCCACGCAGAGCGCGCCGTGAATAAAGAATTCAATGGTGGCGTCGGTGCTGTCATGAATGGCGCGGATCTGATTGAGATTCAGCTCGCGCGCCAGCACGATTTGTGAGAAACCGGCGTCGGAGAGGAACTTCGCTTTCTCGACGCTGCGGATATCGCACTGGGTGCTGGCGTGCAGTTCGATGGGCGGAATATCCAGCTCCATGATCCCCATGTCCTGCACGATCAGGGCGTCAACGCCCGCGTCGTAAAACTGGCCGATAAGCTTGCGGGCCGGTTCCAGCTCGTCGTCGTGCAGAATGGTGTTGAGCGTGACAAACACTTTCGCGCCGAAGCGATGGGCGAACGGCACCAGGTCTGCGATGTCCTGGAGGCTGTTGCTGGCGTTGTGGCGGGCACCGAAGCCGGGGCCGCCGATATAGACTGCATCTGCGCCGTGCAGAATGGCTTCGCGGGCGATAGCGGTATCGCGGGCGGGGCTGAGCAGTTCAAGGTGATGCGATTGCAGGCGCATAATTCGTCGTTATCCGTTATTTGAAAGGCGGCTATTGTAGTCACATTCGGGGCGTACGGAAACTGTTTCACGGCGCCTCGCGGCGGTTTGCCGTTCTGCGGGAAAGTATTGCACAAAGGTTTCGTTCGCGCGGCGCGCGGGACGCGATACGCTGAGGCGGTATTCCTGACTTATCACCTCAGTTTCATCGTGTCGTTGTAGATTGTCGTTAGCCGCAAGCTCGCTTGCGGTTTTTTTTATGCCGCCGGGTAGTGGATGAGCGAATGAAAACGCACCGGCAGCGGCGTGGCGTTGCGATACGCGTGCGGCTGGTCGCCCGCAAATTTCAGGCCGTCGCCGGGGCCGAGTCGCCGCCAGACGCCTGCCGTTTGCAACTCAAGCTCGCCTTCTATCACCACCACATGCTCCGTCACGCCTTTCTCGTGCGGCGTGGAGTCGCTCTGCGCGCCGGGCGCGAGCGTGACGGCGAGCATATCGAAGCGCAGCTGTTCATCCCACGGAAAAACAGGCTCCACGAGCATCGCCTGCTGGGCGTCAAACACCACACGCCCGCTCATCGCCGGCGGCGTGATAAACGCCGAAAACGGCACATTGAAGCCGGTGGCGATTTTCCAGAGCGTCGCCACCGTCGGGCTCGATTCGTTGCGTTCTATCTGGCCGAGCATCGCTTTCGACACGCCGGTCATTGCGGCGGCCTGCGTCAGGCTCCAGTTTTTCTGCTGGCGCAGCGCTTTCAGCGTCTGCGCGAGATGGGCGGTGATATCCATGCGTTCTCCTTTGCTGGCGGCCAGTATAGCGCCTTGTGCGTTATAGCGCACGATGGTAGAGTCGCTGGACGTTATAACGCACAGCGGAGTTTGTATGCGCTTTTCGCTTCCCCCCGCGCCTGCCGTTATCGCAGGCTTCGTGGCGGTGCTGGTCGGTTACGCCAGCTCTGCCGCCATTATCTGGCAGGCCGCGACGGTCGCAGGGGCCACGCCTGCGCAAACCGCGGGCTGGATGACGATGCTCGGCATCGGCATGGGCGTCAGCACGCTCGCGTTAAGTCTGTGGTATCGCGCGCCGGTGCTGACCGCCTGGTCAACGCCCGGCGCGGCGCTGCTGGCGACGAGCCTTAGCGGCAGCAATCTGCATGAGGCGGTCGGGATCTTTATGTTCGCCAGCGCCCTTATTGTTATCTGCGGCGCGACAGGGCTGTTCGCCCGCCTGATGAAAATTATTCCGCCGGGGCTTGCCGCCGCGATGCTGGCAGGCATTCTGCTGCGCTTCGGGTTACAGGCGTTCGGCACGCTGGAGGGACATTTCGCGCTGTGCGCCGCCATGATCGGCGCATGGCTTGTCAGCAAAGCGTTCGCGCCGCGCTATGCCGTAGTAGCGGCGCTGCTGGCGGGCGTCGCGGTCTGCCTGTGGCAGGGCGAGGTGAATACCGGCGCGCTGCATTTCGCCATCGCGCCGCCAGAATTCGTAGCGCCCACGTTTAGCCTGGCGTCGCTGCTCGGCGTCGGGCTGCCCTTCTTTCTGGTGACAATGGCCTCGCAGAACGCGCCGGGCGTCGCCACGTTGCAGGCATCCGGCTACCGGGTGCCGGTCTCGCCGCTGATGGTGACGACCGGTCTGCTGGCGCTGCTGCTGGCGCCGTTCGGCGTCTTTTCCATCTGCATCGCCGCCATTACGGCGGCCATTTGCCAGAGCCCGGAGGCGCACCCGGACCACGACAAACGCTGGATAGCGGCGGTGATGGCGGGCCTGTTTTATCTGCTGGCGGGCGTGTGCGGCGGATCGATCGGCGCGCTGATGACCGCCCTGCCGACGCCCTGGCTACAGACGCTGGCCGGGCTGGCGCTGCTCGGCACCATTGGCGCCAGCCTGCATCAGGCGCTGGCGAACGAGCGCGGGCGCGACGCGGCGTTAATCACATTTCTGGTGACGGCCTCTGGCGTCACGCTGCTGGGCGTGGGCTCCGCGTTCTGGGGATTGATAGCCGGTGGGATAAGCTACGCGCTGCTGGCACGGCGGGCGGGATAAAAAAGAGGGAGCCAGGCTCCCTCGGTACGCTTATTTGCTGGGGGCCGAATCGAACATCCGCGCGTCGGTCGCCATATCGTCGATGACCTGTTTGAGGTTTTCGACTGTCAGCGGGGTATTCTCGTTCTTCAGATCTTTCCCCTCGCCTTTACGCACCACTTTCACGACCGTTTTTTGCGTCGCCGCGTCAATCAGCTCGCCTTCAAAAAACAGGCTGGTGTCCATCGTGCGATGGCCTGTGGCGACCTCAGTGCCCGCGACCACCAGCGCGACCGGCAGCACTTCATAGAATTGCAGGCCTTCTTTGCTGCTGTCCACCGCCGTGATGGCACCGCGGAAAATCACGCTGCGCGGCCCCGGCGTCGCCACCAGCGGCTTGCGGCTGGCGGCTGCGTTTTTAAGCTGCGTATTGGTGTAATTGAGCAGGCCGTCCAGTACCTTTTGTGAAATCTGCGCGGTCGGTTTCGGCGTCGGGTAATACACGACGGGATTATAGACGATGGAGTCATAGTTATTGAGATTAAACCCCGGCGCGACCCAGCGCATAGCCGGTTTGCCGGTAGCCGAGGTGACCTTTTCAAGGCCGGAATAGTCTTTCAGGAAACCGGAATATTGTTCGGGTTTGGTGACGCTCGATGAACAACCCGCCAGCAGCAAAAGCGCCGCCAGTCCGGAAGCTTTAAATAACGATGTGCTGTGCATAAGAAAATCCCTGTGAGTGGGTGAGCACTGAATTTATAGCAAACGGGCGCAAAGAGATCGTGAAAAAACGAGACGCGAGAAGAAAAAGCGATCGCAGACGTAAAATAGGATAAGAACAATAAATAAATGTGATGCCAATTATAAAATTAATATACGCCGTTTATAAAAATGAGTGGCAGCCAGAGACGAAGGGCTCCGGCTGCGCCGCAGAACTTAACGTTTTTTCGCAAGCATGGTCGCAAAACGCAGGCTGATACGATTGCCGCTGGCGTCGGTTTTATGCAGTTGCCCGACATCTTCGTTATATTTAATCAGCTCCCAGCCTTCATAATAACGACGCAGTTCCCCTTCGCGAAACGCAAACGGGAAACCGACGGTACACGGATAGTCGTCGGTATCCATCGCCGCCACAATCAGGTTATAGCCGCCCGGCGCGGTGCAGCGCTGCATATTATCGATAAGCGCAGGAATGGTGTCCCGCTCAAGAAACATCATCACCACGGTGGAGAGAATAAGGTCATATTCGCCGCCAAAACGCAGCGTATTTAAATCTTTCACGCCCGCGTGCAGGTTACTTAGCCCTTCCGCCGCCACAATGCGCTCAAGATTAGCGATGCTGGCCGGGTTTTTATCCCATGCGGTGACCTCAAACCCACGCGCGGCGAGATAAAGGCTGTTGCGTCCGTTGCCGCAGCCGAGATCCAGCACGCGGCCCGGCTGTACGTAACGTACGGCGTTCAGCACGTCGGAGTGCGTGGCCGTCAGTCCATATTTTTCAGTGAAGTAATTTTCATCGCGAACGTTCATGGGAATTCCTCAGAGAGACCGTCTGCTGCCGATGGCCGGAACGGCCTGTCGGCGAGGCGGCAAAGATATATTCTGAATGCATTTTATAAAACTTCCGCGCTGAACGCTATCGCCTTCCCGGCGCGCTAAACTTTGCTACGGTTAGTTTATCGCCCCTGACAGGAAGCCATAATGAATAAATACCAGCTGAGCGAGGCCACGCGGGTGTATCGCTATACGCGCAACGGCGAACCCTGCAGCGTAACGCTGCGCCAGCTTATTGCGCTGCGCGATTTCGCCGATGTGCGCGCCGGAGCCCCTGGCGGCTGGGTGGAGTCGACGGAAAATCTCAGCCAGCAGGGCGAATGCTGGGTTTACGATCACAACAGCGTCGTGTTCGCCGGGGCGAAAATCCGCGGCAACGCGCGCATAAGTCAGCCCTGTGTTATCCATCATGACGCGGTGATTGGCGACGACGCCTGGATTGACGGCGCGCAGATAAGCGACGGCGCGCACATCAGCGGCCGCGCGATGGTGCAATGCTCGGTCGTGCGCGGCGACTGCCATCTCTTCGGCGAGTCGCGGGTGCTGCACAACAGCCTCATCGTGGGCGCGAAGGGGTTAACCGCGGACGGCGACAGCGCGTTGCGTATTTACGGTCACGCCACGGTCAGCGCCTCACGGGTCGTGCATCAGGCGCAGATCTACGGCCACGCGCTGGTGACGCACGCGTTTATCGAGCATCGCGCCGAGGTGTTTGAAAACGCTATCCTCGAAGGCAACGATGAGAACGACGTCTGGGTGTGCGACTGCGCAAAAATTTACGGCAACGCCCGGCTGGTGGCGGGCCTTGCGGAGAATGCCTCGCCCACGGTGCGCTACAGCTCGCAGGTGGCGGGCAACGCCGTTATCGAAGGCGAGTGCCTGCTGGGACATCACGTGCGTGTCGACGAGAATGCGCGAATAACCGGCGGTCCGGTGCGGCTCGACAATCACGTGACGATTGCCGGGCGCGCGCGCATCAGCGGCGAGGTGATGATTGAAGACAGGGTCACTATCCTGGACGATGTGACGATCGTCGCGCCGCCGGGAGATATCATTCGCCTGAATGGTTTTAAGACGCTGACCGGGGACGAGCAGATCCTGCGCCCGCCCCTGCCGGGCCTTGCCTAAGAGCGCGTGCCGGCCTCGATGATGCGCCCGTAGATATGCTGATCGTGGAACGCGCCATTGAGGTATTCGGCCTCTTTTAAGCGGCCTTCCAGCGTGAAACCGTTGCGCTGCGCCACGCGGTTGCTCGCCTCGTTGGTGACGATGCACTTAATGACAAAACGCCGGACCTCGCCGGTCTGCGCATAGTGCGCCATCATCGTTTGCAGCGCGCCGCAGATAATTCCCTGCCCCTGATGCTGCTCGTCAAGCCAGTAGCCGATGTAGCCCGCTTTGTTGGTCGGTTCAATCTGGTTAAACGACACCACGCCCACCAGTTCGCCGTCGCGCAAAATCATAAACATTTTCGCGTAGCCGCGATGGTGCAACAGATAATTGCCCTGAATGGTCTGGCGCGTGTCGTCGATTTTATTAACAAACTGCGGCCAGTCCATCGCCTTCTGTAACCACGCTTTGTTGCGCTGCACCAGCGCGAACAGCGGCTCGGCGAAGCGTTCATGAACGGAATGCAGCGTAAGGCGGTCATTGACGATAAGAATGTCGTCCTGCCAGGTGTCGGCGGTGGCGTTTTGCAAGTGAGACTCCTTTTGGTCGTGAAGACCCTACAGTTACCACAGCGGAGACCGCAAAAACACTGCCGGAATCGGCGGGGTTGTGCTGAACAAGCGGCGTGCCTGTCGCCTTCTGTGCCTGACGCCCATAAAAAAGCCCCGTCGAAACGGGGCTTGTCGGGCGGGCTTAACGCATCTGTCGGTCATCGACATATTTGCGTTTGTCCGGCGCGGGCGGGAAGTATTGCCACAGCCAGGTTTCGCTGATGGCCTCACCCTGACAGCGCAGGAACATGCGCATCTCCACCGGGTCGACGGAATCGGATGTCGGATACCAGTCGAACTGAATGCGGTAGCCGTCGAACGGTTCGACATACAGAATTTCGACCTGTTTCGCCTCGCCGCTGGAGAGCGTAATGACCGGCTCGATACCGCGCGGCGCGGCGCCCTTCAGATCGCCGCCGACGAAATCCACGGCGACACGGCGCGACCACTGCGTCGGGAAGTTTTCGCCCGGCGCCCAGCCTTCCGGGAAGCTGCCCATCCCGGTGCGGGTGGCATAAACGCGCGCCAGCGGCGTGCGTACCGGCGCATCGCCGCTCCAGTAGAGACGATACTGGAAGTTCAGCTTATCCCCGGCGCGGATCGGTTTTTCCGGCTGCCAGAAGCAGACGATGTTATCGAGCGTTTCGCCGGTGGTCGGGATCTCCATCAGCGCGACGGTGCCTTTGCCCCAGCGGTTACGCGGCTCGACCCACAGGCTCGGACGCTTGTTATACCAGCCCATGACATCCTGATAGCTTTCGAATTTATGGTCGGTCTGTAACAGCCCGAAGCCTTTCGGGTTTTCATCCATAAACGCGTTGAACTGCAGGCGCTGCGGGTTATTGAGCGGGCGGCATACCCACTCGCCGTTGCCACGCCACATGGCGAGGCGGTCGGAGTCGTGGATCTGCGGATGAATGGTGTCGCACATGCGGCGTTCGTTATTGCCGCAGCTGAACATACTGGTCATCGGCGCGATGCCGAGCTGTTTAATGTCTTTGCGCGCGAACAGGAAGTTTTCCACTTCCATGATGACCTGGCTCGCCTCGCAATGGATGATGAATTTATAGGCGCCGGTTACGCTCGGGCTGTCGAGCAGCGCGTAAGCGACAAATGTGGTGTCCTGCGCTTTCGGAGTTTCAAACCAGAAGGCGGTGAAATCCGGGAACTCTTCCGGCGTATCGGTGAAGGTATCCACCGCCAGTCCGCGCGCGGAAAGGCCGTACTGATAAGTGCTGTCTACCGCGCGGAAATAGCTCGCGCCGAGGAACGAAACGATATCGCGGCGCGCCAGCTCCGGTGCTTTAAACGCGCGGAACCCGGCGAAGCCGAGGTCGGTCTGCCCTTCCAGCTGGCGCGTATCGACGCCCGCATCGTGGTAGTTAAAGAGTTCGGGGCGGAAATGCACTTCGCGCGCCTGACGGGTGGCGGAATCGAGCGAGAACATCCGCACGCGGCGGCGAAAACCCATGCCGACGTGGAAAAACTGCACGTCGAGCTGGCGACCCTCAAGGTTGTTCCACAGCGAATGCCCGGCATCATACTGAATGCTGTTATAGGCCTGCGGGGTGAGCGTCGCGAGCGTATTGGGCAGCGGGCGCGGCGCCCCGCCCCAGGGTTTGTCCGCGAGATCGGCGGCCATTGACTGTAACACGCTGAAATCGAAGGCGCGTGTCTGGCCGTCCGCGATACCGGACTCCTGCGCCCAGGCGTTACGGGAGAAAAGCGTGGCGAGACCTGGAGTGCCGCATGCCGCGGCGAGGGCCAACGAGGCCTTGATAAAACGTCTGCGGTTCATGCCTGAGAAACCGTCCTTTTTTGTCAAAGTATTTCGCAAGGCCAAAGCCTGGCGGCGGCAAATGTTACAAGCAATATGACCGCCCACTCTAGACAAAATTCAGAGTGAAGCCAACAGGCGGCGGGAAAATTAAATAATCTCTGATATTTCAGATAAATAGATGCATAAAGATGGGTAAATTTATGTCAACGGCAGCGGCGTGGGGCCGCCCGGAATCAACAGCTTACTTCGTGCGCGGCCATCACAAGGCGCGCCGCGGCGGGTTTCGCAAAGATTAGCGAGAGCCATCACAAAAAACTATGGCTGACGATATTGCCAGCCGCACCGGGACAGGATAGTTTCTCGCACGCAGAGACTGGCGGCATCGCGCCGTTCAGACCCCTGTATATGCCTATATTCCTCCCTGTGGGAGGGGCCGACAAACGCACGATACAAACACGCCGGCCAACACCATAATTTTAATGATGATAGCTCACGGTGGCCCGGCTTTGCCGGGTTCTCTTTCGGGAAACGCCGCCCATTACCCCGCCGCGCGGGGTTTTGTTTTTTAAGGGGCTAATCCAGCGTGACGTGATAGCGCATCACGCGTTTAAACAGCGCCAGCCGCGCGCGCATAAAGCGGTTCTCCAGCCGCCACCCCGCCTTTTTATTCATGCCGATACGCAGCAGACGATCGCGCCCGCGCACGCAGGCGAGCCAGCGCACCGGGCCGTCGAGCGCCTGACTCTGCGCGGTGGCGTCGGTGGCGAAGCGCACCCAGTAATCCGCCACCTGGCCTGCGAAGGCGCGATCCGCCGCCGTGGCGTAGGCTTTCACCGGGTCGGCAAGCGCCAGGTTATCGAACACGTAAGGCACTTCGTTGCCATGCCACGTGCCGTGGGCGTAGGTGTCCCGTTCGGCCTCGGCCACATAGTCAAACCAGTAGCGCCAGCACGGCACGCCGCGTCGGCTCTGCGCCTGCATCACCACAAATCCGAGCGTGGTAAACGCCATATCGCGGCAGACCTGACGCCCCAGCTCGCGGTCGCCGCGCACGGCCGGGTACAGCAGCCGGATAAGCCCGAGCCCGAAGCGCCGCTCGCGACGCAGCTTGCGGATCTGCGCTTCCAGATTAACGCCGAAATAGGCGAGCACGCTGGCTTCATCGCTGTTGCTGCCCACCATCACCGGCATCGGATGCTGGCGCGCGGCGAAAAACGTCTCCAGCATCGGCTCAGGCAATACGATGTCGCCCGCCACCGGCGCGGGGCCGATGACATGCGGGGCGGTGAGTTGCCAGAAGGTGTCTGCGGGCAGCGCGCGCAGCTGCGCCGCGTCGGGGTTTTCAAGGCCGAGATGCCGGGTCAGCGCCGCGCCGCTCGCCAGCGCCTTACGACGCGGGATATCGGGCAGCGTGTAGCCGCTCTGGATAATCGCTTTATGAAACAGCCCCTTCGCCAGTGGCGAGGCCATCAGCGACAGCACGCTACGCGCGCCAGCGGATTCGCCAAACAGCGTGACGTTGTCACGATCGCCCCCGAAGCCTGCGATGTTATCCTGCACCCAGCGCAGCGCGGCGATTTGATCGAGCAGCGCGAAGTTATGCACCGGCCCGGCCTCATCTTCGCCCTCCAGCGCCGGATGGGCGAAAAAGCCGAGATGGCCGAGGCGGTAGTTAAGCGTCACCAGCACCACGCCGCGACGCGCCAGCGCCTGGCCGTCGTAAGGCGGCAGGCTGCCCGCGCCGAGCGTAAACCCGCCGCCGTGCAGCCAGACCATTACCGGCAGCGGTTTATCGCGCGCGACCGGCGACCAGACGTTGAGATAAAGGCAATCTTCGCTGAACCCGCCCGGATCGCCGCCCGCCAGCTCGCGGCAAAACTGCGCGTTCTGCCAGCTGGCGGCGGAAAAAGCGGTGGCGTCGCGCGTCTTGCGCCAGGGTTCAGGCGGCTGCGGCGCGCGCCAGCGGCGTTCGCCCACCGGCGGCGCAGCATACGGAATGCCTCGCCAGACGGTAATATCCTGTTCTGTCACGCCGCGCACGTCGCCGTGCGTGGTCGTGACGATCGGCAGTTCCGGGTTGCGCATTACGGCTTCCTTTTTTTAACGGCAATCCCTGGAGCGTAGCCGGTTCAGAGCAGACCGCAACGTCGTTTGCTGCGATCTTCCGCCTCCTGATAGAGCATGAACTCGTCGAGCACCGGGCTGCCGAGCGCCGCTTCGAAGGTGTCGCGGCTGGCGTTGCCGTGGCGGCGCGCTCGCGCATCTTCGCCAAGATTGGACTGAAAAATTCCCGCCGCGCTGACCGGCAGAAAATCCTCATAGATAATGGGCTGCGCCACCAGCCAGCCGCGCTCAATCAGCGGCTGCGGATCGTCGCCAGGACGAATGGCGTGACGGTGTTTTTCGCCGACCGGCGTCAGGCGGTAGCGAAAATAGGCCAGCCCCTGACGGCGCAGCAGCGTGTCGCTGTCCGGAAAGCGGCTGAACGCCTCCTGCAATTTCAGCTGGTGCGTCAGGTTATCTTTGCCGCTCCCGGCCACCGCCAGCAGTTCATCATAGAGCGCGCGGCCTTTGGGCGTCAGCGCCATGCCGCGCTGTTCAATTTCGCCGAAGCGCGCGGTATGCGTGCCGGGGCTGTCGCCGCCAAAGCGGATCGGCTCTTCAAGCGCTTTAAAGCTGGTCTGGCGCAGCAGAATGGGAAATTCGCGGCGCGGCGGCCCTTCGATAACGGCCTTCGGTTCAATGCCATATTCCGGCATCAGCGCCTGCACGCGGTCGATATCCAGCGTGCGCGGCGTCAGGTGGTTGATGTGACAGCCGCGAAAACACACCACATCGGCAATCAGCCGGTGCTCGTCATGCAGCGCCTGATAGGTGGCGGCGTCCACCGTCGCATGGCTGTGCCAGCGGAACGTCTCCAGCGCCTCGCGCACAAACTCCTCCGCCTGCGCGGCATCAAACCCGCCCTGCTCGTCGTAGATATTCAGCAGTTCATAGCAGCGATGGGTAAAGATATCGCGACGCGAAAGCACCGCCGCCGCGCGCTTGCGTAGCTTTTCGTCTTCGATAAGCTCAAGGCGCAGCAGCGAGGTGAAAATGCGAAACGGATTACGCGCCAGCGCCACGTCATCCACCGGGCGAAACGCCGTGGAGTGGACCGGCACGCCCGCCTGCGAGAGATCGTAATAGCCGACCGGCTGCATCCCCATAATGGCGAAAATACGTCGCAGCGTCGCCAGCTCTTCAGCAGTGCCGACGCGAATGGCCCCGTGGCGCTCGACGTTAAGCCGCGCCAGTTCATCGGCATTGGCGAGCTGTTCATGCAGCTGCGGGTGGCTTTCCAGTACCGCCAGGTTAACGTCGGCCACCAGTTCCAGCAGCGTACCGTATTGCGGCACCTCGTCCTGGTACATGGCCGACATGGCCTGCGAAAAATGTTCCCGAATCTCATCTGCCGTGATGCTGTTCGCCATGGTGTCGTGCCTCCAGTGAATATTGCTGAGATTGTAGAGAACGGCGGCAGTTTCAGCGGTGAAGAATTTACAATTTGTGATCCAAAACGTAACAAGGGGTCGGGCGCAGCACGCAAGGCAAAAAGCGCGGTAAAACAACAGGCAACGGCACAACGCCTGCCGCCGGCTTGCGCCGTCTGGCTTACATCCGGTCACACCCGACGCGCCGGGCGCGAACGCATTATGGATATCTCTTCTGCGCGCCGGATGATGATGTTGAAAATTTATCGGTTTTGTTAATATTATTTTGCTAGCAAGTTATCAAAATTAAACAAGTTATCTTGTCACCGCTGCCGCTCTGTTTTTAACATCAGATATGGAAAAAAATGGTCTGTTCTCCCAGCGCATTCGCTTGCGCCATCTGCATACTTTCGTGGCCGTCGCCCAGCAGGGAACCCTTGGGCGCGCGGCGGAAACCCTTAACCTCAGTCAGCCTGCGCTATCCAAAACGCTAAACGAGCTGGAGCAGCTGACCGGCGCGCGGCTTTTTGAGCGCGGACGTCTCGGCGCGCAGCTCACCCTCCTCGGCGAGCAGTTTCTCACCCATGCGGTGAAGGTGCTCGACGCGCTCAATCACGCGGGCCAGGCGCTGAACCGCAAGCCGGAGGAAGGCTGCGACGTGGTGCGCATCGGCGCGCTGCCGACCGCCGCGCTCGGCGTGCTGCCGGCAGTGATAGGCCCGTTCCACAAGCAGCAGAGCGATATCACGCTGCAGGTGGCCATCATGAACAACACAATGCTGCTGGCAGGCCTGAAATCGGGCGAGCTGGATCTCGGCGTGGGCAGAATGTCCGACCCTGAACTGATGACCGGGCTTAATTACGAACTGCTGTTTATGGAATCCCTGAAGCTGGTGGTGCGCCCCGGCCATCCGCTGTTGCAGGATACGGTGACGTTAAGCCGCGTGATGGAGTGGCCCGTGGTGGTCTCGCCCAAAGGCACGGTGCCGCGCGACAACGCCGAAACGCTGCTGGCAAGCCAGGGCTGCGAGCTGCCTGCCACCTGCATTGAGACGCTCTCGGCGTCGCTGTCGCGCCAGCTGACCGTGGATTACAACTACGTCTGGTTTGTGCCGTCCGGCGCGGTGAAAGAGGATTTACGTCAGGGCACACTCACGGCGCTGCCGATTGTTATTCCCGGCCCCGGCGAGCCGATTGGCATTCTGACGCGCGTTGATGCCCCGCTCTCCCAGGGCGCGCGGACGCTGCTGTCGTCGATTCGCAAGTCCATGCTCAACTGACCGCCAGCGCCTCGCGGACTTACTTAGCGTGAAAAGTAATAAGCCCGAAGGGTTGCCATCGGGCGCGCGATATCGTTTAAATGACAGATACGCCTTTATCCTGACGGGAGTTCTGTTATGTCAACGCTGTTAGAACCGGTAAACATTGGCGCGCTGGAGTTAAAAAATCGCGTCGTGATGGCGCCGCTGACGCGCATGCGCGCGGTTAACGATCGCACGCCGGGCGAAATCGTCAAGACGTACTACACCCAGCGCGCGAGCGCAGGGCTTATCTTCACCGAGGCGACCTCGGTCACGCCGCAGGGCGTCGGTTACCCGAACACGCCGGGGATCTGGTCGGAACAGCAGGTCAGCGCGTGGCGGGAAATTGTCGACGCCGTGCATCAGGCGGGCGGGAGAATGGTGTTGCAGCTCTGGCACGTAGGCCGCGTCTCCGACCCGGTGTTTCTTAACGGTGAAAAGCCGGTCGCGCCCAGCGCCATCGCGCCGGAAGGCCACGTCACTACTGTGCGCCCGAAACGCCCTTACGGCACCCCGCGCGCGCTGGAAACCCATGAGATCCCAGGCATCGTCGAAGATTTCCGCCGGGCCGCCATTAACGCCAAGCGCGCGGGCTTTGACGCGGTGGAGATCCACGCGGCGAACGGCTACCTGTTCGATCAGTTCCTGCATGACGGCTCTAACCAGCGCACCGATGAGTACGGCGGCAGCATTGAAAACCGCGCGCGCTTCCTGCTGGAGACCGTCGACGCGCTGCTGGCAGAATGGCCCGCCGACCGCGTCGGGGTGCATCTGAATTTAATGTCCAACTCTTACTCGATGCACGATTCCGACCCGGTGGCGATGTTCGGCTATGTGCTGGAGCAGTTAAACGCGCGCAGCCTGGCGTTTGTCTTCTCGCGTGAGGCGCTGGACACGCCGAACCGCGTCGGCCCGCAAATTCGCCATAAATTCAGCGGCGCGTGGATAGCCAACGAGGGGCTGACCAAAGAGAGCGCCGAGGCGGTGATTGCCAGCGGCGAAGCGGATGCGGCGGCGTTCGGCAAGCTCTATATCGCCAACCCGGATTTAGTGGCGCGTTTTCGCCAGAACGGGCCGTACAACCCGCTTAACGACGCGACCATCTACGCCGAAGGCGCGACCGGCTATACCGATTACCCGTTCCTGGGCGACGAGACGGCGTAAAGGCGGGCGGTATTATCAGGGCGCTGCGGCGCCCTTTTCTTTTTACGCAGACGTAAAAAAACCCCGGCAAGCCGGGATTTGGGCGCATCGCGCTTTAGAGGGTAAAGCGCGGGTAAGCGGGATTATGCCGCTTTAGATGCTTTCGCGTTAATCGCGGTTTCGGCGATGGTGGTCAGTTTGCCGTCGGTGGATTTCTCCTCCTCAAGGGTCGCTGCCAGCAGTTTTTTCGCATCTTTATAACCTAACTGTTCCGCCAGGGTGCAGAGCGTGCCGTAAGCGGCGATTTCATAGTGCTCCACCTTCTGCGCGGCGGCGATAAGGCCTGCGTCACGTACCGGGCCCTGCTCAATCTCGTCAATCACTTCCTGGCCTTCTTCAATCAGCCCTTCCATCGCCACGCATTTGATGCGGCGCAGTTTAAGCTCAGGCACGCTTTCAACCACCTGATCGATACGCTCAATCTGGCCTCGGGTTTCCTCAAGGTGCGCGCGGAATGCCGCGGCCAGCTTTTCATCAGAAGAGGCGCGCGCCAGCTTCGGCAGAGCGCGGGTCAGCTGTTTCTCTGCGCTATAGGTGTCTGAAAGTAAATGTACAAAAAGATCCTGAGCGGTTTTGATCTGCATCTCTTGCCTCCATTAGGGTTGTCAAAAGTAAAGCCCTTTAAGCATGGACAAGGAATGGAAAAATAAGCCAGGCGGCAAACGCGAAAAGTGATACAGCATAATCCTAAAACGCGGCGCAAAAAAAAGCCGCTCACGGGAGCGGCCAAAGGTCAGGCTAAGAGTAGAGCTACGGGCAGGCTGCGCTGCCCTTGATGGATCAGAAGGTTTCCCAGTGTTCGCTTTTGGCGAGCGCCGCGCGCGGAACGACCGGCGCCAGCGGCTGCGCCGCCGGGGATTGCGGTTCATTTTTACGGGCCGGCGCCGCGCCGCTTAAGCGGAAGGTGCCAACGGCCTGGGTCAGGCGTCCGGCCTGCTCTTCGAGCGATACCGCCGCGGATGACGCCTCTTCCACCAGCGAGGCGTTCTGCTGCGTCACGTTGTCCATTTCGGCGATGGCCTGCGCCACCTGCTCGATGCCCTGACGCTGTTCGTCAGACGCGGCGGCGATCTCCAGCATGATGTCGGTCAGGCGTTTCACCGCCTCGACGATGCCTTTCATCGTGTCGCCGGCGTTCACCACTTCGCTGGAGCCGCGATCGATAAGCGCCACCGACTCGCTGATAAGCCCTTCAATCTCTTTCGCCGCCTGGGCGCTGCGGCTCGCGAGCGTGCGCACTTCGCTGGCGACCACCGCGAAGCCGCGGCCCTGTTCACCGGCGCGCGCGGCTTCTACCGCGGCGTTCAGCGCCAGGATATTGGTCTGGAAAGCGATGCTGTTAATGACAGCGGTGATTTCAGAAATTTTCTTCGAGCTGCTGGAGATGTTGCCCATCGTCGTCACTACGCCGGAGACAATCTGCCCGCCGGTGGTGGCTTTGCCGGAGGCGTCCTGCGCCAGTTTGCTGGCGTGGTGGGCGTTGTCAGCGTTCTGTTTCACGGTGGCAGTCAGCTGCTCCATGCTGGCGGCGGTCTGCTCCAGCGCGGCGGCCTGCTGCTCGGTGCGCGAAGAGAGATCGGTGTTGCCTGCGGAGATTTCACTGGTGCCCTGATAAATGGCCTGCGCGCCTTCACGCACGGCGCTGACGGTGGTGACCAGCGAGCGCTGCATCATTTGCAGATGCTGGCTAAGACGGCCTATTTCACTGCGTCCGGTCGCCTCTTCCGGCAGGGTGAGATCGCCACTGGCGATGGTTTCAATGCGCGTCGCGGCATGTTGCAGCGGGACAATCACCACGCGGCGCAGCACCACGAAGGTCAACAGCGTCATGACCAGCGCCACCGCGAACGCGGCGACCATCACCATCAGGCTGAAATGGGTGCGGCTGCTGGCGTCGCTGCGCAGCTGTTCCACGCGATCGGTGCGGCTTGCCAGCGCTTTTGCGAGCACTTTGTTGTAGTCATCGTCAAGCTTGCGGGCCGTTTCGTTTTCATGCTCGATAATCGCTTCGAACATGCCGTTTTTGGCATATTTCAGCATCGGCGCAAGGCCTGCCACGTAAGCGTCGTAACGGGCTTTCAGCTCGCTGTCGAGCGCCGCTTCAGACTCCGCGTGCGACTCGCGATCCACATATTGTTTAAAGCCCACGTTGGCCTGCGCAATCGCTTTTTCGGCATCCGCGATGTTGCGCTTCATATCCTCCATCTCGGCGACGCGGCTGGCGGCGCCCGCATGGATCATATTAATACGCGCCGTGCGAAGCTGGTTGGCGCTATCCGCAAGCCCACTGCGAATTTGAATTTCCTGCGTTACGTTATTAAGCGCGCTGTCGCCCTGCATAAGGAAGTATCCTGCCAGCCCGCCGCAAAGAGCGAACAACACCAGAATCCCTCCCAGAATAACGGAGAACAGCGGGACAAGCCGAATGTGATGCCAGAAGCTTAGCGCCCCGGAATCACGGGTTGTTGTTTTATTCATGGCCACGATTTCCCTTTGGGTAAGATGCAAAAATAGTCTTGCCTTTAGGACATCGGCAGATTTGCGTAAACGCTTACCCTTAAAAGCGATACCTGGCTCACAGATTCGAAAAGAGGGACTAAAGTCGGGGGAAGAGGAAAAACCAGCGACCGTTAAGCCGCTGGTAAATAAGCTTATTTATCGCCGAAGTGAATAACAGTACGAATCGATTTCCCTTCATGCATCAGGTCAAACGCCTCGTTGATCTGCTCAAGCGGGAGACGGTGCGTGATGAAAGGATCAAGGTCAATCTTGCCCACCATCGCATCTTCCACCATGCCAGGCAACTGGGTGCGCCCTTTCACGCCACCGAACGCCGACCCGCGCCAGACGCGGCCTGTGACCAGCTGGAACGGGCGGGTTTTAATCTCCTGGCCTGCGCCAGCGACGCCGATGATAACGCTTTCACCCCAGCCTTTATGGCAGCATTCCAGCGCCGCGCGCATCACGTTGACGTTGCCGATACACTCGAAGCTGAAATCAACGCCGCCGTCGGTCATCTCAACGATCACGTCCTGAATCGGCTTATCGTAGTCGTTCGGGTTAACGAAATCCGTCGCGCCCATTTCGCCCGCGAGCTTGAATTTCTCCGGGTTGGTATCGACCGCGAGAATACGTCCGGCTTTCGCCTGGACCGCGCCCTGAATAACCGCAAGCCCGATGCCGCCGAGACCGAATACCGCAACGGTGTCACCCTCTTTCACTTTCGCGGTGTTATGCACCGCGCCAATGCCGGTGGTGACGCCGCAGCCGAGCAGACAGACTTTATCCAGCGGCGCCTGCGGGTTGACTTTCGCCAGCGAAATTTCGGCAACCACGGTGTACTCGGAGAACGTGCTGGTGCCCATGTAGTGATAAACCGGCTCGCCGTTATAGGAGAAACGGGTGGTGCCGTCCGGCATCAGGCCTTTGCCCTGGGTGGCGCGTACCGCCTGACAGAGGTTGGTTTTACCGGATTTACAGAACTTACATTCACCGCATTCGGCGGTATAAAGCGGGATCACATGGTCGCCTGGCTTCAGGCTGGTAACGCCCTCGCCCACTTCCACGACCACGCCGCCGCCTTCATGGCCGAGCACCGCCGGGAACACGCCTTCAGGATCTTCGCCGGAGAGCGTGAACGCATCGGTATGGCAGACGCCGGTATGGGTGATTTTGACCAGCACTTCGCCCTTTTTCGGCGGCGCGACGTCAATTTCTACGATCTCCAGCGGCTTGCCGGGACCAAATGCGACTGCTGCACGTGATTTCATAATGTCCTTCCGTTGTAGTGAGTCGTCATAGTTATTTTAGATAAGCGCGCAGAAGCTGGCCGATTTCCGCCATCCGCTGCGCGCGCTGCTCAGGCGTGGTGTCGCCGCTGACCAGCTCATCTTTTAAGTGAATTTCCACCATCTCGCCCATCAGGCCGTTGGCGGCGCCGCGTACCGCGGCGATTTGCTGCAGAATGGCGATGCACGGATCGCCCGCCTCAAGCGCGCGCTCCAGCGCCTCCGCCTGGCCACGAATGCGGCGCACGCGGGTCAGAATGCGTTTTTTGTCTTCAGGAGAATGCGGCATGGTGTTAGCCTTCTTTGATACTATAGGGGGGTATGGTATATGAATGCTGTTTGATGTGTAAAGCGTATTTTATACAACGGTTACCACGATGCTTTCTTTTGTCGTTTCGGCATACGAACAGAATTACCAGGCATTCACTGCAAATTATCAACAGCAATAATATTTATGATCATCAATAAACCCTTAAACCCAATGAATATATTGATGGATAAAATAACTCCTTTTGTTAATTAATTTTAAATTAAGATGTTTATTTTACTGCGTATGGAATCTTAGAAACTTTACATTAATAGAAAGGAATGCGTCATGCTGCGTTGTAAATTCCATTTGAATAGCCAGTCACTCTCAAATCTGAGCTGCCCTGGCGTTGGCTTTTTTCCGGCCTATTCAGGCGTTGAGGGCAATAAACGAAACAACCCGGATTTTGTTACCACGCCAAACGAAGGTCCTCTTCCCCCCGGCAAATATTATATTGTGGATCGCCCTAAAGGTTATGGCTCCGTCATTAAAGATTATGTTTCAAGCCAGATAAGCGGCTCAGACCGCAATGTCTGGTTCGCGCTCTACCGCGAAGACGACAAGATTGATGACCATACCTTCATCGAGCATGTTCAGCGTGGCGCTTTCAGACTTCATCCTGCGGGTTATGCTGGAATCAGTAAAGGATGCATCACCCTGCCTTCAAAAAGACACTTTACTATATTGCGAAGTGCATTACTGGCTTCACCGCCTGTCATGGTGGGTTCCTCCCTAATGGCCTATGGCACAATACAGGTATATTAATGAACATCCTGAAAAACATACTCATTTGGTATTTTTACACAGCCACGTATGCCATTATTCTTACCTTGCTTTTCATCATAATCCCTGAGGATGCACTCTATAGCATTATCTATGGCGCACATGTCGAAACAGATGCGGTTGCATGGGATAATATTCATATAACGATATTATTAATTTCTGCACTTTTCCTGAACAGCCTCGTAATCTGTTTCTTTTCACGCTTAACGTTTGCACGGTTCAAATAAGCGTCCTTTTAAATTATCCATAAAGCCGTCGATAAGGCGGCTTTATCGCTTTGCATACTCTTCTCCGCCCGATAAAGGTAAATGGCTCACGTCACGGTTCCTGAACAAAAAACGCACACCCTGGTCATTGGGCCTTAATACGACCGGCCCAAAAAGCAGATAAACTTGACTTAAAAATATTCACCAGCCGTATATATAACCTTCAACCAAACTAGCAGCATGATATATCTCAATGCCGTCATTTTTACAGCGTGTCATAACGGCCACTCTGTAAAAAACAGGATGGTTATGAAAACGTTTTTGCTAGTGGTAGTACTTGCCCTCACCCCGCACCTCGCGCAGGCCTTCGCTTTCGACAACAGTGTGTTGATGCTGCGCTGCCCCGGCAGAGGCAGCATTGAGGTTATCCTGCATCGCTATGAGCATACGCAGGAGGCCTGGGGCAACGAGGAGTTTGAAACCGGCGGCGGTCAGATCCGACGAGGCAATGTCGTGATTTTCCCTTTCGCCAATCTGGACCGCATGATTTACGACCAGATGACCCACGCGTTTGGCTTCTGGTACGCCCGCGAGGCGCGGTTCGTTCGCTGTCAGCTCCAGAGCATCCGCAACGCCTGGCCGGTGGATATCCCCTATTTTCGCGAATAAACCGCGGGCCGCTTAACGCCGCAGCGGCAATCCGGCGGTCTCTTTGGCGCGCATCACGGTAATAAAAGTCACCAGCGCCGCGCCCATCACATAAAACGCGGGCGAGAAAAGGTTACCGGTCGAGGCGATAAGAAACGCTGAAAACCACGGCGTGATACCGCCGAAAAAGGCGACCGAAAGATTATAAGCGACAGACAACCCGCCATAGCGCACGCTGGTCGGAAACAGTTCGGCCATCGCCGCGCTGCACGCGCCATCGAAGGCGGCGATAAACGCGCCCAGCAGCAGCATCGCCAGCACGGCGGAGAGAATGTCGCCATGCGCCATCACCATCAGCGCCGGATAGGTAAAGAGAATAAACCCGCCGCAGCCCGCCAGCATCAGCGGGCGACGGCCGTAGCGATCGGAGAGCCAGCCCATAAACGGCACCATCACCGCAATACCGAACAGGCCGACGGTGGTGATCGCGTAGGCATCAAGCTTACTAAAGTGCATCTGGGTGATGAGATAGCCCGGCATAAAGGTTTGCAGCATCCAGTGACCGACCGCCTTAATCACCACAAAACCCACGCAGAACAGCAGCGCGCCGCGGGCGCTGGTCAGCGTGCTGCGCAGCGGCGCGGCCTGCGTGGTGCCGGCTTTCGCCGCCGCCTGGAATTCCGGGGTATCCTCAAGATGGGTTCGCAGATAAAGCCCCACCCAGCCGAGCGGCCCGGCTATCAGAAACGGAATACGCCAGCCCCAGTCGTTCATCGCGGTTTCGCCAAGCCCGGCGGTGAGCAGAAACACAAGCCCAGAGCCCGCGACAAACGCCATAAAACCGAAGTTATCGATCCAGCAGGTGAAATAGCCGCGCTTTTGCACCGGCGCGTATTCGGCAAGGAACGTCGTGGCGCCCGAGGTTTCGCCGCCCGCCGCAAAGCCCTGCACCAGGCGGGTGAGCACCAGCAGCGTCGGGGCCAGCAGGCCAATCTGATGGTAGGTAGGCAGCAGGCCCATAATGAAGGTGGCGCCGGAGGTGAGCAGGATAACCGTCGCCAGCACCCGCTTGCGCCCAATGCGATCGCCGAGCGAGCCGAAATAGAGCCCGCCGAGCGGGCGCATCACAAACCCCGCGCCGAACACCGCGAACGAAGAGAGCAGCGCGGCCGCCGGGTCGCCCGTCTGGAAGAACTGCATGCCGATAATCGCCGCCAGGGTGCCATAGAGCCCGAAGTCGAACCATTCGACAAAATGTCCGACGCCGGTCGCCAGCAAGACCTTGCGTAGTTTACGCGCCAGCAGCGCCTGGTCGTCCACGGCGGCTCTTGTCACTTCACGTTCAACTGACTGCGTCATAATGCCTCTCCTGGCTGGCGCGGCGGATCACTGCGCAAGCGTGTTTCTATAATAGATATAGATCTATAAGCCGCCGTGACGAGACCGCCCACGTTGCGCCGTTTAAAATGTGAGCTACGCCACGCCGCTCTGCGTAAAAAGTCGCCAGGATCACACTTCGACGCGTGTTAACCGCGCTTGCCCGGCATCATCCGCACCAGCGTGTTGTCCTTCCAGAAATAGTGGTGCAGCAGCGCCGCCGCCGCATGTAGCCCAATCACAAAGTAGCTGAGATTGGCGATAAACGCATGAATGGCGCGCAGTTCCATCTCGCGATCTTCATTGGGCTCGGCCGCCACCGGCATGCTGATGCCAAAAGCGAACCATTCACTGCCGCCATAATATTTGGCGACAATGCCGAGCAGCGGCAGGCCGATAAACATCAGATAGATGACGAGATGCACCAGATGGGAAAGCCCGATATACATCGCGCGCGGTTTCGGCACGATGGGCGGCGCGGGGTATTTCACCCGCACCAGCAGGCGCGTCACCATCAGCGCCAGGATCGCGATACCGCAGCTAAAGTGCGTCCAGATAAACAGCCGCCCGATATGTCGCGGCACCAGCCCGCGTAACTCCATGGCCGCGTAAGCCATCACCACAAGAATAAACACCAGCCAGTGAAGCGTGATTTGCAACGAGGTGTATTTACTGCGCATAAGACTATCCTGATTAAACGCAACGAAAAGACCAGGATAACGGCTGAAGATTAAATATTCATTAGTTTTCATGCCCCGATAACGTGAAGGAGAGAATATGAAGGCTCAGGAGGTTCTGTTAACCCGTATGCGCGAGGCGGTGGCGCAAAGCCATACGCTCTCCGTCTGGCCGCAGGGCGAAGCGCCGGGCGCGCAAGCCAGCCGGGCGGTGTTTACCCTTGAGGAGCACCGGACCGGCGAGAGCGAACTTGACCGCGCCGTCACCGGCGTGCGGGCGCCGCGCATCGAGGTCTATGCCCCGCGCGAGCCCAACGGCGTGGGGCTGCTGGTGACGCCCGGCGGCGGTTACCGCCTCGTGGTGCTGGATAAAGAAGGCAGCGAGCTGGCACCCGCGTTTAACGACCGTGGCTATACGCTGTTTGTGATGACCTACCGCCTGCCGGGCGATGGCCACGCCGAAGGGGCCGACGCGCCGCTGGCGGATGTCCAGCGCGCCATGCGGTTTATCCGCGCCCACGCAGCGCGCTGGCGGCTCGACCCGGAGAAACTCGGCGTGCTGGGCTTCTCCGCAGGCGGGCACGCCGCCGCGAGCCTCGGCACCCGCTGGAACGACGCGGTCTACGCGCCGCTTGATGACGCCGACGCGTACAGCGCCCGTCCGGCGTTTATGGGCCTGGTCTACCCGGTCATGACGATGGAAGACCTCGTCGCGCACCCTGGCTCCCGACAGGCGCTTATCGGCACGCAGCCCGATGAAAATGCTATCCGTCGCTATTCGCCGGAAAAAGCAGTCAACCGCGCCACCCCGCCCGCCTTTTTACTGCACGCGGTGGACGACCCGGCAGTGAACGTGGAGAACAGCCTGTTGATGTTTAACGCCCTGCGCGCGCAGGGCGTACCGGTGGAGATGCATCTGTTCGAGCAGGGCCAGCACGGGTTCGGCATTCGCGACGCGCTGGGCCTGCCCGCGCAGATCTGGCCGGCGCTGCTGATGAACTGGATCGAGAGTCGGTGGTAAGGCAGCGGCCCCCCGCAGGCGGCCCCGAGCGGTGACAGAACGCCGCCGCGCCCGGCCGCTATCATGCAAGCGAGCGATGACGTAAAAAGCTGGTGAGCTGCGGCTCATCATGAAGCGCCTGCCAGGCCTCCAGCACCTCAGGCGGGATTACCACGTCATCAATGAAGTCGCGGCCCGCCGGGCCGTAGCCGTTCGCGTCGTTGCGCAGGCGCGGGATCTCGCCCAACACCAGCGACAGGTAACGCTCCACCGGCCAGAGCCCTTCCGACGGCTCGCGAAACTGCACCGCCCGCGCGCCGTTTTCCAGCACGGGCTGTACCGCCGGGTAGCTCAGCCACTGCGGCGATGAGGCCGCGCCGCGCCAGGCGCGCGTGAAGGTGGCATGGGTGCGCCGCTGCATGGTCGGATCCTGAATCAGCACCGCCCGCGCGGGCAGTTCGCCGCGCGCCTCCAGCAGCGCACGGGTGAAGCTGGCGTTCTCGCCGCAGTTGGTGGACTTCTCTTCGACGATAAGCTGCTCCTCCGGCACTTCATGAAACTCGCGGGCAATACGGGCCAGGATCCCCGCCTCGGTAAGCCCGGTGGTGCGAAGGCGGTTATAGCGCGGGTGCTGCGCCACGGCGGCATACAGGAAGGTGGTGGAATGGCCCAGCCCACCCGTGATCAGCAGCGGCAATCCGCTCGCTTTAGCGAGCTGCGCGGCGGCATCGATGGTTGGCAACACCGCGTTACCGGCCAGCACGATAAGCTGCGCGTCGTCATTAGCGGGTACAGCCGAGAAATCGTTACGGGCAAGCCACCCGCCGATGAGGTTAACGCGTTGCAGTGTGCCTTGCGCCAGCAGAGGAAAAGGCATCATGTTCATGGTTACCTCCTTATTAAAAGCCAGTCTCAAGCCTACCGACTGACGTACACCCGCCCTACCGGAGTGCTCCTAATTCGCCTGCGCCGGGCATGTGGTGACGCTTCGCTAATCCTCAAAAAACGTCATCCCCTGGTAAGGCCGCGCGCGGCAGGCGGCCAGTCGGGTGGCGAGACTGCCGACGTGCAGCTCCAGCTGATGCCCGTCCGGGTCGAGAAAATACCAGGAGTCGCCTTCGCTGCGGTTGGTTTTCCAGGTCTGGACGCCCGCGCGGGTGAGTGTTTCCACCATGCGGGGGAAATCCGCCTCGCTGACGGTAAACGCATAATGGGTGTAATCCGCAGGCGGCGCGCCAGCGCCGTCGTCAAGCGACAGGCAGAGCCACAGGTCGCCGCAGGAGAGATACGCCCCGCCGTCCCAGACGGCATGCCGCCGCAGCCCCAGCAGCGTATGATAAAACGCGACGCTTCGCGCGACATCGCGCACCGCGAGCGTCAGATGATTAAGCCCGCTCAGCATGGCGCGCCGCATCCTGCAAATCTCGTGCGAAACAGACCGCGTCTTCCTGGCCCACGTAACGCCCGTAGTTGTCGATAATCTGGTAGCCGCGCCGCAGGTAAAACTCCACCGCGCGTGAATTGGTGCGGCGGGTTTCGAGCCAGGCCTGCTGATAGCCGAATTCACGGGCGAAGCCCTCCGCCGCGCTTAGCAACTGGCTGCCCGCGCCGGGGTTATCGGGCAGCGCAAACAGGCGTTTTATCTCGGCGATGCCGGGCCTGAGCGGACGGCACGCCACGCAGCCGACGGCCGCGCCGTCGCCGTTACGCGCCAGCAGAAACGTCGCGCCTTCAACGCGCACGTCGTCGTTGTCAAACGACTGGCGGCCCGAGCTGCCGGTGAGCGCCGCCAGCGTCTCGGAGAGCGCGGCCAGCAAAGGAATGGCGTCCGGGTGTGTCGGATCGCACGGTTCAATCAGATAATCGGGCATGTTTTCCTCTCAGTTACGCGGCATCAGATCGCATCAACAGCATAGCGCAGCGGCATTACGCGTCGCGCGAATTCAGACAACGCGCTTCGATTCATTCACGTAATTATTCAAAGATAAATTTACATTCGCTTGAATTATCAAAACAGAGGGTTCTAAACTCGTTAGAGTACTAACGATATGGACTCCCTTTTGGATACGCGTGACCTCACTTTTTCTCATCTTTTATGGATGACCGCCCACCACTGGCGGCTGGCGGTTGACCGTCGGCTGAAAAATCTTGGCATGAGCCAGGCAAGCTGGGTGGCCGTCGCCGCGATAGCCCGTCACGACACCCCGCTGTCCCAGGGCGAACTGGCTCAGCAACTGGGCGTCGAGAGCGCAACGCTGGTGCCGCTGTTGAACCGTCTGGTGACGCAGCAGCTTATTGAGCGGGTCACGCCGCCGGGCGATCGCCGCAAGCGGCTATTAGTCGCCACCGCAGAGGGCCAGGCGCTGTATGAAAAGGTGAAAGTCGAGGCGGATGGACTCCGGGAGACTATCCTCTCTACGATCCCGCCGGATGAACTGGCGGTCACGCGTCGCGTGCTGGAGCGTTTGTTGCAGGAAATCGAAAATCAGTCATGCGAACGGTAAAACAAGACCCTTACGCGCCCCGCGAGTGGGCGCCACATGAAAAACCGATGCTGCTCGGCTCGCCGTCGACGCCGCACCACCCGCCTTATAAACGCATCGCCTATGGCATTGTCGGGCTGCTGGTGTGTCTGACCGGCGCGCTCAGTAACGCGATGGTGACCGCCAATCTGCAAAATTTGCAGGGCACATTCGCCGCCTGGTCAACCGAAATCGCCTGGCTGCCGGCGGTTTATGTGATGACGAACGTCTCCATCAACCTGCTGCTGGTGAAGTTTCGCCAGCAATATGGACTGCGCGCGTTTACCGAAGGGTTTCTGGTGCTCTATGTGCTGGTGACGTTTTTTCACCTCTTCGTGAACGATCTCAACACCGCGATGATGGTCCGCGCCGCCCACGGTATGGTGGGCGCGGCGTTAAGTTCGCTCGGTATCTATTACCAGATCCAGGCGTGGCCCGCGAAGCATCGTCTGAAGGCGCTGACCATCGGCATCACCGGCTCGCAGCTTGCGATCCCCATCGCCCGCCTCTTCTCCACCGAGCTGCTGGAGCTGGACGAGTGGCGCGGGCTCTATCTCTTCGAGCTGGGGCTGGCAATGATTTCCCTCGCCTGTGTGGTGGCGCTAAAGCTGCCGCCGGGCGATCGCCGTAAAGTGTTTGAGAAGAAAGACTTTATTACGTTTTTGCTGATGGCGCCCGGCATGGCGCTGTTGTGCGGCGCGCTGTCGCTGGGGCGTCTCGACTGGTGGTTTGAGGCACCGTGGATAGGCTGGGCGCTCGGCGCATCGCTGGTGCTTATCCTGGCAGCGGTTGTGTTTGAACATAACCGCAATAACCCATTGCTTAATACCCGCTGGCTCTCCAGCGGCAGCATCCTGCGCCTCGGGCTTATCATGGTGTTGATTCGCATCGTGCTGGCGGAGCAGAACACCGGCGCTATCGGCTGGCTGCAATATGTCGGGCTCCAAAATGAGCAGATGACCCATCTGGCGCTGGCGATTCTGGCTGGCGTGGTGTGCGGCATCGTCACCAGCGCGCTCACCATCAACCCGCAGAAAACCGTCTGGCCGATTATGGTGTCGCTGGCGCTGATGATCATCGCCTCGCTGATGGACAGCCAGGCCACCAGCCAGACCCGCGCCGATCAGATGCTGATAAGCCAGTTCCTGCTCGGCTTCGGCAGCGCGTTTTTCCTGGCCCCCGCGATGCTCGCGGGCATCGGTGGCGTGATAGCCGACCCGCGCAACCTGGTGAGTTTTTCGGTGCTGTTCGGCATGAGCCAGAACCTGGGCGGGCTTATCGGCTCGGCGCTCCTCGGCACCTTCCAGACCTGGCGGGAGAAATATCACTCCAGCCTGCTGGCCGATCAGCTCTCCTCGCTAAGCCCGCTGGTGAACGAGCGGCTCGCGCAGTACAGCCAGCTTTGGGGCAATGTGCTTAACGACCCGACGCTGCTGAACGCCCAGGCGGTGCAGCAGTTGCAGACGGTCGCCACCACCGAGGCGAATATTCTGGCCTATAACGATACCTGTCTTTTAACGGCGGCGATTGCCGCCTCGACGCTGCTGTGGATTTTCTGGCGGCTTATCCGCCTGCGTCTCGCCGCGCGGCGGGCGCTGAAACAGGCGATGCAGAGCAGCCCGTAACCTGACGACTTTTTGACTGACATAATTCTGGAGTAGTGATGAGCCAACAAGGCGCCCCCACCCCCGCGTCGCCGGAAAAAAACAACCTGCGCGTGGTTTCCTTTTTCGCCGCTGGCGCCATCGGGCTGGTCGGCCTGCTGGTGATTATGTACGCCTGGCAGTTGCCGCCCTTTACTCGCCACGCGGCCTCGACCGATAACGCCTACGTGCGCGGCATGACGACGTTTATCAGCCCGCAGGTCAACGGCTACATCACCGCCGTCAACGTGCAGGATTTCGCGCACGTGAAACAGGGCGACGTGCTGATGACGATTGATGACCGCATCTATAAACAGCGGGTCCATCAGGCCCAGGCGACGCTTGCCATGCGCGAGGCGGCGCTTGCCAATAACCGCCAGCAGCGCCGCAGCGCCGAGGCGACTATCGAGCAGAATAAAGCCGCGCTCGCCAGCGCCCGCGCCCAGAGCCTGCACAACCAGGCCGATTTACGCCGTGTGAAAGCGCTGACGGAAGACGGGTCGCTGTCGGTGCGCGAGCGCGACGCCGCCATCGCCAGCGCCGCCCAGGGCAGCGCCAGCGTCGAGCAGGCCGCCGCCCAGCTTGAGGTGTCGCGTCAGAATCTGCAAAGCGTCATCGTCAACCGCGCCTCGCTGGAGGCGGATGTGGAAAACGCCCGCGCAGCGCTGGAGCTTGCCGAAATCGATCTGCAAAACACCCGCATCGTCGCCCCGCGCGACGGGCAGCTCGGCCAGATAACCGTCCGCCAGGGCGGCTACGTCACCGCCGGTACGCGACTCACCTCACTGGTGCCGCCGCAGCACTGGATCATCGCCAATCTCAAAGAGACGCAGCTTGCCGATGTGAAAACCGGGCAGCGGGTCACCTTTACCGTAGACGCGCTGAATGACGAGAAATTCGAGGGCCGCGTGCAGAGTATTTCCCCGGCGACGGGCGTCGAGTTCAGCGCCATCACGCCGGATAACGCCACCGGCAACTTTGTGAAAATCGCCCAGCGCATTCCGGTGCGCATAGAGGTGCTCGGCGACGCCGACAAACGCGCCCGTCTGCGCCCCGGCATGTCGGTGCAGGTCACGATTGACACCCACAGCGAGGAGCCGTGATGCGTCGTTCTCACGCCGTGCTGACCGCCGCCCTGCTGCTGGCGGGCTGTCATTCAGGCCGCGTCGAACAGGCGCAACCCACGCTTACGATCCCGCCCGCCTGGCGTGCCACGGTGGGGCCGTCGTCGCCGACGGAAGGTTTCTGGTGGCGTAATTTTCATGACGCTGCCCTGAACCGTTATGTTGACCAGGCGCTGCGCTATAACAGCGACGTGCTGCTGGCGCGCGAGCGGGTGAATCAGTATCAGGCGCAGGCGCAGGCCGCGCTTGGCGACCGCTTCCCGACGCTTGACGCAGGCTTCAGCGCCGGGCGCAGCCGTTCGCAGTCCGCCGCGACGGGCCTGCCGGTGTATGGCGATCTCTACAAGGGCAGCCTGAATGCGAGCTATAACGTCGATATCTGGGGCCAGTACGCCAGCGCCGCCGACGCCGCGCAGGCGAGCCTTGAGGCGCAGAAAGCCGCTGCCGCCGCCGCGAACCTGACGGTAGCGTCTCAGGTGGCGTCCGGCTATATCACGCTGCTGGCGCTCGACGAACAGCTGCGCGTGACCCGCTCGACGCTGGCGGCGCGCGAGGATGCGCTCAAACTGGCGAAGCGCCAGTATGAAACTGGCTACAGTTCACGGCTTGAGCTGGTGCAGTCGGAATCCGAACTGCGTGCCACACGTGCGCAAATTCCGCAGCTTCAGCATCAGATAACCCAGCAGGAGAACGCGCTCAGCATTCTCCTCGGTCGGAACCCCGGCGCGATTGCGCGCGGCGGCGAATTTGACGCCCTAAGCCCGCTCGCTATTCCGTCGCAGCTGCCGTCGTCGCTGTTAAACCGCCGCCCCGATATCGTGCAGGCCGAGCAGACGCTGGTGGCGAGTGATGCGCAGCTGAACGTCGCCCGCGCGCGTCTGCTGCCGGGGATCAATCTCACCGCCTCCGGGTCGCTGCAGGAAAACACGCTGCCGGAACTGCTCGCCAACCCGCTGCGGCTCTGGAGCGTGGGCGCGAGCGTGCTGGCGCCGCTGCTGAATCGTGAGGCGCTGAATGCGCAGGTCGATGTGACAACGTCACAGAAAAATCAGGCGCTTTACCGTTATGAAAGCACCGTGCGTAACGCGTTTCGGGAAGTGAACGACAGCCTCGATGCGGTAGCGCGTCTTGGCGAACAGCTTGTCGAGCTACAGGCGCAGGAGCAGGCGGCGCAGGAGACGCTACGCATCGCGCATAACCGTTACCAGAACGGCTACGCCTCTTATCTTGACGAGCTGGACGCCAGGCGCACGCTCTTCTCCACCCAGCTTAACGTGGTGCAGGTGAAAAATAATCTGCTGCTGGCGCAGGTGGATCTGTACCGCGCGCTCGGCGGCGGATGGCCCGGCGCCGTGACAGCCAATTAAAAACCATGTTATGCTGCTCATGTTACCTTTTGTTAACATAAAAATTACTTATGAATAACATGGCGTGTCTGCGCGGCACGCGTTAAGGAGAGCGGTTCTATGCAGCAGAAGTGGAGCGAGGTGGATGAGTATCTTCAGCAGGCGTTGATCGCAGAGGACCCGCTGATGGCGCAGGTGCTGGCAAACAATCACCAGGCAGGCCTGCCGCCGCATGACGTCTCACCTTTGCAGGGCCAGTTTCTGGCGCTGCTGGTGATGATGACCGGCGCGAAACGGGTGCTGGAAATCGGCACCCTCGGCGGGTACAGCACGCTGTGGCTGGCGCGCGCGTTGCCGGAGGACGGGCTGGTCGTGACGCTTGAGGCGAGTGCCGAACACGCCGAAGTCGCGGCGGCGAACCTGGCACTGGCGAGCGTGGCGCCAAAGGTGCAGCTGCGCGTTGGCCCGGCGGCGGAGAGCCTGCCGCTCTACGCTGATGAGCCGCCGTTTGATTTGATTTTTATCGACGCCGATAAGCCGAACAACCCGCTTTACCTTGAGTGGGCGCTGACGCTGTCGCGAACCGGGACGGTGATTGTCGGCGATAACGTCGTGCGCGACGGCGCCGTGACCGACCCGCACAGCGACGATCAACGCGTGCAGGGCGTGCGCACGTTTATTGAGATGCTCGGCAACCATCCGCGCCTGCGCGCCACCGCCCTGCAAACCGTCGGCAGTAAAGGCTGGGACGGATTTACCCTCGCGGTGGTGAAGTAAGTAAGATGTTTTAAGATGACGGGCGGTAAGCGTGCCGGCATGGCGGGTCGTGAGAATGTCGGCATGGCGGGTGCGCTACGCTTACCCGCCCCAGGCACATGTAGGTATTTGTATGATGGGTAAGCGCAGCGCACCCACCATCATCCCTCACCATCCATCGCCAAAACCCAACAGACGACCCACTACCCGCCGACCTGCTCCATCGCCTGCAATACGCGCTTGTCGGAGACCGGATACGGCGTGCCGAGCTGCTGGGCAAAATAGCTGACCCGCAACTCTTCTATCATCCAGCGGATCTCCTGCACGTCGTCATCGTCGCGGCGCGCGGGCGGCAGCTTGTTGAGCCACTGCTGCCACGCCTGCTGTACGGCTTCCACCTTGAGCATCTGCGCGCGATCGCGGTGCGGGTCGACGGCCATTTTCTCCAGGCGTTTTTCGATGGCGTTGAGATAACGCAGCGTGTCGCCGAGTCTCTTGTAACCGTTGCCAGTCACAAACCCGCGATACACCAGCCCGCTCATCTGGGCTTTGATGTCCGAGAGCCCGAGCGCCATCGTCATGTCCACGCGCCCTTTCAGCCGCTTGTTGATACTGAAGACCGCCGTCAGGATCTGCTCCACCTGTTTTGCGATATCCACGACGGTGTCGTTCAGCTCCGCGCGCACTTTCTCATGCAACTGCGCAAAGCCTTCTTCGGTCCACACCGGCCCGCCGTTCTCAGCGATAAGCTTATCGACGCCGCAGGAGATGCAGTCATCAATCAGATCCAGCACCTTGCCATACGGGTTGAAGTAAAGCCCGAGTTTCGCCTTGTTCGGCAGCTTCTCGTGCAGATATTTAATCGGCGACGGAATATTGAGCAACAGCAGGCGGCGCAGGCCGCGCCACATGGCGTGCTGCTGCTCCTGGGGGTTGTCGAACAGCCGGATGCCGACGCTCTCTTTCTCATCTACCAGCGCCGGAAAAGCTTTCACCTGGTAGCCGCCGCGCTTCTGCTCGTAGCGTTCAGGCAGCGCGCCGAAGCTCCAGATATGCAGGCCGCTCTGCTCGATGCCGTCATCGGCCACCGCCGAGAGCGTCTCCTGCACTTTTTCCTTGAGCCCTTCTTTCAGCGCGCTGAGATCTCTGCCCTCGCGCAGTTTGCGCCCTTTCTCATCCACCACGCGGAAGGTCATTTTCAGGTGATCGGGCACCTGTTCCACCTGCCACGCCTCGCGGTCGATGGTGACGCCGGTCATGCGACGCAGTTCGCGCTCCAGCGCGTCCAGCAGCGGCAACTCCAGCGGCGTGACGCGGCCTAAAAACGCCTCGGCGTAGTTGGGCGCGGGCACGAAATTGCGGCGCACCGGCTTCGGCAGAGATTTGATCAGCGCGATAATCAGCTCCCGGCGCATCCCCGGCACCTGCCACTCAAAGCCCGCCTCTTCCACCTGGTTTAACAGCGGCAGCGGAATATGCACCGTCACGCCGTCGGCGTCGCCGCCCGGTTCAAACTGATAGGTCAGACGCAGTTTCAGGTTGCCCTGATGCCAGAAGTTCGGGTAGTCGAGTTTGCTGACTTTCTCCGCGCCCTCTTTAATCAGCATGCTCTTTTCGAAATTGAGCAAGTCCGGGGTCTCGCGGCTCGCCGTCTTCCACCAGCTGTCGAAGTGGCGCGCGGAGATGGCCTCGTGGCTGATGCGCTGGTCGTAAAACTCGAAGAGTGTGTCGTCATCCACCAGAATGTCGCGGCGGCGCGATTTGTGTTCCAGCTCTTCCACTTCGGCGCGCAGTTTCTGGTTGTCGCGGAAAAAGGCGTGGCGTGTCTGCCAGTCGCCTTCCACCAGCGCGTGGCGGATAAACAGCTCGCGGGAGAGCGCCGGGTCAATCTGGCTGTAGTTGACGCTACGCGCCGCCACAATCGGCAGGCCATAAAGCGTGACTTTTTCGCTCGCCATCACCGCGCCCTGTGCGCGCTCCCAGTGCGGCTCGCTGTACGAGCGTTTAATGAGATGCTGCGCCACCGGCTCGATCCACTCCGGATCGATACGCGCGGCGATGCGGCCCCACAGGCGGCTGGTTTCCACCAGCTCCGCTACCATCGCCCACTTCGGCGGCTTTTTAAACAGCCCGGAGCCCGGGAAAATCGAGAAGCGGGCGTTGCGCGCGCCGGTGTACTCCTGTTTATCGGCGTCTTTCATGCCGATATGCGACAGCAGGCCGGTGAGGAGCGCGGTGTGCACCTCGCGATAACCTGCCGGTTCGCTGTTAACCGGAATGCCGAGCTCTTTCACCACCTGGCGCAGCTGGGTGTAGATATCCTGCCACTCGCGCACGCGCAGATAGTTAAGGTAATCGGTGCGGCACAGACGGCGGAACTGGTTAGAGGAGAGCGCCTTCTGCTGCTCGCCGAGGTAGTTCCACAGGTTCACGAACGCCAGGAAATCGGACTCTTTATCGTGGAAGCGGCGGTGTTTTTCATCGGACGCCTGCTGTTTATCCATCGGGCGCTCGCGCGGATCCTGAATAGAGAGCGCCGAAGTAATAATCATCGCCTCGCGCACGCAGCCGTGCTTTTGCGCCTCCAGCACCATGCGCGCGAGACGGGGGTCCACCGGCAGTTGCGAAAGCTGGCGGCCCAGCTGCGTGAGCTTATAGACCGACGCCTGCGCGTCCGTGGTAATGGCCCCGAGCTCTTCCAGCAGGCGTACGCCATCCTGAATATTGCGCTTGTCCGGCGCTTCGACAAACGGGAACGCCGCGATATCGCCCAGCCCCAGCGCGGTCATCTGCAGAATAACGGAGGCCAGGTTGGTGCGCAGGATTTCCGGGTCGGTAAATTCCGGGCGCGAGAGGAAGTCGTCTTCGGAATACAGCCGGATACAGATGCCTTCAGAGACGCGGCCGCAGCGCCCTTTTCGCTGGTTGGCGGAGGCCTGGGAGACCGGCTCAATCGGCAGGCGCTGCACTTTGGTGCGATAGCTGTAGCGGCTGATGCGCGCAGTGCCGGGGTCGATGACATATTTAATGCCCGGCACGGTCAGCGAGGTTTCCGCTACGTTCGTGGCGAGCACAATGCGCCGCCCTGAGTGCGGCTGAAAGACCCGGTTCTGCTCGCTGTTGGAGAGCCGCGCATAGAGCGGCAGCACCTCGGTATGCGGCAGGTTGAGCTTCATCAGGCCGTCGGCGGTGTCGCGAATTTCGCGCTCGCCGCTCATAAAGATGAGGATGTCGCCCGGCCCTTCGCGCCCCAGTTCGTCCACGGCGTCGAAAATCGCCTGCAGCTGATCGCGCTCGGTATCGTCAGCTTCCTCCACGATCGGGCGATAGCGCACTTCCACCGGGTAGGTACGGCCAGAGACTTCGATAATCGGCGCGTTATTAAAGTGGCGCGAGAAACGCTCAGGATCGATGGTCGCCGAGGTGATGATGATTTTCAGATCCGGGCGCTTTGGCAGCAGCTCGCGCAGGTAGCCCAGCAGGAAATCGATATTCAGGCTGCGCTCGTGCGCCTCATCGATGATGATCGTGTCGTACTGCATCAGCAGCCGATCCTGCTGGATTTCCGCCAGCAGAATACCGTCGGTCATCAGCTTGACCATCGTGTTGTCGCTGACGTGATCGCTAAAGCGCACTTTATAGCCGACGCAGCCGCCCGGCTCGGTTTGCAGCTCTTCGGCGATGCGGTTGGCAACGGTGCGTGCAGCCAGACGACGCGGCTGGGTATGCCCGATAAGCCCTTTCACCCCGCGGCCCAGCTCCATGCAGATTTTCGGCAGCTGCGTGGTTTTCCCGGAGCCGGTTTCCCCGGCCACGATAACGACCTGATGGTCGCGCACCGCGTTGAGGATATCCTGTTTCTTCTGGCTGACCGGCAGGTTTTCCGGGTAGGTGATGGCCGGACGCGCGGCTTCACGCAGCAGGACACGTCCTGCCGCTTCGTCTATCTCCTGAGAGAGCTGTTCGAAAAGCGCCTGCTGAGATTCAGTATTTTTAATCTTTTTCGCGCCATGCAGACGGCGAGCGAAGCGGCTTTTGTCGCGCAGCATCAGCGAGTCGAGGCGTGCCATAAGGGCAGAGAGCGTAATATTTTGTTTTTCCATCATTGAGTTATATGGCCAGTGTCAGGCCCGTCAAATCAAAAGGTTTCATTAAGCGTAGAGTACCACACCACGGTCAGGCGCGCCTTGTTCAAAAAATTAGAACATAGACTTCGATATATTGCGCTATCACTGCACCAAGTTTGTGAATAGAGTTGTGCTCAAGCAACGGGGGCAACCGCCCTGACAACCAAATCAAAAAGGAACATTCTATGAGCAAAGTACTCGTTCTGAAGTCCAGTATTCTGGCAGGTTACTCCCAGTCCAACCAGCTTTCCGACTACTTAACAGACCAGTGGCGTGAAAAGCACAGCGCAGATGAAATCACCGTGCGCGATCTGGCCGCGAACCCGGTACCGGTGCTGGATGGTGAACTGGTGGGTGCCCTGCGTCCGTCAGACGCGCCGCTGACCCCGCGTCAGCAGGAAGCGCTGGCGCTCTCTGATGAACTGATTGCCGAGCTGAATGCGCACGATGTGATTGTTATTGCGGCGCCGATGTACAATTTCAACATCCCGACCCAGCTGAAAAACTACTTTGACCTGGTAGCCCGCGCTGGCGTGACGTTCCGCTACACCGAAAAAGGCCCGGAAGGTCTGGTGAACGGCAAACGCGTTATCGTGCTGACCAGCCGCGGCGGTATTCATAAAGACACCCCGACCGACCTGGTGACCCCGTATCTCTCCCTGTTCCTGGGCTTTATCGGTATGACCGACGTGAAATTCGTGTTCGCCGAAGGCATCGCGTACGGCCCGGAAATGGCCACCAAAGCGCAGAGCGATGCGAAAGCCGCTATCGACGCGCTGATCGCGGCGTAAGAGACGCCAGCGACAAAAAACCGCCCTCCGGGGCGGTTTTTTTATGGGCGAACGGCAGCGTTACGCCACCACCCATGGGGTTTCGTCGAGCGCGAAACAGAGCGTGTTGTCGCGGACATAATAGGGAATGGTGTAGGTGCGCGGATCGTGCATGTTGCGGTCGCAGCACGGCTCGAAGTAATGCACCAGGCAGCGGAAAGTAAACGTGCTGTCTGTCACCTCGGTTATCTCAAACGACTCTGGCTGATACGCGTAGCGGATATCGTCCGGATGTTCGGACATCACCAGCGTTTTAAACAGACCGGCGTTGGCGCGCAGGGTGTCTGCGATAGCGGACAAGGACGGCGCGCCGTCCAGCGGCAGAGTATAGTCAGTGGACATAAGGTTTCTCCTGTAAGAACGCGCCCCGAGCGTGACACAGGGGCGCGCGTTCGTCTGTTACCCGTGGGGGGTAGCGGCGCTATTTTTTCATCCAGCGGCCATTAATGCCGCGCACATATTCCCCGGTTTTACTGCGCTCCACCAGCTTCTGGCCCGCCATTTGCGCCACCGTATCGACCGGCAGACCGTTTTGGCGCGCCACTTCCCGGTAGCTTTCAGCGCGCGCCTGATTGATGCGCGCCACAAGCGCCGTGGTGTCGGCATCCTGCGCCCGCGGCGCGAGATAGCCGCTCAGCGTTTCGCCCACGCGCCCCTGGCCGCGGGCCTCTTCCAGCGTCAGCGCGACGCTGACGGGGCTTGCCAGCAGCAAGGCCAGCGTTAACAGCAGCAGGCGTTTCATCGTCTCGCCTCCTCAGAAGAGATCGCTGCGGCGTTGCAGCAACGCCTCGACGTCTTTATCCACTTTAATATGGATATCGTGTTCGATTTTGACGTTCATATTAATGGTAATCGGCTCTTTTGGTGCCGCCACTTCGATACGCGGCGTACAGCCGCACAGCGCCATGATGATGGCGCCCGACAGCAGCGCGGTTACGGTTTTCATGGTTGCTCCTCGCAGGTCTTCCCTGACGTTGCCTTGCAGCGCGCGGCGGGCAGCGTCGCGTGTTGCTCAAGCCAGGACTGTAAATTGTCGCCAAAGCGTAAACTGCGCCACAGCGTGAAAAGATTTTCCTGATGCTGATAGTTAAGCCGCACGCCGCTTTTTTTGCCGTCGACGTGGCTTTCGCCCTGGAATTCCGAGCGCATACGCAGCACGCCGAGGTTATCGACGTCGAGCCGCGTCCAGGAGCGGGAAATCTCCATATAACGCAGCCAGTTGACCGCCGCGGCCGCCGCCGCGTTATCGCGCGCCATCGCATCGGCCATCTCTTTATCGACGCGCAGCGTCAGCGGGCCGGGGCTGGTAAGCCAGCCATCATGCACAATCCACTGCGGGTTATCGAGCCACAGCGGCAGCGCACCGTTAATTGCCCCCGACAGCGCCACCTGTTTGACATTGGTCGCGGTTATCAGCTCGCTTGACGAGATATTCTCCAGGCGCAGCAGCGCGGGCGTGTGCTGCGGCATCCGCAGCTGCTGCATACGGACGCTGCCGCCGAGCAGCGACGCGCTGACATCGCTCAGCACCAGCGGACGCGCCTCGCTCCACGGGTAGCTGCCCTGGAGCGACGCGGTGATGTCCCGCGCCGGCACCTGGCTTTGGATCTCCGCAATTCGCAGGCGCACCGGCCCGCGCGTGCCGAGCTGCCAGATGGCGTCGCGAAAACGAAACGGCAGCACGAAATCGACGCCGTTAAACTGGTTGTCTTTAGTCCAGGCGCTGCCCTGTTTCACCACGCCATGCCCGCCCGCCTCGACGCCCTGACCGGCGGCGGCGGAAAACGCCACCTGGGCGTAAAAGCCGCCGTCGCGCAGCAGCAGTTTCCAGTCCGGCGGCAGCAGCGGCTGGAAAACCGCGAGCGGCTGCGGCGCCCACCACGCCTGACCGCGCAGTCGCTCACCGTCCCAGCGGCCATTGACGCGCACCGGCCCTATCTCGCCCGCGTGCAAATCGCCCTTAAACTGGAATGCGCTCGGGTCGCGCCCGCTGACGCTGAAGTTAAGCGTCGAGGGCGGAAGACTCGCCCCGCTCGCAAAGCGCGTTTCTCCGGCGTCAAGCTTCAGCGCGCCTTTCAGCGCCTGCGCCGTTTCCCCCCGCGCCCAGCGCACCGGCGTGCTGAGCGCGAGCTGCGGATGCCCGACCGTCACGCTGCCATAACGCCATTGATCGAAACGGGTGTTCAGTTCGCTGAGCGTAATTACCTCATCGCGCCACTCGCCGCGCCCGGCGATGGACCAGCGCGACTGCATCGGCTCGAAAGTGCCGTTGCCCCAGTAACGCCAGCGCCACAGACCCGCATCCGGCAGGAAATCGTCGGCGCGGCCATCGAGATGCAGCAGCATGTCGCCCTGCCCAGGCTCGCTGGCGCGCGCGATAGCCTGCAGCCGTCCGTCGACGCCCTTTTCGGTCACGGTGACGCCCGCAAGCGGCCAGCGGATCTCTTCAATATTCAGCGCGTCAATAACGCGACCGCGCGAGCGCAGCAGCGCGCCCGGCAGAAAGCGCAGCTCGGGCGACAGCAGCGGGCCGCCGAGCGTGGCGGGCAGGCTCGCGTAGAACGCCAGTGCGTCCTGTTTGGCCTCGCCGGTGATGCGCAGCGGCATGGCGCTCTGGCGCAGGCTGAGTGTGCCGGGGCCGAAAGTCAGCACCGCGTTGCCCTTACCCGCACTGCCCTGCGTGACCACGTTCAGGCGTCCGCTGATGCGCGCCGCCTCAAGGCCGCCGCGCCAGTTCTCCACGCGCAGCCCCACGCGCCCGCTCAGCGGAACCCCCTGATACGGCCAGCGCCAGCGACCGTCGCTGAAGGCGAACGCGTCGTGCCCAGCCTGCCACGGCAGATCCAGCAGCGGATCAGGATCGTCTTCGGCGAAGACCAGCAGTTGCCCCTCCCCGCCGCGCCACTCCAGCTGCGCACGGGCGTGATATGGCGCCTGCGGCAGCGAAAACCGCACCTGCGCCGCGCCTTTGGTGGGAATGCCGTCCGGCATCAGCCCCAGCGTGAACTCGCCGAGTAGCGAGACCGGCGGCTGGCCGTCAAAAGCGTGAAAGCGCAGGCGCTCCACCTTCAGTGCCTGCCCGGCAAGACGGGCCTGGATTTCGAGCTTCTGACCAGTGAATGTCACCACCTGCGCCTGCGGGCTCAGGCTCGCCTGAAAGGCGCCGACGTAATCGGCGAGGTCAACGAGTGTCAGGCGCGCGATGTCCACCTCGCTTTCCGGCAGCATCGACTGCCACTGGGCGAGCGTGCGCGGCGCGCCGGGCGCGGGATCGTCGGGAATGGCGCTGACGCAGCCGGTGTTGAGCGTGAGCGCATCAAGATGCAGCCGCCAGCGCGCCGGGTGGCTTAAGACGACGTTTTGCGCGTGGGCGAGTTCGCACTCGCCTGCGAAATAGCGCAGATCCGGCAGGACGATGGCGGAGCGGGTCAGGCGTGGACGCTGCTCCAGCGCGATGCGCGTCCCTTGCGGCAGCCAGACGCCAGCCAGCGTCGGCAGCCAGTAGCCTGCGGTTAACAGCAGAGCGAGCGGCAGCAGCACAACCAGAAGTAATAAAGCGATGACGGCTCTGTATTTACCCTTCATGGGCCGTTAATATCCTGATTCAGCGAGAATTTATGCCGAAGAAAGCGTTTATTGTGACACCTTTAACAGGCCAGGTGAAGCCAGGGCGGCTCTGAAAGCATAGTTGACCTAGAATTAGAGGTAAGCCCCTGTCCGACAATTAATTTTTAAACTTTGTACGCTTTTTTTAATTATGCTAACGTGATCACAGAAAATCACTGGAGAAAGTCTTATGAAACTGGCGGTTTATAGCACAAAGCAGTACGACAAAAAGTATTTGCAGCATGTTAACCAGGAATATGGCTTCGATCTTGAATTTTATGACTTCCTTTTAACCGAACGCACGGCGAAAACCGCTATTCATTGCGACGGCGTCTGTATTTTCGTTAACGACGACGGCAGCCGTCCGGTACTGGAAGAGCTGAAAAAGCATGGCGTGAAGTTTATCGCGCTGCGCTGCGCGGGCTTTAACAACGTTGACCTCGACGCGGCGAAAGAGCTTGGCCTGAAAGTGGTGCGCGTACCGGCCTATTCGCCGGAAGCCGTGGCGGAGCATGCCGTGGGCATGATGATGTGTCTGAACCGCCGTATTCACCGTGCCTATCAGCGCACCCGCGATGCCAACTTCAACCTTGAAGGGCTGACCGGGTTTACCATGTACGGCAAGACCGCGGGCGTTATCGGTACCGGGAAAATCGGCGTCGCGGCGCTGCGCATCCTGAAAGGCTTCGGTATGCGCCTGCTGGCGTTCGACCCGTACCCGAGCGCCGCCGCGCTGGAGCTGGGCGTCGAATATGTCGACCTGCCTACGCTGCTGTCGCAATCCGATGTGATAAGCCTGCACTGTCCGCTGACGCCGGAAAACTACCATCTGCTGAACCAGAGCGCGTTCGAACAGATGAAAGACGGCGTGATGATCATCAACACCAGCCGCGGCGGTCTGATTGACTCCCAGGCGGCGATTGAAGCGCTCAAGCGCCAGAAAATTGGCGCGCTGGGCATGGACGTTTACGAAAACGAGCGCGATCTGTTCTTCGAAGATAAATCCAACGACGTGATTCAGGATGACGTGTTCCGCCGTCTTTCCGCCTGCCACAACGTGCTGTTCACCGGCCATCAGGCGTTTCTGACCGAAGAGGCGTTAATCAGCATCTCCGAAACCACGCTTGGCAACCTGCGCCAGCTGGAGCGCGGCGAAACCTGCCCCAACGAACTGGTGTGACAAGACCGGCGCGCCACCTGGCGCGTCGCGTCCTTTACCTCCGGGAGACCTTCATGAAAAAAATCCTCATTCCTCTGCTGGCGGGCATGGCGCTTGCGGGCTGTCAGAGCACCTCCTCTTCGTCGCACATCACCCCGGAAACGCTGCAACACCACCGCTATGTGCTGCAAACCGTCAACGGCGCGCCGCTCGACGCCACGCGTCGCGTGCCGGAGCTGAGCTTTGGCGAGAAGATGCACGTTTCCGGCAGCATGTGTAACCGCTTTATGGGCCAGGGCGAACTGCATGGCGATACGCTGAAGGTGAAGGGGCTCGCGTCGACGCGAATGCTGTGCGCTGAGCAACAGCTAAATGAGCTGGATAAACTGATAAATGAGATGTTGAGCCAGGGCGCAACGGTGAGCGTGGAGAAACAGCAGCTCACCCTGCATTACCGCCAGTACACGCTGGTGTATAAACTGGCGGATCTGATGTAGCGAATCAGTACGCGGCGCAGGCGCCGGAGGCGAGCGCCGCTTCGCTGCAACGTTTGCCGTTGGGCAGCGCGCACATGCCGGTCGTTGTGCCGTCAAGCTGACGCGCGACCGACATCGAACCGCCCACCATCGCGCAGTTCGCCTGGCCTGCGCTCGACATCGCCGCCCGCATTCCCGGCGGCACGTGGGCCGCTGTGGCCTGCTGAACGGGTTCGCTGCTGCATGCCGATAATAGTAACGCGGCACATCCTACCCAAAACGCTGCTCGCATGTTTCTCCCCTTTCGTTGACAAGCAAAACCTGAGCATCATAGGCCGCCCGGCGCGGCGCGTCGAGATTCGCGCTGCTGCTTTTTTGGACAAAGACACATTTTTTTGCCTTTTTCAGCCAGGCGCGCTTGATCCTGCGCATAAAACCATTCACTTCGCGAATAGTCAGTACACAAAAACGAAAATCCCGCCTGCGGCCCTTTGCTAAAATTCCCTTATTACTACAGGGTCTGTTTTTTACGCCGACCTGACAATGTGTCGCAATGTAAGGGTCTCTTATGATTACTATCGACGGCAACGGCGCAGTCGCTTCAGTCGCTTTTCGCACCAGTGAAGTTATCGCGATTTACCCCATCACACCGAGTTCCACCATGGCGGAGCAGGCCGATGCCTGGGCGGGCAACGGCATGAAAAACGTCTGGGGCGACGTGCCGCGTGTGGTGGAGATGCAATCCGAGGCAGGCGCTATCGCCACCGTCCACGGCGCGCTCCAGACCGGCGCGCTCTCCACGTCGTTCACCTCCTCCCAGGGCCTGCTGCTGATGATCCCGACGCTTTACAAGCTCGCGGGCCAGCTCACGCCATTTGTGCTGCACGTCGCGGCGCGCACCGTCGCCACCCATGCGCTGTCGATTTTTGGCGATCACTCGGACGTCATGGCCGTGCGCCAGACGGGCTGCGCGATGCTTTGCGCGGGCAGCGTCCAGGAGGCGCAGGATTTCGCCCTGATTTCCCATATTGCCACGCTGAAAAGCCGCGTGCCGTTTATTCATTTCTTCGATGGGTTTCGCACCTCGCACGAGATCAATAAAATCGCGCCGCTGGCCGATGAGACGATCCGCGCGCTGCTGCCGCAGGCGGAGATCGACGCCCACCGCGCCCGCGCGCTGAACCCGGAACACCCGGTTATTCGCGGCACCTCCGCCAACCCGGACACCTATTTCCAGTCCCGAGAAGCGACCAACCCCTGGTATAACGCGGTCTATGATCATGTCGAACAGGCGATGAACGATTTTGCAGCCGCCACGGGCCGCCAGTACAAGCCGTTCGAGTATTACGGTCACCCGCAGGCCGAACGGGTCATTATTCTGATGGGATCCGCCAGCGGCACCTGCGAAGAAGTGGTGGACGAACTGCTCACGCGCGGCGAGAAAGTGGGCGTGCTGAAAGTGCGTCTGTTCCGCCCGTTCAGCGCGCATCATCTGCTGGAAGCCCTGCCGCACAGCGCGCAGCGCATCGCGGTGCTTGATCGCACCAAAGAGCCGGGGGCCCTCGCCGAGCCGCTCTACCTGGATGTCATGACCGCGCTTGCCGAGGCCGTTAACCGCGGCGAGCGCGACCGCCTGCCGCGCGTTATCGGCGGCCGTTACGGGCTTTCGTCCAAAGAGTTCGGCCCGGACTGCGTGCTGGCGGTGTTTAACGAGCTGAGCGCCGCGCAACCGAAGCCGCGCTTTACCGTCGGCATCTATGACGACGTGACGCACCTGTCGCTGCCGCTGCCGGAGAACACGCTGCCTTCCCATGCGCGTCTCGAAGCGCTGTTCTACGGGCTTGGCAGCGACGGCAGCGTCTCGGCCACCAAGAACAACATCAAAATCATCGGCAACGCCACGCCGTGGTACGCCCAGGGCTATTTTGTTTACGACTCCAAAAAAGCGGGCGGTCTGACGGTGTCGCACCTGCGCGTCAGCGAGCGGCCGATTAACTCCGCGTATCTGGTGAGCCAGGCGGATTTTGTCGGCTGTCATCAGTTGCAGTTTATCGATAAATACCCGATGGCTGAGCGCCTCAAACATGGCGGTATTTTTCTTATCAACACCCCGTACCCGCCGGAAGAGGTCTGGCACCGGCTGCCGCAGGAAGTCCAGGCGGAGCTCAATAACAAAGAAGCGCGGGTGTATGTGGTTAACGCCGCGAAAATTGCCCGTGAATGCCAGCTGGGCGCGCGCATCAACACCGTGATGCAGATGGCGTTTTTCCATCTCACACAAATCCTGCCGGGAGAGAGCGCGCTGGAGGCGCTACAGGGCGCTATCGCCAAAAGTTACAGCAGCAAAGGCCAGGAGCTGGTGGCGCGTAACTGGCAGGCGCTGGTGCTGGCCCGCGAGTCGGTCTGCGAAGTGGCGCGCCAGCCGGTCGACGCGCAGAGCCATCTGCGCCCGCCGGTGGTCTCCGACGCCGCGCCCGATTTCGTGAAAACCGTCACCGCCGCGATGCTCGCCGGGCTTGGCGACGCGCTGCCCGTTTCCGCGCTGCCGCCGGACGGCACCTGGCCGCTCGGCACCACGCAGTGGGAGAAACGCAATATCGCCGAGGCGATCCCCATCTGGAAGGAAGAACTCTGCACACAGTGCAACCACTGCGTCGCTGCCTGTCCGCACTCGGCGATCCGCGCCAAAGTGGTGGCGCCTGAGGCTCTCGCCGACGCGCCCTCTTCGCTTGCCTCGCTGGATGTGAAATCGCGCGACATGCGCGGCCAGAAATATGTGCTCCAGGTGGCGCCGGAAGACTGCACCGGCTGTAACCTGTGCGTCGAGGTCTGCCCGGCGAAAGACCGCCAGAACCCGGAAATTAAAGCCATCAATATGATGTCGCGCCTGGAGCATGTGGAGGAAGAAAAACGCCACTACGATTTCTTCCTGGGGCTGCCGGAAATCGACCGCAGCACGCTTGAGCGTATCGACATCCGCACCTCGCAGCTCATTACGCCGCTGTTTGAATACTCCGGCGCCTGCTCCGGCTGCGGCGAAACGCCCTATATCAAACTGCTGACCCAGCTCTACGGCGATCGGCTGCTTATCGCCAACGCCACCGGCTGTTCGTCGATTTACGGCGGAAACCTGCCCTCGACGCCTTACACCACCGACGCGAACGGCCGCGGCCCGGCCTGGGCTAACTCGCTGTTTGAAGATAATGCGGAGTTCGGCCTCGGTTTTCGCTTAACGGTTGACCAGCACAAAGCGCGCGTGGAGCGCCTGCTGACGCAGTTCGCCGACAAACTGACGCCGGAACTGTACGAGGCGCTGCGAAGCGACGCCACGCCTGACGTGCGCCGCGAACAGGTCGCCGCGTTACGCCAGCAGTTACGCGATGTGGAGGGCGCGCAGGCGCTTCTGACGGATGCCGACGCGCTGGTGGAGAAATCCATCTGGCTGATTGGCGGCGACGGCTGGGCGTATGACATCGGCTTCGGCGGGCTCGACCATGTGCTGAGCCTCACCGAAAACGTCAATATTCTGGTGCTCGATACGCAGTGCTATTCGAATACCGGCGGCCAGGCATCGAAGGCGACGCCGCTCGGCGCGGTAACGAAATTCGGCGAGCACGGCAAGCGCAAAGCGCGCAAAGATCTGGGCGTGAGCATGATGATGTACGGGCATGTTTATGTGGCGCAGATTTCGCTTGGCGCGCAGCTTAACCAGACGGTCAAAGCGATTCAGGAGGCGGAAGCCTACCCCGGCCCGTCGCTGATTATCGCTTACAGCCCCTGCGAGGAGCACGGCTATGACCTGGCGCTGAGCCATGACCAGATGCGCCAGCTCACCGCGACGGGCTTCTGGCCGCTGTACCGCTTCGACCCGCGCCGCGCCGACGAAGGCAAGCTGCCGCTGGCGCTAGACTCGCGTCCGCCGTCGGACGCGCTGGCGGAAACCCTGCTTGCCGAGCAGCGCTTCCGTCGCTTGAATGCCCAGCAGCCGGAGGTGGCCGAGCAGCTCTGGAAAGATGCCGCCGCCGACCTGCAAAAACGCTACGACTTCCTGGCGCAGCTCGCGGGCAAAGCCGAAAAAGCCAGCGAGTAATTTAGCGCTTCGCGTTATCGCCCCTGTTTTTGGCAGGGGCGTTTTCACCCAGCTCTTCCCGGCTTAATACGCGATACCAGGTAAATTTATCGCCGGTAGTGCATTTTACCGCCACGCCGTGCAGATCCCCGTCCTTAATAAAAAAACCGCGGTACTGATTTTCGCCCACCGCTAAATAACGCGCCTTTTCGCCAAGCTCATAAATGGTTTGATAGCGCTCGCCGCAGCGAAAAGTGGTGCGGGTATCGAACTGGTAAAAGGAATTTAATAACGCGCCGCCAATGGTGCGGGTATTGGCCATAATCAAACCGGGCATCACGCTGGCGAATGCCGCGACCAGTAATATCTGACTGCTCATGGGAACAGAAACGCGTTTTTTACGTCGCCGTACGCTGGCTTCTATAAAAACGGAAACCAGCATGATTAAGATATAGGAGATATTAAAAGCAATAAACGCGGCCATAAATAGCGTCAGGCACCAGGCGGTATAGGGCATTTGCGCTGACGAAATATCCCAGGATTCGACCAGCACCGCACTGGCCAGCATTTTGGCGAAAAAGAGCACTAGTGCGAGCACCAGCGGCCAGGCTTTCCCGAGAATGGAGGCCACTGGCGGCGTCAACACTGATGTACAGAGCAAATAAAAGCGCACCAGGCAGATGGCGCCAAACAGGCAACAGGCCGCGACCAGCGACCACACCACCGTGCCCGACGCATGCGCGACCGCGAGCAGAAAGCTTGCCGAGAGCAACACCATCGTGGCTCTTGCCATCGCTATCAGCCCTTTCACCCGGCTGTACTGCTGGCGCGGTAAAAACCGCTTCAGGCGTTTGCGCTCCTGAGCGTGAAACGCCGCCCGCCCGTGGTATTCGACGATATACGCGCAGATCCACAGCATAGTAAACCAGACCGCCGCGCCCACGAGCGACGGGTGGTGGGTTTTATTAGCGATAGCAAGCAGCACGAGCGTAATGACCCAGTTAACGCTCCAGAAGAGAATAAGCGCGGGCAGCTGGCGCGAGAGTTTATGCAATACAGCGAACATGACCTTCCCTGTGTCGAAATGCGTACCAAACAGGATGGCGAAAGCGCCCACCATAATGAGAAAGAGTTTTAGTGGCAACCTGCCCGCACGGGTTTAATTACCCGTCGTCACTATTGGGTTTTAAATAATCATAACCACTGCTCCTCCCTGAATTAGGAGAGGCGGCCAGGTATAATCTGAAGTTGAAATTCGTTATACTCCGCCGCCTGCCTGCAAGGGTTTAATAAAAACGTCGGAGAAAAAGATGCATACATTAGGAATGATTATTGGCGCGCTGATTGTTGTTTTTATCGTCATGGCGATGAAAAAGCGTAAGCGTTAATGCCGCACGCCAGCGCCGCGTCCCTGCGGCGCTTGTGTTTTACAGCGACATATCCACCACGATACGCCCGGTAATTTTGCCGTTGCGCATACGGTCGAAAATATCGTTGATATTCTCCAGCGGCTCCACCGCAATCTCCGCCGCCACTTTTTTATGCCCGGCGAAATCCAGCGCCTCCTGCAAATCTTTACGCGTGCCCACGATAGATCCGCGCACCGTCGTGCCGTCCAGCACCATATCAAAGATAGAGAGATCGAATTTGCCCGGCGGCAGACCGTTTAACACCATTGTACCGCCGCGACGCATCATGGTGGTCGCCTGCGCGAACGCCTTCGGCGACACCGCCGTCACCAGCACGCCTTTCGCGCCGCCGAAGGTGTCGTGGAAATAGGTGCCAGGATCGACCTCCAGCGCGTTGGCGGTGACCTGCGCCCCGAGACGTTTGGCGAACGCCAGCTTGTCATCGTCGATATCCACCGCCGCCACGTTCAGGCCCATCGCGTTGGCGTACTGGATAGCCAGATGCCCTAACCCGCCGATGCCGGAAATCACCACCCAGTCGCCCGCTTTGGTGTCAGTCATCTTCAGCCCTTTATAGACCGTGACGCCCGCGCAGAGGATGGGCGCGATACTGTTGAAATCGACGTTATCCGGCAGAATACCGACGTAGTTCGCGTCGGCGAGACAATATTCGGCGAAGCTGCCGTTGACCGAATAGCCGGAGTTCTGCTGGCCGTGGCAGAGCGTTTCCCAGCCGCCGAGACAGTGTTCGCAGTGGCCGCACGCGGAGTAGAGCCACGGCACGCCGACGCGATCGCCCTCTTTGATATGCGTCACGCCCTGGCCGACCGCCACCACGTGCCCCACGCCCTCATGCCCCGGAATAAACGGCGGATTCGGCTTCACCGGCCAGTCGCCTTCGGCGGCGTGGAGATCGGTATGGCAGACGCCGGTGGCGGCGATTTTCACCAGCACCTTGCCCGGCGTCACTTCCGGCACCAGCACTTCCTGGATCTCCAGCGGTTGCCCGAAGGCTTTGACCACTGCCGCTTTCATTTTCATCACTTTCATCGGTCACCTCGTTAACGGATAGTTCAGATGGATCAGAAAAGGTTCAGAGGCTGGATGTCGTAGCTGACCAGCAGATTTTTCACCTGCTGGTAATGTTCCAGCGCTTTCTTGTGGGTTTCGCGGCCGATACCGGAATTTTTGTAGCCCCCAAAGGCGGCATGGGCCGGGTACAGGTGGTAGCAGTTAGTCCAGACGCGGCCCGCTTTGATTTCGCGGCCCATGCGCCAGGCCAGATTGGTGTCGCGCGTCCAGAGACCCGCGCCGAGGCCAAATTCGGTGGCGTTCGCAAGCTTCAGCGCCTCGTCGGCGTCTTTAAAGGTGGTGATGCCGATAACCGGCCCGAAGATCTCTTCCTGGAAGAAGCGCATCTCGTTTTCGCCTTTAATCAGCGTCGGCTCGATGTAGAAGCCCTTCTCCAGCGCCGCGCCGTGGTTCAGGCGCGAGCCGCCCGCGAGGATCTGGCCGCCCTCGCCGCGCGCGATGTCGATGTAGGAGAGAATTTTGTCGAACTGCTCCTGAGAAGCCTGCGCGCCTATCATGGTCTCGGTGTCATAGGGGTCGCCTTTACGAATGTTGGCCATACGCGCCAGCACGCGCTCCATAAAGGGTTCGTAAATCGATTCCTGAATCAGGGCGCGGGACGGACAGGTACATACTTCGCCCTGGTTAAAGAAGCCCAGCACCAGCCCTTCAGCCGCTTTTTCGATAAATTCAGGCTCGGCCTGCATGATGTCGGCAAAGTAAATATTAGGCGACTTCCCGCCAAGCTCCACGGTGCTGGGGATAATACTTTCCGCCGCGCACGAGAGAATGTGCCGACCGACCGGCGTGGAGCCGGTAAACGCGATTTTATCGATGCGCTTGCTGCGCGCCAGCGCTTCGCCCGCCTCCTGACCGAAACCATGTACCACGTTGACCACGCCAGGCGGCAGCAGATCGCCGATAAGCTCCATCAGCACCGAAATCCCAAGCGGAGTCTGTTCGGCGGGTTTAAGCACCACGCAGTTGCCCGCCGCAAGCGCCGGCCCAAGTTTCCAGGCGGCCATCAGGATCGGGAAGTTCCAGGGGATGATCTGGCCGACCACGCCGAGCGGTTCATAAATGTGATAGGCGACGGTGTACTGGTCGATTTCCGCCACGCTCCCTTCCTGCGCGCGCAGGCAACCGGCGAAGTAACGGAAGTGATCCACCGCCAGCGGGATATCGGCGTTGAGCGTTTCGCGCACGGGTTTGCCGTTATCCCAGCTTTCGGTGAGCGCCAGTTGTTCGATATGGCCCGCCATGCGGTCGGCAATCGCCAGCAGCAGGTTCGAGCGCTCCTGCACGCTGGTTTTGCCCCAGGCGGGCGCGGCGGCGTGTGCCGCATCCAGCGCGCGTTCGATATCGGCAGCGCCTGAGCGCGGGAACTCTGCCACCACGGCGCCCGTCACCGGCGTCGTATTGGTGAAATATTGTCCTTCGACAGGCTCGACAAACTGACCGCCAATGTAATTTCCATAACGCTGTTTAAAGCTAACGAGAGCACCAGGCTGACCGGGGTGAGCATATTTCATGGCAGATTCCTCAGTGTAGCGACAATCGGTTAAGCACAGTCTGCTGTGCGGCAGGGAGAGTTAAGCAGTTCTTATGCCAGAATGGCGCACCCGGTGAGTGCCATTTTTAAATTCAATAAAAACAATAACTTTTTCAAAAGTCGCCGTGCGTTTCCGGGGCACTGTCTGCACCGAGCCCCGGAAAATGTCGCGGAACTGTGTCATGTGTCGCAACACATGGAACACTAAACTGCTACATATTTGAAACATATACACTCACCGGAGAACGCCATGCCGCACAGCGCCTCGTTAACCTCCGCAGGCTTAACGCCGAACTGCGACGAGCTGTCTTTTCCGTGTCTGCTGAATGACTCCTGGCAGCGCAGCCAGCGCTATGGCCTGAGCCGCGGCGACGACGCGACCTCTTTTGTCAGCCGCGCGCTGCTGGAAGAGGCCCGCTCGCAGCACGGCTGGCTGGACACGCTGGCGCGCCCGCTGATGCAGCGGCTCGGCGAGAGCCTGAACCGCCTGCCGTCGGTGGTTGTCGCCTCTGACGATACTGGCCTGGTGCTGGACACCTTCGGCAACAACCAGTTTCTGCATAAGGCGCAGCGCGTGGCGCTTGCCCCCGGCAACCTGTGGGGCGAACATGCGCGCGGCACCAACGCCATCGGCACCGCGCTGGCGCTGCACGCCCCCTGCGAAGTTCACGGCGACCAGCATTTCCTCAACCAGAACGCCGGGCTTTACTGCTACGGCGTGCCGGTGTTCCGTCCGGACGGGCAAATCGCGGGCGTGCTGGATCTCTCCACCCCGGCGCAGCAGCCGGTGCCGGAAGCAGGCAGACTGATGCGCCAGGTGGTACGTCAGCTCGAACATGACTGGGTGATTGCCCAGCTTGACGCCCGGCAGTGGCTGCTGCGCCTGCACACCGACCCCGCCGCGCTCGGTTCCGCCCAGGAATTGCTGCTGGCGTTTCGCGATAACTGTCTGGTGGCCGCCAATAAGCTCGCGATGGAGGAATTTAACCTCTCAGCGGCCCATATCGGTACGCTGTCGCTCGACGCGCTGTTCCCGCAGGCGCTGCCCGCAGACGACGGCGCGGCGCTCACCGCCAGCAATCAACGGCGCTACCACGCCCGCAGCCAGCTTCCGGCGCGTCGCGTCTGGGCCGCCCGTCCTGCCGCCGCCCCGGAAGAAGAGAGCGGCGTGGAGACCGGCAAAGCGCTGCGGCTGCTGAACGCGGGCATCGCGCTGTGCATTACCGGTGAAACCGGCTGCGGCAAAGAGCACCTGAGCCGCCGCCTGCACCAGCAGAGCCAGTGGCGCGACGGTCCGTTCGTCGCTATCAACTGCGCCGCGCTGCCGGAGCAGCTTATTGAGTCGGAGTTGTTCGGCTACCAGCCCGGCGCGTTTACCGGGGCCAGCAGCCGGGGTTATATCGGCAAAATCCGCGAGGCAGACGGCGGCGTGCTGTTCCTGGACGAGATTGGCGATATGCCGCTGGCCATGCAGACTCGCCTCCTGCGGGTGTTGCAGGAGAAAAACGTGGTGCCGCTCGGCAGCACCCGCGCCGTGCCGGTAACGTTCACGCTTATCTGCGCCACCCACCGCCCGCTCGATGAGATGGTGGCGCAAGGGGCGTTTCGCGAAGATCTCTTTTATCGTATTGAAGAGTACCGGCTGCGCATTCCGCCGCTGCGCGAATGGCCCGCGCTGCCGCGTTTTGTTCAGCGGCTCTGGCAGGAGCTTGGCGGCGTGCGGCGCGGCGTGACGCTCTCTTCCGATCTGGTGGCACATCTCGCCCGTCTCCCCTGGCCCGGTAACGTACGCCAGCTGGCAAGCCTGCTGAAAGTGCTGCTGGCGCTGGCGGATGACGGTGACGTTGTCACGTTAAGCGACCTGCCGCACCCGTACCGGCAGCCTGTAAAAGAAGAAACGGCACCGCCTGAAGACCAGACCGCGCCGGATGTGGATGCCGTGTTGCACAGCGTTAACGGCAATATGAGCCTTGCGGCGCGCAAGCTTGGCGTGTCGCGCAGCACGCTCTACCGGCGGCTGGAGAAACAGCGCGCCGCGCTGCGTTAGCGCAGACGGCCACTGATATCGCCGAGCGCGTCAATCGCCGTCTGCGGGTAACCGGCGGCGCGCAGGGGGGCGACAATCTCCTGCGCCAGATCCGGCACATACCCCACCAGCAACTCCCCTTTGCCGCAGAACTCCGCCTCGCCGAGCGCGGCAGGCAGGATCACACTCTGCGCGCGCTCAAGCGTGGTGGTCTGCCCGCCCGCGTTGACAGTGACCGGCGCGCCGATATTGGTCACGATACGCACCGAGGCGAAGTGATAGTCATAGCAGGTGTCAAAGCGCCAGCGTTCCAGCGCGAAGTAAGGCCCGGCGCAGCACAGCAGACGCTGCACCGCCTGACACTCTTCCAGCACCAGGCCGCGCTGCGGCTGGGTCAGCAGTTCGGGGCGCAACTCGTCGAGCAGTTTATCGATATTGCGCGCCTGTTCTTCGGGCGGCACCGGCGAGCCATCTTCCATATTCCACGGCATCGCGTGCTGCTGAATATCGGAGGTCTGTTCTATCTCGTAAATCAGGGTGTCCGGCCCAAAGGAATGGAGCTGGCCGCCCGGCACGTAGAGCGTGTCGCCGGTTTTAAGCGGCAGACGGTACATCACGCGGTCGTAATCGCCCGCCAGCAGCGCCTCGCGGATAGTCTCTTTTTTCATGCCGGTCTTGATGCCCGCAAGGCAGGTTGCGCCGGGCGCGGCCCAGAGAATATGCCAGGCTTCGGTTTTGCCGTTGGGCTGGTTTTCCAGCCGCTGCGCCATCTCATCATTGGCATGCAGATGCACCGGCAGCATGCCGCTGCCGTCGATAAACTTACTGAGCAGCGGAAAGTGCGGGCCGCGCCATCCCGGCGCGACCAGCTCATCAGGATAGCGCGTCGCCAGCTCGCGCAGTGAGGTGCCGGCAAGCGGCCCGTTGACGACGGTCGCTATCATGCCGTCGACATCGCTCACCTCCCACGTCTCGGCGATGCGCGTCTCGGGCAGTTCCGCCTTGCCGAGCTGCGTTTTAATGCGCGTGCCGCCGAAAATATGCGTCGCACGCGGCGTCGTCAGCTTAAGCGGATAGTTGAGCATCCCTCTCTCCTTTTATCAGATGACCGCCTGACCGCCGGTGACCGCGATGGTCGCGCCAGAGACGTAGCTTGCCTCGTCGCTCGCCAGCATCACATACACCGGCGCCAGTTCGGCAGGCTGACCGGCGCGCGCCAGCGGCACCTGGCTGCCAAATTCTTTCACCTGCTCCGGCGGCATGGTGGACGGGATGAGCGGCGTCCAGATCGGCCCCGGCGCGACCGCATTGGCGCGAATGCCTTTTTCCGCCAGCAGCGCGGCCAGGCTTCCTGAGAAGTTCACGATGGCCGCTTTGGTCGCCGAATAGGCAATCAGCTTCGGTTTTGGCTGGTCGGCGTTAACCGACGCGGTGTTGATAATCGAACCGCCCGCCGGCATATGCGGCACCGCCGCTTTGCAGATCCAGAACATGCCGTAGAGGTTGGTTTTCATGGTGCGGTCGAACTCTTCATCGCTGATTTCATCAAGCGAATCGCGGGTCATCTGGAACGCGGCGTTGTTGACCACGATATCAATCTTGCCGAAGGCATCGGCGGCTTTCTGCACCAGCGCGCGGCAGTGGGCGGCGTCGGTGATATCGCCTGCCACCAGCACGGCTTTGCGGCCCGCCTCTTCCACCAGACGCGCAGTGTCTTTCGCATCGTCATGCTCATCAAGATAAGAAATAAGCACATCGGCGCCTTCGCGGGCGTAAGCAATCGCCACGGCGCGGCCAATACCGGAATCGCCACCGGTGATGATGGCGGCTTTACCGGCCAGACGACCGGAGCCTTTATAACTGGTTTCGCCGTGATCCGGCGTCGGCTGCATCTCGGCGGTGCTGCCTGGGACATTCTGCTGTTGTTCAGGGAATGGCGGTTGTGGACGTGTCGTCATGGTTTTCTCTCCTGTTTCTTTACATTTCGCGCGCCGCGATGGGCTTAATGCGCGAAAGACAGCGTGGGTTTCAGGAACCTGACGCTCGTGAGCGCCAACGTTAAATGCAGGTTTCAGTATAGTTGACGAGATATTTATGCAAGCGAAGCGGGAAACCAGACGGGTGATTTTTATCCGCTGCGGAGCGTTATTATCCCGCAGAGATAAGGCGTAACGCGGGCTATTATCGAGGCGGCGAGTTAATAAAAAATAACATTAATTAACAATACATTATGGTTTATTTATTTTTCAGGGCGGGTCAAAAAAACATCCCAATGTGCACGGCAAAATTATTCCAGCGCATACCTTACAACGCGCCGGAAATAACGCCGGCCTGCCCGGTGTTATTGGTCAGGCAAAGGCTACATATTAAGGTCTACCCACAGGGCGGCATGATCGGACCCCGCCTGCTGCGGTTTTTTCAGCTCCGGGTAGACATCCCACTTCACCGGGCGCTCGCCGGGCCACATCCCTTTGCGAATAACGCCGCCCGCGGTGACGCGCTCCCAGAGCGCAGGCGACAGGAGTATGTAATCCAGCTTGTTGTTTTTGGCGCTGTTGCCCCAGGTACCGGGAAAACCGCCATTGTCGAAAGACGGATGCGTGAAGGCGTCGCGCAGATCGGTCTCCTGCAGAAGCGGTGACAGCGTGTCGCTGTCCGGCGTGTCGTTGAAGTCGCCCGCGATGGCGATGTACTTCTCGCCCGCGTCGCGTCGCGCCTGATAAATCTCCGCTACCCGCTGCGCCTGGGCCTTGCGCCGCGCGTCAGAGTCCGCTTTGCCGCCGTAGCCTTTGCTTTTAAGATGATTGACCATCACCCACAGCGTGTCGCCGTTCGCGAGCGGGACCGCGTATTCCGGGCAGTCGCGGGAGAAAATCAACTGACCGCGCGCGTCGCGATCGTCCACATGACTGCGCATCGGGCCGATGGGATAATTCGCGCCCGTCAGCAGGCCGACGTCGATGCCGCGACTGTCGTTGCCGTCAATCACCATGACATGGCGAAACGGCTCGCCGCCGACGGCCGCGATGATCTCCTGATTAAACGCCGACAGCGCCGGACGGCTTTCCGCCTCCACCACCGCCAGCACGTCGGCGTGCAGGTCACTCATCACTCGCGCGGTGATACGCATGGCGACTTCATCCACCGGCGACTCGATAAGCTCCAGCGACCCCACCCAGTCGGCGCGACCGCTCGCGATAATCTCAATACCGCCGTCACGCGGGCGCTTGAGCAGGCTGCCACGATTGCGGCGCAGAATCACAAACGGCCCGGTGTCCGATTTCTCAAGACCGAGCGCCACCAGCAGTTTCACCATCTCTTTTTTGCTGGCCTCGGTGTAAGTGATTTCGCCGAGCAGCGCATTGAGCCTCGCGAATTTCTCCAGCACCGGCCGCCCCTGCGACCAGCTCCCCTGTGACATAACGCGCGCACGATCGAACAGGTTTTCTACGTTATATGACGCCAGACGCATAGCCCCTCCCGTTATGGTTATCCCTGTCGCCGCCAGGCGCTGGGTTAACCTTCAGTGTGGCAGCAAAATGTGACGGCTTCAAAACAGGCCTGTCTGCGCAAAACGCGCTGGCATTCGTCGCCGTAATCCGTACCATACACGCCACGCACAGGTAGATTATTCGGGCCTGCCGGCGCGCGGGGCGAAAAACGCCGCAGGCGGCGGGCCAACAGTGAATTCGCGCGCCGGGCAATCGCCAGAGCGCGCCGCAACGCAGAACTGAGCCACTTTTAAATGTCTGAAATTCAAGAAATTAGTAAAAAAGAGCAGTACAACCTCAATAAACTCCAGAAGCGTCTGCGCCGCAACGTGGGCGAGGCTATCGCGGATTACAATATGATTGAAGAAGGCGACCGGATCATGGTCTGCCTCTCCGGCGGTAAAGACAGCTACACGATGCTTGAGATCCTGCGCAATCTGCAGCAGAGCGCGCCGGTCAATTTCTCGCTGGTGGCGGTCAACCTCGACCAGAAGCAGCCGGGTTTCCCGGAGCATATCCTGCCGGAGTACCTGGCCGCGCTCGGCGTGGAATATAAAATCGTTGAGGAAAATACCTACGGGATCGTCAAAGAGAAGATCCCGGAAGGGAAAACCACCTGCTCGCTCTGCTCACGCCTGCGTCGCGGCATTCTCTACCGCACCGCGACCGAACTGGGCGCCACCAAAATCGCGCTCGGTCATCATCGCGACGACATCCTGCAGACGCTGTTCCTGAATATGTTTTACGGCGGCAAGATGAAAGGCATGCCGCCGAAGCTGATGAGCGATGACGGTAAGCATATCGTTATCCGCCCGCTCGCCTACTGCCGTGAAAAAGACATTGAGCGTTTTTCGCAGGCGAAAGGCTTCCCGATTATTCCGTGCAACCTCTGCGGCTCGCAGCCGAACCTGCAGCGTCAGGTGATAGCCGACATGCTGCGCGACTGGGATAAGCGCTATCCGGGCCGTATCGAAACCATGTTCAGCGCGATGCAGAACGTGGTGCCATCGCACCTGTGCGACACCGACTTGTTCGACTTCAAAGGCATTCATCACGGTTCGGAAGTGGTGAACGGCGGCGATCTGGCGTTTGACCGCGAAGAGATCCCGATGACGCCTGCCGGTTGGATGCCGGAAGATGAAGACGCGCCGCCGGTGCAGCGCCTCCACGTGCTGGAAATCAAATAAGACCGCAGCCCTCCTTTCGGAGGGCTTTTTTTTACGCGCTTAGCGCATGTGCGGCGGCGGATCGTCGATGGGACGCGGATCCGGCGAGGGCGGGTCCGGAATGGGCTGCGGCGTGGGGATAGGGTCAGGCACCGGCACCGGATCGATAGGCACCGGGTCACTCATGTGGATCGCATACGGATAATGCATCGCCTTTTCCTTTTGTGGTTGCGCATAGGGTAAGCATAGAAGATACGCGCCAGAAGGGAAAAGCGCGGCGGGTCGATGACAGTAAAACGCCCGGTTTAACCGGGCGTTTTGAGCGGGCGGTAGCCCATGGCATTATGGCGCTGAGAAGTTCACCGTTGTGCGGGTGGCAATACCATCGGCGCTTGCGATAACCCCCACCGACTGTGCGACCGAATCTTTCAGTTCCGCCATCGTTTCCCCGTTAGCGTCAGTCGTGGTCCATGCGGGCGTGGTCAGATGTGCCGTTCCGCTCCCGCTGATGCTCCACGCCACGCTCGCGCCATTAATCGGCTTGCCGCTTCCGTCCGTTACCTTCGCCTTAACGCGGTTCAACGAGACGTTATCCGCGGGCGCTTCGTCATTCAGCACGCTCAGCACGACATTTTTCGCAACGATCGCGGTAAAGCGCGCCTGCGCGGAGCCGCTTTTCTGCTGCGATGCCGCGGTGACCGTAAGAGTCTCGGGGGTAGTGTCGGTAAAGGTGAGCCGCGCTTTGCCTTGCGCATCTGTCGTCACCGAAACCGGGCTTGCCGCGTGTGCGGTATCGCCGGAAAGCGACCAGGTCACGCTGACGCCCGCCATCGGTGCGCCGTGCATATCCGTCACCAGGGCCTGCGCCTCGTTGACGCTGCCACCGTCTGCCGGTGCGTTGTTGGCAGGCACGGTGACAGTGACCTCACCGACCGGCACCGTTGTAAAGGTAGCGATAACCGAACCGGTTATCCCCTGCGCGCTGGCGTTAAGCGTGACCGCTTCGGCAACCCCGTCTTTCAGACTCACACGCGCGATGCCATCGCTGTCGGTCGCAACAATCGCGGGCGTCGTCAGTTGCGCGGTGCGACTGTCCTTTATGCGCCACTGTACCGTGACGCCAGTCAGCGGTTTTCCCTGAGCGTCGGTCACGCGAGCCTGTGCCTGCGCGCTGCTTTGGTTATCCGCCGCAACATTATCTTTTAGCATGCTCAGACTGAGCGCGGCAGGTTGCGGGGCGACGAACGTGGCGGTGGTGGTAGCCTGCTGACCGTCGGCGCTAACACGCAGCGTGACGGTGCCAGGCGTCAGACTGGTCAGCGTCGCAGTGGCGCTGCCGGACGCGTCCGTGACCCGTGCCACATCATGCAGCGTCGCATCGCCGGTCACCGACCAGGTGACATCAGCATAAGCTCTGGGTTTGCCATCGCTGCCCGTAAGTTTCATGCGGGCGAGGTTCTGGCTGGTGCCATCCGCCGGGCGGTTATTCTGCTCCATCGACAGCGCAAGCGATGCCTGCCCCTGACCAAAATGGCTGACGATGGCGTGCGTGATACTGCCTGCTGTAGCCTCTACCGTCACAGGCTCCGGTGTGTTGTCCGTCAGGCTCGCTTCGGCGACGCCGCGCGCGTCGGTCACACTGCTGGCAATACTGAGCACCCCATGACCGCTGACGCGCCACTGCACCGCGACATTCGCCGCTGGCGCGCCGTCAGGGGTGAGCGCCCGAATAGCGATCCGGTTGCTGGTGACGCCGTCCGCTGGGCTGTTGTCCGTCAGGCTTTGCATAGCGAACGAGCCAACGGCGCTGTCGTCCCGTCGTTCGCGGTACTGCAGAACAATTTCATTATTGTGCTCCACCAGGTCGGTACGGCTGCCCGCCAGCGTGCGCTGCGCCGCAACGTTATCCGGATCAAGAAGCGCCGCCCAGGGCATGCCTGGCTGGTAATGAAGCGCGAGCGAAAACGAGGTTTCGTCGCGCGCGTTTTCGCCTCGCCGGTAATCCGCGCCGAGACTCAGGAGTGGTACGGGCGTATAGCTCAGGCCAAGCGTAACCGCCGAGGGGTTGCGCTGGCGGTCATCTTTATCAAACAGTGCAACCTCGTCGCCCTGATAGTGCTCATAAACGATTTTTCCGCCGAGCTGTGGGTATGCGGGTAAATATCCTTGCGCACGTAAATCAAAGCCGTCAGCGGGTTTTTCCTGATAATTATCGGCATCCGCTGAAGCGTGCCAGGTTGTTGTGCCGAAATAGCTGTTAGCGGAAAGTTTTATATCATCGTGCCAGGCTTCGAGCCCGAAACCGATGCGACGGTTATTTCCCGTAAAATCATCATCGAAAAAAATATTACCGCCAACCATCCAGCTATTATCCAGAAAACGGCGCACGCCGAACCCAATATTCCCCGTATTGCGCCCCTCCGGTGCGCGAAATCCGGCCTGCGCGAAGAACATCGCCTGAGGGCTTTGCCAGAGCGGCGTAAGAAGATCAATCGCGCTGCCTTCCCAACTGCCGTGGTTATCAACATTTAGCGAAACGCGCGCACGGCCCCATTGATTCAGCCAATCCGCAAGCGATACGGCACCTACGCCTTCAGCGGTGGACAGCGCCTGCGCCAGTGAGCCCTCTGACGCCTGCGCGCCACCCGGACCGGTGGAAATGGCCGCAGGAGGATCGCTACTGTGCGCCATTGAGGAAAATGTTAAAAGCGTGATGGTGAACGGAACTATAATCTGAAGAAGCGCAACGATCCTGTTGAATTGTTTTCTCATATATATTCACTCTGAAAATGGTTATTTTCTGCGGCCGTCACTGGCCTGCCCAGATAATAACTATTTTGTTATTTTTCGGTTTCAGAATGAGAATTCATTGTTTTGAGTTTTGTAATTAAAATTGTTTATATTTTCAGTGCAAATCTAAACATTAAATAAATAAGGATCATGAATTAATAGTATGAGAGATGTTACAATACACCGCTGGTGACGTCGGGCCCACGTTTGCCCTCTCGCCAGAAAAGAGGCAAAAAAAAGCCGACTTAATTAAGTCGGCGTCGTACGAATCAATTGTGCTATGCAGTAATTCAAAAAAGGAAGTAAGACAATATGGAGCGCAACGCCCATCGCTTGACGTTGCATTCACCTGCGACGAGCATCATGCCGTGAAACAGCGTACCATTTCTTGATATCGCTCAAACTCACGGCCCTTTTCCCTGTATCGTGACGAGAAAAAAGTATTTTTTACAGCCATTTACTTCGATGTAACCACCATGTAACACCACCAATCACCAGCACCAGCGCGATACAAAAGACGCTAAAGCCCAGATGCCAGCCGCCGCCGGGGATGCCGCCCAGGTTGACGCCGAACAGGCCGGTCAGAAACGTGCTGGGTAAAAAAACCATCGCCATCAGCGACATCGTATAACTACGACGCGACAGCGACTCCTGCATGGTCTGGGAGATCTCATCGGCCATCACCGCCGTGCGCGCGATACAGGCGTCAATCTCATCCAGACCGCGCCCGAGGCGGTCGGCGATATCCTGCATGCGGCGGCGGTTGTCATCGTTCATCCAGCTAAAGCGCTCGCTGGCAAGCCGCGAAAAAACGTCGCGCTGCGGCGACATATAACGGCGCATCACAATAAGCTGTTTACGCAGCAGCGCCAGCACGCCGCGCGGCGGCACAATCTCTTCCAGCAGGTTATCTTCGAGATCGATAATTTTATCGTGCAGTTCTTCGATAAACTCGCTCGCGTGATCGGTCAGCGCGTCGCAGGCATCCACCAGCCAGCCGCCGACATCCGCCGGGCCGCTGCCCTCGTTGAGATCGTGGATAATATCGTCGAGGGCGAGCACCTTGCGCTGGCGCGTGGAGATAATCAGCCGCTCATCGATATAGAGCCGCATCGCCACCAGCTGGTCGGGGCGTTCGTCGGTGCTGCCGTTGATGCAGCGCAGCGTAATCAACGTCCCCTCGCCCATGCGGGTCACGCGCGGGCGCAGGCTTTCACCCGCCAGCGCGTCGCGCACCAGATTTGGCAGCAGCGGCGTTTCGGCGAGCCACTGGGCGCTTTCCGGGTTGGTATAGTTAAGATGCAGCCAGCACGGATGCTCTTTATCAATGACGCAGTCATTCTGTAACGGCTGCACGCCGCCATGTCCATCCAGCAGCCACGCGAAAACCGCGTCCGGCACGTTCACTTCAGAGCCCTTAATGGCCTCCATCGCGTCTCCTGATTATCAATATGGATAAGAAAAGCTGGCGTTCGCCAGCGCCGCGGCAGGCCGTCGTTAACGGCTTTCCAGCGCGGACTGGATGGCATCAGCCAGCTCAGCCAGATGGTGGCGGGTATATTCGATATCTTTGGCGAGTTTGTCGCGCCCTTCGTAGCCGTTCGGCGCGGCAACAGAGGCTTTGATCACCTCCAGCGCGGCGTTTACGGCAAGAAGGCGTTTTTCCGCATCGCTGCGGGAGGGGTAATTTTCAGGCAGCATTGCTGAGCTCCGGTCATTCAACTGGCCTTTATGGTGATACATTGCGCAGGAATTTCAAGCCGGAGCGTGTCGGTTGCGGTTTAAAACAGCGCCACCAGCAGCGCGACGGGAAAGCTCATCGGCCAGGTCGCGCCGATAAGCGTCGCGCTTAAAAGCTTAATACTGGTTTTGTCTTTCGCGATGAAAAAGGTAATCAGCGCCGCGATCGCCGCCATGACGGCGTAGAAAACGAGCATATGTTGGTAAAGCGTCATGAATGCGTGTCCATACTGAGAGTGCGGTCGCAATATGCGATTTTTTATGACGCAGATCAAGTATCAATTCTTCGTCTCATACTGCAAAAGTTGATCTGCTTCACTTGTATATCTCCGTTTACGCGGATGAACCAAATCTGCGCGCGATGTGTTAACGTCGGCATATCGAAAAAGTTACAAACAAAGGCCGTTCCATCGCAATGAGAACCACGCGCGTCACGTTACGTCTTTCCCGCGCCGTCAGCGACGTCATGCTGGATGACATCAAAGCCATCATTCCTGCGGATGCGTTACAAGTGTTTATTAATCAGCTGGATGAAACTCACTACGCTACGCTGGAATGTATACAGACGGAACAGAACTGTTCGCTGATAGCGTCTGCCCTCGTCGTCTGGCGTCTGCTCGGACATATTAAAAGCCTGACCTACCGCAACGGCGATGTATTGCGTGACGTCTCGGACGCCAGTCAGTTTCAGATTTTCACTATGTTGCGTGCGCCCCTGACGGTGCTCGCCGTTCACTAAAATTAAGAAAATTCTCAAAGTTTTCCCCCTGCTGCCGATAACCTTCTGAAACGAGACGGGGGAGACCTTCATGCTACCTGCAATACCTACGCTTGCGCTGGCCTTTACGCTCTGGCTATTGATTTTTATCCCTTCATATAAAATCGCCCGCCGGGCGGGTTTCGGCTGGTCGATGGCGCTGCTGCTGACGATGCCGGGGCTGAATATCGTCGCGTGGTGGTGTTTTGCGTGTATGAAATGGCCGGCGCGCCGCTATTTCTGACGACGTTTTACGTTGCGATGACATCGGACGCCAGTCTTTTCACGCGCCCGGCCTTGTCGTGCGTCTTAAATTAATCGGTGAAACAGGCGCATATTATTAAAGCTCTTCGCCCCTTTGCCGATGAACCAGAGATCCCAACGTCCGCGTTGATATCACTCGTTATGAGGCGCCTGCGCCATATAAGAAGACGTGCCTGAAGGTAGCACCCTATGTTAAGCCACATCGACAGAAAAGATGCCAGACGCATGGCAGCCCTGGACATGCTCCGGGGACATCACGGGCATCAGGACCCGGTACTGCTGCAATTCGCCAGGCTCGCGAGCCTGGCGCTCGGCGTGCCCGGCTGCTTTATCGCCGTGGTGGATAAAGGGGGCCTTCCTGTTCATCTCGCGCACCCGGAGCCGTTGCTGGTCGACGCATCGATATTAATGCAACCCCTATGCGCGCCTGGCGAACCGGTGTGGTGCAGCGACACGGCGCTTGAAGAACGCATACACCCGCTTGCTGTCGCCTCACCCGACGTGCGGTTTTACGCCTGCGCGCCGCTGCGCACGCGCGACGGCAGCCTTACTGGCACCATCGGGCTGACTGACACCGCGCCGCACCCCTTTGACGATGAGCGCGCCCGGACGCTGGCGCTTATCGCCGGGCTGACCGGCGCGTGGCTTGAAACGCTCAACGCGGTCGGTTTTCTCGATCCGGTGACGCGCCTGCCCAATCGCCAGAAACTGCTGGATGATATGGAGCGGCTCAGCGCGAGCGGCAATACCGAGCGCTACACCCTGATGATTTTTGACTGCATCGACATGCCGACCGCCTATGAACTGGCGCGCTCGCTCGGCATGCCGGCGCTGGAGACGTTACTTAACGATCTCGGCCCACTGCTGCGCATGAAACTGCGGCTGAAGACCGACACCGTGCTCTATAACGTCGCCACTGGCCGCTACGCCCTGCTGCTGAAAACGCGCAGCCAGAAAGCGATTCGCCGCAATGCGGCGACGCTACCGCTGGTAAACGCGCGTATGCTTCAGGGGATCAACATCCGGCTGAATATTTTCGCCGGCGAAGTAGGCTGGCAGCCAGAGAAAACGACGCCTAACGAGGCCCTGCGCCGCGCCATCAGCGCCGTGCATGAGGCAATCTGGCTCAACACGCGTCATATGGCGTTCGACCCCGCGCGCGATGAAAAACGCAATGTCGATTTCCAGCTCCTGCACGATCTCAGCGAAAGCCTCGCAAAAAACCGCGGGCTGTATCTGATGTACCAGCCGAAAATCAAACTCAGCACCAGCAAAGCGGTCGGCGTGGAAGCGCTGCTGCGCTGGCGTCACCCGACGCGCGGTGAAATTCCGCCGGGCGTGTTTATTCCGCTCGCGCAGAATACCAGCCTGATGGACGAGATAACCCAGTGGGTGATCGGCGCGGCGCTGGAACAGTTACAGGAATGGCGTCTTCAGGGCATTACCCTGCCGGTGTCGGTCAACATCAGCGTCAGCGACCTCTCGCGCAGCGGCTTCGCTGACGCGCTGGAAGCGCGCGTGCTGCGCGCCGGGCTGGTGCCGAACGATATTCGCATTGAGTGTCTGGAGACTGAAAAAGCGCTGGAGAGTGAAACGGCGCTTAACGAAATGGATATGCTCAAGCGGCGCGGCTTTAAGATCCTGCTGGATGACTTCGGCGCGGGCTACAGTAATATCAACTACCTGCGCCGAATCCCTATCGATATCATCAAGCTCGACCGCTCGCTCACCAGCCGCATTGCGCAAGACCGGGCAAGCCAGATTATCGTGCGAAACGTCATTCAGATGCTTAAAGAGCTGGACTACGTGGTGCTGGCGGAGGGCGTTGAAGATGCCGAAACCGCGCGCCTGCTGCTGGAGTTCGGCTGCGATGAAGCGCAGGGCTATTACTTCTCGCGCCCGGTCGATCCGGAATATATCGCGCAGTGGGTATAACCGCGCACGGCGCACAAAAGCTGTTCCCGGCGCGTTAATCGAACCGGGATCATTTTCTCAACTTCCCCACGCCATAATAACCCGTCACTTTACACGGTTTATTATTAAGCAGGGCTGTTGATTAAATTGTCTAATAATGGACATTTCAAATCATTTCGCTGCGCAATGATGTTACTGAAATCACTTAATTGCAAAAGATTCTGGTGAAGGGATATTTCCGGTCTACGCTTATCTCATGCCTTAGCCTTTCACTAAAGTTATCTTTGCCAACACCAGGGAGACCATTGGTTCAGGGAGGAGCCACTTTTTTCATATTGTCGCGCTGGTCTTGCATCCCCTTTCGTCTCCTCCTGCTGCCCATCTGGCGCGGCTTTCGGCTTGCTTGCGTCTGTGCGTCACTCGCCCTTCTGTCGCGTTACCCGCAGCAACAAAATATGACAAAGCACGTCATAATATGAATTCACCTCTACTATTAGCATCTTGAAAAATACCTTTTCACCGGCTCGTTAATATATTAAACACGCAAACAAAGCCAGGCGCTAAATATCATCAAAACAAAAACAGGCAAGCAAATAAAATTGTCAGCAAAACAATCACCTCCATCCCGATTATTATTTTAATGCCAATTCAACTTGCACCATTAAATATCCTTTTCTACAGTTATAAATACGTTTCGCAGCAATGACGCATTGCTGAATTAAGTAAAACCAACAACATGAGGAGAATATATGACTCAGCATCGTGGTGGTTCAGGTAATTTCGCAGAAGATCGTCAGCGTGCCTCTGAAGCAGGTCAGAAAGGCGGTCAGCACAGCAGCGGGAACTTTAAAAACGATCCGCAACGCGCCTCTGAAGCAGGCCAGAAAGGCGGTCAGCAGAGCGGTGGCAACTTTAAAAACGACCCGGATCGCGCTTCTGAAGCAGGACGCAAAGGTGGTGAAAAGAGCGGCGGTCGTTCCTGACCATAACGTTATGCACCCTGCGCTCGCAGGGTGCTGACCGCGTTTACGGTATTTAACGCAAGCCTATCAGACGGGTTGTTAACCGGCTGGACATACGTTATCTGCCAATAAATAAAGGAGAGCGCCATGCGTTCTCCTTTTTTGTGTCGTTAGCACCGCGTATGATTACGCCGTGCGGCTGCTGAAAATCCATGTATCGTCCGTTTCATCAGTCAACAGTACCTCCTGCGCCTCTCCGCTGGGCAGAACCACACTGATAATCTCCCCTTGCGACAGTGTGGAAAATTCATTGATCTGCTGCGCTTTACCCACTTCAAACGTTTTTATCGTCTCCCCGGTCACGCTATCCGGTTCACTGACGCTATAGGTGGCGGTAAAATCCACTTCCGGACGGTCTTTCAGATGCAGCTGGACAGAAGGCATATCGGCTCCCCGCGTAACGCATTAACTTCAAGTGTAGTCCACGCCCGGCGCACCTGGGCAAGCCGCACGCCGGGATTTTCCGACTTTTTTAATAAAATTAAAGCGATGCGAAACGCGGCCGATAACAGATAAGCATGAAAGCAGTAACCTGCGGCGGGCGTTTCTGATACGCCATACCCGCCAACCATCACACCTGGAAGCGAGGGTGCGTGTTCATCGCGCTTGCAGGGCAAGGGAGAGTGAGATGAAACGGTCCGGCATTCAGGCAGTGGTCGGGGCAATGTTTTTATTGCAGGGGTGCGATGACGACATCATCGGGCAGGTGAAAGCCATCAGCGCCGGAGAGAGTACCCTCGGTCAGGCTTTCGAGGCCCGCACCGATTGTGTTAATGGTGAATGGCGCACATTTGAAGATGCGGGCGGACGCCATGTCATCCTCTACTCCTGTAAATTACCGGAACCCGAGCTTGCCGGGCTGACCGATAAATTCCGCGTTCACAGTAATCAGCTCGTCGCGCAGAACACCACGGCGCGCTGGCGTACCCTTCACCGTGACGACGTAGCCCGCGTGATGAGCGAAGTGAACATTCGCGATGTCGAACTGCTTTATGTCTGGCGGATCCAGAGCGGCAACGCGCCTGAACTCGCGGATGTCGAAGTAAAAGCCGCCGCCACCTTTTCCAGCTTCAGTTACAGCGTCAGCGAGCCGGAGACCTTTGTCGAACTCGCCTGGAACCACGCCCTGCCCGATCCCTGGCCGCAAAGCCTGTTTCCCCAGCTCGATAAAAACGCCGGCCCGCTTTATCACCAGCTGAGCGCGCTGTAGTCAGCCCGGCTCGCCGTGCCCGCGGCGAGTCTGCGTCAGCGCCCGCACGCCCTGCATCATTGCCTCACACCACACCACGTAATCATGCCCGCCCGACCAGGGATGAAAACTCACCGCATAGCCTTTCTCTTTCAGCACCTGCGCAAATTCTTCGGTGTTGCGGTAAATGCCGCCGTCTGGCCCCTGGGTTTCAAACCTGCCGGCCTGTAGCCAGAAGCGCACCGGCAGGCGCGGCGCGTGTTGATATTCGCGCGTCAACCAGCTCGCGGGCTCGCCTGCGGGCGCCCACCAGTATGAACCGGACAGGCTCAGCACATTGCCGAACGCCGCCGGATAACGCAGCGCCACCCAGGATGCCGCCAGCCCGCCATAGCTGGAGCCGGTGACGATGGTGCGCGGTCCGGGAGACGCGATGCCGCGCGCCCGCAGCCAGGGACGCAGCTCCAGGGCCATCATATCGGCGAAATCGCGATTGGGCGGCAGCTCGTGGCTGCGCCGGGCGAAATCAAGACTGTCGATAAACACGACATTCACGGGCGGCAGACGCCGGTCGGCAATCAGGCGGTCAATGACCGATGCCAGCCGGTAGTCGTCCTGATACGTGTTGCCATCAAACACCATCAGCGTCCAGCGCGCCGCCTGTGACGGGCGATAAATCTGTATATCGCGCCGGTTGCCGAGCCGCGCGCTGTCAAACGTATGGCGCGTCAGCGTCCCGTGCCGTACCTCGCTGAGATCCGCCGCTGCGCCGCACTGACGCATACCGCCGGGCGCCAGCAGCGAATAGCGGTTCCAGCGGTCGTCACGGGCCGGGAGAAATTGCTGCGGGTTAAGCGGGTCCGCCTGCGCGGTCGCGAGGATCGCGCGGCGCTGCTCCCGCGCGCCGCCGTGGGTCTCAGGCACATCCGGCGCGAGCTTGTACTGCATCAGCGTATCGGCAGGCACAACATAGCTGCGAAACCAGACGTCCGACTGCCCGAGGCGGAACAGCGGGTCGTGATCGCCTGCGGGCGAGCCGAGAATAAATACGTTACGGCGCGCGCCGCGCCACAGGAACGTGACGCGCCGGTGGTCATCATCGACCGGCTCCACCAGCGGCGCGCCGCGCAAAGTGATATCACGCCAGAACGCCGTGGTATCGCCGCCCGCCGCGAGATGGCGCGCCAGCTGTTGTAGCGTCGGGCTCACCGGCGCGAGCGATTGCGCGCGATCGAGCGGCACGGTCTCCTGCGCCTGCCAGCGCAGCGACCAGCCCGCGCCCGGTTCACCCTGCAGTATCAGCGTCGATACCTGCCGCGCTGGCAACGCAAAGAGTAGCGAATGCGTACCGTCCGCCGGGCCGCGCGCGATAAGCGTGCGCAGGGGGTGCTGGCGCGCGTCCGTAAGCGCGGCCCGCGTCGCGCCGGTCAGCGTGGCGGCGACGTAGTTTTCTCCCATCACCGGCTGGGTAATACAGGCGCGCCCGCTGGCGTCAAACGTGCCGGTCAGCTGCCCTGACGCACCGCCCGCAAGGCATGATGCCGCCTCGCCCGGCAGCGTACTGACGCCCGCCAGCAGGCTTATCGCTATCGAAATCCGCTTCAACTCGCTGCTCCCTGAAAATTTATTTACAACTTAATGCAAATGGTAATGATTTTCAATATCATCAAGCCGCTTGCAGGCGCGGGGGTGATGCGGGGCATGCTGTCGCCGTCTCGCGCAGGTTAATGATGAAGACAAGGAAAACGACAAGAATGGTCATGAAAAATAAGAAGATAATCACCTTAGGCCTCTTCAGTCTGGCTGCCGGGTGTGGCGCGCAGGCGGCAACGCCCGGCGAAGAGACGATGGTGGTGACCCGTGGCGTGGCGGAAGATCCGCACGCGCCGCTGAAAGGCATGGTCGCAACCAAAACGCGGTCAGCGACAAAAACCAGCGCGGATCTTATTCGCACGCCGCAGTCGGTCTCTGTGGTAACGCGCGATCAGATGGCGGCGCTTGATGCCACCTCGGTATCGCAGGCGCTGCGCTACAGCGCGGGGGCGTTTACCGAATATCGCGGCGGCTCCAACCGCAACGACGAAGTTTTCGTGCGCGGATTCAGCTACGTGCCGAAATTTCTCGACGGCCTGAGCTTCGGCGCGACGGCTGGCTCGCAAACCGGCGTGGTCGATCCGTGGCTGCTGGAGCGCGTCGAACTGGTGCGCGGCCCGGCGTCGGTACTCTTCGGCCAGGTGAACCCCGGCGGGCTTATCAGCATGACCAGCAAGCGCCCTTCCCGTGACGCAGCGCAGCAGGTACAGCTGCGCACCGGCAATCACCGTCTGGCGGAGGGCGCGTTTGACGTCGGCGGCGCGCTGGACGACGAAGGCCACGTGCTGTGGCGGCTCAATGGTCTGGGGCGCGCGCAACACAACGAGGTGGACGATTATAAAGAGTCCCGCGTGGCAATCGCCCCCGCCCTCACCTGGTACGCTAACGATCAGACGCGCTTCACGCTGCTGACGAGCTACCAGAAAGACCCCGACGCCGGTTATCGCAACTTCCTGCCCGCGTACGGCACCGTAAAAGCGACGGAGGACGGGCGCACAATCGCGCGCGATTTCAACGTCAGCGACCCGGATTACAACACGTCGCGTCGCGAACAAACGGCCGTGGGCTACGAGCTGGAGCATCAGCTGAACGACGCGGTAACCCTGCGTCAGAACGCCCGCTACAGTCATATCACGCAGGAGTACCGCTATCTGGTCTATGCCAACAGCGCCGCCGGTTCAACCCTGTTACAGCGCCGCCCGCAGCACGAACAGCGTGACACGAAAGAGTTCGGGCTCGATAACCAGCTGGAGGCGCGGTTTGATACCGCAGCGCTCAGCCATACCCTGCTGACCGGCGTCGATTATAAACAGAGCCGCGACCACCAGCGCCTCGCGCGCGACAGCGGTGCGCGCTATAACCTTGACTGGACCCGCCCCACCTATGGCATCGACATCCGCGACAGCGCGCTGACGGCGGTGACCAGTGAACAGCAGGATCTCGACCAGTTGGGCCTTTATTTACAGGATCAGGTGAGCTGGAACCGCTGGGAGCTGCTGCTCTCGGGCCGCTATGACGCCTCGGAGGTGCGTACCGCCGATCTGCTGCAAAACACCACAACGCAGCAGAATGACAATAAGTTCACCTGGCGCACTGGCCTGCTTTACGCCTTCGACAGCGGTCTTTCACCCTACGTGAGCTACAGCACCTCGTTTGAACCGAACCTGCAAAGCAACCGCGCCGCAGGCACTGCACCGTTCAAACCGATGGAGGGTAAGCAGACCGAAGTGGGCCTGAAATATCAGCCGACCGACAGCGTGCTGATGTCGCTTGCGCTGTACGATTTGAAACAGACAAACGTCGCGACGTACAACAGTACGCTGGGGTATTTCGAAAACGCGGGCGAAGTGGAGTCAAAAGGGGTTGAAACCGAGCTGCACGCCACGCTTGCGGATAACGTGAACCTTATCGCGTCTTACACCTGGACCGATGCCAAAAATGTCAGCACCACCGTCGCGGGCACAGAAGGGAAAACGCCGGCGCGCATTCCGGCGCATATGGCCTCTGCCTTCGCGAGCTACACCCTGCCGGGCGGGCCGTTACGCGGGCTTACCGCAGGCGCAGGCGTGCGCTATATCGGCACCAGCTATGGCGATGCGAAAAACACGTTTAAGGTGCCGTCGGTCGATCTCTATGACGCCATGCTGCGCTACGATCTCGGCACGCTTAACGGTCAGCTGAAAGGCGCGGCGCTGCAGATGAACGTTAACAATCTGGCGGACAAGAAATATGTCTCCGCCTGCGCCTCAGATACCGCCTGCTTCTACGGCGTAGGCCGGACAGTGACAGCCACCGTCAGCTACGCCTGGTAAAACGCTTTATTATGCAAAGCACCGGTCAGGCGGCCCTGCCCGGTGTTTTTTTATGCACTTAAGGGTCGCACTTAAGTTAAATTTTCTTTACCATGCGCCGCCTTCGCGTATCGTTCGGTTTTTATTCAGTCTTGCGGATTGTTGCGCCGGGGCCGTCCGACTTCTCGGTTTAGGAAAAATAATACGCTTTTCGGCTTCAGGTTCTACTTAATGGCAATGCGATGATTATTGCAGAACGCAGTAATGAAGAGGATATCGTTAACCGCGCAATTAAATCAGCCAAAAAATCAGCAATAACTGATTAGCAAAAATAAACTTTCTTTACTCATACTGCCATAACTGGATATTTCCGGGCAAAACCTTACCGAATTGCCGCTACAATTAGCGGGTACGCATCAGTGAAGGGATGCACACGCCGTTGTAGTCACTAAAACCATTATGGAGGGTAGAATGACCTGGCGGGTTGTTGATTCTGTCGTAAGCACCGAGACCAATTCTGTATTTTCGTTAATTTCTTCGCAACAATCAATCAAACTTATTCTGTGGTATAAAGCCACATTTTATTTATCACCCGGCGACAGATTATCAATTTGTGGCGACACGGTAGCCGTCAATAATAATGCCGTTCAGCTCACGCTCTATCGCACCACGCTTTATAACGCCCGGTTCTGGCAAACCATCGTCAAGAGTAATACCCACTGTCCCGGCAATCATCAGCAAAGCGTTACCCGCTGTCTCTTCCGGCGCAGATGCAACGTGCTGTATTGCCCGTTTCAGCGGCATTAATGCCGTCAGGCGTTTCGCATGGCATTTTCCCTTCTGGCATGGGAAAATCCTGCACGGACACGCCGCCGGTTGACGACGTGATAACATTATTTTCCCTCCCGATAAGGAATGCGCGTCCGTGAAATCTCTGCTGAAAACCGTCCTGCTGGCGGTGGCATTAAATCCGCTTTACGCCCAGGCCGACGATATTACCCGCAGCGCGGCGGCGGACGCCTGTCTTAAACAGGCGGGTGAAAAGAGCGCCGACTGCCTGGAAGCCGCCGGCCTCGCGTCCGACAATAAGCTAAAAGAAATGTTTAACGCCAAAATCACGGCGCTGCAAAATTTCGATTATACCCGCTGGCCGCAGGGCGACGAGGCGCGGCGCACGGAAATGGTCGAGGCGTTGCAGGCAAGCCAGCAGCAGTGGACTGCAGCGCGGGACGCCTTCTGTACGGCGGCGAGCGCCTCTGCGGCAGGCACGCCCTGGCTTGCTGCCCATGCGCTAAGCTGCGTTATCAATATGAACCAGCGTCGTATTGAAGAACTGACGCTTATTCAGCCTGAGCCTGAGCCTGAGCCTGAGAAATAATAAGGTGGGAAGCTCCGGCTCCGCACGGAGCCGGATGTTCATGATGACGGCGTTAATGCTTAAGAATATACATCGTGCGGCTGTAGGCGACGTCTTCCGGGTTATTAATGGGATACCCTTTCAGCCACGGCTTAATTAAGCGGCCATTGGTGTACTGATAAATCGGCGCGATCGGCGCCTGGGTAGCGATAATACGCTCGGCGCTGTTGTAATCGTCGTTGCGCGCTTTAGCGGAGGTCTCCTGCGCGGCCTGTTGCAGCACTTTGTCGTAATCCGGGTTGTTAAAGCGCGAAATATTACCGCTGTGGGTCGATGTCAGGAGCGAAAGAAACGTCGAGGGCTCGTTATAATCACCCACCCACGAGGCGCGGATCACATCGAAATTCCCCGTGTTGCGGCTGTCGATATAAGTTTTCCACTCCTGGTTTTTCAGCTTCACTTCCACGCCAAGATTCTTTTTCCACATCGACGCTACCGCAATAGCAATCTTCTGGTGGTTTTCCGAGGTGTTATACAGCAGCGTCAGGTTGAGCGGGCGCGACGGGCCATAGCCGGCCGCCTGCAACAGCGTCTTCGCCTGGGCGTTCAGCTCCTGCTGGCTCATCTGTTGCCACTCCGACGGCGCGGGCGTAAAGCCTGCGGTTACATCCGGCGTAAAGCGCCAGGCCGGTTTTTCGCCGGTGCCGAGCACTTTTTCCGCCATTAAGCGGCGATCGATGGTCATGCTGAGCGCGAGACGCACACGGGCGTCCGCCGTCGGCCCTTTCTGGGTGTTGAACGCGTAATAATAGGTGCCGAGCTGCGGCGGCGTATAGACCTGGCCTGGGATCTCTTTTTTCAGTTTCTGATAGAGATTTTTCGGGAAGGACTCGGTGATGTCGATATCGTTCGCCAGATAACGTTTGGTCGCCGCGGACTCCTGATTCACCGGTAAAAACGTCACCTGCGTCAGCACGGTTTTCGCGTTATCCCAGTAGTGGCTGTTCGGCGTCAGCACCAGCTTTTCGTTCACCACGCGGTCTTTGAGCGTGAACGCGCCGTTGCCCACCAGCTTGCCAGGGCGCGTCCAGTCGCCGCCCTGCTCTACGTTTGCTTTCTGCACCGGATAGAGCGCCGCGTTGGCCGCGAGGCTTGGGAACCACGGCAGCGGTTTATCGAGCGACACTTTCAGCGTGCGCGCATCCACCGCGCTGACGCCAAGCGCCGAGGGCGGCTGCTTGCCGTCGATAATCTCCTGCGCGTGCGCCATGCCCGCCAGCGCGAAGAACCACGCAAAGGGCGAGGTGGTTTTCGGGTCGACCATACGCTGCCAGCTGTAGACGAAATCCTGCGCCGTCACCGGCGTGCCGTCCGACCAGGCAGCGTTATCGCGAAGCTTAAACGTCCAGATGCGGTTATCGCTGGTCTGCCATTCGGTGGCGACACCCGGCACCAGCTCGCCTTTATCGTTCTGATTCACCAGCCCTTCAAAGAGATCGCGCAGCACCTGTATTTCCGGCAGCCCCACCGCTTTCGCCGGATCCAGCGAGGCGGGTTCATCTTTCAGGTGGCGCACCAGCGTCTGGTGTTCGGCAAGCGGTGTGCCGGGCGGCACATCGGCGGCAAACGCGCCGGTCAGCGCGGTCGCGACCCATAATGCGCTTAAGGTGAAGCTTACAGGAATTTTCATGAGGTCCTCGTTCTCTTTAGTCCGGCGCCGAACCGCTTTCTCCGGGCGCGCTGTCGGGGAATTATTTGTTGGATGAATATAAATTGCAAACCGCTGACGCCGATTTTGCGCACTCACCCTGCGTCAGATCAATACGTTACCGTCTGGCCGCGCACAGGACGTGTCGCGCGGCATTTCTCGTCAGGCTGTTGAATTTCGGCGGGTTGTCGACAACACTGCTGTTATCTCCCTTTGATGACGGCCCCCTTATGACCACGCTTCGACCGCGCGCGCAACGCGGCGCTTTATCTGACGATGCCAGACGTTATGGCGAATCAACGCTCGGCGCGCCGCTGCTCTGGTTCCCGGCCCCGCAGGCGCAGCGCGCGCCCGGGCTGATCATCGCCGGCACCCACGGCGATGAGAACGCGGCGCTGGTGACGCTCTCCTGCGCGCTGCGCACGCTGGCCCCCGCGCACCGTCGGCATCATGTAGTGCTCGCGGTTAACCCGGACGGCTGCCAGCTCGGCCTGCGCGCCAACGCGCGCGGGGTCGATCTTAACCGCAATTTCCCGGCGGCGAACTGGCAACCGGGCGAGACGGTCTATCGCTGGAACAGCGCCGCCGAGGCGCGCGACGTCACGCTCTCCACCGGCGAAAAGCCGGGTTCGGAGCCGGAAACCGCCGCGCTGTGTCAGTTAATTCATCAGCTGAAGCCCGCGTGGGTGGTGTCGTTTCACGATCCGCTGGGCTGTATTGAAGATCCGCAGCAGACGCGGCTCGGCCAGTGGCTCGCCGGGGCGTTCGGCCTGCCGCACGTCACCAGCGTCGGCTATGAGACGCCCGGTTCGTTCGGCAGCTGGTGCGCGGATATTGGGCTGAACTGTATAACCGCCGAATTTCCGGCCATCTCCGCCGACGAGGCTACCGAGCGTTATCTGGCGGCGATGACCGCGCTGCTGCATTACGACGATGAAGCCTGAGGCATCGCGTCGGGGTGGAGATAAAGCTTACCGGGCGTGAAGCGTAAGGCGGGCTCGACATCCACCGCAAGCCAGGTGGGCCCGTCGAGATCGGTAAAGCGCGCCTGCGGGATCAGCGGCAGCGCGGCGCTGATGGCGCGCGAGGTGCAGAGCATACAGCCCAGCATGACGCCGAACCCGTCGTCCGCCGCCTGACGCGCCAGCGCCAGCGCCTCGGTCAGTCCGCCGGTTTTGTCGAGCTTGATGTTAATCATCTCGTAGCGCCCGGCGAGCGTTTTCAGGCTGCCGCGCGCGTGGCAGCTCTCATCGGCGCAGATGGGCAGCGGGTGGATAAAGTTTTCGAGCGCGCGATCGTCTGACGCGGGCAGCGGCTGCTCCAGCATCTGGACGCCGAGATCCGCCAGCAGCTGACAGCGCGCCGCCAGCCCCTCCGCGTGCCAGGATTCGTTGGCATCGACAATCAGCGTCGCCTCCGGCACCGCTTCGCGAATGGCGACCATCCGCTCGGTAATAAAGGTATCGTCGAGTTTGATTTTCAAAAGCCGCGCGCCCTTCTCCCACAGCAGCGCCGCGTTAACGGCCATCTGCTCCGGCGCGCCGATAACCACCGTCTGGGCGGTGGTATGCAGGTCAGGCAGCGTCACCTGCAAATGCGCCTCCAGCGTTTCGCCCGCGCGCCGCGCGTCGAGATCCCAGAGCGCGCAGTCAATCGCGTTGCGGGCGGCGCCAGCGGGCAGCAGCCGCTGCAACGCGGCGCGGTCAAGCCCGGTTTCCAGCTGCGGGACGACCGTCATGATCTGCGCCATCACCGAGGCGACGCTCTCGCCGTAGCGCGGGTACGGCGTGCATTCGCCCACGGCGCGCACGCCCTCTTCTTCCAGCTCCACCACGACCACCACCGCTTCACTGCGGCTGCCGCGGGCAATCACAAACGGCGAATGAAGCGGCCATGCTTCCTGATAAACTTTTACGCTTCTCATTATTTTCCTCGCAACGGGCTTTGCCTCAGTATAGCGACTGGAAAGTTAGCCTGCCGGGACAGTTTTTTATATTCATCGCCCGTGGGATCACATACACTAGCGGCGACGTTAACTATATGTAAACAGGAAGATAACTATGTCACAAATCGTCTATTTCCAGGGCAATCCGGTTTCCGTGGTCGGTCAGATCCCGCAGGCAGGCAGCAAAGCGGCACCGTTTAGCCTGGTGGCAAAAGATCTGTCTGACGTCTCACTGAGCCAGTATGCCGGTAAGCGTAAAGTACTGAATATTTTCCCGAGCATCGACACCGGCGTCTGCGCCGCGTCCGTGCGTAAATTCAACCAGCTGGCGACCGGGATGGAAAACACCGTTGTGCTGTGCATCTCCGCCGACCTGCCGTTCGCGCAGTCTCGCTTCTGCGGCGCGGAAGGCCTGAGCAACGTGATTACGCTCTCCACCCTGCGTAACGCGCAGTTCGCCAGCGACTACGGCGTGGGCATCAACGAAGGCGCGCTGAAAGGCCTGACCGCCCGCGCAGTGCTGGTCATCAACGAGAATGATGAAGTGGTATTCAGCGAGCTGGTGAATGAAATCACCCACGAGCCGAACTACGACGCCGCGCTTAACGCCCTGAAAGCGTAAACGCCGCGCATAAAAAAAGCCTCCGCATGCGGAGGCTTTTTTATTGGCGTTACTCTTCGCCCTTGCGCTGGCTTAAGCCATATTCACGTAGCTTATTGGCGATGGCGGTGTGCGAGACGCCCAGCCGTTTCGCCAGTTTACGGGTGCTCGGGTAGCTGCGGTACAGCTGCGTCAGCACCGAGCGCTCGAAGCGTCTCGTGATATCGTCGAGCGAGCCTTCCATCGCCTCTTCGCCGACCGGCAGCGCGGCGGTGTCGAAATCCGGCAGCAGGATATCCTGCGGGCGCAGTTCATAGCCTTCGAGCTGGGTCAGCGCGCGGTAAATGGCGTTTTTCAGCTGACGCACGTTGCCAGGCCAGCCGTAGCGGGTCAGCAAGGTGCCAAGATCGCTTGCCAGTTTCGGACGCGGCACGCCCTGCTCGTCGGCGAAGCGGGCGACGAACATCTCCGCCAGCGGCAGAATGTCCTGCGGGCGATCGCGCAGCGGTGGCAGGTTCAGCGTCAGCACGTTGAGGCGATAATAAAGATCTTCGCGAAACGCGCCCTTTTGCACCAGCTCGACAAGGTTCTTCTGCGTCGCGCAGATAACGCGCACATCGACGTGCACTTCATGCTCCTCGCCGACGCGGCGGAACGTGCCGTCGTTCAGAAAACGCAGCAGTTTGGCCTGCATCCGCGGCGACATCTCGCCGATTTCATCCAGCAGGACCGAGCCGCCGTTGGCCTGCTCGAAAAAGCCCTTTTTGCCTTCATGCGCGTTGGCGTAAGCGCCCGCCGCGTGGCCGAACAGCTCGCTTTCGACCACATCTTCAGGAATCGACGCGCAGTTCAGCGCCAGATACGGCTTGTCGGCGCGCGGGCTCGCCAGATGGCAGGCGTGGGCGAGCAGATCTTTCCCCGTGCCGGTATCGCCGGTGATAAGCAGCGGCGCGTTCAGCATCGCGAGCTTGCGCGCCTGATCCACCACCTGTTTCATGCGCGGGCTGATGGCGATGATATGGCTGAACGCGTGCAGATCCTGGTTTGTGAGATTCTGCAGCTGGCGGCCCATACGCACGGTGGAGCGCAGCATGACGACCGCGCCGGTCAGCATACTGCTGCCGCTCTCTTCTTCCAGATGCACCGGCGTGATTTCCAGCAGGAAATCCTGGCCGTTAATCACCACATGCTCGGTATGCGACTCCGCCGGGCTGCTCTCCAGCCAGCGCTGGAAGTTAAACCCGCTGATAAGGCTGGCGGCGTTATGGTTGCGCAGGCGCGCTTCATTCTGGCCGAACAGCGCGCAACTGGCGGGGTTGGCCAGCTCGATTTTGCTTTTCATATCCACCGAGAATACCGGCTCCGGCAGCGCCTCAAGCAGCGCGCTCAGCGAGCGGTGTTCGCGTTCGGACGGCATCCACGGCACGGTGCGCACGTCGGTCACGCCGGGAATACGACGGATCTCCGCCATCAGGCTGCTGAAGGCGTTAAATTCCAGCGTGGAAAAATTGAGATAGATACGCCCGATGGGGTCGATTTCGATACCGCGCAAATCAATACTGCGCAGCACCAGAAGATCGAGCAATTCACGGGTCAGACCGAGGCGGTCTTCACAAAACACTTCAAGACGCATGGCGGCACCTTCACGCATTGAGCCAACGAATGGCGTGATGATACTTCAGTTGCCGCAGCCGGGGGAGTGGTCTGTCAACAAAAATTGACAGAGTGCGGTAAAAAGCGGCGTCATGCTGTAAACCTGAGCAGGCATGACGCCGTCGCGGTTACTCGTCGCGCTCGCGTTTCTGCTTTTGCAGCGTGGTTTTCACTTCGCTCAGCAGCTGGCGGCGGAAATCGCCGAGGCGCGGTTTGTCATCGCCGGTCCACGGGAGCGGGCGGCACAGTTCCATCGCCTTCACGCCCAGACGGGCGGTCAGCAGCCCCGCCCCCAGCCCCTGCGCCACGCGGGCCGAGACGCGTGCGGCAAGATCCTGTGACATCCAGTCGAGCCCGACCTCGCGCACCATCTCGCTCGCGCCCGCGAAGGCCATATTCAGCAGCACCAGACGAAACAGGCGGATGCGGCTGTAATAGCCAAGCTCGATGCCGTAAATCGCCGCGATACGGTTCACCAGGCGCAGGTTGCGCCACGCGATAAACGCCATGTCCACCAGCGCCAGCGGGCTTACCGCAATCATCAGCGTCGATTCCGCCGCCGAGCGGCTGATGGCGCTGCGCGCCTGGAGATCGAGCACCGGCTGGACAATCTGCGCGTAGAGCGTCACCACTTCGCGGTCGCTGTGGGTCTCATGAATGGCGGCGTGCCAGCGCGCCAGCGCTGGATGCCCCTGCGTAAGCCCAGCCTGACGGGCGAGCTTCTCGCAAAACGCGCGCCCTTTACCACTCCCGTGGCTCGCGAGCAGTTCACGCGCCTCGTCGCGCTCCACGGCCCGTTCGCGCAGCCGGTGCAGCCTGCGCCATTCGCTCACGAGCGCACCGACGCCCGCCGCCACGATAAGCCCGCCCGCGGCACAGCCGCCGAGCGCTATCCAGTCATGGGTGCGCCAGGCGTCAGCGGCCCACTGCGCGCCCTGCGCCACCACGCTGACGCCAAAAATGCCAAGCCCGGCGGTGACCATGCGCCGCCACAGGCTGCGGCGCGGTTTCAGGGCGTTTTCCACCACGCGCTCCGGCGCGTCGGGGGTGAGGATCTCCTCTTCCACGACCGGGGTAAACTTCTGCGCCTGAGCCTCGTCAAACGCCTGGGTGGCGCGAAGCGTTGGCCCCGCTTCCGGACGCAGCGGCTCGTCGAATTCGCGGCGCGGTTTAATCTCGCTCATCGCAGTTTGTCTCCTGTCAAAAACTCCAGCACCGCGTCGAGGCGGATGTGCGGCAAGGGCCGGTCAACGTCCATTTCACGCGGGCGAAACGCCTCAAACTGAAAGCCCTGCTGCTGCCAGAACGCGCTGCCGGGCAGGCGCGGGGGTACGTCGCCGGGGTAGACCGTCAGCGGCGCGCCGTCGCTTAAGCGGTGGCCGCGCAGTGCCGGGACGCTTTCGCCGTGACTTTCCACCGTGCCGCTCTCGGTCGCCTGGATGGAGGCGATCCCCATGCAGTCCATTTCGACACCTTCAAACGCGGCGTTCTGCCACGCCTCCTGCACCAGCTGCGAAAGCAGCGAGACCAGATTCGCGTGCTGATCGTGCGTGACATGATCCGCTTTGGTGGCGGCAAAGAGCAGTTTGTCGATAACCGGCGAGAAAAGGCGTCGGAACAGCGTCCGCTGCCCGTAATGAAAGCTTTGCATCAGTTGGGTGAGTGCGAGCCGCATGTCATTAAACGCCTGCGGCCCGCTGTTGAGCGGCTGCAGGCAGTCCACCAGCACAATCTGGCGATCAAAGCGCACAAAGTGATCGCGATAGAAGCCTTTAACGACTTTTTCGCAGTAGTAGTTGTAGCGCTCGCGCAACATGCCGATATTCGTCTGCTTGCCCGCCTGCGCGAGCTTCGTCTCGCCCACGTCATCAACGCCCGGCCACGGGAAAAACTGCAACACCGGCGCGCCCGCCAGATCGCCCGGCAGCACAAAGCGGCCCGGCTGGATAAAATGCAGCCCTTCGCGTTTGCACTGCATCAGGTAGTCGGTCCAGGCGTCGGCAATTTCAGCGAGACGCTTTTCATCGCCGGGCGCCAGCGGATCGAGCCCCTCGCACAGGCTGCGCCAGCGCTGCGCCCAGACGGCGCGGTCGCCCTGCAACAGGCCGGCCATCTGGCGCGACCAGCTCAGGTAATCCTGCGCGAGCATCGGTAAATCCAGCAGCCATTCGCCAGGATAATCGACGATATCGAGCCACAGCGTGGAGGTGTCTTTGAAGTGGCGCAGCAATGACTCGCGCGAGCGGTAGCGCAGCGCGAGACGGATTTCACTGACGCCGCGCGTCGGCGTCGGCCAGGCGGGCGGCGTGCCGTAGAGCTGCGCCAGCCCTTCATCATAGGTAAAGCGCGCGACGCCCATATCCTGCTGCGGCACGCGGCGCACGCCGAGCAGGCGCTCTTCGCGCACCGGCGTAAAGAGCGGCAGCCGCGCGCCGCTGTTGACTGACAATAGCTGATTCACCAGGGCGGTGATAAACGCGGTCTTTCCGCTGCGGCTCAGCCCCGTGACGGCCAGCCGCAGATGACGGTCGACGCTGCGGTTCATCAGCGCCTGCATTTCATTCTGAAATTGTTTAATCATATCCCTGCGCCCCGATGCGTTAATTTCCTCTGATAGTAACAGGTAAGGCTGAAACGCGGCGATTCAAGCGCCGCTGACGCCGATTTACAAAAGCGCGCCGCATGGACAGTGCGCCGGGCCTTCAGTAAGATATTTTTCTGATGCGATGTGATGGAGCACGGTCGAATGTCCCCGACCATTTATGATATTGCCCGCGTGGCAAAAGTATCAAAATCGACGGTATCGCGCGTACTGAATAATCAGACCAATATTTCCGACGCGGCGCGCGAGCGGGTATTAAAAGCCATCGACGAACTACAATATCAGCCCAATAAACTGGCGCGCGCGCTCACCTCGTCTGGCTTCGACGCGATCATGGTTATTTCCACGCGCTCGACAAAAACCACGGCCGGTAATCCTTTTTTCTCCGAAGTGCTGCACGCGATTATGGCGCGCGCCGAAGAAAGCGGCTTCGACGTTATTCTTCAGACGTCGCGTAATAGCGAAGATGACTTACAGAAATGCCTGACGCGCATTCGGCAGAAAATGATTAAAGGCATTGTTATGCTGAGCTCGCCGGCGGATGAATCGTTTTTCGCAAGGCTCGATGAATGCGCGATTCCGGTCGTCGTGATCGGCAATGTGGCGGGCCATTATCAGCATATCTGCTCCGTCGATACCGATAATTATCACGACAGCATCGCGCTGACCGATACACTGATTGCCCGCGGACGCCAGCGCATCGCCTGCCTGCACGCGCCGCTCGACTACCATGTTTCCATCGACCGGCTTGCCGGGTTTCGCGCAAGCCTTGCGAAACACCAGCGCCCGGATGACCCGACGCTGGTGGTGAATGGCGGCTATACCCAGGAGAGCGCGCTGGCGGCGGCGCGCCAGCTGCTCGCCATGCCTACCCCGCCGGACGCGGTCTTCGCTACCGACAGCCTGAAGCTGATGAGCCTCTACCGCGCCGCCGCCGAGCGCGGTCTGGCTATCCCGCAGGCGCTGACGGTCGTCGGTTACAGCAACGAAACGCTCTCGTTCCTGCTCTCCCCGCCGCCTGGCGGTATCGATATTCCCACGCAGCAGTTAGGCGACGTCAGCAGCGCGCTGCTTTTTGCCCGCATCGCCGGCGAGCCTGTCCCGGCCCGCACGTTGATTCCTACGACGGTGATTTAAAAAGTGGACGCAGGCCAGCGCGTTTTCTGGTTTGCGGTCTGGCTGGTCGTTATCCGCGATAAGGTAAGGCTGGCTTGGAGTGTTGGCGGTTTACCGTTTTTTGGTCTGGATGGGGTTTGCTAAGCCTTGAGCGGCTCGCGTTACGTAAAATGCAGAGGCCTTTGTAACGCTCGTTTGTCCCCTCTGTGCCCCACCGTTTGACCTTTTAGTGTATGCCATAACAAGTGGCGCAACGTTATTACCCCTTTCAAATCACGCTGGCAGCTTTGTGTCAGAAGCGGACGTTAATCGATATCACATTTTTCCCTTCTGCAGTTGGCCGTGTTGCTCAAGTTCATAATCGATAAATGCTCCGATCATAGTCCGATAGACTTTTTCGATAATCACTTCGGGAAGTCCTGCTTCAGTGGCCTGTTTACGTACCTTATCGATTACCTGCTGGACGCGGTCTGGCGCACGAACGGCTGAGTGGTCAATTTTGAAAGCTGCTGCAGCTTTAACACATTCGCCGCGTTGCGCGATTATCTTAACCAGTTCACTGTCAATTTCATCGATTCGGTTTCTGACGTCTTCAATTGACAAAAAATTCATATTCAATCCACCTAGCTAGTACACGAGTTCGCTAGGTTACACACATTTTCGATAAAATCCAGTATTGAACCCAAGAGATCCTCGGTAAGAGGGAGGATATATTAAGTAAACTATCCAGAAGCTCGCTGCTATTGGTGCAGTGATGAACTTGTGAGTAGGAAAGTCCTCTTTTCGCTCATAGCGGACCTTGCAGCACGTATGTCCGCTCAGTGCCAGAAGCGGACGTTCAATACTTCTGATTATGTGGCCAAAATCGGTGTGCCACTCTAATGTGGTATTGTCTGGAACATTGCTTTCCATTTTGGGGGCATGATTGTAATTATCTTGATTTTCATGTGGAAAGCATTAGATCTATTTAAGCACTTAAAAAGTACACTCGGATGCTTTTTTCTTGCGTGCTCCATGATAACCATTACCTTGCAAGGGATATATAATGGATAAAAATGAACCATCAATATGGCCACCGTACCAAGCCTTCTATATTCAATCTATGCTGTTCAATACAACATCGGCTCTACAGGCCGCGGAAAGAGCAGTTGATCACATGCGAGCTATCAGTGAAGGGAAGCTAAGGCTACAAGATCGGAAAGATGAGCTTCTAGACTGTCTACAAAACTTCATAAATCATAGTGCTGCTGTCGCTCGATACTTCTTTCCATCAATGATTGGTGGGAAAGGTGAGAAGGCATTACATAAGAACCGAGCTGAGTTTCTGAGGCCGTTTTTTGATGTGACAGAAAGTAGTCCTTTGCATGATAAGAAACTTAGAAATGCAATAGAGCACTTTGATGAACGACTGGATATGTATCTTGAAGGTGAAATTGTAGGCGATATATTCCCAAGTCTAATTTTGGCCAAGCCAGAAGTGACAGATGTTCCGCATCACATCTTAAGAGCTTACTATCTAAACGATGGAATTTATCAAATATTGGGGGAAAGACATAAGATTCAACCTATTCTTGATGAAGTCCTGAGAATTCATAATCTGTTGGTGACTTTTGATAAAAATGGTGGAATGTTTAGAAAATAAAAAAGCACCTTCGGGTGGTTTTTTAGGTGTTTGGATGCTTCACGTTATCAGCTCCCCGTAGATTAATTTGTGACTACGTTAACAAGCCTTCATCTGTTGTAAAACAACTGTGAACGTCCGCTTCTCGCTCAAAGCGGACATTCACTGATGTCGCTGTATGTGTCTGAAGCGCTTTCACGTCCATGCAACTAATAAGATGACCGCTTCGCCTAAGCCCCCTGGTGCTGTTCATCAACCCGCCAAAGATAGTAGCGATGACAACGCCGGGCTCCGAATTGCTGGCTTCGTTGCTTCCCCCCTCTTCTCTTTATATCCCCACGCTGCGCTGTGATTAGATACCAGCGCCACGCGGGGATTGCATAAAGACGAAGAAGTTATCAGGCGATTTTAAAAATCGCCGCGGAGCGGTTTAACTGAGCCGCCTGCTCTTCCAGCGATGCGGCGGCGGCGGCGGCCTCCTGAACCAGCGCGGCGTTTTGCTGGGTCACGTCATCCATCTGGGTGATAGCAATGCCGACATGCTCAATGCCGTTAACCTGCTCGCCGGTGGCGGTGTAAATTTCAGACATAATTAACGAGACGTTGTTGATTGCCGTCACTATCCCGGTCATGGTTTTGCCCGCCTGTGCGACCAGGTCGGAGCCTTCCGATATCTGACTATTCGAGACTTCAATCAGCGACTTAATCTCTTTTGCCGCTGTCGCGCTGCGCTGCGCCAGGGCGCGCACTTCACTTGCCACGACGGCGAAACCGCGACCCTGTTCGCCCGCGCGCGCCGCTTCCACCGCCGCGTTAAGCGCCAGGATGTTGGTCTGGAACGCGATGCTTTCAATGGTGCTGATGATATCCACCACGCTTCTGGAACTGTCAAAAATCTCAGCCATCGTCGTGACGACTTTATCCACCACTTTGCCGCCCTGCTGCGCGACGTCGGACGCGTCAGACGCAAGGCTGCTGGCATTTTGCGCGTTAGCGGCGTTTTGCCGCACCGTGGCCGTCAGTTGCTCCATGCTGGCTGAGGTTTCCTCAAGCGACGCCGCCTGCTGCTCCGTGCGCGCAGAGAGATCGGTATTGCCCATCGCGACTTCTTTAGAGGCGCTGTCGATAGAGGATGCCGCGGTCTGAATATCCGAGACTACCTTTTTGAGCTGCTCCTGCATGGCGGTAAGCGCGCCAATCAGCATGCCGGTTTCATCTTTTGAGCGTGCCACCAGATGGGTGGAGAGATCGCCTGCGGCAATGGCCTGCGAGGCATTTACCGCCTCTTCAAGCGGCAGCGTGATGGAGCGCGCAAGGACATAACCTAACGCGGAAGCGGTGAATACCCCTAACAGCGCGCCGATGAATAACGTGAATCGGGTTTGCGTTTCCACGGCGTCGACAGAATCCTGGCGCTCGTTCAGCAACGCTTTTTCGTCATTGACGATGTCATCAATGGTTTTGCGCATTTGGTCCATCTGCGGCTTGCCCGTGTTGGCTTCGAAGGCGGCCGTAAAGGCTTCACGCGTCATCGCCCCGGCATTGAGCGCGCGTCGGTTCTCCAGCAGTTCAGTGACAAACTTCGCATTCCACTCCTGCTCCTGGCTCAGCAACGTATCCAGACGCTTCTGCTGCGCCGCGTTATCCGCCGTTAACGCTTTTGTTTCCTGCAAAAATTTAACGAAATCCTCTTTGCCAGAATTCCACGGCGCGAGCATTTCCTCTTTACCATTAATCGCATATCCGCGCAGACCGGTTTCCATATTGACCAGGCTTTGTGTCAACGCACGGCTTTTATCAATAACCTTCCAGCTATGAATATTCCATCCGTTCGTATTAACGATGCTGGAAAAATTACTGTAGAAAGTGGCGCACAGTAACAACAGCACCACTAAAACGGCGCCGAAAGAGAAAAAGAATTTTCTCTTGATAGGTAGATTCCTAAACATTTAAACCTCTTCCACGTAGTATGACTGACCAGTCCCAGGAGCCTTAACAGATAAGTTATCGGCATCAATGGGGCTGTCTTTAACTAAAATGCGGGGAAGTCAGGCGAACAGAAAATAACGATTTTTCTGTAGGATATATTATTTTTAATTCAGTAGGTTAGAAATAAATAAATAGAGCAAAAAAAGTTAAAGCATACGAACGGTGATACTTAAGCAACATAAAAGTAAATGCGATTTTTGCGAGCCTGTCACACCGCGGGCGCGCAAGCCACATGCCACAACGCTGACACGTATCATGCCGCAAGCGTTGTGCCCGCAGTGAATAGGGTGTGTCAGCAGGGGAAATTCCCCTGCCTCATTAACCACGCTGCGCTTACCCGGTTTCGCGTATCCGCTGCGCTCTGGTTAACCAGAGCAATACGGCAGCGCTCCCCAGCGTGAACAGCGACATGCTGTAAAGCGCGGTAAAAGCGCCACCGTTTTGGGCTATCACGCTGGTGAGACCGGTTGAAACCGCGGCGCTCAGGATCTGCCCTCGCCATACTAGCGCACCGGCTCTCGCGACCTGTTTTTCCGGGAAGTTTTTGAGCACGCCAAACGTGCCTGTAGCGAACACCATATTAGACGCGATATGTGCGATAAAAATCATCACAAGCCCTGCAAATGCGGATTGTGCAGACAGAGGGAGTAAAAAATAGCCGCCGGTAAATACGCTAAGGCATAACAGTAACAGCCGGTTATTGGCTGAATAACGCTGTAGTTTACCGGCGTCAAGCAACAGAGGGCCGCACAGCTGCCCCAGGCTTCGTGCAAAAAGTAACGGCAGCGCCAGCGCGGGGGCGTCGTCAGGGTGGATCTCCTGCGCAAGCGCAGGTAACAGCGCCATGGCAGGCGAGCCTACCGCGGCAAGCGCGGGTAAAAGCAGGAGGCTACGTTTTTGCAATACCGATAAAGCGCGCCAGCGCAGTTCACCGATAACAGGCGCAGCCGGTTGCGGTTCTCGCTCCCTTTCCTGAAAAACAAAGGCCGCCCCCACAAGCAGAGCCGCGGATGCAGCAAAACTCAGGGCATCAATGGCAAGTAAACTGACAGGCGAGACAAGGTCGAACAGCAGAACGCCTAATCCGGTTCCCAGTAAAACTTGCGAGGCGAAAATGAGCGTTTCCATGGCGGTCGCAGCAGGTAATTCGTCATCGCGGAGCCCGCGTTTAAAAAGCAGCGTGAGCGCCGGATAACTGATGCCGCTGAGCAGTGCTTCCGTACCCTGAACGGCCAGCAGCGCCGGAATATTATGGTGCAACAACCCATATAACGGAAAAACGAGGGCTGACAGGCCGAGGAGTTCTGTAAAAATCAGGATCTTGAGCGGTGAAAAACGCGTACACAGTGACTCGCCCCAGAGACTGCCGATAAACCCGGGCAGCATCGATAGCATATACACCGAGATAAGCGTGGCAGGAGAAGCCTGCCAGTGCAGCAGTTGCCCAAAAATGATGATTTGCGTAAGCCCGTTGCCGAGCGACGACAGGATGTAGGCATAACCCAACAAGCGCAGCCAGCGATGGCGGCGCAGCGCTCTGATGAGCGCAAACAGCAACATATTCATGAGGAACAATCTCATCTTAAATAACAGAAACCCACACAGCGCACTGCTATGCGGGAAGTTAAAAACTGTTAAAAGATGAAATCGTTACATTGGGATCGCTGTCCAAAAGAAAACCGGTACCGAACGATAGCACAAAAAAATCGCTCGTATGTCGACAACGCCAGGTACATTCGCACTCAACGCGAACATTGCGAGGCGCGCCGATCCGCGCGTTACCTGGTTGTTAGCAGCATAAAGCGCAGACCCGCAGCGATTGTACGTCAGATGCTACATGGCAACTTTCTGGCCATCCTGCTTACCGGGATTGCATGGCTCCTTTGTTCCTGGAAGATAAAATTTCCCCCAGGGGTCCGGGTTGGTTCCGCCGGGGCAACCCGGGCGACCTGGCGTTGAGGACGTACTGCCGCCATCCGAGCCGTTGCCGCCATCAGCACCGTTACCACCATCGCCCCCCTTTCCGCCATCGGCAGCGCTGGCTGCGAATGCGCCTGCCAGCAACAACGCGACAAAAACACGCTGATACATAACACCCTCCACGGTTCGACCTTCAGACGTTCAATAAAACATCCCAGCCTGCATTCTGCGCAGGCTCTCTTAAAGCGCAGTGACGATTGCATACCGAATCTACGCCGTCAGGCTCAGCTTGTCTGCGCGCGCTGCGGCGACAGGTTTTCGGCGAAGCCCGGCGGGAAGAGTCAGATTGATCAATCTGCCGGCATTGTTGAAGAGATGAGTCATGTATTGCAGCGACCTGGTAAGAAATAAGCTCCGTCTGAAACGGAGCTTATTTAACAAAAGCCTTTATCAGGCAATGGCTATTTCGGTGTCGCTGTCAAAGACATGGCATTTATTCATGTCGAAGCTGATCGGGATGCGCTGGTCGGCCTGATAATCTTTGTCTGCGCTGGCGCGTACCACCATTTCATGCCCGCCGACGGTAACGTAGAGCATAAATTCCGCGCCGGTTAATTCCGCCACGGTAATTTTCGCCTCAATCGTATTCTCCCCCGACGCGCCGGGGAGAATATCTTCCGGACGAATGCCTAATACCACGGCTTTACGCTGGCAGCCACTGTTGTTGAGCCGCGTTCTTTTATTTTCCGGCAGCGGCAGTTTCAGGGTTTCGGTCACGAAACAGTCGCCGTCGATGGCGCCGCGAATAAAATTCATGGCGGGCGAACCAATAAACCCGGCCACAAACATATTCGCCGGGTGGTGATAAACCGCTTTCGGCGCCCCCACCTGCTGCACGATGCCGTCTTTCATAATTACGATACGTGTCGCCATTGTCATCGCTTCGGTCTGATCGTGGGTCACGTAAATCATGGTGGTATTGAGCTTCTGGTGTAGCTTGCTGATTTCGGCGCGCATCTGGACGCGCAGCTTCGCGTCGAGGTTAGAGAGCGGCTCGTCCATCAGGAAGACGCCCGCCTCGCGCACGATAGCGCGCCCGAGCGCCACGCGCTGACGCTGGCCACCCGACAGCGCTCCCGGTTTGCGCTTCAGGTATTCCTTAAGTCCGAGGATCTGCGCCGCCCAGGCGACGCGCTCTTCGATGATATCCTGCGCCACCTTTTGCATTTTCAGGCCGAACGCCATGTTCTCGTAAACCGTCATATGCGGATAGAGCGCGTAGTTCTGGAATACCATCGCGATATTACGCGCCTTGGCCGGTACGTCGTTCATCCGCACGCCGTCGATCAGCAGATCGCCGCCGCTGATGGCCTCAAGCCCGGCTATCATGCGCAGCGTCGTGGATTTGCCACAGCCTGACGGCCCGACAAAGACGATAAACTCTTTATCGGCGATCTCCAGGTTGAAGTCTTTAACGACATGAACCTGGTTGTCATAAATCTTCTGAATGTGTTGTAACGAGAGTTGAGCCATATGCTGTCCTTATTGGCAGCGCGCCGTCGCGCGCCGTTGTTGGTTCCAGAGTGCGTGAAGCCGCGGCCAGGTGAGCTGCGCCGTCTCGTCGAGCCGCAGCTGCGCGCCCGTTAACGACGCGCCAATCCCGACGGCCACCATCCCGCAGGCATTGATGGCATCGATACCTGCCTGGGCGTCTTCCACGCCAATACAGCGCGCGGGGGCGACGCCAAGCCCGGCGCAGGCAGCGATAAAAATTTCCGGGTCTGGCTTGGAATGCGTCAGCCGGGCGGCATCGGCGCAAAAATCGAAAGCGTCGGCAAGCTCCAGCGCCTGCAAAATGGCCGGCGCGTTAAGCGATACCGAGGCAAGCCCGATACCGATGCCCGCCCCGCGCAGCGCCGTTAACAGCGCATTTATGCCCGGTAGCACGGCCTGCGGCGTGAGCGCACGCAGCGCATCGACATAGAGCGCGTTTTTACGCGCGGCAAGCGCTGCTTTCTCTGCAGCACTGAACGCCTGCGCTTTGCCCCCATACGCGAGAATCCGCTCCAGCGATCCCATCCGGCTGATGCCTTTAAGCTGCTGGTTAAAGGTCTCGTCAATGCTGATACCCACGTCTGCCGCGACCTGACGCCACGCCACAAAATGCAGATGGGCGGTATCGGTAATCACGCCATCAAGATCGAAAATCACCGCGTCGGGTTGCATAACGCCTCCTTGCGCCAGACGTTGCCGTCCCGGTGAAAGACGGTTTCACCTTCGACATCAACCGCCATACCGTTGATAAACAGGCGGACGGCACGAGCGCTGGTCATGGTCAGCGTGTCGTGCGTCATCGCAAAACTGAGCGTGCCGCCCTGCCAGCAGAACGGGAACGCCAGCCGTTGCCACTGCCGTGGAAGTGACGGTGTCACATGCAGTTCGCCGTTCTGCACGCTGACGCCTGCGAACCCCTGCACCGCGCCAAGCCAGATGGCGCCCGTGGCGGCGGCATGGATGCCGTCGTCGCTGCTGTGGGGCGCGTCACCGAGATCGATTTCGCAGCCCGCGCGCCAGAAGCGATACGCCTCGTCATGCCGCCCGCAGCGGGCGGCCACGATGCCGTGGATAGCCTTGCTGAGCGAGGAATCGTGAATGGTGCGCGGCTCGTAGTAGTCGAGGTTGGCGGCAACCGTCGCGTTGTCGAACCGCCACGGCAGCATGTAGAGCAGCATGACGACATCCGCCTGCTTGAGGATCTGCATCTCGTTGACTTCGGCGCGGGAATAATCCAGCAGCACCGACTGGCTGCCCGCCTGCGCCCGGTAGCGCGTGAGATCGATGGTCGGCTTGCTGAAGAACGTATCATCCTGCGCAATCACGCCGTCCGGGCGCGGTGCGGGGAGAAAGAGCCGTGCGAGAAAATCCTCGCACTGCGCGATAAACCCGTCGTCCGGCCCGCCGACGCGACGGCGGGTCTCAAGCGCCAGCGCGACGTTGTAGTGCGCCAGATAGCTGGTATACGCGTTGTTATTAATGTGCTCGGTATATTCATCCGGGCCAATCACATCGTGCAGCTCCAGCCGCCCGTTGACTTCCTGCGCCCGGCTGAGCCAGAACCGCGCAGTCTCTTCCAGCAGTTCGCGGCCTTCATGCGCCATAAACGACGCATCCCCAGTGGCCTGCCCGTAAGTCGCGACCGCCCAGGCAATATCCGCCACCAGATGATGCTCGGCCTCGGCGGAGGCGACTTTCTGGCGCAGCCCGGTGCGAATATTGATCGCCGCAAAGGGCGGCGTCTCTTCATCGCCAGAACGCGCGCTCTCCCACGGGAACAGCGCGCCCTGCCAGCCGCCGCGCGCCGCCTTGCGTTTCGCGCCAGCCAGATTCAGCCAGCGGTAGCGCAGCAGCTGGCGCGCGACGCCTGGCGCGGTATGAAGATAAAACGGCAGCAGGAAGACTTCAGTGTCCCAGAACACATGGCCCTTATAGCCTTCGCCGGTGAGCCCTTTGGCCGCGATGCTGCTGCGCTCGTCGTGGCGCGGCGTCATGGCGTGCAGATGATAGAGCGCGAAATCGAGCGCCTGTTGATCCTGACCGCTGTCGCTTTCTACCTCCACGCGCGCGCCCTGCCACCAGGCGCGCCGGGTTTGTAGCGATTCCGCCAGCAGCGCGTCGTAACCTGCGGCGGCACATTCGCGAAGCCTTATAAGCGACTGCGCGGCGTCGTTGTCATCCGGCCCATCGGGCGTCGCGCTAACCCACGCGCACTTCTCCAGCGTGAAGCTTGCGCCTGCGGTGAGCGTCTGCTGGCTATGCTGCAACAGCCGCCGGTTTTTAGCGCTAAAGCTCACCTGCGCCTGTGGGCTTACCTGGCAGGCGCAGCACAGCGTCACGTCAGCGTTGTTATCCAGGGTGCGGTAGCGCCCTTGCAGATAGCGGTTGTCAAACACCCGCAGTTCGCGCTCGGCCAGATGCTGCCGCCCGCTGTTGGTCTGTGTGGCGTCGATACCGGTCACGACGCGCACTGTCGCTGTATCGTCGTGTGGCGTAATGGCGAGCCGCAGGCAGAACAGCCCGAGCCGCTGCGCCGAGACAAAACGCGTGCTTTTAATGGTGAAGCGCTGGCCCTGCGCCGAGCGCCAGTCAACCACGCGGGTCAGCTCGCCGCGCGCAAAGCAGAGTTCGCGGTGATAGCCCAGGATCTCGCCGCTAAGCAGGCTGAACAGCTCGCCGTTCAGCTCAATCTCCATGCCGACCAGATCCGGCAGATTCACCAGTTCGGTGGTTTCGCCCTCGCCCGCCCGGTGATAGAGCCCGGCGAGATACATGCCGCGCGTCTGGGTCGTATAGGCTTCTTCATGGGTGGCGCGCACGCCGAGCGCGCCGTTACCGGCGGCCATCAGCGTGGCGTATTTATTGTGGTAATGCGGGTCGAAGCGCGCTTCGACCAGTGTGGTTAAGGGTTTCATAGTTCAACGCACATCCCTGTTTCTGCCGCCTCATACATCGCGGCCACCAGCCGCTGGATTTGCCAGCCCTGTTCGCCATCGGCAATCGGCGCAGGTTTGCCCTGCACGCGGTCGAGAAACGCTTCCATGCTGCGCTGGTGACGCCGGTCATCGGCTTTTTCGCGCTGCATCAGGGTCAGCAGTTCGCCATCGCAATCCTGATAGATATGCGCCGGGAACAGCGTGGCGCCCGCTTTGTCGCCGCAGAACTCGACGTTCATCACCGACTGCGGCGCAATGTTGAGCGCAAAGGAGGTTTCGAGACGCAAAATGCCGCCATTGGCGAACGTAAGCGTAGCGAACAGCGCGTCTTCCACCGTGTAGCGCTGCGGGTCCCAGCGGCCAAACTGACCGCTGCTTTTAGTGGTGCCGAGCTTCTGGAACGTGTGCGCGGTGACGCGCGCAACTGGCGGAAACCCAAGCACAAACAGCGCGGCATCGAGCATATGAACACCGATATCAATCAGCGGCCCGCCGCCCTGCAGCGCTTTGCTGGTAAACACGCCCCAGCCCGGCACGCCGCAGCGTCTGAGTGCGCGGGCGTTGGTGACGTAAACCTCGCCGAGCGTGCCGCGCGCCACCTGCTCGCGCAGCATCTGGGTATCCCGCGCAAAGCGGTGGTGGAAATCATAGGCCAGCACGGTGTCGGCGCGCTTCGCGGCCTGACGCATTTCGTCTGCCTGCGCGGGCGTCATGGCGGGCGGTTTTTCGCACATCACATGGCAGCCCGCCGCCAGCGCCTGCATTACATGCTCGTGATGAAAGCGGTTTGGCGAGCAGACGCTGACGACGTCGGGCCGCGCTTCGGCAAGCAGCGCGGCGACATCGGTGAAAACGCGGCTGATGCCGTGGCGCCCGGCGAATGCCTGCGCCTGTTCAGGGCGGCTGTCGCAGACAGCCACCAGTTGCACCTCGTCACGCGTGCGGTAAAACGAGGCATGGACGGTATCCGCCACCTGACCGGCGCCGATAATGGCGACCCGCAGCGGCGCGGCTTGATGAGCACTCATCGCACGCCGCCTCTTAGCACTGACGCAGGAAATCGAGCGACTGCCGGTACGCCTGCGCCGGGTCATCCGCCCGGATGCGGCACTCGTAGACGATATAGCCGTCGTAGCCGTCGGCGCGCAGCTGGTTGAATGCCGCGCGGAAATCGATGGCCCCGCTGCCGGGCTGGTAGCGATGGTTATCGGCGATATGAACGTGGCCCAGGAGGTCACGGTTGTCGTGGAGGGCCGCGCAGAGGTTATCCTCTTCAATGTTCATATGATAAAAATCGCCGATGATTCGCACATGTTTCAGCGCGCCCTCGACGATATAGCGCCGCGCATCGGCGAGCGTGTTGATCATGTGATCCTGATAGCGGTTGAGCGGCTCAAGGAAGACGGTGGTGCCGGTGCGCGCCGCCACGTCATCGAGGTAGCGCAGCGACTCACTGACTGCTTTGCGGTCGCCCGCCAGGCTGCGCGGCGCTTTCATTGGCGGCAGACGGAAGGTGAACATGCCCCAGGCGGCAGGCACCACAATCCCTTTGCCGCCGACCTCCGCCAGCGCCTCCAGAATGCGGGTAATTTGCGACAGTCCGTTCAGACGGCGCTCCTCGATAAAGTCGCCGATCCAGCCATCGTAGCCGCCGCAGGCGGTCGTCACCGGCAGGCCGGTCGCGTTAATAGCCGCCTTGACTTCCTCCAGGTGCTCCACCAGCAGCCTGCCGTCAATTTCAAAGCCGTCAAAGCCCATCGCTTTGATGTAGCGGAATTTTTCCAGAATATTTTCCGGGAAGAAGGCCTGATTCTGCGTTGCGATTTTCATTGTAATTTCATCCGTGAATTAAAAGGTGACGCCCATTTTGATGCTCAGTTCCGGGTGTTGATCGACATACTTCATGTAGCTTTCCGCGCTCTGCGTGAAGGTGACCACCGGGTCTATTAAGTCCTCGCAGTTGAGATAGCCGTTCATCAGCAGTTCCCAGCAGGTCTCTTCGATACGCTTGCGGCTCCAGCGCGGGTAGTCCGGGTTTGGCTCGCTGCCGGCGCGGGAGAAGACGATTCTCGCGTTGTTGAAATGCGCTTCACGCCCGAAGTTGAGGCTGGTGAAGGGCTTCGCGAAGGCCACATAAGAAATCGTGCCGCCATAGGCGATGCCGCGCAGCGCCGCCTGCAGCGCGTCGGCGTGGCCGCTGGTTTCGATGATCACGTCCGCGCCCTGCTTGCCGGTGAGCTTTTTGATCTCAAGGCCGATATCCGTGCCGACCGGGGTGAAGGTGTAGTCTGCGCCGTGACGACGAGCGATATCGCAGCGGTGCGCGATAGGATCGACGCCGATGACCACCGACGCGCCCGCTTTTTTCGCGAGCTGGACGGCAATTTGCCCGATAGCGCCAAGTCCAATCACCACCACGAAATCGCCGACCCGCACGTTGCCGTCGCGCACGCCGCTCATGGCGAACTGCGCCGGATCGTAACAGACGGCGTTTTTCCAGCTCCCGCCCTGCGGCATTTTGCGCAGTTTATAGTTATCGACCGCGTTGACGATGACGGTTTCCATCAGCGGGCCGTAGGTGCAGACCTGGTCGCCCACGGCGTAAGCGGTCACCTGCGCGCCGCACTCGATAATCTCGCCGACCACCATGTTGCCGAGCTGGAATTTGCCGAACTCAATGCCGCGCGGCGCGTCTGCCGGACGCGGCGTGAAAAGCTGCCATTCGCCGGAAAATTCTTCGTCGATAAACGGACTGGCGGCGCGAAAATCCACCACTTCGGTGCCGTGTTTCGGTGCGCCAAAGCGCACGCGGATTTTCACTTCATTTTGCGCCACCGCGCGATCCTGATATTCCACCAGCGCCGCCACGCGCGGTGCCTGAGCCACTAATTTTTTCATTACTTTCTCCCTGAAAATGACACGGTCAGCCCTTAACGCCGCCGTCTGTCAGACCACTTTTGATAAAACGTTCGGAAAGCGCGTACATCACAACAACCGGCAGCGCCGTGACCAGCGAGGCCGCCATCATGCGTCCCCAGATGTAGTCCGGCGTGCTGAACAGGGTGTTAAGCCCGACCGGCAGCGTGAAGTTCGATGCGCTGGAAAGGAAAATCGAGGCGAAGAGGTAGTCGTTCCACGCCACCATGAAGCAATAGACAAACACCGACACCAGCCCGGACACCGCCAGCGGTACGGTGATGCGAAAAATAATTTGCAGGCGGTTTAAGCCGTCCATCATCGCCGCCTCTTCGATTTCATCGGGGATCGTGTCGAAGTAGCTTTTCAGCATGAATACGGCGGTCGGCAGCGTCTGGGTCACCATCGTCACGATAATCGCGAGCTGGGTGTCGTAGAGGCCAAGTGCTGTGATGATTTTGAACAGCGGCACCACCAGTAAAATGCCGGAGAACATATACACCGTGTAGAAGCTGGCGTTGATGGTCATCCGGCCGGTAAAGCGCAGCCTGGAGAGCGCATACGCGCCGAGAATGCCGATAAACACCGCAATGCCCGAAGAGATAACCGACACCACCAGGCTGTTGCGAAAATAGGTGACGAACGGAAAGATCAGCGGGTTAAAAATGTCGACGTAGTGCTCAAGCGTCCAGTGCTGCGGCAGCAGCGTCGGATGCAGCGAAATCGCCTCTTTGGGGCTTTTGAACGAGGTCATTAGCATCACAAAGAAAGGAAGCAGCGTTGTCACCAGAAATAGCGCCAGCCCGAGATAAAACCCGGCGCGCCGTGCCAGACGTTTATTTGTTGCCATGGAGATTCACCCGTTTTCTGGTAAGGAGGATCACGGCGAAAATGATGATGAACAGCACCACGGAGATCGCCGCCGCTTTGCCGAGATCATTGAATGCAAAGGCCGTTTTGTAGAGATACACCCCGAGGATATCGACCTTAGTGGTGAGCAGATAAACATCGGCGAACATGTAGAACATCCAGATGGTGCGCAGGGTCACGACCGTCGCCAACACGGGCATGATGGCGGGCAGCGTCACAATGCGAAACCGCTGCCAGGCGCTGGCGCCGTCCATTTCCGCCGCCTCGTAGAGCGATTTGTCGATGGTCTGCAAAATCGCCAGAAACGAGATAAATGCGTAAGGGAAATAACGCCAGATAGCGAACAGCACCACCAGCGCGAAACTGCTGGCGGGGTTGTCGAACCACAGCGGCGCGTGCTGCCAGAGGTGCAGCAGATCCCCTGCCACCCAGTTCACGATGCCGTAGCCGTTGTTAAACATATATTTCCACGCGAACACCAGCGAGATTGACGGCGTGACATACGAGAGGATCACCAGCGAGCGCGCGGTTTTGCGAAACCGGAACTCGCGATTAAAGAAAATGGCGACCGCCAGCCCCAGCACGGTGCTCCCGCCCACCACCAGCGCCGTGTACCAGAAGGTCGTCCACAGCGAGTGCCAGAAACCCGGATCGGTCAGGATGTTGCGGTAGTTCTCAAGACCGGTGAACTGCGACGGCAGTCGCGGGTTCAGCGGCAAGCGTAAAAAGCTAATGTCGATATTCGACAGCATCGGCCAGGCCACCAGGCCGCCCAGCAACAGCAGGCTGGGGGCCAGGAGCAGCATGGCGAATGGCAGGTCAGATCGACCGGAAGTTAAGGTCTTCATGCGCGTCCTTTCCTGAAGCGGGGTTACGGTCTGGCGACCAGTTCATCCAGGCGTTTTTGCCCAAGCGTCAGCGCCGCTTCCGGCGATTTACCGCCGACCGTCACGCTGTTGACCATCTCGTTGATAACGCCGGAGCCGGTCACGTCCCCCATGCGGGTAAAGTTTTTATCGCCGACCGAGCCGAAGATCTGCACGTTGGGATACTGCGCGATAAGCTCGCGGGTGAGTCCGCCGAACGCTTTAATGACGGGGTTTTGCTGATAGGCCGGCGTGTCGACAACGGCTTTATTCACCGGCAGCGCCGCGCCCGGCGACATCAGCACCCAGTCGGCGGCGTTTTCCGCCTGTTCCATAAAGACCACGAATTTTTTCGCCGCCGCGGTTTCTTCTTCACGCTGCCCGGCAGTGATGGTGAGCGAGGTCAGCATGCCGTAGGCGGCGGCGGATTTTTTGGTCGGCACGACAAAGCCGAGATCCTGCGGGTCGCCCTCTTTAAACACGGCCGGCAGAATGTAGGTGGAGTAGATAGCCATCGGCGCGGTGCCGTTCATAAAGGCGTCTTTGATTTCCATGACGTCGCTGGAGCCGGGCATGGAGAGCGCGGCAAGCTCGCGGTAATACTCCAGCGCCTCGCGCATTTCTGGCGTGTTGAGCGTGATGTTGCCGCGGGCGTCGAAGGCGTTAGCGCCGTTGGAGAGCGCAAACTGCGAGAAAGCCTGTTCGGTCATCACGCTTTCGGCAGTCGGCAGCGCGATGCCATATTTTTTCTCGGAGGGTTTATTGAGCAGCGTTGCGGCATTCAGCAGCGACTGCCAGTCCTGCGGCGCGCCCAGCCCCGCCTGCGCCAGACGCGATTTGCGATACCAGACGCCGCCAAGCCAGGCGCTGATCGGCACGCCCGTCCAGGCGGTGCCATCCTCGGTACGCACGATGCGCAGAACGCCGTCAAAGAACTGTTGTTCGCCCACCTGGGCCACCGCGGCCTTAATGGCGTCGCGATCCAGCAGTTGCTCTTTGTCCATCACTTTGGCGTAGTCGTGGCTGATTTCAATCACCTCCGGCAGCGCGCCGGACCGGGCGAGCGTGGTCACTTTGGTGTTATAGGCGTCCTCTTCCACCGGCACCTGTTTCACGGTGATATCCGGGTTAGCCTTTTCAAAGCGGGCGATGAGCTGCGTAATGACCGCCTGACGCTCCTGCTCCACCGAGGAATGCATAAATTCGATGGTGACATGATCTTTTTTATCGTCGTTACAGCCTGACATCAGGGCGCAGGCAACCAGTGCTAAAATCAGCACGCCAGTATTATTTCGCATGTTTTAGTCCTTTCAGGCTTTGCTAAGCCACATTGCTTGCCAGGGGGCGAGCGTGAGCGTTCCATTCGCGGGCGTCACGCCAGAAATTAATTCACGCTGGCCGCGCGCGTCATAAGAAATACTTTGCGACACCTCACTGAAATTAAACAGCGCGGTAATTTTCATGCCGCTTTGCGCGGTGCGAATAATTTCCAGCACGCTGTTATTAATACAGCGTGCGGCAAAAGCGCTGTCAGGATGAAATGCGGCGTACTGACGGCGCAGCGTAATTAATTCGCCGAGCCGCTTCCAGGTGTCGTGGCGTAAATTCCCTGCACGCTGTAACGCGTCGGTCATTTCCGTCTCAGTATATTTCTGACGGTTAATCGCGCGGTTATAACCAAGACGCGCCACACCCTCTTCATCATTACGCGAGCCCAGGATGCTTTGAATATAAATCGCCGGCACGCCGGGGAACGTTAATAGCAGCGCGTGGGCAAGCAGGAAGCGCGCCAGGCGCTCTGCGTCGCTGTCACTGCGAGCGCTGAGTGCGTCCATATAAGTGACGTTGATTTCATACGGACTGCGGCTGCCGTCAGGGTTGTTTTTCCAGTTCACCCGCGCGCCCTCGGCCTGCAGGGCATCGACCAGGCTCAGGATCTCAGCTTCCGGCAGGATGCCGCGCAGCGGGTTCAGCCCGATGCCGTCATGGGAGGCCAGGAAATTAAACCAGGTGGTTTCGCCAGCCCGGGCGTCGCACAACCCCTGGGCCCACTGGCAGAGCGCGAGGGCGTTGCGGGTATGAATGGCGTGCAGCACCAGCGGCGGCAGCGGGAACTGGTAGACCATCTGCGCCTCGTCATGGCCGTTGCCGAGGTACGCGATGTTGTCCCTATGGGGCACGTTGGTTTCGGTAATGATGACGGTGCCCGGCGCGACCGCATCGGCGATGGCGCGAAAGAGCTTCACTAACAGATGTGTTTTTTCCAGATGGATGCAGGACGTTCCAGGTTTTTTCCACATAAACCCGACCGCATCGAGCCGGACATACTGTGCGCCTTCGCGCAGGTAGTGCAGCAAAACCTCGACCATCGCCAGCAGTACGTCGGGGCTTGCGAAATTAAGGTCAATCTGATCTTCGCTAAAGGTCGTCCAGAGATGCCGCACCTCGCCGTTTTTCAGCGTAAACGGCGTTAATAACGGCAGCGCGCGCGGTCGGGTGACGGCAGATAAATCGGTCGCCGGATCCATCGCGATAAAGAAATCCTCAAAACCTGGCTGCTGCGCGAGGTAGTTCGCAAACCAGTCGCTTTTGACCGAAATATGGTTGCAGACAAAATCAAACATCAGCCGTGCGTCGCGGTTAAGCCGGGCGATGTCGCGCCAGTCGCCGCACTGCGGGTCGACGCGGTGATAATCCACCACGGAAAACCCGTCGTCAGACGACCACGGATAGAACGGCAGCAGATGAATATGCGAGAAAAGCGGTTTCAGCCAGGCTTCAAAAAAACGCTGAAAGGTTGCGAGGCGTTTTTCACCCGGCGCGCTGAACTGATCGGCATAGGTAATTAATACCACGTCCGTTTCATCCCACCCTTTTTTACGCGGCGTGGTTATTTCGCTGCGCGTTTGCGAAATACCTTTTTCAAGCGCCTTAAAATGTGAAGGTTTAAAATAATCGCCATAAATTTGCGTAATTAAATTGCGAATAACATCCATATTTATGGCGGGCATTGTTATTTCATCCATTGATAACACTCCTCATGGTAGCGGTCCCACGAAGAAAGGCTACTCCCGGAAATACAGGGGTGTCAACGCGCGAAAAGTTTGCTTTTAGGAATTAAACTCGGTTTCCGGAAACGGGCATGAGTAATTGTGAAGTAGCGCAAAAAATGCCAGAAATAAAATCCAGAAAAGGTATTCGGGGCGCGTAAAAAAGGCGACCTGCGGTCACCTTCTTTTTAGTCCGGGTGTTAACCCGTTATTCGGTTATTTCGCTTTTACTCACCAGGAAGACACTGACGCCGCTCACCGAGCACTCTTCGGCAGAAGCATCATTCTTCGTGATAAGTTCGTAGTGCTTGCCAGCTTTGTCCTGGAAGATAAAGCGATACACTTCTGTATAAATACCGTCTTTTTTCTTCTCGGCGGCGAGGAGCGTCTTGCTGGTTTTGGCCGTATCAAGCTGCGCAATGTCGACGATTTTCTCATTCTTCAGCCAGACCTGCGCCATGTTCATCGGCCAGGAAGCGCAGTCAGGGGCGGCGGCCAGCACGGACAGCGGGCAACAGGCGATCAGGGCCATCATTAACTTTTTCATTGCACAACCTCCAGGTGGCGATCGCCACTGCTCCAGATAGCATGTCGAACATTCAGCGGCATAATGATACAACCGTTTGACGCCTCGCCGGGATGCGCGGTGCTGTCGCCATGGATCAGAAAGCCCGAACGACCAAACATATGATTACTCGCGGCAGGCGTGAGACGCATTGAGTAATTCCCCGTATGAGGATGATGAAACGGCGCGCCAATGGTGTATTTGCCGCGCGGCAGCGGGCCGATATCCGCGGTGCCCTGCAGGTTTGGCGCATTTTTACCTGCGTCTTTACCGGCGTATCCCGTTCCCATCAGCTTGCCATTACGAAACAACTTCCCACTGCTTTGATGATAAATCCAGGTCATATTCCTTTTCCTGTTAAAGCCAATAGCGCAGGGATAGTAGTCGCTTAAGCGAAGCAGGAGAATTTCTATTAGTTTCTGTATGTTTAAGAATATGTCGGTCTATTCGGGCGTTACCGTGCGACGAGCGATGTCAGCAACCCTTACGCGGTAAGTGCGCCTGAGAAATGATACGGTCGCGGCGGGATCTAAAAGGGGAACGTAAAAAAGCCCGAGGGGCTCGGGCTATTTACGGGAGGGTTTATTGATATAGCGCGTCGAGACGCGGTTTGCGAGACGCTTCAGCAGCGGTTCAAGCGCAAACGCCAGCGCGATTTTCAGCGGACGGCGGGCGACGGATTTTATCGCCCAGCCTGCGACCCCTGCCGGGCCGTAACGCAGCGCGGTCATCAGCGCCAGCTTGCCGGCGAGCTTAAGGCCGGGCTTCGCGTGGCGGGAGACTCTCTGCCAGCGTGTGGTGGAATTCATGGCGACTCCTTTAAAACCGGGGGCACGGCCCCCTGATAACCTGATTATAGCTGGCGGAACCGGCTGCGCAGCGAGAAGGCGTCCGAGGTGACATAACGCTCCATCGCTCTTAAGCGCTGTTCGCCTGCGGCAAGTTCGGCATCCACCGCATTCAGCAGTTCGCTACTGGTCGGCGTCGCCTCCCCTTCCTGCGTCTCATCCAGCGGGTCGAGCGCGAAGGTCAGCACGATATAGGCGACGATAGTGATAAAAAAGAGCCCGAAGAGCATCGACAGTACGGTTATCAGTCGCACCAGCTTGACCGGCACGTCGAGATAGTGCGCGATACCGGCGCACACGCCTTTGACCATACCTTCGCGGGGCAGGCGCCCCAGTTTTTTGCCGCTAAACGTCCGCGTCATTATTGGTTTCTCCAGTTCGGGTGCTCGGCATCGAGAATTTGCTCCAGCGCGCGAATACGCTCGCGCATGTGCTGAGCCTCTTCATTTAATTGCGCCAGACGCTGCTGCTCGCTTTGCGACAGCGCGTCGCGCCCGGATCGGTTGCTGTAATGCAGCCAGAGCCAGACCGGCAGCACGAAGAGCACAAACAGCGTTAACGGAATAGCCAGAAAAAGTGCACTCATGGGTTCTCCTTACGGGTGAATATTGCGACGGCCATCGCCGCCGCGCTCCTTGTCAACGCAGGCGTTTACTCGCCGTCGCGCTGCTGCACTTTCGCTTTCAGAGCCGCCAGCTGCACGCTGATGTCGTCATCGGCTTTCAGTTCGGCGAACTGCTGATCCAGCGATTTTTGCTTGCCGAAGCCGTGGCTTTCCGCTTCGGCTTCCATCTGGTCGATACGGCGCTCAAACGATTCGAAACGCGCCATCGCCTCGTCGATTTTGCCGCTGTCGAGCTGACGGCGCACATCGCGTGAAGACGACGCCGCCTGGTGGCGCAGGGTCAGCGCCTGCTGACGTGCGCGGGTTTCGCTGAGTTTATTCTCAAGCTCGCCGATTTCCTGCTTCATGCGCGCCAGGGTTTCATCCATCTGGGTCGCTTCTTCTTCCAGCGTGCGGATGATGTCGGTCAGCTTCTGTTTTTCGATAAGCGCGGCGCGGGCCAGATCGTCTTTCTCTTTACGCAGCGCCAGCTCGGCTTTCTCCTGCCATTCGGCCTGCTGCGCGTTCGCCTGCTCGATGCGACGGGCTATCTGTTTCTTTTCAGCCAGCGCGCGAGCGGAGGTGGAGCGCACTTCTACCAGCGTATCTTCCATCTCCTGAATCATCAGACGGACCAGTTTTTGCGGATCTTCAGCCTTCTCCAGCAGGGAGTTGATGTTGGCGTTCACGATGTCGGCAAAACGAGAAAAAATACCCATAATTTCATCCTCTACATGGTAAGACGGGCTAAGCCCTTGCTGTATGGCTTAATACAAATGGCGTGCCAACTTTTTATTTAATTGATTTTATTAGATTAATGAAAATTGTACCGTTGCGCCCATCCAGGCTAAAGTAGTGATATACGCTACTAAGTGGTGAATTTCATCATGACTGAATACAAAGATAACCTGATTGGCGAGGCGAACCGGTTTCTTGAGGTGCTGGAGCAGGTGTCGCAGCTGGCGCCGCTCGATAAACCCGTGCTGATTATTGGCGAGCGCGGCACCGGCAAGGAGCTTATCGCCCACCGCCTGCATTATCTGTCGCGCCGCTGGCAGGGGCCGTTTATTTCGCTCAACTGCGCGGCGCTGAATGAAAACCTGCTCGATTCCGAGCTGTTCGGCCATGAGGCGGGCGCGTTTACCGGCGCGCAGAAGCGCCATCCGGGGCGCTTTGAGCGCGCCGACGGCGGCACGCTGTTTCTTGATGAGCTCGCCACCGCGCCGATGCTGGTGCAGGAAAAACTGCTGCGCGTGATTGAATATGGCGAGCTGGAGCGCGTCGGCGGCAGCCAGCCGTTGCAGGTGAACGTGCGGCTTATCTGCGCCACCAACGCCGATCTTCCGCAGTTGGTCGAAGAAGAGAAATTCCGCGCCGACCTGCTCGACCGTCTCGCCTTCGACGTGGTGCTGCTCCCTGCCCTGCGCGAGCGCGACACCGACATTATGCTACTGGCAGAACAGTTCGCTATCCAGATGTGCCGCGAACTCGGCCTGCCGCTCTTTCCCGGCTTTAGCGAACGCGCCCGCGAGACGCTGCTGGGTTATGGCTGGCCGGGAAATATCCGCGAGCTGAAAAACGTGGTGGAGCGCTCGGTGTATCGTCACGCCAGCAGCGACGAGCCGGTGGATACGATTATCCTCGATCCGTTTCGCCGCGACACGCCGCCCCCGGCGCGGCTTAGCGCCCCCGCTCTCACAGCAAACGCGCCCACGCTGCCGCTGAACCTGCGCAAATGGCAACATGACGAGGAAAAACGGCTGCTGGAAACGGCGTTACAGGCGGCGAAATATCACCAGAAACAGGCCGCGGAATTGTTGGGTTTGACCTACCACCAGCTGCGGGCGCTGCTGAAAAAACATGAAATTCGCTAAAGCCGGATACTTTTAACCCAAACGCCCGCAGAGTTTTTTACGAAGCTGCCGTAAGTGCGATACACTTTGCCTGGTGACTAAAACAACTCAAAAACTTATGCGCGGAATTCTCTCCCCTTTTTTAGCGACGCTCGGGCTCCTGAGCGTACCGGCTTTTGCTGCGCCTCCCGCCGGTTCTCCTGGCGATATTCGCCAGAGCGGCTTTGTCTATTGCGTTAATGGCCAGGTCAATACGTTTAACCCCCAGAAGGCCAGCAGCGGGCTGACGGTCGATACGCTCGCCGCCCAGCTCTATGACCGCCTGCTGGATGTCGATCCTTATACTTATCGCCTCGTGCCGGAGCTCGCCGAAAGCTGGTACAGCCCGGACGACGGCATCACCTGGCGCTTTCGGCTGCGCCCGGACGTCCAGTTCCAGCATACCCGCTGGTTTACGCCTACCCGCGCGTTTAACGCCGACGACGTGGTGTTTAGCTTCCAGCGCATTATCGACCCCAAACACCCCTGGCATAACGTCAATGGCGCAAGTTACCCCTATTTTGACAGCCTGCAGTTCGCCGATAACGTGCGCAGCGTGCGTAAGCTCGATAACCGTACCGTGGAGTTTCGCCTGCGCCAGCCGGACGCCTCCTTTTTATGGCATCTCGCCACGCATTACGCCTCGGTGATGTCGGCGGAGTACGCCGCGACGCTTGAGCGTAGCGGCAATCAGGAAGAGCTTGACCGCGAGCCGGTCGGCACCGGGCCGTTCCGCCTCGGCGAGTATCGCGCCGGACAATTTATCCGTCTGCTGCGCCACGACGCCTACTGGCGCGGCAAACCGCAGATGCCGCAGGCGGTTATCGATCTCGGCTCCGGCGGCACCGGGCGGCTTTCCAAATTGCTGACCGGCGAGTGCGACGTGCTCGCCTGGCCTGCCGCGAGCCAGCTTACGAGCCTCAGAGACGATCCGCGCCTGCGCCTGACGCTGCGCCCCGGCATGAATATCGCCTATCTGGCGTTTAATACGCACAAGCCGCCGCTCGATAATCCGAAGGTACGCCACGCGCTGGCGCTCGCCATTAACAACCAGCGCCTGATGCAGTCCATCTATTACGGTACGGCGGAAACCGCCGCCTCGATTTTGCCGCGCGCCTCCTGGGCGTATGACAACAACGCCAAAATCACCGAATACAACCCGGATAAATCGCGCGCGCAGCTTAAAGCGCTGGGGCTTGAAAACCTGACGCTGCAACTTTGGGTGCCCACCAGCTCGCAGGCGTGGAACCCGAGCCCGCTGAAAACCGCCGAGCTGTTGCAGGCGGATCTGGCGCAGGTTGGCGTCACCGTTGAGATTGTGCCGGTGGAGGGCCGTTTTCAGGAGGCCCGGCTGATGGACATGAATCACGACCTGACGCTCGCGGGTTGGTCGACAGACAGCAACGACCCGGACAGCTTCTTCCGCCCGCTGCTGAGCTGCGCGGCTATTCGCTCGCAAACCAATTACGCCCACTGGTGCGACCGCGATTTCGACGGCGTGTTGCAGTCGGCGCTCTCCTCGCAGCAGCTGGCCTACCGCATCGAAGCTTATACCCGCGCCCAGACCATTCTCGCCGAACAGCTGCCGGTGCTGCCGCTGGCGTCATCGCTGCGGCTGCAGGCGTATCGTTACGATATGAAAGGCCTGGTGCTGAGCCCGTTCGGCAACGCCTCGTTCGCGGGCGTCTCACGTGAAGTCACAGAGGACAAACAGCCATGATTATCTTTACCCTGCGCCGGCTGGTGCTGCTGGTTATCACGCTGTTTTTCCTGACGATGGTCGGCTTCTGCCTGAGCTATTTCACGCCCCACGCGCCGCTGCAGGGCGCGTCGTTCTGGAACGCCTGGCTGTTCTGGTGCGACAGCGTGCTGCACTGGGATTTCGGCGTCTCCAGCATTAACGGGCAGCTTATCTCCACCCAACTGCGCGAGGTGTTCCCGGCGACGATGGAGCTTTGCTTCCTGGCGTTCGGGCTGGCCCTGCTGGTGGGGATTCCGGTCGGCATGGCGGCGGGCATTCTGCGCCATAAATGGCAGGATAAACTTATCAGCGCGTTCGCACTGCTCGGCTTTTCGATCCCGGTGTTCTGGCTGGCGCTGCTGTTTACCCTCTTCTTTTCGCTGACGCTCGGCTGGTTCCCGGTGTCGGGGCGCTTTGATCTGCTCTATGAAGTGAAATCGGTGACGGGGTTCGCCCTGATTGACGCCTGGCTGTCTGATTCGCCGTGGCGTCACGAGATGATTTTAAGCGCGCTGCGCCATATGGTGCTGCCGGTGCTGACGCTCGCGGTCGCGCCGACCACCGAGGTGATCCGCCTGGTGCGCGTCAGCACGGTTGAAATTCTGGAGCGCAACTACATCAAAGCGGCGGCCACGCGCGGTCTCTCGCGCCTGACTATCCTGCGCCGCCATGTGCTGCACAACGCGCTGCCGCCGGTTATCCCGCGTCTCGGCCTGCAATTCTCCACCATGCTGACGCTCGCGATGATCACCGAAATGGTGTTCAGCTGGCCAGGGCTTGGCCGCTGGCTGATTAACGCTATCCGTCAACAGGACTACGCCGCGATCTCAGCGGGCGTAATGGTGATTGGTTCGCTGGTTATTCTGGTGAACGTGCTGTCAGATATTGTGGGCGCGCTGGCGAACCCGTTGAAACATAAGGAATGGTATGCCTTACGATAGCGTCTATCGCGAGAAACGCCCGCCGGGCGCGCTGCGCACCGTCTGGCGCAAATTTTATGGCGACACCGTGGCGATGGTGGGCCTTTACGGCTGTGCGGGCCTGGTGCTACTGTGCGTGTTTGGCCGGGTGTTCGCGCCCTACGGCATCGACCAGCAGTTCCTCGGCTATCAACTGCTGCCGCCGTCCTGGTCGCGCTACGGTGAAGTCTCGTTCTTCCTCGGTACCGACGATTTAGGGCGCGACTTGTTAAGCCGTCTGCTGAGCGGCGCGGCGCCCACCATCGGCGGCGCGTTCGTGGTGACGCTCGCCGCGACGGTCTGCGGGCTGCTGCTGGGCGTGCTGGCGGGCGCGACCCACGGCCTGCGCTCGGCGGTGCTGAATCACGTGCTCGATACGCTGCTGTCAATTCCCTCCCTGCTGCTGGCGATTATCGTGGTCGCCTTCGCCGGGCCGCAGTTAAGCCACGCGATGCTGGCCGTCTGGCTGGCGCTGGTGCCGCGTATGGTGCGTTCGGTCTACAGCATGGTGCATGACGAGCTGGAAAAAGAGTATGTCATCGCCGCGCGCCTCGACGGCGCCACCACCTTTAATATTCTGCTGTTCGCCGTGCTGCCGAACACTGCGTCGCTGCTGGTGGGCGAAATCACCCGCGCGCTGTCGATTGCGATTCTGGATATCGCGGCGCTCGGTTTTCTGGATCTCGGCGCGCAGCTGCCTTCGCCCGAATGGGGCGCGATGCTGGGCGACGCGCTGGAGCTTATTTACGTCGCGCCCTGGACGGTAATGCTGCCGGGTGCGGCAATTATGGTGAGCGTTTTGCTGGTGAATCTGCTGGGCGACGGTATTCGTCGCGCCATTGACGCGGGGGTGGAGTAATGCCGCTGCTTGATATCCGCAATCTGACGATTGAATTTAAAACCAGCGAAGGCTGGGTGAAAGCGGTGGATCGTGTCAGCCTGAGCCTGCCGGAAGGCGAGATTCGCGGTCTGGTCGGGGAGTCAGGCTCCGGCAAGAGCCTTATCGCCAAAGCGATTTGCGGGGTCGCCAAAGACAACTGGCGCATTACCGCCGACCGTATGCGGTTTGATGATATCGACCTGCTGCGCCTCTCGCATCGCGAGCGCCGCCGTCTGGTCGGCCATAACGTGTCGATGATTTTTCAGGAGCCGCAATCCTGTCTCGATCCGTCGGAGAAAATCGGCCGCCAGCTGATGCAAAACATTCCCGGCTGGACTTACAAAGGCCGCTGGTGGCAGCGTTTTGGCTGGCGCAAGCGCCGGGCCATCGAGCTGCTGCACCGTGTGGGGATTAAAGATCACACAGACGCCATGCGCAGTTTCCCTTACGAGCTGACCGAAGGCGAGTGTCAGAAGGTGATGATCGCCATCGCGCTCGCCAACCAGCCGCGCCTGCTGATTGCCGATGAGCCGACCAACGCGATGGAGCCGACCACCCAGGCGCAGATTTTCCGCCTGCTCTCCCGGCTCAACCAGAATAACAACACCACGATTCTGCTCATCAGCCACGATTTACAGATGCTGAGCCAGTGGGCCAACCGCATCGACGTGCTTTACTGCGGCCAGACGGTGGAAACCGCGCCGAGTGAGGAGCTTATCTCGACGCCGCATCATCCATACACTCAGGCGCTGATCCGCGCCATCCCGGACTTCGGCAGCGCGATGCCGCATAAAAGCCGCCTCAACACGCTGCCGGGCGCGATCCCGCTGCTTGAGCATTTGCCGATCGGCTGCCGTCTCGGACCGCGTTGCCCGTACGCCCAGCGCAAATGCATCGAAACCCCGCGTCTCGACGGGCCGAAAAATCATCTTTTCGCCTGCCATTTCCCGCTGAACATGGAGAGAGAGTGAAATGGTGGAAACGCTTTTGCAGGTTCGCAACCTGAGCAAAACCTACCGCTACCGGACCGGCTGGTTTCGCCGCCAGACCGTCGAGGCGGTGAAGCCGCTGAGCTTTACGCTCCGCGAGCGCCAGACGCTGGCGATTATCGGCGAGAACGGCTCCGGCAAATCCACGCTCGCCAAAATGCTGGCGGGAATGGTAGCCCCGACCACCGGCGAACTGGTGATTGACGATCATCCGCTGACGTTCGGCGACTATTCGTTTCGCAGCCAGCGCATTCGCATGATTTTCCAGGACCCGTCGACATCGCTGAATCCTCGCCAGCGCATTTCGCAAATCCTGGATTTCCCGCTGCGGCTTAATACCGATCTTGAGCCGGACGCCCGCGCGAAACGCATCAAAGAGACGCTGCGCATGGTGGGCCTGCTGCCCGATCACGTCAGCTACTATCCGCATATGCTGGCGCCAGGGCAGAAACAGCGTCTGGGCCTCGCGCGCGCGCTGATCCTGCGCCCGAAAGTCATCATCGCCGACGAGGCGCTGGCGTCGCTCGATATGTCGATGCGTTCGCAGTTAATCAACCTGATGCTGGAATTACAGGAAAAACAGGGTATCTCTTATATTTATGTCACCCAGCATATCGGCATGATGAAACACATCAGCGATCAGGTGATGGTGATGCATCAGGGCGAGGTGGTCGAGCGCGGCAGCACTGCCGACGTGCTCGCCTCCCCGCTGCATGATTTAACCAAACGGCTTATCGCCAGCCATTTCGGCGAAGCGTTAACCGCCGATGCCTGGCGAAAAGACCGTTAATCCGCCATCTGTAGTGGTCGGATTAACTCATCCGGCGAGTCATGTTAGAATCGCCGCGTTTTAACGACGGCTGGCGCTTTCGGCCTGCCGCCATAACAATGACGATAAGGATTAAAAGCTATGGGTTTTCTTACCGGTAAGCGCATTCTGGTGACTGGCGTTGCCAGCAAACTGTCCATCGCGTACGGTATCGCACAGGCTATGCACCGTGAAGGGGCTGAACTGGCGTTCACCTACCAGAACGACAAGCTGAAAGGCCGCGTGGAAGAGTTTGCCGCTCAACTGGACTCCAGCATCGTGCTGCCGTGTGACGTTGCGGAAGATGAAAGCATCGACGCGCTGTTCACCGAGCTTGCCAAAGTCTGGCCGAAATTCGACGGTTTCGTGCACTCCATCGGTTTCGCTCCGGCTGACCAGTTGGATGGCGACTACGTTAACGCCGTGACCCGTGAAGGCTTCAAAATCGCGCACGACATCAGCGCCTACAGCTTTGTGGCAATGGCGAAAGCCTGCCGCGCGATGCTGAACCCGAACGCGGCCCTGCTGACGCTCTCCTACCTGGGTGCCGAGCGCGCTATCCCGAACTACAACGTGATGGGTCTGGCGAAAGCGTCTCTGGAAGCGAACGTGCGCTACATGGCGAACGCTATGGGCCCGGAAGGCGTGCGCGTTAACGCCATCTCCGCAGGCCCGATCCGCACCCTGGCGGCGTCCGGCATTAAAGATTTCCGTAAGATGCTGGCGCACTGCGAAGCGGTCACCCCGATCCGCCGCACCGTCACCATCGAAGACGTGGGTAACTCCGCCGCATTCCTGTGTTCCGACCTCTCCGGCGGCATCACTGGCGAAGTGGTACACGTTGACGGCGGCTTCAGCATCGCCGCGATGAACGAGCTGGAACTGAAATAATCTCCCGCTTTCTCGCACAAGGGCAGGTTTTCAACCTGCCCTTTTTATTTATGCCTTTCTGATATTTGTTATCACCGAACAATCTTTTATCGCTGTGACGTGTTACGCCAGGATAGTCGTGCATGACCTGCCCGACGCCGCGTATTGTTTCCGCCGTTCCGGGCGCTCATTTTCAGACAAGGAACGACCATGGAACAACGCCGCCTTACCGGCAAAAGCCACTGGTATCATGAAACCCAGTCCAGCCTCTGTCCGGCAGATCCGCTGCCGTTAGTTCCCGAAGCCGCGAAGGTGGAGGACCGTTTTCTGCTCGACCTGCCGCTGGACGACGAACAACGCGTGGCACACGCGCCGTGGTGCGAGGCTGCCCGCGCGCTCATTCCGTCGCTGCTGCCTGTGAAGCACCCTGTTACCCGCCTGCATACGCTCAGCGTCTATGACCGCCTCAGCACCGCGCTTACGGCGGCGCAGGTCTATGGCGTCCAGCGGTTGTGCAACCACTACGCCGCGCGTCTGGCGCCGGAGCCGGGACCCGACTCGTCGCGCGAAAGTAACCGCCGCCTGACCCAGCTCACCCAGACCGCCCGCCAGCTGGCGAGCTCGCCGACGCTGATTGACAGCGCCGCCCGCGCGCAGCTGGAAGACGCGGGCCTGTCGGTACATGACATTATTACCTTTACCCAGATTATCGGTTTTGTGGGCTTCCAGGCCCGCGCGGTGGCGCTGTTGCAGGCGCAACCCGGCCAGCCCGCGCGCTGGCTGCCGGGCATCGACATGCAGCAGGACGCGCCCGCCGCAGCCTTTGCCGCGCCTGAACCGCGCTGGCTGCCGGATCTGCCGACGCTCGAAATGGGCTGGGCGAGCGCCGAACAGCAGGCGGCGTATAACGCCGCGCTCGACGAGCCGCTGCTGCAACCGATGCTGTCGCTGCTGGTGCACGACGCCGCGGCGCTCCAGGGACTCCCGGCGCTGCTTAACGCCCTGCGCGCAGAGACAAACGAACAGGACGTGGCGCTGGTGGCCATGCTCAGCGCGCGCATCAACGGCAGCAGCAGCTGTTTTGACGAGGCTGCCCGCCGCTGGCGCGGTGAGCCCAATCTCCCGGACGCGATGCGCAACGGCGAACGGGCGCTGCTCGCCTGGAGCCACCATCATCCGCGCGAGCGCGCCGTTATTCAGGCGATGCAGACGCTCACCCGCGCGCCGGCGCGTTTCAGCCATACGCAGTTGCAGCCGCTCGTGGAGGCAGGCGTTGACGCCAACGCGGCGGTGCGCCTGCTCGCCTGTGGCAGTCTCTGCGGCTGGGTGAACCGTCTGCGTCTCGCCCTTGGCGTAACGGCGTAGCGCCGCGTGTGCCGAAAGAGCGCTTGCCGGGAGGCGCGCAATCGCGTAAAACTGTCAGCCGCTCTTTTGGCCACGAAAATTCGACACTATGTTTCAGGATAACCCGCTGCTTGCGCAGCTTAAACAGCAACTGCATTCCCAGACGCCGCGCGCCGAAGGGGTAGTAAAAGCCACGGAAAAAGGTTTTGGTTTCCTTGAGGTTGACGCGCAGAAAAGCTACTTCATTCCGCCTCCGCAGATGAAGAAAGTGATGCACGGCGATCGCGTCATTGCCGTTATCCATACGGAAAAGGAAAAAGAATCCGCCGAGCCCGAAGAGCTTATTGAACCCTTCCTGACCCGCTTTGTGGGCCGGGTGCAAAAGAAAGACGACCGTCTTTCTATCGTCCCCGATCATCCTCTGCTGAAAGACGCTATTCCGTGCCGTGCTGAACGCGGCGTCAGCCACGATTTCCAGAGCGGCGACTGGGCGGTGGCTGAAATGCGTCGTCACCCGCTGAAAGGCGATCGCGGCTTTTACGCCGAGCTGACCCAGTTCATTACCTTCGGCGAAGACCATTTCGTTCCGTGGTGGGTAACGCTTGCTCGCCACAACCTTGAGCGCGAAGCGCCGGACGGCGTGGCGACAGAGATGCTGGATGAAAACCTGACGCGTGAAGATCTGACCGCGCTCGATTTCGTCACCATCGACAGCGCCAGCACCGAAGATATGGACGATGCGCTGTATGTCGAAACGCTGGATGGCGACCGCCTGCAGCTGACCGTCGCGATTGCCGACCCGACGGCGTGGATTGCCGAAGGCAGCAAGCTCGACAATATCGCCAAAGTGCGCGCGTTCACCAACTATCTGCCGGGCTTTAACATCCCGATGCTGCCGCGCGAACTCTCAGACGATCTCTGCTCGCTGCGCGAAGGCGTGGCGCGCCCGGCGCTGGTCTGCCGCATGATTATCGACGCGCAGGGCGCTATCAGCGACGAGATTCAGTTCTTCGCCGCGACCATCGAATCCAAAGCCAAGCTGGCGTATGACGACGTTTCCAACTGGCTGGAAGAAAAAGGCGACTGGCAGCCGGCGAGCGACGCGATTGCCGCGCAGATCCGTCTGTTACAGCAGGTTTGTCAGCGCCGCAGCGCCTGGCGTACCGAACACGCGCTGGTGTTTAAAGACCGCCCGGACTACCGCTTTGTGCTGGGCGAAAAAGGCGAAGTGCTGGATATCGTCGCCGAGCCGCGCCGTATCGCCAACCGCATCGTGGAAGAGTCCATGATCGCCGCGAACATCTGCGCCGCGCGCGTGCTGCGCGATAAGCTGGGCTTTGGCGTGTATAACGTCCATGCGGGCTTCGACCCGGCCAGCACCGAACAGCTGGCGACGCTGCTGCAAAGTCACGGTATGCATGTGGACGCCAACGACGTGCTGACCCTGCCGGGCTTCTGCAAACTGCGCCGCGAGCTGGACGCGCAGCCGTCTGGCTTCCTCGACAGCCGCATCCGCCGCTTCCAGTCGTTTGCTGAAATCAGCACCGAGCCGGGTCCGCACTTCGGCCTGGGCCTGGAGGCTTACGCCACCTGGACCTCGCCTATCCGTAAATATGGCGATATGGTCAACCATCGTCTGCTGAAGGCGATTATCAAAGGCGAAAGCGCGCAGCGTCCGCAGGAAGCGTCCACCGTGCAGATGGCGGAACGTCGTCGTCTCAACCGCATGGCGGAGCGCGACGTGGGCGACTGGCTGTATGCCCGTTTCCTGAAAGACAAAGCGGGCACCGACACTCGCTTCGCGGCGGAAATCATCGACGTCAGCCGCGGCGGTATGCGCGTGCGTCTGGTGGATAACGGCGCGGTCGCGTTTATTCCGGCACCCTTCCTGCACGCGGTGCGCGATGAACTGGCATGCAGCCAGGAAAACGGGACCGTGCAGATCAAAGGTGAAACCGTTTATAAAGTGACTGACGTTATCGACGTGACCATCGCTGAAGTGCGTATGGAAACCCGCAGCGTGATCGCCCGCCCGGTTGCCTGACCCTCCGCTCCCCGGCCCCGCCGGGGAGTTTTTCTTTTCTCCCGCCTCGTCTTTCCCACTGTGTGAGCGCGCACATTTTTCCGGTCTTACTTGAGCATTTTTTCAAAAAACGATCACACTAACATTGTGCGTTGTAATTTAACGTCTTGAGAATTAAGCGAAATGGTCATGGCGATGGGGGATTATTCGCCTTCGCTGACAATATATTCCCGTAAAAACAAACGTTTTGCCTGTAATTGCTGGCTGAGTCCGGCTGTGCCGTTGCGTCGTAGCGTTAGCGTCGCGCCTGGGGTGGGTTCGGGAGAGAGCATGAAAGACGACCTGGAGAATAATCTGCTGTACCGCTATTCCGGCGCCGCCAGCCCTTTCTGGCGTCTGCCGCTGGACAGCAACGCCTTACAGCTCGCCACCAGCGAAGCGGCGACCACCAGCCATGTGGTGCCGCTGACGCCGGAGCAGGCGGCGCAGATCCGCACGATGGGGGTTATCACCTCAAGCGTCACGCTGTCGCTGTCGCTGTTTGGCGAACTGGTGCCGGTGCATCTGGTGGGCCGTAAAGTCTCCCGCAAGGAGTGGGCTGGCACGGCATCAGCATGGAACGACACGACGTCGGTGGCGCGCGATCTGGTGCAGGGACTGTCGTTTGCCGAGCAGGTGGTTTCCGAAGCGAATTCGGTGATTGTGATACTCGATCGCCACGGCAATATTCAGCGTTTTAACCGCCTGAGCGAAGAATATACCGGCCTCAAAGAGCAGGAAGTCATCGGGCAAAACGTTTTTAAGCTCTTTATGACGCCCGCGGAGGCGGCCGCGTCGCGCCGCAATATCACCGGTTTTTTTCGCAACGGCAGCTCTTATGAGGTCGAGCGCTGGGTGAAAACCCGCAAAGGCCAGCGTCTTTTCCTGTTTCGCAATAAATTCGTGCACAGCGGCAGCGGTCGCAACGAAATTTTCCTGATCTGCTCCGGCACGGATATCACCGAGGAGCGTCGTGCACAGGAGCGCCTGCGCACGCTTGCCAACACCGACGCCGTCACCGGTCTGCCAAACCGTAACGCCATCCACGAGATGATAAGCAACGCTATCAGCAGCCGCGGCGAAAGCCAGGTCGGCGTGGTCTATCTTGATCTGGATAATTTCAAAAAAGTGAACGACGCCTACGGACATATGTTCGGCGATCAACTGCTCCAGGCGGTGTCGCTGGCGATTTTAAGCTGTCTTGAAAAAGACCAGGTGCTGGCGCGTCTTGGCGGCGACGAGTTTATCGTGCTCGCGACCGACACCTCGCAGGCCGCGCTGGAGGCGATGTCATCGCGTATCATCACCCGGCTCAAACATCCGTTTCGCATCGGACTTATTGAAGTCTATACCGGTTGTTCGCTCGGCATCGCGCTGGCGCCGCAGCATGGCGATGACCGCGAAAGCGTTATCCGCAACGCCGACACGGCAATGTATACCGCCAAAGAGAACGGGCGCGGCAAGTTCTGCGTTTTTTGCCCGGAGATGAATCAGCGGGTGTTTGAATACCTCTGGCTTGATACCAACCTGCGCAAGGCGCTGGAGAAAAACCAACTGGTTATTCACTACCAGCCCAAAATGACGGTGCAGGGCGAGGTGCACAGTCTGGAGGCGCTCGTACGCTGGCAGTCGCCGGAGCGCGGGCTGATCCCGCCGCTCGATTTCATCGCGTATGCCGAGGAGTCGGGGCTTATCGTGCCGCTCGGGCGCTGGGTCATGCTGGACGTGGTGCGCCAGGTGGCAAAGTGGCGCGAGCAAGGCATCATGCTGCGCGTCGCGGTGAACGTCTCCGCCCGTCAGCTGGCCGACCAGACGCTGATAAGCGATCTGCGCCAGGCGCTCGCCGATCTTAACTTCACCCAAAGCCCTATTGATGTGGAAATCACCGAAAGCTGTCTTATCGAAAACGCCGATCTGGCGCTGTCGGTGATTAACGAATTCAGCGCGTTGGGCGCCGAAGTGCATCTGGATGATTTCGGGACCGGTTATTCGTCGCTCTCGCAGCTGGCGCGCTTCCCGCTTGACGCCATTAAGCTCGACCAGAGCTTTGTGCGCGATATCCATAAGCAGCCGGTGTCGCAGTCGCTGGTGCGCGCCATTGTCGCCGTCGCGCAGGCGCTGGATTTGCAGGTGATCGCCGAAGGGGTCGAGAGCGAAGAAGAAGATGCGTTTCTGACGCAAAACGGCGTCGACCAGCGTCAGGGATTTCTGTTCGCAAAACCGATGACTCCCGTCGCGCTGGCACGCTGGTATCAGCATTACCGCGCCGGAAAACAGACGCCATGAACGGCGTCTGTGGGGGCCGTTAGCCTGCTTTACGCAGGGCCGCAGCCGTATGGCGATTTTGCAGCTGGATCAGACGCTCCATGTAGCCGACATCCTTGGGCTCCAGGCTGAACGCCGCGTCTACCCAGTCTTCGGTAATTTCCATCAGTTCGTGGCGTGAGAGCCGCAGCACGCGCTGGCGCGCACGAAGCATCGCCCTCACCCCGTTGAGCCGTGGCTTCAGGGTGTCGATGAACGTGCGCGTCGCGACAAACCCCTGGCCGGGCTCAAACAGCTGATCCACCAGCCCCTGCGGGTGATACCACTCGGCGGTATGCGATTCGCCCTGATAAATCAGCTCCTCGGCAAGCCGCATTCCGGCGCGGCGCGTCACCAGCGAATAGCCGCCCATGCCGGGGAAGAGATTAAAAGCGATTTCCGGGAAGCCCATTCGCGCGTCGCGCTGGGCCAGCACGAAATGGTGCGCCAGCGCCGCCTCGAAGCCGCCGCCAAGCGCGCTGCCTTCCACCATCGCAAGGCTGATGGCGCCGCAGTCAAAGCCGCGCGAGGCGGCGTGTACGCAGTCCACGCAGGCGCGCGCATAGGCGCGCAGCGCTTCGCGTTTGCCGTTGCGGATGCAGTCGACGAAAAACTGTAAATCGCCGCCGGTGTTGTACATGCCGGGGACCAGCGAACCGGTGACCCAGAAATCCACCGTAAGCCCAGCCTCCTGCACCAGATAGCTGAGGTTCATTATCTCTTCGATAAGGGCATGGTTAAAACAAGGGCGCGGCTGTGCCCGCAACATCATCCAGATAATGTGGCGTTCTTCCTCGTAAAACCCGGAAAGTTGAGTAAAACGCGCGGCATCGGTAAAGAGTTTGCAGGTCGATTGATTGAAAACTGTCATAGTCTTTCCTCATGTAAGTGAACGCGTTATGCGCAGGATCAGACTAATTCACGGCAGCTTTTCGCACGGGACGACCGCCTGTTTTATAACCATTATTTATCTTTTAAAGCGAAATGATTGATTATTGAAGGGTATTAAGGCGGCGCGCGGCTTCTCTTTATGGCCGCTTTTCTGCATGATGTGCCCAGTACCGACCGTAAAAAGGAAGCACTATGCCGACAGTAAATCCGCAGCAGCTGGCTGACCGTATCGATACCGTTCTGGATATTCTGGTGGCGGGCGATTATCACTCCGCCATTCATAACCTGGAAATTCTGAAGACGGAACTGCTGGCGCAGAGCCAGCAGGGAGAAGAACCGGGGGATAAAAAAGAGAAGGCGCCCTGGGAGATCTGACGCCTTAACGGGCTTACAGGCTGTGCGTACCGAACGCCTGATGCCACTCGCGCCCGAACCCGTCCACCGCCGCCGCGACGGCGGGCGTATTCAGGAGCTGCCCTGCGACATCCAGCGGCAGCGTTATCGACTCGCACCCGGCGAGCAGACAGCCGAGCGCCTGCTGCGGCGTGCGAAAGCTTGCCGCCAGGACTTTTGCCTGCGGCGCATGCAGCGTTAACAGCTGTTGCAGCGCGCGCACCGTCGCCACGCCATCGCCGCCCTGCGCATCCAGACGGTTCACGTAAGGCGCGACATACTCTGCCCCCGCAAGCGCCGCCATCAGCCCCTGCGCCGCGCCATAAACGGCGGTGCCGAGCAGCGCAATGCCGGACGGTTTAAGGATTTTCATCGCGGCGAGCCCCTCTTCCGTCACCGGAATTTTCACCACGACGCCCGGCACCCGCTGCGTCAGCAATTCCGCCTCGCGCGCCATCTCCGCCGCATTCACCGCAACAACCTGCGCGAACAGTTTGCCTTCGCCGTTCATCGCATCCTGCAAGGCGGGCAGCAGATCCCAGAGTTTCACGCCCGCGCGCGCCACGATAGACGGATTGGTGGTGACGCCCTGCAGCGGCAGGATGCGGGCCAGACGTTTGACGGCCGCGACGTCCGCGGTGTCGAGATACAGTTCCATAACGACTCCTGAATTGACCAAGTTAACACTGCCGCCATCTTAAATGAGCCAGTGAAGATAAAGCTGATCGCCATCAATAAAACTTTCATTCGAAAGTAAGATTATTTTCGTAAGAAAGCCAAAGAACGCGACGACTATGATTTTTAATCTACAACGCTACTCCACCCATGATGGCCCCGGCATCCGCACCGTGGTCTTCCTGAAAGGCTGCTCGCTCGGCTGCCGCTGGTGCCAGAACCCGGAAAGCCGACGCCGCGAGCGCGACGTGCTGTTTGATGAACGCCTCTGCCTCGGCGGCTGCGATCTCTGTCAAAAGGCGTGCCCGCAGGCGATTCGCCGCGAGGCCGACGCGCTGGTGATTGACCGCGCGGCGCTTAATGACGCCGCGCTTGAAGCGCTCACCGACTGCTGCCCTACCCAGGCGCTGACCGTATGCGGTGAAACCCAAAGCGTCGAGTCGATTATGGATACCGTGCTGCGCGACCGCCCGTTCTATGCGCGCAGCGGCGGCGGCATCACGCTCTCCGGCGGCGAGCCATTTATGCAGCCTGAAATGGCGCAGGCGCTGTTGCAGCGCAGTCACGAAGCCGGCATTCACACTGCCGTCGAATCCTGCCTGCATGTGCCGTGGAAATATATCGCCCCGTCGCTGCCGTACCTCGATCTGTTGCTGGCCGATTTAAAACATGTCGACCCGCAACGCTTTCACGCCTGGACTGACGGCAGCGCCGGACGGGTGCTGGATAATTTTCGCAGGCTCGCCGCGGCGGGCGTGGAGATGACGATCCGCGTTCCGCTGATCCCCGGTTTTAACGCCGATGAGGCGTCCATCCGCGCCATTACGGATTTCGCCACCGATGAAGCGCGCGTTAAAAGCATCCATTTTCTGCCCTACCACACCCTGGGCATCAACAAGTACCGCCTGCTGGACTGGCCCTATCTGGCACCTGCGACGCCGCTCGACGAACCGGCGCTGCTGGCGTTCGCCGAAGATTACGCCCGCCAGAAAGGACTCACCGCCTGGATAAGAGGATAACCATCATGACTGAACTGAATCTCGATTTTCTTCCCGAGCGCATCAAAGCCCATAAAGCGGCGCTGGTGCAAATCGTCCGCCCGCCGGTCTGCACCGAGCGCGCGCAGCATTACACCCATATTTACCAGACTCATCAGGATAAGCCGCTGCCGGTACGCCGCGCGCTGGCGCTGGCGCACCATCTGGCGAACCGCACCATCTGGATCAAGCACGACGAGCTTATCGTCGGCAACCAGGCAAGCCAAGTGCGCGCCGCGCCGTTTTTCCCGGAATATACCGTCAGCTGGATTGAAAAAGAGATTGACGATCTGGCCGACCGCCCCGGCGCCGGGTTCTCGGTAAGCGCCGAAGATAAAGTCGTCATGCATAACGTCTGCCCGTGGTGGCGCGGCCAGACCGTGCAGGATCGCTGCTACGGCATGTTTACCGACGAACAAAAAGGGCTGCTGGCGTCCGGCATTATCAAAGCCGAAGGCAATATGACGTCAGGCGACGCGCATCTGGCGGTGAATTTCCCGCTGCTGCTGGAAAAAGGCCTCGACGGCCTGCGTGCGAAAGTGGCAGAGCGTCGCGCGCGTCTTATGCTGACCGATCAGGGCGACCTGCATAAAGAACAGTTTTTGAAGGCTATCGACATTACGTTCAGCGCGCTGAGCGAACACATCCTGCGCTACGCCGCGCTGGCGTCGCGTATGGCGCAGGAAGAGCCGCGCCCGGCTCGTCGCGACGAGCTGCTGGCGATTGCCGCCAACTGCGAGCATATCGCGCACCAGCCGCCCGCCTCGTTCTGGCAGGCCCTGCAACTCTGCTATTTCGTGCAATTAATGTTGCAGATTGAGTCCAACGGCCACTCCGTGTCGTTCGGGCGTCTCGACCAGTATCTCTATCCGTGGTATCGCCGCGATGTCGAACTGAAGCAGACGCTTGAACGTGAGCGCGCCATTGAACTGCTGCAAAGCTGCTGGCTGAAGCTGCTGGAGGTCAACAAAATTCGCTCCGGCTCGCACTCGAAAGCCTCGGCGGGCAGCCCGCTCTACCAGAACGTGACTATTGGCGGCCAGCGCCTGCAAAATGGCGAGCCGGTGGATGCCGTCAACCCGCTCTCCTGGGCCGTGCTGGAGTCGTGCGGTCGCCTGCGTTCCACGCAACCGAACCTGAGCGTGCGCTACCACGCCGGGATGAGCAATGATTTCCTCGACGCCTGCGTGCAGGTGATCCGCTGCGGTTTCGGCATGCCCGCGTTTAATAACGATGAAATCGTCATCGACGAGTTTATTAAGCTTGGAGTGAGCCGCGAAGACGCGTATGACTATGCGGCGATTGGCTGCATCGAAACGGCAGTCGGCGGCAAATGGGGCTACCGCTGCACGGGAATGAGCTTTATTAACTTCGCCCGCGTGATGCTGGCGGCGCTGGAAGGCGGTCGCGACGCCACTACCGGCGATACTTTTCTGGCGCAGGAGCACGCGCTCTCTGCGGGAAACTTCGGCGGCTTTGATGAGGTAATGAACGCCTGGGACAACCAGATCCGCTACTACACCCGCAAATCGATTGAAATCGAGTGCGTGGTGGACACGGTGCTGGAGGAGAACGCACACGATATTCTCTGCTCGGCGCTGGTTGATGACTGCATTGAGCGCGGTAAGAGTATTAAACAGGGCGGCGCGAAATATGACTGGGTTTCCGGCTTGCAGGTCGGCATCGCCAATCTTGGCAACAGCCTCGCCGCAGTGCGCAAACTGGTGTTCGAACAGGCCGTGGTAACGCAGCAGCAGCTCGCCCAGGCGCTGGAGGACGATTTCTCCGGCCTCAGCGGCGAGCAGCTGCGCCAGCGGCTTATCAACAGCGCGCCGAAATATGGCAACGACAATGATGATGTCGATCTGCTGCTGGCGCGCGCGTATCAGACTTACATCGACGAGCTGAAGCAGTACCATAACACGCGCTTCGGACGCGGCCCGATTGGCGGCACCTATTACGCCGGGACGTCGTCTATTTCCGCCAACGTGCCGTTTGGCGCGGCGACGATGGCGACGCCGGACGGACGCAAAGCCAGAACACCGCTCGCGGAAGGCGCAAGTCCGGCGTCCGGTACAGACCGTCTGGGGCCGACTGCGGTGATTAACTCGGTCGGGAAACTGCCCGTGGCGAAAATTCTTGGCGGCGTGTTGTTGAATCAGAAGCTTAACCCGTCCACACTGGATAACTTACGCGATCGCCAGAAACTGATGCAGATGCTGCGCACTTTCTTTGAAGTGCATAAGGGATGGCACGTTCAGTACAATATTGTGTCGCGTGAAACCCTGCTGGACGCCAAAGCGCACCCGGATAACTACCGCGATCTGGTGGTGCGCGTGGCGGGTTACTCCGCGTTCTTTACGGCCTTATCCCCTGACGCACAGGATGATATTATCGCCCGTACCGAACATACGCTTTAAATGAAACCGCGGCGGCGTCACGCACGCCGCCGCGCATAACGATGCAGATATGAATTCCCGACAACAAATTATTTTACAGATGGTGATTGACCACGGCCGCATGAGCGTGGCGGATCTCGCGAAAACGACCGGCGTCTCTGAAGTCACCATTCGTCAGGATCTGAACCTTCTTGAAAAGCAGAGCTATCTGCGCCGCACCCACGGTTTCGCCGTTCCGCTTGACAGCGACGACGTTGAAACCCGCATGATGAATAATTTCGCGCTGAAGCGGCGTCTCGCAGATTTCGCCTGCTCGCTGGTGAATGATGGCGAAACGGTGTTTATCGAAAACGGCAGCACCAATGCCCTGCTGGCACGCGCGCTGGCGGAGCAAAAAAAGATAACGCTTATCACCGTCAGCAGCTTCATCGCGCATCTGCTGAAAGAAACCTCCTGTGAGATAATCCTGCTCGGCGGGATCTATCAGAAGAAAAGCGAAACGATGGTCGGCCCACTGACGCGGCAGTACATTTCGCAGGTACATTTCAGCAAAGCGTTTATCGGCATTGATGGCTGGTCGCCCGACACGGGCTTTACCGGTCGCGACATGATGCGCGCAGACGTGGTCAACGCCGTGCTGGAAAAAGGCAGCGAGGCGATTGTTCTCACAGACAGCAGTAAATTTGGCGCGGTGCATCCGTATACGCTCGGCCCGGCATCACGCTTCAGCCGTGTTATCACCGATGATAACCTCAAAGACAGCGCACGCGACGCGCTCAGCGACTCTGGCCTGACGCTTGATATCCTGTCGCCCTTTCCTGCCTGACCTGCCCTGTTTAAAAAAACACCGTCGCGCGGTTTAGGCCGCGCCTTCGCTTGAGATTATTCTCAGCGCCAATTAAGACTTTTTACCTGTCTGAATTCGCTTAAGAAATTAAAATTACCTTAGCGATATTACTGAGTGTTGATTGTCACCTGCGTGATTCTTTATTCCGTATCGCTGCACCGTTTCACGGGCTGGCGCTTTAAGCTGTGATTTAGCCACTATACTTAACTTAAAGTGAAAAGCCTTTCCGTGAATCAATTATTCAGGAGAAAGTATTATGTCATTAAATTACAAAAAAGTAGCCACGGCACTGCTGGCCGTTACTCTGGTAGCTTCTCTGAGCGCATGCTCTAACTGGTCCAAACGCGACCGTAACACCGCTATCGGCGCGGGTGCAGGTGCAATCGGCGGCTCCGTGCTGACCAATGGCAGCACACTCGGCACCCTCGGCGGCGCAGCGGTAGGCGGGATTATCGGCCACCAGGTTCATTAACAGTGGCCCGCAAAAGCATAACGCTTTGACGTATTACTCGCATCACCGAATAATTACAGGTCTGGCTATACCGCAGTAAACATAACAAAATAGCCACGGCGTTTTCGCCGTGGCTGAAAATTATCCACCCGCGAGTTTAACTTTCATTCCTTTGGCCTCAAGCAGGCTTTTAATTAATTCCCGTTTGTCGCCCTGAATTTCAATCACGCCCTCTTTGACCGCGCCGCCACAGCCGCATTTTTTTTTGAGTTCGGCGGCAAGCGTATTCAGCGTGGCGTCGTCTGCGTCTATGCCGGTGATAAGGCACACGCCCTTTCCTTTACGTCCGCTGGTCTGTCGCTGGATACGCACCACGCCGTCGCCTTTCGGGCGCGCGGGCGCGGCTTTCGGCTCATCAATACGGCCGGTTTCGGTGGAGTACACCAGACGGCTATTATTATCGTTCATTATCCCTCCTGCTTCAGAGACGCCAGAATATCGCGCAGCGCCTGCGAGGGATCCGCCGCGCGGGTAATGGGGCGCCCGATAACCATATAGTCAACGCCCGCCTGCTGCGCCTCGGCAGGGGTCATGATGCGGCGCTGGTCGCCCGCGTCGCTGCCCGCCGGGCGAATGCCGGGCGTGACCAGTTTGAAATCCTGGCCGAATGCCGCTTTAAAGCGCACCGCCTCATGCGCGGAGCAGACCACGCCGTCGAGACCACACTGCTGCGTGAGGCGGGCCAGACGCTCCGCCTGCTCGGCCGGGCTGAGCGGAATACCGAGCCCCTGCAGATCGTCGGCTTCCATGCTGGTTAAGACGGTAACGGCAATCAGCAGCGGCGCGTCCTGGCCAAAAGACGCCAGCGCCTCTTTCGCCGCGGTCATCATGCGCGCCCCGCCGCCTGCATGGACGTTCACCATCCAGACGCCAAGCTCCGCCGCCGCCGCAACGGCGCGCGCGGTGGTATTCGGGATATCGTGAAATTTCAGGTCGAGGAAGACGTCAAAGCCGCGCGCGATGAGGTCACGCACCAGTTGCGGGCCGAAGAGCGTAAACATCTCTTTGCCAACTTTCAGGCGGCAGTCACGCGGATCGATGCCATCCACGAAGGCCAACGCGCTGTCGCGGTTGTCATAATCGAGGGCGACAACCACGGGGGAATGGGTAACAGAATGAGAGGAGGATGCAATTAACGTCATGACCAGACCTTCTGACAGGCGCACCGGCGCGGCGCGGAGTTGATAAACGGCAAGCATTCTACCCGCCGACCGCCCAAATTTACAGGCCAGATCGCCCTGCCTGGCCGGCTGTTGTCCCATGAGTGCGCTGACGCCCGCGCACACGGGTTACACCTAAAAGTATGTTGTAACTAAAAATCCCGTAAAACGTAACTGCCGCGAACGAGTCGCGGCAGGCGTGATGAATCAACAGGGTTACTGGCCGTCAAGGCCACGAATAGGTTTGATGGTGGACCAGGCGCGACACGACGGGCAGTGCCAGTAGAGCGTAAAGGCGGTGAATCCGCACTTCTGGCAGCGATAGCGCGGCTTGGTACGCACCTGCTCGCCCACCATATCGCGCAGCACCATCAGACTCTCTTTCGCGCGCCCTTCTTCTGCTTCGTGGAGATGGTAATCCATCAGCCGGTGGAACACGCGCATCGTCGGGTGGCGTTGCAGCTGGCGAGTGATATAAACCTGCGCGCTGTCGGCGCCCTCACGCTGCTCCAGCACCTGAGCAAGCATCAGTTCCGCTTCCGCGCCGGTGTTCTCCTCTACGCAACGCCTCAGGAATTCCGCCCACTCGTCCGGCTTATTAAGCTGCTGGTAGCAGACCTGCAACATTTCCAGCGTTTCGCTCACCAGCTCGCGATCCTGCCCGATAACCTTTTCGAGCATCTCCACCGCGCGGGCGTAATCGCCACGGGCCATAAAAATACGGCCCATCATAATGGACACACGGGCGCTGTTGCGGTCCGCCGCCGCACCCTTTTTCAGCAGAGACATGGCGCGATCCATGTCTTCGTTGCTCATCGCCTGGAGCGCCAGCTCGCAGTAAAAATGCGCGATTTCGACGCGCTGATGTTCTTTGCCAAGCTTTACCAGCCGCTCGGCGACATCGATGGCTTTCTGCCAGTCGCTGGTGGCCTGATAAATTTGCAGCAGCTGTTGAAGCGCGCTGATGCGAAAATCGGTTTCATCCACCAGTTGGTTGAACATATCTTCAGCGCGGTCGTAGAGCCCGGCGGCCATATAGTCGCGGCCAAGCTGCTGCACCGCCAGCAGGCGCTGGTCGTAGGTCAGAGACGCGCTTTCCATCAGTGACTGGTGAATACGAATGGCCCGGTCTACCTCGCCGCGCGAGCGGAAAAGGTTACCAAGCGTCAGGTGGGCTTCCACGGTGCCGGTATCTTCCTTGAGCATCTCAAGAAACAGGTCAACCGCTTTATCCTGCTGATTGGACAGCAAAAAGTTGACGCCCGCAACGTAATCGCGCGAGAGTCGATTCGCTTCCTGCTCTTTATCCTGTTGCGCACTTCTGCGGCCCATATACCAGCCATACGCAGCGGCGACAGGCAACAGCAGAAACAACAACTCCAGCATAGAGGGTTAATCCTTAACAGCAGGCGCGACGGCGCTGGCAGAGGCCGGCTCCGCAGGCGTCAGCTGCTGCTCAAGGCGTTTCACTTTACGTTCGGCGCGCGCCAGCTGCAGGCGAACGCGCAGCCAGAACAGCCCGCAGATGATCCAGCCGATGATAAAACCGGCACCGAAGAGCGTCGCCAGCAGCGTGGAGATACGATAGTCGCCCTGCGCCAGCAAGAAGTTAAACGTGACCTGTTGATCGTTTTGCGCGCCCAGCGTGACAGACACGACGAAAATGGCTAATACCAGTAAAAAAATAATCAGATATTTCACATGACATCCCGTATGTGTTTTGTGCGACCCATGTCCCAGCCACGGCCTACCGCGCTATACGTTATCATTTCCACCCGTTGCGTGAAATGATAAAGCGCCAGGACATCCCTTATAAATAGGGGCGTTACGGCGAAACTCAAGGCGCCGTCACTGTTCTGTATCGCGCCGGGCGATTTCCACCTTTTCTTCCACCGGCGGCGTCAGCGGCCCGCAGAGGCGTTGCGCAAGCCAGGCGGCAATCGTTACCAGCAGCCAGGAGAGCAGCGTCGCCACTACCAGATCGCGCGGCCAGTGCATGCCGAGCAGCATCCGGCTACCCATCACGCCGATGGCCCACACGGTGAGGACAGCCAGCGTCCAGGTGCGCCGACGCGGCCAGAGCAGCCCGAAACCGAGCATCGCCCAGCTTGCCGCAAACATCGTGTGTCCCGACGGGAACGCAAAACCGGTCTCTTTTTGCCAGTGCTTACGCAGCCAGCCCGGAATATCGGTTTCGTTCTGCAGTTGTGCTTTGACCAGCTCGCCCCGCGCCTTGCGCTTTAAATTGTAGAAGTCGTCGACCGGGATGTTACGGTTTTTTTCAAGCCAGATAACGAACGGCCGCGGCTCCTGAACTTTTTCTTTAATCAGCGACTTAGACCACTGCCCGGCCATGATGACAAGACCTAAGATAGCAAACAGCATCAGCGCCGGGCGCAGACGAAACCGCAGACACCACAAAAACCAGCCGCACAGCAAAACGTGAGTAATGATGCCCCAGGGCTGGGTGACGGTTTCCGTCATCCAGAACAGCATTTTAAGCCACAGCGAACCGCCGCCCGGTTGCCACTGCCAGCCTGATATCCAGACGGTCAGCGGCATAATTAGCAGCAGCGCGGCGCCGACCGCGGTACGTTTTGCAATTGCCAGCATGTTCTCTCCTTTTTCCTGAAGTCCTTCAAGAATAACCGAAAATCGCGCCCTGCAGGATAGTTAGCTATTGATATGATTGCTCAATAGCGCACGTCTTAGTGAGGCGAAGGGTGGCGGGATGTGGCAAAATAGACAGTAACAACAGAAAGCCAACAGACTGGCAGGCGCCTGCGGGCGTCATTATATCCGGAGAATCACATGCAGCTTAAACGTGTGGCAGAAGCCAAACTGCCAACCCCCTGGGGCGATTTCCTAATGGTGGGTTTTGAAGAACTGGCAACCGGACAGGATCACGTAGCCCTGGTATTTGGCGATATTTCCGGCGCTGAGCCGGTGCTCGCCCGCGTGCATTCTGAGTGTCTGACCGGCGATGCGTTGTTCAGCCTGCGTTGCGACTGCGGCTTCCAGCTTGAAGCGGCGCTGTCGCACATCGCCGAAGCCGGGCGCGGCGTGCTGCTCTACCATCGCCAGGAGGGCCGCAATATCGGCCTGCTGAATAAAATTCGCGCCTATGCGTTGCAGGATCAGGGCTACGATACGGTGGAAGCCAACCATCAGCTCGGTTTCGCGGCCGATGAACGCGACTTCACGCTGTGTGCGGATATGTTCAAGCTGCTGGGCGTCGATGAAGTGCGCCTGCTGACCAATAACCCGCGCAAGGTGAACATTCTTACCGAGGCGGGCATTAATATCGTCGAGCGCGTGCCGCTGATTGTCGGGCGCAACCCGAAAAACGCGCACTATCTTGATACCAAAGCCGCCAAAATGGGGCATCTGCTCTCCGGTCAGTAACCGGTGTCGTAAAAAAGGCCTGCGATTGCAGGCCTTTTTATTTATGCGGCACCGCGTTAGCGCAGCATATTGCGGATAACGTAGTGCAGGATGCCGTCGTTACGGTAATAGGTCATCTCATTACCGGTATCAATACGGCAGCGGCATTCCAGCACCTCGCGACTACCGTCGGCGCGGGTGAGCGTGACCGGTACGGTCGCGCCCGGCGTGAGCGACTGTAAATCGCCGATATCCAGCGTCTCATCGCCCGAGAGCCCCAGCGTTTTACGCGTCACGCCCTGCGGGAACTCCAGCGGCAGGATCCCCATCCCAATCAGGTTAGAGCGGTGAATACGTTCGAACGATTCGGCGATCACCACGCGCACGCCCAGCAGACGCGGGCCCTTGGCTGCCCAGTCACGGCTGGAGCCGGAGCCGTATTCTTTACCGGCGATGACCGCAAGCGGCGTCCCCTGCTGCTGATAACGCATGGCGGCATCGTAAATCGACATCACTTCGTTGCCCGGGATCAGACGCGTCATCCCCCCTTCGACGCCCGGCACCATTTCGTTGCGAATGCGGATATTCGCAAACGTGCCGCGCATCATCACCTCATGGTTGCCGCGTCGCGAGCCATAGGAGTTAAAATCCGCGCGCTCGACGCCGTGGCTTTGCAGATAACGCCCGGCGGGGCTGTCCGCTTTGATGCTGCCGGCAGGCGAGATATGGTCCGTGGTAACGGAGTCGCCCAGCATCGCAAGAATGCGCGCGCCGTGGATATCCTGCACGGGCGCCGGTTCGGCGAGCATCTCATTAAAAAACGGCGAGAGGCGAATATAGGTGGAGTCGTTCTGCCAGTCATAGGTGTCTGACGCCTCGACCTGAATCGAGCGCCACTCCTCCGTGCCTTCGAACACTTCCGCATACTCTTTGCGGAACATATCGGTGGAAACTTCCTGCACGGCCTGCGCGATCTCCTGGCCGGTCGGCCAGATATCCTTCAGGTACACCGGGTCGCCTTTACGGTCATGACCCAAAGGATCCGTCGCCAAATTAATGTTCATATTCCCGGCCAGCGCATAGGCGACGACCAGCGGCGGTGACGCCAGCCAGTTGGTTTTAACGAGCGGATGGATGCGGCCTTCGAAGTTACGGTTGCCCGAAAGCACTGCACCGACCGTCAAATCGCCTTTCTTGATTGCCTGTTCGATAGGTTCAGGCAGTGGGCCGGAGTTACCGATACAGGTGGTACAGCCGTATCCTACAAGGTTAAAACCGAGTTCATCGAGCCACGGCGTAAGCTTCGCATGCGCCAGATAATCGGAAACCACTTTCGAGCCCGGCGCCAGCGACGCTTTTACCCACGGCTGACGTTTAAGGCCGAGCTTCACCGCCTTTTTGGCAAGCAGCCCGGCGGCCATCAGCACGCTCGGGTTCGAGGTATTGGTACACGACGTGATAGCGGCAATGACCACCGCGCCGTCCGGCAGTTCATACTGATGCCCGTTCAGCGTATACCCAATGGAATGCAGATCTTTTTTCGGCGAGTTGACTTCCAGTTCGGTGCTGGCGGCAAACGCTTTTGGCACATCGCCCAGGCTGACACGATCCTGAGGACGTTTCGGCCCGGCGATGCTCGCTTCAACGGTGCCCATGTCCAGCTCAAGCGTACTGGTGAAGACCGGCTCATCGCCAGGGTTGCGCCACATGCCCTGCGCTTTGGCATAGGCTTCCACGAGCGCCACCTGCTCTTCGCTGCGCCCGCTCAGGCGCAAATAGCCGAGCGTGACGTCATCAATCGGGAAGAAGCCACAGGTCGCGCCATACTCGGGCGCCATGTTAGCGATAGTGGCGCGGTCCGCCAGCGGCAGCGTATCCAGGCCATCGCCAAAGAATTCGACGAATTTCCCGACCACGCCATGTTTACGCAGCATCTGCGTGACGGTCAGCACCAGATCGGTGGCAGTAATGCCTTCGCTGAGCTTGCCGGTAAGGCGGAAGCCCACGACATCCGGGATGAGCATGGAGACCGGCTGCCCGAGCATCGCTGCTTCCGCTTCGATACCGCCCACACCCCAGCCGAGCACGCCCAGGCCATTGATCATTGTCGTGTGGGAGTCGGTGCCAACCAGCGTATCCGGATACGCAACCATCGCGCCATCCTGAAGCTCGCTCCAGACGGCTTTGCCGAGATATTCGAGGTTAACCTGGTGACAGATGCCGGTGCCTGGCGGCACGACGCTGAAGCGGCTGAACGCCTGCTGGCCCCAGCGCAGAAACGCGTAACGTTCGTGGTTGCGCTCCATTTCGAGGCGCACGTTCTCTTCGAACGCATTGTCGTCGCCGAAATGGTCCACGGTCACCGAGTGGTCAATAACCAGATCCACCGGCGAAAGCGGATTCACTTTAGAGACGTCACCACCGAGACGTTTCACCGCCTCGCGCATGGCGGCGAGATCCACCACCGCGGGCACGCCGGTAAAGTCCTGCATTAAGACACGTGCCGGGCGATACGCGATTTCGCGGTCGGCGTGCGCATGTTCAAGCCAGCCCGCAAGCGCCTGGATATCTTCCAGGGTGACAGTCTCGCCATCCTGCCAGCGCAGCAGGTTCTCCAGCAGAACTTTTAACGATTTGGGTAACCGCGCGATATCGCCCAGCTCCCGGGCGGCTTTCGGCAGGCTGTAATAGTGATAGGTTTTATCCTGCGCCTGTAAAGTATCCTTGCTGGCTTCGCGTAGGGTCGACGACATAGCTCCTCCTTCAGTCCTGAGATAGCGATGCCCCGATTGTTATCAGGGTCTGTATTAAAGATAACACAAACATGTCGTAACGATTTGATAACAACCCGAATCGCTAAAAGTGAGAAGACGCCGAGGGGGGAAAAGCAACGCGCCCGGCGAGAGCCAGGCGCGGAGTGATCAGTGAGCAAGCATCCAGACAAGCTGACACCAGAACAAGGAGGAAACCGTAAATACGCCAATCCATGACCAGTATTTGAGCGTGAGCTGATTATTCATACCTGTTACACCAATAATTAAAACCGTTGATCCATCTGGCGTTTGCCAGCGTTGTAAAGATTGCTGTGTGTAATTTTCCTCGCTGCGTTAACAACGAGAACAGATAAATTTAGGTTAAATGAAATTCTTGTTTTTTATTATCAACGCCAGTTAGCGTTTATTGTTTTTGTGATCTTGTTCCGCAAATAAAGCGATAAAATCTTGTTGCTCTTTTGTTAGCTTCCAACCCGCCGGAAGGGTCGTAAAACCCCCTTTCGGGTCGTTTTGGTGCCTGTCATCTGGTTGACATATTGGCGAACGAATGAAAGCCTGCTGTTGTAAAGCCATGCTTAACCCCAAAAGGTCCATACCAGAAGCGCAATCCCAATCCAGAACAGGGTTGAGATGCCGAACACCGCCAGCCACGCTTTACGCTTAAGATCAGGATCTCTTTGCGATTCGTCGCTTTCTGATGGCATTGCTAACCTCGTACAATCGACATTGCTTATCATATCGTCACCAAACAATTGGCAGAAGTAATCATCAGTTGAGATAAATCCTAAAGAATATCCAGCGAAAAATCCAGCACCTTTACGATCATTTTTCGAGAAAATATTCAATCTTTTGACGTGAAATAAATTATTGAAGTTGTGAATTTGCGTAGCTGAGAATTATTTCCTACTTTTGTCGTGACGAGACGACACCTTACCCTTACTATTAATAAGGAATAGCGCAGTAATAATTTCACTTAGTGCGAATGATTATGTTTTTGAATTGAATAAAGGCGGATTAAAGAGGCGTACCTTTGCACCAGTGAAAAGGTACGCGCAGGAATTATTTGGCGGGTAATTTAATATCTTTAAACATCGCTTCAATATCTTCATTCGAGCGCAACGCCACGGCGGCGTCCACGACATCACGCGTCAGATGCGGCGCGAAACGCTGAATAAAATCATACATGTAGCTGCGCAGGAACGTGCTGCGGCGAAAACCTATCTTGGTGGTGCTGTGGCTGAAGATGTCGTGCGCGTCGAGACGTACCAGGTCAGGATCAGAGACCGGATCCACCGCCATACTGGCAATCACCCCTACCCCTAACCCAAGCCGCACGTAAGTTTTAATCACATCCGCATCGGTAGCCGTGAATACGATACGCGGCGTCAGCCCCGCGCGGTTAAAAGCGGTATCGAGTTCCGAACGCCCCGTGAAGCCGAACGTGTATGTCACCAGCGGATATTGCGCCAGCTCCTCAATATTCACGCTCTCTTTTGATGCCAGCGGATGATCGGGCGTGACGACGATAGAGCGGTTCCAGTGATAGCACGGCAGCATCACCAGATCGTCATAAAGATGCAGCGCTTCGGTGGCGATAGCGAAATCGGCATTGCCTTTAGAGACGGCCTCGGCTATTTGCGTCGGCGAGCCCTGATGCATATGCAGCGAGACGCGCGGATAACGCTCAATAAAGCCTTTGATAACGCCAGGGAGCGCGTAACGCGCCTGCGTGTGCGTGGTGGCGACATAGAGTGAACCTTTGTCCGGCCAGGTATGCTCGCCCGCCACCGATTTAATGGCGTCAACTTTTGAGAGGACTTCGCGGGCGATGCGGATAATCTCCTGACCTGCCGGCGTCACCTGCGTAAGGTGTTTGCCGCTACGGGCGAAAATCTGAATCCCCAGTTCATCTTCCAGCATACGCACCTGTTTACTGATGCCGGGCTGGGACGTGTAAAGCCCTTCCGCTGTAGATGAAACATTCAGGTTATGGTTCACCACCTCAACGATATAGCGCAACTGCTGTAGTTTCATGACCGACCATCCAGAATCAGAGATGCCTGTGACGCAGGCTTAAGACGATTTCATAATAAGAAAGGAAGATACTATAACCACTATATCATTTATAGCTTCTGTGTATAGTTCATCAAAAAAAATAATAAGCTTGTTATAAAAGCAAAAAGGCCAGCTTTCGCTGGCCTTTGCATGAAGTAACATGAGCCTTACTTTTTGCCTTCCGCCCACTTACCGTCAACGTAAAACGCGGACCAGCCGGTAGCTTTGCCGTCTTTCTCGGAAGCCACATACTGCTGTTTCGTTTTACGGCTGAAACGGACCACGGCCGGGTTGCCTTCCGGATCCTGCACAGGCGCATCGGCCAGGTAACGCAGTTTTTCCGGCAGACGATCGCGGAAGCGTTGCAGTTCTTCCACCAGCGGCGCGCGGGTCTCACGCGATTTCGGGAACGTATTGGCGGCGAGGAAGACACCAGCCGCGCCATCACGCAGGACAAAATACGCGTCGGACTTCTCGCACGGCAGCTCAGGCAGCGGCACAGGATCTTCTTTCGGCGGCGCGACTTCGCCGTTACGCAGTATCTTACGCGTGTTTTTACACTCGTCGTTGGTGCACGCCATGTACTTGCCGAAACGCCCCATTTTCAGGTGCATTTCAGATCCGCACTTCTCGCACTCCACGACCGGGCCATCATAGCCTTTGATGCGGAACTCGCCCTCTTCGACTTCGTAGCCGTCGCAGGTCGGGTTATTACCGCAGACATGCAGCTTGCGCTTCGGATCGATAAGGTAGCTGTCCATCGCCGTGCCGCACTTCTGGCAGCGACGCTTGGCGCGCAGCGCGTTGGTTTCCGCGTCGTCGCCTTCCAGCACGTTCAGCACTTCGTTTTCAGGCACCAGGTTAATGGTGGTTTTGCAGCGCTCTTTCGGTGACAGCGCATAGCCAGAACAGCCGAGGAAAACACCAGTGCTCGCGGTGCGGATACCCATCGGGCGGCCGCAGGTCGGGCAATCGATGCTGGTCAGCACCATCTGATTCGGGCGCATACCGCCTTCTTCAGGGTCTTTTTCCGCCGTATCGAGCTGTTTGGTGAAGTCGTCAAAGAAGGCGTCCAGCACCGCGCGCCATTCGGCTTCGTGCTTGGCAACCTGATCGAGCGAATCTTCCATCTGCGCCGTGAAGTCGAAATTCATCAGCTCAGGGAAATTTTCTTCCAGGCGATCGGTGACGATTTCGCCCATCTTTTCTGCGTAGAAACGGCGGTTTTCCACACGCACATAACCGCGATCCTGAATAGTCGAGATAATGGATGCGTAAGTGGAAGGACGGCCGATACCGCGTTTTTCCAGCTCTTTTACCAGCGAGGCTTCGCTGAAGCGCGCTGGCGGCTTGGTGAAGTGCTGCGCAGGCGTCAGCTCCAGCAGCGACAGTTTATCGCCCTGATTCACCGCTGGCAGAATGCGGTCTTCATCGCCTTTACGCAGCGCCGGCATCACTTTCGTCCAGCCGTCAAAGCGCAGAATACGCCCGCGCGCTTTAAGGCGGAAATCGCCCGCTGCGACGGTCAGCGTCGTGGAATCATACTGCGCCGGCGTCATCTGGCAGGCGACAAACTGACGCCAGATCAGCTGATACAGCTTCTGCGCGTCGTTTTCCATATCCTTCAGCGACTCCGCCAGCACCGTGACGTCCGAGGGACGGATCGCTTCGTGCGCTTCCTGGGAGTTCTCTTTGCTGGCGTACTGGTTCGGGTTCTCTGGCAGGTATTTCTTGCCGAACTCCTCGCCGATGTAGCCGCGCACCATGCTCACTGCGTCCTGACTCAGGTTGGTAGAGTCGGTACGCATATAAGTGATGTAACCTGCCTCATAGAGGCGCTGGGCCATCATCATGGTTTTCTTCACGCCAAAACCAAGACGGGTGCTTGCCGCCTGCTGAAGCGTGGAGGTAATGAAGGGCGCGCCAGGTTTGCTGCTGGTCGGCTTATCTTCACGTTCGACAACCTGGTAGCTGGCCGCTTTAAGCAGCGCCACCGCCGCTTCGGTATCCTGACGGTTGACCGGGCGGAAAGGTTTATCTTTATGATGCGTGACCTGAACGCTCAGCTGATCGCTTTTCGGCGTTCCCAGCAGCGCATCCACTTCCCAGAATTCTTCCGGCACGAAGGCTTTGATTTCACGCTCGCGCTCAACCACCAGACGCACCGCCACGGACTGCACGCGGCCTGCGGACAACCCACGGGCGATTTTCTTCCACAGCAGCGGAGAAACCATATACCCCACGACGCGGTCCATAAAACGGCGCGCCTGCTGGGCGTTAACGCGATCGATATTCAGCTCGCCCGGTTTTTCAAATGCCTGCTGAATCGCATTTTTGGTAATTTCGTTAAACACGACGCGGCTGTAGCGCGTTTCGTCGCCGCCGATCACTTCCCGCAGGTGCCAGGCGATGGCTTCCCCTTCGCGGTCAAGGTCGGTTGCGAGATAGATGTGGTCCGCTTTTTCAGCGAGTGATTTCAGCTCGGAAACCACTTTTTCTTTGCCGGGCAGCACTTCATATTGCGCCTCCCAGTTGTGCCAGGGATCAACTCCCATGCGGTTGACTAACGCGCCACGCTCATCTTTTTTGACTTTTTTGGCCGTTTTCGTCGCGGCGGATTCAGCGCTTTTTTTAGGGGCGGAGCCACTGGTCGGCAAATCCCGGATGTGACCAACGCTGGACTTCACCACGTAGTCTTTACCGAGATATTTGTTGATCGTTTTGGCTTTTGCCGGGGACTCAACGATGACGAGAGCTTTACCCATATTCACCTTTACCTGATTTGATTCTTCCAGAATACGTCGCACGTTGATTCACCGTCTCTGGTGACAAGCCTCGTATATTGTGGCCGCCCCAAAGGTTATCAACCCCTTAATCCATCACCCGGCGCGGTTTACGCTATGACAGGTGGTTGAGTCGTCAGGTTTTATCGTGCAAATGCGTTACAGCACGACGGAAGTTCGGTCGAATGTCAAGCAATTCTGTTGCCAGATTTGCGAAAGCGTCACACTCTACCTGATAAAATTCGTTACGCAACTTTATTAGCATCCAAAAGTGATTAACGCCACCACCACGCCTTACGTAAAACCCCTTTGAACAACAGGGAAAATTTGCTCATCATGCCCGGCGGGTCGTACACTATCACCCTGTTTGTAAGGAGATGATTATGCAAAATATAACTCAACCCATTGACCGCGATTCTCTGCTGGCACAGGCCAATAAAATGATCTGTGAACATGAAGACTATATTGTCGGCATGGAGGCCACTGACGTTGAGCAAAAAAATGGCGTTCTCGTCTTTCGCGGCGAATATTTTATGGATGAGCAGGGTTTACCGACCGCCAAAACCACAGCCGTCTTTAATATGTTTAAATATCTGGCCCACCAGCTTTCCGAGAAATATCATCTGCTGCCCTGAGTGCGGAGTTTCGCGGATTACGCGTCTTCCCTGTGCCCAGAAAAAAGCGAGGTTAAAAACCTCGCTTTTTATTTGGCTCAGAGCAGCGGCTTCTGCCCGCGCTGCCACCAGCGCAGTAGCAGACGATCGAGGCTTTGCGCCGCACTGCCGGTAAAACGGTCCATCAGGCGTTTACGCTGCATATAGCGCAGGCTGACCACATCGCGCTCTTGCATACGGGCGATGATGAGATCGTCGCTGGTGCTAATCTTATCCACCAGGCCTTTCTCCTGCGCCTGCACGCCATACCAGTGCTCGCCGGTCGCCACGGCGTCAATGTCCAGCGACGGACGCATGCTGTGAACAAACGCTTTAAAGAGCTGATGCGTCTCGTTGAGATCTTCGCGGAACTTCTCTCGGCCTTCTTCGGTGTTTTCACCCAGCAGCGTCAGGGTACGTTTGTACTGCCCTGCGGTGTGCAGTTCGATGTCGATATCGTTGCGTTTCAGGAGCCGGTTAAAGTTCGGGATCTGCGCTACCACGCCGATAGAGCCGATAATAGCGAACGGCGCCGCCACGATGTTATTCGCGACACAGGCCATCATATACCCGCCGCTGGCGGCCACTTTATCTACGGCGACCGTGAGCGGGATCTGGCGCTCACGCAGGCGCTGCAATTGCGATGCGGCAAGCCCGTAACCATGTACCACGCCGCCGGGGCTCTCCAGGCGCAGCAGCACTTCATCCTGCGGTTTGGCAACGGCCAGCACCGCAGTAACCTCTTCACGCAGCGCGCTCACTTCATGGGCATCAATGCTGCCTTTGAAATCGAGCACGTAAAGCGTCGGTTTGCCCGCAGGCGCCGCTTCGCCGCGCTTCGCGCGCGCTTTGGCGGCTTTCGCCTCCTGCTTGTTTTTCTTTTTCTGATTCTTATGCCACTGCTTGTGCTGATGAGGATCAAGCAGCGCGGCGGCGACCTCTTCCTTCATCTCTTTATACTCTTCGCCAAGGCGCGTTACGCGCAGTTCACCGCGCTGCGCCTTTTTACGCTGCGTCAGGTTGGCGATAAGCGTGATAACGATGGCAATCGCCACCACCACCGTAACGATTTTTGCTAAAAACAGCCCATACTCTGCCAATAAATTCACTTCTCCACCTTTATATTCAGGCATGACTCGGGCGTTAGTGTAACTGAGCCCCGCCCCGGCGTCTTGTAACAAAGCGAAACTGTGCGAGACGTCTCGACGAAGATTTCTTTAACGATGAAACAGTTGCAAATAAGCGTCGCGCGGCATAACCGTCCGGCTGCCTGATTGAAATAGACGGTGGATTAAGGCATAAAGCGTTTTTACCTGATGCGACGCGAAACCCGGCGGCACGCCGTTTCGCCCCCGGCAAGGAGAGACCCGTGCACTATCAACCCCAACGCGATCTGCTGCAAAACCGAATCATTTTAGTCACCGGCGCCAGCGACGGCATTGGCCGCGAGGCGGCGCTGACCTACGCGCGCTACGGCGCGCACGTCCTGCTGCTTGGCCGCAGCGAAGCGAAACTGCGCGATGTCGCCCGTGCAATCGACGATGAGGAGCTGGCGCCGGCGCACTGGTTTACGCTGGATTACGCCACCGCGACGCCCGATGAGTGCCAGCGCCTCGCGCAGGCGATAAGCGAACATGTGCCCCGCCTCGATGGCGTGTTGCATAACGCGGGCGTGCTCGGAGAGATTGTGCCGATGGACAAGCAGAGCCCTGACGTCTGGAGCGAGGTGATGCAGGTGAATGTCAACGTCACCTTCTTTTTAACGCAGGCGCTCCTGCCGCTGCTGCTGAAATCGGAAGCCGGTTCGCTGGTCTTTACCACTTCAAGCGTCGGCCGCCAGGGACGCGCAAACTGGGGCGCATACGCCGTCTCTAAATTCGCGACGGAAGGCATGATGCAGGTGCTGGCGGAAGAGTACCAGAGCCGCCATTTGCGCGTGAACTGCATCAATCCTGGGGGGACTCGCACCAAAATGCGCGCCAGCGCCTTCCCGACGGAAGACCCGGATAAGCTCAAGACGCCCGCCGACCTGATGCCGCTCTATCTGTGGCTGATGGGCGATGACAGCCGCCGTAAGACCGGCATCAGTTTTGACGCCCAGCCAGGCCGCAAACCGGGGATAGCCGAATGAGCGATGAACGTTATCAGCAGCGCCAGCAGCGCGTGAAAGAGAAAGTCGAGGCGCGAGTCGCCGCAGCCCAGGAAGAGCGCGGTATTGTTATCGTCTTTACCGGCAACGGCAAAGGCAAAACCACCGCGGCCTTCGGCACCGCGGCGCGCGCGGTCGGCCACGGCAAGAAAGCGGCGGTCATACAATTTATTAAGGGCGACTGGCCGAATGGCGAGCGTAATTTGCTGGAGCCGCACGGCGTGGAGTTTCAGGTGATGGCGACCGGTTTTACCTGGGACACCCAGAACCGCGAAAGCGACACGGCGGCCTGTCAGGCCGTCTGGCAGCACGGCAAGCGGATGCTGGCTGACGCCTCACTCGATCTTGTCGTGCTCGATGAGCTCACTTATATGGTGGCTTATGATTATCTGGCGCTGGACGAGGTGCTGACGGCGCTGCGCGAGCGCCCGGCGCATCAGACGGTGATCATCACCGGGCGCGGCTGTCATCGCGATATTCTGGAATTTGCCGACACGGTCAGTGAACTGCGCCCCGTGAAGCATGCGTTTGACGCGGGTATCAAGGCGCAAATCGGCATTGACTATTAGCCGTACCGTCAATGACGCCATAAAAAACGCCCTCATCAGAGGGCGTTTTTGTTAGTTCCCGCGACCACCGCCGGAGCGACGATTGCCGCCGCCAGGACGACCGCCGCCGGTCGGGCGTGCCGCGCCGCCAGCGCGAGCGTTACCGCCCACACGCGCATTACCGCCGGAACGCGGGGCGTTACCGCTACGGGTATTTTCCGTCGGACGTGCGCTGCCTGTCGGACGCGCAGCACCGCCAGCGCGCGGCGCGTTGCCGCTACGGGTGTTCTCTGCCGGACGTGCGGCGCCGGCCTGTCCCTGACGCGCAGGCGCGCCCTGACGTGAAGCGCCTGCCGTCTGGCTGTGACGCTTCACGGCGCGACGAATTTGATTCGCCTTCATACGACGACGATCTTTTTCCACCGCCACTTTGCTCGCGGTTTCGGGCGTGAGGCCCACCAGCTCGCGCAGGTAGTTGGTCTGCGCGAGATCCAGCTCCGTCCAGCCGCCGCGCGGCAGGCCTTTCGGCAGCGGGATGTCGCCGTAGCGCACGCGAATAAGGCGGCTCACCTGGACGCCGACCGCTTCCCACAGACGACGCACCTCGCGGTTGCGTCCTTCGGTCAGGGTCACGTTATACCATTGGTTGATGCCTTCGCCGCCGCTAAAACGGATGGTTTTAAACGCCGCCGGGCCATCTTCAAGCTGAACGCCGCGCGCCAGCTCGCGAACTTTCGCGTCGTCCACCTGGCCGAAAACGCGCACCGCGTACTCGCGCTCCACTTCCTGGCTCGGGTGCATCAGGCGGTTCGCCAGCTCACCGTCGGTGGTGAACAGCAGCAGGCCGCAGGTATTGACGTCAAGACGCCCTACCGCAATCCAGCGCGCGCCGCGCAGTTTCGGCAGACGATCGAAAACGGTCGGACGGCCTTCCGGATCGCTGCGCGTACACAGCTCGCCTTCCGGTTTGTAATAGGCCAGTACGCGGCAGATCTGCTCTACGGATTCTTTTACCGAGATGAGATGGCCGTCGATACGGATTTTCAGCGCAGGCGTGACTTCAACGCGATCGCCTAAGGTGGCGATTTTGCCATCGACACTGACGCGACCGGCTTCGATCATGGCTTCGATTTCACGGCGGGAGCCATGACCGGCTCGCGCCAGCACTTTCTGTAACTTTTCGCTCATGGAGCTTCCTTCAGGTGTCGCCTTCCCAGGCGTCGAACAGGATAACCGGGATGGGGCGCGCCAGGTTCCGGCCGCCCCCCGATTTCAGGCCGCGTAGTATAGCGGTAAGCACTCTCACAGGAAAGGCTTAACGTCCCCTACGCCTTCACGCAGCACGACCGGCGCATCGTCCGTCAGGTCAACGACCGTGGTAGGCTGCTGGCCGAGATAACCGCCGTGAATAATCAGGTCAACCTGCTTCTCCAGACGGTCTTTGATTTCATCCGGATCGGACTCGGTAAAATCGCTCCCTGGCAGCATCAGCGAGGTCGACAGCATCGGCTCGTCAAGTGCCTCCAGCAGCGCCAGCGCGATCGGGTTAGACGGCACGCGAAGCCCGATGGTTTTACGTTTCTCCTGCAAAAGACGACGCGGCACCTCTTTCGTGCCCTTGAGGATAAACGTGTAGTTGCCCGGCGTGTTGTTCTTGATAAGGCGAAACGCCACGTTGTCGACATAGGAATAGGTCGACAGCTCCGAGAGATCCCGGCACATCAGTGTAAAGTTGTGGCCGTCAGGCAGGTCGCGGATGCGACAAATGCGCTCCATCGCGCCTTTATCTTCAAGCTTACAGCCGAGCGCGTAACCGGAGTCGGTCGGATACACGATAACGCCGCCCTTACGCACAATCTCCACCGCCTGTTTGATAAGACGCGGCTGCGGGTTATCCGGATGGATATAGAAAAACTGACTCATACTACCCCCTCTTTACTCAGTTCCGGCGACCAGCGGTGCCAGACGGGCGTTAACCCCTCCGGCAGCCACAGCCTGCGGCCCAGCTCAATCCACGGGCACGGCTGATGAAAATCCGACCCCTGTGACGCCAGCAGACCAAACTGCCCGGCGTAGCTCGCCAGCTGGTTGCGCTCGTTGGGTGCCTGCTGGCACTGGGCGACTTCCATCGCGTCGCCGCCCGCTTGCGCAAAAGCATTCAGCAGGCGTTTAAGCCATTTCGCGCTGAGCTGATAACGGCCCGGATGCGCGACAACCGCCTGTCCGCCAGAATGATGAATTACATCAATAGCTTGTTCTATTGTACACCACTGGGGCGGAACATAACCGGTTTTCCCGCGCGCCAGATAGTGTTTAAAGACGTCCGCCATATTATTGGCGCGCCCGTCTTCGATGAGAAAACGCGCAAAGTGACCGCGCGTGACGACGCCGCCATCCGCGAGACGGCGCGCGCCTTCAAGCGCGCCTGGAATACGCGCCTTTTGCAGACGCTCGGCTATCATTTCAGCGCGCTGGGTGCGGCGCTGCGCCTGGCCTTCCAGAAACGCGACCATCGCCGGATGCGCGATGTCGATACCCAGGCCGACGATATGAATTTCATGATTTTCCCAGAGCGTGGAGATCTCAACGCCGTCGATAAGGCGCAGCGCCAGCCCGGCGCGGGCGATTTCCTGATGCGCAGCGGGCAGACCGGCCGTGGTGTCGTGGTCGGTGATAGCCAGCGTATGAATGCCCATTTCAACGGCGCGATGTACCAGTTGCGCTGGCGTCAGCAGGCCGTCGGATGCCGTGGTATGGCTGTGCAGGTCGTAAATAATCGCTAATTCAGGTTCGCTCAAAACGGCTCCAGTGGCTAAGGTCTTTTATATCGTCCTGTTCATCATAACGGTTTGTGCAAATTATCAAAAATCAGTGTTGACAATCTCGTCATGAACCAGTTAACTAGTACGCAAGTTCACACAAAGAAGGTATCTGCAAATGACTCATCATTTTTCTCTGCATGGCTGGTGGCGTACCTCCTGATCCCGGGCGGTGTATTCACGTATGCGCAAGCAATCAGATACCAGGCCCGCTCATTGCGGGCTTTTTTTTGAACACAAAACAGAGATGCAGACCATGCAAACAGACAAACCGGCACTCGAACTCCTTACCTGCGACGGCCTTTATCGCGAAAACCCGACCGCCGTCTTCCACCAGCTTTGCGGCGCGCGACCTGCGACGCTGCTGCTGGAATCCGCAGATATCGACAGCAAGGACGATCTCAAAAGCCTGCTGCTGGTCGACAGCGCACTGCGCATTACCGCTAACGGTGACACTGTCACGATTGAAGCCCTGAGCGCCAATGGCGCGTCGCTGCTATCACTGCTGGATAACACCCTGCCGGAGACGATCGCGGTCGAAACCCGCCCACAGGGCCGCACGCTGCGCTTTCCGCTGGTGAGCGCGCTGCTGGATGAAGACGCGCGCCTCTGTTCACTGTCGGTGTTTGACGCCTTTCGCCTGTTGCAGGGGCTCGTCACCCTGCCGGACGCCGAGCGCGAGGCGATGTTCTTCGGCGGGCTGTTCGCGTACGACCTGGTCGCCGGTTTTGAAGATTTACCGCCGCTGACGCATGCTAACAGCTGCCCGGATTACTGCTTTTACCTTGCCGAAACCCTGTTGATTATCGATCACCAGACGCGCACCACGCGCATTCAGGCGAGCCTGTTTACGCCGGACGCCGCAGAAAAAGCGCGCCTGAAGCAGCGTCTTGCGCAAATCCAGCTGCAATTGCAGGAGCCGCCTGCGCCGCTGCCGGTGGAAACGGTGTCGCAGATGCGCTGCGAATGCAGCCAGAGCGATGACGAATACGGCGCGGTGGTGCGCGAGATGCAAAAAGCGATTCGCGCCGGGGAGATTTTCCAGGTGGTGCCGTCGCGCCGCTTTAGTCTGCCCTGCCCGTCGCCGCTCGCGGCCTACGACACATTGAAGCGAAGCAACCCGAGCCCGTATATGTTTTTTATGCAGGACAGCGAGTTCGCGCTGTTCGGCGCCTCGCCGGAAAGCTCACTGAAATATGACGGCGTCTCGCGCCAGATTGAGATTTACCCCATCGCTGGCACGCGCCCGCGTGGCCGTCGCGCCGACGGCTCGCTGGATCGTGACCTCGACAGCCGCATCGAACTTGAGATGCGCACCGACCATAAAGAACTCTCCGAACACCTGATGCTGGTAGATCTGGCGCGCAACGATCTGGCGCGGATCTGTACGCCGGGCAGCCGTTACGTGGCGGATTTAACCAAAGTGGACCGCTATTCATTCGTGATGCACCTGGTGTCCCGCGTGGTGGGCGAGCTGCGTCGCGATCTCGATGTGCTGCACGCCTATCGCGCCTGTATGAATATGGGCACGCTGAGCGGCGCGCCGAAAGTGCGCGCGATGCAACTTATTGCCGCGGCGGAAGGCCAGCGCCGCGGGAGCTACGGCGGCGCGGTGGGTTACTTCACCGGCCACGGCGATCTCGATACCTGCATCGTTATCCGCTCCGCCTGGGTGGAAAATGGCATCGCCACGGTGCAGGCGGGCGCGGGCGTCGTGCTCGACTCTGTTCCGCAATCCGAAGCTGACGAAACCCGCAACAAAGCCCGCGCGGTACTGCGCGCCATCGCCGCTGCCCATCACGCACAGGAGACTTTCTGATGGCCGACATTCTGCTGCTCGATAACATCGACTCTTTTACTTACAACCTGGCGGACCAGTTGCGCGCGAACGGTCATAACGTGGTTATCTATCGCAACCATATTCCGGCGCAGACGCTGATTGAACGTCTCGCGACTATGCACAACCCGGTACTGATGCTCTCGCCTGGCCCCGGCGCGCCGTCCGAGGCAGGCTGCATGCCGGAGCTGTTGACCCGTCTGCGCGGTAAGCTACCGATTATCGGCATCTGCCTCGGCCATCAGGCAATCGTTGAGGCCTACGGCGGTTACGTCGGCCAGGCAGGCGAGATCCTGCATGGCAAGGCCTCGAGCATTGAGCATGACGGCCAGGCGATGTTCAGCGGCCTGATGAACCCGCTACCGGTGGCGCGCTACCACTCGCTGGTGGGCAGCGATATCCCGGCGGGGCTGACGGTGAACGCGCATTTCAACGGGATGGTGATGGCGGTGCGTCACGACGCCGATCGCGTCTGCGGCTTTCAGTTTCACCCCGAATCGATCCTTACCACCCAGGGCGCCCGCCTGCTGGAACAGACGCTCGCCTGGGCGCTGACCCGCGCTGAACAACAAAACAGCGTGCAGCCGATCCTGGAAAAACTCTACCAGGCCGAAGTACTGAGCCGCGAAGAGAGCCACCAGCTGTTCAGCTCTGTGGTTCGCGGCGAGCTGAAACCCGAACAGCTGGCCGCCGCGCTGGTGAGTATGAAAGTGCGCGGCGAGCATCCGGTGGAAATCGCCGGCGCCGCCAGCGCGCTGCTGGAGAACGCCGCGCCGTTCCCGCGGCCGGATTATGCCTTTGCCGATATCGTCGGCACCGGCGGCGATGGCAGCAACAGCATTAATATTTCCACCGCCAGCGCGTTTGTCGCGGCGGCGGTGGGGCTGAAAGTCGCCAAACATGGCAACCGCAGCGTTTCCAGCCGTTCCGGCTCGTCCGATCTCCTTGCCGCGTTCGGGATTAATCTGGAGATGAAAGCCGAGGCCTCGCGCCAGGCGCTGGACGAACTGGGCGTCTGCTTCCTGTTCGCGCCGAAATACCACACCGGCTTTCGTCACGCCATGCCGGTGCGTCAGCAGCTGAAAACGCGCACGCTATTTAACGTGCTCGGGCCGCTGATTAATCCCGCGCATCCGCCGCTGGCGCTGATTGGCGTCTACAGCCCGGAACTGGTGCTGCCCATCGCTGAAACCCTGCGCGTGCTGGGCTATCAGCGCGCGGCAGTGGTGCACAGCGGCGGGATGGACGAGGTGTCGCTGCACGCGCCGACGCAGGTTGCGGAGCTGCGCGACGGCGAGATCCACACCTATCAGCTCACCGCCGTCGATTTCGGCCTTACGCCTTATGAACAGGCCGAACTCGCGGGCGGCACACCGGAAGAAAACCGTGACATTCTAAGCCGCCTGTTACAAGGTAAAGGCGAGCGCGCGCACGAGGCCGCCGTGGCCGCCAACGTCGCCATGCTGATGCGTTTGCACGGCGAGGAAGATTTACAGGTCAACGCGCGCAAAGTGCTGGAGGTGCTGCGAAGCGGCGCCGCTTATGACCGTGTTACCGCACTGGCAGCAAGAGGATAAGAGATGGAAACCGTTTTAGCGAAAATCGTCGCGGATAAAGCGCTCTGGGTGGAGGCCCGTAAGGCACAGCAGCCGCTGGCGAGCTTTCAGAATGAGATAGTGCCGAGCGCGCGCCGCTTTTATGACGCGCTGCAGGGTGCCCGTACCGCGTTTATCCTGGAGTGCAAAAAAGCCTCACCGTCCAAAGGCGTGATCCGCGAAGACTTCGACCCGGCGCGCATCGCGGCCGTCTATAAGCATCACGCGTCAGTGATTTCCGTACTGACCGACGAGAAATATTTCCAGGGCAGCGTTGAGTTTCTGCCCATCGTCAGCGCTATCGCCCACCAGCCGGTGCTGTGCAAAGATTTTATTATCGACCCGTACCAGATTTATCTGGCGCGCTTTTACCAGGCCGATGCCTGCCTGCTGATGCTCTCGGTGCTGGACGACGACCAGTATCGCCAGCTCGCAGCGGTGGCCCACAGCCTGAGCATGGGCGTACTGACCGAAGTCAGTAATGAAGAGGAACTGGAGCGCGCCATTCGCCTTGAGGCGAAAGTAGTCGGCATCAACAACCGCGACCTGCGCGATCTCTCCATCGATCTTAACCGCACCCGCGAACTGGCGCCGCGTTTAGGCCACGGCGTAACGGTGATTAGCGAATCCGGCATCCATACTTACGGCCAGGTGCGCGAGCTGAGCCGTTTCGCCAACGGGTTTCTGATTGGGTCGGCGCTGATGGAGCATGACGATTTAGAAACCGCCGTGCGTCAGGTGCTGCTTGGCGAAAACAAAGTCTGCGGGCTGACCCGCCCGCAGGACGCGCAGAGCGCCTGGGAGGCGGGCGCGGTCCTCGGCGGGCTGATTTTTGTGCCGTCGTCCCCGCGCGCCGTAACCGATGAACAGGCCCGCGCGGTGATTGACGCCGCCCCGCTGCGCTATGTCGGCGTGTTCCGCGACGCGCCGCTGGATGACATCGCCGCGAAGGCGCAGCAGTTGGCGCTCAGCGCCGTTCAACTGCACGGCGATGAAGATCAGACCTATATCAGCGCGCTGCGCGCGAGCCTCCCGGCAACGACCGCTATCTGGAAAGCGCAGAGCGTCAGCCACGCGCTCCCGGCGCGTAATCTGCAGTATGTCGACCGTTACGTGCTGGATAACGGCCAGGGCGGCAGCGGCGTCCAGTTCGACTGGTCGCTGCTCGAAGGACAGTCGCTTAATGACGTCATGCTGGCGGGCGGGCTTGGTGCGGATAACTGCGTACAGGCCGCACAGCTCGGCTGCGCAGGACTCGATTTTAACTCCGGGGTGGAGAGCGCGCCGGGCATTAAAGACAGCGACAAACTGGCGGCGATATTCAGAACCCTGCGGGCTTACTAAGGAAGAAGATGATGAGCACACTGTTAAACCCTTATTTTGGCGAATTCGGCGGCATGTATGTGCCGCAGATCCTGATGCCCGCGCTGCGCCAGCTGGAAGAGGCGTTCGTCAGCGCCCAGAGCGACGCGGAATTTCAGGCGCAATTTACCGACTTGCTGAAAAACTACGCTGGTCGCCCGACGGCGCTGACCAAATGTCAGAACCTCACCGAAGGCACCCGCACCACGCTGTACCTCAAGCGTGAAGATCTGCTGCACGGCGGCGCGCATAAAACCAACCAGGTGCTGGGCCAGGCGCTGCTGGCCAAACGCATGGGCAAAACTGAAATCATCGCCGAGACCGGCGCAGGCCAGCATGGCGTAGCTTCGGCGCTCGCAAGCGCCCTGCTCGGCCTGAAATGCCGCATCTATATGGGCGCGAAAGATGTCGAGCGCCAGTCGCCGAACGTGTTTCGCATGAAGCTGATGGGCGCGGAAGTGATCCCGGTCTACAGCGGCTCCGCGACGCTGAAAGACGCCTGCAACGAGGCGCTGCGCGACTGGTCCGGCAGCTATGACCGCGCTCACTATATGCTCGGCACGGCCGCAGGCCCGCACCCGTTCCCGACCATCGTGCGTGAATTCCAGCGCATGATTGGCGAAGAGACGCGCGAACAGATCATGGAAAAAGAAGGTCGTCTGCCGGATGCCGTGATCGCCTGCGTCGGTGGCGGCTCCAATGCCATCGGCATGTTCGCCGACTTTATTAACGAGCCCCGCGTCGGCCTGATTGGCGTTGAGCCTGCCGGGCACGGTATCGAAACCGGCGAGCACGGCGCGCCGCTCAAACACGGGCGTGTTGGGATCTACTTCGGCATGAAAGCGCCAATGATGCAAACCGACGACGGCCAGATTGAAGAGTCGTACTCGATTTCCGCCGGTCTCGATTTCCCGTCCGTCGGGCCGCAGCATGCGTACCTGAACAGCACCGGTCGCGCGGAATATGTGTCTATTACCGATGACGAGGCGCTGGAGGCGTTCAAGACGCTGTGCCGTCAGGAAGGGATTATTCCGGCGCTGGAGTCGTCACACGCCCTCGCCCATGCGCTGAAAATGATGCGCGCTGACCCGGAAAAAGAGCAGTTGCTGGTCGTCAATCTCTCCGGGCGCGGCGATAAAGATATCTTCACCGTTCACGATATTTTCAAAGCACGAGGGGAAATGTAATGGAGCGTTATCAGCAGCTGTTTGACCGCCTGACAGCCCGTAAGGAAGGCGCATTTGTTCCCTTTGTAACGCTGGGCGACCCGTCGCCTGAATGGTCGCTGCAGATCATTGACGCGCTGGTGGAAGGCGGCGCCGACGCGCTGGAGCTCGGCATTCCGTTCTCCGATCCCCTGGCGGACGGCCCGACTATCCAGAGCGCGACGCTGCGCGCCTTCGCCTCTGGCACCACGCCCGATCAGTGCTTCGAAATGCTGGGCGCTATTCGCCAGAAATACCCGGATCTGCCCATCGGGCTTTTGATGTACGCTAACCTGGTTTTCAGCCGCGGCGTGGACGAGTTCTACGCCCGCTGCGCGGCGGTGGGCGTCGATTCGGTGCTGGTGGCCGACGTGCCTGTCGAGGAGTCCGCACCGTTCCGCCAGGCCGCGATGCGCCACAACGTCGCGCCGATTTTCATCTGCCCGCCTAATGCCGATGACGATCTGCTGCGCCAGATTGCCTCGTATGGCCGCGGCTACACTTATTTACTCTCGCGCGCCGGGGTAACGGGGGCGGAAAACCGCGCCGCGCTGCCGCTAAACCATCTGATTGACAAACTGACCGAATACCATGCCGCGCCGCCCCTGCAGGGTTTTGGTATCTCCGAACCTGCGCAGGTAAAAGCCGCCATCGAGGCCGGCGCCGCAGGCGCGATTTCCGGCTCGGCGATCGTCAGGATCATTGAGAACAACCTTAACGATCGCGCCGCGATGCTGGCCGCGCTGACGACGTTTGTGCGTGAACTGAAAGCGGGCACATTGCCTGCATAACGATTTTTTCTTTGAAAAAAGCGCGAGCGATCGCGCTTTTTATTTTCCCTGAATATCAGGGACATCCCGCCTTTCATTCACATTTTTTTATGCGCGTCCAGCGATACCGTCGGATTTTGAGCAAAATCTTAAGGCAGACGTCGCATTCCTGACCAAAACTTATTCTCATGACAACGAAGCCCGGCAGCAAACGCAGCATGTTTGCCCGCCCGCCGCAAAGGAGACGGCAGGTTTCGGTGACCAGAGCGTTGTTGGAGCCACCCATGACGGCACAGACGCCGCCCCGGCAGGATGACCGGCGGAAAGCGTGGCAACTGACTTCAGACCATAAACCGCGTGAAAACGTAACGCGCAATCGCAGCCGGAACCGTCTGGCTGGATTACGGGAAAGGGTGGAGGTGAAGATGATTAACCAGCATATGATGAATAAAGCTCGCCGTGCAGCACGTGAAGCGTTAACCAAACGAAACGCCCGCAAATGGGATGAAGCCAACCGCATTATGCGCCAGGCGGCCTCCAGCGCCTTTCACTGAGAGGTCGCAGACGCCGACAATGCAGAAAACGGCGACCCGCGACAGGCCAGTTAACCGATTCACCCTCAAGTCATAAAAAAACCAACCCGCTGAGGTTGGTTTTTTTATGGGCGAAGTCGCGCAACAAAGACCGCGCGCTGCCTCAGAAGCGGTAACCCGCCGAGAACATAAACACCCACGGGTCGATGCGGGTATCGATACTCTGCTGCTGGCCGTTCGCTTTGAATTTGACGGTGGTGTCGATATCCATGTACCAGACGGACATGTTAATCATCCAGTCTTTGTTCACCATGTAATCGAGACCGACCTGACCGGCCGCGCCCCAGGAGTCGTCAACGCTCAGATCGCTCAGGCCGCTCTTTTTGCCGGTATCGTTAAAATCTTCGTCAAAGAATGTGGTGTAGTTGATACCTGCGCCAATATACGGACGCACCTTGCTTTGCGAATCGCCGAAATACCACTGCGCCATTAAAGTTGGCGGCAGTTGATGAACGGTCGCCAGATCGCCAGTCGCCCCAAGACCCACTTTGTGGCGGAACGGCGTCGCCGCCAGCAGTTCAACGCCAATGTTCTCCGTCGCCATGTAGGTAAACGTCAAACCAAGCTGGGTGTTATTACTGACATTAAAGCCGCCCATACCCAGCACGTTGTCTGAGCCCTCGGACGGGCGCACTGTCGCCGTACCGGCGCGCATAAAGAAATCCCCTGCTTCATGCGCAGAAGCCATACCCGAAAAACAACCCGCTACCGCCATCGCCACGATAAGTTTTTTCATTCCCGTTTCCCTTCTGAGGTTTTATTTGCCGGGTGAATATACTCACTACGAGTTAGGAAGTGATCCAACACAGATCACATTCGGGCCGCTAATTTAACATTCATTGATCTGAATTAATTTCCGCGCACCTTGCTGATTCGATGAATTTGATTTCAGGTCAATTTTTGCCTTTCAGCACAGCAAAAATATTCCCCTTTTCCCCCTTGAAAGTCGTCACGGCGGGGAATAATTTAATCTCTTCACAATATTGAAACGATGCGTTGTTTAGTTGCAGGTGAATGATGAGCGATCTCAACCCGTGCATGACGTGCGGTGCCTGTTGTGCTTATTTTCGTGTCTCTTTCTACTGGGCCGAGGCGGATGACGCCGGCGGCCCTGTCCCGGCTCATCTCACCGAGCCGCTTACCCCTTTTCTGCGCTGCATGAGCGGCACCAATCAGAAGCAGAGCCGCTGCGTGGCGCTGCAAGGCACGCCTGGCGAGGCGGTGCGCTGTACGGTGTATGAAAACCGGCCCTCGCCGTGTCGCGAATTCGCCATGTCCGGCGAAGGCGGCGTAGTGAATGAGGCGTGCAATCGCGCCCGCGCGCGCTATGGCCTGCCGCCGCTTCCTGACAATTCCTTACCTGTAGCGCCCCTTTACAGCGCTGCCACTGCGCCATCATCCAGGGTACAATTGCCGGCGGAATAATTCTGCCAACCCAAGGAGAGTGCATGTCTATCACGGCAAAATCCGTTTACCGTGACACGGGTAATTTTTTTCGCAATCAGCTGGTAACCATCCTGCTGATTGCGCTGCTTTGCGCCTTTATCTCAATGATCCTCGGCCACGCCTTTACGCCGGATGCCGGGCAACTGGCGATACTGAACGAAGGCGATGCGCTGCGCGGCAGCGCGAGCCTGTTCGAGCTGGTGCAGAACATGACGCCGGAACAGCAGCAGGTGTTGCTGAAAGCCTCGGCGGCCTCGACGTTTTCCGGCATGTTCGGCAATACGTTACTGGTGGGCGGCGTGCTGCTGCTTATCCAGGCGGTCTCCGCCGGGCAGAACGTCAGCGCGCTGCGCGCGATTGGCGCCGCCGCGCCGCTGCTGCCGCGCCTGTTTATCCTTATCTTCCTGACCACATTTCTGGTGCAGATGGGTATTTTGCTGGTCGTCGTGCCAGGCGTTGTCCTTGCGATTTTACTGTCGCTGGCGCCGGTGATGATGGCGCAGGACAAAGCCGGTATTTTCGGCGCGATGCGCAACAGTATGCGTCTCGCGTGGCAGAATATGCGGCTGGTGGCGCCTGCCGTGCTGCTATGGTTGCTGGCCCGCACCGCCCTGCTGCTGTTCGCCCCCGCCTTTGCCGCGCTGACGCCGCAAATCGGCGCGGTCGTCGCGGGCATCCTCAGCAACCTGCTGACGGCACTACTCCTCATTTATTTATTCCGGTTATATATGCTTATCCGGGAATAACCCTTTGCCCGCGTGCGGTCGTCGTGAGCGGGCCTCTTGATGGAACCGATGTATGAAGCAGTTACTCGATTTTTTGCCGCTGATTGTCTTTTTTGCTTTCTATAAATTGCATGACATTTTCTGGGCGACCGGCGCGCTGATCGTCGCCACCGCGCTGACGGTCATCTACAGCTGGTATAAATACCGCAAGGTCGAAAAAATGACCCTGGTGACCTTTGTGCTGGTCGCGGTCTTCGGCGGGCTGACTATCTATTTCCACAACGCGGAATTTATTAAGTGGAAAGTGACCATTATTTACGCCCTGTTCGCAGGCGCGCTGCTGATTGGCCAGTGGGTGATGAAAAAGCCGCTGATCCAGAGCATGCTGGGCAAAGAGATAACCCTGCCCGCGCAGGCGTGGACGCGTCTTAATCTCGCCTGGGCGGTGTTTTTTATCTTCTGCGGCCTGCTGAATATTTATGTCGCGTTCTGGCTGCCGGAAGCGGTCTGGATGAATTTCAAAGTGTTCGGCATCCCCGGCCTGACGCTGGTCTTTACCCTGTTGAGCGGCGTTTACATCTACCGCCATATGCCGCAGGAAGAAAAATAAGTTCCTGTCATTCTGTTAAAAACGAACGCCCCGCGGTTAGCGCCCGGGGCGTTTTTTTATGCGTGAACCTCTCACTATCCCCCAGATTTTACAAGCCATTACAGCCACATGCGCAATCATGAGGCAATTGTGGAGAAATTGTGGAGAATCCACTTTTTATATTGTAATGATAATTATTATCATTATCATGCGGGTGGATGATTACATTTCTACACAAAATGGAATAATTGATAATGTTTGAAAAAAAGCATGACATTCGCACGCCTCTGGCGCTGGCCATAGCCTCCCTGCTCGGAGGCAGCGCTTATGCCGCGCAGGCGACGGAGATGGACGATGGCGATGTAATGGTCGTTCAGGCCACGGCGGAACAGGCACTCAGGCAGCAGCCCGGCGTCTCCATCATCACGGCGGATGACATTGAGAAAGACCCGCCGGTCAACGATCTTTCAGACATTATTCGCAAAATGCCCGGCGTGAACCTGACCGGCAATAGCGCCAGCGGCAGCCGCGGCAACAATCGCCAGATCGATATTCGCGGCATGGGCCCGGAAAACACCTTAATCCTGGTGGATGGCGTCCCGGTGAGCTCCCGCAATGCCGTGCGTTACAGCTGGCGCGGCGAGCGCGACACGCGCGGCGACACCAACTGGGTGCCTGCCGAGATGGTCGAGCGCATCGAAGTGCTGCGCGGCCCTGCGGCGGCGCGTTACGGCAGCGGTGCGGCAGGCGGCGTAGTGAATATCATCACCAAACGCCCGACCAACGACTGGCACGGCTCGCTGTCGCTGTTTACCAACCAGCCGGAAAACGACAAAGAAGGCGCCACCCGACGCGCTAACTTCAGCCTGAGCGGCCCGCTGGCCGGCGACGCGCTGACCATGCGCCTCTACGGTAACCTCAACAAAACCGACGCTGACGATGACGACATCAACACCGCGCAGAATGGCTCTTACGCCGCCGGGCGCGAAGGGGTGCGCAATAAAGATATCAACAGCGTAATATCCTGGAAACTCACGCCAGAACAGATCCTGGATGTCGAATATGGCTACAGCCGTCAGGGCAACATCTACGCGGGCGACACGCAAAACAGCAACAGCAACGCCAGCCCCAACGGGCTTGTCCCCTCGCTCTACGGCCACGAAACCAACCGGATGTATCGCCAGAGCTACGGTATTACCCATAATGGCATCTGGGACTGGGGACAGTCGAAGACCGGCTTCTATTACGAAAAAACCAATAATACGCGTCTTCAGGAAGGAACGACGGGCCGCGTCGAAGGCATGATCACCGACGAGAAATACAGCACCAGCCGACTCGAAAACTACCGCGCCAGCAGCGAAATTAACGCGCCGCTGACGCTGCTGGTGGACCAGACCATGACGCTTGGCGTCGAGTGGGATCGCGAAGCGCTCAACGATCCGGCATCCATGCAGGCGACCAACGTCGATAACACCACCATTGGCGACGTGTCCGGCGAGGCATCCTCGCGCAGCAGTAAAAACAGCGCCACGACCGCCGCTGTGTATGTCGAAGACAATATCGACGTGCTGCCTGGCACCGTCGTGATCCCCGGTCTTCGTTACGACCACCACAACCAGTTCGGCGGCAACTGGAGTCCGAGCCTGAACCTCTCACAGGAGCTCGGCGACAACGTCAAGCTGAAAGCCGGTATCGCGCGCGCCTTTAAAGCGCCGAACCTTTATCAGTCGAGTAAAGGCTACCTGCTCTCCACGCGCGGCAACGGCTGCCCGATTGGCGTGAGCGGCAGTTGCTATCTGCTGGGCAATGAAGACCTGAAGCCGGAAATCAGTATCAACAAAGAGATTGGCCTGGAGTATACCCACGAGGGATTTGATGCGGGCGTTACCTGGTTCCGTAACGACTACCAGAACAAAATCGTCTCTGGCGACAAGGTGATTGGCTACGCCTCTAACGGCAACAATATTCTGCGCTGGGAAAACGGCGGTAAAGCGGTGGTGGAAGGCCTCGAAGGCAACCTGACCCTTCCGGTAGTGAAAGACACCCTGAACTGGCGCACCAATGCCACGTATATGATCAAATCGGAAACCAAAAAGAACGGCAATCCGCTGTCGGTTATCCCGAAATATACCGTTAATACGATGCTCGACTGGCAGGTGAACGACAAGCTCTCCACCAACCTGAACTGGACATTCTATGGCCGCCAGAAGCCGCGCCAGGCCGCCGAAATTCGCCTTGAGGATGGCGGCAATCTTTCGCATAAGGAAGTGGGGGCCTACTCTGTGGTCGGCGTGGGCATGAACTATGCGCTGACCAAAAATCTGCGTCTGAATGGCGGCGTCAGCAACCTGTTCGACAAAACGCTGTATCGCGAAAATGAAGGCGCATCGACGTACAACGAACCGGGCCGGGCATACTACGCCGGCGTCACGATGTCCTTCTGATCCCTGACGGGGAGGCGCGCCTCCCCTTTTTCTCTTCTGAAATAACGTCTGTTCTCGCCTGCTTTTCCTGCCTTCACCCTGTCGCTGCCAGTGTTATGATACGGTCGCTCCGCGCCCTTCGGCCCTGCCTGCGCGCGGACCGGCAACCGGATAACGACAACAGAGAAGCCCCATGACGACAGAGCAAACCACCCCACAAGGTGAACTGGTTTTACGTACCCTGGCCATGCCCGCTGATACCAATGCCAACGGCGATATTTTTGGCGGCTGGCTGATGGCGCAGATGGATATTGGCGGCGCAATTCTTGCCAAAGAAATTGCGCACGGGCGCGTGGTGACGGTGCGCGTGGACGGCATGACATTCCTGCGCCCGGTGGCGGTCGGCGATGTGGTGTGCTGTTACGCCCGCTGCGTGAAGCGCGGCAACACCTCCGTGACCATTAATATTGAAGTCTGGGTGAAGAAAGTCTCCTCCGAGCCGCTGGGCCAGCGCTATCGCGCCACCGAGGCGCTGTTTATTTATGTCGCAGTGGATGACGACGGTAAACCGCGCCCCCTGCCACCCGTGGCGTAAGGCGATAAAAAAAGCCAGAGACGATGCTCTGGCTTTTCTGACTGGCGGGACGTTATTGCATGGTGGCTCCGCCATTAATGCGGAACACAATATTCACTATCAGTCCTGTGCCGGGTTTTCCGGCCTCGTAGCGCCATTTGCGCATCGCCTGTTTTACCTCACGCTCGAACATATTGGCGGGTTTCGCGGAGAGGATCTGCACGTTTTCGACGCTGCCGTCCGCCGCGACGTCAAATTTCACCCGCACCTGCCCTTCCATGCGTAGCGCATAGGCGCGTGCCGGATACTGCGGCTGGTTGCGGCTTAACGCGCGCGGGCCTGCCGGGGCGATATTCGCCGGTGCCGCTGGTGCCGGGCGCGATGCAGCGGTCGTGGTACGCGTCGGGGTGTTATTTTCAAACGGTGACGCCGGACGCGGCTCGGCCGGTTTTACTTCCCGCTTCGGCTGCTCCTCGACCTTTTTCACCGGCTTAGGTTTGGGTTTCGGCTTCGGTTTCGGCTTAGGTTTTTCGATGACGACTGGCGCCTCCTTTGGCGGCTCCGGTACGATTTCTGGCTCCGGCTCAGGTTCGGCGACAGGCTCGGGCGGCGGCGCGACCACCGGCTTCGGCGGCTCAAGCGCTTCGGGCGCGACCATCGTTACCGAAATCGGCTGCGAAGGCGCCGGCATTTCAACAACCTGATTTACCGAAGTATAAAGCACGGCCGCCGCCACAATGGCACCGTGGATCGCGACGGAAAGCAGCGTCGGCCACGGAAAACGGCGAGGCATATCGAGGGTCATTGAAGTCATAGTCGTTTCACTGAATAAATGAGAGCTCAATTTTAAATGCAAATAGCAATCATATTCAACAACTCAGCCCGCTTCCCCCGCATTTGTTCGCCAGACTGGCGAATTTTCCCGCACAGATGTTAAGGATTTAACAGCGCATTTATCTTTACGTTGCAGACTCTGCGGCTTTCACCTACCGTTATTCACCTTGCCGTTTCATAAAAGGAGTGTGGCGTGCTTTATGTAATCTATGCGGAAGATGTGGCTGATTCTCTGGAAAAGCGCCAGTCGGTGCGCCCTGCGCATCTGGCTCGCTTGCAGCTGTTGCATGATGAGGGGCGTCTGCTGACCGCAGGGCCAATGCCTGCGGTAGACAGCAACGATCCGGGTGCGGCGGGTTTTACCGGCTCAACGGTGATTGCGCAGTTCGCGTCGCTCGAAGCGGCTCAGGCATGGGCTGAAGCCGATCCGTATATCGCGGCGGGCGTCTACAAAACCGTGTCCGTGAAGCCTTACAAAAAAGTATTCTGACCGCAGCCAGCAGGCTGCGCGAACCCTGAGGGCATTAACTGACGTTATGCCCTTTTTTTGCGCTTGTTTTGCCTGGCAGGTGTTATTTGCCGCCGGCGACCAGGCGCAACATAGTGGCAGGCGCGTTATTTCTGGCGGCATGACACTTGTGCGACGTCACAAACTGACGGGCCGCTTCGCAGGCGGAGACACTCTCAGGCAAGCGCTGGCTGGCAGTGACGGCTTCTTTCGCAAAACCGAAAATGCCGCTGGTTAACGTTCTGTCTTCGAAAGTTCTGGGACGTGCGCCGCAGGCTCCTTTGCGTAACAAAAATTTGTGGATTTCTGTCAGAAATTCCTCTTGCTTGGTCATAAACGCTCCATCAGTTACGGATGAAATTTGCAGTTGCAGGAAAAGTCGCTGTCGATGACATTAATCTAACCTGGCCTGACCAGAAACAATCGCCGGAAATAACATTAAAAATGCTTCATTTTACATTGCAGCAATTATCACCGGCGGGAATACAGCATATATTACAAATTGTGAATTTACGTTAAGTTTCAAAATCAATAGCAAGCCTTTGATTTTAAGGTAATTTTATTAAAGCATTCAGCATATTCTCATTTTGGAAATATTAAAAATAGAAACGTTTCCAGTGGCGACTTTTTAAACCAGAATATTCCTAATTTTATTTAAATCCATTAGCGCGACGCGAGAAGTCACCAGACGGAATTTATCTCAAATTGCGCCCGATTAAAGGTGCAAACACAAGACATGATTCGCGCAATTAGCGCGGCGGGAAATGGCGAAAGCGGAAGTGAGTCGGGAAGATAGTCGGGGGGCACCGCAGGCGGTGCCCTTGCACTACGTTTAGCGATCGTGGATGGCAAACAGCAACGAATTGCGCTGACGATTCACAAGACATTTTCTGATAGCGTGAATTCGCATATTGCGTCGGGATTGTGCTTCCAGCCAGCGAGCTTTACGTCGTTGAGACTGTCGCTGCATGCGCCAGCGCCCAACTTCGGTTCTACTACGCCTCATTTCTGATACTCTTGACTGAAACAGAAGCGTCATTATAGCCCCTTCCCGCCCGCAGGCCAGCGCTTTTCTGGCAGGTTCTTATTGGAGCGCGACAGGGTTGTGCGTACACTCTTAACGATACGCTTTTTAAAGGATTTTTAATCTATGACAACCTTCTACACGGTCGTGAGTTGGCTGGTCATTCTGGGATACTGGTTGCTTATCGCAGGCGTGACGCTGCGTATTCTGATGAAACGCCGCGCCGTGCCCTCTGCCATGGCCTGGCTGCTGGTCATTTATATTCTCCCGCTGGTAGGGATTATCGCGTATCTCTCCGTTGGAGAGCTGCATCTTGGCAAGCGTCGCGCCGAGCGCGCCCGCGCCATGTGGCCCTCCACCGCCAAATGGCTGAGCGATCTGAAAGCCTGCAAACATATTTTTGCCGAAGAAAACAGCGCGGTGGCGAGCGCGCTGTTTCAGCTGTGCGAACGCCGCCAGGGTATTGCGGGCGTCAAGGGTAATCAGCTGCAACTGCTCACCACCTCCGATGATGTGATGCAGGCGCTGATCCGCGATATTCAGCTTGCGCGTCATAATATCGAAATGGTCTTTTATATCTGGCAGCCCGGCGGCATGGCGGACCAGGTGGCGGAATCGCTGATGGCCGCTGCCCGACGCGGCGTGCACTGTCGTCTGATGCTCGACTCCGCAGGCAGCGTCGCCTTTTTCCGCAGCCCCTGGGCGGGCATGATGCGCAATGCGGGTATCGAAGTGGTGGAGGCGCTGAAAGTTAACCTGATGCGTGTGTTCCTACGCCGCATGGACCTGCGTCAGCACCGCAAAATGATCATGATCGACAACTATATTGCCTACACCGGCAGTATGAATATGGTCGACCCGCGCTATTTCAAACAGGACGCGGGCGTTGGTCAGTGGGTGGATCTGATGGCGCGCATGGAAGGCCCGGTCGCCACCGCGATGGGTATTGTGTACTCCTGTGACTGGGAGATTGAAACCGGCAAACGGCTGCTGCCGCCCGCGCCGGATGCCAATATCATGCCGTTTGAACAGGCGAGCGGACACACTATTCATACTATCGCCTCGGGTCCTGGTTTCCCGGAAGATCTGATTCACCAGGCGCTGTTAACCTCGGTGTATGCGGCGCGTGAATATTTGATTATGACCACGCCCTACTTCGTGCCGAGCGACGATCTGCTCCACGCCATCTGTACGGCGGCGCAGCGAGGCGTCGATGTAAGCATTATTCTGCCGCGTAAAAACGACTCTCTGCTGGTAGGCTGGGCAAGCCGTGCCTTCTTCAGCGAGCTGCTGGCGGCGGGCGTGAAAATTTACCAGTTCGAGGGCGGCCTGCTGCATACCAAAAGCGTGCTGGTGGACGGCGAGCTGAGCCTGGTCGGCACCGTCAATCTGGATATGCGCAGCCTGTGGCTTAACTTTGAAATTACGCTGGTTATCGACGACGCCGGATTCGGCGCCGATCTGGCCGAGGTGCAGGATGACTATATCTCCCGCTCGCGCCTGCTGGATGCGCGCCTTTGGGTGAAACGACCGTTCTGGCACCGCGTGGTGGAGCGACTGTTTTACTTCTTCAGCCCGTTGCTGTAAAACGTGCCCAACATCACTTACTGGGGTAGTCACGATGGAAATGGATCTGAATAACCGCCTGACGGAAGATGAAACACTCGACCAGGCCTATGACATTTTTCTGGAGCTGGCGCCGGACAATCTCGACCCGGCGGATATCATTCTGTTTAATTTACAGTTTGAAGAGCGCGGCGGCGCGGAGCTGTTCGACCCGTCTGAAGAGTGGCTGCAACACGTCGATTACGATTTAAACCCGGATTTCTTCTCCGAAGTGGTCATCGGCCTTGCCGAGGAAGACGGTGAAGAGATCACCGACGTGTTCGCCCGCGTGCTGCTGTGCCGCGAAAAAGATCACAAGCTGTGCCACATCCTGTGGCGTGAATAAACGCCCGCGGCGCGGCCTTCGCCGCGCTAGTTCTCACCCGCGATTTTCGTCCCACACGCCTGACAATATTTCGCCTGCGCGTCATGCGCGCTCCCGCATGACGGACAGCGTCGCGCCGCGTTGCGCTCCGCAAGCGCGCTGGTCATCTGCGCGGTAATTATGCCGGTCGGGATCGCAATCACCGAATAGCCGATAAGTATTAACAGCGACGCCACCGCGCGACCGCCCGCCGTATGCGGCGTGATATCGCCATACCCGACCGTCGTTACCGTCACCACGGCCCAGTAAACCGACGTGCCGAGCGTAGTAAAGCCGCTGGAAGCGCCTTCAATGCCATACATCAGTGCGCCAGCGATGATCATGACGATGGAAATAAACGCATAAAAGACGATGAGCTGGTGACGGGCGTTAACGATGGCCTGCCAGAGAATGCTTGCAGACGACATCATCCGCAACAGCTTGAGAATACGCAGTACGCGCACCGCGCGCAGCGTCCGCCAGATGAACAGATAGTTCATGCCGAGTTCAGGCCAGAGCCACAGCACATAGAGCGGCAACACCGTCGCCAGATCGATAATGCCCCAGAAGCTCAGCGCGTAGCGCGCCGGATTAGGCCAGACGGCGAGGCGCAGCAGATATTCCAGCGTAAAGACGAACGTAATGCCCATCTCCAGCCAGACGAAAATATGCCATTCCTCGTAGGTAAGGTGATACTGGGTGCCGATGCCAGATTCGATAAAAACGACGATGACGCTGAACAGCGCGAACAGGCCGCAGAGCGCCTCAAAGCGTCGGCCGCTACGCGTGCGTTGATCGAAAAGGAAATGGTAAGCGCGTTGACGAAACTCTGTTATCCCTGACACGTTGTCCTCGCAGAAAAAAGGGCTGGCACCTGCCAGCCCTTGCGATTATAACGGGTCCACCTTCAGGCAGGAAACCGCATGGCGGAAACTGCCTTCCAGCACCGGGCGCGTCTGGGCGCATTCCGGGCCCGCCATCGGGCAGCGGGTGCGGAACACACAGCCTGACGGCGGATTGATGGGCGACGGCAGCTCGCCTTCCAGCAGCTGGATCTTCTTGTTCTTTTCGAGATCCGGGTCCGGGATAGGAACCGCCGACATCAGCGCGCGGGTGTAAGGGTGCAGCGGGTTATGATAAACCTCATCATAGGTGCCAAGCTCCACCGCATGACCCAGATACATCACCAGTACGCGATCGGAGATGTGCTTCACTACCGCCAGATCGTGGGCGATGAAAATAAGCGACAGCCCCATCTCGCGCTGCAGTTTTTGCAGCAGGTTCACCACCTGAGCCTGAATAGACACGTCGAGCGCGGAAACCGGCTCATCGCAGATGATAAGCTTCGGCTCAAGAATAAGCGCGCGGGCGATACCGATACGCTGGCATTGGCCGCCGGAGAACTCATGCGGATAGCGGTTAACCAGGTTTGGCAGCAGCCCCACTTTCATCATCATCGCTTTGACGCGGTCACGCACTTCCTGGCGCGGCATTTTCGGATGATACGTCCGCAGGGGTTCGGCGATGATATCGCCAATGGTCATGCGCGGATTCAGTGAGGCCAGCGGATCCTGGAAAATCATCTGAATGTCGCTGCGCACATCGCGCCACTCTTCCTGCTTCATGCCCATCAGATCTTTGCCGAGCCACGCGACGCGGCCGCTGGTGGCTTTCACCAGACCGATGATGGCGCGCGCAAAGGTGGATTTGCCGCAGCCGGACTCGCCCACCACGCCGAGGGTTTCCCCTTCGTACAGGCGCAGCGTAACGCCATCAACCGCTTTTAACGTTTTGGACGGCTGCCAGAACCACTGTTTGCCGTCTTTGATGTCGAAATGCACCTTGAGATCGGCCACTTCGAGCAGCACTTTTCTGTCTTCAGCTACGGTGCTCATTTCAGTTCCTCCACCGGTTTAAAGCAGGCGCGCAGGCGGCCAGGAGCGAACTCCTCAAGCGGCGGCGCCGTGCTGCAAATCTCCATCGCGTGCGGGCAGCGCGGCTGGAACGGACAGCCTTTCGGCAGACGCAGCAGGTTCGGCGGGTTGCCAGGAATGGTGAGCAGCGACTCTCCTTCGGCGTCAAGGCGCGGTACGGCGTTCAGCAGACCGATAGAATACGGGTGCGCCGGATCGTAGAACACGTCGCGCGCGGCGCCATATTCCATGGTACGGCCCGCATACATCACCAGCACTTTATTACAGATGCCCGCGACCACGCCGAGGTCGTGGGTGATCATAATGATGGCGGTGTTGAATTCGCGTTTAAGCTCGTTCAGCAGCGTCATGATCTGTGCCTGGACGGTTACGTCGAGCGCGGTAGTCGGTTCATCAGCGATGAGCAATTTAGGACGGCACAGCAGCGCCATCGCAATCATTACACGCTGGCGCATACCGCCGGAAAACTCATGCGGATACATGCGCATGCGCTTGCGCGCTTCCGGCATTTTCACCGCATCTAACATGCGGACCGACTCTTCGAACGCTTCGCCTTTGCTCATGCCTTTATGCAGCATCAGCACTTCCATCAGCTGTTCGCCGACGCGCATATACGGGTTCAGCGAGGTCATCGGATCCTGGAAAATCATCGAAATCTGCTCGGCGCGCAGGCGGTTAAGCTCGCGCTCCGGCAGGTTGAGGATTTCACGGCCGTTGAATTTCGCCGAGCCGCCGATGCGGCCGTTGGCGGCGAGCAGGCCCATCAGCGCAAACGCGGTCTGGGATTTGCCGGAGCCGGATTCACCGACGATACCGAGCGTCTCACCGGCGCGCAGGCTGAAATTCAGATCGTTAACCGCAGTTACGTCGCCGTCAGGCGTTTCGAAGGTAACGCGCAGATCTTTAACGTCCAGCAGCGCCGCTTGTGACGCCGCGGTAGTGCTCTGCGGCGCAGAGAGTTCAATGGTGCTCATGGCGGTACTCCTTAACGATCTTTCGGGTCGAGGGCATCACGCAGGCCATCGCCGATAAAGTTAAAACAAAACAGGGTGACCACCAGGAAACCCGCCGGGAAGAGCAGCAGCCAGGGCGACACTTCCATTGAGTTGGCGCCATCGCTCAGCAGCGCGCCCCAGGAGCTGAGCGGCTCCTGCGTACCGAGGCCGAGGAAGCTTAAGAACGATTCGAAGAGGATCATGCTGGGCACCAGCAGCGAGGCGTAAACCACCACCACGCCCAGTACGTTCGGCACGATATGACGCACGACAATATTAGCCGTCGAGACGCCGCCCACCTGGGCTGCTTCGATGAACTCTTTACGTTTCAGGCTCAGCGTCTGGCCGCGCACGATACGCGCCATGTCGAGCCAGGAGACCATCCCGATGGCAACGAAAATCAGCAGGATGTTCTGGCCGAAAAAGGTCACCAGCAGGATAACGAAGAACATGAACGGGAAGGAGTTGAGGATCTCCAGCAGACGCATCATGACCGAATCCACTTTGCCGCCAAGATAGCCGGAAAGCGAACCGTAGAGCGTGCCGACAATCACCGCTACCAGCGCCGCCGCAACGCCGACCATCAGCGAAATGCGCCCGCCGATAGCGACGCGCACCAGTAGGTCGCGCCCGGAGGAGTCGGTGCCAAACCAGTGGCCGGATTCAGTATCCGGCGCGCTCGACATCATGCCCCAGTCAGTGTCGAAGTAGCTGAACTGCGACAGCATCGGCGCGAGCGTGACAAAGAGCGCGATAAAGGCCAGCACAATCAGGCTCGCCACCGCCGCGCGGTTATGCATAAAGCGACGACGGGCGTCCTGCCACAGGCTACGTCCTTCTACTTCCAGTTTTTCACTGAAGTTTTCCAGCGCCTCGCTGTTTTTCTTACTCAACATCATGGCGTACTCCAGCGTCAGTAACGAATTTTCGGATCGATAACGGCATACAGCACATCGACGATCGCGTTAAACAGAATGGTCAGCGCGCCGACCAGAATAGTCAGGCTCAGCACCAGTGAGTAGTCGCGGTTGAGCGCGCCGTTCACGAACAGCTGGCCGATACCCGGCAGGCCATAAATGGTTTCAATAACCATTGACCCGGTAATAATCCCGACAAACGCCGGCCCTAAATACGAGAGTACAGGCAGCAGCGCGGGTTTCAGCGCGTGGCGCAAGATGATGCGACGCATCGGCAGCCCTTTGGCGCGGGCGGTACGGATAAAGTTGGAGTGCAGCACTTCAATCATCGAGCCGCGGGTGATACGCGCAATGCTGGCGATGTAAGCCAGAGAGAGCGCGACCATCGGCAGGATCATGAATTTCAGCGCCCCGCCGTTCCAGCCGCCGCCGGGCAGCCAGTGCAGCGTTATCGCGAAGATCATCACAAGCAGCGGTGCCACCACGAAACTCGGAATGACCACGCCGGTCATCGCCACCCCCATGACGGCGAAATCCCATTTGGTGTTTTGCTTAAGCGCGGCCATTACGCCCGCCGCAACGCCCAGAATCACAGCAAGTAAAAACGCCGCAGCGCCTAACTTTGCGGAAACCGGGAAACTGGAGGCCACCAGATCGTTAACCGAATAGTCCTTGTATTTAAAGGACGGACCGAAATCACCTTTCGCCAGTTGCTTCAGATAATTGAAGTACTGGGTCATGATGGGGTCGTTAAGATGATATTTCGCCTCGATATTCGCCATGACTTCCGGCGGCAGATTACGTTCGCCGGTAAAAGGACTGCCCGGTGCGAGACGCATCATAAAGAAGGAGATAGTGATGAGAATAAAGAGTGTCGGAATCGCTTCCAGACAGCGACGTAAAATGAATTTCAACATTGCCCGTACCTTCTGGCGTGTGCCTTTGACTCACGGAAAAATAAGACACAGTGGGGCAGGAAACCCTGCCCCACGCATTGCCATTAATGTTTGATAATATACAGGTTCTTAACGTAGACATTATCCAGCGGGTCTTTACCGGTGTAACCACCGACCCACGGTTTCACCAGACGGGCGTTCACGTAGTAATACACCGGCACGATAACGGAGTCTTTATCCAGCTGCTGCTCTGCTTTGTTGTAGAGCTCGCTACGCTGCGCTTCGTCGGAGACCTGCAGCGTTTCCTGCATCACTTTATCGAACGCTTCGCTCTTATAGTGCGAGGTGTTGTTCGAGCTATTGGACAGCATCGTGTTGAGGAAGGAGGTCGGTTCGTTGTAATCCGCGCACCAGCCCGCACGCGCCACGTCGAAGTTGCCCTGATGACGGGTATCCAGGAAGGTTTTCCACTCCTGGTTTTCCAGCTTCACGTTCACGCCCAGGTTTTTCTTCCAGATGGACGCGGCAGCGATAGCCAGTTTCTTATGCAGATCGGAGGTGTTGTACAGCAGATCGAACGTCAGCGGTTTGTCGGCGGTATAGCCTGCTTCGGCCAGCAGTTTTTTCGCTTCGGCGTTACGCTGTTCCTGGGTCATTTTGAACCAGGCCGGCTCGGTGAATTTCGCGCCATCGGTGTACGGCGGGGTATAGCCATACGCCGGCAGGTCGCCCTGGTTTTTCACTTTATGAACGATGATGTCGCGATCCAGGCCCAGTTTCAGCGCGGTACGCACGCGCGGGTCGTTAAACGGCGCTTTCTGGTTGTTGATCTCGTAGTAATAGGTGCACAGATACGGGTCGACGTGCACTTCTTTTGGAATTTCTTTCTTGAGCTTCTGGAAGAGTTCAATCGGCATGTTGTTATAGGTCATGTCGATTTCACCGCTGCGGTAGCGGTTGACGTCAGTCACTTCAGAAGAGATAGGCAGATAGGTGACTTCGTTAATCACGGTCTTCGCGTTATCCCAGTAGTTGGTGTTGCGCTCAAGCACGATGCGCTCGTTCACCACCCAGGATTTCAGTTTGTACGCGCCGTTGGAAACGATGTTCGCGGGCTGAGTCCACTTCTCGCCGAATTTCTCAACGACGGCTTTAGGCACCGGAGACATAGAGGAGTGCACCAGCAGTTTATAGAAATAGGGCACCGGCTCGCTCAGGGTGACTTCCAGCGTGTGGTCGTCAATCGCTTTCACGCCAAGCTCGGTGGCTGGTTTTTTACCGGCGATGATATCGTCGATATTGGTAATGTGGCCGTATTGCAGATAGCTTTCATACGGAGAGGCGGTTTTCGGGTCAGCCAGGCGCTGCCAGCTGTATACGAAATCCTGCGCCGTGACCGGCTCGCCATTGGACCATTTCGCGTCTTTACGCAGATGGAAAGTCCAGACTTTAAAATCTTTGTTATCCCACTTCTCGGCAACGCCCGCGCTCGGGTGGCCTTCTACGTCGGTTACCAGCAGACCTTCAAACAGGTCGCGGTTAATGTTCGACTCAGGCACGCCTTCAATTTTGTGCGGGTCGAGAGACTGGACTTCCGAACCGTTGTTGCGCACCAGCGTCTGTTTCTCCGCCAGTTGCACACCCGCAGGAACATTCGCAGCCATTGCGTTACCCGCGATTAGCGCAGAAAGGATCCCTGCCGCTACCAGACTTTTTTTTGTGATGATGGACATTGTGTTGGTACTCCACTCATTATTATTACTGACCAAAGCCAGCCCGTTCTCCCCTTAGGGAAACCTGTGCAGCGCAGGAGCTTTCGCGTCTGCCAGGTGGTTTTTCTTTTTACTGCTTGCTATCACCGACTTTATTTATCACGACCGCTCTCTGGCAGCCTGTCGTCGATTCTTTACTGCCCTTCCCTGTTTTAAGGGCAGTGTGATATGGCGCGACCTGTGGAAGGAAAGCGCTTTCATACGAAAATCATTCTCATCTGCTGATAATTTGCAGGCAAATGTTTTGCCGGAAAGTATCAAATGCGTGAATTGTGCGCCAATACAATTTACAAATTTGTTAACCGCTTCTCTTTTGACGTGCAGGAGAGTCTTACGCTTGCCGTCAAGAAAACCTCTTTTTTCTCGTTATTCTTCTTTTAAATCAATTAGTTGCAAACAAAACACACCTTCAACGTGACGTGTGACCCGGCTCGCAGCGCATCACAACATAAAATTAACAATTGAACAAAAATTAGCACATTTGTCTGCAGTGGCGTTGAAATTACTAATAACATTTCGTTAAACCCGCATCAATACTCAAAGTATCATGTGACAAAAATATCAGACTGATTGCTTTTTTTATGAACGGAAGGAAGATTACAGATACGGTAATTCATTGTTTTAATAAAGCTTTACCAGATATCAGATAAAGTTATACATAAAAAAGCGAAGGGATGCGTGCTATAGGAAATGCTAATAATAAAAGAAAAAAGCGAAGCTTCCGCTCCGCTTTATGAATGAAAAGAAATGACTAACTTACAAGCCCTGGAAACAGCGCTTTTATTCCTGTCACAATAAATTCAATGCCCAGCGCCATCAGCAGCAAGCCCATAATGCGAGTAATAACGTTAATGCCCGTTTGGCCAAGTAACCGCACCAGCCACGGCGCCAGGCGAAACACGCCCCAACAGCAGGCGGCGAACAGCGCGATGGCGAGCGTGAAGCCCAGCATATATTGCCAGCTGTGATAGCGTGTTCCCCAGACGATTGTCGAGCTGATAGCGCCCGGCCCCGCCATTAACGGCAGCGCCAGCGGCACCACGCCGATGCTCTCGCGGATCGCGGTTTCCGACTTCTCCTGTTTATTCTGCTTATCCTCGCCAAGCTTGCCGCTAATCATCGACATGGCGATGGTGACGACCAGAATACCGCCCGCGATGCGAAACGAGTCGATGGATATGCCGAAGACCTGCAGGATGGCATCGCCGAGAAACAGCGACGTCCAGAGAATTATGGCGACCGAGAGGTTAGCCGTAAGGTTGGTTTTATTGCGCGCCACCGCCGTCTGGTAGCTGGTCATGCTAATAAAGACGGGAATGATACCCACCGGGTTCACCAGCGCGAACAGACCAATAAAAAATTTAAAAAACGTTGGTAAATCAAACCACATTGAATTCAAGGGAAGCTCCGCGATTGGTAGGGCAACGGCGTCGCGTAATGTAATCCAAAACCCCTGCTTACGCTACGCCATTACGTCTTAATGCATTCTGGATCTGGCGGCCGATTGACCGCGTCGACCTGTGTTATTCTTTTGTTAGTTTTATGGTAATTTAAATATTCAAAGCTGTAGCAAATATATTAACCATCGCTGAATTACCGTCAGAAGGCGTGCTGAAAGGAGTCAGCATGGGGTTAAATTGATTTAGATCACGCTTTTGCTACTCAGAAGTGAGTATCTTGATGATGCCGCCAGGGAGTAAAACATTTTCCCGATAAATGTTTTAAGGCAAGGCTCTTTTAGTAAATCAGCGAAGGTTTCTGGTCGTTTTGCTGGTAAACCGTTCTGTAACGCACGCTGTTTGAGGCTGACTATACTGTCGTTTCGAGCAGATGATTTACTAAAAGAGTTTAACATTATCAGGAGAGCATTATGGCTGTTACTAATGTCGCTGAACTGAACGCCCTCGTCGAGCGCGTTAAAAAAGCCCAGCGTGAATATGCCAACTTCACCCAAGAACAGGTTGACAAAATCTTCCGCGCCGCCGCTCTGGCCGCTGCAGATGCTCGAATTCCCCTCGCTAAAATGGCCGTTGCCGAATCCGGAATGGGTATCGTCGAAGATAAAGTGATCAAAAACCACTTTGCTTCTGAATATATCTACAACGCCTATAAAGATGAGAAGACCTGCGGCGTCCTGTCTGAAGATGACACCTTTGGTACTATCACTATCGCCGAACCTATCGGCATTATCTGCGGTATCGTTCCAACTACTAACCCGACGTCTACCGCTATCTTCAAATCGCTCATCAGCCTGAAGACGCGTAACGCTATCATTTTCTCCCCGCATCCGCGTGCTAAAAACGCCACGAACAAAGCGGCGGATATCGTACTGCAGGCTGCTATCGCCGCAGGTGCGCCGAAAGACCTGATCGGCTGGATTGACGAACCGTCTGTTGAGCTTTCGAACGCGCTGATGCATCACCCGGATATCAACCTGATCCTCGCGACAGGTGGCCCGGGCATGGTGAAAGCCGCGTACAGCTCCGGTAAACCTGCTATCGGCGTCGGCGCGGGTAACACCCCGGTGGTTATTGATGAAACCGCGGATATCAAACGCGCTGTCGCATCGGTACTGATGTCTAAAACCTTCGATAACGGCGTTATCTGCGCATCTGAACAGTCCGTTGTCGTGGTGGATTCCGTCTACGACGCCGTTCGCGAACGCTTCGCCAGCCACGGCGGCTACATGCTGCAGGGTCAGGAGCTGAAAGCAGTTCAGAACATCATCCTGAAAAATGGCGCACTGAACGCCGCTATCGTGGGTCAGCCTGCGGTGAAAATCGCTGAGCTGGCAGGCTTTACCGTACCAGCAACCACTAAGATCCTGATTGGTGAAGTCACCGTCGTTGACGAAAGCGAGCCGTTCGCTCACGAAAAACTCTCTCCGACGCTTGCCATGTATCGCGCGAAAGATTTCGAAGACGCGGTAGAAAAAGCCGAGAAACTGGTTGCGATGGGTGGTATTGGCCACACCTCCTGCCTGTACACCGACCAGGACAACCAGCCGGAGCGCGTCGCGCACTTCGGTCAGATGATGAAAACTGCCCGTATCCTGATTAACACCCCTGCTTCTCAGGGTGGTATCGGTGACCTGTATAACTTCAAACTCGCGCCTTCCCTGACTCTGGGTTGTGGTTCATGGGGTGGTAACTCCATCTCTGAAAACGTTGGTCCGAAACACCTGATCAACAAGAAAACCGTTGCTAAGCGAGCTGAAAACATGTTGTGGCATAAACTTCCGAAATCTATCTACTTCCGTCGCGGCTCGCTGCCCATTGCGCTGGATGAAGTGATTACCGACGGTCACAAACGCGCTATGGTCGTCACTGACCGCTTCCTGTTTAACAACGGGTATGCCGATCAAATCACCTCCGTTCTGAAAGCGGCCGGCGTTGAAACCGAAGTGTTCTTTGAAGTAGAAGCTGACCCGACCCTGAGCGTGGTGCGTAAAGGCGCCGAGCTGATGAACTCCTTTAAACCGGATGTCATCATCGCGCTGGGCGGCGGTTCCCCAATGGATGCCGCGAAAATCATGTGGGTCATGTACGAACACCCGGAAACCCACTTCGAAGAACTGGCGCTGCGCTTTATGGATATCCGTAAACGTATCTACAAGTTCCCGAAAATGGGCGTAAAAGCGAAAATGATCGCGGTGACCACAACGTCAGGTACCGGTTCTGAAGTGACGCCGTTCGCGGTGGTGACCGATGACGAAACCGGGCAGAAATATCCGCTGGCGGACTACGCGCTGACCCCGGATATGGCGATTGTCGATGCCAACCTGGTGATGGATATGCCGAAATCCCTCTGCGCCTTCGGCGGTCTGGATGCGGTAACGCATGCGCTGGAAGCTTACGTTTCCGTACTGGCCTCTGAATTCTCCGATGGTCAGGCGTTGCAGGCGCTGAAACTGCTGAAAGAAAACCTGCCGGCGTCCTACCACGAAGGGTCGAAAAACCCGGTAGCGCGTGAACGTGTGCACAGTGCGGCCACTATCGCCGGTATCGCGTTTGCCAACGCCTTCCTGGGCGTCTGCCACTCTATGGCGCACAAACTGGGCTCTCAGTTCCATATTCCGCACGGTCTGGCGAACGCACTGCTGATTTCTAACGTTATCCGCTATAACGCGAACGATAACCCGACCAAGCAGACTGCTTTCAGCCAGTACGACCGTCCGCAGGCACGTCGTCGTTACGCTGAAGTGGCTGACCATCTGGGTCTCTCTGCGCCGGGCGACCGTACCGCAGCGAAAATCGAGAAGCTGCTGGCATGGCTGGAAAGCATCAAAGCAGAGCTGGGCATTCCGAAATCCATCCGTGAGGCTGGCGTTCAGGAAGCCGACTTCCTGGCACACGTTGATAAGCTCTCTGAAGATGCCTTCGATGATCAGTGCACCGGCGCTAACCCGCGCTACCCGCTGATTGCCGAGCTGAAACAGATCCTGCTGGACAGCTTCTACGGCCGCGAATACAAAGAAGGCGCGGAAGCTGCGAAAGTGGAAGCGGCGCCTGCCGTGAAAGCAGACAAGAAAGCGAAGAAAACCGTTTAAGATGGTTTAACCGTAAAAACCCGCCGCCTGGCGGGTTTTTTTATGCCTGTACGAAAAATTTAAAAGTCCGGTACGTGTTGCCGTTATCAGTAGCGGTATTAATCAATGCGCGTCATCGCTTTGAGCATCTGACGCGTCCTGCCCTTGCGCTATGCCACTACTCAATGAACACGTCGCCCTGGCCGCCACGCCTGAATGCGCTGAAGCTATGCGCAATGTCTTCGCCCGTGCCTCATGTAAAAAAGCCTCAGCGCGTTTGTGAGGCTTTATATATGGAACTAAGGCTAACCCACGCGGTGTGTCTTTTAATGGCCCTGTACGGCCTTCAGAGAGCCCTTTTCCAGCGCCTCTTTATAATGCTTACGGCAGACGGACACATAACGCTCGTTGCCGCCAATAACGACCTGCTCGCCTTCATTATAAGGGCGCCCTTCGTGGTCAAGACGAAGCACCATGCCTGCCTTGCGCCCACAAAAGCAGACGGTTTTAAGCTCCACGAGTTTATCGGACCAGGCCAGCAAATACTGGCTACCGCCAAACAGCTCGCCGCGAAAATCCGTACGCAGCCCATAACAGAGCACCGGAATATCCAGTTTGTCGACGACATCTGAAAGTTCATATACCTGTTCACGAGTCAGGAACTGGCATTCATCAACCAGGACGCAATGAACGGGTGCCTGCTGATGTTCCGCGCGAATATCGTTCAATAACGAAGTCTGGTTGTTATAAAGCTTTGCAGGCGAGGATAATCCTATGCGCGAACTGACCTTACCCGTGCCAAAGCGGTTATCAATTTCCGCGGTATAAACCAGCGTGCGCATTCCCCTTTCCTGATAGTTATATGACGACTGAAGTAATGCCGTCGATTTACCGGCATTCATCGCCGAATAGTAAAAATAAAGTTGCGCCATCTGCTCGATAACCCTGGCTTAAGTGTTGGTACGTTGCCGCCAGTGTATCATATTCTCGGTAACTGGCGTGCGGCCGCCTTTGCGCACCGTAGACATTTCTTATATAGCGATACGCAAAACGTGCAGCGCCCAACACTTTGAAACAAATTTACCGCTCTGATTGTGGAAAAACTGTGGAGATGAGGGTCATTTCAGGCCGCTAAACAAATAAGTGCTGTCTGCTTACTATTCTAATATCAACCACGCTTTGCCAGTGAGCGTTCCACTAATACAAAGGCAGCCTATTTCACCACAGGGATAATAATCCCTTAAAAAATGGTGTTTCTCGGTCGAATTGAGACCCGGCGCCATGCCTGGCGGGCAGGTTCTATGTCGGTAAGTCTGTGCGTCAGTTCAAGGAAAATTTAAGTTTCGCCTTTTTAAATGACCACAAATAACCCGATATTTTGACTTCCTTACATTTGGCCCTATTGCAGAACTGAATTTAACGCTCTATTATTAGCTCAACACACCACCCCATTATAAGTTTGAGATTACTACAATGAGCGAAGCACTTAAAATTCTGAACAACATCCGTACTCTTCGTGCACAGGCGAGAGAATGTACTCTGGAAACTCTGGAAGAGATGCTGGAGAAATTAGAAGTGGTTGTAAATGAGCGCCGTGAAGAAGAAAGCGCCGCCGCTGCGGAAATCGAAGAACGTACTCGTAAATTACAGCAGTACCGTGAAATGCTGATTGCTGACGGTATTGACCCGAATGAATTGCTGAACAGCATGTCTGCCGCTAAAACCGGCACCAAAGCTAAACGTGCTGCGCGTCCGGCTAAATATCGCTACACCGATGAAAACGGCGAAAGCAAAACCTGGACCGGCCAGGGCCGTACTCCTGCTGTGATCAAAAAAGCGATCGACGAGCAGGGTAAACAGCTGGACGATTTCCTGATTAAGGATTAATTCCGTTCAGACAGTGCTTTCGGTGCTGTATAAAAAATCCCGCCTCGGCGGGATTTTTGTTTTTAAGGCCTCTCACAGACTGTAAGAGGCGCTAAGCAGTAGAGCGACAGGGAATTAGCCTGCCACGTTATAAAACGCCTTATACCACTCCACAAAGCGTTTAACGCCCTCTTCTACCGAGGTATGCGGTTTAAAACCAATCACGTTATAGAGCGCGGACGTATCAGCGCTGGTCTCCAGCACATCGCCCGGCTGCATCGGCAGCATATTTTTCTGCGCCTCTTTGCCGAGCGCCTTTTCCAGTGCGGAAATATAATCCATTAACGCCACAGGCGAGCTGTTGCCGATATTATATACACGATATGGCGCAGAGCTGGTGGCCGGTGAGCCGTTTTCCACGGTCCATTGCGGGTCGGCTTGTGGAATAACATCCTGCAGACGGACAATCGCCTCGGCAATATCGTCGATATAAGTAAAATCGCGACGCATCTGACCGTGGTTATAAACATCAATGCTGTTGCCTTTGACAATCGCCTGGGTAAATTTAAACAGCGCCATATCCGGGCGGCCCCACGGACCATAAACGGTAAAAAAACGTAGCCCCGTCGTCGGCAAACCATAAAGATGCGAATAAGTATGCGACATCAGCTCATTGGCTTTTTTGGTCGCCGCATATAAAGAGACCGGATGATCGACGGAATCATTGGTGGAAAATGGCATTTTACGGTTGAGCCCATAAACCGAGCTTGATGATGCGTATAATAAATGCTCAACCTTATGGTGGCGACACCCTTCCAGCACGTTTAAATGCCCGGTGAGGTTCGCATCTGCATACGCATGAGGATTTTCCAGCGAATAACGTACGCCGGCCTGTGCCGCCAGATGAATCACGCGCTGCGGTTGATGCTGCGCAAATAATGTTTCCATGGCCTGACGATCTGCCAGATCCATTTTTTCGAAATGAAATGCGGTGTGTTGTTGAAGCAGATTGAGGCGGGCGAGTTTGAGGTTGACGTCATAATAATCATTCAGGTTATCGATACCGATAACCTGGTAACCGGCAGCCAGCAGACGTTCGCTGACATGAAAACCAATAAAGCCTGCTGCGCCGGTAACCAGAAATTTCATACGATCCTCATTAATTATGCAATGTTAATGGACGCTCCACGGCCAATTGCATAATAAACAAAGCCGCGTTTGCTGAGCCTTGCCGGATCATACAGGTTACGGCCATCAAAGATAACCGGTTCTTTCAGGGAATTTTTGATGAAATCAAAATCCGGTGCGCGGAATGCCTGCCACTCGGTGCAGATAATCAGCGCGTCCGCGCCCTGCAGCGCCGCTTCTTTGGTGCCCATCAGACGTAAATCCGCACGATGACCGTAAATGCGTTGGGTTTCATCCATCGCTTCCGGGTCGTAAGCCTGTACGGTCGCGCCGTGTTTCCACAGCTCTTCCATCAGCACGCGGCTGGAGGCTTCGCGCATGTCGTCGGTGTTCGGTTTGAAGGAGAGGCCCCACAACGCGAAAGTTTTGCCTTCGAGATTGTCGCCAAAATGACGGCGAATAAATTCCGGCAGCTTCATTTTCTGATCGTTGTTGACGTCTTCCACCGCACGCAACAGACGCGGCACGTAGCCGATATGCTCAGCCGTGCGAATCAGCGCCTGCACGTCTTTCGGGAAGCAGGAGCCGCCGTAGCCGCAGCCCGGATAGATAAAGTGGTAACCGATACGGGAATCGGAGCCGATACCCTGACGCACTTTTTCGACATCCGCGCCCAGACGTTCCGCCAGGTTTGAGATCTCATTCATAAAGCTGATTTTGGTCGCCAGCATGCAGTTGGCGGCATATTTGGTCAGCTCGGCGCTGCGGATATCCATCAGGATCATGCGATCGTGATTACGGTTGAACGGCTCATAGAGCTCGCGCAACAGCTCGACAACGTCGTCATTGTCGGTACCGACCACGATACGCTCAGGACGCATACAGTCTGCTACCGCGGCGCCTTCTTTCAGGAATTCCGGGTTAGAGACCACGTCGAACGGGAAATCCGCGCCGCGGGCTTTCAGCGTCTCGCTCATCACCTGACGCACTTTGTCGGCGGTACCCACCGGAACGGTGGATTTATCCAGCACGACTTTATGGCCAGTCATATGCTGCGCGATAGTACGCGCTACCGCAGTCACATATTTCAGGTCAGCGGAGCCGTCTTCATCCGGCGGTGTGCCCACGGCGATAAACTGCATCACGCCGTGGTTAACGCCTTCCTGGGCATCGGTGCTGAAATGCAGACGCCCTTCTTCATAATTCTTCTTCACCAGCGGCGTCAGGCCGGGTTCATAAATCGGGATGATCCCCTTTTTCAGGTTCTCAACCTTGTTGGCGTCGACATCGATACACATCACGTCGTGCCCAACCTCAGCCAGTACAGCGGCCTGTACCAGCCCCACATAGCCAATACCAAATACGGTTACTTTCATTACGTTGTCCTGGGTGGTTAATTACTTCTTGTCGCCAACGGTTTCGTTGAGCCAGGCTTTAAACTCTTCACCCAGCGTATTATGGCGAACGCCGTATTCAACAAAGGCCTGCATGTAACCCAGTTTGTTACCGCAGTCGTGGCTCTTGCCTTTCATGTGGTAAGCCTCGACGGTTTCTTTATCCATCAGCATGGCGATGGAGTCGGTCAGCTGGATTTCATCACCCGCTCCCGGAGGCGTTTTGGCAAGCAGAGGCCAGATATCCGCGCCCAGAACGTAACGGCCAACCACAGCAAGGTTAGACGGCGCTACATCGGCTTTCGGTTTCTCGACGATGCCGACCATCGGCACGCTGTCGCCTGCCTGCAGCTGCACGCCCTGGCAATCCACCACGCCGTACGCGGTCACGTCAGCCACTGGCTCAACCATGATCTGGCTGCGGCCCGTCTCGTCGAAACGCTTAATCATTTCCGCCAGGTTGTCCTGAGAGAGATCGGATTCGAATTCATCCAGAATCACATCCGGCAGGATAACCGCGACCGGCTCGTCGCCGACCACCGGGTGCGCGCACATCACCGCGTGGCCCAGACCTTTGGCGAGGCCCTGACGCACCTGCATGATGGTGACGTGCGGCGGGCAGATAGACTGAACTTCTTCCAGCAGCTGGCGCTTAACGCGTTTTTCCAGCATCGCTTCGAGCTCAAAGCTGGTATCGAAGTGGTTTTCGATGGAATTTTTTGAGGAGTGAGTAACCAGAACAATCTCAGTAATGCCAGCGGCAATACACTCATTAACGACATACTGAATTAACGGTTTATCCACCAGCGGCAGCATCTCTTTTGGAATCGCCTTCGTGGCCGGCAACATCCTGGTTCCTAATCCCGCAACCGGGATTACTGCTTTTTTCACTTTCGAATTAATGGCAGCCATTGAATATTCTCCTGGACTGTTCAAGTTTCACACTTGTTCGTCAATTAAAAACGCGTTCGAGTATATCAGCTTAAATTTGGGGAAAGAGTCTGAATACCCTTATGTCATGGCAATTTAGGACAAATACGAAGAAAACTGACGCGATATTAGCACCTGCGCAGACAGCCTGGAAAAGCTATCTGCATCAGATAAATCAAATGCTCATTCCGCAGACAACATGAGTCTTAAGCGGCCACCTGCGCCCCAGATCTGGCACTGCCAGGACTCGCAGCGCTGGCTGATTTGATTTAAGTAAGTATTACCCAACGTGCCCAAAGGGACACCATTACTGAGCTGAATTTGGTTATCTCCGGTATTAAGCGCAGCGTTAAGACCGGCGGAGACTAATATGAGGTTTTTTAATTCGCTGTGGTAATAACCCACCAGCAAAGGAAACTGTCCGTACAAATTCGCCTGGCGTAACAATTGATTTACCTGCTTAAGTAAAGCCCCAAGCTCAGGTAATCGCTGGCGTTGCTGAGAGAGTTGTTCTTGCAGCAAACCATTAAACAGCGCCCTTAATAACAACGCCGCCAGCACGCCATTATCGCCAGCGCGCGTAACGTCGAGACAATAAAACGCCAGATCGTTGTCGGAAATCGGCGCAATATCGAGCACCAGCCCGAGCTCGTCGGCGGCGACCAACTGGCGATAATTGACGCGGCAGTGCGACATCACCTGCTGCACCGGCGGCTGGAGTTCTTTCAACAGCTTCGCCGCGGCGTGCGGGTTATTGACCAGCGCGTCCCAGTCCTGGAACAGCCGCTCCTCTTCCTCAACGCGCGAATTAAACATATTGGGATACAGACACGCGTAAACGGTTTCACGCAGCCGATTAAAATCTTTGACGGGTTTTAGCAACACGTCCTGGACGCCGAGACGCAGGGCTTTGGCGATATCGGCCATGTTGTCGGTGGCGGAAATCACCAGAATGGGCGTCTGGTCGCCGTCATTACGCAGGCGCTCGATTAACTGCAGGCCGTTCATCCGCGGCATTTCCAGATCGCAAATCAGCAGATCCGGCGACGCGCCGTGCATTTTCTCGAGCGCGCCCACGCCATCTTCAGCGACGTGCGTCTGCGCGCCCAACGAAGAAAGCCATGCCTCAAGCATCGAGCGAAAAACCGCTTCATCTTCAACAATGAGGATATGTTTGCCGGCTAATGGTTGCGTCATCTCTCCCCCCCTGAATGACTTATTGCCAAGTTTGGCATGCTCAGGCGGGCTGTGCCTGTCAGAATTGCCCGAAGAATGTCAGCGCAACTGGAAGAAACATAACGCTTTTGCGCTTTGCGCCTGCAAGCGGGGGTGATAGTGCCCTGTGTCCAAAAGATAAACTGCAGCATGTGGATACTTTTTTTATACCTTTGTGTAAGGCCAGGCCTTGCTGTGTGTCGGTTCGCCCCGGCATCAGCGCCGGGGCGTAAAGATCTGCATTATCAGCGGCACCTGTTCTGGCTGCAAATTCGCCGCCAGACGCCTGATGGTGCGGGCAGCGTGGCGTCGAGGCCGTCGCTCGGTTAACATAGTGCCGCTGTGGCGTTTCACGCCTTAATTTTGTCCTCAAGGAGAAATCGTGTCGCAACTTTGTCCTTGCGGTAGCGCTCTGGAGTATAGCCTATGTTGCCAGCCTTATCTTTCCGGTGATAAGAGCGCGGCCCTTGCATCTCAACTGATGCGCTCTCGTTATTGCGCGTTCGTGATGAAAAATGCGGATTATCTGATAAAGACATGGCATCCCGCATGTCAGGCTGACGCGCTGCGCGCCGATATCGAAGCGGGTTTCGCCCATACACAGTGGCTTGGCCTGACGATTTTTGAAGAAGCGCCTGGTCATACCGACCGTGAAGCGTACGTCAGTTTCGTGGCGCGTTTCCAGGAAAATGGCAAATCCGGCGCCATCATTGAGCGTTCCCGTTTTCTCCACGAGCAGGGGCGCTGGTACTATATTGACGGCACCCGCCCGGTATTTGGACGCAACGATCCGTGTCCGTGCGGCTCCGGGAAAAAATTTAAAAAGTGTTGCGGGCAATAAAACGCCGACGGACAACACATCTGGCAAACCATCAACAGGATCAACCCCTGCCATGCAAGCATTACAACGTAAAGTACTGCGCACCATCTGCCCGGATCAGAAAGGGCTCATCGCGCGCATCACCAATATTTGCTACAAGCACGAGCTGAATATCGTGCAGAACAACGAATTCGTCGATCACCGCACGGGCCGCTTCTTTATGCGTACCGAGCTGGAAGGCATTTTTAACGACGCCACGCTACTTGCGGATCTCGACAGCGCCCTGCCTGCGGGCTCGGTACGTGAACTGACGCCCGCCGGACGTCGCCGCATCGTGATTCTGGTGACCAAAGAGGCGCACTGTCTGGGCGATCTGCTGATGAAGGCCAACTATGGCGGCCTCGACGTCGAAATCGCGGCGGTCATCGGCAACCATGACACCCTGCGCACGCTCGTGGAGCGTTTCGATATTCCGTTTGAGCTGGTAAGCCATGAAGGGCTGACCCGCGAAGCGCACGATAACCTGATGGCGGACGCCATCGCGGCGCACGAGCCCGATTACGTGGTGCTGGCGAAATATATGCGCGTGCTGACGCCGGATTTTGTCGCCCGCTTCCCGAACAAGATTATCAACATTCACCACTCGTTCCTGCCCGCGTTCATCGGCGCGCGTCCCTATCATCAGGCGTACGAGCGCGGCGTGAAAATCATCGGCGCGACGGCGCACTACGTGAATGACAATCTGGATGAAGGCCCCATCATCATGCAGGACGTTATCCATGTGGATCACACCTACACGGCGGAAGATATGATGCGCGCCGGTCGTGACGTGGAGAAAAACGTACTCAGCCGCGCGCTCTATCAGGTGCTGGCCCAGCGCGTGTTCGTCTATGGTAATCGCACGATCATTCTGTAAGAAATACCCGTTTCTGTTTAGCTTTAACACGTTACGCGTAAAAAGTACGCAAACAGTCGGTATTAATTAACGGAATACTTTACAGGGGCGCGTCATTTGGTATGATGCGCCCCGCTTCCCGCAGTGGAGGCGGCCAGTAAAAAGCATTACCCCGTGGTGGGGTTCCCGAGCGGCCAAAGGGAGCAGACTGTAAATCTGCCGTCATCGACTTCGAAGGTTCGAATCCTTCCCCCACCACCATCTTCATGACAATTTAGCGCAATACCCCTGGTGGGGTTCCCGAGCGGCCAAAGGGAGCAGACTGTAAATCTGCCGTCACAGACTTCGAAGGTTCGAATCCTTCCCCCACCACCATCTTCTGCATATCGCTTTATTCCCTATGTACCCTGATTTGTTGCCTCATGATTCTCTGTGCGGGGAAGGATGAGAACCTTCGACTAAGGTTCGAGTCGAGCGAATGCGAGACAACGTTGCCGCAGGCAGCGGCCCGAAGGGTGAGGCGCAACGCGCCGAATAATCCTTCCCCCACCATCATCTTCTGCATATCGCTTTATTCCCCATGTTTTCTGATTTGTTGCCTCATGATTCTCCGTGCCGGGGAAGGATGATGCTTTCCGGCATAAGACCCTGCCGGAAAGCTCAGCCTTAACGGGGAACGGGCTCGCTGCGTTTCACCAGTTTCATTAACAGCAGGCAGATTAACACCGCCGCGCCGAGGTTGTAGCCCATCCCGGCCACAAACGCGCTGGCATATTGCCCGGCTGGCGCCAGCGATACCACTCCGGAAAGCGCGCCATGAAACAGGATACCCACGACGGCGACACCGAGCGCCGCGCCGACCTGCTGCACGGTCGATATCACGCCCGACGCCATGCCTGATTCCGCCTCGTCAACAAGCCCCAGCACCAGGTTTAGCAAGGGCGTCATAATGTACCCCTGCCCGGCACCGATCATGATAAGCGCCCGGCTCAACACTGACCGTGGATGAAGACCGGCACCTGAGGCTGGTGGTGTACGCGCGCCAGCAGGAGGCGCTGGAGCCGTAAGCGCGCTTCCCGCACGTCACGCAAAAAAGAGAGAGGGAACCCCCTCTCTTCATGTTTTCGCCCGCATAATCAGTAAGAAAACGGGGAATGCTGCTGGGCTTCGGTAAGAAACTGACGGGCATCTTCACCCGCCGCGGTGTACAGCGGCGCATGTTGATCGGTCGCGACGGCGAAAATAGCTTCCGCCACATCGTCTGCGTGCGTCACGGGCGATCCGGCCTCGCCTGCCCTGCGGATAAATTCATCCACCATTTCTCCATATATCGCATCGTCTCGCCCGCAAAAGTATGCCCGCGCATTTTCACCAAACTTCGTTTCGGGCGAGCGTCCCGGTAATACCACATGCACGCGAATACCAAAAGGCCTGACCTCAAGGGCTAATGACTCACTCCAGGCATTCAGCGCCGCCTTACTGGCACGATAAAGCCCAATCAGCGGCATCGCTTTAGTGGTCACAGATGACGACACATTGATGATCACGCCTGACTGTTTTTCTCGCATCAGCGGGAGACACGCCTGCGTTAATAAAAGCGTGCCCAGAACATTGGTGTTCATCAATTGCTGTGCGGTGGCCAGGGGAGTCAGCTCCACGGGAACCGGCGCGCCGAGGCCTGCATTATTCACCAGCAGGTCAATCGCGCCCGCTTGTTTCATCACATGATCAATGCTCTCCTCAGACGTGATATCCAGCGGCAGAATTGTCAGCCTGTCGCTTTCAGGAAACAGCGTCGGATCGGGCGTTCTCATGGTGGCGATCACGTTCCAGCCTCTGGCTAAAAACAGTTTTGCTGTTGCCAGCCCAAAACCTGAAGAGCATCCGGTAATCAGTGCCGTTGACATGGTTAATCCTCTCTGTTGGCAAGAGTGGCCATCATAGCCGCCGCCGTCTGGACAATATATAATCAAAAATCCACTTAACTTCAGAGATCGTCCAGTGTCAGATCCGTTAACCGATATTGTTGCGTTACTCAACCCCAGACCCACGCGTGCGAAACTCGTTGAGGGTGCGGGTCAATGGCGTATTCTGCGCGAATCTGCGGGAGAGGCGTTTTATTGCGCCGTGTTGCAGGGCGAATGTCTGATGAGCATTAACGGTAAAGCGCCCAGGCGGCTGGCGGCCGGGGATTTCATGCTGATCCCTGCCACATACACCTTTGAAAACACCAGTGCGGGCGTCGCCCCTTCCGCTGAGATCTCAATGCCGACCCTCCTTGGCGACGGGCACGTAAGAATTGGCTCAACAGCGGGGCCCGCTGAGCTTCTGATGAATGTGGGTCACTGTGAATTCGACACGCCGGACAAAGCGCTAATCGTCGCGTTACTTCCAAACGAGATCCTGATTAAAGGACAACGCCGTTTCATTACGCTCTTTGAACTCCTGCTTGATGAAAGCCGGACCCGACGGCCAGGGCGGGACGTGGTAATGACGCATCTTTTGCAACTGCTGCTGGTAGAGTCGTTGAGAAGCGATCCAGAGCTCGCGAAAACGGCAGGTATTCTGCGCGGGTTACAACATGACAGGATCGCCACCGCGCTGCATCTTATCCATGAAAAACCCGGCGCGGACTGGCAAATCGCTCACCTCGCCCGCAAGTGCGCGATGTCACGCTCCTCTTTTTTCGCCATCTTCAGCGAAACCGTGGGCATGTCGCCCATGCAATATCTGCTCTTCTGGCGAATGTCGCTGGCCAGAAAAGCCCTGACGAGTAGCCAGGATAACATCGAGCAGATAGCCTTGCGAACCGGCTACCAGTCGGCGAGCGCGTTCAGCGTCGCCTTCACGAAACACGCCGGCATGCCGCCGGGCGAATTTCGCCGCCGGAGCAGAACGGAGCGGCCTGATTCGCCAGCCCTGCATGACGAGCCGCTGCTGACCTGAGGATGGACGCTGCCGGTGACAGCCTGGATTTAACCCGGCCCTTCGCTTGCCGCCGCCAGCAGCGGAACGACCACGTCGCTGACAGGCGCCGCGATCCCCGGCCCGTCAGGAGACGACGGACCGGGGCTGGTTAACAGCGCGACACGCTTAGCGACGCGCGCGGACTACCTGATACTTGCGGGTCAGATACTCCACCGGCGCGCTCCAGACGTGCACCAGGCGGGTAAACGGGAACACCAGGAACAGCGTCATGCCGAGCACCAGATGCACGCGGTAGATAAACGCCACGCCGTCCAGATGTTCCGCCGCGCCGCTGCGGAACGTCACCACGCTCTGCGCCCAGCCCACCAGCTTCATCATCTCGCTACCGTCCATATGCTGCGCGGAGAACGCGATAGTGATAAGCCCCAGCGTACACTGCGCCATCAGCAGCGCCAGGATCAGAATATCGGCACCGGTGGACGTTGCGCGCACGCGCGGGTTGAACAGGCGACGCTTCAGCAGCAGCAGACCGCCGACCAGCGTCATCGCCCCGAAGATGCCGCCTGCGATCATCGCCAGCTGCTGTTTCACGGCGATAGGCAGGAACGATTCATACATCCAGTGCGGTGTCAGCATCCCGAAGAGATGACCGAAGAAAATCCCGAGAATACCGAAATGAAACAGGTTCGAGGCCAGGTTCATCCCTTTACGATCCAGCATCTGACTGGAGGCGGCGCGCCAGGTGTATTGCCCGTAGTCGTAACGCAGCCAGCTACCGACCAGAAAGACCGTACCGGCGATGTACGGGTAGATACTAAAGAAGAACATATTCAGGAAGTGCATTATTGCTGTCCTCCGGCAGTGATATTCAGATATTGCGGCGCCACCGCGCCAGCGAAACGGCGCTGATGCGCGGCGATGTCAGACTCTGCGCAGCCCTGGTCGGCGAAGAATTTCACCTGCTCTTCCTCCCAGACGGCGTCCAGCGCCTGCGGCGTGTCGTCGCGCGCCTCGTCGGCGATGGTCTCGCTCACCCTGCGCGTATCGACCTGCGCCTCAGAGAGCGCTATCAGCAGGTCAAACAGCACGGCATAGCGGCTTTCGCGCTGTTTCAGGCGCGCGCCGAGCAACGCCAGGATCGGCGCGATATCCTGCAGGCCGTTAACGGCTTCCTGCGCGGGTAGCTGCGCCAGATATTCCAGATACAGCGGCAGATGGTCCGGCAGCTCGCGGCTGTCCAGCACCAGACCCGCGCGTTCATATTGCGCCAGCAGATCCACCATCGCCTGGCCGCGATCGCGCGATTCGCCATGCACATGTTCGAACAGCAGCAGCGAGGTGGCACGCCCACGGTCGAACAGCTCGCTGTACGCCGCCTGGGCGTCCAGCAAATCCTCCTGCAACAGATCGCGGATAAAGACGCCCAGATGATGGGCGTTTTGCAGTGACAGCTGTTCCGTGCCGGCCAGCGCGTCAAACAGCTCCTGCTGATGCTGCCACAGGGCAGCATCCGGGTACTCCAGCAGGCGGGAGATCATCAGCAGTTCAGTCATTGGCGCGGCTCCGTTTTCACCGTTACGTCGATAGCGTCGATGCGGCGGCTGTTGAACAGGTTGAATTTGGTGTCCGAACCGTGGCAGCCGTCGCCAAAGCTAAAGCCGCAGCCGTTGCGTTCCGGGAACGCGTCACGCGCCAGTTCGCGATGGCTTGACGGCACCACGAAGCGGTCTTCGTAGTTGGCGATCGCCAGGTAGCGATACATCTCCTGCGCCTGCGCTTCGCTCAGCCCCACCTCTTCCAGCGCGCGGACATCATTCACGCCGTCGACGGTTTCCGCTCGTTTGTAGTGGCGCATCGCCAGCATACGTTTGAGCGCCAGCAGCACCGGCGCGGTATCGCCGGCGGTCAGCAGGTTCGCCAGATATTGCACCGGAATACGCAGGCTCTCGACATCCGGCAGAATGCCGTTGCGGCCAAGCTCGCCCGCGTCGGCGGCGGACTGGATCGGCGACAGGGGCGGCACATACCAGACCATCGGCAGCGTGCGGTATTCCGGGTGCAGCGGGAGCGCCAGCTTCCAGTCCATCGCGAGTTTCCAGACCGGCGACTGCTGCGCGGCGTCAATCACGCTCTGCGGCACGCCGTCTTTCAGCGCCTGTTCAATCACGGCCGGATCGTTCGGGTCGAGGAACACGTCCAGCTGACGCTGATAGAGATCGGTTTCATGCTCGGTGCTCGCTGCCTGCTCGATGGCGTCTGCGTCATAGAGCAGCACGCCCAGGTAACGAATACGGCCTACGCAGGTTTCAGAGCAAACCGTCGGCATCCCCGCTTCGATACGCGGATAACAGAAGATGCACTTCTCTGATTTACCGCTCTTCCAGTTGAAGTAGATTTTTTTGTACGGGCAGCCGGTGATGCACATACGCCAGCCGCGGCATTTGTCCTGGTCGATCAGCACGATGCCGTCTTCTTCACGCTTGTAAATCGCGCCGCTCGGGCAGGTCGCCACGCACGCCGGGTTCAGGCAGTGCTCGCACAGGCGCGGCAGATACATCATGAAGGTGTTTTCGAACTGGCCGTACATCGCCTTCTGCATGTTCTCGAAGTTCTGGTCCTGCGAACGTTTGTCGAACTCGCCGCCCAGGATCTCCTCCCAGTTCGGGCCGGTTTCGATTTTGTTCATCCGCTGACCGGTGATTTTCGAGCGCGGGCGCGCTATCGGCTGATGTTTGCCCTCCGGCGCGTTATGCAGATGCTGATAGTCATAGTCGAACGGTTCGTAGTAATCGTCGATGCCCGGCAGATGCGGGTTGGCGAAGATTTTGCCGAGCAGCATGCCGCGGCCGCCCATGCGCGGTTGCAGCTTGCCGTTGATTTTGCGCACCCAGCCGCCTTTCCACTTCTCCTGGTTTTCCCAGTCGTTCGGGAAGCCGACGCCCGGCTTGCTTTCCACGTTGTTAAACCACGCGTACTCCATGCCTTCGCGGCTGGTCCAGACATTTTTACAGGTCACCGAACAGGTGTGGCAGCCGATGCATTTATCAAGGTTCAGCACCATGCCGACTTGTGAACGAATTTTCATTTTACGCTCTCCTGTTTCTGGTCATTGCCTTCGCCGTCTAACCAGTCAATGTTCTTCATCTTACGTACCACCACGAACTCATCGCGGTTAGAGCCTACAGTGCCGTAGTAGTTAAAACCGTAAGCCAGCTGCGCATAGCCGCCTATCATATGGGTCGGTTTCGGGCTGATGCGGGTAACGGAGTTATGGATACCGCCGCGCTGGCCGGTAATTTCCGAGCCCGGAATATTCACGATGCGCTCCTGGGCGTGATACATCATCGTCATGCCTTCCGGCACGCGCTGGCTCACCACCGCGCGGGCGGTCAGCGCGCCGTTGCTGTTAAACGCTTCGATCCAGTCGTTGTCCTCAATGCCCAGCGCTTTCGCGTCCACCTCGCTCATCCAGACAATCGGGCCGCCACGCGAGAGCGTCAGCATCAGCAGGTTGTCGCTGTAGGTGGAGTGAATGCCCCATTTCTGGTGCGGCGTAATAAAGTTCAGCGCGCGTTCCGGGTTGCCGTTCGATTTCTGCCCCATCACCGCTTTAACGGAACGGGTATCAATCGGCGGACGGTACACCAGCAGGCTTTCGCCGAAGTCGCGCATCCACGGGTGATCCTGATACAGCTGCTGACGACCCGAGAGCGTGCGCCACGGGATCAGCTCATGCACGTTGGTATAACCGGCGTTGTAAGAGACATGTTCATCTTCAAGGCCTGACCAGGTCGGACTGGAGATGATTTTGCGCGGCTGCGCCTGGATATCGCGAAAACGAATCTTCTCTTCTTCTTTGTTGGTCGCCAGATGCGTATGGTCGCGACCGGTGAACTCACTTAGCGCCGCCCAGGCTTTCACCGCCACCTGGCCGTTGGTTTCCGGCGCGAGCGTTAAAATCATCTCGGCGGCGTCAATCGCGGTGTTCAGCATCGGCTGGCCTTTGGCCGGGCCGTCCTGTTTGGTGTAATTGAGCTTACGCAGCAGATCCATTTCGCTCTGGGTATTCCAGGCGATGCCCTTGCCGCCGTTGCCGATGGTATCGAGCAGCGGGCCAATGGAGGTAAAGCGCTCATACGTCGCCGGGTAGTCGCGCTGAACCGCAATGATGTGCGGCGCGGTTTTGCCGGGGATCAGCTCGCACTCGCCTTTTTTCCAGTCCTTCACGTCCAGCGGCTGCGCCAGTTCGGCGGCGGAGTCGTGCTGAATCGGCAGCGTCACCACATCGGTTTCCACACCCAGATGGCCGACGCACAGCTCGGAGAATGTCTTCGCGATGCCTTTGTAGATCTCCCAGTCGCTTTTTGATTCCCAGGCCGGGTCGACGGCGGCGGAAAGCGGATGAATAAACGGATGCATATCCGACGTATTCATGTCGTCTTTCTCATACCAGGTGGCGGTCGGCAGCACGATGTCAGAGTAAAGACAGGTGCTGGAAAGACGGAAGTCCAGCGTCACCACCAGATCCAGCTTGCCGTCGAGGCCGTTGTCCTGCCATTCGATCTCTTCTGGCTTCACGCCGCCCTGCTGGCCCAGATCTTTGCCCTGGATGCCGTTTTCGGTGCCGAGCAGGTATTTGAGCATGTACTCATGCCCTTTACCGGAGGAGCCCAGCAGGTTCGAGCGCCAGACAAACAGGTTACGCGGATGATTTTTACCGTTCTCCGGCTCTTCGGCGGCGAAGCGGATCTCGCCCGATTTCAGCGCGTTAACCGTGTAATCCACCGGGCTCATCCCCGCGGCGTCGGCGGCGGCTTTGATGTGCAGCGGGTTAGTGCCAAGCTGCGGCGCAGACGGCAGCCAGCCCATACGTTCGGCGCGCACGTTGAAGTCAATCAGGTGCCCGCTGTAGCGCGATTTATCCGCCAGCGGCGACAGCAGATCGTCCGTCGTCAGGGACTCATAACGCCACTGGCCGGAATGGTTATAGAAGAACGACGTGCTGTTCATATGGCGCGGCGGACGATTCCAGTCCAGCGCGAAGGCAAGCGGCGTCCAGCCGGTTTGCGGGCGCAGTTTCTCCTGGCCCACATAGTGCGCCCAGCCGCCGCCGCTCTGGCCGACGCAGCCGCAGAACACCAGCATATTGATAAGCCCACGGTAGTTCATATCCATGTGATACCAGTGGTTCAGACCGGCACCGACGATAATCATCGAACGGCCATGCGTCTTATCGGCGTTATCAGCAAACTCGCGGGCGGTGCGGATGATCTGTGCGCGCGGCACGCCGGTGACCTGCTCGGCCCAGGCCGGGGTGTACGCTTTGATGTCGTCATAGCTGGCGGCGCAGTTGGCGTCGCCGAGGCCGCGATCCAGACCGTAGTTGGCGAGCGTCAGGTCATACACGGTCGCGACCAGCGCGGTGCTGCCATCGGCCAGGGTCAGGCGTCGTACGGGCAGCTTATGCAGCAGCACGTTGTCGAGTTTGACGCTGTTGAAATGCTCGCTGCTTTCGCCGCCGAAATACGGGAAGCCGACGTCGGCGATTTCATCCTGGTGGCCGAGCAGGGAAAGACGCAGTTCGGTCTCTTCGCCGCTGGTGCCGTCACGCTGCTCCAGGTTCCATTTACCTTTTTCGCCCCAGCGGAAACCGATGGAGCCGTTCGGCGCCACCATATCGCCGCTGCGGTTATCAAACGCGACGGTTTTCCACTCCGGGTTATTCTCCTGGCCCAGGTTATCGACCAGGTCAGACGCGCGCAGCATGCGGCCTGCGGCATAAAAGCCGTCGCGCGCTTCCAGCATCACCAGCATCGGCATGTCGGTGTAGCGGCGCACGTAGTCGGTGAAATACTGGCTCGGTTTGTCGAGGTGGAATTCGCGCAGCATCACGTGGCCCATCGCCATCGCCATGGCGCTGTCGGTGCCCTGCTTCGGCGCCAGCCACAGATCGCACAGCTTGGCGATTTCGGCGTAGTCCGGGGTAACGGCGACCGTTTTGGTGCCTTTGTAACGTACTTCGGTAAAGAAGTGGGCGTCCGGGGTACGCGTCTGCGGCACGTTGGAGCCCCACGCGATGATATAGCTGGAGTTATACCAGTCGGCGGATTCCGGCACGTCGGTCTGCTCGCCCCAGGTCATCGGCGACGCCGGCGGCAGGTCGCAATACCAGTCGTAGAAGCTCAGGCAGGTGCCGCCAATCAGCGACAGATAGCGCGCGCCGGAGGCGTAAGACACCATCGACATCGCCGGGATCGGCGAGAAGCCCGCGATACGGTCCGGGCCGAAGGTTTTGGCGGTCCAGACGTTAGCCGCCGCAATCAGTTCATTCACTTCCTGCCAGGACGAACGGACAAAGCCGCCGCGTCCGCGGGCTTGTTTGTAACTTTTCGCTTTTTCGCTGTCTTCCATAATGGAAGCCCAGGCATTTACCGGGTCGCTGTGCTGCGCTTTCGCTTCACGCCAGAGTTTGATCAGGCGTTTGCGCATCAGCGGATATTTCAGGCGGTTAGCGCTGTAGAGATACCAGGAGTAGCTCGCCCCACGCGGACAGCCGCGCGGCTCGTGGTTCGGCATATCGGGGCGGGTGCGCGGGTAATCGGTCTGCTGGGTTTCCCAGGTCACGAGACCGTTTTTCACGTAAATCTTCCAGCTGCAGGAACCGGTGCAGTTAACGCCGTGGGTGGAGCGGACAATTTTGTCATGCTGCCAGCGTTGACGGTAACCCTCTTCCCAGTCCCGGTTGGTTTCCAGAAGTTGTCCATGCCCATCGGCAAAGGTTTCGCCTTTCTGTTTGAAATAGCGGAACCTGTCCAGGAATTTACTCATCGGGGGTGTTCTCCTGTGTGGAGCCTGTTGGCTCTCTGGTCAAATCGACATTGGCTCAATTTGCGGGCAAGTTAACGCGCGGGCCGGGCGTCAGAATTGACAACGATCAACACGGTCTGGCTTAGAAAAAAGCCGCCGAAACGTCATTACCCCCAAAGGGTGATGCTGTTATTTTTCTTAACTGTTTGTTATATAAAGTTAATTTTAAAAATCGATGAGAGAGTGACCGCTTTTTGTTACCCGTCGGGTATTAAGGGGTAGTCTGAAAGCGAGTGTGAGCGCCGTCGCGTTTAACCGCCTGTTTTTGCACAGCTGCAGCTCCCCGCTCACTGCGCTCACTGCGCTCACTGCAACCGCTTCGTCTGCCAGTAAATATGTTGTAACTAATATGAGCGTAAAAAAAAGCGCGGCCAGGCCGCGCAAAGGATAACCAAAAGGTTAACCGGTTAGCGTGCTGATTTACGGCCATAGACGGCCCAGGTCAGCACCACGCAAACAATGTAAAACACTAAAAAGACTTTCATCGCGCCCGCCGGCGATCCGGTCAGCGCCAGCGAGGTGCCGAACGCTTTCGGAATGAAGAAGCCGCCGATAGCGCCGATGGCGGAGATAAACCCGAGCGCCGCCGCCGTGTCGGTTGCCGCTTCGCGCATCGCCTGCTCGTCGCTGCCGCCCGCCGCTTTTACGCGGTCCATCGTCAGCTTGCGGAAAATCACGGAAATCATCTGGAAGGTGGAGCCGCTCCCCAGCCCGGCCGTCAGGAACAGCGCCAGGAACACGCCGAAGAACGCCGCGAAGTTCCCGCCAGTGCCGCCGGACGGCAGCGTAACGAACAGCAGCGCGCTAAAGACCGCCATCAGAATGAAGTTCACCAGCGTCACGCGCGTTCCGCCGAGACGGTCGGAAATCGCCCCACCCGCCGAGCGCGCCAGCGCGCCGAGCAACGGCCCGAAGAACGCGAAATGCATGACGTCCACCTGCGGGAACTGGGTCTTTGAGAGCATCGCGAAACCGGCGGAGAAGCCGATAAACGAGCCGAACGTCGCCAGATAAAGCAGGCTCATCATCCACAGGTGGCCGCGTTTCAGCACCGGTAGTTGCTCGCGCAGCGACGCTTTCGACGCCGCAAGATCGTTCATGCCAAACCATGCGGCAAGCGTAAACACGGCCAGGAACGGCACCCACACCCACGCGGCGTTTTCCAGATAGAGGCGCGTGCCGTCGTTCTGGGTGACGCCCTCGCTGCCTAAGGCGGCGAAGATAGAGAGCGAAATCGCAAGCGGCGCCACCAGCTGCATCACGCTGACGCCGAGGTTGCCGAGCCCGCCGTTAATACCGAGCGCCCCGCCCTGTTTCTGTTTCGGGAAGAAAAAGCTGATGTTCGCCATGCTGGAGGCAAAATTCGCTCCGGCAAAGCCGCACAGCAGTGAAATAAAAATAAACGTGCTGAACGGCGTGGCAGGATCCTGCACCGCGAAACCCAGCCAGACGCATGGGATTATCAGAATGCCGGTGCTGAACGCGGTCCAGCGACGGCCGCCAAACACCGGCACCATGAAGGCATACGGCACGCGCAGCAGCGCGCCGGAAACCGACGGCAGCGCGGTCAGCATAAACAGCTGGTCCGTGGTAAAGGCAAAGCCCACTTTATTGAGATTAACCGCCACTGCGCTGAACAACATCCAGACGCAGAAAGCAAGCAGCAAACAAGGCACGGAGATCCACAGGTTGCGACGCGCGGTGCGCTGGCCAAGACGCTGCCAGAACTGGTTATCCTCAGGCCGCCAGTCGGTAATCAACCCGCTTGTGGAACGTGCCGCAGCGGAAGAGTCACTCATAAACACCTCAAACATTAAGGGAATACTGCCGCCACGATAGAGCCTGGCGGCGCGCTTAAGTTGATGTAAATCAATGGACATACGCTCTGTAATTCGCGCAAAAAATCGCCTTACCCCCCTGGGGGTAGACATAAACGGTAAAAAAGGTGTGGTTTTTCAGGCGCAGCGCTGGTTCGCGTTGACGGGATCAACAATGGATGAGGTGAATGGCAATAAAGGAGTAATCCCCTGTGGGTATGGGTATACTCCGGGGGATAACTGAGAATAGGCTCCACGCTTGCCCCGACGCCCTGTTAAGGAGTGCGCATTGCCATGCTGAAACGACTCTTTTCCCCGCTCACCCTCGCCAATCAACTGGCGATGATCGTGCTGCTGCTCGCCTTTCTCGGCATGGGCGGGATGGCGCTGGCGGGGTGGCTGGCGCAGGGGGTTCAGGGCAGCGCGCATGCCATCAACAAAGCCGGGTCGCTGCGTATGCAGAGCTACCGCCTGCTGGCCGCCGTGCCGGTCGGCAATACGCAGACCACGATGTTTTACGATATGGAACGCACCGCCTGGAGCGATGAGCTTGAGCAAGCGGCAGTACGCGACGGCCAGCAGGCCGCGCTGCAATCGATTCAACGTTACTGGCGTCAGCATCTTTCACCTGCGCTGCGCGACGCCCGCTCGCCGCAGGAGGTCAGCGCGCAGGTGGCGCAGTTCGTCGGCCAGATAGACGCGCTGGTCAGCGCGTTCGACAGCTCTACCGAGCGGCGCATCGCGCAGGTGGTAATGCTGCAACGCGGCATGGCGCTGCTGATGGGGCTGCTGCTGCTCTTCACCCTGATGTGGCTGCGCCGTCGTCTGCTGCGCCCGTGGCGTCAGCTGCTCGCCATCGCCCACGCCGTCGCGCATCGCGATTTCAGCCAGCGCGCCAGCGTCTCCGGGCGCGATGAGATGGCGACGCTGGGTCGCGCGCTCAACAGCATGTCCGCCGAACTGGCCGAAAGCTACGCCAGCCTTGAGCAGCGCGTGCAGGAGAAAACCGCCGGGCTGGAGCAGAAAAACCAGATCCTGTCGTTTTTATGGGAGGCGAACCGCCGCCTGCATTCCGATGTCCCGCTGTGCGAACGTCTGGCGCCTGTCCTGACGCGTCTGCAAAGCCTCACGCTGTTGCGCGACATCGCGCTGCGCGTCTATGAAGTGGATGACGAAGAGCACTATCAGGAGTTTGTCTGGCAGCCCGACGAGCGCTGCGACGAAATCGGCTGTCATCTCTGCCCCCGCCAGCTGCCCGCCGAAACCGAAACCGGCACCACGCTCAAGTGGCGTCTTGGCGACGCCCATACCCAGTACGGTCTGCTGCTGGCAACGCTGCCCGCTGGCTGTCACTTAAGCCGCGATCAGCAGCAGCTCATCGACACGCTGATGGAGCAGCTCACCGCCACACTGGCGCTGGAGCGCCAGCAGGAGCGTAAACAGCAGCTGCTGGTGATGGAGGAGCGCGCCGCCATCGCCCGCGAGCTGCACGACTCCATCGCCCAGTCGCTTTCCTGTATGAAAATGCAGGTCAGCTGTCTGCAAATGCAGGGCGAGGCGCTGCCGGAAGAGAGCCGCGCGCTGCTCGGCCAGATCCGCCACGAACTTAACGCCTCCTGGCGTCAGTTGCGCGAGCTGTTGACAACGTTCCGCCTCCAGCTTAACGAGCCGGGGCTGAAAGCCGCGCTGGTGGCGAGCTGTCAGGAATTCAGCGCCCGGCTCGGCTTTCCGGTAGCGCTCAATTATCAGCTGCCGCCGCGCCTGGTGCCGTCGCATCAGGCTATCCATTTGGTGCAAATTGCCCGCGAGGCATTAAACAACGCCTTAAAACACGCAGATGCCAGCGCGATTGATGTCAGCGTGACGCTGCATCAGGGCCAGGTACGCCTCTGCGTCGCCGATAATGGCTGCGGCCTGCCGGAAAACGCCGGGCGCACCAACCATTACGGCCTCATTATTATGCGCGACCGCGCCCAGAGTTTGCGCGGCGACTGTCAGGTACGGCGACGGACAGAAGGCGGCACCGAAGTGGTGGTGACCTTTATTCCCGATGCGCCGTTTTCATCCGTACCCGCTCTTGTAGAAGGAGAAGTTCATGAATAACCCGGAAGCGGCAACCATCCTGCTGATAGACGATCACCCGATGTTGCGCAGCGGCGTTAAGCAGCTGGTCAGCATGGCGCCCGCCATTACGGTAGTCGGCGAGGCCGGAAACGGCGAACAGGGCATCGAAATGGCCGAAGCGCTCGACCCGGATCTGATCCTGCTTGATCTCAATATGCCCGGCATGAACGGCCTCGAAACGCTCGACAAACTGCGCGAAAAAGCGCTCTCGGGCCGCGTGGTGGTCTTTAGCGTCTCCAACCATGAAGAAGATGTGGTGACGGCGCTCAAGCGCGGCGCCGATGGCTATCTGCTCAAAGATATGGAGCCGGAAGATCTGCTCAAGGCGCTGCAACAGGCAGCGGCGGGTGAAATGGTGTTAAGCGAAGCGTTAACGCCGGTGCTGGCGGCGAGCCTGCGCGCCAGCCGCGCGACGTCGGGCCGCGATGTCTCCCAGCTCACGCCGCGCGAGCGCGATATCCTCAAGCTCATCGCCCAGGGCCTGCCGAACAAAATGATCGCCCGCAAGCTCGATATCACCGAAAGCACCGTCAAGGTGCATGTGAAGCATCTGCTGAAGAAAATGAAGCTCAAGTCGCGCGTCGAAGCGGCGGTCTGGGTGCATCAGGAACGTATTTTTTAAGGATCCGGCGTCAGCAGGTCGTAGCGCGGATCGTCCTGCGGGAGCGTCTGCACCGGCGCGGTCAGTTTCAGGGTTATCCAGTTCGACGTTACCCGCTGGCCCTGATCGTCCTCGACGGTGACCGACAGCCGCCAGCTGTTGCTGGCCCCCGGCGTGTTATCCCACGCGGGCATAATCACCGTCCAGCCATCGGCGCTGGTGCCATCAAGCGGCGGCGTCAGGCTCAGCGCCTGGGTATCCCCCTGCCAGGAGAGCTGGCGAATGCCGTGACGGCTGCGCACCTGGAGCTTCAGCGCCACCGTTTCACCCGCGCTGATATCCCAGGGCGGCGTCGCGAGAAACACCGACAGCGTTTTGCGCTGGCGAAACTCCATCACCGGCACGCTGGTGCGCTCCACGCGATCGTAACGACTGCCGCGAAGCGACCGCGACGCCGCCACTTCCCCCGGCGACAGCTGCTTTGTCAGCGGCACGCCGAAACGGTAATTAAGCTTCAGTCCTAAATCGTTCTGGCTCACGCCGCTCTCGCCCTGGCGGTGATGCGCGCTGACGGTCACCAGCGGCACCGGCGTATAGCTCAGCCCCACTTTCACCGCCACCGGGTTATGGTAGCCCGTGCCGCTGTCGAACAGCTCCACCTGGTCGCCGAAATATTGCTCGAAGCTGACGCTGGTGTTGATGTGCTGATAAAACGGCAGGTACGCCTGGGCGGTGACGTCATAGCCGCGTGCCATACGCTGCTCCAGCAATCCGGCGCGGTGTTGCCAGCCGCCGAGCGGTTCATAGTAGTTCGCCGACAGACGCAGGTAATCCCCCCACGCCTCGGCGCCAAGCCCGGCACGCGATAAATTTTCATCAAACAGACGGTCATAAAAGGTGTTATAGCCCAGCCGCCAGTGCCCGGCGGCCCAGCGCTGGCCGATGCCCGCGTTGCCCACCAGCCCGTCGTTTTGCTGACTGACGCCGACCTGGCTCCAGGTGAGATAGCGGTCATTATCCTGCCACGGTGTAAACAGCGAGCCGCTGCTGCCGTTGAAATTCCCCTCTTCATCCACCAGCAGATCTACCGTGGCGCTGCCGTACGGCGACAGCAGGCTTTCGGCCTCGCTGGTAATGGTGTCGCTGACCGCGTCACGCAGGCGGGTAAAGGCGAAGTGGCGCGCCTGCTGGCCTGGCGAGAGCGCGCTGTCGGTCTGGCTCGCCTCGCCGAAGGCTTTCGCCATGCGCGCGAGGTGTTTCTCCGCCGCGTTGGTCTCAGGCGCGAGGCCGAGATCGGGCAGATTATCGCCATTTTCATCGAAGGGATTTTGCGCCTGACGCACGTAGTCGTCGCTCTGGCTGGCCGGATATGCACGGGCCGGCAGCAGGGCGGCGGTAAGCAATGAAGGAAGAACGACTGATAACCACCGCATCACGTATGAAGTTTTCTCTCCTGGACCGGTTTTGCCGGAATTTGTACACATTTATACAGTATACCATACCGCGTTCCCCGCTCCCGACAAGCCCTGGCGCGGCTTTTAGGGATAATCCTCATCGCGTTTGCGCCCGGTGCGCTACGCTTAACATTCCCACCCTGCGTGAGACACGCCGATGAAACACACGCTGCTTGCATCCCTGCTTGCTGTTGCCGCCTTTAACGCCGTCGCCGCGTCCGACGACGGCATTTTTATGTTGCAGTCCCCGTCGTTTGCCGATAACGCCATGATGGAGAAAAAATTCGCCGGTAATGCGAAGCAAAACCCCAACTGTACCGGCGAAAACCAGTCGCCGGCGCTTATCTGGAGCCATGCGCCGCAGGGCACGACCCGCTTCGCGCTGATCGTTCACGACCCGGAGGGCGCGAAAGGGCTCGGCGTCACGCATCTGGTCGCCTATAACATTCCGGCCACCACCACCGGGCTTGCCGCCAATGCGCTCACCGAAGGCAAAGGCTTTACCGGCGGCAAAAACACGCCCGGCAGCAGCGTCTGGCACGGCCCCTGCCCGCCGCCTGGCAGCGGCGCGCACCACTACATCTTCACGCTTATCGCCACCGACTTACCGGCCGACCTGCCCACCGGCCTGACGCGCGAGGAACTCTTCACCAAACTCAAGGGTCACGCGCTCGCCGCCACGGGTCTCATTGGCCGCTTCGGGCAGTGACGCCGTCTGCGCCAGCAGCGCTTTCAGCTCCGGGATGCAGGAGCCGCAGTTAGTGCCGCAGCGCAGGGCGTCGCCAAGCCTCGCCGCGCTGTCGCAGCCGTTCGCGATGGCGGCCCGGATCGCGTTCTCGCCCACGCCAAAACAGCTACAAATGATGCGCCCCTTCGCGGGCGCGTTGCCCGCGCCCTTTCCGCCCAGCAGCGCGTGACGAGCCGCCGCTGATGCGGGCGGCGCGCTGAACGCCGCCGCGATCGTCTCAGTCTGCACCGTCGGGCGGCGCTGCGCGCTGTAAAACGCCAGCATCAACGCGCCGTCGCGCCACGCCAGCGCGTGAAAGCCGCCGACACCATCGGCGTACTGTATCTGCCAGCCCTCACTATCGGCCAGCTGACGCAGCCAGCCGTGCGGCGGCGTGCGGCCTGCCAGCGTGAAATGCAGGCAACCGTCCAGCGCCCGTCGCCACCACAGCATGTCTGGCGCGAGCGGCGGCATAACGCGACAAAACAGTTCGCCCTGCCAGGCGCTGTGGCGCTTTTGCAGGCGCACGGCGGTCTGTTTGCTCTCCGGCTGGCCGGAATGCGGGCAGCAGACCGGCGCCACCAGCGTATTCACCCGCCCGTGGCTCGCAAAGCGCGCGTTCCAGTGCATCGGCGCGAACAGCGCGCCCGGCGGCTGGGCATCGCTGAGCGCCGCCCAGCCCACCATAAAGCCCTGTGCTGAGGCCACCTCTGCAAGGTCGCCATCGCCAATACCCGCGCGCGCCGCGTCGCTCGGGTGCATCACCACCTGCGGCAGCGGCTGATGTTGCATCAGGCGCGCCACGCTGCCCGTGCGGGTCATGGTGTGCCACTGATCGCGAATGCGCCCGGTGTTAAGCCACAGCGGATACGCCGCGCCCGGCCGCGCCTGCGGCAGCGCCGGGGTGACGGCGACCATGTTCAGCCGTCCGCCACGCCAGCCCTCGCCCGTCGCCAGCAGACGCGGCGTGCCCTGCGGCTGCTGCGCCGTTACCGGCCACTGCAACGGCGCGAGCGCGTCATACTGCTCGCGGGTCAGGGTCGCCAGCGCGCTGATGTCAAACGCCCGTGCGCCATCGTTCTCAAACCCCGAGAGCGCCGCATGCTCGCAGAAAATCTCGTGGGGATGCTGCCAGGCGAACGCCTCGCCATGCCCCAGACGACGCGCCATCTGCGCGACTATCCACCAGTCCGGGCGCGTGTCGCCAGGGGCGGGCAGAAAGGGCCGCTGGCGCGAAATCCGCCGCTCAGAGTTGGTCACGGTGCCGTTTTTCTCGCCCCAGCCCTGCGCCGGGAAGCGAATATGCGCGAATGCCGCCGTGTCGGTCTGCGCGGTAATGTCGGAGACGATCACCAGTTCGCAGCGCGCCAGCGCCTGGCGTACCGCGTCGCTGTCCGGCAGCGAGACCGCCGGGTTGGTACCCATGATCCAGACGGCTTTCACCTCGCCGCGCCCGATGGCGTCGAACAGCTCCACCGCCATCAGGCCGGGCGTCTGCGCGATGCGCTCGCTGCCCCAGAACCGCCCGAGCCGCGCGATATCCGCCGGTTCGAAGGCCATGTGGCAGGCGAGCTGACTGGCAAGCCCGCCCACCTCGCGCCCGCCCATCGCGTTTGGCTGACCGGTCAGCGAAAACGGCCCGCAGCCGGGCCGCCCGATCTTCCCGCTCGCCAGATGCGCGTTAATGATGGCGTTGCACTTGTCGCTGCCGCTGGAGGATTGATTAATGCCCATCGTGTAGAGCGTCATGGCCGTGGGCGCGCGCAAAAACCAGTCATAAAAGCGCGCCACTTCGGCTTCTGGCAGCCCACAGAACTGCGCCACGCGCGCCACGCTCCATTCCCGCGCCGCCGCAAGCGCCTGCGCCTGGCCGTCGAACGCCTCAGACGGCATCGCGTCGGCCAGCGCGTTCAGCAGCCCGACAAACAGCCCGGCGTCGCTGCCGGGTGCGAGCGCCAGATGCAGATCGGCGATATCGCAGGTGGCGGTGCGCCGGGGGTCGATAACCACGATTTTCATCGCCGGGCGCGCCTGTTTTGCCGCCGCGATGCGCTGATACAGCACCGGATGCGCCCAGGCGGCGTTCGCGCCGACGAAAACCAGCAGATCCGTCTGTTCCAGATCCTCATAGCAGCACGGCACCGCGTCGGCCCCAAACGCCCGCTTGTAGCCCACCACGGCGGAAGACATACAGAGCCGCGAGTTAGTGTCGATATTCGCCGCGCCGATAAACCCTTTCATCAGCTTGTTGGCGGCGTAGTAATCCTCGGTCAGCAGCTGGCCGGAGGCGTAAAACGCCACCGCCTGCGGCCCATGTTTCTCAATCACCGCGCCAAAGCGCGCAGCCGCCGCATCCAGCGCCGCTTCCCACGTCGCGCGTTCGCCGTCCACTTCCGGGTAGAGCAGCCGTCCGTCGAGCCCGGTAGTTTCGCCAAGCGCGGCACCTTTGACGCACAGCCGCCCGAGATTCGCCGGGTGCTGCGTGTCGCCGCGCACGCTCACCGCGCCACGCGCGTCGCGCTGCGCCACGACCCCGCAGCCGACCCCGCAGTACGGGCAGGTCGTGTGTACGCCGTTCATGACGCCTGCGCCTGTAACAGCAGCGCCTGCCCCGCCACCCACACTTTGCCGTCCTCGACTTTCACCGGCCAGGCGCGCACCGCGTCGGTGAGCGTATCCGCCAGCCGTCCGTCGCGCAGCCGGATGCGCTGTTTATAGAGCGGCGAAATCACCACCGGCTCGCCGCCGACATCGCCCAGCAGGCCGCGCGACAGCACGTTGGCGTCGCTGCCCGGCTCCAGATTGTCGAGCGCGTAGACACGTTCGCCGAAGCGGAACAGCGCGATCTGCCTCTCGCCAAGACGCGCGCCGATCCCGGCCTGCGGCGGAATGTCTGTGACGTCGCACACCGCCTGCCACGGACGCTCCGGCGCGCGGGGCGTAAACGGCTGCACCACCTCGACCGGCTGCGGCTGGCCCCGCAGCGTGCGGCGCTGCACCGCTTCATCAGGTATATCGCTATTCACATAAGAGCGGAACAGCGCCAGCCGGTCGGGGCTCGCGAGCGTGGTCTGCCATTCGCACTGGTAGCTCTCCACCACTTGCGCCATCTCGCGCTCCAGCTCCTCGCCGATACCGAGGGAATTCTCCAGGATAACCTCACGCAGATAGTCGATGCCGCCTTCGAGATTATCCATCCAGGTGCTGGTACGTTGCAGACGGTCAGCGGTGCGGATGTAGAACATCAGGAAGCGGTCGATAGTGCGCAGCAGCGTCTCCCGGTCGAGATCGCTTGCGAAAAGATCCGCGTGGCGCGGCTTCATGCCGCCGTTGCCGCACACGTACAGATTCCAGCCTTTGTCGGTCGCTATCACGCCCACATCCTTGCCCTGTGCTTCGGCGCATTCACGGGTGCAGCCGGAGACCGCCATTTTGATTTTGTGCGGCGCGCGCAGCCCCTTGTAGCGGTTCTCCAGTTCGACCGCGAGCCCGGTCGAATCCTGGACGCCGTAGCGACACCAGGTGGAGCCGACGCACGATTTCACCGTGCGCAGCGATTTGCCGTAGGCGTGGCCGGTCTCAAAGCCCGCCGCCACCAGCTCTGCCCAGATCGCCGGGAGTTGTTCAAGCCGCGCGCCGAAGAGATCGATGCGCTGCCCGCCGGTGATTTTGCTGTAGAGGTGGTAGCGCTTCGCAATCTGCCCGATGGCGATAAGCCCGTCCGGCGTCACCTCGCCCGCGGCCATGCGAGGCACGATGGAGTACGTGCCGTCTTTCTGGATATTGGCGAAGTAGCGATCGTTGGTGTCCTGGAGCGGCAGATGCGCCGGTTTCAGGAGGTATTCGTTCCAGCATGAGGCGAGCACCGAGCCCGCCAGCGGCTTGCAGATCTCGCAACCGTGGCCCTGCCCATAGCGGCTGATGAGCTGCTCAAAGGTGCGGATGTGGTTAACGCGCACCAGGTGATAAATCTCCTGGCGCGAGTACGGGAAGTGTTCGCAGATATCTTTTTTAACCGCCACGCCCTGCTGTTCAAGCTGGTACTCCAGCACCTGTTTTACCAGCGCGCTGCAACCGCCGCAGCCGGTCGCCGCTTTGGTGCAGCTTTTCACCGCGCCCATGTCGCTCGCGCCGCCCGCCACCGCCGCGCAGATGTCTGCCTTGCTGACGTTATGGCACGAGCAGATCTGCGCGGTTTCCGGCAGCGCCGCCACGCCAAGGCCCTTCGCGGGCGCGCCCTGGCTTGCGGGCAGGATCAGCGTCTCCGGCGCGGCGGGCAGCGCCATGCCGTTAAGCATCATCTGCAACAGCGTCGCATAGTCGCTGCTGTCGCCCACCAGCACGCCGCCGAGCAGCGTTTTGCCGTCCGCCGAGACGACGATTTTTTTGTAGATCTGCTTCGGCCCGTGAGTCCACTGGTAGCTCTGGCTGCCGGACGTGCGCGCGTGCGCGTCGCCGAAAGACGCCACCTCGACGCCGAGCAGCTTGAGTTTGGTGCTCATGTCCGCGCCCCGGAACGCCGCCGTCTCGCCCGCGAGGGTCGCCGCGACGACGCGCGCCATCTGATAGCCCGGCGCGACCAGGCCGAAGATTTTGCTCTCCCACAGCGCGCATTCGCCGATGGCGAAAATATGCTCATCACTGGTCTGGCACTGGTCATTAATCACAATGCCGCCGCGCTCGCCCGTGGTGAGCCCGGCGGCTTTCGCCAGCATGTCCTGCGGGCGGATGCCTGCCGAAAAAACAATCAGGTCGGTATGCAGGCGGTCGCCGTCGGCAAACTGCAGGGTCAGGCCGCCCTCCTCTTCCACAATCGCGGTGGTGGATTTGCTGGTATGCACGCTGACGTCCAGCGCCTCGATTTTCTCACGCAGCATCGCCGCCCCCGGCGCGTCGAGCTGTACCGCCATCAGCCCGGGTGCGAACTCGACCACATGCGTTTTCAGCCCCAGCTGTTTGAGCGCGTTCGCCGCCTCCAGCCCCAGTAGCCCGCCGCCGACCACCACGCCGCGCGTGGCATGCTGCGCGCGCTCGCGGATGGCGTCCAGATCGTCAAGCGTGCGGTAGACGAAGCAGCCCGGCAGGTCGCGCCCCGGCACCGGCGGCACAAACGGCCAGGAGCCGGTGGCGAGCACCAGTTTGTCGAAATGCGTTTCATGGCCCTGCGCGTCGCGCACGGTCTGTCGGGCGCGGTCAATGGCGACAATCTGGCAGCCGGTACGCAGCTCAATGCCGGTCTGCGCGAAGAAATCGCCCTGCACCATCGAGAGCGACTGCGCGCTGCGTCCGGCGAAATACTCCGAGAGATGCACGCGATCGTAGGCCGGGTGGCGCTCTTCGCCGAAGACAACGATATGAAAACGCTCCTGCAGCCCGGCGTTTACGCACTGCTCAAGAAAGTGGTGTCCAACCATGCCGTGGCCCACGACCACCAGAGTTTGTTTCGTCATCGTTTCACATCCTGCAGCCGCGGGCTGCGATTCATGGGGTTCATCAAACAGCAGCCCGACGCCTGCGCGCAGCGGCTGCCCGAAGTGAGTCATCAGCGCGCCTGCGCTGTCGGTATCGCCATACAGCAGCACGCCGGTGAGCCTGCCGTCCTCGATAATCAGGCGGCGGTAGTGCCGGGCGATGGGGTCGAGGCTTATCAGCGTCTGCGCCTGTGGGCCGGGGTCGACCACGCCTGCGCTGAATACCGCGATGCCGGTCACCTTGAGGCGCGTGCCGCGCTCCTCATAAGCAAAGCGCGCCGTCTCCCCGCAGAGCCTCGCGGCCAGCACGTCCGCCTGTTGCAGACCAGGCGCCACCAGCCCCCAGGTCTGCCCGTTGATTTCGCTGCATTCGCCTACCGCGCTCACCTGCGGGTGCGAGGCGCGCAGCGCGTCATCCACTACAATTCCACGCGCGCAGCGCAGCCCGGCGGCCTGCGCCAGTCCGATGGCCGGACGCACGCCCGTCGCCATCACCACCCGCCCGGCCGCTATGGTTTCGCCGTCGGCGAGCGTGACGTTACCTTGCGTAATGCGGGCGATGCCGCTGCCGGTGACCACGCGGATCCCGCGCGCGCGAAGGCTTTGCGCGAGCCATTCGCCCGCCTGCGCGTCCAGCTGCTGCTCCATCAGCCACGGGTGGCGGTGTACCAGCGTGACGTCCGCGCCGTGACGCGCCAGCGCCGCCGCGGCCTCGACGCCGAGCAGCCCTCCGCCCAGCACCACGGCGGGGCCGGGCGTCGCGAGAATGGCTTCGACATCCGCCAGCGTGCGAAAGGCGTGAACATGCGCAAGCGCGCCGCCCTCAACGGGCGGCAAAAACGGCGTTGAGCCGGTGGCGAACACCAGTTCATCCCAGTGCAGCGTGCGGGCCGTCGTGGTGACGGTGCGCGCGGTCAGACTCACCGCCACCGCCCGCTCGCCGGTCAGTAACGTGACACCGTAACGCTGATACCACAACGCGTCGTGGAGCTGCGTCTGTTCGGCAGGCTTTTCGCCGCCCAGCACCGGCGAGAGCAATATGCGGTTATAGGGCACAGCCGGCTCTTCGCCGATAAGCGTGATGGCGAAGCGCTCCGGCGCGCGCGCCAGCAGTTGCTCCACCAGACGCACCGCCGCCATGCCGTTGCCGATAATCACCAGTCGTTGCGCCATCGCCGCTCCTTACGCCGCCTTCGGCTGTTTTTCGTAGAGGAAATGGAGGATCTGCTGGCGCATCTGGTGGTAGCGGCTGTCGTCGGCAAGCGTGACCCGGTTGCGCGGGCGCGGCAGACTCACCTCCAGCACGTCGCCGACCGTGGCCGCCGGGCCGTTGGTCATCATCAGCACGCGGTCGGAGAGCAGCACCGCCTCGTCGACGTCGTGGGTGATCAGCACAATGGTGGTATTAAGTTCCTGCTGGATATGCATGACGGCATCCTGAAGGTGCGCGCGGGTCAGCGCGTCCAGAGCGCCGAAGGGCTCATCCATCAGCAGCACTTTCGGCTCCATCGCCAGCGCCCGGGCGATGCCGACGCGCTGCTTCATGCCGCCGGAAATTTCGCCGGGCCGTTTGTTAAGCGCATGGCCCATCTGCACCCGCTCCAGGTTGTGCACGATCCACTCCCGGCGCTGCGCTTTATTCATGGTTTTGCGAAAGACCTGATCCACCGCCAGCGCGACGTTGTCGAAGCAGGTCAGCCAGGGCAGCAGCGAGTGATTCTGAAACACCACGGCGCGCTCGGGTCCGGGGCCGGCGATTTCGCGGTTGTCGCACAAGAGCCCGCCTTCGCTCGGCAGCGTGATGCCCGCGATAAGATTAAGCAGCGTCGATTTACCGCAGCCGGAGTGGCCGATAAGGCTCACGGTTTCGCCCGCGTTAATGTCAAAGCTGACGTTTTGCAGCGCCAGAAATTCGCCGCTGGCGGTGTTGAAGCGCTGACTGACGTTCTGTACCTGAATAACGGGTTTCATGTTCGCTCCTTATTTGTCCTGCCAGCTGAACCGCCGGGCGATAAACATCAGCCCCTGCTCCAGCAAAAGCCCCACCACGCCGATGATGACGATGGCGATGAGAATGTTTTCCACGTTGAGGTTGTTCCACTCGTTCCAGATCCAAAAGCCGATGCCGAGGCCGCCGGTGAGCATTTCCGCCGCGACAATCACAAGCCAGGCGATGCCGATGGAGAGCCGCACGCCGGTGAGCACCGCAGGCAGCACCGCCGGAAAGAGAATGCGGCGCATCACGGTCCATTCAGAGAGCTGTAAGACGCGCGCCACGTTGAGGTAATCCTCCGGGATGCGTTTCACCCCTTCAGCGGTGTTGATGACCATCGGCCAGATAGAGCAGATGAAAATGGTCCAGCTGGAGGCGGGCTCGGCCTTCTGAAACAGCAGCAGGCCGATGGGCAGCCAGGCGAGCGGACTTACCGGGCGCAGCAGCGCGATGAGAGGGTTGAACATACGGCCAAGAAACGTAAAGCGGCCAATCAGAAAGCCGAGCGGAATCCCCACCAGCGCCGCGAGACCAAAGCCCACCGCCACGCGACTGAGCGAGGCCAGCACGTTCCAGCCGATGCCCTGATCGTTCGGCCCTTCGTTGTAGAACGGGTCGGCAAACAGCGTCAGCGCCGAGTCAAGCGTGCTGAGCGGAGTCGGAAAGCCTGTGGTATTGATGGCCGCGATTTGCCAGGCGATGACCAGCAGCCCGAGACCGAGCAATGCGGGCACGACATGGCCTGCGATGGCGTTGAGCCGGGCGACCCGCGGCGTGCGGCGTTTACGCACCACCGCGCGCGGCATCACAATCACTTCACCACCGGGCTGCGCCTGCGGCGCGCTCACGGTCTGTTTGAGTTCTTTCATGGTTCCCCCTTAACGTTGCATGGCAAAACGGGCGGCATACGCGGCGGGATCGCGCCCGTCCCAGAGACTGCCGTCCATCAGACGGCTGGTGCGCAGCGGCGTGCCGGGCAGCGCGACGCCGCCCACCGCGTCTGCGGCCTGTTGATAGATGTCGGTGCGGTTAATGCGCGCGGCGATGGCCGCATAATCCGGGTCGGTTTTCAGCAATCCCCAGCGGCGGAACTGGGTTAAGAACCACATGCCGTCGGAGTGCCACGGGTAGCTCACCTCGCCGTCGCGGAAAAAGCGCATGCCGTGGTCGTCCTTCCAGCGCTTTCCGGCGCCGTCGTCGTACTCCCCAAGCATGCGCGGCGTGAGGTATTGCGCTTTGGTGTTGAGGTACGCGCGTTTCGCCAGCACCTGCGCGGTTTCGCGCCGGTTATCATCCGAGGCGTCTATCCAGCGGGCGGCCTCCAGCACGGCGGCGGTGAGCGCGCGGGCGGTATGCGGGTTCTGCTCCACCCACTGGCGGCGGGTGCCGAGCACTTTTTCGGGGTGATCAGGGAAGATGCTCTGCGAGGTGGCGGCGGTAAAACCGATGCGGTCGTTGATCGCGCGCGCGTTCCACGGCTCGCCGACGCAAAAGCCGACCATGTTGCCGATGCGCATGTTCATCACCATCTGCGGCGGCGGCACCACCACGGTGCGCACATCATTGAACGGGTGGATACCCGCCGCCGCCAGCCAGTAGTAAAGCCACATGGCGTGGGTGCCGGTCGGGAAGGTATGAGCGAAGGTGTAAGTGCCAGGCGCGCTTGCCGCGATAAGCTTTTTCAGCGCCTCGGGCGTGGTGATGCCGTTATTGAGCAGTTCGGCGCTGAGCGAAATCGCCTGGCCGTTCTGGTTGAGCGTCAGCAGGGTCGCCATCGGCTGCGCTTTCCCGGCGATGCCAAGCTCCAGCCCGTAGAGAAGGCCGTAGAGCGCGTGCGCGGCATCGAGCTCGCCGGAGACCAGTTTGTCGCGCACCGCCGCCCAGCTCGCCTCTTTGCTCGGCACGATGCGGATGCCATATTTTTGATCGAAGCCTTTCAGCGCGGCCATTACCACCGGCGCGCAGTCGGTCAGCGGGATAAAGCCGACGCGCACGGTGTCGAGCTCGGGTTTGTCCGTGCCTGCGGCCCAGACGCTGCCCATCAGCCCCGGCAACAGCATCGCGCCGCCAAGCGCCGCCCCGGCCTGTAACAGGCGACGGCGTGAAAGAGAAAAAGATGAATCGCTCATGGCTGCTCCTGAAAATAAAAAAGGCGTCCGCCAATGTCCGAAGACATTGCAGGACGCCTTTATCCTTCCGGTTAGCCCGCCGCCGTTGGCGAGCCGCCGAAAATGTTTGTCAGAAAGAATTAAGCAAGGGGTGTGCCAGGTTTAAGGGGTGGCATGTTGGGTAATCGTACGTCACGGCGTCAATGTGGGGGGTTTTGCTCCGGCTTAAAAAAATCGGCCGCGCCGTTTCGCCGCAGGCCGGGACGCACCGGAGGGACCCGGTGCGAGGGCATGACAATACAGGGATGTATTGTCATGCCCGACCCGTGGCCGGAGGGAATAAGGCGAGGCTTCCCCGAAGGGGCGATTTTCTGCCGGGAGCCGGGATTGCAAAGGGGGCGGCGGCGAGCCCCCTTTGCACGTTCGCTTGAGGAAGAGGCACATATAAGCGCAGCGTGATGGCGAACGGAACGATTTCACCGCCGTTGCATATTTCCCGTCAACGCGGCCCCGAAACCGGGCGGTGGGTGCGCTTCGCTTACCCACCCTACAACCCGCCACGGCTCCCGCCATCAAAACGGTGGGTGCGCTTCGCTTACCCACCCTACAAAAGGCGTGCCTGACGCATCCTGGCGGGTAAACACCGCTCCATCCCTGCCCCATAACCATGCATAACATGCCCGGTTGCTGTGCAGCTACTCCTTTGGGGTAACCGGCCAGAGCCGGGCGACCGCCAGCATCGCTTCGGCGATGTCCACCATCCGCTTATTCTGGTCCATCGCGAGCCTGCGCAGCTGATGCCACGCCTGCTCTTCGCTGAGCTGCTGATGGGTTATCAGTAAACTTTTGGCACGCTCGATAAGCTTGCGCTCCTCAAGGCTTGTCTGTAACGACGCGAGCTGGCGCGTCAGCGACTCCACCTCGCGGGCCTGCTGGCGCACCAGCGGTAACAGGTGCCGCTCCAGCGCCGGGGCGTCCTGCTCGCTTTGCTGGCTTGCACGCCTGGCGAGCAGCGTCTGTGGCGATTCGCCGCTGTTTTCCTCGGCCAGCAGCCTGCGCGCCTCAGCCAGCAGTGCGGCGATAAGCGCCTCTTCGGTTTCACGCAGCGCGTCGAGCCGCGTGGTTTGCAGCGAAAACCAGCGCACCGCCCGTGCGCCGTTGTCGTTATCCGCAGGCAGACGGGTGCAGGCGAGTCGACGTAATTGCTCCAGCTCCAGGCCCGCCTCGCCGTGACGCCAGTAACCTTCGCGGATCTCCGCCGCCGCCAGCGCTAAAAAAGTCTCAAAACAGCGCTGCTGACCGTCGATACGATCGGCGAGTAACTGGCGCAGCGGTTCGCTGAACGCGCCCTGCGTAAAACCGATAGCACCGACCGCACGCTCCTGGCCTGCCAGCTCTTTACCCTGCATAAAGCTGTACAGCGCAGTCAGCGCGCGGGCGAGCGACGCCTCATCGACGCTTTCGCTCGCCTCCGGCACCAGATTCAGCAGATGACGAATCGTCTGGTTAAAGCTTTCCATCGCCTCCAGGGGCTCGATCTCGCGCGCCAGGATCCGCGCGCGAAGCACAGGCAACTGCTCAAGCTGCCAGAGCGCGCAGGCCATTCGCCAGGCAAGCAGGCTGCCCGATGCGGCGAGCGGCGGCGGTGTTTCACGAAACGCCGCCACGCGCTGGTCGGTTTGCGCGACGCAAAATCGGTGCTCGCGCGCGAAGAGCTGTCCGCCCGAGCAGAGCCAGATGTTGGACGCGCCGCGCTCGCGCTGTAGCATATGCACCAGATGGCTTATCTGGCTTGCCCATTCGCCCACGCTTAACCACGCCTCCAGCTGGCTGCGCGCTCGTTCACGGGCGAAACGAAACCACGCCTGCGCGTCTTGCGCCGGTCTGGACGGTGTTGCCATCGCTCACTCTCCTGTTATCGCCTTTACAGGAATCAAGCAATAACTGTGCCTTTATGGCAAAGGAGTTACGGATGCAAAAGATCGTGATTATCGCCAACGGCGCGGCCTACGGCAGCGAATCCCTGTTTAACAGCCTGCGGCTGGCTATCGCGCTGCGCGAACAGCCGCAGGCGCCTGTGCTGAAGCTGTTTTTAATGTCCGACGCCGTGACCGCCGGGCTGCGCGGGCAGAACCCCGCCGAAGGCTATAACATTCAGCAGATGCTGGAGATCCTCACCGCGCAGAACGTGCCGGTGAAGCTTTGCAAAACCTGCGCCGACGGGCGCGGCGTGAGCGCCCTGCCGCTGGTCGAAGGCGTGGAAATCGGCACGCTGGTGGAACTGGCCCAGTGGACGCTTGAGGCCGATAAAGTTCTGACCTTCTGATATTCACGCAGGCGTAATAATATTTACTTATTCGCCTGCGCTATCCATCAAGTCCCCGCCGTGTGTGCCGATATTTACCTTAAAACCCATAACAACAACCCGTCCCAACACACAACACTCATACAACACACAGCAGGGTAAATGCCTATGTTAACGTCGATTCGCGCGCGCATCATCGCAGCCACCGCAGGCTGCCTGGTCGGCGCGCTGTTACTCAACACCATCATGAACTATCAGGTCACCCGGCTGGATAACCAGCAGGCGAGCCTGAATACCCTGAAAAGCACCAGCGCCAGCCATAACCTGGCTATCGCCGACTGGGTGAACAGCAAAACCGCCATGATCCGCTCGCTCGATACCGTCGCGCTGGGATCCGACCCCGTGCCGGTCTTCACGCAGATGGCGAAAGCTGGCGGCTTTATGAACGTCTACGCCGGGTACGCCACCAAAACCGCGAAGTTCTCGAACCCGGAAGGCGTGCCGGCGGATTACGATCCGACCATTCGCCCGTGGTATCAGCAGGCGGTGAAAGCCGACGCGCCTGTCGTGACCGCGCCTTACGTGGATGCGGGCACCGGCAAGCTGGTGGTGACGTTCGCGGTGCCGGTGAAGCAAAACGGCGCTATCGCGGCGGTGGTCGCGGGCGACCTCTCTATGGACAGCGTGATTGCCAACGTGCGCAGTATTCACCCTACCGATAACAGCAGCGGCCTGCTGGTGAATGAAGACGGCACGCTTATCGCGGCGAAAGATCCGGCGCTGACCTCCAAACCCTTTGATAAAGCGGTATCGGGCGTGGCGTTCAGCGCACTGAAAGCCAGCGACACGGCGGTGGACGGCGAGATCAACGGGGCGGCCAAAGCGCTGCTGGCGACGCCGGTGCCGGGCACCCAGTGGTATCTGGTCGTGGCGCTCGATGAAGACGACGCGACCTCCGGTATGCGCGCGCTGCTGAGCACCTCCGCGATTTCCGTGCTGGTGCTGTTACTGATTACCGGCGCGCTGATGCATTTCCTGGTGACGAAACTGCTGAAACGCTTGTGGATGATCCGCGACGCGCTGGTGGCTATCAGCAGCGGCACCAACGATCTGTCGCAGCGTCTGCCGGAAAACGGTCGCGACGAAGTGGCGCAGATTGCCCACGCCTTTAACGCCTTCTGCGACAAGCTCGCGGGCGTGATGGGCCAGTTGCGCGACGCCAGCGCCTCGGTGAAAGTGGCGGCCAATGAAATCGCCGCGGGTAACCAGGATCTCTCCGGGCGCACCGAACAGGCCGCCTCCAGCCTGCGAGAAACAGCAAGCGCGGTGGAAGAGATAACCGCGTCGGTGGCGAACTCCACGGATGCGGCCGCCCAGGCCAACAGCCAGGCGCAGAGCGCGACGGATGCCGCCTCGCGCGGCGGCGAAGTGGTGTCGAAAGCCATTTCAACGATGCAGCTGATTGAAACCGCCTCGGCGAAGATTGGCGATATCACGAGCGTTATCGATGGCATCGCCTTCCAGACCAACATTCTGGCGCTTAACGCCTCGGTGGAAGCAGCGCGCGCAGGCGAACAGGGCCGCGGCTTCGCGGTGGTGGCAGGCGAAGTGCGAAACCTCGCCAGCCGCAGCGCTCAGGCCGCGAAAGAGATCAAATCGCTTATCGATTCGACGACCGAAAGCGTCGCGACCGGCTCGCGCTATGTGCGCCTTGCGGGGGAATCGATGGAGGAGATTGTCAGCAGCATCGGCAATGTTTCCGGCATTATGCGTGAAATCACGGTCGCCACCAGCGAGCAGATGAAAGGCATTCAGGAGATAAACCACGCGGTTATCCAGCTTGATCAGATGGTGCAGCAGAACGCCGAGCTGGTGGTGCAGTCCGCCGCCGCCGCGGGCGCGTTGCAGGGTCAGGCGGGCGAACTTGCCCAGACGGCCGGTCATTTCCGCATTTAATCAGGCGCAGGCGCGCATTCGGGCATTTTCCGCGCGCCTGTCCGCCCCTTTAACGCACAATGTGATGAATATGGCGGCGAGGCCGCCTTTTTTGATCAAAATCAGCGTTCAGCGCCCCCCTCTTTGGTGTTATTCCCGGAGTGTTTTGTGAACAGCCTCACATTCGAAGGGCTGTCCAGTCGGGTTTTATCATTGACAGAGGGGTTAAAAATGGCGCGGGTAAAAGCAAGCCTGAAGTTGTTTGGCGGGGATACGGTGGTGGTGCGCTGCTCGGCGAATTGCCATATTCATTTAATGAGCGCAGGCGAGCGCTTAGCGCGTGTCGGGGCGGATATTTTAAGCGTCCAGAACCGCAACAGCGCGTATATCAGCGTACCTTACAGCGGCGTCTGGGATGTGCTTATCGACAGTCACAGCCAGACGCTGGAACACTCCATCAGCTACGTTCCTGCCTGATATTTTGCCCCGGCGTCAGCCGGGGTTTTTAGAAACGCTTTACGACGCTTACGCGAACCCCGGTTGCAGTTCGCCGCTTTCCCCGTCGTCGCGCGCCTGACAGGCGCGTACTTCACACGCCAGTTCATCCAGCGACGCTTCGCACATCCCCAGTTTTTTCAGCTCCTGCTCCAGCGAGAAGAGATATTGCGCGTTGGTGCCAAGCGGGCCGCTGGCGCGGGCGATGAGCGGGGCGATGGTCGCAGGCCGGGTGTCCGCTTCATACAGCGGATGGCTCGGGTCCATGATAAAGACCAGCGCGTGCACGGTGCGGCCATCGTTGAGCGTAAGCTTACACCAGCCCGGCAGATAGCACCCGGTGATCATCTCGCGCTTCCAGAGCAGAGAGAGCTCGGTTTCAAGATCTGCCTCGGGCAGACGATACGCCACGCCCGTGGTCATGCCGCCCTCTTTGAGCGCCAGCATGCGCCCTGGCTGACAGGCGCTGCCGCGCCCGGCGGTCAGCCGCAGGCAGAACGCGCGGTGCCAGCCGTTAAGCGTGGCGGCGCAGCGTTCTTCAAAAACCATTGCCGGGTTCCACATCAGGGACCCGTAACCAAAAATCCAGACCGATTCGTTTTCGGGACGACAGGCGAGCGTGGCGGCCAGTGACGCCGCTCGCTGCTCTGGCGTCCACAGTAACGATTCCTCAATGGCTCCAAAAGCCGTCTTACAGTCTGCTGTCATTAAGAAATCACGTGTTAACACCTTCCACCTCCACCACTGCTGCTTCCCTGCGATTTTAAGCGCCTTCCGGCTATTTTTATCGCTCAATCAGAAAGCAATTACGTGGTGACGATAGGGGATTAACGTGCCGCTGACAAGACCGCAGCGGCTTTTCCAACCCATAAAAAACTTATCTTTCCACACAGCACGTGCGGGTATAAAGGCAAAGATGGAGGGGAATCAGGCGATTAACCAGGCATTACTTTTTCTTATGCCATTTATCGTCATCGCCCTTTTCGTACTCATGTTTGACGGCCGCCCACGCAACGCGATGCGCGGTTTCTTCCCGGCTGGCGTCGCCGCGCCGGTCCTCTTCGTCTTTATATTGATCCCATGCGCTGTTAAAGGCTTCTTTGTAGATGTCCTGCGCGTGCGCGGGCAGCACGTTACGCACGTTGTCGGGTAAATCGGTTTTTGATGAATAAGGCATAGCGGCGCTCCTCTTTTGGGTGGAAATCTTAGTGTGGATCAGGTTACGCGTGGGCGCCAGTCATTGAGTAAGGCGCACCGCTGCGTTTTGCAATGGCCTGTTTGCTCGATGAATTCTCAACATAATTGCTTTTTTTATCGAATTTAACGCAAAGCTAAACGCAAGCCGTAAAAAACCGTAAATAAGCGGTCGTGACAACGCGTTTTTTGGTACTTTTACGTACAGCACCACCCCTCACTATAATGATAATGACCTGCTTCTCTGGAGAAATAACGTGACCAAAAACAGCCATGAGGCGGTGAAAACCCGCCATAAGGAGACTTCTCTCATTTTCCCGGTCGTTGCGCTGGCGGTGCTGGCGTTCTGGGGATCGAGCCAGTCGCTGCCAGTGATTATCGGCATTAACGTGCTGGCGCTGGTGGGAATTCTCAGCAGCGCGTTTAGCGTGGTGCGCCACGCGGATGTGCTTGCGCATCGCCTTGGCGAGCCTTACGGTTCGCTGATTTTGAGCCTGTCGGTTGTGATTCTGGAAGTCAGTCTTATCTCCGCGCTGATGGCGACCGGCGACGCTGCCCCGACGCTGATGCGCGACACGCTCTATTCCATCATTATGATTGTCAGCGGCGGTCTGGTAGGTGTGGCGCTGCTGCTGGGCGGGCGCAAGTTTGCGACCCAGTACGTGAATCTGTTTGGCATTAAGCAGTATCTGATAGCCCTTTTCCCGCTGGCGGTCATTGTGCTGGTGTTCCCGATGGCCCTGCCGGGCGGCAATTTCACGACCGGGCAGTCGCTGCTGGTGGCGATGATTTCGGCAGCGATGTACGGCGTTTTCCTGCTGATCCAGACCAAAACGCACCAGAGTCTGTTTGTTTATGAGCATGAAGATGAAAGCGACGACGACGATCCGCATCACGGCAAACCGTCGGCGCACAGTAGCCTGTGGCACGCCGCCTGGCTGGTAGTACATCTGATTGCGGTAATTGCCGTGACCAAGATGAACGCCCACCCGCTGGAAGGGCTGCTGAGCCACCTGAACGCGCCGGTCTCGTTCACCGGCTTCCTGGTGGCGCTGTTAATCCTCTCGCCGGAAGGGCTGGGCGCGCTGAAAGCGGTGCTTAATAACCAGGTCCAGCGCGCGATGAATCTGTTTTTCGGTTCGGTGCTGGCGACGATTTCCCTGACGGTGCCGACGGTGACGATTATCGCCATCCTGACCGGCAACGATTTGCATTTCGCCCTCGGCGCGCCGGAAATGGTAGTGATGCTGGCGGCGTTAATGCTGTGCCAGATTTCGTTCTCGACCGGACGCACTAATGTGCTTAACGGCAGCGCGCATCTGGCGCTGTTCGCAGCCTATCTGATGACGATATTCGCGTAGGGTTGAGGCGGCGCGGCGCGGCGGGATGGCGGGTGCGCAGGCTTACCCGCTCTACAAGGTAATGCCGCGTTGTATCATGGCGTAGAGTGGGTAAGCGCAGCGTACCCACCACGATGCATTCATCGGCCCAACGGCGAAACGCCAATAAAAAAACCCCGCCGGAGCGGGGTTTTCTTTTTACGACTTACGACCGGGCGGGTTATTGCTCGGTGTCGAGTTCCGGGAAGCTTTTCACCAGATCGTCGATGGCTTTGATCTGCGTGAGGAACGCTTCCAGCTTCGCGAGCGGCAGCGCGGACGGGCCGTCGCATTTTGCGTTTTCCGGGTCCGGGTGCGCTTCAATAAAGAGACCGGCGATGCCGGTCGCCATACCGGCGCGGGCAAGCTCCGTCACCTGGGCGCGACGACCGCTGGACGCGGCGCCGAACGGGTCGCGGCACTGCAGCGCGTGGGTCACGTCAAAAATCACCGGAGCGTTGCCGGACACTTTTTTCATTACGCCAAAGCCGAGCATGTCGACCACCAGGTTGTCGTAACCAAAATTGGTGCCGCGATCGCACAGGATAACCTGCTCGTTGCCGCCCTCTTTGAATTTGTCGACGATGTTGCCCATCTGGCCGGGGCTGATGAACTGCGGTTTTTTAACGTTAATGACGGCGCCGGTTTTCGCCATCGCTTCGACGAGATCGGTCTGGCGAGCCAGGAACGCCGGCAGCTGGATAACGTCCACCACATCGGCGACCGGCTGCGCCTGCTCGGCGGTGTGCACGTCGGTGATGATTTTCACGCCAAAGGTCTGTTTCAGCTCCTGGAAGATTTTCATGCCTTCTTCCAGGCCCGGACCACGGTAGGAGTGAATCGAGGAGCGGTTGGCTTTATCAAAAGAGGCTTTGAAGACGTAAGGAATGCCGAGCTTCTGGGTCACGGTAACGTAATGCTCGCAGATGCGCATCGCCAGATCGCGCGATTCCAGCACGTTCATCCCGCCAAACAGCACGAACGGCAAGTCGTTCGCTACGTTGATGTCGCCAATGCTAACCACTTTTTGTGTCATATTATCGCCTTTATCCTGTGTAAATCGGTACACTGCCGCCGCTTAGTGCAGGGTAATCTGCTTGTGCGAAATCGAGTTAATCTGCGCCCGAATCATCTCGCTTATCGGATCTTCGGGGCACTGCTCTACAAAATAGCTTAAATCATTGAGCGCCACGTGCTCGCAGTCGAGCTGGGCGTAAATCAGCCCGCGGTCGCGGATCTCATACGGATCTTCCGGATTAAACTCCAGCAGCGCTTCGCTGGCGCGCAGGGCGAGTTCCATCTGCCGCTCTTCCATCAGCGCGGATTTCAGCGTGTCGAGGAGCTTGCGGATAACCAGAATATGTTCGGACTCTTCAAGGTCATCCATGTACAGCTCGGCCACCGGGCTGATGTTGCCCTTGAGCCACACTTCGAGCGTGTGTTCATCAAGCGTCTCGCCGTTAAACGGATTGATGAGCCACATTTCGCCATCCATCCAGTCGGCGCGCAGGATAAGCTGGGTCGGGAAAATCACCGGCATCAGCGGAATATCGAGGCGGTCTGCTATCCACAGCAGGATAGCGCCAAGCGAAACCGCGCTGCCCTGGCGGTTTTTCAGCACCTTATCAAGCCACAGCGCGTCAGAGAGACGATACACGCCACGCGCGTCGCTAAAGCCCCATTCGCCGTAGAAAAGCTCGAGAAGGCGTTCAAGCTGCGAGTCCTGATGCGACCCCTGAGAAATCTCTTCGCGGGCCAGGCGCACCAGGCTCTCCAGCTGGTCATAAACATCCTGCGCCGAAAAATCGTCACGGATATGCTGTGAAACCAGAATCATGCCGTCACAGAGCGGCGCGTTGTTAAACTGGAAATCGGCCAACGACTTCATATCAACCCCAATAGCGGTATTTTGGTGGTGGCGAGTTTCACGATGATGTAGAGCACCACCAGCCCAAGCAGGAACGCTACCCAGCGAACCTGCTGGCTGCGCGGGCGACGCCCGAGCGCGATAAAGCCTAAAACGATGTAGATGATAACGCCAAAGAGTTTTTCAGTCAGCCACGCGCCCTGCGGGGTGAACGGATAAAAATGGGTGATGAGCACCAGCGCGACGCCGCTGCCGAGCAGCACGGTGTCGTTGACATGCGGCACGATGCGCACCCAGCGCTTGCCCGACATCGCCGAGCCGCGGTACTGCCACCAGTAGCGCAGAATAAAGAGACTGATGGAGATAGCCACCGTCAGAAGATGTAAATGTTTTACTGCAAAGTAAGCGGCCATGCTGCCCTACTCCTGTGTGTTGCGATATTGTCCCAGCGTCAGACGCTCGTTGCCGCCATAGTCGCGGCAGGTTTCGACGCCGTGATAGCCCGCGCGCGTGAAAAGCTCACGCACCGCCCCGCCCTGTCGCCAGCCATGTTCTACCAGTAACCACCCGTCGTTTTCAAGAAAACGGCGCGCCCCGGTAATGATGGCGTCGAGGTCGGCAAGCCCTGCGTTTGGCGCCACCAGCGCGCTTTTCGGCTCAAACCGCACGTCGCCCTGCGTCAGATGAGGATCGTCGCCGTCGATGTACGGAGGATTGCTGACAATAAGGGAAAAACGCGCGTCCGTCAGTGCGCTGAACCAGTGACTTTGCAAAACAGTGACGTTGTCGATGCCAAGGCGCTGCGCGTTGCATCTGGCAAGCTCAACGGCCTCGGGGATAACCTCCAGCGCCGTCACCTGACAGTCGGGCCGCTCGCAGGCGAGCGCCAGCGCAATCGCGCCGGTGCCGGTGCCAAGGTCGAGAATACGGCACGGCGCGGCGGGCAGACGCGCCAGCGCCTGCTCCACCAGACATTCGGTATCGGGACGGGGGATAAGCGTTGCCGCAGAGACCTCCAGCGGCAACGACCAGAATTCGCGCTGGCCGGTCAGATACGCCACCGGCTCGCCCTGGACGCGGCGCGCCAGGAGGGCATCGAGCCGCGTGAGCTCATCGTCAGCCAGCGCGGTTTCGCCAAAAGCGAGGATAAACGTGCGCGTCCTGCCGGTTACAAAACCCAGCAGGATTTCCGCGTCGCGGCGCGGCGATTCGCTGTCAGTGAGGCGGTGGATGGCCTGTTTCAGCCACTGCTGATACTCCATCACTCCTGCTCGGCCAGCGCCGCCAGCTGATCCGCCTGATGTTCCTGGATAATCGGCTCAATGAGCGCGTCCAGTTTGCCTTCCATCACCTCGTCAAGACGGTAGAGCGTCAGGTTGATGCGGTGATCGGTCACGCGGCCCTGCGGGAAGTTGTACGTGCGGTTGCGGTCCGAGCGATCGCCGCTGCCCAGCAGGTTGCGACGCGTCGAGGCTTCCGCCTGCTGGCGTTTTGCCGTTTCGGCGGCGTGGATGCGCGCACCCAGCACCGCCAGCGCTTTGGCTTTGTTTTTGTGCTGCGAGCGTTCGTCCTGGCACTCCACCACAATGCCGGTCGGCAGGTGGGTGATGCGGATAGCCGAGTCGGTGGTGTTAACGTGCTGACCGCCCGCGCCGGAGGAGCGGAAGGTGTCGATACGCAGATCCGCCGGGTTGATATCCGGCAGCTCCGCTTCCGGCAGCTCCGGCATCACCGCCACGGTGCACGCGGAGGTGTGAATACGGCCCTGGGATTCGGTGGCCGGCACGCGCTGCACGCGATGACCGCCGGACTCAAACTTGAGTCGTCCGTAAACGCCCTCGCCGCTGATTTTAGCGATCACTTCTTTGTAGCCGCCATGCTCGCCATCGCTGGCGCTCATGATCTCCACACGCCAGCGACGCGATTCCGCGTAGCGGCTGTACATGCGAAAGAGATCGCCTGCGAACAGCGCGGCTTCATCGCCGCCGGTGCCCGCACGCACTTCAACAAAGGCGTTGCGCTCGTCGTCGGGATCTTTGGGCAGCAGCAGCAGCTGAAGCTCCTGCTCCAGCGCTTCGCTTTTCGTTTTGGCTTCCAGCAGCTCATCCTGCGCCATATCGCGCATTTCCGGGTCGCTTAACATCAGACGCGCGGTTTCCATGTCTTCCTGCACCTGGCGCCATTCAAGGAAACAGCGCGAAACGTCGCTCAGCTGGGCATATTCGCGCGACAGAGCGCGAAAACGCTCCTGATCGGCGAGCGTACCCGCATCGCCCAGCAGAGCCTGAACTTCTTCATGACGCTCCTGCAAGGCTTCCAGTTTGGCAACGATAGAAGGCTTCATAGGCGGTAGATCACCCTGTAATTAGAATTGTGTTGTGCTACTCCAGCCCGAGGCTGTTGCGCAGAATATGCAGGCGTTCATCATCCCCGTCACGGGCAGCCTGCTGAAGAGATTTGGTTGGGGTGTGGATCAGGCGATTGGTCAGCCGGCGCGCCAGATCCTGCATAATGGCTTCGGCGTCGCCACCGGCGCGCAGCGAGGCCAGCGCCTTGCTGGTGAGCTCTTCGCGCACCTGGTCGGCCTGCGCGCGGTATTCACGGATAGTCTCGCTGACGCTCTGGGCGCGCAGCCAGGCCATAAATTCGTGGGCTTCCTGCTCGACGATAGACTCCGCCTGCACCGCCGCCGCTTTACGCTGCGCCATGTTGTGCTGGATGATGCTCTGGAGATCGTCGACGCTGTAGAGATAGGCGTTGGCGAGTTTGCCGACTTCCGGCTCGACGTCGCGCGGCACCGCGATATCCACCAGCAGCATCGGCTGGTTGCGGCGGGCCTTCAGCGCGCGCTCCATCATCCCTTTGCCGATAATCGGCAGCGGGCTCGCGGTGGAGCTGATAATGATATCCGCGTCTTTTAAACGTTCGTCGATATCGCCAAGCCCGATGACTTCCGCGCCGACTTCATCCGCCAGGCGCTGAGCGCGCTCGCGGGTGCGGTTGGCGATGATCATCTTCTGGACGTTGTGCTCGCGCAAGTGACGCGCCGCCAGCTCAATGGTTTCACCGGCGCCGACCAGCATCACGGTAACTGTCGAGAGCGATTCGAAAATCTGGCGCGCCAGCGTACAGGCGGCGAACGCGACCGAAACGGCGCTCGCGCCGATGTCGGTTTCGGTACGCACGCGTTTGGCAACCGAGAAGGATTTCTGGAACATGCGCTCCAGTTCGCTGGCGTTGGCATGGCCGCGACCGGAATCGGCGAAGGCTTTTTTCACCTGGCCTAAAATCTGCGGCTCGCCGAGCACCAGCGAATCCAGCCCGCTGGCGACGCGCATCAGATGGCTGACCGCGTCGTTATCGTGGTGCCAGTAGAGGCTGTCGCGCACTTCCGCTTCATCAAGCTTGTGGTAGTCGCACAGCCAGCGGACCAGTTTATCGTGCAGGTTGTCCTGCTCTTCAACGCTCAGATAAAGCTCCGTGCGGTTGCACGTCGAGAGCACCACACCGCCCTGCACCATCGGCTGCGACAGCAGGCTTTCCAGCGCCTGGTCGAGCGAATCCGGCGAAAACGTCACGCGTTCTCGCAGCGAAACAGGAGCCGTTTTGTGGTTGATGCCGAGAGCTAACAGAGTCATGGAGCGGGAATAGTACCAGCGTTGATAAGGTTTGCTGTGCGCATCATACAGGATGCGTAAGGTCAATAAAAGAGAACCGCCTCTTTTGGAGTAATAGACAGATTCATGATTTAAGACAACTTGACCATAGACGCCCTTAGCCCCGGACGCTAGCATGAAGGGTTATAACCTCAATCAACATCAAGGATTTGTTCCTGTTATGGCGATTTCTTCTGTGCGTTTTTGGTCTCTCGCCCCGCTGGCGAGCCTGGTGCTGACCGCCTGTGTCAGCCATGCCCCGCAAGGCCCTGGCAAGAGCCCCGACTCCCCCCAGTGGCGACAGCATCAGGAGCAGGTGAAAAACCTGGCCCAGTTCCAGACCCGCGGCGCCTTCGCCTATCTTTCCGACCAGCAGAAAGTCTACGCGCGCTTTTTCTGGCAGCAGACCGGCAAAGAGAACTATCGTCTGCTGCTCACCAACCCGCTCGGCAGTACCGAGCTTGAGCTGAACGCGAAGCCGGGCGCGGTGGAGCTGGTGGACAACAAAGGCCAGCACTATCAGGCGACGGACGCCGAAGAGATGATTGGCAAGCTGACCGGCATGCCGATTCCACTCAACAGCCTGCGCCAGTGGATTGTCGGCCTGCCGGGCGAGGCGACTGACTACTCGCTCGATGACCAGTACCGCCTGCGTGAAGTGAACTACACCCAGAACGGCAAAACCTGGAAAGTGGTTTACGGCGGCTACGACACTAAAACCCAGCCGGCGATGCCGTCGAACCTGGAGCTGCGCGAAGGCGATCAGCGCATCAAGCTGAAAATGGATAACTGGATTGTTAAATAATGACCCGTTGGCCCTCTCCGGCGAAGCTTAATCTCTTCCTGTATATCACGGGCCGTCGTGAGGACGGCTACCACAATCTGCAAACGCTGTTTCAGTTTCTCGATTATGGCGACACGGTGCTGATCGCGCCGCGCGGCGACGGGCAGTTGCGCCTCGTGACGCCCGTCGACGGTGTGGCGCAAGAAGACAATCTGATTATGCGCGCTGCGCGTCTGCTGATGGAAACGGCCCGCGAAGCCGGACGACTGCCGACCGGGGCGGGTGCGGATCTCGGCGTTGAGAAACGTCTGCCGATGGGCGGCGGGCTGGGCGGCGGTTCGTCAAATGCCGCGACCGTGCTGGTGGCGCTGAATCATCTCTGGCAGACCGGGCTTAGCGAAGACGCACTGGCCGCGCTTGGCATGCGCCTCGGTGCAGACGTGCCGGTCTTTGTACGGGGTCGCGCGGCGTTCGCCGAAGGCGTTGGCGAGCAGCTCACACCGGCCTCGCCACCGGAAAAATGGTATCTGGTGGCGCACCCTGGCGTGAGCATTCCGACGCTGGTGATTTTTACCGATCCGGAGCTGACGCGCGATACGCCCGTCCGGTCAATGGAAACGTTGCTGAAATGTGAATTTCGCAACGATTGCGAGCAGATCGCAAGAAAACGTTTTCGTGAGGTTGATGCCGCGCTTTCCTGGCTGTTAGAATACGCGCCGTCGCGCCTGACCGGCACCGGAGCTTGTGTGTTTGCTGAATTTGACACCGAATCCGAGGCCCGCCGGGTGCTTGAGAAAGCCCCGGAATGGCTGAAGGGTTTTGTTGCGCGAGGCGTCAACCACTCTGCGTTACAGCAAGCCATCGCCGGGCAAACTGAGTTTTGGTGACAACGTCACCCCTGTTCCAGACGTTGCGCCATGCTCTTTAAATACACCGCCTGGATGGCGAACCTGCTTCCTGTCGCGTTTTGCGGCGCCGCCATCCACCACTGGACGCATGCCTGAGGTTCTTCTCGTGCCTGATATGAAGCTTTTTGCTGGTAACGCCACCCCGGAACTAGCACAACGTATTGCCAACCGCCTGTACACTTCCCTCGGCGACGCTGCTGTCGGTCGCTTTAGCGACGGCGAAGTCAGCGTACAAATCAATGAAAATGTACGCGGTGGTGATATTTTCATCATCCAGTCCACTTGTGCCCCCACCAACGACAACCTGATGGAACTGGTTGTTATGGTCGACGCCCTGCGCCGCGCTTCCGCAGGTCGTATTACCGCCGTTATCCCTTACTTTGGCTATGCCCGTCAGGACCGTCGCGTGCGTTCCGCGCGTGTGCCTATCACCGCGAAAGTGGTGGCGGATTTCCTGTCAAGTGTTGGGGTTGACCGCGTTCTCACTGTGGACCTGCACGCAGAACAGATTCAGGGCTTCTTCGATGTGCCGGTAGATAACGTATTCGGCAGCCCGATTCTGCTGGAAGATATGCTGCAGCAGAACCTGGATAACCCGATTGTGGTTTCTCCGGACATCGGCGGCGTGGTGCGCGCCCGCGCCATCGCGAAACTGCTCAACGATACCGACATGGCGATCATCGACAAGCGCCGTCCGCGCGCCAACGTTTCTCAGGTGATGCACATCATCGGTGACGTGGCAGGCCGTGACTGTGTACTGGTTGACGACATGATCGACACTGGCGGCACCCTGTGCAAAGCAGCGGAAGCGCTGAAAGAGCGCGGCGCGAAACGCGTTTTCGCCTATGCCACCCACCCGATCTTCTCCGGCAACGCGCTTAACAACCTGCGTAACTCGGTGATCGATGAAGTGGTCGTCTGCGATACCATCCCGCTGGCGGAAGAGATCAAGGCGCTGCCGAACGTGCGCACCCTGACCCTCTCCGGTATGCTGGCCGAAGCGATTCGTCGTATCAGCAACGAAGAATCTATCTCCGCCATGTTCGAACATTAATCGGACTGTGCTTAAAAACCCGCTACGGCGGGTTTTTTTATTCCGTTATTTTATTTGTATGATTTATCAATCCATCATCATATATTGATTTAGATGATGGGCTCATGGACGCCGTATCGTGAACACACAGTATCTCTCGCAAATTCTTCCTTTCCGCGCGCTGGTGGAGGCCTGCTGGCGTGAAAAATATACGCTCTCCAGGTTAAGCCGCGATCTGCTGGCGGGCATTACCGTCGGGATCATCGCCATTCCGCTCGCGATGGCGCTGGCTATCGGCAGCGGCGTGCCGCCGCAGTACGGGCTTTACACCTCCGCCATCGCCGGGATCGTGATTGCGCTGAGCGGCGGCTCGCGCTACAGCGTCTCCGGGCCGACCGCCGCGTTTGTGGTGATCCTCTACCCTGTCGCCCAGCAGTTCGGGCTCTCGGGTCTGCTGGTAGCGACCCTGATGTCCGGCGTATTTCTGGTACTGTTCGGCCTCGCGCGCTTCGGGCGGCTGATTGAATACATCCCGCTGCCGGTAACGCTCGGCTTTACCTCTGGCATCGGCATCACCATCGCCACCATGCAGATTAAAGATTTCTTCGGGCTTGAGATGGCGCACGTGCCGGAACACTATCTGCCGAAAGTAGCGGCGCTGGCGATGGCGCTGCCGGGCGTTAACCCCGGCGACGCAGCGACGGGTATTGTGACGCTGGCCGTGCTTATCCTCTGGCCGCGTCTCGGCATCCGGCTGCCGGGGCATCTGCCCGCGCTGCTGGCGGGCTGTGCGGTAATGGGTATCGTGCACCTGCTCGGCGGCAATGTCGCCACCATCGGCTCGCGTTTTCATTATCTGCTCGCAGATGGCACCCAGGGCAGCGGTATTCCACCGCTGCTGCCCCAACTGATGTTGCCCTGGGATCTGCCGGGGTCGACCTTTACGCTAAGCCTGGATTCACTGCGCGCGCTGCTGCCCGCCGCGTTTTCGATGGCGATGCTTGGCGCTATAGAATCCCTGCTCTGCGCGGTGGTGCTGGATGGCATGACCGGCACGCGCCATAACGCCAACAGCGAGCTTATCGGCCAGGGGCTGGGCAACCTGGTGGCGCCGTTCTTTGGCGGCATTACCGCCACTGCCGCTATCGCCCGTTCGGCGGCCAACGTGCGCGCCGGGGCCACCTCGCCCGTCGCCGCCGTTTTCCATGCGCTGCTGGTGCTGTTGGCCCTGCTGGCGCTGGCGCCGCTGCTCTCCTGGCTGCCGCTCTCGGCAATGGCCGCGCTGCTGCTGATGGTGGCGTGGAACATGAGCGAGGCGCATAAGGTTATCGGCCTGCTGCGCCGCGCGCCGCAGGATGACATCATCGTGATGCTGCTGTGTATGTCGCTGACCGTGCTGTTTGACATGGTCATCGCCATCAGCGTCGGCGTGGTGCTGGCGTCGCTGCTCTTTATGCGCCGGGTGGCACGGATGACGCGGCTTGCGCCGCTTAACGTTAGCGTGCCGGAGGACGTGCTGGCGGTGCGGGTAACCGGGCCGCTGTTTTTCGCCGCGGCGGAAGGCGTCTTCACGCCGCTGCTGGCGCAGGCGGCGGGCAAACGGGTTATTGTGATGCAGTGGGACGCGGTGCCGGTGCTCGACGCAGGCGGTCTTGACGCTTTACAGCGCTTTATTGAACGTCTGCCGGAAGGCTGCGAGCTGCGCGTGTGTCATCTTGAATTCCAGCCGCTGCGCACGCTGGCGCGCGCAGGCGTACAGCCCATCCCTGGGCGTCTTGCGTTCTTCCCGGACAGCAACGCGGCCTTAGCCGCGCACTAAGTTAACGCGCAGGCGCAGCCCCCGGCGCCTGCATCATTGCGCTGATTGCCTGTCTCAGCCAGTCGAGAACGTCCGGCGTCATCCAGGTGCCTTTCGAGAGATGCGGTTCGCGCATCATAGCCTCGCGAAACTTCTGCTGCGTCTGCGGGTTATCGCTGGCGAACGACGCAAACAGCGTCAGCCAGTGCGCCGCAAGCCCGCGCGCCTCTTCGCTCTCAGGATCCCGCCGCGCCGCCACCGCCTCGTGCAGTTTCGCCACCAGCGGCGGCCACTCCATCATGCGATCGAAATAGTGCGCCCGGGTGAAGGCAAACTCCTCGGGCGTGAGATAACGCTGGTAAATCGCCAGTTTGCTCTCGGCGAACGCCTGCGTTATCCAGTCGATCATGGCAGGCGTGATGCCGGTCTGGTCGCGCATCGTGGGCTCGGCGGCGTGCATTTCATTAAGGCGCGTGAGAAACGCCGGGTTGCCGGCGGTATCGCGCTCCAGCGTTTCCATCCAGCGCGTGGCAAGCGCCTGCGCGGACGGGTCGGTTACCGGCACGCCTTTATGCACGGCCTCCTTCACCTCCCCGACCAGCGCGGCCCACTGCGCCTCGCGATCGGCGTTCTGCTGCGCGAACGGCAGCTGTTTCAGTTCGTCCGGTGAAAACCATTTCTCATACATCGTCATTAACTCCAGTGTTTTAAGCCACTCCTGAAGATCCGGCTCGTCACCTGCCAGAAGCCCCTCACGCAGCGCCACCAGCCGGTCGCGCAGCATCGCGGTGCGTTTGAGCTGCGCATTAAGCATGGCGATTTGCGTTTCGATGACTTCCGGCAGCGTCACGCTGCCGCTCTCCAGGCACTCCCGCACCTGCGCCAGACTAAGCCCCATCCGCGTTAACGCCTGAATATGATGCAGGCGCTGAATGTCGTCGCGGTTATAGAGCCGGTAGCCGGCGGCGGTACGGCCGGAGGGAATGAGCAGCCCGAGGCTTTCATAGTGGTGCAGCGTGCGAACCGTCAGTCCGCATCGTTTCGCGAGTTCACCCACCTGTAGCAACATAACGCCCTCTCCTCTTCCCTTGCGAGGCCCACTGTGAGACCTGACGTAACGTAAGGGTCAAGAGCCTACCATAAAAAAAGCCCCCGACCGGCGGGAGCTTTTTTGACAGCATGGAACCATTAACTGGAGTGATGATTGCGCTTACAGCGTTTGTCATAGTGGCGCACCCACCAGTAGCGGTCGCACACCTGTTCATGACCGCCGATACGGGCGCCCGCAAGCCAGAGCACGGCCCCGACAAAGATGCTAAAAATGGCGCCGTGCGCGAAAAACTGCGGCAGATTCAGCTGCGGCAACTGATTGAGAATCGAGTAACCGACCCCGACGACCATGACGACTAACCCCAGCCCCATCAGAAAATTGCCGAGCAACGACGCGTTTTTGCGTTTCATAGTTACCTCCGGAATGTTGGGCGGGAAAGTATCCCTGCGATTTATGTGTAAAGTATAGGCAACACTTATCGCTGGCGGTTGCGCCGGGGATCACATTTACGAACATTCCATGAACGAAACTTTACAAATAAGCCAATGAATTGAATGAAATTCTAATGATTCATTGCAGTGATTATTGATTTTCCCGCCGGGCGGCGTCGCGGTTTTGTGATCTGCGCGCCGTCACAGTAAACTACGCCGCAAACAGAGGTTTTCAGGAACAATAACGTGACGATTAAACTGATTGTGGGCCTTGCCAACCCCGGCGCGGAATATGCCGCTACTCGCCATAATGCGGGGGCATGGTATGTGGATTTGCTGGCGGATCGCTTTCGCGCGCCGCTGAAAGAAGAAGCCAAATTTTTTGGTTATACCTCGCGCATTAATATCAACGGCAATGACGTGCGCCTGCTGGTGCCCACCACTTTTATGAACCTGAGCGGCAAAGCCGTGGCGGCGCTCGCCACCTTTTACCGCATCGCGCCGGATGAAATCCTGGTCGCGCATGATGAACTGGACCTCCCGCCCGGCGTGGCGAAATTCAAGCTCGGCGGCGGCCACGGCGGCCATAACGGCCTGAAAGATATCATCAGCAAGCTTGGCAATAACCCGAACTTTCATCGTTTACGCCTCGGCATTGGCCATCCGGGCGATAAAAATAAAGTTGTCGGTTTTGTGCTCGGCAAACCGCCGACAAGCGAGCAAAAGCTGATAGACGAGGCCGTTGACGAAGCGGCGCGCTGTACCGAAATCTGGCTTCAGGATGGCTTAACCAAAGCCACCAACCGCCTGCACAGTTTCAAAGCGCAATAACCGGCGCAACGGCGCGCTGGGGGGTGATTTCTCCCCCGTTGCGCGCCTGTTACGTGTATAATAGCCAAATAACACCATTTCTCATCATCGGGTTATTTCTAACCCTCTGATAAATCAGCAATTAAGGTAATGTAAAACATGGGATTCAAATGCGGTATCGTCGGCTTGCCGAACGTCGGTAAATCCACTCTGTTCAATGCGCTGACCAAAGCAGGTATTGAGGCGGCGAACTTCCCGTTCTGTACCATTGAGCCGAACACCGGCGTCGTGCCTATGCCCGATCCGCGTCTGGACAAAATCGCCGAGATCGTGAAGCCGCAGCGCATTCTGCCGACCACGATGGAATTCGTGGACATCGCGGGCCTGGTGAAAGGCGCGTCGAAAGGCGAAGGTCTGGGCAACCAGTTCCTGACCAACATCCGTGAAACCGAAGCTATCGGTCACGTGGTGCGCTGCTTTGAAAACGACAACATTATCCACGTCGCAGGCAAAGTAAACCCGGCGGAAGATATCGACACCATCAATACCGAGCTGGCGCTTTCTGACCTCGACGCCTGTGAGCGTGCCATCCACCGTATCTCCAAGAAAGCCAAAGGCGGCGACAAAGATGCCAAAGCCGAGCTGGCCGTACTGGAAAAATGCCTGCCGCAGCTTGAAAACGCCGGTATGCTGCGCGCGCTGGATCTGAGCAAAGAAGAGAAAGAGCTCATCAAATACCTGAGCTTCTTGACGCTTAAGCCGACCATGTACATCGCGAACGTCAACGAAGACGGTTTTGAAAACAACCCGTTCCTCGATCAGGTCCGTGAAATCGCCGATAAAGAAGGCTCTGTCGTGGTACCGGTGTGCGCGGCGGTGGAATCCGATATCGCTGAGCTCGACGATGAAGAGCGCGATGAATTCATGCAGGAGCTGGGCCTTGAAGAGCCGGGCCTTAACCGCGTGATCCGCGCCGGTTACGCCCTGCTGAACCTGCAAACCTACTTCACCGCGGGCGTGAAAGAAGTGCGCGCATGGACCATCCCGGTTGGCGCGACCGCGCCTCAGGCCGCCGGTAAAATCCACACCGACTTCGAAAAAGGCTTTATCCGCGCGCAAACCATCGCCTATGACGATTTCATCACCTATAAAGGCGAACAGGGCGCGAAAGAAGCGGGCAAAATGCGCGCGGAAGGGAAAGAGTACATCGTGAAAGACGGCGACATCATGAACTTCCTGTTCAACGTCTGAATAAAGTTTTGTTGTCTCATGAGGTGTCAGAACATCTCATGAAACTCACAAAACCCTCTAAAATCCACGCGCTTGCGTGGATTTTTTATTCCAGATTGTCTTAGGCTACTTCATGAAAAAGCACATCAAAAAATACCGTTAAAATAATCGATTATGATATTTAGGCTCTTTGCCTGCCCCGTTTGCTCTCTCACCTTCTTTAGCTGAAATTAAGCGTTGATTTGCCATGAATTTGCTAAGCATGATTGGTTATAAGCCATGCGTTTTCATTGTTAGACAGGGGGAAGGACGGCTCTTATCTTCGTCATGATTTGTAAATCTGACGCAATTATTTGAAGAGGGAGCCATTTTGTCCAGTTTACTGACCCGCCTAAAAACCATACCCACGCGCTTTACCCTTGCCCTCAACATTGCCCTGCTCAGCAGCGTGGTGGTTTTCTCTTGCGCATCGTTTGCCGATGAAACCTTAAAAGAAGGGATTACGCCCGCGACGGACGTAAGCCAGATCCCGGCGGCGGCAAAGCTGCGTAAAGACACTGTGGTGGCAGGCATTTCTGAACCGCAGGGTATTTTTAACCCCTATTTCTTCGTCAACGGCTGGGACGAAAACGTCACCAATGTGATTTTCTCACGCCTCATCGACTGGGACAGCCACGGTAAACTGGTGCCAGGCCTGGCGGAAAGCTGGAGCGTCAGCCCGGACAACAAGGTCTATACCATTAAGCTGCGCCCGAACCTGACTTTCAGCGACGGCTCGCCGCTGACCGCGGAAGACGTGGCGTTTACCCTGACCGTGCTGTATGACCCGAAATACGATGGCGATACCGATATCACCCTCGCCAATATTGCGGGCGGCGCGGAGTATAAGGCCGGGAAAGCCGATAGCGTCAGCGGCCTGAAAGTGATCGACCCGCAGACCTTACAGGTCACCACCACGCAGCCAGGCGCGACAACGCTTGCGAAAATCGGCGGCCCGGTGCTGTCCAAAGCGTATTACGGTAAAGGGTATCAGCGCGGCAACCTCGATTATCTGCGCACGCTGCACGGCAAACCGCTGGGCAACGGACCGTATGTCTATGAAAAATACATTCCGGGCCAGGAGATTCGTTTCCACGCCAACACCCATTTCTACCGTGGCACACCGCCGACGCCACGCTTTATCTACCGCGTAACCAACCCGTCCACTAACTTCCAGTTGTTCCAGACCGGCGAAACCGATTATGACGCATTCACTTCGCGCCCGGATGATATCGAACAACTGAAAATGCTGGGCTTCGCCAATATCAACCTGTTCGGCTCCAGCGACTACAGCAAAGTGGAATTTAACGTGCGTCGCCCGGCGTTACAGGACGTGAAAGTGCGCCAGGCGCTGATTTACGGCCTCGACCGCCAGAAGCTGATTGATGTGGTTTATCAGGGCTACGGCAAAGTGGCGATTGAACCCATCGCCCCGATTTCATGGGCATATAACACCGACGGCGTGAATCCATACAAATTCGACCCGGCGCAGGCGAAAAAACTGCTTGATGAAGCGGGCTGGAAACCGGGGCCGGACGGCATCCGCGTGAAGGACGGTAAACGTCTGGAGCTGACGCTGCTGGTAAGCAAGAAAGTACTGAACGATGCGCTGATCCCTATCGCCAAAGAGAACTGGCAGCAGATTGGCGTGCTGCTAAAACCGCAGGTGGTGGATTTCAACGCCCTCATGGCGCAACGCAAAGCGGGCAACTATGACCTGGCCTCTTTCAGCACCAGCACACTCAACGATCCGCATGATGGCGTGTGGGATTACTACAGCACGGAAGCGAAAGAGTCCGGCTATAACAATCCGCAGGTTGATAAGCTCATCAACGAAGGCAATGCGGTACTGGACGTGGAAAAACGCAAACCGATTTATCACCAGCTCTATAAAGTGCTGGCGGAGGATCCACCGGCGATCCTGCTGGGCAACCGCGAGATCCTGTCGGCCAGCAGCGCCCGCGTCACCGGCTTTAAGCCGGATATCTACAACGGGCTGACTGGTAGCCTGCCGGATGTGAAAATCGTCAAGTAACACGAATAACTGCCGGGGATCGCCGGCAGTTGTCATGAGAAAGCTATGCGAAATTTTATCCTCAGGCGGCTGCTGCAAACCCTGCCAATGCTGCTGCTCGCCTCACTGATTATATTTATGCTGTTCGCCAAAACGCCGGGCGACTTTATCGACGGTAACATTACCCTCACCGCCGCCCGCGCCGCCGAACTGAAAGCCATTTATGGCCTCGATCAACCCCTCTTCAGCCGTTATCTGCACTGGCTCGGCCAGTTGCTGCGCGGCGATTTGGGGTTCTCGCTGCAATACCAAATCCCGGTGAGCCAGCTACTTAACCAGTACATCTGGAACTCGTTCCTGCTGGCAAGCATTGCGCTGGTGTTTTACTGGGGCATCGGGCTGGCGGTGGGCATTGCCTCGGCGCTGAAACCCAATTCGCTGTTCGATCATCTGGTGAGCGTGGTGGTGTTCGCCGCCATGTCATTCCCGACCTTTTTCCTCTGCCTGTTGCTGATTAAGTGGTTCGCGGTCGATCTGCACTGGTTGCCTGTGGGCGGCATGACCAACACGGGCAGCGACGACAGCGGCTGGGCGTGGGTGTTGCAGGTTGCGGCGCATCTGGTGTTACCGGTTATGGCGCTCGTGATGTTGCAGGCGGGCAGCCTGACGCGCTACTTCCGCGCCAGCATGCTGGACGTGGTGAAGATGGATTTTATCCGCACCGCGCGCGCCAAAGGGCTGCGTGAACGGACGGTGATCCTCAAACACGCGCTGCGCAATGCGCTGCTGCCGATCATCACCCTGCTCGGTTTTGAGCTGCCGGGGCTCTTTTCCGGCGCGATCATCACCGAAAAGGTCTTTAACTGGCCGGGCGCCGGGCATATCCATATTGATTCGCTGGCCGCCCGCGATTACCCGGTGCTGATGGGATTCACCCTGTTTCTGGCGGTATTAACCATTGTTGGCAACCTGATTGCCGATGTGCTGTACGCGTGGGCCGACCCGCGCATTCGCGTGAGGTCGTGATGTTTGGTTCTCTTTTCTCAACGAATCGCCGCCTGCGCAAGGCGGAAATTCCGGCGCTGGCGCAGGCCACGCCCTCTCCGTGGCGTCAGGCGTGGAAAGCGCTGCGCCACAACCCTCTGGCGATGTTGTGCCTGGTTCTGCTGGTGGTCATGACTCTCTGGTGCGTGCTGGGGCCGGTGTGGTCTCCGTGGAAAGATGACTCCACCGACGCGCTGATGATCAATAAACCGCCTGACGCCGCGCACTGGCTGGGCACCGATTTTCTTGGCCGCGATATTTATACCCGCCTGCTGCTTGCCGGGCGTATCTCGCTGATTATTGGCCTGCTGACCATGCTGCTGTCGGTGGCGCTGGGCTACCTGCTGGGGGCTATCTCCGGTTATGTCGGCGGCTGGACGGACAAACTGATTATGCGTCTGGCGGATCTGGTGATGACCATCCCCAGTCTGCCGCTGCTGATTGTCGCCGGGGCGATGTTGTCAGAGCTCGATTTCTCGCCCGACTCGCGCATCTACATGGTGGTGGTGATGCTCAGCCTGCTGGAGTGGCCAAAGCTGGCGCGGCTGGTGCGCGGGCAAATCCTCTCGCTGCGCGAGCGCGATTTTATGCTGGCGACGCAGGTACTGGGGCTCTCTTCGCGCCGCCGCCTGTTCGGCCATCTGTTACCGAACACCATTCCCCTTCTGGTGGTGATGGCGACGATGGCGGTGGCAAATGCCATTCTGATGGAATCTGCGCTCAGCTATCTCGGCCTTGGCGTCGTACCGCCAACACCGTCGTGGGGCAATATGATGGATGCGGCCAACAGCCTGATCGATTTTCAGCGTCGCCCGTGGCTGTGGATGCCGCCGGGTATCGCTATTTTTCTGACCGTCATCGCCATTAACGTACTGGGCGATGGCCTGCGCGATGCGCTGGATCCGAAGATGAAACGGAGCCTGAAATGAGCGAGCCGCTAATTACCTTTAACAACTTATCTGTCTCCTTCGCCAGCGAGCAGGGGCGCGTGCGCGCTGTACAGAATGTCTCATTTGCCATTCAGGCCGGGCAAACCATTGGCGTGGTGGGTGAATCCGGCTGCGGCAAAAGCGTTACCGCTATGTCGCTGATGGGGCTGTTACCGCCGCAGGCTGCGCGTATCGACGGTGGAGAAATCCGCTTTCAGGGCACCGATCTGCTGCGTCTGAAGCCATCGAAAATGGCCGATCTGCGTGGTAATCAGTTAGCGATGATTTTTCAGGAGCCGATGACGGCGCTCAACCCGGTGCTGACCATCGGCGAGCAGCTCTGCGAACCGCTGATTCGCCATCGCGGCGAAACACCCAAAGCGGCCTGGACGCATGCCACGCAACTGATCGCCGATGTCGGGCTGGCGCGGGCGGAGAGCCTGATGAGCAGCTATCCGCACCAGCTTTCCGGCGGCATGTTGCAGCGCATCATGATTGCCATGGCGCTAAGCTGCCAGCCAAAACTGCTGATTGCCGATGAGCCAACCACGGCGCTGGATGTCACCGTGCAGGCGCAAATCCTGCGCTTACTGCGTGACCAGGCGCGGGCGCAGCAGATGGCGCTGATGCTGATCACCCATGATTTGGGCGTTATCGCGCAGATGGCGGAAGACGTCGTAGTGATGTACGCCGGGCGCATCGTTGAGCAAGGTCCGACCGCCGACGTGCTGCGCCACCCGCTGCATCCTTATACCAAAGGGCTGATCGCCTCGCGCCCTGTTCCAGGCGAGCGCCGACGCCGCCTCTATTCGATTCCCGGCCAGGTGCCGGATCTGGCCGAACTGCCGCCGTACTGCGCGTTCTACGATCGCTGCGAACGCGCTACGCCGCAGTGCCGCGCGGGCATTCCGCCGCTTATCGGACAAACGCGGCAAGCCGCATGTATTCACACTGAGTTAGCGGAGCCGGTTGCATGAGCCAGCAATATGTCATTGAAGTTGACGGTCTGAAAAAGTACTTCCCGCTGCGCGACGGGTTGTTTGGTCAGGAAACCGGACAGCTACGCGCCGTGGATGGCGTCAGTTTTAACATTCGACCCGGCACCATTTTTGGCCTGGTGGGCGAATCCGGCAGCGGTAAAACCACCGTCGGACGCACGCTGCTGGGGCTGTATGACAAAACGGCGGGTAGCGTGAAGTATCGCGGGCAGAAGCTGCAGGAGCTGACGCCAAAACAGATGCGTGCGCTGCGCCCGAAAATCCAGCTGGTGTTTCAGGATCCTTACAGCTCGCTGAACCCGCGCATTCGCATTGGCGATGCGATCGGCGAAGCGATGCTGGAACACAAGCTGTGCAGCAAAGCGGAACTGCGCGCCAACGTGCTGGCGGTGATGAAAATCTGTGGCCTGGCGCCGCAGCATTACAACCGCTTTCCCCATGAGTTCTCCGGCGGCCAGCGCCAGCGTATTGGCATTGCCCGCGCGCTAATTCTCAACCCGGATTTTATTATCGCCGACGAACCCATCTCGGCGCTGGATGTCTCCATCCAGGCGCAAATCATTAATCTGTTCTCCGATCTGCGCGATGACCACGGCGTCACCTTCCTGTTTATCTCTCACGATCTTGGTGTCGTGGAACATTTGTGTGATGACGTGGCGGTGATGTATCTGGGGAAACTGGTGGAAACCGCCAGCCGCGATGCGCTGTTCAGCCAGCCGCTGCACCCTTACACCCAAGCGCTGCTGGCGGCGGTGCCGACGCTCGACCCGGAAGGCGAGCCCGTGGCCGTGGTGCAGGGGGAAATCCCCGATCCGTCACGCCCGCCCTCCGGTTGCCGTTTCTCTTCACGCTGCCCGCAGGCAACGGATCGCTGCCGCACTGACATTCCGCAACTGCGCGAAGTGCGTCCTGGTCATCAGGTGGCGTGCCACTGGGTGGAGACAGCGCAATAAACGCGCTCCGGCACAGGCGGCGGTTTTTCAGATGCGCCTGCAAGGCTTTGTTACCCGCCGCGCCCTGACAGGCGCATACGAGCTGACAGTTGCATTAAGCTTCGTTACTGATGGCCCGTTGATGCCTGTATCGCTAAGCGCTCACTAAAGTTTGCATCTTCCGCGAGAAGCTGTTCGGGCTGGCCACCAGTAACATGTCGCCGGTAATTAGTGCTTCACTTCGGTACCCCGCCCCCTGAGCTAAGCATCTTCAATTCTGCTCAGCAGGTTATTCTCAACCGTCGCTTGTGTATCCACTGCACGGTAAATGACGGTCTCATGTTAAATTGCGGCTCAACGACCAGGACTTTGTCACGGACCTGTCCAAAATAGTTTTGACCTTAATCTATCTGGCACCATGGCAAACAATTCCCTTATATAGCTAATTTGCTGATTATAATTTGGTGATATGTCCTCGCCGCACTCCTCAAAATAATATTTAGCTTGATTATTTAAAATCATAAATCATGCTCAGTGAATTCCGCAACAAGGAGTCAATACATGAGATTATGGACTAATTCAGCTTCGTAATAGCAAGACATGTCACGCCCTTTCTCTTCCTTATGCAAGATTGGATACTTCTAATATAAGGCAAAGAGAGTGCAACATTTTTACATATATATCATTCTTATTCATATGGATAAGTAGTTATTGTGCTTGTAACTTAACTGTAGGTATTATTTACACTGTGACATTTTGGTACATAGTTATCAAGTTACTACGAGTGTGATGTCTGCAATGAAAACCTTAATGAGCAACCTCAATTATTTATCAATAAACTTACGCTTGAAATCCTCCACAATGCACAATCCTATCAAAGAACTATTTTTATGAATGAAAGATAATCTGTCATTGATTTTTTCAAATTCATTTTCAGATAAGGAATCTATATTTATAGTTCTTAATGCGTCGATACAACTGACAATTAACTCATTGTCATTAATTTCGATAAGCGCCAATATAATAGTCAGCTCATAAGTATTGTTCAAATCCCCCAAACATTCGACCAGCCTCATTTTCCAAAAAATACTCTTATTGTCTAAGCTATCAACCAGGCTCGTCCAGTCTGATTCATTGAATTGATTTAATATTTCTGTAGCCTCAACAATTGCGCAATCATACCAGTAATCACCGGGGTTATTATCATCACTAAAACAACTTATACATAAATCAAAATTTTTATACACTCATGATCCTCAATCAGTGATGTCGAATACAAGACAAATATTATAGCTTTATTTTCTCCTCAAGAGGTTTAGCTTTTTCTATGCCTCAGTACAAGCCGTCATTTTCTCGACGTGTAAGACGTTATTTACAACCATCGTCTGCCTTGCTTTCGTGGAAACCACTACTGCTTCCGTGCTGTTCCCAGCCAGTGCAACTGCCGAGCCTGATGGCGATGTTGGGAGCACTGCAACCGCATATCCTCTACGAGTTATTCATTCGGACCTTGCTGAACACTTTTCGCTCGGCAAATGGTAAGGGGCGCTGTCCAGTGTTTCACGTCTTATCTATCACCTCTTGCATGGTCGTTTTTCGCAAGCCCGGCGCTAACGGAATGGCGTTCGAAACCGGGTCAATGTCGGATCCCATCGTCATGACCACCCAGCACCTCGCGCTATACGGGACTACATAACAGTACTGGCGATCTGTGGATGATGAAACGTGGAAACGGGCATTTTGGGTAAGCCTGACGGATAAAAAGAAAAGCACGGCGGAAGGACCGGGATCTTACGTATACTTAACTATGCTAAGCTTAATCATTCTTCTCTTCAATGCTACTCAAGCTCCTTACCAGACTTTCTATAGCTTTCAACTGATCCTCATCAGGTCCCAACAATAAATTAATAAGTTGGTCGCTTAAAATAAAATCATATATATCTATACCTATCCAACCCTTTGACCAAAAATCAATAGATCCAATCTTATTACACCCTTCAAATTCTACTCGCTCCAGATCGCCAAAATCACCACCAAGGAAAGAACTATATTGAAAAACGTAGCCTGTTAAAGATGGCTCGATTTGTTTTTTAAAGAAAATAACATCCATAATTCAAATGATTACCTGATTTTTTATCTATAATTGATATATTCATATGATAATAAATGTTGGTACAAAGAGGATCGCCAGCGCCCCTAACCAGGCCTGTTATGTTTTCTACAGATAAACCTTGTGATACAGAAAACGTCAACCCAGGCGTTATGAGCTTTATTAAATAACATTATTTCATCTGTGTCATTATTATCTTAACACTCCGATCCTTATCATAGTCAACCGCCCGGTCAATCTCTATCTATCAGAGCTTTTTCATATTGGCAGAAACCGCGAACTGTCTTTTTTATTACTGTTCATTGATGAGTCTAACACTTTCCTGGAAAAATATGCTTCGTCGAATCATGCTGCTTTATTGACATCTCATTTGATTGAATAATGAATCACCTTATGATCGCTAAGCCTGGGCACCGTCTCTTTATCAAAGCACTTATCGCTCGCAGATGCTAACGGGTAAAAAGAAGATTCGGATAAAGTTGAGCCAATGGCTGAATACTTCCCCCGAGCGTTTAACGGCATCGACGATGTGTTGGTGATCAGGCATGCAAATATAAACCCGACTCAAAAACCGGGATCTTTATATCCTAAACACAACTAGTTATTTCAATAATGTGTTCCACTTAACTGATATTTTTGGTTTTAATCTAATTTCCATTCGCATTACTGCGTTTGAAGAGTCTATTTTTGAATATAAATACTCCCCTTGAATTTCACTTCTGATTTCCAAGCTATTTACTCCTTCGCTAAGATGCTGGGACATAACATTACCATTAAATTGAACAATAGTTTGTATCCATCCCTCAAGCGCAGCATAAGAAAAAATTAATTTTATTCCGTTACTGTCAGTATATGAATAACCATACCTGTGATCTAGTTCATCAGATAAAGAAGGGCGTATTTTCAAAAAATGAAAGCAACTCAATATAATCTGGCACTTTTCCAATAGAAGTTATTTTTTACCATCCTTCGATTAAGTCTAGATTTCCTTCGCAATCAGGTACTCCATCGCTTCACCGACGGCCGCGTCAGAGGTACCGCTTACTCCGGTTAATTGGTAATGATGCCATAGCAAGGCGTACCGCTATCAAAGCGGTTTTTATCCGCCGTGGCGGTGCTGCCAGTCCTCCGCGATTGCGTCAGATATGGCTATCGCCTGTGGCGTCAAAGCTACCTTTACTACGGGCGCAGCCCAGCTCTTTAAGTCTGAGCCACAGCCATTTCTATAGCCGTCTTCCTTAATATTTTCCCCAGCCCGGTGCATAGGCATGCCGCTCCGAAACCAGGCTATGCAGGGCTACTTCATCATCCCCCCCAGAACATCCGTGAGCTGTACGGCTGCGCCGAGGGGTTGAGCATGGTCTCCGTCAACGGGCCGAAGATGAAAAAATGACTTAAGGTCTTCCCCGGCGCGCTTAAGAGAGGCGGTCTGCCGATGATCAAACGTGAGCGCGAAAATTTTAAGTAAGGGTAATGGCCAAAAAGGAGATCCGGGTATGGCGACCGGGATCTTTAACCTTATTTCTTATTTTCTGGATTAATATATAAGTACCTGTTATTTATATCCAAATTTAACTCATTTGCAATATTGACAACTTGATTGTATTCATCTTTTGTTATAACTACATCATAATCAGCAATATGATCACATAGTGTTTCAAACGCTAAGATACTTTCTGAGTGATCTATATACTCCAAATCAAAATCAATGATCGAAGCATCTATTCGATCTTTTAAACCTTCACCTAATATTTTAATTCTGTTATTAATACTCATCCTGTAAATCCTTTATCTCACTGGCTTAAGTGTAGGGGTACTAATCCGGAATCTGGGAATGCTGTAATAACCTTACCATTAGCTGGTTCATATACCACCCGGACACGCACATTATCCCGAGTATCCCATGCAACCCATCTGGACGGTCTACCGGCTTTAGTATAAAGCCCCCCGGTACCCGTTTGTGCATACCACGTGGTATCACGAGATGTCGCTATGTCACTGACACAATTAACGATTTTATTTGCTGACCGAATCGATGGAAAAATAGTTTTCCCCGGTTCCCCTATACACATAGGGCTATCAGATGTTACGCTCTCACCATATAAAATATGTGGGCGCACCTCTGGCGAATGGGTATCAACATACTTCACATTTTTAGGGATAATACTATTCGCAGGCGATCTAATTTATCACCTGTATTTCCTGTTGCAATTTGCACTACTCCATTTGCACCGTAGCTCAGCCTGGTACTGATAATTAGCGGACCAGGGATGTCTCTTAAAACGCAGTAATTTACGCCCGTTGATGTTTATAAAAACCCATAACCTGCAACCACACGCGAACCTAACATTTATCGCTGCGATTAAGCCTGCTACAAATATTTTTTCAATAATGGATCAAAATCCTTTTACTTTTAATAGTTTCATTAAAACAACGCCAAAACCAGCCACAAATCCTCCGAAAACACCAATTTTAGTGTGGGTGATTATTTCTACCATATTAAAATTAACTCTCCGCCAACCATCCACAATAAAAATGCAAATAAAAAATACCCAAATAAAGACAAGAAAGTCATACCTGGCATTAAAAATGCTATAAACAAAACAGCCCAAGTTAACTTATTATTTTTCCCATACTTCACTTTAACCTTATTTACAACTGCTTCTGCGCCTTTTCCCGTAGTTTCAGAGGACACTGAACTACCTACATCCCCAAAGAAACCTGGGATATTACTTGGGGGCATCTCTTTTGAAATACCGAAATCACCTTTAAATTCGGTGTATGCTCTCAAAGCAGCGTTATATTTTGGATCCCAACCGCCTTTCCACCAGTTAGTACCTGTATTAGTAGCCCACGATAAACCCTTACCCAATCCATACCCAAATGCCGCACCTGTACCATTTGAAATAGCGCCAGATAAAGGATCTTTATCGTCTAACCAGTTACCTAAAGCTCCACCTGCTGCATTCCAATCAATCGTACCGAGCAGGCTATTGCCCATACTGAATACATTGACCCACCCAGCAATCGCTGCATTTGCCGGATCGATCGTTCCGTCTGCCATATAGCCAATCCCAGCATTTGCGGTGTCACCTAAACCCCACATTACCTGAGCGTTTCCTGGAAGGAATGCAACACTTCCGGTAGCAAGAGCGAGACCAACTGCATCACGCTCATTTTTAGCTTTCTGGCAACTTGCTGAACTTGGGGCATCAGCACAGCTCGCCATATCAATACCATGCTGCCAGATGAACTTCCCCCTACCCGATCTCACTGCCATCCATAAGGTTATTCTCAACTGACGGCTGCGCCAGAGGCACCGCTAATGCTCCGGTTAATTGGTAATCATGCGATAGCAAGGCGTACCGCTATCAAGGCGGTTTTTATCCACCGTGGCGGTGCTACCAGTCCTCCACGATTGCGTCAGATATGGCTACCGCCTGTGGCGTCAAAGCCACCTTTACTCAAGGTGATGCCCGGCTCCATCGTATTAACTACCCGTAATACCCGCAAACTACGGTGCTGTGCGGAGAAATGAAACGTCACGTACTTTTTAATTTGTATCAAGGCGGATGAGCTCCTTTTCTTCATCCAGGGTCAGCCCCTCTGTCAGCCCCTTCTGATCTAACTCATCCTTCCGTTTTCTTGAGCTCTCACCCCAAAAGTTATTCTCAACACTAACTCAGCAATTTTTTTGTACATTACCAGTATGAAAAAATTCGCTAATAACCTGAGTGACGAGTGAAAAATCAGTTATTATCTGATTATTAGACCAATAGTCACCCAAGATACAGACCATTTCGGCAGTACTTTTTTTATTGTAATAAGCTCGCACTTCATAATCGTCATTCGCTATTTCGCCTAGCATTACTAAATAATTACCTGCTTCAGCTCTTATTTGTAACATTTGAGGGCCTGTATCATTATCATGAATATCTAATGTTATCGTTCCATCTCTATTTCTTAAAGCTAATAATTTAACTTCAACATCCTTCCATAAAGGATTATCACAGTTCCCCCCGCTTCCATTTACTGTCCAGCTTAATGAAAATAACATTATTTTTTCTCCTTGAGTGATTTCATCCCAGGATCCCAATATAATGTTTTCCTGGTTCTTTCCTCATAAACAGTAAGAGATTTTAAACCTGCTTTGTCAGCCATAGCTGCAATGTCCCCCCGGCAGTATCCACATACAGGCTCTTTTGTGCAGAGCGCCGCAACCGTCTGTTTCTCTGTCTCATCCAGCTGCCAAGGGTCTTTTTTGTACACTTCCTGCGCAATCAGGTACCCCATCGCTTCACCCACGACCGCGCCAGAGGCACCGGCCAGGGCGTCCTGCCCCTGCACTTTCGCCAGCACGGCGTTGACCACCGCGTGGGCCATTATCCTCGCCGCCGTATTTTCCTCGGTGATGTTTTTACCAATCTCATTAGCGATATACGGCGCGGCCGCACCCGCTAACGCGGCATTCAGGTTTCCGCCTGCCAGCCCGCTGACCGCCGCAGTCGCGGCGGTGATTGCACGCTGCACATCGCTGCCGGTGCCGGTTTTTTCGGTCACTTTTTTGTAGACGGCCGTATCGCGCAGCGCCGCCAGTTTTGCCAGGCGCTCTTTCTCCGGCAGCCCCTGAAGTGACGTGCCCGTCTGGGCTATCGCCGCTTTCAGGCCATCGAGATCGCTCTGCGTGCGCACAATATCGGCCACCTGATTACCGATATCGCTGACCATCTGCACGGTCTGCAGGCGAGTCTGCTCTTTCTCTTTGTTAAAGATCGGGCTGATGGCGTCGTTGGCCTGCGTTACATCCCTTTGCAGTCCGTCAATATCCTGCCGCTGGTTCGCCTTATCACGAACGGTAATGGTGCCTTCCGATACCGCCGCCTGGGTGGTGCCCTGCGCATGGCCGGAACTGCCCACGGCCGACATGAGCGTACTGGCCGCATTGAGCGCCCCCTGCGCCCCAAAGCTACCGGATGAGCTGAAGCCGCCGCCGGAGTGCGACACCTTATAATCTGCTTTGTTGGTAAGATTACTGTAGCCCAGCGTACCGGTATCAAGGCGGTTTTTATCCGCCGTGGCGGTGCTGCCAACACCCACGTAAGGATAACGGCTGATAATATGATCCCGGCCACAAAGTATCTGGCCGGGTAAAATTTATAAATCTATACAGCGACTCAATGCCAGTCTCAGCCCCGCGCCTATTTCAGCAGGTGAATTTTCGAGAGATAAAATGACTTCATCACTCTCATCACGTCCAGTGTCTCCCCAGGCTTCCAGCTTTTCATGGCGGAATGGGGATATATTCATAACACCATTAACACAATGGATACTGCAGTATTTCATGTCTTTAAAGAGGGCTTTTTTGCTCTTATAGCCATATTTTTCACTTAGCATTGCAATCCATTCAGAATAACGCTGCTTTCCTTTTTCAAGGTCAAAAAATTCAACCCGCTCGTCAATCGAGGTTAATGTCCGGCTGTCAGAGAGTGCTTGTAAAATTGCCTTACCAATACTCTCATCATCACTCTCTGGTGATAGTAAATGAGAAGGAAAAAGAGGATCGCCAGCAACCATCCCTAGTCCCGAGAATGTTTCTATGCTGATAAATTCTTTAGTACTATAGACACCAACCCAGTAGTCCTGATCCTTATTGAAAGTCATTATTTCACCTGCGTCACTGTTACCTTAACACCCCGATTCTTACCATATTCGACCGCCCGGTTAATTTCTACCCATTGGGCTTTTGTCGTCCTGGCAGGAACCGCCATTGAGCGCCCGGATCAGTACATCTTTAATGAGCCGGAATTAGAGTAGTATTTATCAACATGCTCATCACTTAATTGATTCACCTTATCACGGGGAATGAGATATTTTTTCATTCAGGGTCAATGTTAAGGGCTGCAGATGTCCTCAGCCCTTTCCTGTGATCAATGACGCAGTGTCTCGGTGCCATAGCGGCATGACAAAACTGGATGACTTATCACCTATCCACGATGCACCATAATTTACCGTAGTGCCACTCATTGGATTCATCGCAGCTTTTTTCACCGCAGCGAGTATCTATATATTACAATAAACGCTCTGTACAAAACTCAATAGAACAATATTATCTAAATTTCTTTAAAATCATGCCACCAATAGTTACGGCAATCCCGAACACGATACCAACCACAATGCCTGAGCCTAAGTCATCCCAAAAATCGGTTATTTTATATGGCTTCCATTCATTAAACCTTACAAGCACATATCCTCGAATCATAAAAGCGCAGAATAGGTTTAAAAAAATGAACATTACTATTGACGCTATTATAGCTATTAACAGTAAAAGCACCCCGTTATTTCTTTTCATTTATTTTCCCAGCAGTAATGTCTTCCATTCTCTTGCCAAATCTCTCAGAAAGATATGAACCTGTTGCTGCACCAGTTGTTGATGGCAAAGCACTAGTCGTAGGTGGATTAATTATAAAAGGTAACTTACCGTTTGGCATATCTTTAAAACCATTCCGCCATGGATTAATGTATTTATTTCCAACCTTTTCAAAACCCGCCGCAGTATAATAACCCACGAGTGAGCCGCTAGCAGCTCCCACTATTGGCGGCAATGGATTTTTTCCGTCGATAACGCTACTTATGCCTGCACCTGCGGAGCTTACCATAACCGTACCCGGCATTTTCATTCCTGTACTAAGTCCAGCAGATACTGTTGCTATAAACAAACTACTAATACTAAATTTTTCTTTTGGATTATTGATAATATTTTGCACCTGCGACATAGTGTTAGCAGTGCCACCAATGCCTGCCCCTACCAATCTTTTTGCCAATTGAGCGTCCCCTGCGCCCCAAAGCAACCGGATGAGCTGAAGCCTCCGCCGGTGTGCGACACCTTATAATCTGCTTTGTTGGAAATAATACTGTAGCTTAGCGTGCCGGAATCAAGGTGGTTTTTATCCGCAGCGGAGGTGCTGCCAGTCCCCCGCGATTGCGTCAGGTATGGCTACCCCTGTGGCTCAAGTAGCATGATCCCGACCATTTAAGCCAAGATTTATAGCATCACTTTAAAAATGATAGAATCTTATTATCTAAATAATCTTTCCAATTAGAATATAAACGCTGAATATTTTCCTCTGCGGTGTGTTTACTTGGGTCATAACTTCCCGTAGCGGGCATATATCTTATAAATGATTCGATTTCTTCGGGATAATCAAAGAAATCATATAGTTTCTCTACTTCCCCTAACGGGTCGTTAATTTCATCTTTAGAAATAAACAACATCCATAGCTTAAAATACAACCATTTATCTTTACTATAGCTATCCGAAATAACCGCTATTTTTCCTAGCAGTTCATCCAATTCATGAAGGTTATGCTTATCTATCAATGAAATATCAATAACAACTTCATTGTCATCACCATGAGAAATTTTATCACTTGCATAGCAAACTACATCTTTCCATCCTATTAAATGATGTTTGTATCCCCAGCATATATCTTCCCAGCTAAAATCTAACTTATTATTAATTAACGAAAAGGTCATCATATTTACCATCAAATTTATTTTTTTGCTCGCTGATTGGGTAATCCATTGACAGTGCCACCTGAAATGAATCGTTGATGCGTAACACTGCCTGATGGATCTACAATATATTCAAATATGCCATTCTTTCCATCAAATGAACCATTGGTTTGGAGTAAAGTTCTTTTAACACCATCCCCTCCAACCAAAGTAAATACTCTCCCAGGTTCTAATTGCTCTTTGGACAAGAAACTGGCTCCCCTGTGAGATGGATCTGGTTTCAAGCCATTGCCAGTCCGGTTATAAGTCAGAACCTGTTCTGCAACTTGCGACACTTTTTATTTTTGCTGCACCAATACACTATTGGGTAGTTTCTGACTTAAGTCCTTAGTGTTTTTACTGTTCTGCCCTATACGATCCAGTGCAGCCTTTTCACTTGTAACAATATCATCAGTAACCGACGCACCAGACTTATTCGCCGTAACACCGGGAACTGCTTTCCCACTTCCTGATGAGGCGGTGCGACCAACGATTAAACCATTTTCATGCATTACAATGGCTGTGGCTAAAATCCCTGTTAGCTCTTTGATATTTTCGCCTTGTGATGAATGTTTAGCCACCCTGTTCTCTAATGCTGGCTCGAGCTTAGATATTGAATCTCGTACCATTCCCTGGCATTGAGCATGACATTCTGGCGAATCTTCCAACGCTTTCAGACCAGCCAGCGCGGTTTTCAAATCCCTGGTTGATATTCCCCATCCTTCTGCTTGCGCTTGAAGCTTTTTGTCAAGTTCATCAATATCTTCTTGTAACTTTCTTTTGTCCTCGGGAGTTTTAGCTTTCGCCTGTTCCTCAATAAAACCAGTAATTTTTTCAGCGTGTAAAAAGTTATTCTCAACCGTCGTCTGCCCGGCCTTCGCGGCGGTCGCTACCGCTTCCGTGCTGTTGCCGGCCAGTGCGCCTGCCAGGCCGGAGGCCAGCGTGGAGAGCGCCGCAACCGTCTGTTTCTCGGTCTCATTCAGCTGCCAAGGGTCTTTTTTGTATGCTTCCTTCGCAATCAGGTGCCCCATCGCTTCGCCGACGGCCGCGCCAGAGGCACCGGCCAGCGCGTTCTGTCCCTGTACCTTCGCCAGCACGGCGTTGACCACCGCGTGGGCCATTATCCCCGCCGCCGTGTTTTCCTCGGTGATGTTTTTACCGATCTCATTAGCGATATACGGCGCGGCCGCACCCGCTAACGCGGCATTCAGGTTACCGCCTGCCAGCCCGCTGACTGCGGCGGTCGCGGCGGTGATCGCTCGCTGCACATCGCTGCCGGTGCCGGTGTTCTCGGTCACTTTTTTGTAGACGGCCGTATCGCGCAGCGCCGCCAGTTTTGCCAGGCGCTCTTTCTCCGGCAGCCCCTGAAGTGACGTGCCCGTCTGGGCTATCGCCGCCTTCAGGCCATCGAGATCGCTCTGCGTGCGCACAATATCGGCCACCTGATTACCGATATCGCTGACCATCTGCACGGTCTGCAGGCGAGTCTGCTCTTTCTCTTTGTTAAAGATCGGGCTGATGGCGTCGTTGGCCTGCGTCACATCCCTTTGCAGTCCGTCAACATCCTGCCGCTGGTTCGCCTTATCACGAACGGTAATGGTGCCTTCCGACACCGCCGCCTGGGTGGTGCCCTGCGCATGGCCGGAACTGCCCACGGCCGACATGAGCGTACTGGCCGCATTGAGCGCCCCCTGCGCCCCAAAGCTACCGGATGAGCTGAAGCCGCCGCCGGAGTGCGACACCTTATAATCTGCTTTGTTGGAAATATTAATGTAGCCCGGCGTACCGGTATCCAGGCTGTTTTTATCCACCGTGGCGGTGCTGCCAGCACCCACGTAAGGGTAACGGCTGATAAGACGATCCCCGCCAATGAACCGGGATCTTTATTATTTCAAAATATAATCAAATCTTTCATGCCATTTAAATGTAATATCTTGCTGCCTGGTCCTCTCAAAAATTTGGATAATCCTGTCAAAGTATTCACCAAGATTTTTCCTTGATAGTTCAGAATGTAATCAAATTATTTTTACTGGTCTTTCAATATCAGTGCTAAGACGATCCCATAAAGCATCAAGATTTCGACCACAATAAGGACCAAAATCCAGCAACTCAGACATAACACTATGAAAATCTGACTCATTCTGTATCCTTTTTCCATCCAGAATTATTTCATTCATATTCACTTCCACCTACCAATTGAAGTTGCAGTCTCATAGTGATCTGTTGTGATATAAAGTAAACCATCGTTTGAATACAATAACCTTGTTCCTGGCTGATTGCTTCTTGACATAGTGTTATTTATTCCGATATCCGCTTCTCTCCATACTCTTCCTGCTGAAGAAGGTAATATATTCGTTGAGTTTTGAAAAATATCTCCCCCTATCTGGCCACCAGGATTTGTATTATTCAATGGCTTCCAGCCATTAGTCATAGCTTGTGTTTTATCAAGATAATACTGAGGCAACTGCCCTGTATTACGTAGACTTTCTACAACTTCATTTGCCGCTTCGGTTGTTTTCAAATCCATATTCAAACCAGCATAACTGGCCGCATTATGCGCAGGAGTAGTGCCCACATAATCCTCCCACGGCATCCCTTGCTTCATATTACCCTCCCCCCATTTTAATCCAATGGCAGAAGCAGAGACCGTGGCCATTTCCTTTTCAGGAACTATAGTACTGTTCTGCCAGGGTGGAGAATAGCTACCTGATGGCGTTACACCATCTTTATAACCCCAATGTGTACCAGCCACGGCGCCTGCTGCGTTCAGGAAACCTTCCAGGAAGCGTCCTGCGGAATCCGCATTCGGGCCATCATTCAGGAAGGAGGCCGTTGCCTGCCCCATCTGGCTGCCGCCTGTAATGGCATCTTTTACGTTGACCAGAAGCCCCGGCGCGCCTGGTAAAAAGTTTAATACTGGCTCGCCAACTCGGGCCCAGTATGCGTGCTCATTTACCACACCCAGATCGCTTATTGCGTCCTTATACAACCGTTCCTGCGGCGAAATATCTCTTGTGTAGGTTAAGGCATCCCAGAAACCCAGGCCGGCCTTATTGATGTCCGTAATTTTGTTCTTCAGTTCACTGCTTGCTGCGTACGGAAAACTATAATCTCTGAAGGTAGCCCCTTCAGCAAACAGGCTGCCCACCATTTTGTTTACGGTGTCGGTGTCATAATATTTTAAATTTTCGTAATAAAAGGCAGTTAACGCCCGGTTCAGGATGTATTTTTCATCCGGGGTTAATGAACCGGGGTCATGACGGTATTTATCAAGATATTCATCACTCAGTTGATTATTTGTATCAAGGGAGACGAGCTCCTTTTCTTCATCCAGGGTCAGCCCCTCTGTCAGCCCCTTCTGAACTAACTCATCCTTCCGTTTCCTTGAGCTCTCACCCAAGAAGTTATTCTCAACCGTCGTCTGCCCGGCCTTCGCGGCGGTCGCTACCGCTTCTGTGCTGTTGCCAGCCAGTGCGCCTGCCAGGCCGGAGGCAAGCGTGGAGAGCGCCGCGACCGTCTGTTTCTCGGTCTCATTCAGCTGCGAAGGGTCTTTTTTGAATACTTCCTTCGCAATCAGGTACCCCATCGCTTCGCCGACGGCCGCGCCAGAGGCACCCCTTATGCTCCGGTTAATTGGTCATGATGCGATAGCAAGGCATACCGCTATCAAGGCGGTTTTATCCGCCGTGGCGGTGCTGCCAGTCCTCCGCGATTGCGTCAGGTATGGCTACCGCCTGTGGCCTCAAAGCCACCCTTACTCAAGGTGATGTCCGGCTGCATCGTATTAACTACCCCGAGTACCCGCAAACCGCGATGCTGTGCGGAGAAATGAAACGTCACGTACTTTTGTAAGAACAAAATAACGCTGGCTGGCTCTCTGTCACCCGGCGTTATTGCCAGCACCCACGTAAGGATAACGGCTGATAATATGATCCCGGCCACAAAGTATCTGGCCGGGTAAAATTTATAAATCTATACAGCGACTCAATGCCAGTCTCAGGCCCGCGCCTATTTCAGCAGGTGAATTTTCCAGGGATAAAATGACTTCATCACTCTCATCACGTCCAGTGTCTCCCCAGGCTTCCAGCTTTTCATGGCGGAATGGGGATATATTCATAACACCATTAACACAATGGATAGTACAGCGTTTCATGTCTTTGAAGAGGGCTTTTTTGGTCTTATAGCCATATTTCTCCCTTAACATTGCAATCCATTCAGAATAACGTTGCTTACCTTTTTCAAGGTCAAAAACCTCAACTCGCTATTCACTTGAGGTTAATGTCCGGCTGTCAGAGAGTGCCTGAAAAATTGCCTTGCCAATACTCTCATCATCACTCTCTGGTGATAAGAGATGGGGAGGGAAAAGAGGATCACTGGCAACCATACCCAGCCCCGAATATGTTTCTATGTTAATAAACTCTGCAGTACAGAAAATACCAACCCAGTAGTCCTGATCTTTATTGAAAGTCATTATTTCACCTGCGTCACTGTTACTTTAACACCCCGTTTCTGACCATATTCGACTGCCCGGTTAATTTCCACTCATTGGACTTTTGTCGTACTGGCAGGAACCGCCATTGAGCGCCCGGCTCAGTACTTTTTTATATAAGGTTAATGAACCGGGGTTATTTATAAATTACTCATCACTCAGTTGATTTATTCTAAACTCTTATACCTTATGATTTCTAATGGCAGTGTTTCCAGTTTCGCTATGCTCGAAATACTTAACATTTTTTTCAAACTCTAAAAAACCAGATTTAATATTATTAAAACCAAAATCCTCTATCCTTCTGTTTTTTAAACAAATGAAGGAATCCTGGGCTTTATTAAATTTATCGACATCATCTGGTTTTATAAAATTATTAAAGCCAATCGATTCAATAACCATATCTGACTCATTAAAACTTAGCTCAACCCCCCCGTCAAAAACAAGCACCATATTAACGGTCGCATTTTCGAAATCAGAGCAATCGCCAGCAAGCCATATATTTTTATCACCAATGCGAAACTCATTCCCTGTAGAGTGGTAATAGTCACCAGTTTTAGTTGACAACTGGATATAAACACACTTTATCCCTGACACTATTAATTCTGCTCGTTGCAGCATTAGCCTAAAAACATCTAACTCATCAACATCTATACCATTCAGTGCCTTAGTCACAATGCTGTTATTGTTATTGTTTACTATTGCACCGTACCATGATTGCTCATCCATATTTACCACAAAATTATTTAATAATATAGATGCCTTTTCTTTTTTATCAATAATATCCAGAATTGAAAAATACGAGCTCAAACCAATAAAATTATCCAGGCAAATCATTTGATTATAACAATCTGATATATCCAGTTTATAATGGATCATTTAAAACCCTTTATTTTTTAATTTATACTCAGTTACTTCTTTATTTTTATTAGTTTCCTATCAGCCTGCCAAAAAATCACGGTGTATTTTCTTGCCAAAGGCAGGCTACTCTGGCGGATAACGCTTTGTTGGAAATAATACTGCCGCTTAGAGTACCGCTATCGAGCTGGCTTTTATCCGCCGTGGCGGTGCTGCCAGTCCTCCGCGATTGCGTCAGGTATGGCTACCGCCTGTGGCGTCAAAGCCACTTTTATTCAAGGTGATGGAATAACGCTGTGGCAGCAGCTTTTTCGAGCGCCGAATAATGCTGGCTGGCTCTCTGTCATCAGGCGTTGCTGCCAGCACCCACGTAAGGACAACGGCTGATAATACGATCCCGGCCGCAAAGCATCTGGCCGGGTAAAATTTATAAATCTATACAGCAACTCAATGCCAGTCGCAGCCCCGCGCCTATTTCAGCTGGAGAATTTACGAGAGATAAAATGACCTTATCATTTCCTCCCCGACCAGTCCCCCCCCAGGCTTCCAGCTTTTCATGGCGATATGGTAAAATCTTAATAACACCATTAACGCAATGGATAGTACAGTGTTTCATGTCTTTAAAGAGGGCTTTTTTGCTCTTATAGCCATATTTCTCCCTTAGCATTGCAATCCATTCAGAATAACGCTGCTTTCCTTTTTCAAGGTCAAAAAATTCAACCCACTAGTCAATCTAGGTTAATGTCCGGCTGTCAGAGAGCGCCTGTAAAATTGCTTTTCCAATAGTCTCATCATCACTCTCTGGTGATAAGAGATGGGGAGGGAAAAGAGGATCACTGGCAACCATACCCAGCCCTGAATATGTTTCTATGCTGATAAACTCTGCAGTACAGAAAATACAAACCCAGTAATCCTGATCCTTATTGAAAGTCATTATTTCACCTGCGTCACTGTTACCTTAACACCCCGTTTCTGACCATATTCGACCGCCCGGTTAATTTCCACCCATTGGGCTTTTGTCGTACTGGCAGGAACCGCCATTGAGCGCCCGGCTCAGTACATCTTTAATGAGCCGGAATTAGAGTAGTATTTATCAACATGCTCATCACTTAATTGATTCACCTTATCACGGGGAATGAGATATTTTTTCATTCAGGGTCGATGTGAAGGGCTGCAGATGTCCTCAGCCCTTTCCTGTGATCAATGACGCAGTGTCTCGGTGCCATAGCGGCATGACAAAACTGGATGAATTATCACCTGCCTACGATACACCATAATTTAGCATAGCGCCACTCGTTGCATTCATCGCAGCTTTTTTCACCGCAGCGAGTATCTACATATTACAATAAACGCTCTGTACAAAACTCAATTGAACAATATTATCTAAATTTCTTTAAAATCACTTCACCAACATTCAGGGCTATCCCAACCGCAATTCCTACTACCATTCCTGAAAATGAATCATCCCAAAAATCTGTAATACCGTATGGCAGCCACTTATCATACTTTATGAACAAAAACGCGCGCGCTATAAAAGTAGAGAGTATGTTGCCAATAATAAACATTAAAATTGACATAAGCATTATTATTAAAAATAAAATCATCCTTTTATTTTTTCTCATTTAATATCTCCGCAGCCCCATCTTCCATTCTTTTGCTAACTCGCTCAGAAAGATATGAACCTAATGCCGCCCCACTATTAGAAGGCAAAGCACTAGTCGTAGGTGGATTAATTATAAAAGGTAACTTACCGTTTGGCATATCTTTAAAACCATTCCGTCATGGATTAATGTATTTATTACCAACCTTTTCAAAACCCGCCGCAGTATAATAACCCACGAGTGAGCCGCTAGCAGCTCCCACTATTGGCGGCAATGGATTTTTTCCGTCGATAACGCTACTTATGCCTGCATCTGCGGAGCTTACCATAACCGTACCCGGCATTTTCATTCCTGTACTAAGTCCAGCAGATACTGTTGCTATAAACAAACTACTAATACTAAATTTTTCATTTGGATTATTGATAATATTTTGCACCTGCGACATAGTGTTAGCAGTGCCACCAATGCCTGCCCCTACCAATCTTTTTGCCAGTTGCTGGCTTCCTACCCATTCACTTATTGTCGGCGCTATTGCTCTGCTTAATAATGGAATTGAAAGTGAAACGGATGCGACCAGGGCTTTAGGTATATTGTTATGCGCTTGTAATTGACCATAATTATCAATAATAGGGCTAAGCTGGTTGATACTATACTGAGCCATTTTTCTACAATCGACATCACACTGGGAAGATTGCAATAGCCTGATCAAATCATCTTGCTGTTTTACTAAGTAATCCTTTGTTATTTGGGTGCTTAATGCTTTCTCCTGTTGCGAAGCGTCAATCTGACTTGCTAAATCAATAAGCTTTTTACGCTGTTCGTCCGTAATTGCATCTCTATATTTCTCCAACCAAGACATTGTTTGTTTGGCAGTAAGATAGTTATTCTCAACCTCCACCCTGGCGGCGTTTGCACCACTGCCGATACCGGTGCTGTTCCCTGCGGCCATGCTACCGCCCGCCGCGCGCAGTGCTGCAACGAGGTTAACAATGACCGTTTTTTCATCCGGAGAGAGTTCTTCTGGCTTTTTATTATAAAACGCCAGAGACAGCGCAGCAGAACCTGACGCGGCAACAAATCCTCCGGCTGCACCTGCGGCGGCATTTCTTCCCTGGGCTTTTACCAATACGGCAGAAGTGAGCGTATGCAGAGCGATACGTGCAGGCTCACTGCCGTTGACGACGCTTTTCTTTTACTCAGACCTGTCACACAGGGCGCAGCACCAGCAGCCATCCTCCCGGACTCCCGTTAAGGGTAGAGTTGGGCCGAGGGCTTAAGCCTGCTTCCCGTCAGTAAGAAGAAAATGAAACAGTGCATCAGGGCGTTTCCGGGCGCGCTGAACGACACCAGCGATCTGCCGGTGTACAAGCGTGGGGACGGGCATTGTGGGTAAGCCTGACGGCTGGCAGGAAAATCCCCGCGTGAGCTAATACAATTTATAACCTCCGTTAAAAATGGGGGATCCCCCACAGCATCATTTACAGTCTAAAAAAGTAATAAAAGATCCCAGATTCAAAAATCTGGGATCTTTTTTGTTACTTCATAAGAATTATTAGTTTTTTATTCAACTGATTGTAATGAAACAGCCATTTCTAAAGCGATTTGATTATATTTTTGACCAAAGTTAAGCATTGCCTCTGGTTTAAGCTCATCAAGAGCATAGACAATACTTGCCCTATGTCCCCTTTTAAAAAAACTTAAGTCTTCATCTTGATTAGTATAAATACCAACGGATTGGATGGTTCCATCATCAAGTAATAAATCGATAGTATTATTAAAATCAGAAGGGTCTTGCCCTGCTACATAAGCTTTTTTTATTACCCCAGACAGTGATAGCAACGGCATTTTACCTTGATTGATACTATCCCACCATTCTTGTGATCCAAAAAGACCATAGGTTCCATTCAATCCAACATAAGGCCTTGATTTATCCAATGTTAAAGCTTGAGTCAAGGAAACATATTCAGGATCAGCTTTTAACTCTTCAGAAAGAAGGTATACCAGTTTCATGGGTGTTTTTGTGTTTTCTAAGTTGAGTAGCATAATTTTTTCCTTTTATTGTACCTTTTCAAAATGGACAATATTTTTATTAAAAATTTCCATTCCTTTACCTTGCCCAAGCTGAGTTGTCATCTGCCCACCTTCAACCTTAAATCGGGTATTTGTTTCCATCCACTTTCCTGTCTGAGTCGACATGTTAGGTAATTCTTTTGCTGCCGCAGAATTTGCTGCAATGCCTACCTTTTCAAGCTCTGAGAATGTGCCAGGCTTAACAACTATTTTTACAGTCACTCCATCATATTTTGATGAATATCCTAATACTGGAGAAACTGAGGTTTCGGTTGTGGCTGGCATTACCCCTGTATTTAAAAATTTCTCATATTGTTTTTGCGACATAGTGCGATAAACAATTTCATTTCCATGAGCATCATATTGTTGTACTGGATTTAGTGGATTTTTAGACTGAGTTACAGGTACACCTATTATTTGTTTTCCTGGCTGAGTCGCTCCCTTATAACCCCAATGTGTACCAGCCCGGCGCCTGCTGCGTTCAGGAAACCTTCCAGGAAGCGTCCTGCGGAATCCGCATTCGGGCCATCATTGAGGAAGGAGGCCGTTGCCTGCCCCATCTGGCTGCCGCCTGTAATGGCATCTTTTACGTTGACCACAAGCCCTGGCGCGCCTGGTAAAAAGTTTAATACTGGCTCGCCAACTCGGGCCCAGTATGCGTGCTCATTTACCACACCCAGATCGCTTATTGCTTCCTTATACAACCGTTCCTGTGGCGAAATATCTCTTGTGTAGGTTAAGGCATCCCAGAAACCCAGGCCGGCCTTATTGATGTCCGTAATTTTGTTCTTCAGTTCACTGCTTGCTGCGTACGGGAAATCATAATCTCTGAAGGTAGCCCCTTCAGCAAACAGGCTGCCCACCATTTTGTTTACGGTGTCGGTGTCATAATATTTTAAATTTTCGTAATAAAAGGCAGTTAACGCCCGGTTCAGGATGTATTTTTCATCCGGGGTTAATGAACCGGGGTCATGACGGTATTTATCAAGATACTCATCACTCAGTTGATTATTTGTATCAAGGCGGATGAGCTCCTTTTCTTCATCCAGGGTCAGCCCCTCTGTCAGCCCCTTCTGAACTAACTCATCCTTCCGTTTCCTTGAGCTCTCACCCAAGAAGTTATTCTCAACCGTCGTCTGCCCGGCCTTCGCGGCGGTCGCTACCGCTTCCGTGCTGTTGCCGGCCAGTGCGCCTGCCAGGCCGGAGGCCAGCGTGGAGAGCGCCGCGACCGTCTGTTTCTCGGTCTCATTCAGCTGCGAAGGGTCTTTTTTGTATGCTTCCTTCGCAATCAGGTACCCCATCGCTTCGCCGACGGCCGCGCCAGAGGCACCGCTTATGCTCCGGTTAATTGGTCATGATGCGATAGCAAGGCATACCGCTATCAAGGCGGTTTTATCTGCCGTGGCGGTGCTGCCAGTCCTCCGCGATTGCGTCAGGTATGGCTACCGCCTGTGGCCTCAAAGCCACCCTTACTCAAGGTGATGTCCGGCTGCATCGTATTAACTACCCGTAGTACCCGCAAACTACGGTGCTGTATGGAGAGTCACGTACTTTTTAAGAACAAAATAACCCTGTGGCAGCAGCCTTTTCGAGCGCCGAATAACGCTGGCTGGCTCTCTGTCACCCGGCGTTGCTGCCGGCACCCCCGTAAGGATAACGGCTGATAATATGATCCCGGCCACAAAGTATCTGGCCGGGTAAAATTTATAAATCTATACAGCGACTCAATGCCAGTCTCAGGCCCGCGCCTATTTCAGCAGGTGAATTTTCCAGGGATAAAATGATTTCATCACTCTCATCACGTCCAGTGTCTCCCCAGGCTTCCAGCTTTTCGTGGCGGAATGGGGATATATTCATAACACCATTAACACAATGGATACCGCAGTGTTTCATGTCTTTAAAGAGGGCTTTTTGCTCTTATAGCCATATTTCTCCCTTAGCATTGCAATCCATTCAGAATAACGCTGTTTTCCTTTTTCAAAGTCAAAAAGTTCAACCCGCTCGTCAAGCGAGGTTAATTTCCGGCTATCAGAGAGTGCCTGAAAAATTGTTTTGCCAATAGTCTCATCATCACTCTCTGGTGATAAGAGATGAGGGGGCAAAAGAGGATCCATAGCAACCATACCCAGCCCCGAATATGTTTCTATGCTGATAAATTCTTTAGTACTATAAACACCAGCCCAGTAGTCCTGAACCTTATTGAAAGTCATTATTTCACCTGCGTCACTGTTACCTTAACACCCCGTTTCTGACCATATTCGACCGCCCGGTTAATTTCCACCCATTGGGCTTTTGTCGTACTGGCAGGAACCGCCATTGAGCGCCCGACTCAGTACATTTTTTACACAAGTTAATGAACCGGGGTTATTTATAAATTACTCATCACTCAGTTGATTTATTCTAAACTCTTATACCTTATGATTTCTAATGGCAGTGTTTCCAGTTTCGCTATGCTCGAAATACTTAACATTTTTTTCAAACTCTAAAAAACCGGATTTAATATTATTAAAACCAAAATCCTCTATCCTTCTGTTTTTTAAACAAATGAAGGAATCCTGGGCTTTATTAAATTTATCAACATTATCCGGTGTTATGAAATTATTAAATTCAATCGATTCAATAACCACATCTGACTCATGGAAATTTAAATTAATTTCCCCACCAAAAACCAGCATTATCTTCACTGTCGAGCTTTCGAAATCAGAGCAGTCGCCAGCAAGCCATATATATTTATCCCCAATAAAAAACTCATTGCCTGTAGAGTGATAATAATCGCCAGTTTTAGTTGACAACTGGATATATACACACTTTATACCTGACACTATTAATTCTGCTCGTTGCAGCAATAGCCTAAAAACATCTAACTCATCAACATCTATGCCATTCAGAGCCCTGGTTACAATGCTGTTATTGTTATTTTTTACTATTGCACCGTACCATGATTGCTCATCCATATTTACCACAATATTATTTAATAATATAGATGCCTTTTCTTTTTTATCAATAATATCCACAATTGAAAAATACGAGTTCAAACCAATGAAATTATCCAGACAAATCATTTGATTATAACAATCTGATATATCCAGCTTATAGTTTATCATTTAAAACCCTTTATTTTTTAATTTATACTCAGTTACTTCTTTATTTTAATTAGTTTCCTATCAGTCTGCCAAAAAATCACGGTGTATTTTCTTGCCAAAGGCAGGCTACTCTGGCGGCTAACGCTTTGTTGGAAATAATACTGTCGCTTAGCGTACCGCTATCAAACTGGCTTTTATCCGCAGAGGCGGTGCTGCCAGTCCTCCGCGATTGCGTCAGGTATGGCTACCGCCTATGGCGTCAAAGCCACCTTTACTACGGGCGCTGCCCATCTTTTTAAGGCTGAGCCACAGCCATTTCTATAGCCGTCTTCCTCGGTACTTTCCCCTATCCGCCGCAGATGCATGGCGCTCCGAAACCAAGCTATGCAGGGCCACTTCATCATCACCACCCAGAACCCCCTTGAGCTGAACGGCTGCGCCGAGGGGTTGAGTATGGTCTCCGTCAACGGACCGAAGATGAAAAAATGACTTAAGATCTTCCCCGGCGCGCTTAACGTCACCGGCGATGGGTTGGTGATTAAGCGTAGGATTGAGCATTTTAGGTAAGCCTGACGGCTTATAAAAGCTCCCAGCCAGAGCTTTCTGGCCGGGTGGGATATTTATTTAGAGACTAATTTTTTCATATGAACGATGCTGATATCATTAATATCCATTTTCATATCATCACAGAGAGATAGAGCAATGCTATACTCCTCCTCGGTAATTGGAATGTCATATTCACTAAGATGATCGCAAATTGTTTCAAATGCTAATCCTCGTTCATTGTGGTCAACATAACCAATTGCATCTTGTAATAATTCTGTATCCAGTCGGCCATAAAAAAGAGAGCCAAACTCTTTTACCCTTCCATCTAAATCATGCATCATTTCCCCCTTACTTTATTGGCTTATAATTTGTCGGCATAGGTGAGGCATCTGGAAAAGCAGTAATAATCTTTCCAGTTGCAGGCTGATAAACAACACGAATTCTCACACCACCTCTTTCCTCATAAGAGACCCAATTGGCGGGCTTACCCTTGCTTGTATAAATCCCTCCTGTCCCTGTTTGGGCGTACCATTTAGTATTCGGAGAAGTGGCAATATCACCAACTTCATGAACAATTTTATTCGCTGACCAGGTTGGTGGATAAATACTTTTTCCGGGATTACCGGGATACATATGGCCACCACCAGTTAGACTCTCACCATATAAAATATGTTGCCTCGCCTCTGGCGAAAGGATATCAACATACTTCAGGTTTTCAGGGCTAATTTTAAGCATGTCTACCGGGAATATGTTTTTCCCGGTAGAACGGCTGCTTTCCTGCCAACTGATTGTGCTTTCTGGTGTGAAAATTCCTGTATCCGTCTTTTTAATAATGTTCTGCCCGGCAACACCACCGAAAATGGCAATACTTCCAAGACTAACATTTAGAGCGCCATCATGATATTGACCGTCAATTATCTGACCAATACCCGTTCCTGCCTTCCAGGCTCCTCCAGCGGCTAAAGTAGCACGGGCTGCGGTTCCAAGGCCCCCCGGTAGAGTCAGCAAAGCATCTGTTCCCATCGCAGCCTGCCCCGACTGAGCCGAATACATTTTCAGGTAACCTAACGCTTCATAATAACTGCTGGTATCACCGCCGCCGCCCGGGTACCCCGGACTTGGTTTTAATGCCGGCTCACGGCTTAGTATGGAGTTTACTGACTGCAAAGCTTCCTCGGGCGTAAATCCTAATTTTGTCTGTAGTTCGTAACCGTATACGTTCAGATAAGCTGCCAGTTGCTGGCGTTCGGATTGCGTCATTGACTGTGGTTCTGTCAGGTATTTAGCCACCAACTCATCGCTCTGACGATCCACATTGTTTTGCCGGACGATTTCTCTTGAGGCAGCAAGAAGATCTTTACCGGACTGTTGGTTCTGTACGGCTTTATCCAGCTTATCCTGGCTCTCCGGACCCAAGAAGTTATTCTCAACCGTCGTCTGCCCGGCCTTCGCGGCGGTCGCTACCGCTTCCGTGCTGTTGCCGGCCAGTGCGCCTGCCAGGCCGGAGGCCAGCGTGGAGAGCGCCGCAACCGTTTGTTTCTCGGTCTCATTCAGCTGCGAAGGGTCTTTTTTGTATGCTTCCTTCGCAATCAGGTACCCCATCGCTTCGCCGACGGCCGCGCCAGAGGCACCGGCCAGCGCGTTCTGTCCCTGTACCTTCGCCAGCACGGCGTTGACCACCGCGTGGGCCATTATCCCCGCCGCCGTGTTTTCCTCGGTGATGTTTTTACCGATCTCATTAGCGATATACGGCGCGGCCGCACCCGCTAACGCGGCATTCAGGTTACCGCCTGCCAGCCCGCTGACTGCGGCGGTCGCGGCGGTGATTGCACGCTGCACATCGCTGCCGGTGCCGGTTTTTTCGGTCACTTTTTTGTAGACGGCCGTATCGCGCAGCGCCGCCAGTTTTGCCAGGCGCTCTTTCTCCGGCAGCCCCTGAAGTGACGTGCCCGTCTGGGCTATCGCCGCTTTCAGGCCATCGAGATCGCTCTGCGTGCGCACAATATCGGCCACCTGATTACCGATATCGCTGACCATCTGCACGGTCTGCAGGCGAGTCTGCTCTTTCTCTTTGTTAAAGATCGGGCTGATGGCGTCGTTGGCCTGCGTTACATCCCTTTGCAGTCCGTCAATATCCTGCCGCTGGTTCGCCTTATCACGAACGGTAATGGTGCCTTCCGACACCGCCGCCTGGGTGGTGCCCTGCGCATGGCCGGAACTGCCCACGGCCGACATGAGCGTACTGGCCGCATTGAGCGCCCCCTGCGCCCCAAAGCTACCGGATGAGCTGAAGCCGCCGCCGGAGTGCGACACCTTATAATCTGCTTTGTTGGTAAGATTACTGTAGCCCAGCGTACCGGTATCAAGGCGGTTTTTATCCGCCGTGGCGGTGCTGCCAATTGCCCCGCCGTTGAGCTGGGTATGGCTACCGACCGTAACGTCAAAGCCACCTTTACCAGCGAAGATCCCGCTCTGCTCGGCCACGCTGTTGAAGGTGCTGTGCATTTTGTCCTGGCTAAAGTTAACATAGCCGGAACCCGTCATGCTACCGAAGGTAAAGCTGCCGCCTGCGCTCACGCTGCTCTGTTTCGAGTCGTAATGATTGCTGTCCTGCAGGCTGGTGACCGTCAGGTTACGCCCAATGTCCGCCGTCACCTGAGCACCGCTCACCTGCGCGCCCGTCAGCGACGTATCCTGCCCGCTTCGCAGCGACACTTTACCGCCGCTGTCCAGCGTGGTTTCGGTCCAGTCGGTGCCATCGCCTTTTTCATGGCCTCTTGCCGCGTTGACGTTAGCAAAGACGCTAAGGCCCGCGCTTCCCTGCCCAACCCCAAAGCTGACGCCGACCCCGCCGCCGCTGCTGCTGTTGCTGCCGGTGGTTTTCTGCGTATTCGCCGCGCCGGTCAGGAGAATATCCCGCGCCGCATTCAGGCTGGCATCGCCGCCCGCTTTCATGCTGCTGCCCGCAACCACAATATCGCCGCTGTTAGCCCCGTGATGTTTACCGGTAGCCTTAATTGACAAATCACCGCCCGCATTGAGCGTCGAACCACTCACCTGATCCGACGTCTGATGCTGCTCCGATTTCGATTTTTGCGTATTAATCGAGGCGCTGATGCGGATACCGGAATTGGGCTCGCCAGTGGTGTCCGCCATCTCTTTGCCCTGCATCGCCTGATAGCCCGAAAGCACCGATTTGGTGGCCTGGAGCGCGGCAAGACGAGAATCGCCTTGTTTTGAGGCATCCTTTGCCGCCGTCACTGCATTACTGACGGCATCGACCACAGCGCCGGTAAGCGCAATGGTTAACCCGCTGCTCTTCTGTTCGAATTTCTGATCAGAGGTGCGTTTATCATGGCCCGGATCAATCACCACGCTGTCACCCGAGAGCGAAAGATCTTTTTTAGCGATAAGATCCGAACCGCCGACGTGCAGCTGATGACCTGCGCTGATGGTCACATCGCGGCCATTGCTGCCGACGGTGCTCTGACTTTGGCTCTGGCTGGTGCCCTTCTCTTTCAGATCCTGTTTGGTTTTGCTGCTGCCGATGGTAAACCCGATACCGCCGGAGCCCATCAGGCCGCTCTTTTTCTTCTCATTTAACTGCCAGTTCGAATCGGTATTGGTGGCGGCGGTGATGTCCACGTTATGCTCTGCACTCAGCCCCACATCGCCATCACCCACCACGGATGAGCCTTTCACCCGCAGATCGTTACCCGATTTCACCGTCACGTTATCACCGCTCAACAGCGCCCCGACTTCCCGCGTGGCGCTTTGTTCAGAGATGTTGTGCAAGGTGGTTTTACTCAGAGAAGCGCTCTTGTTTTTGGTCTCTTCTTTATAGTGATAATCGGTTTCGGTGGCAGTGCTCAGGCTGACATCGCGTTTCGCCGTCACCGAGACATCCCCGGCGCCGACGACATTACTGCCGCTGACGGCGACGTCGCGCCCGGCGCTTATCTGCACCTCACCCGCGTTCAGCGTCGTGCCCTCTGCCTTCCGGGTATGGACTTCCTCATGGGTTTCCTGGCTTGCCGCAGAGAGCCAGCCGCTGCTTGACTGTTTGCTGTGCTCCGTAATATCCGTCGAGGCGCGCCCGGCGGTGAGAGTGATATCCCGGTCCGCTTTCAGCTGCGCGACGCCGTCCGTCTTTATCGTGGCGGCGACGGCATTGATATCCCGCCCGGCCGTCAGTTGCAGATCCCCAGGCGTCGTGATGGAAGTGCCGACATCCGTTTGCTGATCGACCGCGCGATTATTGCCTTTACCCCAGTCGCCGCGCTCCTGATGACGCGTGGTCAGGGTGCTCAGCTGCAAATCGTTGCCCGCGGCGATCGCCGTTTTCCCGGCCTTGCCGGCATTGGTGATGTCTGATGCGATCAGCGCGACGTTATTCAGCGCGCTCAGGCGCAGCTCGCCCTGATTATTCTGGACATAAATGCCCGCCGGGCGATCTATCCAGAGCTCGCTGTCGTCACCGCCCGTCGTAGAGGCGCTGGTGATGTCATGCCCCGCCAGTAGCGCCACCCGGTCGCCGCCGCGGATCTGCCCGCCGATGTTGTCGATGTTCTGACGGGCGCTCAAATCGACGCGGTTGCCGCTGATAAAGCCGCTGTTGCTGAGGTTTTCCGCCGTGACCTGCGTCACCGCGCGCCCCTGAATCGCGCCGCTGTTGATAACGTCGCCGCGGCTGGCAATTGCCACATCATGGCCGCCTATCAGCGCGCCATCGCCGGTGAGATCGCCCTGTTTAACTCGCGCGTAGACCTGCGGCACCTGCACCGTCTGCTGCGTGCCGTCCGGCAGGGTCACCTGCTGATTCACCAGCCAGACAATATCGGAGGTCAGCAGCGCCATCTGTTCCGGCGACAGCGCCACGCCCGGCTGCAGCTGATACTGCTTGCCGAAGGCGATGCCGTTGTTCATGAGCCCTTTGAACTGATCTTCATCGCTACTGTAGTTGCCCAGATAGCGGTTGCCGGTAAGCTGGGTGACCTGATCGCGCACCAGGTTCTGCTCGTAATAGCCATCGCCCAGACGCTTTTGCACCAGGTTCTGGTTATCGGCGAGCGCCGCCTGCATGTAGTCGCTGCCAAGCCACTGCTTCTGGTTGGTAAAGCGCGGGTCGGTCTCCACCAGGTAATGGCTCTGGCTCTCGGGTTTTACGCGAAACAGGCTGTTATCAGGCAGCGTCATGTCTGGCGTCACCACGCGGATCACCGGCGTTACCGCCTGTCCGTTGACGGTGCCGGGCGGCAGCGTCAGCGCAAACTGCTGGCCGGGCGGCAACGCCAGTGGTCGGCTGCTGAGCGGGGTTGCCTTAAGCGCGCTCAGCGTTACCGGCGCGGCGCTCGTCAGCCCGCCCGCATTGCCCGCGCTGCGTGCCGTGTCGGCAACGCGTTTATCCTGATGGCCCTGCGCCTGATAGCCGCTGCCCTGCGCGCTGCCGTTGGCCTGCCAGACCAGCGTTTGCATATCGATAGTCTGTGTGACGGGCGCGGGGCGATAGTTGCTGCGGCTTTTCCCCTGCGAGGTTTTGGTGCCGCCCAGCTTTTTCTTTTTCTTCTTCGAGTACCAGCGCGTCTGCCTGCCGACATCCGTTATTACGCGCGTGCCTTTGGTGGCCAGGTTATTCAGTACGCCGGTATTCATCCCCAGCGCGCCGCCCGCCACAATCTGGCTGTCGTGGTTGGTCAGCCGATCGGCGTTAAACTGCATATTGCCGCCCGCGAGGATTTTGCCCGGATCGCTCTGTTTAACCTGCGTTTCCTTCACGGTGCGGGTAAAGGTGTACTCGTAAAATTTTGAACCGCTACTGCCGTCGGGCATTTTGGCGGTATGTACGCCATATTTGTTTTTATGGCTGGTATCGACATCGCTCCAGTCGTAGTGGGTCGGCTGGCCGGAGAGCGCCGCTTCGTGGTGCTGGGCGTTTTCCGTCGTCACCACTTTCGTCACCAGCTTGCGGTTGCTGTTGTCTATCTGCGCCACATCTATCTGCGCATCACGGCCCGCCTCAATGGTGGCGCCATCGTTATTGAGTTCGCCGCCACGGCCCGTCGCGTGGAGATTGGTGTCCAGTGCGCCGCCGATGTGCATATCGCCCGCGCTGTAGATAAGCGCATGGTCGCGGTTGTCGATGGCGCTCGCGCCGATATCCAGCCTGTCGCGCGCGGCGATCACCGCCGCTTTGCCCTTCTGGCTCAGGTTGTTAAGCCTGCCGGTTTCGATAGCGACATGATCGCCGTAGATACGGCCCGTGCCGGTGTTGTTCAGCACACCGGCGACCAGATGCGTCAGAACGCCGTCAATCAGCCCGGTGTTGTCCAGCGTGTCGCGGGCGTTGAGATGCACCGCCTGACCGCTGATCTCCCCCTGCGCGGTATTGTTGATATTCTGCGCCTGGAGGCGCATCTCCCCGCCAGACGTCATGCTGCCATCGTTACGCAAATCGCCTGCGGTGGTGAGGGTCAGATCGCCATTCGCGCCGAGCGCCGCCGTGTTGCGAAAGCCGCTGCCCAGCGTGAGCGTGAGGTTGCCCTGCGAAAGCACCTTGCCATCGACGCTTAACGACGCGGCGCGCAGGCTGCCCGCGCTGCCGGCAATCAGCGTGCCGCCTTTGTTATTGATTGCCAGCTGCTGGCCTTGCGTCGCGTCGTGCAGATCGAACGCGCCCGCCGAGCTGGTCAGGCCGCCGCGGTTATCCAGCATGCCGTTGATGCTGGCGATGAGTTGCCGGGTGGCGCGCAGCGCGCCGTTGCCATTATCAAGACGCTGCGCCGTCAGATTCAGCGCACTGGCTTCAATGCCGTGCTCTCCCTTGCCGGTATCGCGGTTAAGGATCTCCGCGGCGCTAAGGTCGAGGTTTTGGCCGCCGCGCACCAGGCCGCCGCGGTTGTCGAGCTGACGCGCCAGAACGATGCGCCCGTCACCGCTCGCCTGCACCTGGCCTGCCCGGTTGTTCAGGCTGTCGGCGTTCAGCGTGATGCCTGCGGCGGAGAGTAATTTGCCGTCCTGGTTCAGCAGCGCGCCTGCGCCCGCGTTCAGCACAAGATCGCTGCCGCCCTGGATATGGCCGCGCTGATTATCCAGCGAGCCGCTGTCGATGCGGGTCGCGCCCGTGCCCACCACCCTGCCGTCCTGGTTAGATAACGTCTGGCCGGCGGTATCGATAAGCAGATCGCCACCCGACTGCACCGTGCCGCTGTGGTTATCGACACCCTGGCTGTGCAGCAATAAACCGCCATTCCCCGCCATCTGCCCTTGTGCATTATTGACCGTGCCGCTCATAAGCTCGGCGACGCCGCTGGCGGCAATAAACCCGCTCTGGTTGTCAATATCGCCGCCGCGCAGTTGCAGATTGCCCAGCGCGATAATGCCGCCCTGCGCGCCGCTGTCACGGTTAATAACGGCGTCGCCTGCGGTATCAAGCGTCATATCTTTATTCGCCTGCAACCGTCCGCCGCTGTTATCGAGCCTGCGGCTGGCGAGGGTCAGCGTATCGCCGCTGGTCAACGTGCCTGCGCTGTTATCAAGGCTACCGGTGTTGAGCTGCGCCGGGCCGTTGACCTCTATCTGGCCGTGCTGGTTATTCAGATCGCCGCCGCGCAGCACCGCCGCGCCGCCTGCGATCATGCGCCCCTGACGGTTATCGATAGCACCGGTGTTGAGCGTGGCGTCGCCGCCGGTGGCAATCTCGCCATTCTGGTTATTGACATCGCCGCTGTTGAGCGTCAGCGCGTCGGTGGCGATCAACGCCCCGCGATCGCCGTTATTCAGCGTCTGTTGATGGGTATCGACCGCAAGACGGTGTGCCGATTGCAGCGTGCCGCCCGTGTTGTCGAGCGCCTGGGTGGCGAGCGTCACATCGCCATCCGCGACGACGCGCCCGCCGTTATTGGCGAGCGTGCCGCCCTGAATATCAGCCTGCCCCTGGGCGGCTATCACGCCAGCGCGGTTGTCCATCTCGCCTGCCAGGATGCGCATATCCGCGCCGCTCAGCAGGCCGCCCTGCGCCGTGGCGGCGTTCACCAGCGCCTGGCCGTGGGTATCTGCCCGCAGAGCATCGCCCGCCTGCGCCAGTCCGCCGGTGTTATCAAAACGCCCGCTGTTGAGATCAAGCGCGCCATCCGCGACGAGCTTGCCGCCCGCGTTAGAGAGCGCCTGCTGCCGGGTGTCGAGCGTCACCGCGTCGCCAAGCAGCGTACCGCCGTCGTTGTTAAACGCGCCGCTCTGGCTGGTCAATGCATCCTGCGCTTCGATGCGCCCGCCCTGATTGCCAAGCTCATCGGCTATTTGTAGCGTCATGTCGCCACCGGCCGCGGCAAGATGACCGCGCTGGTTTCGCAGCGTCTGCGCCTCCAGCGCGACCGCGCGCGCGGCGAGTATGTTGCCGTCGCTATTATCAAGCGCGCCCGCCACGTTAAGCCGCTGGCTGGCGGCGCCGGCTGCGAGCAGCGTGCCTGCGCTATTGTCCAGCGCACCGGCATGCAGTTGCAGATCGCCGTTGCTTTCCAGCCGCCCCTGGTGGTTATTGAGGCCCGCGGCGACGTCGAGCGTCATGGCCTCGCCGCCCTGCTGCTGCATTATGCCGCCACGGTGTGACAGGCTTTGCGCCTTCAGGGCTACCTGCTGCGCCTGCGTGGTGGCGCCGTCCAGATTCATCGCCTGGCCCTGCAAGTTGAGCTTGCCTGCAGAGAGCAGTTCACCCTGCGCGCCGTCCAGCTGCTGCGCCGTGACCGCCATCTGCCCCGCGCCGCTAAGCTGCACGGTTCCCTGCTGGTTATCCAGACGATCCGCCGTCAGCGTCAGCGCGTGGCCGGTGCTCTCCAGCAGCCCCTGACGGTTGTTCAGTTCCGGGGCCTGCACATTAAGATCGCCTGCAGTAATGATCGCGCCGCCGCCGTTATCGAGGCTCCTGGCCTTCAGCCTCAGCGCGTCGCTGCCCTCCTGGCGCAGCAGCCCGCCGCGGTTACTCAGCACAGGCGCGTTGAGCGTCAGCTTTTGCGCCGACACCTGGCCGCGATCGTTAGTGATGCGCTCCGTGGCGTTAACATCCAGCTGGCGGCTTTTCACCGTCGCGTCGGCGGTAGAGACGTCACCTGCCGTGGCGGTGAGCGCAATCTGGTCGGCCAGCGTCTGGCTTGCGCTCATATCAACGCGCGTTCCGTGCGCCGTCAGCCGCTGCGTGGCGAGGTTTAGCCCCTGCGCCGCCAGTTCCCCGTTGCTGTTTAACGTCAGGCTGCCGGGCCGCGTGGCCGCGCCTTTATCATCAATGCCTGCGGCAAGCGTGCTGGTCTTTGTGCTGTTGATGCGACCGGCGCGCGCCGTCAGGTCATCATGGGCCACCACGCTGCCGCTGTTGTTAAGAGCCCCCTGGGTGGCGAGATCGATCTTTTTGTCAGCGCGCATGCTTCCCGTGTTATCGATGCCGCCCTGGCTTGCGATGCGCAGCGCATCGCGGCTTTGCAGCGTGCCGCGGTTCTCCAGCCTGCCGTCGGCGGTGAGTCGCAGCTCGCCAGCGCTTGCGCCGAGCTCGCCTGCGTTGCGCACGCCCACGCCTTTTTCGGTGCCCACCAGCGTGATTTTATTGGCGTACATGCCGCCGAGCGCCGAGACGTCCACAGCGAAAGCCGGTTTATTCTCCGCCTGCGCTTTCACCTGAGTGACCGCGCCCGCCGCGCTGACCTGATTACGCCCCGCCACCACGTTCAGCTGCTGCGCATGGATCTGCGCATTGACGGCCACCGACTGGGCGATCAGCTGCGTGTAATTGCCCTGGGTGTCGTTGAGCCCTTTGCCTTCGATATTGATGCGCCCGCCGTTAACGTCGAAGCTTTTCAGCTGGCCGTTCTGCATGACCGGCGTGCCGGTGGTCAGCGTGTTGCGGCTGGCGTTAATAAAGCCGCAGCCATTACAGGTAATGCCCGCCGGGTTGGCTATCACGACATCCGCGCGCTTGCCTGCCACTTCGATAAAACCGTTGAGCTGGCTCGGATTGCGGCTGTTGACCTCGTTGAGGATCACCCGCGCTTCCTGTTTGCCAAGCCACGGGTTGGCCGTCACCATGCCGCCCAGCTGGGTGCGGGTATTTTTGTGGCTGTTGTTGAATACCGCGCCGCGTCTGTCAACGTCGAACCGGGAGTAGGTGTTGCGGGAGACGCCCGCTGCGCTGGGTTTCTGAATATTGACCTGCGGCAGCCCGTTCGCCGTCGATATCACGGTGGGCTGCTGCTTGCGCGGCGCGTTGCCGTCCGCCACGATGTTCGCCTGAGCGGGCAGGCTCACGCAGCCCGCCGCAAGCCAGAGCGCAAAGGAGAGTGGATGAAGGCGTATCTCGCGCCTGATCGCTGCCGCGCCGGTACGTTGACGCGCGCTACGGCCGCGGCCACAGCCCGCTATCTCCGCCACCACCATCAGCATGCCGCGGGCTTTGTTAAAGATCAGGCGATATAAAAGCTTGTTCATCGTGCTATTCCCTGGGTTATCACGCGCGCCTTTCCGGGCGCACTCGCGCAGTCGTTAGTAGTTCCAGTTGAGGCTAAAGCCAAAGGTGACGGGGTCGGTTTTAAAGCCAGGCGGCTTTGAGAACGGGACGCCGCTGAACAGGTCATAGCTCAGGTGCGCGCGCTCAATCGCGCCACGCATTCCCAGCACGCCGCCCGCCAGATGCTGGCCGCTCAGCTCGGCGTGTGTGCTGCTATTACCGCCCACTTCGCCATAATCCGCCCCCAAATAGAGCTCCTGCGCGGGCAGCGGGGTACTCCAGGCGAGCGTGTTTTGCAGCGTCCAGCCGCGGCTGGCGCTAAGGGTGCGCTCACCGTCAAAGCCCCGCACCGTCCAGCGGTTGCCGATGGAAAACTCTTCCTGCGGCGTCAGCGGCGTGTCGCTCATCTGACGGTTGTACTGGGTCGTCCAGCTGAAGTCCTGCGACCACAGCGTAAAGGGCATGGTCAGCGAGGCTTTCCAGGTCACTATTTTTGAAAGCGCGGTGGCATAGGTCTCGTCATCAACGTCTTCTTCCCAGGCAGGCTGCGCGCCGAACCAGCGGGTGCCACGCTGGTAACTGACGCTGGCGTCAAGCGTGGCGGGCCCCAGGTAGTGACGATGCTCAAGGCCTAAGCGCCAGGCGCTGGTGCGCCGCCGCTGGTTCTCCACCTCAACATCTTCGATATAGTTGCGCGCTTCACGCATGAGAACGTCCCAGGTCACGCTGGTTTTAGAGGCCGCGCCGCGATGCAGCACGCGGCTTAGCTGTACGTCCAGGGAGTGGCTTTTACCGGCGTAAAGGATGTCTGCGTTGCGCCCGGCGATGGTCTGGCTGTACTGGTAGTCGCTGGCGGTCAGCCCGAGCGTCCAGTAGCCAAATGGCACCGAATAGTGACCGGAAATGTTTTTGCTGCTCTTGCGCCCGGCGAAGCCCAGATCGCGGCTGGCGGTGACATAAAAGAGATCGCTCAGCAAGGCGGGGTTATCCAGCGCCAGCATCACGCCGCCCTGATAGCGGCCCGTGCTTTCCGTACCGGTGTCGTCAACCCAGGCGCCAACGCGCCAGAACCGGCTCTGCACGCGCTGAATAACAATATCGCTCTCGCCTGGCGCATCGCCGGGCTGAAGCTCCATACGCGCCTGCACGGTCGGCAGGCGCTGCATATTCTCAAGCCCCTGTTCGATATCCCGCAGGTCGAGCAGATTACCCGCGTGGGCGGGCATCGTCGGCCAAAGCCGGATATAGCGCCCGGAGTCAGACGTCAGCGCGACGTCGCGGATGCGGCCTGGCACTATCCGCAGCGTGAGTTCGCCTTCACGCAGATCCTGCTGCGGGGCCAGCACGCGAGTCGTTACCCAGCCGTGTTCAATGATGCGGTCTTGCAGGGTGCCGATAATCATATTAATGCCCTGCACGCCCAGGCAGTGCCCCACCGCCTGGTCCGCCAGGCGCTGTAGCGGCACCCAGTGAGGCAGCGCCGCTTTGCCGGTTAGCGTCACGCGCTTGATAGTGAAGCAGGGGTTCTCATCCGGAAACTGCAGATGTGAGGATGACGCGGTGGCAACCGGGATACGAATATCCGGCGCTTCCGCGGCGAGCCGGGCTTCACGCGCCTTTTGCTGTTGCTGCTGATGCTGGAACTGTTCTTCCGCCTGCGGCAAAAGAGACGGGTCGCCAGGCGCCGCAATAAGGGTGACGGGAAGCGTCGCCAGCAATAATATCAGCCCGCGCCCAGGAAGCGCTTTTCCCTGCATATAAAATCCACGTAATGAAAATAAAAGAGTTATTTTAGGAATTAACCCTATTTTATCGCTCCCGTTAATTTAGTATCAATTGCCTTTATATGACGCAGTTACATAAAAGAATAAAGCGTTTAAGAGACGCAAACCCACAATATATACCGCAAATAATTTCACTTAGGCCGCCGCAAAATAATCAAAGCGGCAATGCGCATAACAGACACGCTTATTATTTACTTGCACAGCCCCAGTTTCACTTAATAAACCTGCCGCAGATAATAATTATTTCCAGTGAATATCACGCCGTGGAAATAAATAACCGGTTGTTATTCTCATTAGTGTAAGCCCGGAGCCGTTACTGGCGTTCAGGCGTTGCGGCTCTTTCGCCGCGCAGACGCGTTTTCTCCCGGGCGACCAGATTTATGACTAAGCTCAGGTGAAAAGCGTGTACACTGCTGCGCTCTTTTACCTAAGCGCCCCGGAGGCAACAGTATGAACGAAGGCCCATTGACCGAGAAAGAGCTGCAATGGCTTGACGATATGCTGGAAAAATATGGCAGCGAGGCGTCGATTGTTGACGTCGCCGAGCTGGATGGCCTGCTGACCGCCGTGCTTTCCGGCCCGCGCAGCATTGAACCGAGCGAATGGCTGGTCGCGCTCTGGGGCGGACAAAACCGTATTCCGCGCTGGAGCAACGAGCGTGAGATGAACCGCTTTATGTCGCTGTGCTTCCAGCATATGAATGATATCGCCGACCGCCTCGCGGAGTTCCCGGAGCAGTTTGATCCGCTGTTTGGCGTGCGCGAGACCGAAGGCCAGGAGTTCACCGTGGTGGAAGAGTGGTGCTTTGGCTATATGCGCGGCGTGGCGCTGAGCGACTGGTCATCACTGCCTGCATCTTTACAGCCCGCGCTGGACGCCATCGCCCTGCACGGCAAGGAAGAAAACTTCCCGCAGTTGGAGGCGCTTTCACCTGAAGAGCTGGAAGAGCGCTTTGCGGCGATCCGCCCTGCGGCCCTGGCGCTGCACGACTACTGGATTGCCCAGCCGGACGCAATCCAGGAGCCGCAGCAGCCGCTGGTGGCCGACCAGAAACCCGGACGCAACGATCCCTGCTTTTGCGGCAGCGGCAAAAAATATAAGCACTGCTGCCTGCACTAAATATGATGCGCCTGCGGGCGCATTATTTTAGAAGGGGCGGATCAGCGCCCCGCGTTGTTGCGCGTCAACCTACCGTTTTTCTCTTCGTGACGATGCCCGTTAGCCCGTGGCTTTTCAGCTCGCCGCGACGCCGGCGGGTTTAAACGTCATGGCTATCAGCATCAACACCACTACGCCTGCGCTCATCACCAGCCACGCGGCCGTTAAAGAGACGTGGCTGTCACGCACGAGCCCGGCAATCAGCGGCATAAGCGCGGCAATCATATACCCGCCACCCTGCACTCTCGACAACAGTTTGCCTGCCTCGGCAGGCGTGCGCGCGTTATCAAAAGTGACAATCAGCGAGAGCGGGAACAGCGCCCCGATGCCGGTGCCCAGCAGCAGCGTTGACAGTACCGGCGTCGTCCCCGGCGCAAACACGAGACACAGCAATCCGGCCAGCAGCGCCAGTAAAACGACGAACAGCGGAAGGCGGCGGTCGGGGAAGCGATGGATCAGCGCGGAAACCGCAAACCCGGCGACCACTTCCGTTAACGTGAGCCAGGCCAGCATATAGCCGCTGCTGCGCGCGCTCCAGCCGGCCTGAATGTAGAGAGGCGGCAGCCAGGCCAGCACCAGCGTGTAGGCTCCGGTGCCAATCCCAAAAAACAGCAGCAGCCACCCGGTACGGGGCGTGGCGGGCGAGCCCTTTTGCAGGGCGATGTTTTGCTGCGGGCGATTTCTCGCCAGCGGCAGCCACATCAGCCATGCCAGCAGCGCTAACGCGCCTGCGGTGGCCAGCGCAGGTTGCAGCCCCAGCCGTGAAAAAAGCGGCTCGGCGCTGGCGGCGGCGAGCGCGGCGCCCGCCATAATGCCGGTGCTGAATAACGACATAAACGTGCTGGCCGAGGCCGCATACCTTTTTTTAATCAGGGCAGGCATTAACGCCTGAATCATGCCGATACTGGCTCCGCCTGCCAGGGCGGTGATCATCAGCCCCGTCAGCGACGCCGTAAACCCCCGCACGATACAGGCAATGAATAAGAGAAAAAGAGCGGCCAGGATGCCGCGTACCGCTCCGGCTCTCGCCAGCAGCCACGGCCCGCTGAAGGCGGCCACGCCCATCATCGCGACCGGCAGCGTCGTCAGCAGGCTAAACGCTGTGGCGGATAGCCCCACTTCGCGCTGCAGCACAGTAAACAGCGGCCCGATGGACGCCAGAATGGGGCGCAGATTCAGCCCGACCATAAACGCGATAAAAGCGAAGAGCAAAGGCGATGAGGCGATGCGTTTCACAACATGCTCCTTATAAGCCGTGGCCGCCCCGGCACGGTGCCGCGGGCATTTATCTTAACGTTAAGATAAAATGCGGACTGGTGTAAGATGTACCGCACAACGCGACAAATTCCCACATCATCAGGGGTAGAAATGAAAGACCATGTAGATGTTGTTATCGGCCAGTGGCACCGCGCGATGCCTGAACTGGATGCGTCGTCGATGAAAATTTTCGGGAGAATGCTGCGGCTCATTAAGCATCTTGGCAAAGCGCGAGCCAGCGCGTTGGCGCCGTTCGGCTTTCGCGACGGCGAGTTCGACGTGCTTGCCACCCTGCGCCGCGCCGGTGAACCCTATTGCCTGTCGCCCACTCAGCTTTATACCTCGCTGCTGGTCACCTCTGGCGCCATGACCCATCGCCTGAATCATCTTGAACAGCAGGGGCTCATTGCCCGCCTTACCGACCCTGACGATAAGCGCAGCACGCTGGTGAGCCTCACCGCCACGGGCCGTGAGCGTATCGAAGCGGCGCTGGTCGTTCATACCGCGACGCAGGAATCGATACTGCAACCTTTATCGGGGCCTGAACGCCAGCAGCTGGAATCGCTGTTACGAACGTTATTGCTCACCTTCCCGGCGGAAACCAGGGCGGAGAACGCGTAAAACTGAAATTCCCAACGGGCAGGCGTCATATCGGCTTTTCATTGGCTGATAATGTTGCCTTGCGCTTATTCATTCCACGCACAGAGAACAGGGAAATGCTAAAAATACTCGGTAAAAAAACGTCGATAAACGTGCGTAAAGTCCTCTGGACGTGTGAAGAGGCGGGTGTTGATTATCTGCAGGAAGATTACGGCAGCGGCTTTGCCCCGACGCAGACCGCCGCGTTTAAGGCGCTCAACCCGAATGCGCTGGTGCCGGTGCTTATCGATGAGGGGTTCGTGTTGTGGGAGTCTAATTCGATTTGTCGCTACGTGGCGCGTAAGGCTTGCCGGAACGATCTTCTCCCTGGCGAACCGCAGGCTGCGGCGAGCGTGGAACACTGGATGGACTGGCAGGCGACGGAGTTCAACAACGCGTGGCGCTATGTGTTTCCTGCGCTGGCGCGTAAAAACCCGGCGTATAACGATGAAAACGCCATCGCTCAGGGCATTATCGCCTGGAACCAGTGTATTGAAATTGTTGAACAGCAACTGCGCGCTACCGGTGCGTGGATGACCGGAGAGACCTTTACGCTTGCCGATATTGTCATCGGGTTATCCGTTAACCGCTGGAAAATGACGCCCTTTACCCACCCTGACGTCCCCGCCATTGACGCCTGGTTTGCCAGGCTCAACCGGCGGCCCGCCTTTTTGCGTCACGGGAATAACGGAATGGTATAAGGCGCGCCGTTACGCTCTCTCCACCATGCCGACTATCGCGTCGCGCAATTCCGCTTTCGCCGCGCTGGCGTCAATCGCGCCGATAGCGACCGCCCACGAAAGCCCTTCGGCGGCACCGAACATCGACCACAGCGCGGCGTCGCGCAGCGCCCCCTGCGCGCGAAACGGCGCGAACAGCGCGCGGCATTTGGCGGTAAACTCAAAGGCGTACTCCTGGCGCAGTTTTTCCAGCTCCGGCGTGCCGGAGAGCGCCGCCATCACGTTTGGCATTTCACGGCCCTGCAACAGCACGCACTCGATGTACGCATCGGCAATAACAGTCGCAAGCGGCGTCAGCTCTGGCGCGGTGCGCGCAATCGCCTCGTCCAGTTTGCGGGTCTGGCGCACGTCATACTCGCGATAGAGCGCCGCCAGCAGGCCGGAGCGGCTGGTGAAATGATCGTATACCACCGGTTTGGTGACGCCCGCCCGCTCCGCGAGCCTGCCGAGCGTCAGCGCCTCGGTGCCCTCCTCGCGAATAATTTCCCAGGCAACCGTCATTAATTGGGTATTGCGCTCCTCGCGGCTGAGCCGCGTGCGCGTGCGGGTATCGGACATGCGTATTCTCCTTGACAGAATAACCTACTAAAAGTAACTTACTAATGGTAGGTTACCTTTGGTATATCAGATTACGTCCATTGCCGCCCGATGGCAACGCAGGAGGAGTGAACATGCACGCATTAATAGTGGTTTCCCATCCGTCAGCGCAATCGCTGACCCACAGCGTCGCGCACGCGCTCGCCGAAGGCGTCAGCGCCGCCAGCGCGCACCACACCGCGCAGATTGCCGACCTGACCCGCGAGGGCTTTAATCCGGTGTTTAACGAGGCCGACTACGCGGCGTTTATGCAAACCGCGCCGGTACCGCCGGACGTCGCCAAAGAACAGGCGCGCCTCGATGACGCCGACGCGCTGGTGCTGGTTTACCCGGTCTACTGGTGGTCGATGCCGGGGCTGCTGAAAGGCTGGATCGATCGCGTCTTTGCCAATGGCTGGGCGTATGAAGAGCGGCCGGAGGGCGGGATCGTGAAAAAGCTGGGGCACCTGCCGGTGCATCTTGTCGGCATCGGCGGCGCGGATCGCAAAACGTACGAGAAACATGATTACCGCCAGGCGTACCACACGCAAATCGCCCACGGGATTTTCGACTTCTGCGGCGCGCCGGTGGTCAGCAATGAGATCCTGTTCCTGCCGGAGCTCAGCGCGCCTGCCGCCGCGATAGACCGCGCGCGCACGCTCGGCACGCAGATCTTTACCACTCAGGCGTAACGCGCGTTACGCCCTGAGACCGGCAGCGTCCAGCAATGCCTGCCAGAGCGCGCCGGTCTCGCCGCTGGCTTTCGCCGCCCGCTTCGCGAGCGGCTCCGGCTTACCCCACAGCCGGAACAGCACCGTGTAAACCTCATCAGACGGCATATCGCAAAGCGCCGCCGCCAGCGCGCGCAGCGTCCCGGCGTCATCCGTCGGCGGGCGTTTTAGCTTTAGCGCGTCGGTGGCGACGCGCAGGCATGCCACCAGCGCCGGTGCCGTCTGCGCATTCAGCGTATAGCGCGCCATCAAGGCTTTGATAAAGCTATCCTGCACCGACTGATGCTCGTCATCGACCAACGCCATAGTGTCCGCCAGCAGCGGGAAATACGCCTCGCCTGCCAGCGCCAGGCCGAAAACGGCGTAGCTGCCCGGCATACAGCATTTCTCCGCCCCGGCATCGGCGTACCACTCATACTGGCGCATCGCCGCGCGCGCATAACGTTCAAGCGCCGGGTGGCAGGCTTCATACGTCAGGGCGTTGGCGAAAAACCGGTGCGTGTCGTTGCGCGCAAGGCCCTTGATCGGCAGCCATTCCCTGACGCCAGACTTCAGCTTAAGGGCATAGCTGCGCGGGAAGTCGTCCGCCAGCAGGCGACACAGAAACGCCAGCGCCTGCGTATACGCCGCGGCGGACTCCTCGCGGATATGCACCGTCACCCGCGCCAGTACATCGTTAGCCGCACAGCTCACCTGCTCGCTCTCAAAAGTCACGACATCCTGCGCCAGCGCGCCGGTGCCGGTTTTCAGGTACGCGGCGGCTTTTTTAATGCCGAGCTGCTGCGCCAGCGTCAGGAATTGCAGCCCTCTGGATTTGCTGTATGACGGCTCAAAACGCAGGATAATCAGCGCGGTGTAGAGCAACAGCGCCGTTTCGTCTGCCGTCGGCGGCGGCGCATCGGGCCTGCGCTGATACTGACGCTCCCGCCAGGGCGTCTCCTGCGCCGTAAACCAGCGCGGCAGACACTCGCGCTCCACATAATTGCTTAGCAGATACGCTATCCAGTGGCGATGTTCGGTCAGCGCGGCGCAGCCCTGGTTCAGCTGCTGGATGCGCTCGCAATCGCGCAGCAGCGCCGGAATGTCAGGCTGCGGGTAAAGCTCGCGATTTAGCGCGTTGCCGCAATAAAAGAACGTGGAGGTCGGCTCGGTCGGCGCGTCGCCGTGAGTCAGTACGTCGCGCTGATGATCCTGCATTGCCTGGTGCAGCGCGTCGATATGCTGCGCGTCGCGCTGCTCAAACAGCGTGGCCTGCACCCGCCCTTCGCACGTGGCGAAACGCGCGTCAACGTGGAAGCGCCAGGCGCGGAAGGACGTCTCGCGGCGCAGCGTATCAAGCCTCGCCCCGATAAGCGCTGTCAGCGGCGCGAGCCAGTCGACGCGCACCTCATCGGGCGACAGCGCGCCGTGCCATCCGCCCGGATCGTCATCAGCGTCTTCCTCGAACCTCTCCTCCAGCGTGACCCGACGCGACTCAACATTCAGCATCAGCGAATAGTCGCCCGCGCGCAGCGGATGATCGGGTGGCGCGTCGGGCGACGTAAAGCGTTCCGTGGTGTCGTCGAACCAGCGGTTAATCAGCGTGAGCGCCTGCTCGACGCGTAACGGGGCAAAAACAGACATCGCATTATCCTTTCAGACAGTTGCGAGGGTTATACGCGGCGCGCGCGTGGCGCTCAAGTGCGGGATCTGGTGGGAGCAAAGAAGAGAATAAAAACAACACCCGGCGCGTCGCAGCCTGCCGCCCTGCCTGCGGGTAACGCAGGCTCAGGACGGCCGCCGTGCAACGCCGGGCGGCAGCGCGACGCCGGGCCGTCAGGCCGCCGCGCCGCTGGTTTGTGCGGCAAGGTGCGCAGCCCACAGGCTCGCCACCCATTTCACGCCGCGCGCCGTAAAGCGCGGTTGGGAGAACGTATGCAGGTTTTCGCCGACGCCTGAACGCAGCGTAAAGTACCCCGCCTGCAGGTGATGGTGCTGCGGCACCAGCGTGCCATTAGCGCGCTGCATAATGTTGCGCTCCAGCAGGAACTGGCGGAATTCCGGCTCCTTCACCTTGAGCATTTTGCACAGCTGGCGAAAGCCCAGCGACTCTTCAACCTGCACGAAACGGTCGAAGAACTCGGCTTTAGGGGCGAAGAGAGCCAGCTGCTGCTCCGCCCGCTGACGCTTTTCATACTGCTCGGCCCAGGCGCGCGCGGCGGCGGCCGGGTTGGTAAAATCCGGCAGGCTGGCGTTGCGTTCACGCTCCTGCCAGCGATCGAGCATTTCGGCGGTAAAGGCCGGCGAAATGCGGGCGACCGTCAACAGCGAGTCGCGTTTATTTAACAAAAACTCCTGACGCATCTCCCCGTCCCGCTCGTACAAATTAATGCCGATGGGCTGGGACAGGCGCTGCGCCGTTTCCAGGCTTTTAATCATGCGCTTCACTTCACTGTGGGCAATACCTGTCAACGTCGCGATTTCACGGCTGCTCATTGTGACCGATTGATCCTGAGCATTAAGATTTTCCAGCGGAATCATCATAGGTTTCACCACTCATTCACTGACTCAATTACAACAACACCTGGTGCTTTGTAGAAATAGTATACAGGCACCTGGTTAAATATCCAGTAGATTTTTTAATCGGTTTTACTTAAGTGTCAGGCGTGGCGCGGGTTGCGCAAAGAGGTCTGCTATGTGTTTAAAAAACAAGCTTTTCTGTAACGCGCGTCGGTTTGCGCTCCCGTCGCGCCCATAAAAAAAGCCCGCATCGGCGGGCTTTCAGCAGAGAAAATCGGGGTTATTCGAGCCCGGCGCGGTCGAGACCGAACGCGGCGTCCTGGCTGCCGGGTGCCATTTGCGAGACTAATTGCAGACGGTTCCAGCTATTGATGATGGCAATCGCAAAGGCGATTTCGGCAATCTGCGCTTCAGTAAAATGCTCGCGGGCTTCCTGATACAGCGCGTCGCTGACGCCCGTTTTGTCGATATGCGTCAGCGCCTCGGTTAAGGCCAGCGCCGCTTTTTCCCGCGCGCTGAAGAGCGGCGACTCGCGCCACACCGCCACATGGTGCAGGCGCAGCTCGCGCTCGCCCGCCATTCTCGCCTCTTTACAGTGCATATCGACACAGAACGCGCAGCCGTTAAGCTGCGACGCGCGAAGGTCAATCAGATGCTTGAGTGTCGGCGTCAGGCTGCTTTTTTTCAGCGCCGCACTGGCGTTCATCAGCGTGTTGACCAGCGCCGGAGCGGCCTGGTAATGGTTTACGCGCGTACTCATGGAGACTCCTTACGTCACAATAAAATGCACTCTCCTGTGGAGTGCGTCGGGATTTCCCGGCTATCTTACGGCGCTATGACATAGTAAAAAGGGTCAACAATGAGGAATCGAGGCAGGACATGAAGCCAGGCTATCGCGAGATTTACCAGCGTTACCGCCAGAACATCCATGACGGCGTACTGAAACCGGGCGACCGGGTGCCGTCTATCCGTCTGCTGGCGCAGGAGTTGCAGGTTGCGAAGAAAACCGTCGAGGCGGCGTATGCCGTGCTGGTGGGTGAAGGCTATCTGGTGAGCCGCGGGCCGCAGGGCACCTGCGTCAACCCGGCGCTGACGCCCGTGCCGCGCCTCGCCGACAACGCCCCTGTCGCCGTCCACGAGGGCGGCCCGCTCGCTTGCGAAAGCGAAGGCTATCTGCGCCCCGGCATTCCGTCGCTGGACCGCTTTCCCAACAAGAAATGGCTGCTGCTGTGCGCCCGCGCGACGCGCGCCATGCGCCCGGAAGAGATGGTCAACCCGCCGGTCGCGGGCTATGCGCCGCTGCGCGCGGCCATCGCCAGCTACCTGACGATATCGCGCGGCGTCACCTGTACCGCCGACGATATTTTCATCACCAGCGGCTATCGCGGCAACCTGCTGCTGACGCTCCAGGCCCTGCTGGGCCCCGGTGAGAGCGTGGCGCTGGAGGAGCCCGGCTATTTTATGGGCCAGCGGCTGCTGAAAACCCTCGCGCCCGCGCTGCATCCGGTGCCGGTGGATGATGAAGGCATGCAGGTGGCGCATCTGCAACGCCACTGCCCGAACGCCCGGCTCGCCATTGTCACGCCGTCGCACCACAGTCCGCTTGGCGTCACGCTGTCGCTGCCGCGCAAACAGCAGTTGCTGGCCTGGGCGTCAGCGCATAACGCGTGGATTGTCGAGGATGACTACGACGGCGAGTTTCACTACACGCGTAATGTGCTGCCGTCGCTCAAAAGCCTGGATACCGATGACCGCGTGATTTACATCGGCACCTTCAGCAAGACCATCATGCCCTCGGTGCGCATCGGGTATCTGGTGATGCCGCGCGCGGCGCGTCACGCCTTTCTGGACAGCGGCGCGCTGCTCTGCGGCGGCCAGCCGCTGCTGATGCAGAAAATCCTCGCGGCGTTTTTAAGCGGCGGCGATTTCTATACGCACCTGAAAAAAATGCGCGCGCTCTACGCCCGGCGGCGTGAGATAGCGATCCGCGCGCTGCACGCGGTCTTTCCCGGCGTGTTTGCCACGCCGCTTGAGGATGGCGGCATGCATGTGGTGGCGTATCTCACCACGGCCACCTGCGACGAGGCGCTCGCCCGCGTCTGGCATCAGCACCAGTTGCAGGTGAGCGCCCTCTCGCCCTGGTATCTGCTGCCCGACAAACGCTACGGGTTGATCATCGGCTATACCAACCTTCGCTCTTACGACGAGGCGCTGGCGCTCCTGACCCGCGCGGCGGCAGACACCCGCGCGCTACTCTCCGGTGTGCGCTGAACGCGGCTATTTGCCGAGCTTCGAGAGCATCTCCGGGTGCATGAACCGGTTAACCACCAGCATAAAGACCACTGACGGGAGCAGCAGGATCAGCGCCGTGATCGAAGACACCTGATAGTTGCCCGACATACTGGCGTTATAGAGCAGCAGCGGCAGCGTGCTGAGATCCGGCGCGCCGACAAAAAACGCGCCGGTAAACTCATCCAGTGATTCAAGAAACACGAAAATGCTGGCGGCGATAATGCCCGGCGCCGCCTGCGGCAGCACGATGCGCAGGAAGGTGTACGTCGCGCTCGCGCCGAGATTGCGCGCGGCGCGGGCAAGCTGCGGGTCGACGCTGCTGAAGGCCGCCACGCTTATCCAGATGGCGTACATCATGCCGTGAACGCTGTGCACCAGCACCACGCTCGCCACCGTCCCGTTAAGCCCCCACTGATAAAAGAGCCGCGCCACGTTCATATAGACCGTGAGCCCCGGAAACGCCTGCGGGATCAAAAACAGCAGCATAAAGAAAAAGCGCAGCGGCATCGCCTTGCGGGAGAGCGCGTAGCCGGCGGGCACCGCCACCGCGAGGCACACCCCCACGGTGAGCAGCGCAATGACGATACTGGTGAACAGCGATCCCCCTACGTCGCTGTAGGGGCTGAACACCTGCGACCAGTATTTCATCCCCCACACGTCGGGCAGCGTGTGCGGAAAGTACCAGCGCTCCGCCACGGTCCAGATAAGCAGGTTCAGCACCGGGCCCAGCAGCATCAGCAGCAGGAGCACCAGCAGCAGCGTCTGCCAGAAGAAGCCCGCGCGAAACGGCGTCAGATTAAAGGCGCGCGTGGGCGTCAGCGCGCGATTTTCCACTATCGGGCTCATGCGTGGACTCCTTTCTCTTTCAGCGTATGGCGCAGATAAAACCACGATAGCGCGGCGCAAATCAGGTACGAGATGACCCCGAGCGCGTTCGCGACGTGATAGTCGCCGTAAGAACTGACGCGAAACGCCATATCGACGGTCATCATGGTAGGCGTGCCGGTGCCTATCATCAGCGGCACCGACAGGACCGAGAGCATCGTGACGGTGGAGAGCACCAGCGCCACGCCGAGCGTCGGCATCGCCTGGGGCAGGAGCACCTGCAAGAGGATGCGCAGACGCGACGCACCGAGGTTTTTCGCCGCCTGGATCTGCGCGGGCTCAATCGCCGCCATCGCGCCGCAGGTCAGGAGCGTGACAAACGCCATCTGCTTCCAGACGAACGTAATAATGATGCCCTTCCAGCCAAGCCACGAGACGGTCTCAAGCGGCGTCAGCAGGCCGCCCGCCACCAGCGCGTTATTCATCAGGCCGTTTTTGGCGAGAAACGTGCGCATCATCTGCGCCGTCACGATAAACGGAATGAACAGCGGCAGGCGGTAGAGCAGCCCGAACGCGCGCGCCAGAAACGGGTATGGCGAAAGCACGATGACGCCGGAGAGCGTCACGGCGATAACCGCCAGCAGAATGACCGACACCAGCACAATGGCGAGCGAGAACAGAATATCCTGCGAGTAGAGGTCAATCACTTTACGAAAGTGCGCCAGGGTCAACCCTGAGGCGTCGTTGACAAACGCCGACACCAGCGAGAAGCCCAGCGGATATAAAAACAGGACGGCAGTGAGCAGCGCGGCAGGCGCCACCAGCAGGCCGTAACGAAGGGATGGTCTCATCAGGCTATTCCCGAAAAGTCACAATAACAGCGCCCGACGCGCGTGTCGGGCGCGCGGGATCAGTTCGACACCTGGCGCTCGTAGCCCTCTTTGATGTCGTCAAAGTACGGGGCAATCGGGAAGCTCTTGCCGTAGTTCGCAAGCGTCTGCGGCGAGATTTCGGCGAACAGTTTCTGCCAGGTCGGCGCGTCGAGCTGAGCTTTGACGTACTGCGCGTCGATGCCCGGATACCAGTTAAACTGCTTCACAATGCCCTGCGCCTGCACCTCGGGGCTGGTCGCCAGCGCGATAAAATCCTGCGCGAGCTTCGCCTGGGCCGCGTGCGCCGGGACCACGTAGTACATCGGCTGGCCCGGCATCCCCGGCGCAATCAGCGCAAGCTTCAGCGACGGCGGCACTTTGCCCTGATCTTTCCAGCTGTAGAACATATCCACCCATACCGGGCCCATGGCGATTTCGCCGCGGCTTAACATGTCGAGCGTACCGGCGTTGCCCGGCGTGAACGTCACGTTCTGGTTAAAGGCTTTGAGTTTTTCAAACGCGGGCCCCCAGCGTTTCTCGACGCTTTTGTCATAGGGCTGTGCACCGAGACGCGCGGCGTCGGTGCCATAGGCGTAGATCCAGCCCACCACGAAGCTCACGCCGGACATGCCGTTTTTGATGCCGTTATAGCCAAACGCCTTCGGGTTTTTCTGCGTCCATTGCACCAGTTCGTCATACGAGGCGGGCGGCGTTTTCACCAGCTCGCTGTTGTACGCCAGCGCCGTCTGGCTCAGGAACATCGGCATCACGTAGCCGTCGACATCCACGCCCAGCGCGTTGCGCGCGCTCGCCTGCGAGACCATTTTACCGGTCGGGATCTGGTCGCGGAATTTCGCCAGTAGCCCCTTTTCGACGAGCTCGCCGCCTGCTTTCTGATGGACGACCGCGACGTCGATATCCCACTGCGCCGCCCCGCTCTGCTGCTGGGCGGTCAGCTTCTCGATGATTTTATTGGAGCCCGCATCCCCCGGCCCGGTGCCGACCACCCGGATTTTTACGTCAGGGTGGCTCGCCTCGAAGCGCGGCGCGAGAAAGGTTTTAACGTAATCGACCATATTCTGATCGCCCGCCGTCGCCACGTTCAGCACCGTTTCCGCCTGCGCGCTGGCAAGCAAGCCGAACGAAAGCGTCGCGCACAGCGCGATGTGAGTTTTAGCAAACATGAAATACCCCTGACTGTGTGAGTAAAAGAGAACTAAGGCTGGTTAAAACGGTGCAGCGCGTGGGCTGGCACATGCAGCGCCACGGCGGCGTTGACGGGCCAGCTCTGCGGGCTGTCCGCCTGGAGAAGATGACTGTCGATGCGCACGCTGTGGCGATACAGATGCCCCATAAACGCACTCTGCTCGATAACGCCCGCCAGCGTCAGCCCGCCGTCCTGCGCGTGGCCGGGCGCGGCGCTTATCGCCACGTCGGCGCTGCGAAAACAGAGCGTCTCGCCCGCCTGCGCGCGAATGCGGTTGTTGGCCCCCATAAAATCGGCCACAAACGGCGTTTGCGGCTGCTGCCAGATAGTCTGCGGCGTGCCGACCTGCTCGATACGGCCCTGGTTAAGCACCGCCACGCGGTCGGCCATCACCAGCGCCTCTTCCTGATCGTGGGTGACAATAAGCGAGGTAAAGCCGAGCCGCTGTTGCAGGGTTTTGATTTCATGACGCACGTTCAGGCGCACACGGGCGTCGAGGTTAGAGAGCGGCTCGTCGAGCACGAGCACATCCGGCTCCACCGCCAGCGCTCTCGCCAGCGCCACGCGCTGACGCTGCCCGCCGGACAGCGCGCTGATTTTGCGGTCTTCAAAGCCGGATAAATTCACCAGCGCCAGCATCTTTTTTATTTGCGCCTGGATTTCGGCCTTCGGTAATTTCCGCAGGGTTAATCCAAAGCCAATATTTTGCGCCACCGTAAAATGCGGCCATAACGCATAACTCTGGAACACCATAATAATATTGCGCTGCTCCGGCGGCAGCGCGGTGATATTTCGCCCGGCGAGAATAATCTCACCGGATTGCACAGGCACAAATCCGCAGAGCGCGTTTAGCAGCGTGGTTTTTCCGCAGCCGGAGGAACCGAGCAGCGCAATCATCTCACCGCGATTGACCGATAAATCAATATGGTGCAGCACCGTATTATCGCCATAGCCCATTTTTAACTGCGTTATCTGTAAATAACTCATCGCTCTCACCTGCATTCTGGCGGCACGTTTATTTATCGGTGAACACGTGTTCACTACGATGTAAAAAAAATGCAACGTCGCCCCGACATGATAGGCACCTACTTTGTCGCGCCTTTGTGACAATTTAATTAAGCGAGCGGGGAAAGAGGTGGGAAATGTTAATTGATGTGCTCGGCAGCGGCAGCGCGTTCGCCACGCAGCGAAATACCTCATCAATACTGATTCAGGGTGCCGGGCAGTGGCTGGTGGATTGCGGCCCGACTATTCCGCGCGCGCTGTGGCAGCGCAAAACGGACATTAACGCCATCGATGTTATCTGGTTTACCCACGTCCACCCGGATCACTGCGCCGGGCTCGCCCCGCTGCTGAACCAGTGGAAGAGTTTCGGGCGCGTTAAACCGCTGACCATTTTTTGCGAGCCTGCCCAGCGCGCGGTGTTGCAGCAGCTGGCGCTGCTGGCGGTCTGGCCGCAGACCACGTTCTGTTTTGACATCGACTGGCAGGATATTACGACGCAGACGCCGTGGCGCGACTGGCGCATCCGTAGCGCGCCGACGCAGCATGAAATTCCGTGCCGGGCGCTGCGCATTGACGCGCAGGGTCTGGCGCTGTTTTATAGCGGCGACGGCCGCCCGACGCCCGAGAGTCTGGCGCTGATGGCGGGCACGACGCTGGCGTTTCAGGAGTGCGCCTCGTGGCAGGCGCTTGACGATGACGCCTCACACGGCGATTTCCCCTCCTGCCTGACGGTGTGCGACTGCCTGCAACTGCCCGCGCTTGGGCTTTACCATTGCTGGGAGGCGGATATCGCGGCTATCCGCGACGCCTGCGCGCGCCACCCGGCGCTGTTTCTCGTAGAAGATGGCCAGCAACACGATCTGGCGCTTATCGGGAGAGCATTGTGAAGCCGCGCCAGACACGGGGCGCGGTAACGGCGCAGGATGTCGCGACGCGGGCGGGCGTGTCGCGCGCCGTGGTCTCCCGCGCCTTCAGCGACAGCGGCAGTATCTCGCCGGACGCCAAAGCGCGGGTGCTGGCCGCCGCCAGAGAGCTTGGATATCAGGTCAATTTTCTGGCGCAGGGGCTCAACCGCCAGCGCAGCCAGCTTATCGGCGTGATGGTGGCGCGCATCGGCGACCCGTTTCGCAGCGCGCTGCTGGAGGCGCTGATTAAGGCGATTTCGCAGCGCGGCTATCAGGCGCTGGTGACGGAAATCGCCGGCGAGGCAGAGCTTGAGGTGACGCTGCGCCGCTTTATGCAGTATCGCGTCTCGGGCGTAGTGGTGACCTCCGGCCAGCCGCCCGAGGCGATTATCGACGACTGCGTGCGCCATCAAATCCCGGTGGTGGGCATTAACCGCCCGGCGACCCATGCGCGGGTGGACACGGTCTGCTCCGACAACGCCCAGGGCGCGGCGCTTGCCGCCGCGCAGCTGTGCGACGCGGGCTGTCGCCGCTTCGGCTGGCTTAACTATCCGCACTCGACCTGGGCGGGTGTTGAGCGCGGCGCGGCGTTTCTGGCGGCGCTTGTCGCCCGTGGTGTCAGCGAGGCGCACACCACGCTGGTTAACGCGCCGGAAGAAGGCTACCAGGGCGGCCTTGCGGCGGCGGGCAGCGCCCACGCCTCGCTGGACGGGATTTTCTGCGCTAACGCGCAGCTCGCCTGCGGGTTTCTCGACGGCATGCGGCGGCGTGGCAAAAACGCACCGCACGATTTTCATCTGATCGGGTTCGACAACACGCCGCAGACGGCCTATGACGCCTACCGGCTTACTACGCTGCATCAGGACGTGGCCGCGCTTGCCGCACAGGCGCTGGCGTGTCTTGCCGATCGCGCCCGGCAACCGCACGCGCCTGCGCGCATCGAATGGGTGCCCGTGACGCTGGTGCACCGGCAAACCTCGCCCCGGAGAATCTAAACCGGGGCTGAACCGGAGGCGAAAAACAGAAATTTCCCCTTTACGCACCCTCGTAACGGGAATATTCGTCTAAGGTTTTCATATGGTTGATTCGCAGTGGTATGCGCTGCACCCCGTTAAGGAGAATGAATTGATGACACAAGCCGTTACGCGCCGTCCCCGGACGCTGTTTTTCGCCATTCAGGTCGCCCTCAGCGGCGCGCTGCTGGCCTTCTCCACGCTGCCCGCCAGCGCGCAGGACGCGCCAGCCGACCGCGCCGCGCCGCAGCCGCCGGATCAACTCCTCGGCCCGCTGTTTACCGACGTCCAGAGCGCGAAGCTGTTCCCCGATCAGAAAACCTTCGCCGACGCGGTGCCGAAAAGCGACCCGCTGATGATCCTGGCCGACTACCGCATGCAGCGTAACCAGTCGGGTTTTGATTTACGCCACTTCGTTGAGCTCAACTTTACCCTGCCGCAAAAAGGCGAAGCGTATGTGCCGCCTGCGGGACAGAGCCTGCGCGAGCATATCGACGGACTGTGGCCGGTGCTGACGCGCTCCACCGATTCCGCCAGCAAGTGGGACTCCCTGCTGCCGCTGCCGAAACCTTACGTGGTGCCGGGCGGACGCTTTCGCGAGGTCTATTACTGGGACACCTATTTCACCATGCTGGGCCTCGCCGAGAGCGACCACTGGGATAAAGTGCAGGATATGGTCGATAACTTCGCCCATGAGATTGACGCCTGGGGCCATATCCCGAACGGCAACCGCAGCTACTACTTAAGCCGCTCCCAGCCGCCGTTCTTCTCGTTTATGGTGGAACTGCTGGCGACCCATGAAGGCGGCGACGAGACGCTGAAAAAATATCTGCCGCAGCTGCAAAAAGAGTACGCGTACTGGATGGAAGGCAGCGACAACCTCGCGGCGGGCGATGCCCATGAGCGCGTGGTGAAGCTGAAAGATGGCGCGGTGCTGAACCGCTACTGGGACGATCGCGACGCGCCGCGTACCGAATCCTGGCTTGACGACGTGACCACCGCCAAAAACAACCCGGATCGCCCGGCGACCGAGATCTACCGCGATCTGCGCGCAGGCGCGGCGTCGGGCTGGGATTTCAGCTCGCGCTGGATGGATAACCCGCAACAGCTCGGCTCGATTCGCACCACGACCATTCTGCCGGTGGATCTCAACGCCCTGCTGTTCCAGCTGGAGAAAACCCTGGCGCGCGCCAGCAAAGCGGCAGGCGACAGCGCAGGCGCGACCCGCTATGAGTCGCTCGCAAGCCAGCGTCAGCAGGCGATGGAAACGCATCTGTGGAACGCGAAACATGGCTGGTATGCGGATTACGATCTGAAAACTAACAAGGTGCGCGATCAGCTGACCGCCGCCGCGCTGTACCCGCTGTATGTGAAAGCGGCGGCGCAGGATCGCGCCGAGAAAGTGGCCGCCGCCACCCGCGCGCAGCTGCTGAAACCGGGCGGTATTCTGACCACCACCGTCAAAACCGGCCAGCAGTGGGATGCCCCGAACGGCTGGGCGCCGCTGCAGTGGGTCGCGACCGAGGGCCTGATGAATTACGGCCAGAAAGATCTGGCGATGGACGTGACCTGGCGCTTCTTAACCAACGTGCAGCACACCTATGACCGCGAGCAGAAGCTGGTAGAGAAATATGACGTTTCCTCTACCGGCACGGGCGGCGGCGGCGGTGAGTACCCGCTGCAGGACGGCTTCGGCTGGACGAACGGCGTGACGTTGAAAATGCTCGACCTGCTGTGCGGCGCGGAAAAACCGTGTGACAACGTGCCCCAGACGCGCCCCGGCAGCGCCAGCGCCGCGTCTCAGGACGGTAAAATGCTGAGCAAACCTGCGGAGCAGAACGCCCCTGCAAAAACAGATGCCGCTACGCCGCAGCAGGACGGTAAAATGCTGAGTAAACCTGCGGAGCAGAACGCCCCTGCGAAAGCAGACGCCCCCGCGCCGCAGAGCACGGCACCGGCTGCGCCTGCCGAAGCTAACGCCCCGGCCGCGCCGACCAGCAGCGCTCCGGCTCCGGCTCCGGCTCCGGCACAGTAATCCGACGTCACCTGTCACTGCCCTCATTCGGGGGCAGTTTTTTTTACTCTTTCACCCGCTTCCCTGCCGTTTTTTACCGGATATATTCTCCCCGCCAATTTTGCTAGTTGAATCCATTGTTGTTAACGATAATAATTCGCATTCTTTATTACATATCGTTACGTCTCTGCGACACAGAGAACACTGGCAACCCCGAGAAGATAACAATGAAAATGGCTTTAACCCTGAAACGCTCTGCGGCGCTGTGCGCGCTGGCGCTGGCTGCGCCGCACGCGACGCTTGCTGAAGACACCATCACCGTAAGCGCCGCACCGGCGGAAACCGCCGCCTCCCCGACCGAAGGCTATACGGTGAAACGCAGCACCGGCGCAACCAAGACCGACAAGCCGCTGATCACCACCGCGCAGTCGGTATCCGTGGTGACGCGTCAGCAGATTGAGGATCAGGGGGCGCTGTCGGTTAATAGCGCGCTAAATTACACCGCAGGCGCGTTTACCGGGTTCTCCGGCGGGGCCACCCGTTATGACACCGTTTCATTGCGCGGCTTCCACGGCGGCGACGTCAATAACACGTTTTTAGACGGTCTGCGTCTGATGAGCGACGGCGGCAGCTATAACGTTTTACAGGTCGACCCGTGGTTCCTTGAGCGTATCGATGTGATTAAAGGCCCCTCTTCCGCGCTCTACGGCCAGACCATTCCCGGCGGCGTGGTGATGGAAAGCTCAAAGCGCCCGCTGTTTAGCCCGCAAGGCCATCTGCGCGCCTCGGTCGGCAATCACAATACCCGCAATACCGCCTTTGACTACACCGACGCCATTAACGACGAGTGGGCATACCGCATCACCGGCCTGACGAAATACACCGACACGCAGTATGAAAAAACGCGTGACGAACGCTACGCGATCTCTCCGCAGCTGCTGTGGCAGCCGGACGAATCCACCTCGCTGCTGTTGCGCGCGTATCTGGAAAAAGATCCGTCCGGCGGCTATCACGGCTCAGTACCGGCAAGCGGCAGCCTCGACGCTACCTCGCACGGCAAGCTCGACACGGGCTTCTCGGACGTCGAGCCGGGCAACGACGAATTCAAACGCTACCAGCAGCTCTACAGCTACGCGTTTTCGCACGATTTCAACGACACCTGGTCGTTCCGCTCGAACGGCAGCTACACCTACTCGAATCTGGATCTCAAGCAGGCTTACCAGATTGGCTGGGCCGATGCGCAGAAGAACGAGCTGACCCGCTACTACAGCGGCGAACACTCTTCACTGAACGCCTGGGCTATGGACAATCAGTTAGAGGCGCGCTTTAACACCGGCGACCTCGCGCATACCGTGGTGCTGGGCGGCGAATACCATAAATTCACCAACAATCTTTCCGACGACGCGGGCTACACCACCAATCTCAACCCGTGGACCGGCGTCTCCGGCGGCGCGGGCGGCTTCTGGTATTACGATCCGCTCGACCCGACCTTCGCCACCCGTCTGCAGGGCCTGCAACGCAAGGACATGAAGCGCGTCTATGAGCAAACCGGCGTTTATCTGCAGGATGAGATGGTCTGGAACCGCTGGCATATGGATCTTTCCGGGCGTTTCGACCACCTGGAAACCAAAAACCGCGTGATCACGCCGTCGGCGGGCACCGATACCACCGATCACCGCAAGGATGATCATTTCAGCGGTCGCGCCTCGCTGCTGTACGCGTTTGATAATGGCCTGTCGCCGTACCTGAGCTACAGCACGGCGGTAACGCCGCAGGTGCTGACCGACGCCCGCGGCAAGCTTCTCAAGCCCACCACCAGCGAGCAGTATGAAGGCGGCCTGAAATACCAGCCGCCGGGCACGTCCGATCTCTACAGCATCGCGGTTTACGATCTGATGCAGAAAGATGTTGGCAACCGCGTCGTGGTCGGCAGCTATTTCGAACCGGCAGGCAAAGTGCATTCGCAGGGCGTGGAGCTGGAAGCGCACACGCAGCTGACGTCGCGTTTCTCCGCTATCGCCAACTACACCTGGAACCATGTGCGCTTTGAAGACGCCATTGACGGCAACAACAAGAACACGCCATACGTGACGCCGGATCAGATGGCGAACCTGTGGGGCCATTATCAGTTCGATTACGGCTTAAGCGCGGGCGCGGGCGTGCGCTACATCGGCAAACAGTGGGCGGATAACGAAAACACGCGCCGCGTGCCTTCCGTCACGCTGGTGGACGCAATGGTTAAAGCCGATCTGGGGGCGTGGAACAGTGCGCTGAAAGGCGCGTTTGTTCAGGTGAACGCGACTAACCTGACCGGACGCGACTACGTGGCGGGCTGCTACGGCACCGGTTACTGCTACTGGGGCGCGGAGCGCAGCGTGACCGCGACGATTGGCTACGATTTCTGACGTAAAAAAACGGCCCCGCGGGGCCGTTCTTATATACACGTCTGTGGCCCTGACGGGCCGATTGGTTAATCCCTGCGCAGCAGGCGGAAGACCAGCAACACCACAATCGCGCCGACGACCGCCACAAGGAAGCTTGGCAGGTTAAAACCGGTCACGCTGCCGCCGATACCGAAGAAGGTCGCCAGCCAGCCGCCGACCACGGCGCCCACAATCCCCAGTACGCAGGTCAGAATAAAGCCGCCGCCGTCACGGCCCGGCATAATCAGCTTGGCGATAATGCCCGCGATAAGTCCAAATACAATCCAGGCTAAAATACCCATAGTCTCCACCCTCTTGGTTAAGTGTCTCTTAATGGCTTGCCGCAAGGCGCGGTAAACCGAAGTGGTTCAAGTATAGGTAATAAATAAAGATTCTTCCGGTAAGCTCGGATTATCCTCATACTGAAATAAAAAAATTTTAGGATAAATCTTAAGTTTCAGGCACGTGGGCCGATAACCGTCCACATCTCTCTGTCAGTCTTTTAAGGAATCACGCGACGTGAGCAATTACAGTGAGCAGTTTCTGAAGCAAAACCCGTTGGCCGTACTGGGGATTTTGCGCGATTTGCAAAAAAGCCAGGCACCGATCCGCCTGTCGTGGGGCGGCTGGCAATTTATCAGCCGTATTCTTGAGGCGTCGCCGGACCAGCTGGTGCTGGATTTCGGCAGCCAGACCAGCGAAAACGAGGCTGTGCAAAAAGCCAAAAATATCCAGTTTAGCGCCGAAGCCCAGGGCGCGAAGGTGGAGTTTAATCTGCCTGCGCTGAACGCCGGTGAGTATCAGAATCTGCCCGCCTTTGTTGCCCCGCTGCCGGAGGCCGTCTGGTTTGTGCAACGCCGCGAACATTTTCGCATCAGCGCGCCAGTTCAGCCGCTGTTCTACTGCCTCGCGCGGATGCCGGACGGCACGCTGTTTCGCGGGCGTCTGCAGGATCTGTCGCTTGGCGGCATGGGGACGCTGCTGGAAGGCGCGATGCCGGAAGGTCTGGAGGCAGGCATGCAGTTCTCGCCGCTGGAGATTGACCTGCTGGAGTGGGGAAAATTTCGCTTTGATGCGCAGTTGCTGACGATAAGCGAGCGTAAAGTGGTGGACAGTAAAAACGAGACCATCGCCACGCCGCGCCTGAGTTTTCGCTTCTTAAACCTCAACCCAGGCACGGAGCGCGAGCTCCAGCGCATTATCTTCGCGCTGGAGCGTATCGCCCGGGAAAAAGCCAGCCGGGTGCGCTGATCACATGGCGTTCATCGCCTGTTGAACCTTCCAGATATAACGCGGGGCCTGCGGCGCTGGATGATGTTTCGCGACATGGTCGACAAACTCATCCGGGCTCAGGTCGTTAATCTTCTCGATAGCCGTTTTGCGATCCGACGAGAACGTGCGCAGCAGCGCGCCCGCGCCATTCACATAAGAGACCACCAGCGCATACTGCATGGTTTGCGGCTCTTCAATCCCCTTCAGCACGCCGTGCTCCATAATGCTCAGATACGCGGTGCCGAGCGAAATATTACGCTCCGGGTTTTTCAGCTCGCTGGACGACGGCTGGCCGCTCCAGCCCATATAGCGGTAGACTTCTCGCCCGGCGGTGGAGGCTTTAATCTGCATCAGCCCGATGGCGTTGGATTTGCTTACAAGCGTCGGGTTGCCGCCCGATTCCACGGCGATAATCGCGGTCACCAGGCGCGGGCTGACACCCCAGGCCTCGCCCGCTTTTTCGGTGATCGGCATCCACTGCATGGCGCGTTTTACCGGCACCTCGGGGTTCCAGGGCGGATTTTTATAATCCGGCGTGGAAGAACACCCGGCGAGAAACACCACTAACCACATTAACCATCTCAATTTCACGCAACTTTCCTTTCGATATCAGTGCAAAACGAGGCATCGACCCCGGACGCAGCGCGGGCGTGCGGGTGACAACCGCTAAGGTTAGCGGCATGATAGCGGTTTCGCCTGGTATGTCAGCAAGGATTTGTTATGGCTCATCTTCATCTCATCGCCCCGTCCGGTTATTGCATCAATCAGGAGGCCGCCTGGCGCGGCGTCAGCCGTCTCGAAGACGCCGGATTACCGGTTGCGAATCAGCAGGTTATTACCCGCCGGATGCAGCGTTTCGCCGGGAGCGACGACGAGCGTCTGGGCGATTTACAGGCCTTAAGCGCGTTGTCTGAAAATGACGTTATCGTGATGCCGGTGCGCGGTGGCTACGGCATGACCCGCCTGCTGGAAAACTTTGATCCGGCGCCGCTGATTGCCCGCCAGAAAGAAAACCCGCTGCTGATTTGCGGCCACAGCGATTTCACGGCGTTGCAGATGCTCCTGCTGGCGCGCGGCAACACTCTCACCTTCAGCGGCCCGATGCTGGCCGGGAATTTCGGCGCGCCCGAGATGAACGCGTTTACCTGGCGTCACTTCTGGCAGGCGCTCACCGAGCCCGAGTATACGATAGCGTGGTACAGCGACGGCGCGCCCTGCACGGCGGAGGGTACCGTCTGGGGCGGCAATCTGGCGATGCTGGCATCCATTACCGGCACGCCGTGGATGCCGCAGATTGACGGCGGAATTCTGGTAGTAGAAGACATCAACGAGCACCCGTTCCGCGTGGAACGTATGCTGCTGCAACTGCACGCTGCCGGTATCCTGGCGCGGCAGAAGGCGCTGATTCTGGGCAGCTTCACCGCGGCGGCAAGCAATGACTACGACGACGGGTATTCGCTGGCGAGCGTCGCCGCCCTTCTGCGCGAGCGCCTTGCCATTCCAGTGCTGACCGGCCTTGCGTTCGGCCATGAACAGGAAACCGTCACGCTGCCGCTGGGCGCGCGCGGCGAGCTACGCCATGACGGCGAACGCGCGCAGCTGCGCCTGAGCGGTCATCCGGTGCTCTCTTCGAAAGCCGCCGCGCGGTTTACGCAGCGTCTGTGACGTGAATGCGCCCCTGAGTCATGCGGCGGCTCAGGGGCCAGTGGGCCTGAAGGGGTTATTTATCCGGGAGCGGGTATCGCAACGCGATGTCCGGCGCATCCGTGAGCGGCCTGCCGGAGCGAGCCATCAGGTACCCGGCAATCTCTTCCGCGCTGAGCTCAACATTGGCCATTTCCGCATCTTCGAACCAGCTGTCGGGCCAAAAAATCAGATCCGACGGGTTGCCGACAAAATTACTCTCCAGCAAGGAAATCGCGAAGTCTTGTTCTGATGCATTCCCCTCGCAGTCGCAGATAAAGGTAATGATCTGAATGAGTTCGGGCCACGTAAAGTCCGGGTAGAACTTCTCCTGATTAAAGGCCATGCGGGTGAAATTGATGGCGCTGGTCCAGGAGGAAAAGTCTCTGAAATCAGAAAAAGAACAGGGCTGCACAACCTGCCGGTTCCATTCGGCCATCAGGGTCACAAGCCCTGGGTCATCCTGATCGGCACCTTCCTCTATTTTGGAAAGAATGCCTTGCGCATGCTTTGCCAGTTCATCAATTTTTTTCCTGCTGACTTTGGTCGGTCTCATCCTTTCCGGCAGTGGCATTCTTTTAATCCTTGAAAAATAAATCACCGAATTCACGCGTTAAAAATAATACGTCTGGCAAAGAGGCGGTACTACCATAATCCGCCTGTCTGCGCCCCCGCCTTCAGGCGGCGCGCAAAGACCGGCGCCGGCCCAACGCGTTACTCCTGGCAGGTCACTTCTCCATCCTGCCGCCTCGCTTGCGTTATTTTCATCCACGCCTTTGCAGCCTTCATAGCGCAACCTGCTGGCATAAACCGACGATGCACTATACTGACCTTTACGGTTTTTGTTTCCCGTGAGGCTACATGCGGGAAATGACCTGACCTCAACCTTACCCATGACCCGCAGGAGAACAACATGCAAAAGCGTAACACCCTGAAAGGGCTGCTCGCCGTATCGGCAGTCGCCGCGATGTTCAGTACCGCTGGCGTGCAAGCCCAGACGCCGACGACCGCCACGCAGAATGGCGCCGCAGCACAGACTGAATCGGGGGCAAAGCTCAGCGCTGGCGATGAAAAAGCAATGAAGGACATGGCGCAGGCCAATATCAACGAAGTCGCCGCTGCCAAAATCGCGCTGGAAAAAGCCCAGAGCAGCGATGTTAAAGCCTACGCGCAGAAAATGGTCGACGATCACAGCGATGCTTTGAATAAAGTCAAAGAGGTTGCTGAGAAAAAAGGCGTGACGCTGCCGACCGAGCCGGACGCCAAACATAAAGCGATGGCTGAGAAGCTTGAAAAGCAGAGCGGCGATGCCTTTGACAAAGCGTATATGGAAAACGCCGGCACCAAAGATCACAAAATGGTGCTCTCAAAACTCCAGAGTGACGCTACGAAAATCAAAGATCCGGATGTCAAAGCGCTGGCCGATGCGCACACGCCGGTCGTGGAGCAGCATCTGAAAGCCGCCGAAGAGATGAAGAAGTAAGGCGCGCTTAACACAATCATCCTCACATCCGCCTTTTAATTAACCGCGTTGCCCGACGTCGTCGCGTCGGGCAACACAAGGTCAGCGGATCAGGCACTCGCCCCTTCGATCAAGACAAAGGTGCCGCTCGCCGCGCCGGAGCGCATCGTTCTCGCGGCCTGATACGCCGGGCTATGGTAAAAGCGCCGGGCGTCGTCAAACGACGCGAATTCAAAAATCACATGTTTCTCATGCGTCTCGCCTTCCAGGTTCTCATACTGCCCCGACCAGGCAACGACGGTCGGGTTAAATTCCTGCATGGCTTTGGCGGCGGCGTCGGCATAGTGCGCGTAGGCAGCCGGGTCGGTGATAGTCACGTGAGCGACCAGATAACCTTTGTTCATTCTCTTTTCCTTCCTGTGTCATTGATAGGTTTAGCGCAGGCGCGCCTGAACTGCGTTGTTGCGTCTGTTACTGCGCGCCGGCCGGCGCCGGATAGCGCATGGCCTCCTGGCGTTCAATCATCCATGCCGGGTAATGCGGGGGCAGCGCGCTTATCGCATCGAGGCGCGCCAGCTCGTCGGCGGTGAGCGTGATGTCAACCGCGCCCAGATTCTCGGTAAGCTGATCGAGCCGTTTTGCGCCGATAATAACGCTGGTGACCGCCGGACGAGCCAGCAGCCAGGCGATGGCAATCTGGCTGACCGATACCGAGCGGGCTTCGGCAATCGCACGCATGGCCGCCACGCAGTGCCAGGCGTGGTCGCGGTCAACGGGCGGAAAATCAAAGTGGGTACGGCGCGCATCGCGGCTCGCCTCAGAGGCATCCGGCCCGAATTTACCGGACAGCAATCCGCCCGCCAGCGGCGACCAGACGAGCAGCCCCAGGTGTTCCTCGCTGACCAGCGGCACCAGTTCACGCTCAATGTCGCGGCTGGCGATGGAGTAATAGGCCTGTAGCGTCTCAACGCGCGTCGCATGCAGCGCTTCGCTGAGGCCCAGCGCCTTACCGAGCCTGCCCGCCGCCCAGTTAGAGACGCCCACATAGCGCACCAGGCCCTGGCGGGTCAGGTCGTCGAGCGCGCGCAGCGTCTCCTCGACCGGCGTGACGCTGTCGCTCGCGTGGATCTGGTACAGGTCGATATAGTCGACCTGCAACCGCTCCAGGCTGCGCTGCACGGAGTCCATAATGTGCCCGCGCGACGCGCCCCGGTCGTTCGGCCCTTTGCCCATCACGCCGCCCGTTTTGGTCGCGAGAACGATGTCGCTGCGCGCCACGCCAGTCTCCCGGAGCGCGTTGCCCGTCATCCGCTCCGACTGGCCGAACGCGTAAATATCGGCGGTATCGATAAAGTTGACGCCGCCTGCGAGCGCCTTCGCGATCAGCTGATTAGCCTCTTCCTGCGCGACCGCGCCGATGGAGGACCACATGCCCGCCTGGGCGCCGCCGCCGAGCGTCATCGTGCCGAGGCACAGTTCAGAGACGAACATGCCTGTCCGGCCAAGCTGTTTATATTTCACAGAACGCCCCCTTCTGGCATGAGCGCCGCGCGGCCCGGCACGACGGGCGTCCGGGTGGGGTGAAGGGTGCTGAGGAGATGCGTCATGTTGTCTGCCTTCCTGAAAGTATGCGGGTTACGCGGTGTGAAGGCAGTCTATTAAGTATTAATATGGGTATAAATAACCGTAAAATGAACGCACTGTTACTTTTGAGATGAACAATGAAAAACCTTGAGCCGCTGCTTATCTTTGCGCGCGTGGCAGAAATGAAGAGCTTTACACAGGCGGCTGAGAGCCTCGGGATCCAGAAAGGCCGCGCCTCGGTGGTGGTGCGCGAGCTCGAACAGGCAATTGGCGCAACGCTTCTGACCCGCACGACGCGAACCGTACAGCTCACCGAAGAAGGGCGCGCGTTTTATGCCCGTGCGCGCGATCTGCTATCAGATGCCGAGGAACTGACCTCGATGTTCTCTCATAGCACGACCTCCCTGCGCGGGCGCTTACGGGTCGATATGCCCGCAGTGCTCGCCGAGAACGTGGTGATCCCTGCCCTGCCGCGCCTGCTCGACGCCCATCCCGAACTTGAGCTGGAGCTATCCTGCACCGACCGCCGGGTGGACCTTATCCAGGAAGGATTTGACTGCGTCGTGCGCCTGGGGCCCATCGTTGACGAAACGCTGGTGGCGCGCCCGCTGGGCAAATTACGTATGATCAATGCCGCAAGCCCGGACTATCTGGCGCGCGTTGGCGTGCCGCAGACGATTGACGATCTTATCCGCCAGGGGCACCGGATGGTGCACTACATGTCAAGCTTTAGCGCCAGACCGGACGGATGGGAGTATCCGACAGAAGACGGCTATCAGTCGCTAATGCTGCCGGGCGCGGTCAGGGTAAACAGCGTCCAGGCGTACCATAATGCGGGGATCGCGGGGTTAGGCTTAATTCAGGGCGGATATTCTACCCTCGCGCCCTGGATGGCGCGCGGCGCGCTGGTTGAAGTGCTTGCCGATTTTCGCCCCGCGCCGCTGGATGCGTCTTTCGTCATCGCACACCGGCGAAATTTGTCGCCACGCGTCCGGGCCTTTATGGCCTGGATTGAAGAGGTGTTACAGCCGTATTTCGACTGACGCCTTCCGAAAGATCGGGAGCGTAAGGCGGCGTACCGCCCTGATGTCGCCGTTACCCCGCTGAAAGCGCAGGAAAAGTATATTCACCATGCTAATTAAACCGATTGATTCATAATTAATATGTTAAGTTTTTAAAAAACCCATCAGCAGAGGAGAGCGCGCACGTTGGACGCCGGGACGATAATTAGTTTGTTTATTCTGGGTTCGGTACTGGTCACCTGCAGTATCCTGTTAAGTTCATTTTCGTCGCGTCTTGGTATCCCCATTCTGGTGATTTTCCTGGCTATCGGCATGCTCGCGGGCGTCGATGGCGTAGGCGGCATTCCGTTCGACAACTACCCCTTAGCGTACCTCATCAGTAACCTGGCGCTGGCCGTCATTCTGCTTGATGGCGGGATGCGCACCCAGGCGAGCTCGTTTAAGGTCGCGCTGGGGCCCGCGCTGTCGCTCGCGACCGTCGGGGTGCTCATCACCTCGGGGCTGACCGGCATGGCCGCCGCGTGGCTGTTTAACCTGAATATGATGGAAGGGCTGCTGATTGGCGCGATTGTCGGCTCGACCGACGCCGCGGCGGTCTTCTCGCTGCTCGGCGGCAAAGGGCTTAACGAGCGCGTCAGCTCCACGCTTGAGATTGAATCCGGCAGTAACGATCCAATGGCGGTGTTTCTCACCATCACGCTGATTGCCATGATCCAGGAACATCAGACGGCCCTGAGCTGGATGTTCCTGGTGCATATCGTTCAGCAGTTCGGGCTCGGGATTATCATCGGCCTCGGCGGCGGCTGGCTGTTGCTGAAGATGATCAACCGCATTCCGCTGCCGACCGGGCTCTATCCGCTGCTGGCGCTGAGCGGCGGGATCATGGTCTTCTCGGTCACGACGGCGCTCGACGGCAGCGGCATTCTGGCGGTTTATCTCTGCGGCTTTGTGCTCGGCAATAAGCCGATTCGCAACCGCTACGGCATTCAGCAAACCTTCGACGGCCTTGCCTGGCTTGCGCAAATCGGCATGTTCCTGGTGCTGGGCCTGCTGGTGACGCCGTCGCACCTGCTGCCGATCGCGGTGCCTGCGCTGCTGCTGTCGCTGTGGATGATTTTTATCGCCCGCCCGCTCTCCATCTTTACCGGGCTGCTGCCATTTCGCGGGTTTACGCTGCGCGAGCGCGTGTTTATCAGCTGGGTGGGGCTTCGCGGCGCGGTGCCGATTATCCTTGCGGTGTTCCCGATGATGGCCGGGCTGGATCGCGCGAATCTGTTTTTCGACGTGGCGTTTTTCGTAGTGTTGGTGTCGCTGCTCTTTCAGGGCACGACGCTTGGCTGGGCCGCGAAAAAGGCCAAAGTGGTGGTGCCGGAGGTGGGACGCCCGCAGTCGCGCGTGGGGCTTGATATTCACCCGGAAAACCCGTGGGAGCAGTTTGTTTATCAGCTGAGCGCCGATAAATGGTGCGTCGGCGCGGCGCTGCGCGACCTGCATATGCCGAAAGAGACGCGCATCGCGGCGCTGTTTCGTGAAAACCAGCTGATGCACCCGACCGGCAGCACGCGCCTGCGCGAAGGCGACGTGCTGTGCGTGATTGGCCGCGAGCGCGACCTGCCAGCGCTTGGCAAGCTTTTCAGCCAGTCGCCGCCGGTGGCGCTCGACCAGCGTTTCTTCGGCGATTTTATCCTCGAAGCGGAGGCGAAATTCGCCGACGTGGCGTTTATCTACGGGCTTGACGATCGGTCGGCGGTGGATAAAGAGCGCACCATCGGCGAAGTGATACAGACGCTGATTGGCGCGGCCCCCGTGGTGGGCGACCAGGTGGATTTCGCCGGGATGACGTGGACGGTGGCGGAGAAAGAGAACAACCAGATCCGCCGCATCGGCCTGAAAGTGGCGGAAGACGACGACGAGTAAGCGCGTCGCGCCATAAGGCTTACGTAAAAAGGGAAACCCGCGGGTTTCCCTTTTTATTGACCTGACGTGGCGCGTTTAGCGTGTGGTGACCGGCACGCGCGGTGCCAGCGCGCACATCAGCTCATACCCGACCGTGCCGCTCGCCGCGGCGACGTCGTCGATTTTAATCTCATTCCCCCACAGCTCCACCGGACTGCCGATGCCCGCCTGCGGACACGGCGTGAGATCCACTGCCAGCATATCCATCGACACCGTGCCGACCGTACCGGTCCGCACGCCATCCACCAGCACCGGCGTACCGTCCGGCGCGTGGCGCGGGTAGCCGTCGGCGTAACCGCCCGCGACAATCCCGATGCGCTGTTCGCGCGCGGCGCGATAGCGGCTGCCGTAGCCGACCGTATCCCCCGCCTTCAGCGTCTGCACGCCGATAATCTCGCTTTTCAGCGTCATCACCGGTTGCAATCCGCTGGTGGCGATGTCGCGCCACTGGCCGCTCGGCGACGCGCCATAGAGCACGATGCCGGGGCGTACCCAGTCGAAATGCGCCTGCGAATGCCAGAGCGCCGCGGCGGAGTTGGAGAGCGATCGCGGCGCGTCAATGCCTTCCGCCGCCTGGTTGATGCGCACCATCGCCTCGTCAATGCCGTCCGGGCGGTCGGCGTCGGCAAAGTGCGCCATCAGGGTTATCTGCCCGACGTTCGCAATCGCCTTCAGCTGCTGATAAATGCTGTGCACCCGCTCCGGCGCGAAGCCCAGGCGGTTCATGCCGCTGTTGATTTTAAGATAGACATCGAGCGGCGCGTTAAGCTTCGCGCCGGCGAGCGCCTTTAACTGCCAGTTGCTGTGCACGCTGGTGGTGAGGCGATATTTATCCAGCAACGCCAGTTCGTCGGCGTGAAAAAAGCCTTCCAGCATCAGGATGGGGCCCTTCCAGCCGCGCTCGCGCAGCAGAATGGCCTCTTCGAGATTAAGCATCGCGAAGCCGTCGGTCGCGCCAAGCGCCGACCAGACGCGGTCAAGCCCGTGGCCATAAGCATTCGCTTTGACCACAGACCAGACGCGCGAACGGGGCGCGGCCCGGCGCACCACTTCCAGATTATGACGCAGAGCCTGCAAATCCAGGCTCGCCTGTATCGGACGAGACATGCGGGTTCCTTCTCAGGGATGCGCGCCGTGCAGGCGGTGCGAAGAGGACGGCGTAAAGCCGGGCGCGTAGCGGGCCACCGAGAGATCCTCAAACGGAATGGCGGGCGTGCGACCGGAGATAATATCGCTCAACAGCTGGCCGGAGCCGCAGGCCATCGTCCAGCCGAGCGTGCCGTGGCCGGTGTTAAGCCACAGGTTTTTAAAGCCGGTGCGCCCCACGACCGGCGTGCCGTCCGGCGTCATCGGGCGCAGGCCGGTCCAGAATTTCGCCTGTTCAATATGGCCGCCGCGCGGGTAGAGGTCACGCACGACCATTTCCAGCGTCTCCTGACGCGGTTTCAGCAGCTCGGTGTTAAAGCCGACGATCTCCGCCATGCCGCCGACGCGGATGCGGTTATCAAAGCGCGTAATGGCGATTTTGTAGGTTTCATCGAGCACGGTGGAGACCGGCGCACCGGTGTCGTCGGCAATCGGGATGGTAAGCGAGTAGCCTTTCAGCGGGTAGACCGGGATATCGACGATGCCTTTGAGCATGGCGGTAGAGTAAGAGCCGAACGCCATCACGTAGCCGTCCGCTTTGATCACTTCATCGCCGCACTTCACGCCGTAAATGCGCTGGCCTTCCGAGAGCAGACGATCCACCGGCGTGTTGTAGCGAAACACGACGCCTGCCTCTTCGGCCATCTGCGCAAGGCGCGTGGTAAAGAGCTGGCAGTCGCCGGTTTCGTCATTCGGCAGTTGCAGCCCGCCGGTGAGCTTATGCGCGACCTCGGCCAGCGCCGGTTCGACCTGCGCCAGCTCGGCGGCTTTCAGCAGACGGAACGGCACGCCTTCGCTCTCCAGCACCGCGATATCGCGCGAGGCGTTTTCATACTGCTGCTCGGTACGAAAGAGTTGCAGCGTGCCGCCCTGACGGCCTTCGTACTGAATGCCGGTGGATTCGCGCAGCGCTTTTAAGCAGTCGCGGCTGTATTCCGCAAGGCGCACCATGCGCCCTTTGTTCTGCATGTAGTGGCGGGTGTCGCAGTTGCGCAGCATCTGCCACATCCATTTCAGCTGGAAGTGCGTCCCGTCCAGGCTTATCGCCAGCGGCGCGTGGCGCTGGAACATCCATTTAATGGCCTTCAGCGGCACGCCGGGCGCGGCCCAGGGCGCCGCGTAGCCGGGCGAGATTTGCCCCGCGTTGGCGGCGCTGGTTTCCAGCGCCGGGCCCGGCTCGCGATCGATAACCGTTACTTCGTGCCCCGCCTGGCGTAAATACCAGGCGCTGGCGACCCCGACTACCCCACTCCCCAGCACGACTACATGCATGTCCTCTTCCTTCTCAGGCTAAAGAATAATTAACTGATTACAAATTGATAACCCAGAAGAAAATATTATTCAACATATGGCTTTTTTATGGTGAGCCGACTCACAACTTTCCCCGCCACAGCGGGGATGACGCTTTCAGGATCTCCTGCTTCCCTTCCCTGCCCGGCAAAATAAAATTCTGCGACACCCGGCATTTACCGACAGTCGGGCTCAGGAAATCGCGCAGAAAAAATTTTTGCCGTGGCGCTGATAAGGCGGGGGTGATCTATGCTTGAAATTAAGGCTCTCCCCGGATGAGAGCCGCTAACAATGAGGGCGCGCTGATGGCTACCGTAACTGATTCCCAGAAAAAGGATACCCAACGTCTGAGCGACGGGCCGGACTGGACGTTTGAATTACTGGACGTTTATCTCGCCGAGATCGACCGCGTGGCGAAACTCTACCGGCTGGACACTTACCCGCATCAGATTGAGATAATCACTTCCGAGCAGATGATGGACGCCTACTCAAGCGTCGGGATGCCGATTAACTACCCGCACTGGTCGTTCGGCAAAAAATTCATCGAGACCGAGCGGCTCTATAAGCACGGCCAGCAAGGGCTCGCCTACGAGATTGTGATTAACTCCAACCCGTGCATCGCGTATCTGATGGAAGAGAACACTATCACCATGCAGGCGCTGGTGATGGCGCACGCCTGTTACGGCCACAACTCATTTTTTAAGAATAACTATCTGTTTCGCAGTTGGACCGACGCCAGCTCGATTGTCGATTACCTGATTTTCGCCCGCCATTACATCACCCAGTGCGAAGAGCGTTACGGTGTCGATGAGGTCGAGAAGCTGCTGGACTCCTGCCACGCGCTGATGAATTACGGCGTCGACCGTTATAAACGCCCGCAGAAGATCTCGTTGCAGGAGGAGAAAGCGCGTCAGAAAAGCCGCGAGGAGTATCTGCAAAGCCAGGTGAATATGCTGTGGCGCACGCTGCCGCGACGCGAGGAGGAAAAAACCGTCGAGGCGCACCATCGCTTCCCGGAGGAGCCGCAGGAGAACCTGCTCTATTTCATGGAGAAGAACGCCCCGCTGCTGGAGCCGTGGCAGCGAGAGATCCTGCGCATCGTGCGTAAGGTGAGCCAGTATTTCTACCCGCAGAAGCAGACCCAGGTAATGAACGAAGGCTGGGCGACGTTCTGGCACTACACCATCCTTAATCATCTCTATGATGAAGGGAAAGTGACCGAGCGCTTTATGCTGGAGTTTCTGCACAGCCACACCAACGTGGTGTTCCAGCCGCCCTATAACAGCCAGTGGTACAGCGGCATTAACCCGTATGCGCTGGGCTTCGCCATGTTCCAGGACATTAAACGCATCTGCCAGAACCCGACCGAGGAAGACCGCTACTGGTTCCCGGATATCGCGGGATCTGACTGGCTGGAGACGCTGCATTTCGCGATGCGCGATTTCAAAGACGAGAGCTTTATCAGTCAGTTCCTGTCGCCAAAAGTGATGCGCGATTTCCGTCTCTTCACGGTGCTGGATGACGATCGCAACAATTACCTGGAGATTGCGGCCATTCATAACGAAGAAGGCTACCGGGCGATTCGCAACGAGCTATCGGCCCAGTACAACCTCAGTAATCTTGAGCCGAATATCCAGGTGTGGAACGTTAACCTGCGCGGCGACCGCGCGCTGACGCTGCGTTACATCCCGCAAAACCGCGCGCCGCTTGATAAAGGCCGCCGCGAGGTGCTCAAGCATGTGCATCGGCTGTGGGGGTTTGACGTGCTGCTGGAGCAGCAGAACGAAGACGGCAGCATTGAGCTGCTGGAGCGCTGCCCGCCGCGTATCAATACGCTGTAAGCGGCTTGCGGTTAAAACGAAAAAGGCTTCCCGAAGGAAGCCTTTTTTCTGTCTGTCGCGCTTAGCGGGTGTGCATCGCCAGATCGCCCGGCAGATTTTTCTGCATTCGGTGCCAGATCTCGCCACTCTCACGCCCGTAGGTGCGCACGATGTCGTAGACCTGATCGTACTGCCCTTCGCGGGAGAGCGTGCCAAGCTTATGGTAAAAGCCCAGCGCCAGGCTGCGCGCTTCCGGGTTGGAGAAATAGTGGCGGCCGATGCGGGTGTAGAGCCCTTTCATGCCGTTGAGGATAAGCCCGTAAATCGGGTTGCCGGAGGCGAACGCCAGACCGCGGAAAATGTTGTAGTCGAGATCGGCGAACGCGTCCGCATGATCTTCCACTTCATCCGCCGTGGCGAGCACTTCACGCGCGCGCTCCGGGTGCATACGCAGCGCGGTGCGAATAAAAATCGTCGCGATGTTGGTACGCACGGAGAGCAGGTTGTCGATAAGCTGCGGCACGCTTTCGTGGTCGAGACGCGCCAGGGTTTCGAGGATATTGAGGCCCGAGGTTTCCCAGAAGTTGTTTACTTTGGTCGGCTTGCCGTGCTGGATAGTCAGCCAGCCATCGCGCGCCAGGCGCTGCAACACTTCACGCAGGGTGGTGCGCGTCACGCCAATCAGTTCAGAGAGTTCGCGTTCAGCAGGCAGAATGGATCCCGCCGGGAAGCGGTTATTCCAGATGCTTTCAATAATGTACTCTTCCGCGAAACCCGCCGGGCTCTGCGCCTTAATCACCATAATGAGCTTTCCAATACACCTAAGATGCAAAATTCACTCATCATACCAGACGCGCCGGAGCGCAGATAGCATGACGAAAAGTAAAAAAAGGGATCGGGGTTCGGTTTCTGGCCTTCCCCGCCGCCCCGCCACACGCGCCTGCGGCTTGATTGCCGCCCCGCTGCCGGGTACCCTGACATGTTAACGAAAAATAACCGTAAAGGATCATGGCATGGAAATTTCATATGGCCGGGCGTTGTATCGTAACTTTTTAGGACAATCTCCGGACTGGTACAAGCTTTGTTTACTTGGCTTTTTGATTCTGAATCCTCTCGTGTTCTGGGTAAGCCCCTTCGCGGCGGGCTGGCTGCTGGTGACTGAGTTTATCTTCACGTTGGCGATGGCGCTCAAATGTTACCCCCTGCTGCCGGGCGGCCTGCTGGCGGTGGAAGCGCTGTTTATCGGCATGACCAGCGCCGAACATGTACGCGAAGAAGTGGCGAATAACCTCGCCGTGGTGCTGCTGTTGATCTTCATGGTCGCAGGCATTTACTTTATGAAGCAGTTGCTGCTGCTGATTTTCACCCGCCTGCTGCTGGGCATTCGCTCCAAAACGCTGCTCTCGCTGGCCTTCTGCTTTGCGGCGGCGTTTCTCTCGGCCTTCCTCGACGCGCTGACCGTGGTCGCGGTGGTGATAAGTGTGGCGGTCGGTTTTTACGGCATTTACCATCGCGTCGCCTCGAACCATGAAGAGGGGCAAGAGCTGGTGGATGACGCGCAGCTCGACGACGAACGTCGCGCCACGCTTGAGCGTTTTCGCGCGTTTCTGCGCAGCCTGATGATGCATGCGGGCGTCGGCACCGCGCTTGGCGGCGTGATGACGATGGTTGGCGAACCGCAAAACCTGATTATCGCGCACGCAGCGGACTGGGGCTTCGGCGACTTCCTGCTGCGCGTGGCGCCGGTGAGCGTGCCGGTGTTTATCTGCGGCATCATCACCTGCATTCTGGTCGAAAAAACCAAATCCTTCGGGTATGGCGAACCGCTGCCGGAGCCGGTGCGTCAGATCCTGCGCGAGTATGACGATAAGAGCCGCCAGAAACGCACCCGTCAGGACACCGTTAAGCTGGTGATTCAGGCGCTGATCGGCGTCTGGCTGATTACCGCGCTGGCGCTGCACCTGGCGGAAGTGGGCCTGATTGGCCTTTCCGTGATTATTCTCGCGAGCGCGCTGTGCGGCGTGACCGACGAGCACGCTATCGGCAAAGCCTTTACCGAAGCGCTGCCCTTCACCGCCCTGCTGACGGTCTTTTTTGCGGTTGTGGCGGTGATTATCGACCAGCATCTGTTCGCGCCGATTATCGCCTACGTGCTGGAAGCCTCGCCGCATAACCAGTTGTCGCTGTTCTATCTCTTCAACGGTCTGCTGTCGTCGATTTCCGATAACGTGTTTGTCGGCACGGTCTATATCAATGAAGCGAAAAGCGCGCTGCAACAGGGCGTTATCGACGCTAAGCAATTTGAGATGCTGGCGGTGGCCATTAATACCGGCACTAACCTGCCTTCGGTCGCCACGCCAAACGGCCAGGCGGCGTTTCTGTTCCTGCTGACCTCTGCGCTCGCGCCGCTTATCCGTCTCTCTTATGGCCGCATGGTCTGGATGGCGCTGCCGTATACGATAGTGCTGACGCTGGTGGGTCTCGCCTGCGTACAGTACACGCTGGTGCCGTTTACCCAATGGCTGCTGGAAAGCGGCTGGGTCAGTGTGCCTGCCGTGACGGCGCTGCTGCATTAAGGTTTATCGGGCCCTTCACGGCCCGTTTTTTTATTCACCGGCGCCGGATTAATGCGTTATTTTTGATGTCGCTAGTGGCGTCCAAAAGGAATTCGTTTACACTGCCGGTTCAACGCAGATTGCAGAGATAATCATTATGTTGCGATATTTAAACCAGTGTTCACGTGGGCGCGGCGCATGGCTGTTGCTGGCGCTCACCGCTTTCGCGCTGGAAATGGTGGCGCTGTGGTTCCAGCATGTCATGATGCTGAAACCCTGCGTATTGTGTATTTATGAACGTTGCGCGCTGTTTGGCGTGATGGGCGCAGGGCTGGTGGGAGCCATTGCACCGAAAACCCCGTTACGCTTTGTGGCGATGGGTATCTGGATCTATAGCGCCTGGAAGGGCCTGATGCTCTCCTGGGAGCACACGATGATTCAGCTGCACCCGTCGCCGTTCGTGACCTGCGATTTCGCGGCCCGTTTTCCGGGCTGGCTGCCGCTCGACAAGTGGCTGCCGCAGGTGTTTGTCGCCAGCGGCGACTGCTCCGAGCGTCAGTGGTCCTTCCTGACGCTGGAGATGCCGCAATGGCTGGTCGGCATTTTCGCCGCCTACCTGCTGGTTGCGCTGCTGGTGCTACTGGCCCAGGCGTTTAAACCGAAAAAACGCGATCTCTTCGGCCGCTACTGAGTCTTTATATCAGCAGCACACCACGCCCACCGCCCGGTGGGCGTTTTTGTTTCTGCTTACGGATTGCCGCTACCGCCTGGCTTGTTTCGCCGCGCCCTGCCTATACTTAAACAGTGACTGATTAACGACAGGAGGACGTATGCGTAATTACCCACTCAACGTCGAAAAAGACGATCCGAATGAAGCACCGGAATCGGGCGATAAAAGACCGAGTCCTAACCAGAAGTAATCAGAAGGTCGCTCAGGCGGCCTTTTTTTATACTTCCATTACAAACTGATGTATTAATACACAGATTTAACTTTACGTATCTTTACTGTGAAAACAAAGGTTTAACCATTACTACAATAGAGACTGGCTATTGGTTCAATCACTATAAAAAGGTGAATTGTATCAAGACAGGAGATGTGTTATTTGTGTGGTCAGATGATTTTGCTAAGCCCTTTTTCCGCCCTATGAACCCACTGATCCTTCGTACCGACGTGAGTATTAAAGCCATCCTTGCGCCTTCCGGCACATTGCGCGGCGTATCGCTTATTCGCCAGCCTGGCGATGAAGCCTGGATGACGATTATCGCGCAGCCGTGCGACCATCTTCAGGAACAAATTGCGCGTTTTTTATCCCTCAATGACGATGAGCAAAATACGCTCCGCCAGTTTCTTGACCAATTCCCCGATGCGTAATTACTGTTTATTTACGCTCACTAAATCAAACTGCAATTATTCAGATATTCTTAAGAAATATCTGAGCAATGAATGAGCGAATAATCTGATTTTTTCAAAAGCCAGATGCAGCGCAATAAACACGGGCTATACTCCCCCTGTGTCACAAACAAGCCCGGAGTATTGTATGGAGATTTCAAGCAGAACTGCGGTTTTACTTAACCTGTTCGCCTTTGCTGGTCTACTCCTTTCCTTATCCGTCAGGTTTGGCTGGCTCTGACAGGCGCGCCGCGTCTCGCAACCTCTTTCAAACCCTTTTCAGCGCGGTGTACCCTCCGCCCTTGCGGCGAAAAAATACGCAGCGCGTTCGTTTCGGATAAAAAAAGCCGCTATTGAAGAGCGGCTTTTTTATTGGCGATTTATTTAACGCGGCTTATATCTGTTAACGCCGACATAATGGCAGGCTTAAGATTATTCTGCCCAATCCGGTTTATTTATAATGTGGTCTTGCCAGTCGCGAACGACGGATTCTTTCACGGCAATATGGCGCACCGAAATACGTTCGGCATGCATGGCAGCTTTGGAGCCGACGCGCAGTGGATGCCACAGCGGCAGGTCTTTGCCTTCGGCCAGCAGACGATACGCACAGGTCGGCGGCAGCCATTCAAAGGTCGGCAGATTATCGCGCGTCAGCTTGATGCAGTCCGGCTCATACTCGAAGCGACGCTCATAGTTACGGCACTGGCAGGTTTTGATGTTCAGCTGACGGCAGGCGACGTTGGTGAAGTAGATTTCATCGGTGTCTTCGTCCATCAGCTTATGCAGGCAGCACTGACCGCACCCGTCGCAGAGGGATTCCCACTCGGCGTCACTCATCTCATCCAGGGTTTTACGCTGCCAGAAAGGCGTTTCGGTCATAACAGTGTCCGCACATCAAAAATTAAGCTGCACCTTATAAACACTCTGGCCCTCGGATGCAAGTCTTGCCGCCCCACGGGCGGCATCTTTACAGAACGCGGGTGTTAAGCGTGTGGTCGCCAACGCGGATTTCCAGCGCGTCGCCGCTGTTAAGCGGGCCGACGCCCTCCGGTGTGCCGGTCAGGATGACATCGCCCGCGCGCAGCGTGAAAAAGCGGCTCATGTACGCGATAAGCGGCACTATTTTATGGATCATATCTGCGGTGTTGCCGCTCTGGCGCACTTCGCCGTTAATATGCAGGCTGAGCGGCGTATTTTGCGGGTCGCCGGAAAACTCTGCTGCCGGGATAAAACCGGAGATCGGACAGGCGTTATCGAACGCTTTCGCTTTTTCCCACGGCTGCCCGGCTTTTTTCAGGTTGCTCTGCACATCGCGAAGCGTGAGATCGAGCGCGACGCCGTAGCCTGCGATGGCCTGCGCGACGTGCTCTTCGCTCGCCTGGCGCAGCGTTGCGCCAATCAGCACCGCCAGTTCCACCTCATGATGCACCGAGCCGAGCCCTTGCGGCAGCGCCAGCGGCTGGCGCAGATCGCACAACGCCGTCTCCGGTTTGATAAACAGCACCGGCTCCTGCGGAGTCGCGCTGCCCATCTCCTGAATATGCTTCGCATAGTTGCTGCCCACGCAGACGACTTTACTGACCGGGTAATCGAGCAGTTCGCCTTGCCAGTGATGATGTTGGTACATAGCTTTCCTCGGCTTTTTATGATGGTAAGAGAGTACCTAACTATTCGCCCCGGCCGCGCGAAAAGTCAAACCGTTGCCGCGCGCAAAAAAACGCGCCGCAGAAAACGGCGCGTCAGACTATTTTTTTCCGAGCGATTCGAGGTGCTGTTTTAACAAATTTTCCGGCGGCGGCGGCATTTGTAAATAATAGCCCTGCTCTTTGAGCGCCTGTTTCACTTTTTCAAGACTGGCGTTGGCTAATTGTTTACGACCGTCCAACGGTAGCATCATGGTCATAATTGGCTGACCAAATCCCGCCAGCAATTCTTCCGGCACACGCGAAAAATCGTCTTTTTTTTCAACATAAAGATAAGTTTGTTCGCGGCGCGCGCTTCGATAGATCACACAAAACATGTTTTTACTCTAAATTAGCCAGATGGTTACTTGCCTGAATATAAGGCTGACTATAACATGCCTGATGTGCTTCGGAATATCATCCCACTGCGGTGGGGATTTAAACTGAATTGAGTAAGGCCAGGATGTCAAACACGCCCATCGAGCTAAAAGGCAGTAGTTTCACCTTATCAGTGGTTCATTTGCATGATGCTCACCCCGAGGTTATTCGCAAAGCGCTTGAAGAAAAAATTGCTCAGGCGCCGGCCTTTCTCAAAAATGCGCCGGTGGTGGTGAATGTCGCGGGGCTCGACGGGACGATAAACTGGCAGCAGCTGCATCAGACATTTGTCGACAGCGGGCTGCATCTGGTCGGTATCAGCGGCTGTCAGGATGACGCGCTGAAGGCGGAAATCTCTCGCGCAGGGCTCGCCCTGCTGACGGAGGGAAAGGCCAGCGCGCCACGCGCCGCACGGCCTGCTGAAGCACCCGTCGCGCCGCCAGCGCCTGCGCCCCGTACGCGTTTAATCGATCTGCCGGTGCGCTCTGGCCAGCGGATCTACGCGCCGGACGCCGATCTGGTCGTCACAAGCCACGTCAGCGCGGGCGCGGAGCTTATCGCCGACGGCAATATTCACGTCTACGGCACCATGCGCGGGCGTGCGCTCGCAGGCGCCAGCGGCGATAAAGCAGCACAAATCTTTTCAACAAACCTCGCGGCGGAACTCGTTTCCATCGCCGGGGTTTACTGGCTGAGCGATCAAATCCCGGCCGAGTTTTACAACAAAGCGGCACGCCTGCGTCTGGCCGACGGCGCGCTGACGGTTCAACCATTAAATTAAGCCCTTTTAACAAGGAATTCCTTTATGGCACGCATTATTGTAGTTACATCAGGTAAAGGGGGCGTTGGCAAAACCACCTCCAGCGCGGCCATCGCTACGGGTCTGGCCCAGAAGGGAAAGAAGACCGTAGTTATCGATTTCGATATCGGCCTGCGTAACCTTGATCTGATCATGGGTTGCGAACGCCGTGTCGTATACGATTTCGTCAACGTCATTCAGGGCGATGCTACGCTGAATCAGGCGTTAATCCGCGATAAACGCACCGAGAGCCTTTACATCCTGCCTGCGTCGCAGACGCGCGACAAAGACGCCCTGACCCGCGAAGGCGTGGAAAAAGTGCTTGATGAGCTTAAGAAGATGGAGTTCGACTTTATCGTCTGCGACTCCCCTGCCGGCATCGAAACCGGCGCGCTGATGGCGCTCTATTTTGCTGACGAAGCCATCATTACCACCAACCCGGAAGTCTCCTCCGTTCGCGACTCTGACCGTATCCTGGGCATCCTGGCCTCCAAATCGCGCCGCGCCGAAAACGGCGAGAGCCCGATTAAAGAGCACCTGCTGCTGACCCGCTACAACCCGGGCCGCGTCAGCAAGGGCGACATGCTCAGCATGGAAGATGTGCTGGAGATCCTGCGTATTCCTCTGGTCGGCGTTATCCCGGAAGATCAGTCCGTGCTGCGCGCCTCAAACCAGGGCGAGCCGGTCATCCTGGATGGCACATCCGATGCAGGCAAAGCCTACGCCGATACCGTTGATCGCCTGATGGGAGAAGAACGTCCTTTCCGCTTCATTGAAGAAGAGAAGAAAGGTTTCCTCAAACGCCTGTTCGGAGGATAAGTTATGGCATTACTCGACTTTTTTCTCTCCAGAAAAAAGAACACCGCCAGTATCGCCAAAGAGCGCTTACAAATTATTGTTGCAGAGCGTCGTCGTAGCGACGCCGAACCGCATTATTTACCGCAGCTGAAGCGGGATATTCTGGAAGTGATTTGCAAATACGTTCAGATTGATCCGGAAATGGTTACGGTTCAACTGGAACAAAAAGGCGACGATATTTCGATTCTGGAACTTAACGTCACGCTACCCGAAGCGGAAGAGACAAAATAACGCGAAAAAATACCCCGGCATGCCGGGGTATTTTTTTAACGAATCCACTGTATATATTCTCAGTGACCATTCACTTCCCTGTAAATAATTACAGGGGCGTCATTAATATTGCTGCAACAGCGTTTTTAATGATTCGCCTAATAACTCGCCGCGCCAGCCGCTGATTAATTCCGGCAGCTGATTTTGCGGTTTCAGTTTCCAGTGCCAGTTCAGCAACTGGTTAATCTGACGTCGCGACGCCATCAGCTCGGCGCTGATCCCCTGCTTCTGGCTCGTCTCCTGCACCAGCGCTTTGATCGCTTTAAACACGTTGCGATAGCCCGGCATGTCGACAAGGTTCGCCAGCGGCGACGGCAGCGCGTCTTCCGACAGGGCCTGCGCTTCGGCGACCAGCGCGATCAGCGTCTTGCCGTGAAAGCGGATCTCGCTGCCAGAGAGCCCCAGCCCGTCGAGTTCGCCAAGCGAGCCCGGCATGTGGCGCGCCACCTTCCACAGATGCTCTTCACGCACCACGAAATTCACCGCCATATCGCGCTCGCGCGCTTTACGCAGACGCCAGCCCGCCAGCAGCTTCAGGCACGCCAGCTGGCGCGGACGAAGCTGCCAGGCGTTAGTAATTTCACGATACGCCTCATCAGGATCCAGCACCTCGCCACGACGCTGCGTCATCAGGCGGCACTCGTTGAGTGCGGCCGTCAGCCAGCCCGCGTCGCGCACCTGCTCCATCAGCTTGTGGGCGATAGGCAGCAGATACCAGACGTCCGCCGCCGCGTAGTCGCACTGGCGCTCCGTCAGCGGACGCGCCAGCCAGTCGGTGCGGGATTCACTTTTATCCAGCACCACGCCGGTGTGGTGCTCCACAAGCGTCGCAAAACCGCAGGAGAGCGGATGGCCGACAAACGAGGCCACGACCTGGGTGTCGATAAACGGATCTGGCATCATGCCGAAGGCGTTCTGGAACACTTCCAGATCTTCGCTGCCTGCATGAAGGAATTTGGTCACGTTCTGATCCTGCAACAGCGACTGGAACGGGGCCCAGTCGGTGATGGTCAGCGGATCGATAAGGGCGACGTTTTCGCCGTCGTAAAGCTGGATGAGCCCCAGCTGTGGGTAATAAGTGCGGGTACGGACAAATTCGGTGTCCAACGCCAGAGCGCGCTGCGTGCGTGCGGTTTCGCACAGCGCCGCCAGCGCGTCATTGGTGGTAATCATCTGGTAATTCAAATCGCTCTCTCTTTGTCTGCGCCCATAAAAAACGCCGGTAGAACCGGCGTCAGGGCGACGTGATTGCAGCTCAGGCGGTATTGTCACCTGCCCGGCGCACTTCGTCACGTAGTTCTCGTCGTAAAATTTTCCCGACGTTGGATTTTGGCAGCTCGGTGCGAAACTCCACCTGTTTCGGCACTTTATAACCGGTCAGATGGCGGCGGCAGAAGGTGATCAGCGCCTCTTCGGTAAGCGAGGCCTCTTTCTTCACCACGAAGATTTTCACCAGCTCTCCGCTGGCTTCAGACGGAATGCCCACGGCCGCCACTTCCTGGACGCCGCTGTGCTGCATCACCACATCTTCGATTTCGTTCGGATAGACATTAAAGCCGGAGACCAGAATCATATCTTTTTTGCGATCGACGATACGCAGGAAGCCCTCTTCGTCCATCACCGCGACATCGCCGCTGCGCAGCCAGCCGTCCTGCAGGATCTCATCGGTGGCGTCCGGGCGCTGCCAGTAGCCGAGCATCACCTGCGGGCCTTTGATGCACAGCTCGCCAGGCTCGCCGGGCGCGACTTCGTTGCCGTCATCGTCAATCAGCTTCACTTCGGTGGACGGCACTGGCAGGCCGATGCTGCCGCTGTGGTAGTCGATATCGTGCGGGTTAACGCTCACCAGCGGCGAGCACTCGGTCAGGCCGTAGCCCTCCAGCAGAAACTGGCCGGTGAGTTTTTCCCAGCGTTCCGCCACGGCCTGATGCACCGGCATTCCGCCGCCCGCCGAGAGGTGCAGCGAGGAGAAATCGAGCTTGTGGAAGTCTTTGTTATTCAGCAGCGCGTTAAACAGCGTGTTCACGCCGGTCATCGCGGTGAACGGGTATTTACCGAGCTCTTTCACCAGCCCCGGAATATCGCGCGGGTTGGTGATAAGCACGTTCTGGCCGCCCAGTTCGATAAACAGCAGGCAGTTCATGGTCAGCGCGAAAATGTGGTACAGCGGCAGCGCGGTTATCACCAGTTCTTTGCCGCGATGCAGCAGCGGCCCGTAGGTGCCGAGCACCTGCTCCAGGTTGGCGAGCATATTGCGGTGAGTGAGCATGGCGCCTTTGGCAACGCCCGTCGTGCCGCCGGTATATTGCAGGAAAGCCAGATCGTCCGGCGTCACTTCCGGCTTGATGTACTGCATCCGGTAGCCGTTATGCAGCGCGCGGCGAAATGAAATGGCGTCCGGCAGGTGATATTTCGGCACCAGGCGCTTGACGTACTTCACCACGAAGTTCACCAGCGTGCCTTTAGCGGTGGAGAGCTGATCGCCCATGCGCGTCAGGATGACGTGCTTAACCTGGGTTTTATCGACCACTTTTTCCAGGGTGTGCGCGAAGTTGGAGACGATGACGATGGCGCTGGCGCCGCTGTCGTTCAGCTGGTGCTCCAGCTCACGCGGCGTGTAAAGCGGGTTGACGTTTACGACAATCATACCGGCGCGCAGAATGCCGAACAGCGCCACCGGGTATTGCAGGAGGTTGGGCATCATCAGCGCCACGCGGTCGCCTTTTTGCAGGCCCAGCCCCTGTTGCAGCCAGGCGGCAAACGCGCGGCTGCGCTCTTCCAGCTTGCGGAAGGTCATCACCTCGCCCATGTTGGTAAAGGCGGGCTGATCGGCGAAGCGTGTGCAGGATTGCTCAAACAGATCCACCAGGGAGTGATAACGGTCCGGGTTTATCTGCGCCGGAACGTCCGCCGGATAACGGTTAAGCCAAACCTTCTTCAATGCGTCACCTCTGAATATATTATTCGTCGTCATCACAACCCCAAAACAATAAACACGGCGTTAACATAATATTAACTCATTGTACCAGTTTATTAATTCACCGGGTTTAAGGTTGCGAAGCGCGTCACTAATTATTTTTGTTATGCCGATAAAAACAACAAACAGCGGACCGGCCGCTGTTTTTTTTATTCAATTAATCAATACGTTACTCAGTTACTACGGTCTGTACCTGAGCGGGCCCGGGATTATACCAGCCCCACGGGCCATAGCCATACCCCCAGCCGGAACGCGGCGGGCCCCAGATCCACGGGTCGATGGGCTGCGGCGGCATCACGACCTGCTGCGTCACGCGCCAGCGCTTGAAGCCGTTCGCCTGCATCACCATAAATTTATACGGGCTGGCCCCGACTTTGCCGTCTGCCGTGCCGGTAATGGGCCCGACCACCGTCACCAGTTGATTACGGAAATCGACCGGGTCGAGAAAACCGCCGACATCGGCATAAATGCGCCCACGCGACGGCTGGCCGAGCAGTGGACGGGCGACGCTGTCGAGCGGCAAGGTGGCGATCTCCAGTCGGGTTTTGCCCTGCTGATTATCGACATTCACCACGCGCCCGCCGAAGCGCGCCTCCTGGCCGACGTAGAGCTGCGGCGCGTTCATCACGCGCACCAGATCCTGCTGCGGCGTCGGGCTGGTGCCTTTAATCGCGTCAGGCACGCTGACGCAGCCGCTCAGCAGCAGCGCGCCAAGCGCCAGAATTGTGCTGCGCATCATTGATTGTTGACCCACCATAAGCGACTCCTTAAACCCGCCCGCGGCTCGCGTCGGGGTGTTATTCCCGGCCTGGCAATTTTTTCCACGCGACTTCGTTGCGCAGATAGACCGGTTCTGCATGTTCGACCGCAACAACGCGCTGTTGTTCGAACAGCCCGCACGCCAGCGGCAACATATCTTCCGCGGCAGGCAGCGTGACCTGGCCGTCAGTGAGCGTAAGCCCACTCTCGCTCGCCAGATCCGGCCACGCCTGCCAGCCGGTGCCGACGGTCGCCCACGCGCCGCTGAGCGTTTTCAGACGTTCAGCTACCGCCTGCGGCTTGAGTACCGCTTCGGTCTCTTCGCCGTGCCAGACGCCCTGCGCATCGCGCTGGTATTCTGCCCAGTAGACTTCGCCCATGCGGGCGTCGATGGCTGCCAGCACGCGGGTTGCGCCGCAGACGCGCCATGCGCCCTGGGCCATTGTCATCAGCGTCGAGACGCCGACCATCGGCAGTTCGGCGCCGAGCGCCAGCCCCTGCGCGATGCCAATGCCGATTCGCACGCCGGTGAAACTGCCCGGCCCGCGGCCAAAGGCCAGCGCGTCCATTGACGTCAGCGCAACGCCGCTGGCCGTGAGGATCTCACTGACCATCGGCAGAATACGCTGGGTGTGCTCGCGCGGGCAGAGTTCAAACAGGGCGGAGGTTTTACCGTTGTCCCACAGGGCGACAGAACAGGCCTCGGTGGCGGTATCAATAGCCAGAATTCGCATGGATCAATAACACTCTTACGCGTCGTGGTAGTTCAAAAAGGGGCGCATCTTATCACAGTCTGGCATAAATTACTGCCGCGCGGCGTCGGTGAGAAACCGCGCCGCCTCGCCGATGTCACGGGTGCGCGGGGTCGGCGGCAGGCTTTTGAGGAACACCGCGCCGTAAGGGCGCATCACCAGACGGTTGTCGCAAATCACCAGCACGCCGCGGTCATCCACGTCGCGAATAAGACGCCCGACGCCCTGCTTGAGCGTGATCACCGCGTCTGGCAGCTGCACCTCGTCAAACGGATCGCCGCCGCGCAGGCGGCAATCTTCCATGCGCGCTTTCAGCAGCGGATCGTCCGGCGAGGTAAACGGCAGCTTGTCGATGATCACCAGCGACAGCGCGTCGCCGCGCACGTCCACCCCTTCCCAGAAGCTGCTGGTCGCCACCAGCAGGGCGTTGCCCGCGCTAATAAACTGCTCCACCAGCTGGCTTTTGCTGGTTTCGCCCTGCAGCAGCACCGGCAGCGTCATGGTGGCGCGAAAATGCTCGGCCAGCTCGCGCATCATGGCGTGCGAGGTACAGAGCATAAAACAGCGCCCCTGGTTGGCCTCGATAAGCGGCTGGAGCATGCGCGCCAGCGCCCTGCCCGCCTGTGGCTGGTTGGTTTGCGGCAGGCCGCGCGGCACGCAGAGCAGCGCCTGGCGGGCGTAATCGAACGGGCTTGGCAGCAGCAGCGTCTGCGCCTCGTGAATGCCGAGCCGCTCCGTGAAGTGATGCAGCTCGTCGTTAACCGAGAGCGTCGCCGACGTAAAAATCCAGCTGCCGCCCTTTTCGGCAATCACATCCTGGAATTTATCCGCCACGGTCAGCGGCGTCAGCGCCAGCGTAAAGTGGCGCGAGTTGCACTCATACCAGTAACTGTAGCCGGGCTGATTAATCTCTTTTAAGCGCTTGAGACGCGCGCGGTAGAGCGTGGCGCGCTCAAAGGCGGCGTCCAGCAGCGCCGAGCGGCCAAGCGACAGCTTCGCCACGTCGTAGCAGAGCTCCAGCGCGTCGTCGAGCAGCAGCAGCGCACGGCTGATGGAGGCGTCCGCCAGCAGCTCGCGCAGGTTGCCGCGAAAGCCGGGGTCGCCCAGTTGCAGACGAAAATCCTGGGTACTTTGCGCCAGACGATCCGCGCATTTTTGCAACTGCTGGGTGTCTTTAACTTCGGTGCGATAAGCGATGATAATATCTTTGGCGAGATCGAGCAGCTGGCGGCTTGAGAGCGACTGGCCAAAATACTGGCTGGCGATATCCGGCAGCTGGTGGGCTTCATCAAAGATAATGACGTCCGCCTCCGGGATAAGCTCCGCGAAGCCGCTCTCTTTGACCACCATATCGGCGAGAAACAGGTGATGGTTGACCACCACCACATCGGCATCCATCGCTTTTTTACGCGCTTTCACGACGAAGCAGTCTTTATAGAGCGGGCAGTCGCTGCCGAGGCAGTTATCGTTGGTGCTGGTGACGAGCGGCCAGACGGGGGCGTCTTCGGCCACGCGCCCGCAGGTGCTGATATCGCCATCGATCGTTTCGTTGGCCCAGCCGCGCAGCTGGATAACGTCGCTTAAGGTTTGTACCGGGAGGTCGCCGCCCGCCAGCGCCTGCTGTTCAAGACGCTCAAGGCAGAGGTAGTTGGAGCGCCCTTTTAACAGCGCCAGACGGCCTTTGAACTCGAGCGCTTTGGCGACGGTCGGCAGATCGCGGCTGTAGAGCTGGTCCTGCAACGCCTTCGAGCCGGTAGAGACGATCACTTTCTTACCGGCGCGCAGCGCAGGCGCGAGATACGCGTAGGTTTTCCCGGTGCCGGTGCCCGCTTCCACCACCAGCGGCTTTGCCGCCTCAATGGCGGCGGTGACCGCCTGCGCCATCTGGCGCTGCGGCTCGCGCGGTTTAAAACCCGGTATCGCTTTGGCTAGCTGGCCATCTGCTGCAAAATCGTCCGTCACACTACCCCCTGGTTAAATTGCCAGTGATTATGTCAGGGAGGCGGCACTTTAGCCAGCCGAAGAGATGACGCGCGGCGCACAATATGGCAGGCTTGCAGGCGGCTGAATACAACAGGAAAAGGAACAGCGATGACAATTAAGCGTATCGATCCCGCAGACCGTTGGTCTGACGCGGTGATCCACAACCAGACGATTTACTACACCGGCGTACCGGAAAACCTGGACGGCGATGCTTATGAGCAAACCGCGAATACGCTCGCGCAAATCGACACGCTGTTAACCGCCCAGGGCAGCGACAAATCGCGCATTCTCGACGCCACGATTTTCCTCGCCGACGGCGGTGACTTCGCGCTGATGAACAAAGCGTGGGATGAATGGGTTGTGGCAGGCTCAGCCCCGGTACGCTGCACCGTGCAGGCCCGCCTGATGAACCCGCGTTATAAAGTCGAAATCAAAATTATCGCCGCGCTGTAACACTCTGCCGCCGCCCTCTACTGGCGGCGGTCTTCTGTGGGGTTCGCGCCCATCCGCGTTAAATGTCGCCGCTGCAACCGCAGCAGATCCCGCACTGACAATACCCGATACGCCAGGCCGTGCGCGCACGCCACCTCGCCGATAATCTCGCTCAGCGCCGTAAAATGGCGGTGGCTCCAGTCGGGAAACAGATGGTGCGTTAAGTGCAGGTTCAGCCCGCCGAGCCAGTAGCCCAGCAGCCGTGGCCGCGCGCCCCAGTCAAAGGTCGTGGCGAACGCGTGGTGATACGGGCTCGGCGGCATCGCACCCTTGACAGGCGTCGGATAAAAATGCCCTTTCGCCCAGTGGGTGCCGATAAGCAGCGACACAAACAGCGCCGAGACCAGCATCTGGCTTGCCAGATACACGGTCAGTACGGTGATGAACGAGAGCTTTCCGGCCATGAACAGCGCCGGAACGCCGAGCGCCAGGAGAAAATGCGCGCCCTTCAGCAGCAGAAACACCCCCGCGCCACCCGCGCCCTGATGGGGTAAATGGCGCGTGAAAGGCGTGTTGCCGAGCCGGTCGCGCCAGTCCATCCACCAGGCGTACCACGGAAAAGTGAGCGCCGCCACCAGCGGCCAGTAGAGATGCTGATAGCGCATGACAGGCTTCCAGCGCTGAAACGGCGTCTGGCACAGCACGCCGTTCTCGTCGATATCCGGGTCATAGCCCTGAATATTGGTGTACGGGTGATGAAACTGCACGTGCCGCACCTGCCAGCTGTCGGCATCGAGGCCGAGCGGCAGGCTGATAACGCGTCCAAGCCAGGCGTTCGCCGCCCCGGAGCGGCAAAACGCGTTATGGCTGGCGTCGTGCAGCACGTTTACCACCAGCATCATCGCAAAAAAGATAAAGCCGAAATAGCAGAGCGCGTAGCCGGCAAGGCCCGACGGCGTAAGGCACAGCAGATAACACGCCGCAGCCCCCAGCGCGAGGAGCGCAAGCTTTAACCACATTCCCCGGTCGGCGAACCGGTGATCGCGCCGCTCTGCCAGATAACGCTGACAGGCTGAGCGAAACGCCTTATGCAGCGCCCGGTCGCGCCCTGCCGCGCGCGGCGGCGAGTTATGCGGCATGCGCACGCCCCATCTGGCGCAGAAACGCACGCTGGGCGGCCCGCAGCTCGCCATAGCGGATACAGCGGTACGGTAGCCCGTGCTCCGCCGCCAGCTCGCCGATAATTCGCGCGAGCGCCGGGTAATGCCGATGGTGCCAGCCAGGAAACAGATGGTGCGTCAGGTGATAGTTCAGCCCGCCGGTCAGCATCTCCTGCCAGCGCTGAGGCGTGTGCCAGTCGCAGGCGGTCATAAAGTTATGGTAATACCAGCCGTGCGCCATAACCAGGTTCTCACCCGTCGGCGCCTGATAAAACGCCGCATCAGCCCAGTGCGTGCCCAGCAGCAGAAACACCACCATCAGCGAGGTGCACATCTGCACCAAGAGATAGAGGCCGAGCACCAGGCCGCCGTCATGCCCCATCAGCAGCGGCAGGCCCAGCATCAGCGTCAGGTGGCCGAGCTTGCTGAAAATAAACGCCGCCCAGCCCGCCGCGCCCGGCAGCAGGCGCTCCGCGCGCAGCGGCGTGCGCCCGAGCCTGTCGGCCCAGTCAAACACTACGCCTATCCAGCTCAGGGATAACGCCGCCACCAGCGGCCAGTAAACATGCTGCCAACGCATCCAGCCGCGCCAGCGCTGAAACGGCGTCTGGCGGAAAATCCCGTTTTCTTCGGTATCCAGATCGTAGCGTTCGATATTGGCGTAGCGGTGATGAAAGCTGACGTGGCGCACGCGCCAGTAGACCGGTTCAATGCCCGTGGAGAGCGTCACCGCCCGGCTGATTACGGCGTTCAGCACGCGGCTGCGGACAAACGTGTGGTGCGAGGCGTCGTGGTTAACGTCGATATTCAGCCACATCATCAGCACGGCAAACGCCACGTAGCCCGCCATAAACGCCAGCGGCTGCGAGGCGCGCAGCGCCAGGCTGTAAGAGGCGATGGCCGCGAGCAGGATCAGCACCGCTTTGCTTATCGCCCGCCGGTTGGCGAAACGATGGTCGCCGCGCGCGTGCAGATAACCATACGCCCGCCGCTGCAGCGCCCGATGAAACGCACCTTCCTGCGCCGTGCCGAAACGCAGCGGAGTCAGTGTCTTAACCATGACGCAGCGCCCTCGTTTTCATCCCGCCCATCAGCAGCATCAGCAAGCCGTGGAGCCCCAGCAAGGGCAGGCTTAGCTGCCAGAGAAGCCCCTGCCAGCCAAAAGCGAAGAGACACAGCAGCGGCATCAGGCACGTAACTGTCGCCCAGCCGACGCGGCTCCCGCGCCGTCCGTCGCTGAGTAGCCCGAGCATTACCGACGCGGCCACCAGCAGCACAAACAGCGCCACCTGTTCCCTGCCGATATCCTCGTAGCCGTAACCGTAACGCTGGATATACCCGATAACCGGGATAAACAGCAGCAGCGTGGCGCTGACGATAACCTGCGGCGCGGGGCCTTGCCTTGCGGCAGGCGGCGGCAGGCGCAGGCCGAGCAGGCGGGCAAATGGCGCGTTGCTCTCACGCAGCGGGTTCGCGGAGGCGATATAGCCCTTCACGCCGTAGTGATGCTCGCCGCGCGCGGGCGGCTGATGAGTAAACGATCCAAACAGCTTATCCCACAGGATCAAGGTGCCGCCGTAGTTGCTGTTGGCAAAGCTGCGCTCGCGCAGGTGATGCACCCGATGATGTGACGGTGTCACAAACAGCCGTTCCAGGAAGCCGAGTCGCCCGGTAAATGCGTTATGGTTAAAAAACTGGACGGTATAGTGGAGGATGGAAACCGCCAGAAACACCGACAGCGGCACGCCCGCCACCGCCAGCAGCAGAAAAAACGGGATCGAGGTGAGCGACGAGTACCAGGAGTTTCGCACGCCCAGCGACAGATTATAGTGCTCACCGTGATGATGAACGCTGTGTACTGCCCAGAGCAGCGGCCACTGGTGATGCAGACGATGCAGCCAGTAAAAACCGAAATCCCAGGCGATAAACGCGAATGCCCAGACCACCGCCGCAGGCAGGCCGTCAAAGAGCTCCAGATTCGCGGTGCGCGATACCAGGCCATAGCAGAGCACCTCGAGACCGCGAAACAGCCACAGCATCATCTGCCCGGAGTTGACGTTAAACACCACGTCCCGCCAGTCAACGGCCTCTTTGCCGCGCCATTTCACCAGCAGCGCCTCGCCAAAAACCAGCGCCAGCATCACCACGATGGGCAGCGTTAATTCATTCATGGCGCAATGCCTCCTGGGTCACTCGCCGGGCCGTCATTTTCACGGCCAGCGCTCCTGCCAGCAGGGCAAGCGCCGTTCCCCCGACCAGATCGATAAAGAGATGCCGACGCAGCTGCAATATGGAGACCGCAATGGCCGCCCCCCAGATAGCCGCGCCCAGCGTGTATTGCCACTGCCCGCGTCGGCTGATGCCCCAGACCATCAGCAGGGTCAGCGCCATGTGCAGCGACGGGAAACAGTTCTGCGACGAATCCACCGCCAGCAGCAGGCGCAGCAGGTCGACGCTCACGCCCTCTCCGCTGACCGCCGGATAATCCATCGTGCTCGGCCAGGCGAGGTAGATGACGCCTGCGAACAGCGCTGCCAGCTGGGTCGCGCGCATCAGGCATTTCACCTGCGACAGCGGCGTCAGCCAGTAGCCCAGCGGAATGAGGATAAAAAACGACAGATAGAGCCAGATGGCGGACGGTGAGAAATCGAGGAGCGTATCGACCCACAGCGGCGGCAGCTTATACCCGGCACGCTGTAACACGTCGGTGGTGGAATAGACCACGCCGACGCTTCCCCAGCCCAGCAGTAGCGCCTTCAGGCGGTAAGACGTTTCGCTCACGCCGTCTCCCTGACGCGCAGAATGCGCCGCCGTTTCGCGCCCGGCGTCGCGGGCGGCAGGCTCGCGTGATGCGTCCAGCGCAGAAGCTCGCACGCCACGCCCTGCTGTTCAAACAGCGCCGTCAGGGCCGCCTGTGCCGCCGACCGCTGCACGTCGTCCGCCTGCGCGATAAGCGTGAGGTGCGCTTCGCCGTGCTGGATAAGCCGAAAATCCGCCGTCAGGGGTAGCACGCGCGCCAGCGCCCGGTTGCAGAGGTCGCCAAAGATAACGCGCTGGCCGCCCTGCGCGTCCGGCAGCAGCAGCTGGTCGTCCTGACGCCCTTCGATGTGCGCCAGCGCCTGCGACGGATCGCCGCACGGGCACGGTGCGTCGCGCGCCACCAGGATATCGTCCAGCCGGTAGCGCACAATGGGCTGCGTAGTGCGGGTGAAGTCGGTGATCACCGGTATAAAGCGACGATCGTCAAGCCACGCTTTTTCCACCACGATAAACGCCTCGTTCAGGTGCAATACGCCGTGCGCGCAGGTGGCGGCGAGAAACCCTTCGGTCGCCTGATAAACTTCACCGACCGCCGGAAACACCTGCGCCAGCAACGCGCGGTCCTGTGGGTCGAGCACTTCGGCGACCGAAATCACTTTTTTGGGCGCCACGTTCAGCTCGCCTGACTGCACCGCCAGCGCCAGCGCGCGCAGCACCTGGGCAGGCGCCACGATAATCGACGGCGCGTCGGCCTCAAGGCGGGTCAGCAGCGTGTCGAAGGGTTCAAAGAGATCGTAAAACGCAAGGCTCAGCCAGCGGCTGTTGACGCTCTGATAAAGGTTATTGTCGGCGCGCAAGAACAGCGCCACCCGCTCGCCCGCGAACAGGCCATCGGGCAGCATTTTGGCGAGCATCGCCCCGGCCCACAGCGACTGCTCTTCGGGGCTGACGGCAAAAATACCGCGCCGTCCCGATGTGCCGCTCGACAGCCCCACGCTATAGCGGCCCACCGTCGGGGCAAAATTTCTGTCGTTCTCGCTTTGCAGCGCGCACGCCATGACCGCGTCCGCTTTCAGCCCGGCGGTGTTCATTTCGTCGAAATGGGTCATCATCAGCGCTTTGTCCATGGTCGGCCATTCGCTGAACGGCAGCGTGCTGTAGCGCCGAAACCACGGGCTTTTCGCCAGCACACGCGAGGCAAAGCGCCGCAGCTGTTGCTGCTGGTGACGCGCCAGCGCCTCGCGGCTGCGAAACCGCATACGCCGCACGCGGAAATAGTGCCAGAGCATCGCAAGCTTATTCACAGGTCGCCCTCGTGCGAGAGGCGAATTTCCGCGCCGCCGCGCTGCCAGAGCTGATGCAGTAAATCAAGCGTGCGCGTGGCCGCCGCCGGGTCGGCAATCACCAGATTCGCAAGCCGGGAGGGGCCGCGCTGTTCGCGATAGCTGACCGGCGACCAGGCCGCGTCGGCGGCCAGCAACACCCAGCCGTCATCGGTCAGCACGAACGCACCGATATGTCCGGCGGCGTGGCCCGGCAGCGGCACCAGCATGATCTCGCCGTTGCTTTCCGGCAGTAAATACGCGTTCTCAAACGGCGCGAGCGCGGCGGGCAGCGCCACGCGCTCAAAGCCCTCGATAAAGGCGACGGCGCTCTCGAAGTTTTCAGGGATAAGCCCCGGCACGAACGCCTGGCGCAGCGCGGCAAACCCGCGCAGCGTGCGGGTCTGCGCCCAGCCTTCGCCGGAGCATATAAACCGGCCGTTCGCGAAATCGCGCAGCCCGGCGATATGGTCGGCGTGAAAATGCGAGAGGATCAGCGCGTCGATATCCTCCGGGCGATACCCCGCGGCGGCGAGCTGGCGCGCCAGCGACTGCTCCGGCGAGAAATAGACCGGCGTGACGCGTCGATAAATCTGGTAGATCCCGCGGCGGGTGTGGTCGTCAAACCAGGAAGCGTACCCGGTATCCCACAGCCAGCGTTTGCCGCCCGCCTCGATAAGGCTCGCGCGGGCGGGGAATTTACAGACCCGCAGCCCCGCGCCCTTGAGCGCGATACAGCCTAAATGGGTGCAGTAGCCAGTTTCAAACGTGGTGATGGTGGCCATTTCAGCGTCTCCTTGCGCGCAGCCATGCGCCGGTGAGGCGCACGCCGTCCTCGAGCGAGACCGGCGGGCGATAGCCAAGACGGGTTATCGCCTTGTCCTGATTAAGCGTCATATCAAAACTGACGGTGCCTGCGCTGTAGCGCGTCAGGCGCGGCTCCACGCCGGTGAGGCGTCCGCGCAGTTCCATGCCCTGCGCGACGAGCGCGAGCAGCGGCCAGGGCACCGACGCCACCCGATACTGCAGCTGAAGTTCGTCGCGCAACAGGTGGTCGAGCATCGTTATCAGCCGCTGCGGCTGTTGATTGGTGATGTTAAACGCCTCGCCGGACGTCAGCCCTGGCTGGCGCGTCGCCAGTTGCATCGCGTGCACGACGTTGCCGACCCAGGTGAGATCCAGCAGCGCCTCGCCGCCGCGCGGCAGACGCAGCACGCCGCGATCGGCCTCCAGCTGGCGCAGCAGGCGCGGGATAATCACCCGGTCATGCGGGCCGAACAGCCCGCGCGGGCGCAGAATAACAAAGGTGACGTGCGGGAAACGCTGCGCGGCGGCAGTGATGACCTGCTCAGCGGCATACTTACTGCTGGCGTAATGGCAGGCGAAACGGGCCGCCCGGTAGCGTTCATTCACATTGTGATGATGACGGAAATCGAAATAGATAGCGGGCGTGGAGATATGGATAAAGCGCGTGACGCCTGCGCGCGCCGCCGCGTGGGCAAGGCGCTCAGTCGCGGCGACGTTGACCGCGTGAAACGCCTGCGCGCTGCCCCAGGGCGAGGATTTCGCCGCGCAGTGCCATACCACGTCGCAGCCGCGCAGCAGCGCGTCAACGCGGGCGTCATCGGCCTGCGCAAGCTCCAGCGGCACGAACTCCGCGCCCTGCGCGGCAAGCGCCGCGCCCGCTTTCGCGTCGCGCCCGGTGGCGCGCACCGCACACCCTTGCGCCAGCAGCGCCTCGACCGCATTGCGTCCAAGCCCGCTGGTCGCGCCCGTCACCAGATATTTCATGGCAGCAGCACCATACCGGCGAGCGTTAAGCCTGCGGCGGTGCCGACCAGCATCACCGGCTCGCCAGGATTCACGCGGCCGGTGGTAAACGCCTCGTGCAGCGCGGTAGGCACCGACGCGGCAACCTGGTTGCCGTGCAGACGGTAGATATCCACCAGCACCTCCGGCTTTACTTTCAGGCGCTTGCGCATATGTTCCAGCGACAGATGGCTCGCCTGGTGGGGCACGACGGTCGCAATGTCATTCAGCGTCAGTCCGGCGGCATCCAGCAGCCGCTGCCAGAAGCCGTCTATCAGCGAGGAGGCCTGGCGGAACAGCGCTTTGCCCTGCATATGGAACAGAAAATCGCTCTCGTCCATCCCGGCGCGGGGGTTTTTGCGCGTCCCGCCCGCACGGATCTCACACAGCTCGCTGCCCTGCGGATAGGTTTCTGATTTCATCGCCAGGATCCCGGCGCGCCCGTCGCCCGCCTCCACAATCGCGCAGGCCGCGCCGTCGCCGAAAATCAGCGACGACTCTTCATGCTGCCAGTCGATGCCGCGCGAGGCGATATCCGCCGCCACTATGGCGATGCGGCGATAGCTGCCGCTCGTCAGCAGCGCCGAGGCTACCTGCATCGCGGTAATAAAGCTCACGCAACTGCTATTGACATCAAACCCCGCCGTGCCAGCCGGTAAGCCTGCCGCTTTCATCACATGCACCGCCGAACAGGGCAGCGCCTGAACGGCAATAGCCGAGGCGGAGATGAGCAGATCGATGGAAGCCAGAGGGATAGCATAGCGGGCGCAGGCATCGTGGAGCGCGGCGGCGGCGAGCGCCGCCTGGCTGGCGTCGTGAGTGGCGTGGTGGCGACGCAGAATGCCGGAGCGGCGTTCAACATAGCCCGCAGGCTTGCCGAGGCGGCGGTCGAGTTCGTCCGAGGTGATTATCTGTTCGGGAAGCGCCTTACCGGTCGCGATGATCCTGAGCCGTGAGGCTGGCGGGGCGTGAGGTGTGAATACCATGAGGCGCGGTCCCTGAGCTGAACGTCCCCGCGGGCGGGGACGTGATTTGAAATGGTGTCTGGCGTTGTTGTCAGTGGCGCGACGATATCACGTCAGCAGGGACAAACAAATATCGCGGCGCTTGCCAGAAATGGTGGGCTTACTGGTCTTCGTCGTCTTCATCTTCGAAACGCGCGACAATGCGATCGCCCTTGTGCGTGGCGCGAATTTCCTGCGCCACCTGCGCGATGGCCTCGCCGCTGCTCATGCCCTGTGACATCAGCTCCTGAATACGTTCGACCGCTTGCTGTTGTTGTTCATGGGTGAGAGAAGGTAAACCTGCAAACATCGCTGACTCCTGTTACATTGCTGAGTTCAATTATTTCATGCCGCGCGAGCCAGCGCCAGACGCCGCCCGCGCACTGTTTATCTGTCGTCCTGATGAATACGAACCTGACTCCTGAACTGATCTCCCTGCCCTGGCGCGCCGATGCGCTGCAAGACATTTTCAGCGCGTTGCACGACCGCCCCTGGGCGATGCTGCTGCATTCGGGGTTTGCCGACCATCCGCATAACCGCTTTGATATTCTGGTGGCCGAGCCGCGCGTCACGCTCACCACGCGGGGGGCGCTCACTATGACGCAAGACGCGCACGGTTGCCAGCAGAGCGAAGAAGACCCGCTGCGTCTGTTGCAGGCGGCGCTGGCGCGGTTCGCGTTCGCTCCGCGCCCGGACGCCGATTTGCCGTTTCAGGGCGGCGCGCTGGGGCTGTTCGGGTACGATCTCGGACGGCGCTTCGAACGGCTGCCCGTTAAGGCCGCCGCCGATGTCAACGCGCCGGATATGGCGGTCGGTATTTATGACTGGGCGCTGATAGCCGACCACCAGCGTCAGCGGCTCACTCTGCTCTGCTATGGCGACGCGCGCGCCCGTCTCGCCTGGCTTGAGGCGCAGCAGCCCGTAAAGACCGCGCCCTTTCGTTTAACCACGCCCTGGCGCTCGAATATGACGCGCGAGCAATATGGCGAGAAGTTCCGCCGGGTACAGGCGTATCTGCGCAGCGGCGATTGCTACCAGGTGAACCTGGCGCAGCGCTTTAGCGCCGCGTATGAAGGCGACGAATGGCAGGCGTTTTTAACGCTCAACGCCGCTAACCGCGCCCCGTTCAGCGCCTTTTTACGCCTGCCGGACCAGGCGATATTAAGTCTGTCGCCGGAGCGGTTTATCCGCCTGCATGACGGTCATATCGAGACGCGGCCGATTAAAGGCACGCTCCCGCGCCTTCGCGATCCGCAGGAAGACGCGAAACAGGCCGCGCGGCTGTCGCAGTCGCCGAAAGATCGCGCCGAAAACCTGATGATTGTCGATCTGTTGCGTAACGACATTGGCCGCGTGGCGACGCCCGGCAGCGTGAAGGTGCCCGAGCTGTTCGTGGTCGAGCCGTTCCCGGCGGTGCACCATCTGGTGAGCACGATAACCGCGACGCTGCCATCGCCACTGCACGCGACTGACCTGCTGCGCGCCAGTTTTCCCGGCGGCTCGATAACCGGCGCGCCGAAGGTGCGGGCAATGGAAATCATCGAAGAACTGGAGCCGCAGCGGCGCAACGCCTGGTGCGGCAGCATCGGCTACCTCAGCTTTTGCGGCGCGATGGACACCAGCATCACCATTCGCACGCTGACGGCCGAAAGCGGCATGCTGTACTGCTCCGCCGGCGGCGGCATCGTGGCGGACAGCGAGGAAGCGGCGGAATATCAGGAAACTTTTGATAAAGTTAACCGTATCCTGCACGCATTAGAGAGGTAGACATGGAAAACAGCCCGCTGACGCTCGACCGGTTTTTATCGCGTTTTCAGCTGCTGCGCCCACAAACAACCCGCCATAGCCTGAATCAGCGTCAGGCAGCGGTGCTGGTGCCGGTGGTCCGCCGCCCGGAGCCGGGCCTGCTGCTGACGCAGCGCGCCGCGACGCTGCGAAAACACGCGGGCCAGGTGGCCTTTCCCGGCGGCGCGGTGGATGACACCGATACCTCGCTGATTGCCGCGGCGCTGCGCGAGGCCCAGGAAGAAGTGGCTATCCCGCCGGAATCGGTCGAGGTGATAGGCGTGCTGCCGCCGGTCGACAGCGTGACCGGTTTTCAGGTAACGCCGGTGGTGGGGATTATCCCGCCGGATCTGCCTTATCACGCCAGCGAAGAAGAAGTGGCGGCGGTGTTTGAGATGCCGCTCGCCGAGGCGCTGCGGCTCGGGCGTTATCACCCGCTCGACATTCACCGGCGCGGCAACAGCCATCGCGTCTGGCTCTCCTGGTATGAGCACTATTTTGTCTGGGGGATGACCGCAGGCATTATTCGTGAGCTGGCGCTACAAATCGGCCATAAGCCCTGACTATTATTAAGGGTGAAAAGTGCGATCTGCAGCACTTTATTAGGCGGCCTTGCCGTATCCATTAGTATAATTCATGTGAATAGTTAACTGCGCAGCACAATAACCTCTTACACTATGCGCTGTTTTCACACCGTCATCTGCGGGGCAGATGACTCTGTCAGGAGTTACCACGTGATTAGTATATTCGACATGTTTAAGGTGGGCATTGGTCCCTCCTCTTCCCATACCGTAGGGCCGATGAAGGCCGGGAAGCAGTTCGTCGATGACCTGGTCGAAAAAGGATTATTGCAGGACGTCACCCGCGTCGCGGTGGACGTCTACGGCTCGCTCTCATTGACCGGCAAAGGCCACCATACCGATATCGCGATTATTATGGGTCTGGCTGGCAATGAACCCGCCACGGTGGATATCGATGCCATACCGGCGTTTATCCGGGATGTGGAAACGCGCGGCCGTCTGCTGCTTGCTCAGGGCAGCCACGAAGTGGATTTCCCGAAAGATAACGGCATGCGTTTTCAGAGCGACAACCTGCCGCTGCATGAGAACGGGATGACCATTCACGCCTACAGCGGCGACAAAGAAATCTACAGCAAAACCTATTACTCCATCGGCGGCGGTTTTATCGTCGACGAAGAACATTTCGGCAAAACCGCCAGCAATGAGGTGAACGTGCCGTATCCGTTCCACTCCGCCAAAGAGCTGCTGGCGCACTGCAAAGAAACCGGCCTGTCGCTCTCCGGCCTGGTGATGAAAAACGAGCTGGCGCTGCACAGCAAAAAAGAGATTGAAGACTATTTCGCGGATGTCTGGCAGACCATGCGCGCCTGTATCGATCGCGGGATGAACACCGAAGGCGTGCTCCCGGGGCCGCTGCGCGTGCCGCGTCGCGCCTCCGCGCTGCGCCGTCTGCTGGTGGCGAGCGATAAGCTCTCCAGCGATCCGATGAACGTGGTGGACTGGGTAAACATGTTCGCGCTCGCCGTGAACGAAGAGAACGCCGCGGGTGGTCGCGTGGTGACGGCGCCGACCAACGGCGCCTGCGGCATCGTCCCGGCGGTGCTGGCCTATTACGATCACTTTATCGAGTCGGTAAGCCCCGATATTTACATCCGCTATTTTTTGGCGTCGGGCGCTATCGGCACGCTGTATAAGATGAACGCCTCTATCTCCGGCGCCGAAGTGGGCTGCCAGGGCGAGGTGGGCGTCGCCTGTTCGATGGCGGCGGCGGGTCTTGCTGAACTGCTGGGCGCAAGCCCGGAACAGGTGTGCGTGGCCGCGGAAATCGGCATGGAGCATAACCTGGGGCTGACCTGTGACCCGGTCGCGGGCCAGGTACAGGTGCCGTGCATCGAGCGTAACGCGATTGCCTCGGTGAAGGCGATCAACGCCTCGCGCATGGCGATGCGCCGCACCAGCGAGCCGCGCGTCTCGCTCGACAAGGTTATCGAGACCATGTACGAAACCGGCAAGGATATGAACGCCAAATACCGTGAAACCTCACGCGGCGGCCTGGCCATCAAAGTTCAGTGTGATTAACACCTCACAGCGCCGCGCTTGCGGCGCTTTTTTATCACCGTCCGCCTTTTATTCCTCCCGTCGCGTCAACCCCCACTACACTCTTAACATTCAGCCTTTTATTACTCAGCTGAGCCTGAGAGATGAAGCCTATGCAAAAAGCGCAGCGTATTATTCGGGCTTACCGCCGTCGGCGGTTGATCCTCTGTGTCGTCCTCGCCCTGCTGGCGTTGATTCTGACGCTGGGCATACGCTATTTCTCTGACCGCAAACAGTATCAGCGCGACACCACGCGCTACGCCGCGCATGCGGTTGCGACGCTCGACGAACTGCTGGTGCCGCTGGACGCCGCGCGCGCCGCGCTGCTGCCGCTGGTCGGAATGCCGTGCCAGCAGGTGCATCGCCAGCTGCGCGAGATGGCGGCGAGCCTGCAGACGGTGCGCTCTATCGCGCTTATCAATGACGGTACGCTCTACTGCTCCAGCATTTTCGGCGAGCGCAACGTGCCGGTTCACCAGTTGCAGCCGCATCTGCCCGCCCCCACGCCGCTGATGCGCCTCTCGCGCGACCGCTCGCTGCTCAAAGGCAGCCCGGTGTTGATCGTCTGGACGCCCGCCATTGATAACGGCATGTCAGGCGTGTTGCAGTCGGTGAATATCGAGTTTATTTCAGGCCTGCTGCTTAACCCGGATCCACCGGGCATCGAACACGTGTTGTTCGATGTGGCGGGCTCGCATCTGGAATATGGGCGCGGCCTCGTGGAGGCGCTGCCCACCGGCGACAACCTGACGCGTTATGAAAAATCCTCCAGCCGCTACCCATTCTCGGTCACGCTGTATGGCCCGTCGCCGGGCGCGCTGGCGCTGAAAAACCTGCCGAGCCAGCTGCCGCTCGCGGTATTGTTAAGCCTGCTGATCGGCTACATCGCCTGGCTTGCGACCGCCCGTCGCATGAGTTTTTCCTGGGAGATCAATCTTGGCATCGCCAACAATGAGTTTGAGGTTTACTGCCAGCCGCTGGTGAGCGGTAAAACCGGCGAATGCACGGGCGTGGAGCTGCTCCTGCGCTGGAATAATCCACGCCTGGGGCCCATCGCGCCGGATGTGTTTATCCCCCTTGCCGAGCAGCTCAGGCTGATTAACGCGCTGACACGTTATGTGCTGATTAAAACGGTCGAACAGCGCCACTTTTTCCCGGCCTCCGCCGATTTCCACATCGGAGTGAATATCGCCGCCAGCCACTTTCATCAGGGCGTGATCATTGACGATCTGAAGCGCTACTGGTATCCGTCCCGCCCGGTGCAGCCGCTGTTTCTGGAGCTGACCGAGCGCGACGCGCTGCCCGAAGTGGACTACCGCGTGGCGCACGATCTGCGCCAGCTCGGCGTGAAGCTTGCGATCGACGATTTCGGCACCGGCCAGAGTTCGCTCTCGTATCTGGAAACGTTAAGCCCCGACGTGCTTAAAATGGATAAACGCTTTACGGCGGCCATCGGCACCGATGCCGTGAACTCGACCGTGACGGACATTATTATCGCGATGGCAAGACGGCTGAAGATTGAACTGGTGGCGGAAGGCGTGGAAACCGAAGAGCAGGCCGCGTATTTGTGCCGCCTCGGCGTGCCGGTGTTGCAGGGGTATTTATTCGCGCATCCGATGCCGCTTGAGGCGTTGCCGCAGTGGCTGGAACAACGGCGCGCCCATCCGGGCACGCCGTTCTGGCGCCGACGCTTGCCGGCACCAATAATTTAACGGTTATTCTTCTTCGTCGTCGTGCAGCGGCGCGTCTTTTACCACGCGCACCAGATCGATGCGGTAGTCATTCGCCTCAACGATGGTGATACGCAGCGGCGGCATCGCCAGTTCGTCGCCCACGCGCGGGATCTGCCCGTTAATGGCGATAACCAGGCCAGCCACCGTCGCGATATCTTCTTCGTCACTGACTAACGACGGGAGATCCAGCGTCTGCTGCAATGCGTGCAGGTCGGTTGAGCCTTTCACCAGCCAGCCGTCGCCGTCGTGGATGATTTCCGGCGTTTCATCGGCGTCCGGGAATTCGCCCGCGATGGCCTCCAGCACGTCCAGCGGCGTGACCAGGCCCTGCACTACGCCAAACTCGTTGTTGACGATAACAAAGCTGCCCCGCGCGCGACGCAGCACGCCCAGCAGGTTGATCGGATCCAGCGTCTCCGGCACCACGATGACCGGGGTCGCCGAGGCGATGGCCGCGACGTCGACACCCTCTTCCAGCGCCACCAGCAGCTCTTTGGCGCGCACCACGCCGATGATTTCATCGAGCTCGCCGCGACACACCGGGAACAGGCTGTGCGGCGATGACAGTAACTGCTCGCGGATTTCATCAACGCTGCGGCTGGCGTCCACCCAGCTGATTTCGCCGCGCGGCGTCATGATGCTGCGTAGCGAACGAGAAGCCAGCGTCAGTACGCCGTTAATCATATAGCGCTCTTCTTCGGCAAATGCTTCGGCGTGCACCGGCACCACGGCGTGATGTTCGGTTTCGCTGACCGGCGCCGGGCGACGACGGTTGCCCATCAGGCGCAGGATAGCTTCAGCGGTACGCGCGCGCAGCGGCAGGTTCGACTGATGCTTGAGAAAGTTGCGGCGCGCCACCTGATTGAAAAACTCGATGATGATAGAAAAACCGATGGCCGCGTAGAGATAGCCCTTCGGAATATGGAAACCGAAGCCTTCCGCCACCAGGCTCAGACCAATCATCAGCAGGAAGCTCAGGCAGAGCACCACCACTGTCGGATGCGCGTTAACAAAGTTCGTCAACGGTTTCGAGGCGAGCAGCATCACGCCCATCGCAATCACCACCGCAGCCATCATCACCGGCAGATGATTCACCATACCGACCGCCGTTATCACCGCATCCAGCGAGAAGACGGCATCAAGCACCACAATCTGCAATACCACGACCCAGAAGCTGGCGTAGCCTTTGCCGTGGCTGTCGTTGTGCTGACGGTTTTCCAGACGTTCATGCAGCTCGGTTGTGGCCTTAAACAGCAGGAACAGCCCCCCAAGAAGCATAATCAAATCACGGCCGGAGAAGCTCAGGTCCCAGACGCTGAACAACGGACGGGTGAGCGTCACCATCCAGGAGATCAGCGACAGCAAACCTAAGCGCATCACCAGCGCCAGGGATAAACCAATCAAACGCGCTTTATCGCGCTGCTTCGGCGGCAGTTTATCCGCGAGAATGGCGATAAAGACGAGGTTGTCGATGCCGAGCACGATCTCCAGCACGACCAGCGTTAATAAGCCGACCCAGATGGAGGGGTCCATTAAGAATTCCATAACAGGCTCCTGCGCAAGGAATGACTAAACGGCACCCCAACGGTGTTGGGCGCTTTAATAGGGTTTATCAGTGAGTTAAGGCGAAAGCCTTGTGATATGACGGCTGATGAAAGCCTGGAAAAGAAAAGACGTCGGTGACGGTCCATACGGTGGGCTGCTGCCCGCTACTCCTGTGAATTAATCGGAAATCTACCTTAACAAAGGGTTGTAGCATTTGGCAAAGATTTACCAGAATTTGCAATCGCCATGACACAAAATACGCGCATATTTTTCCGCGTACGCCGAATGCCTTGTTTTGCTAACGAAATTACGGAGCTTCATCACAAACATTATTTTTTCGCGTTCTAAAATAATTCGTGCTTGGGTTCTGAATGCTTACAAATCCTTATCTGAATCGATTCGATAAGCGAATCATTGTTAGCGGTGCCTGTAAGGGTACTGACGATAACCACGGAGGTAGCAAGTGACCATTGCTATTGTCATAGGCACGCATGGCTGGGCGGCTGAACAACTGCTTAAAACAGCGGAAATGCTGTTAGGCGAGCAGGAAAATGTTGGCTGGATCGATTTCGTGCCCGGCGAAAATGCGGAAACCTTGATCGAAAAATACCGCGCGCAGCTCGAAAAACTGGACACCAGCAAAGGCGTCATCTTTCTGGTCGATACCTGGGGTGGCAGTCCGTTCAACGCGGCAAGCCGCATTGTCGTAGACCAGCCCAACCATGAAGTCGTCGCCGGGGTAAATATCCCGATGCTCGTCGAAACCTTAATGGCGCGCGATGACGACCCGACGTTCGATGAGCTGGTAGCGCTTGCGGTGGAAACCGGCCGCGAAGGCGTCAAAGCGCTGAAAGCTAAACCCGCAGTAAAAGCCGCACCCGCAGCCCCTGCCCCGAAAGCGGCGGCACCGGCAAAACCGATGGGCCCGAAAGATTATATGGTCATCGGCCTCGCCCGTATCGACGACCGTCTGATCCACGGCCAGGTCGCCACCCGCTGGACCAAAGAGACCAACGTCACGCGCATTATTGTTGTGAGCGATGAAGTCGCCGCTGACAACGTGCGTAAAACGCTGCTCACCCAGGTCGCCCCGCCGGGCGTGACCGCGCACGTGGTGGATGTGGCCAAAATGATCCGCGTCTATAACAACCCGAAATACGCGGGCGAGCGCGTGATGCTGCTGTTCACCAACCCGACCGACGTCGAGCGTGTTGTGGAAGGCGGCGTTAACATCACCTCCGTGAATATCGGCGGGATAGCGTATCGGCAGGGCAAAACGCAGGTAAACAACGCCGTCTCCGTCGATGAGAAAGATATCGAGGCCTTTAAGAAACTCAACGCGCGCGGCATTGAGCTGGAAGTGCGTAAAGTCTCAAACGATCCCCGACTGAAAATGATGGATTTAATCAGCAAAGCAGCGCATTGACGGCTTTGCACGGTTAACAATTACTCAGTTTTTACACGTCAGTTTGATATCACAGGAGAAGTACAATGGAGATTACCACTCTTCAGATTGTGCTGGTGTTCATCGTCGCCTGTATCGCCGGTATGGAATCGGTGCTTGATGAATTTCAGTTTCACCGTCCGCTGGTGGCCTGTACCCTGGTCGGGGCCGTGCTGGGCGACATGAAAACCGGCATTATCATCGGCGGTACGCTGGAGATGATAGCGCTCGGCTGGATGAATATCGGGGCCGCCGTGGCGCCTGACGCCGCGCTCGCGTCGATCATTTCCACCATTCTGGTTATCGCCGGGCATCAGAGCATCGGCGCCGGTATTGCGCTGGCCATTCCGCTGGCGGCGGCAGGCCAGGTGCTGACCATCATCGTGCGTACTATTACTGTCGGCTTCCAGCACGCGGCTGATAAGGCGGCCGAGAACGGCAACCTCACCGCGCTCTCCTGGATCCACGTCTCGTCTCTGTTCTTACAGGCGATGCGTATCGCGATCCCGGCGGTTATCGTGGCGATTTCTGTCGGCACCAGCGAAGTACAGCAGATGCTGAGCGCCATCCCGCAAGTGGTAACCGGCGGCCTGAATATCGCAGGCGGCATGATTGTGGTGGTAGGTTACGCGATGGTCATCAACATGATGCGCGCGGGCTACCTGATGCCGTTCTTCTATCTTGGCTTCGTGACCGCGGCCTTTACCGATTTCAACCTCGTGGCGCTGGGCGTGATTGGCACCGTTATGGCGGTGCTCTATATCCAGCTGAGCCCGAAATATAACCGCTCGGCAGCGGCTCCCGCGCAGTCTGCAGGCGCGAACGATCTTGATAACGAACTGGATTAACAGGTGAGCGACATGGTTGATATGACTAAAACAACGGGTGAGAAAAAGCTGACCCCGGGCGATGTGCGCGGCGTATTTATTCGCTCTAACCTCTTCCAGGGATCGTGGAACTTTGAACGTATGCAGGCGCTCGGCTTCTGCTTCTCAATGATCCCGGCGATTCGTCGCCTTTATCCTGAGAATAATGAAGCGCGCCGCCAGGCGATTAAGCGCCATCTGGAGTTTTTCAACACCCATCCGTATGTCGCGGCGCCGGTGCTCGGCGTGACGCTGGCGATGGAAGAGCAGCGCGCGAACGGCGCGGCCATCGACGACGGCGCGATTAACGGCATTAAAGTGGGGCTGATGGGACCGCTCGCAGGCGTCGGCGACCCGATTTTCTGGGGTACGGTGCGTCCGGTGTTCGCGGCGCTCGGCGCGGGTATCGCGATGAGCGGCAGCCTGCTCGGCCCGCTGCTGTTCTTTGTGCTGTTTAACCTGGTGCGCCTAGCCACCCGCTACTATGGCGTGGCTTATGGCTATCGCAAAGGCGTCGATATCGTCAAGGATATGGGCGGCGGCTTCCTGCAAAAACTGACCGAGGGGGCGTCCATTCTCGGCCTGTTTGTCATGGGGGCGCTCGTTAATAAGTGGACGCACGTGAATATCCCGCTGGTCGTATCGCGCATCACCGACCAGACGGGCGCCCAAAAAGTCACCACGGTACAAACCATTCTGGACCAGCTGATGCCGGGCCTGGTGCCGCTGCTGTTGACGTTCGCCTGTATGTGGTTACTGCGTAAAAAAGTGAATCCGCTGTGGATAATCGTCGGGTTCTTCGTGATTGGTATCGCCGGTTACGCGGTCGGCCTGCTCGGCCAGTAACGGCGCAGTGTGTTCGCCGGGGGCCTATGGCTCCCGGCTTTTTTATTTAAGGGAGACGGCATGACGCTGACGGACGGGGTTCTGGTCACTTTTATTATCGCGCTGCTGGGCTGGGCCATTTACGACCAGTGGGGCATGGAACGGCGTCACGGCAAGACGCTGCTGCGGGTGGCGCTGCTGCGACGCGGTCGCGTTGACGGTCTCATCTTCACCGGCCTGGTCGCCATCCTGCTCTGGCAGAACGTGACGACGCATGGCGCGCCGCTCACCACCTGGCTGCTGTGCGCGCTGGGACTGGTGGCAATTTATCTCTTCTGGATCCGCGAGCCGCAAATACGCTTTAAGCGCGAAGGCTTTTTCTTTGGCGCGGGCTGGGTGAAATATAATCATATTAAGACAATGAATTTATCGGAGGATGGCGTGCTGGTAGTCCAATTACCGAAGCTGCGTTTACTCGTGCGGGTAAAGAATATTGACGACCTGGAGAAGATTTACCAGTTTATGCTTAATAATCAATAAACTATAAATATAGCACAGGCTATTTTTACGCGTAAAAAATAACCGCACTTATAGCCCGTGCTATATTCCCCACGGTCTCCTTACTTTAATTCTTAACAAGTTCTTCACGTCCTGCCGTTAATCGAAAACCATTCTCATTTATAACTAAAAGCGTATTACCTGATTATTGTCTTTGCCGTCTGGAATATGGTAAGGTTGCGCCCGTCATTGGGGAGTAGCCAATTTTCGTACAGGAAATGTACGCGTCAACATACTCGTTGCAAAACGTGGCGCGTACGGACTGAAGCCCTTTCAGTCAGGCGAGACCATTGCACGCTGCTGCTGTTTACTGGGGGCGGTTGGCGTGTATATGGAGATCCCGGTCAGGACCTGTGTATGAATCTTTCCGCAACCCTGCTTCTCGCTTTCGGCATGTCAATGGACGCTTTCGCGGCTTCTATTGGCAAAGGCGCCACGCTGCATAAACCCAAATTTTCCGACGCCCTGCGCACGGGTCTGATCTTCGGCGTTATCGAAGCCATTACGCCGCTGGTCGGCTGGCTGCTGGGGCTGCTGGCTACGCAGTTTGTACTGACCTGGAACCACTGGATTGCGTTTGTGCTGCTGGTGTTCCTCGGCGGGCGAATGATCCTCGAAGGCGTGCGAGGCGGCGGCGATGACGAGCCGGAAAAAATCCGCCGCCACAGCTTCTGGCTACTGGTCACGACCGCGTTCGCCACCAGTCTTGATGCGATGGCGGTCGGCGTAGGCCTCGCCTTTCTTCAGGTGGATATCCTCAAAACCGCGCTCGCTATCGGCTGCGCGACGCTGATCATGTCCACGCTCGGCATGATGATTGGCCGCTTCATTGGCCCGCTGCTTGGCAAACGGGCGGAGATCCTGGGCGGCGTCGTGCTGATTGGCATTGGCTGCCAGATCCTCTGGAGCCATTTCGCGGGTTAAGCGTCGCGCCGCCACACGCGCAGGCAAAAATCGGTTTCGCAGGTAAATGATGTTTCTTCCCGCAGCGTCTGCCACACCTCGGGGCGCGCGCGCCAGGCAAACGGCGTCATCTGCAGTAGCGTCGTCGCCTCTTCGCCATTCAGGCACATTTCATAACCCAACGCCTCTTCGCCTGCGAGCGTAAAGCCCGGCAGCGCTTCCTGATTCGGCGCATGTAACCGCACCTCATCATAAATAAGCCCTTTCAGCTGAACTAAATGTCGCGGGCCTGGCGTGACGGTCAGTACCACCGCGCCGGGTTTCACCACACGCGCCAGCTCCTGGGCTTTGCAGGGCGCGTAAATACGCACCACCGCGTCGAAAAAGGCATCGGGGAACGGCAGACGATGGCTTGATGCCACACAGAAGGCGATGTCGTCATAACGCTTCGCGGCCGCGCGAATCGCGCTTCGCGACACATCAAGCCCCCAGCTGTGCCCGCTGCGGGCGGTGGTGAGCGCCGCAAACGCGTGGGTGTAGTACCCTTCTCCGCAGCCAATATCGAGTAGCGTCGCGCCGCGCTCAGGCAGGGTTATAGCCAGCATCCGGGCAGCGGCGTCACGCAGCGGCGCGTAGTGCCCGGCGTCGAGAAACGCGCGACGAGCCTGCATCATTTCACTGCTGTCGCCCGGATCGCGCGATCGTTTGTGCTGAACCGGCAGCAGATTAACGTACCCTTCCTTCGCGATATCAAACTGGTGATGACTGGCGCAGCGAAAGCTTTTGGCTTGCGCCTGCAGCGGCAAATGGCAAAGGGGGCAGAGAAAAGACATGACGACTCCGAAACAGCGCAAAGCGCGAAGTGTAGCGTGATTCGGCAGACGGGGAAACGCTGGCGCGCGTTATCGACGAAAAAGCCCCGCCAGAGGCGAGGCTTTAAAATAGCTGGCCGGTGAAACAAGGCACCGGGTCAGTTTAAGTGCGATTAGATAGCAACTACGTTAACAGCTGCCGGACCTTTCTGACCGTCCTGAATCTCGAACTCAACGTTCTGGCCTTCAGCCAGAGTTTTGAAGCCATTACCCTGGATGGCAGAGAAGTGTACAAACACATCTTTGCTGCCGTCAGCCGGAGTAATGAAACCAAAACCTTTAGATTCGTTGAACCACTTAACTTGACCTTTAATCTTTGCCATTTTGCAAATTCCTTCAATTGTTTTGTTCGCCCGCAGGCGCTGACTTAGATAAAACAGAGACATTACTGCTTGAGGCACTGAAATAAGGTTCGGCAGAGAAGCGGTATTCAACGACAACGTGTTTACTCAGGACTTCTTTACTGAAAATGCCACACATAAACAGAACTGTACCTCGTTTAACCCAAAACTTGTTATCACATACAACGTAAACAATGGCAAGCCATTTTTATACACTGCACGATCTGTCGCACAGATTCCTCAACAAATCGCTATGTGCCTGACAATAAAGCACAGAAGAGGCAAACAAAGCCCTGCAAAAGGGGTTTCGTCGCCCGGGTCCGGCATCATGCCTGAATGCACTTTTTAAACTTAGCTCAATAACTTCATTTCGTCCAGGCAACACGAAAGCGCGCAAGTTGTCATTACCGCCCTGTTATTATTTTTGCAAAAGCTTATTCATTAATGTCGTTAAACTCCATTTTAATGAGGCTTTATTACAGCCTGAGGGCAGTAAACAATGTACAAATCAAAAAAGTTTGTACAAGCAATTTACTTTCTGCACCAAAATAATGACAGTTTAATGAAATTGCCTCAAAAAGAGGCACACGGAATAAGACAGTCTGACTAATAAATAGGCCAGGCAGAATTAAATTTAACCAGCCCGATATATTCTTGCTTAACGTTTATTAGCACTCAGGGATAAATATTGCCCAATACGGCGCGGCGCGAACGTTTCTGCTTTTTCGTTACGTTCAGCAAGTGCGCTTAGCAGCTCCTGCGGCGGCGTATCCAGAGATTCATCCGCCAGTTCGAAAACGCCCCAGTGAATGGGGATGGCAAGCGGCCTGCCCACATGCTGCCACAGTTCGACGGCGTGCTGCGGATCCATGTGATGCGGCGCCATAAACCAGCGCGGCGCATAGGCGCCAATGGGAATGGCCGCGCCGGTGAGTGGCCCCAGACGGCGCGGGATCTCCAACAGTTCCGGCGTATACCCGCTGTCGCCGCTAAACCAGAAGCGCTGCGACGCGCTTTCTGTTACCCAGCCGCACCAAAGCGATCGATTTCGGTCCCACGGCGTTCGCATGCTCCAGTGCTGCGCGGGGACGGCGGTTATTTGCAGCCCTTCCCAGGCTCTGCTTTCCCACCAGTCAAGCTCCGTCACGTTCGTGATGCCGCGCTTCGTAAACCACCCTTTGAGGCCCAGCGGCACAAAGTATGCTGCGTCTGGATAGCGTTTTGCCAGCCGCCGTATCGTGCTGTTGTCCAGATGATCGTAGTGATTGTGCGAAATCAGCACCGCGTCGAGGCGCGGAAGGCCGGCAAGCTCAAGCGGCAGCGGCGTTTTGCGGGCAGGTCCATAAAAGCTGACGGGCGAGGCGCGGCGCGAGAAAAGCGGATCGGTGAGCAGATAACGGCCATTAAGGCGAATCAACAGCGTGGCGTGGCCAAGCCACCAGACGCCGTCGTCCTCGCCTTCAATAACGGCGGGTTGCCACCACTGGCGGATGAACGCCTCGTAACCGTCCGCAGGCGGATGAGGCAGCCCCTGAGCTTTACGTTCATCCTGCCAGCGGCGCAAATCGCCGGGCTGATGCCCGACGTCGTGCGTGTTGCAGAAGCCGTCAGGACGGTGATGCGCTTTTGTGGGATCGTACCAGGGATTTTTCCAGACCATGCCCATCACCTCGCTGGCGTTGGCAATTAACGTTCAGCCACCAGGCGGACAAAACCGTCGTCGTCATCCTGAGTGGCGGCGGGTGCGGCGGCCGGCGTCTCGTCCTGCGGCTCATTCGCGTTGCAGAGGCGACGCAGCAGCGCCGTTTGCCGTTTTTCCTGCTCAAGCAGCGCTTCGAGCAGAGCCACCTGTTGACTGGCGCGAACGCTCGCGCGGTTGATAAAGAACCAGGCCACCAGCGCCACAACGACGCCCACCAGAGAAATCGCCAGGGAGGCGAAATTTAATGCACCAGAATTTACAATGTCATTCATGCTAACCACCTCAAAGTAACGCGCTATCTTACCACCGTCACGGCATGAGGCGTTACCAGGGGATGAACTTATTGATGGTGCAAATGCCGCTGAAAAATTGAACGTCCTGATCGCACATTACGTTGATAGTCTGCGTCCACAGCAATAAACAGGCCACCAGCACGGCCAGCAAAATAGCCCATCTCAATTTTTTCACTACGTTCTCCGTTACGGCATTTACGGGGCCAAATTATCACGGAAACCTTAAACCAAATATCACTGTAACGTTAAGTCACGCGATCCGGAATCCTCTCCTTGCGACGAGGCGGCACGCCCGGCAGGCTGTACGCCTGAACGTGAACAAACGGAGCCGTTATGCGTTATTTGATTCGTATCGCCGCATTGCTGGTCGTCGCCTGGGGCGTACTGCTTTTCAGCGGCTATGGCATTTTAATTGGCAGCCATGAGAACGCCGCAGGGTTAGGGTTACAGTGCCGTTATCTGACGGCAAGACAGGTAGTCAACGCGCAGTTTATCCATTCTGACAGCGGGCTTATCGGTATGACCGCCTGCCCGGTGCTGCGTAAAAGCGAAACCGTGGTCGATAACGGCTAACTCGCAGCCCAGTAAAAAGCCGCAGGCGAGCTGCGGCTTTTTCAACAGAGGGGCTGGCGTCAGAACGGATAGCTGTTGTAACCCATCTGCTCGGAGATTTTCCGCGCGGCGGTATGCAGAATTTCCACATACTCGTGCAGGCGCTCTTCCGAGAAACGCAGCGTCGGGAACGAGATACTGAGCCCTGCGATCACCACACCAAAGCGGTCGAACACCGGCACCGCGATGCAGCGCAGCCCTTCTTCCTGCTCTTCGTTATCTTCGCCGTAACCGTGCTCGCGTACCTGGTCCAGCACCGGTAGCAGCGCGTCGGTGGAGACAATCGTGCGATCGGTGCTGCGCTTATACTCAACGCCTTCGAGGATCTGGCGAACCTCGTCGCGGTCACGCCAGGCCAGCAGCACTTTACCGATAGCCGTGCTGTACAGAGGGTTGCGGCGACCGATGCGCGAATACATGCGCAGGTTATACATGGAATCAATTTTATGGATGTAGACAATGCTGTCTTCATCCAGCGCGCCCAGGTGAATGGTTTCTTTCGTCAGCCGCGACAGCTCGCGCATCTGAATGTCCGCGCTGCGGATAAGATCGACATTCTGTAACGCGCGCGCGCCCAGCTCAAAGAGCTTGAGGGTCAGCGAATATTTTTCCGACTCCCCTTCCTGCGCGACATAGCCCAGGGATTTCATGGTCTGCAAAAAGCGGTAAACGGTGCTTTTCGACATCATGACGCGCTGCGACAATTCGGTGATACCAATTTCCCGCTCTTCACCCAACGCCTGCAAAATACCAAAGACCTTGAGCACCGAAGAGACGGAGTCAGGCTGTTTATCTAATTCTGCGATTGCCATTGATCACCTCGATCGCATTTGTTTTATAAAAATCAGAACCGGTTTTTATTATAAATTCGGGGCGTCGGCACCGCAATGAATCTGTGGCCGAGGGTGATAAATCTGCGACATTAAGCCTGATTATGCAGGAAGGATATATCGTCAGCGGCAGATCAACGACTTAGAACGTGCAGACGAGCGGTGAATGACGCCGCGCAGGCATAAAAAAAAGCGTGCCCGCGGGCACGCTTTTTGATTCACAGGTACGATTACTTGAGATATTCACCGCTACGCAGCGCTTCGATACGCTTATCCAGCGGCGGGTGCGTCAGGAACAGCTCGCTCAGCGATTTCGATTTACCGTTGATGCAGAACGCCATCATGCTGCTCGCTTCCTGCGGCTCATAGCTGGTTTTAAGGCGCTGAAGCGCGGCAATCATTTTCTCGCGGCCCACGAGTTTCGCAGAGCCCGCGTCAGCGTGGAATTCACGATAGCGCGAGAACCACATGGTGATGATGCTCGCCAGAATACCGAACACCAGCTCCAGCACGGTGGCGACCGCGAAGTAGATAAGCGGGTTGCCGTTGCTCTCTTCGCCCTCGTCGCGATTGCCGAGAAATCCTGCCGCGACCTGCGCGATGATGCGCGAGATAAAGATAACGAAAGTGTTCACCACGCCCTGAATCAGGGTCATGGTCACCATGTCGCCGTTGGCGATATGGCTAATCTCGTGCGCGATAACCGCTTCCGCTTCATCACGGCTCATGTTCTGCAACAACCCGGTGCTCACGGCCACCAGCGACGCATCACGGCGCGCGCCGGTGGCAAACGCGTTGATATCCGGCGCGTGATAAATCGCCACCTGCGGCATTGCGATGCCCGCCTGGCGCGACTGCTGCGCCACGGTATCCATCAGCCAGCGTTCGGTCTCGTTACGCGGCGCTTCGATAACCTCGCCGCCTACTGATTTCAGCGCCATCCATTTGGACATCAGCAGCGAAACGATCGAGCCGCCGAAGCCAAACAGCAGCGCCATGATCAGAAGGCCCGTCACGCTGCTTGACTGGATCCCTGTCAGGCTGAGCACCAGACCGAACACCACCATGACGGCCAGGTTAGTCAACAGGAAAAGCGCAATTCGCATCATAATTTTCTTTTTACCTCGGTTTAACAATACGCCTTATGCGATTACACACATCGTAGGGGCGCGCACGCCGTTTTCAAGCGTCACAGGCTGGCAAGTCTCTAAAAATACGAAACTTTACATTTTGTAGCATTTCGCTGACGGGGGATCACACGGCACTAAAAAAACCGGCGCATCATCTGCGCCGGTTGGGGAGTTTTACTTCGTCGCCGCTGCGGGCGGCGTCGTATTCTCTTTGGTCATATTCGCGAGGTCGAGAGCGATATGAACCGTTTCATCAAGATACGGATCGGGCTCCTGATAATCCTTCGGCAGATCCTCGAGCTTCGCCAGCGGCGGTTTACCGGCGCGTTTCAGGCGATCGTTAATGCGCGCCAGTCGGGTTGCGTCATCTTCACGGTTCTCTTTTTCACGCTGCGCCAGATTAAGCGAAACGATATTGCGCTTATCTTTCATCGCGTTGAAACGAGCAATGTCCTTGATGATGTACTGGAACTCCGGATCTTTGGCGATGCGGTCGTTATGGTCTTTCAGCAACTGCGGGCCAAGCGGCTTCAGATCGCCCGATTTATCATACGAGGCGGCATTGATGCTGTCCCACGGCAGCGCGTTATCCTCGAATTTCTCCCCGGTTTCGGTCGCTTCATTGCCGGTCGGCATGATGATGTCCGGCGTTACCCCTTTACGCTGGGTACTGCCGCCATTAACGCGGTAGAATTTCTGGATGGTGTACTGCACGGAACCCAGCGCTGGCCATTCCGGGCGCAGCATCTGATCGTAAATGCGGTTCAGCGAACGGTACTGCTGCACGGTGCCTTTCCCGAAGGTCGGCTCGCCGACAATCAGCGCGCGGCCATAATCCTGCATTGCGGCGGCGAAAATTTCCGACGCCGAGGCGCTGAAACGATCGACCATTACCACCAGCGGGCCTTTGTAATAGACCACGCCGTCGGTGTCGCGATCTTCACGCACCTTGCCGTTGTTATCACGCACCTGCACCACCGGGCCGGACGGAATAAACAGACCGGAGAGCGACACCGCCTCGGTCAGCGCCCCGCCGCCGTTGGAGCGCAGGTCAATAATCACGCCGCTGACGTTCTGTTTCTCCAGTTTCTGGAGCTGCACTTTCACATCATCGGTGAGACCAACGTAGAAGCCAGGAATATCGAGCACGCCGATTTTTTCTTTACCGACATTTTTCACGGACATCTTCACGGCGCGGTCTTCAAGACGAATGCGCTCGCGCGTCAGCGTGATAATGCGGGTTTTGGTCCCTTTACCGGCAGGCAGGATCTCGAGGCGTACTTTGCTGCCCTTCGGTCCTTTGATCAGCGCTACAACATCATCAAGACGCCAGCCGATCACATCCTGCATCTGCTGGCCGACCTGACCGACGCCGACAATGCGATCGCCAACGCTTATCGCTTTGCTTTTCGCTGCCGGGCCGCCTGCGACCATGGAGTTGATCACGGTGTAATCGTCATCCATCTGCAGTACCGCGCCAATGCCCTCAAGCGAGAGGCTCATTTCGGTGTTGAACTGCTCGGTGCTGCGCGGGGAGAGATAATTGGTATGCGGGTCAATCTCGTGCGCAAAGGCGGTCATCGCCAGCGAGAACACGTCTTCGCTGTTGGTTTGCGCCAGGCGACGGATAGCGAACTTGTAACGCTTGGTCAGCGTTTCGCGAATTTCCGCATCGGTTTTACCGGTCAGCTTCAGGCTCAGCTCGTCATATTTGACTTTGCCATCCCACAGCTTGTTCAGCTCCGCTTCGCTGGCAGGCCAGGGCGCCTTGCTGCGATCGATATCAAACGTATCGTTGCCGGTAAAATCCATAGGTCTTTCCAGCACTTTCAGCGCGTACTGATAACGCTCAAAACGGCGCTGCTGTGCCAGATTATAAAGATCGTAAAACACATCGAGCTTGCCGCTGCGCAGTTCGTCGCCGATCAGGCCCTTTTTCTTCGCGAACTGCTCAACGTCGCCCGCCAGTAGCACATTGTGGCTGTAGTCGAGGAGGTTAAGGTAGCGATCGAAGATTTTGGCGGAGAAGGCTTCGTTAAGATCGAACTGGCGGTAGTGAGAGCGGGTGAACCGTGAGGTCACGCGCTCGCTTACGGTGGCATGCTGCGGTTCTTCTTTAAGAACCGGGATCTGGTCAGGACGGGTAATGTCATCCACGGCCAACGCCTGGCCCGCCATCAGCAGCAGGCCGGCGACGGCGGTAAGCTTAAAAAAAGTGTTCATGCCCTGGTTGACCTCCGTTTCAGAACAATAAATGTTCTGCGCGTACAATCATCGACATACCAGAAGTCAGCTGTACACGGACGCCATCTTTGGTAATTTCCTGCACGGTGGCGTCCATCGCGTTGTTGCCTGCTTTCACCTTTATAGCCTGGCCGACGCTGAGCGCCGTAATGTCAGACACCGGGGTGTGACGCTCTTCGCGCGCAGGGCGCGGCGTTTTAGCGGCGGCGGGTTTGGCCGGACGCGGTTTACGCTCGGCGTTTTCCTTACGACGCGGCGCAGGACGCGGCTTGCGTTCACGACGCTCTCCGCCGTTCTCTTCGCCTTCAGCGCCCGCTGCTTCGCGTTTTTTGGCCTGCTGCTCGGCGCGCTGCGCCTGAACACGGGCTTTCGCTTCTTCAAGCTGCTTGCGGGCGTGCTCTACGTGCTGCTCTTCCAGAACGCCGCACGGGTTGCCGTCGAGATCGACACGCGTCGCGCCCGCTTTGATACCGTAAAGGTAGCGCCAGCTCGACGTATAAAGACGTAATGCGGAACGCAGTTGCGTTTTGCTGAGGTTCATTTCGCCCTCAACGCGCTCCACCAGATCCTGAAAAATGCCGATCTTCAGAGGACGCGCTTCGCCTTCAGCACTGAAACACTGCGGAAAACGTTCGGCCAGAAAGGCGATAACTTCTTTACTGCTATTCAACTTAGGTTGATTTTCCATGAAATTTCCTGATTACAACGGATGTTGCCAACAAGCCGCAGGCATGAACAGGCGTCATTATAATGACGCCATCGGTAAATGCCACGTTATCCGTTGCTTATCATGCGACTGGCGCAAAGAATTTTTTAAAGTCGGTACCCGCGATAACGGCTTCAAGCTGCTCCACCAGGGTACGCAGGCCTTGTTCGTCATCGGCATCGAAGCGGTTAAAGACGGTGCTATCGATATCCAGCACGCCGAAAACCTGACCGTTCGCGCGCAGCGGCAGTACGATTTCGGCATTGCTGGACGCGTCGCAGGCGATATGACCGTCAAACGCGTGCACATCATCCACGCGCTGCACCTCGCCGGTGGCGACCGCGGTGCCGCACACGCCGCGACCGTACGGAATACGCACGCAGGCGATTTTGCCCTGGAATGGCCCGAGCACCAGCGTTTTGTCTTCCAGCAGATAGAAACCTGCCCAGTTCACGCCTTCAAGACGTTCGAACAGTAACGCGCTGGTATTCGCAAGCGTCGCCAGAAAACTGGTTTCCCCTGCCATGAGGGACTGAAAATCGCGATTGAGTTCCGCGTAAAATTGTGTTTTGTTCATTAATCCGATCGCTTTGTTGTCTTACTTACTTTGCCAGCCTACTAAAATAAGCATTAAATGCGCTCATGCTCAAGATTAATCATTTCATGAGTTACGATAACAGAATCATATAAAATAATGCTTCGCACATGGCACTCAAAACCCAACAGCTTTCTCCTGGCAAAAAACTGACCATTCACGCCATCGGCGAGCCATTGCCGGTGGCACATTATCAGCGTTGTCCGCAATGCGATATCCTTTTTATGCTGCCAGTGGTCAAGTCCAACCAGACGGCGCACTGCCCGCGCTGCGATGCGAAAATCCGCGACGGGCGCGACTGGTCGCTCACCCGGCTGGCGGCGATGGCGATAACCATGCTGCTGTTAATGCCATTTGCGTACAGCGAGCCGCTGCTACGCCTCTATCTGCTCGGCACGCGTATTGACGCCAATCTCTTCCAGGGTATCTGGCAGATGACGCGCCAGGGCGACACGATCACCGCCGCGATGGTGCTGTTTTGCGCGGTCGGCGCGCCCGCCACGCTGGTGGCCGCCATCGCCTATCTCTGGTTTGGCAATATTCTCGGCATGAATCTGCGGCCCGTGCTTTTGATGCTGGAGCGGTTGCGCGAATGGGTGATGCTCGATATCTATCTGGTGGGCATTGGCGTTGCGTCTATCAAGGTGCGCGAATACGCCTGGCTTGAGCCGGGCATCGGGCTGCTGGCGTTTGTCGCGCTGGTGGTGCTGAGCGTCATGACGCTTATCCATCTGAATGTGGAGCAACTCTGGGAGCGCTTCTATCCGCAGCGCCCCGCCACGCGCTACCACGAGGATCTGCGCGTCTGCCTCGGCTGCCACTACACCGGCGTGCCGGATAAACGCGGTCGCTGTTCGCGCTGCCATATTCCGCTGCGCCGCCGACGCCGTCAGAGCCTGCAAAAATGCTGGGCGGCGCTGATTGCCTCGATGGTATTTCTGCTGCCCGCCAACCTGCTGCCTATTTCGATTATCTATATTAACGGCGCGCGCCAGGAAGATACGATCATGTCAGGCATCGTCTCGCTGGCGCAGAGCAATATTCTGGTGGCGGGCGTGGTGTTTATCGCCAGTATTCTGGTGCCCTTTACCAAAGTGCTGGTGCTGCTGACGCTGCTGGTGAGCATTCATTTCAAATGCCAGCAGGGACTGCGCGCCCGCGTTCTGATGCTGCGACTGGTCGCCTGGATTGGCCGCTGGTCGATGCTCGACCTGTTTGTGATTTCTCTTACGATGTCGCTGGTCAATCGCGATCAGCTGTTGTCGTTTGTCATGGGGCCGGCTGCGTTTTATTTCGGCGCAGCGGTGATTTTGACTATTCTTGCTGTTGAATGGCTGGACAGCCGCTTACTTTGGGACGCACATGAGTCAGGAAACGCCCGCTTCACAGACTGAAGCGCGAATTAAAACAAAACGTCGCATCTCTCCGTTCTGGTTACTGCCCGTTATCGCTTTGCTGATTGCGGGCTGGCTCATCTGGAGCACGTATGAAGAGCGAGGCACCACCGTCACTATCGATTTCATGTCCGCCGACGGCATCGTCGCCGGACGCACGCCGGTGCGCTATCAGGGCGTCGAGGTAGGCACCGTTCAGGATATCCGTCTGAGCGATGACCTCAATAAAATCGAAGTCACGGTCAGCATTAAAAGCGATATGAAAGACGCCCTGCGCGACCAGACGCAGTTCTGGCTGGTGACGCCGAAAGCGTCACTCGCCGGTGTGTCGGGGCTGGACGCGCTGGTTGGCGGCAACTACATCGGCATGATGCCGGGCGAAGGCGAGCCGCGCGACCACTTCCGCGCGCTCGATACCCAGCCGAAATACCGGCTCAACACCGGCGAGCTGATGATTCATCTGCACGCGCCGGATCTCGGCTCGCTCAACAGCGGCTCGCTGGTCTATTACCGCAAAATTCCGGTCGGACGGGTCTATGACTACTCGATCAACACCGACAAACAGGGCGTGACCATCGACGTGATTATCGAGCGGCGTTTTACCAATCTGGTGAAAAAAGGCAGCCGCTTCTGGAACGTCTCGGGCGTAAAAACCAATATCGGGCTGAGCGGCGCCAAAGTGGAGCTGGAGAGCCTGGCGGCGCTGGTTAACGGGGCTATCGCCTTTGACTCGCCCGCGGATTCTGCGCACGCCGACCAGAACGACACGTTCGGGCTGTATGAAGATCTCGCCCACAGCCAGCGCGGCGTCCTGGTCAAACTTGATTTACCCGGCGGTCAGGGGCTGAAGGAGAATTCCACGCCGCTGATGTATCAGGGCCTCGAAGTGGGCACGCTCACTAAGCTCAATCTCAACCCCGGCGGCGCGGTCACCGGTGAGCTGACCGTCGACCCGAGCGTCGTCAATCTGCTGCGCGACGGGACGCGCATTGAGATGCACAGCCCGAAACTCTCGCTTAATAACCCGGAAATCAGCACGCTGCTGACCGGCAGCACGCTGGAGCTGGTGCCGGGCGAAGGCCAGCCGCGCAGCCATTTTGTGGTGCTGCCGGATGACAAAACCCCGCTGCAAAAGCCGGGCGTGCTGACCCTGACGCTGCATGCGCCGGAGAGCTACGGCATTGACGCCGGGCAGCCGGTTATCCTGCATGGCATCCAGATAGGCCAGGTGCTGGAGCGCTCGCTGAATGCCAAAGGCGTCAGCTTTTCCGTCGCTATCGATCCGCAATATCGCGCGCTGGTGAAGGGTGACAGCAAATTTGTGGTTAACAGCCGCGTGGATGTCAAAGTGGGCCTCGACGGCGTCGAGTTCCTGGGCGCCAGCGCCAGCGAATGGGTCAGCGGCGGCATCCGCGTGCTGCCGGGCGATAAGGGCGAGATGAAAGATGACTATCCGCTCTACGCCAATCTGGAAAAAGCGGTAGAGAACAGCCTGAGCGATATGCCGACCACGACGCTGACCCTTACCGCGGAGAGCCTGCCGGACGTACAGGCCGGGTCGGTCGTGCTGTATCGTAAGTTTGAAGTGGGCGAAATCATCACCGTGCGCCCGCGCGCCAATGCGTTTGACATCGAAGTGCATATCAAACCGGAATACCGCAAGCTGCTGACCCCGAACAGCGTGTTCTGGGCCGAGGGCGGCGCGAAAGTGCAGCTGAACGGCAGCGGGCTGACGGTACAGGCCTCGCCGCTTTCACGCGCGCTGAAAGGGGCTATCAGCTTTGATAACCTCAATGGCGCAGGCGCAGGGCTTGGCGAAAAAGACAAGCGCACGCTCTATCCGTCGGAAACCGCCGCCCGCGCCGTGGGTAGCCAGATTACCCTGCACGCGTTTGACGCCGGGAAAATCGCGGCGGGTATGCCGATTCGCTATCTCGGTATCAACATCGGCCAGATTGAGTCGCTGAAGCTCATCACCGAGCGCAACGAGGTCCAGGCGACGGCGGTACTCTATCCCGAATACGTCAACACCTTCGCCCGCGCCGGTTCGCGCTTCTCGGTCGTGACGCCGCAGATCTCCGCCGCCGGCGTTGAAAACCTCGACACCATTCTGCAGCCCTATATTAACGTCGAGCCGGGCCGCGGTCCGGGCCGCCGGAGTTTTGAGCTGCAGGAAGCGACCATCACCGACTCCCGCTATCTCGACGGGCTGAGCATCGTGGTGGAAGCGCCGGAAGCCGGTTCGCTGAATATCGGTACGCCGGTGCTGTTCCGCGGCATCGAAGTGGGTACGGTCACCGGGATGTCGCTCGGCAGCCTCTCTGACCGCGTCATGGTGTCGATGCGCATCAGCAAACGCTATCAGCATCTGGTGCGGGAAAACTCGGTGTTCTGGCTCGCCTCTGGCTACAGCCTGAACTTCGGTCTGGTGGGCGGCGTGGTGAAAACCGGCACGTTTAACCAGTTCATTCGCGGCGGCATCGCGTTCGCCACGCCGCCACAGACGCCGATAGCCCCCAAAGCGCAGGCCGGTAAGCACTTCCTGTTGCAGGACAGCGAGCCGAAAGAGTGGCGTCAGTGGGGCACCGCCCTTCCCCGTTAACGTCAGCGCCCCGGTGTCACGCCGGGGCGTTTATGCTACACTTCGCGCCCTCTTTTTCTGCCCGCTGAGGTGAGCTGTGGCGCAATTCGGTTCTGTCTGCCTTCCTGAGGCTTTTCTTGATGTTATGCGAGAGGCGATGCCCGCAGGGCTTGCGATGGACGATTTCATCGCCGCCTGTCAGCGTCCGCTGCGCCGCAGTATTCGCGTCAACACGCTGAAAATCAGCGTCGAAGCCTTTCTCGCACAGGTTGAGTCTTACGGCTGGCAGCTGACCCCCGTGCCGTGGTGCGCTGAAGGTTTCTGGATAGCGCGCGACGACGAGGCGCTGCCGCTCGGCAGCACCGCCGAGCACTTAAGCGGCCTGTTTTATATTCAGGAGGCGAGCTCCATGCTGCCGGTCACGGCGCTTTTTGCCGATGGCAACGCGCCCGAACGGGTGATGGATGTCGCCGCCGCGCCGGGCTCGAAAACCACCCAGATCGCTGCGCTGATGCAAAACCAGGGCTTTATTCTCGCCAATGAGTATTCCGCCAGCCGGGTCAAAGTGCTGCACGCCAATATCAGCCGCTGCGGCATCCGCAATGTTGGCCTCACCCACTTCGACGGCCGCGTTTTCGGCGCCGCGCTCCCTGAACAGTTCGACGCCATTCTGCTGGACGCGCCCTGCTCCGGCGAAGGCGTGGTGCGAAAAGATCCGGATGCGCTGCGTAACTGGTCGGTACAAAGTAATCAGGAGATTGCCGCCACCCAGCGCGAGCTTATCGACAGCGCCTTCCACGCGCTGGCACCCGGCGGCACGCTGGTCTATTCCACCTGCACGCTGAACCTGGAAGAAAACCAGCAGACGGTGCGCTGGCTGCTGGCGCGCTATCCGCAGGCGGTGGAGACGCTCTCGCTTGAGGGTCTATTCCCTGGCGCGGAAGCGGCGCTGACCGAAGAGGGCTTTCTGCATGTCTTCCCGCAGATTTACGACTGCGAAGGATTTTTTGTCGCGCGGCTGCGTAAAACCGCCCCGATCGCGCCACTGCCTGCGCCGACGTATAAAGTCGGCGCCTTCCCGTTTGCACCGATGAAAACCCGCGAAGCGCAGGCGGTCACGGCCGCGGCAGGCAAGGTGGGCCTGGCGTGGGACGACACGCTGGCCCTGTGGCAGCGCGATAAAGAGATCTGGCTGTTCCCACAGGCCTTCACGCCGTTTATCGGCAAGGTGCGATTCTCACGCACTGGCGTTCGGCTGGCTGAGGTCCATAATAAAGGGTACCGCTGGCAGCATGAGGCCGTGGTGGCGCTGGCCGGCAGCGATAACCCGCTCGCGTTTGAGCTCACCGCCGAAGAGGCGCAAGAGTGGTATCGCGGTCGCGATGTCTGGCCGCAGACGCCGCCGGACTCTGACGACGTCATCGTCACGTTCCAGCATCAGCCGCTGGGGCTTGCGAAAAAAGTCGGCAGCCGGCTCAAGAACAGTTATCCGCGTGAACTGGTACGCGATGGGGTACTGTTTAGCGCGCCGTTGTAAGGCGTGTAAAAAATCACCGCTGGTTTTTGGCATTTTTTGCGCTTTTGACTACGCTAAAAGGTGGGGCCTGACTGGTCATACCACCTGTGTACTGTCTGAGGGAGAGCGTTATGTCAAAAACCAGCGTAAAAATCGGTACTTTCGAGATTGATGATGCAGAGCTGCACGGCAACGCGCCCGGCGAGCGCAAGCTGAGCATTCCCTGCAAATCAGACCCGGATCTGTGCATGCAGCTTGATGCCTGGGATGCCGAAACCAGTATTCCGGCCGTGCTCAACGGCGAACACTCCGTGCTATACCGCGAACATTACGACCAACAAGCTGATGCCTGGATCATGCGCCTTGCCTGATTCAAAAAGAACCCGTCGCTGAAGGCGGGTTATTTATTAAGAACCTTCGGTTTTCCCTTCCCGCCTGCTTCCCCTACACTTATAACAAACGTTGTCACGCAGAGGACGCCATGTTCGCGCTGGTTTTATTTGTTTGTTATCTGGATGGCGGTTGCGATGACATCGTCGTGGATGTGTACAATTCTGAACAGCAGTGCCTGAAAGCGATGGACGAGCAGCGGATGCGTCACGGCGGCTGCTACCCGGTCGAAGATTTTATCGACGGTTTCTGGCGTCCGGCGCAGGAGTACAGCGATTTTTAATCACTGCACCCGAATCAGCGTCAACGGGTTGCCGAAGACGGCCCCGGTATCGATGTAATGCAGATTACCGCTGATGAGCGGCTCGCGAAGCGGCGTGTGGCCGAAATAAAACGCGTCCGCGCCGTCGATACGCTCCAACCCTCCCGCCTGCACGCGGCTGACTCGCGCCCGGCTCCAGACCACCGCATGCGCATCCAGCGGCTGCTGCCACGCATAGCGCAACGCCGGATAATCCGCGTGCGCGACCACCAGCGTGCGTGCGCCGCTGCGCACTTCTATCACCAGCGGTAGCTCACGCGCCCGCGCCAGCTGCGCGTTCACTTCACGCTGGGCGCCCTCGTCGAGCGCAAAATACCACTGACCCCCGTTCATCGCCCACAACGCGCCATCGCCGGTTTCGAGCGCCTCCAGCGCCAGCGCTTCGTGATTGCCGCGCACCGCGAAAAACCAGCGCTTGCCGATAAGCCGCAAACAGCCCGGACTGTCGGGACCGCGATCGATGAGATCGCCCACGGAAATCAGCGCATCGACGCGCGGGTCGAACCGCTGCGCCTTTAGCGCGCTCACCAGCAGCGCCAGGCAGCCATGTACATCGCCCACGATAAAGATGTGCCGCCACGCCGCGCCGTCGATTCGCTGATACATCGCTTGCTCCTCTGTGTATCAGGCAAGTATAGCGCTGCATCCAGCGGCGTTTACCCTTTGCAACGCCTTCCCGGCAACCGCGTTAACACTAATAAGTATGTTGTAACTAAATAGGCGTTGCGAGAGGTTTACCCCATTAATATGGGTCGGGATGCTTATTCTGCTAAGGATGTTCTATGCTTAAGGTAAGCAACGTCGGGAGGTGCCTGTGACCCTATTTACTCACGAAGCTATCGTCAGTTTTATCGGCTGTGTTATCGCGGCCATCTTTATGATCTGGTTCTTCAGCCGCAAACACGACAAATAGCCGAAACGCGCCTGGCCGGTTTACCACAGTCCCAGCATGGAAGCGGCACCGGCCATTTCACGCAGCGCATCAAGCGTCAGGAGCAGGCCAAATACATAGATAAAAGGATTCATTGGGATTAACTCCTTGTTTTCCTTCTTCCAATATAACTCACTCCTTAGCCTGCTACCGGTTCGTTTACACAAATCCACCAGAATTGGTGGGAAAGTCGCCACCACTTTTTGCGTTTCGCTGACAGGAGCACGCGCCGCGCGTGAGGCTTTTAACATTGGCGATAAAAAAGCCTGGACGTTTATACTGCAGCCTGTGTTATGGTTGAAGCAGAAAGGTAAAGCGGAAGTTATGGATAGACGCGCTACCCTTTCTCAGGATAAAAAAAGACCGAATACGATTCCTGTTTCCACCTCATCGTCATATTAAATATGTAATTCAAGAAGTTACCCACGGAAACCCCTCTCATTATTGATTTCAATACTTACCAATACGTCCATTCAAGATCAAACCGTTGCCATCTTTTTCGAGTAAGCGACGAGTAAACTTCGAGATCGCTACGATCACAAAATCTCAAATATTCCTGACTTTGTTATATCCATATATGCCTCTTCCGAACATTATTTCGCAATAACAACCGGCACATCCCCAAATCGCGTCGTGTAACACGGCGACAGCATCTCACGTTTCATCTGCCATGCCTGCTGGATGCCCTGCCCCGCAAAATAGAGTGTTCCCCGGCCCTGCTGGTTCAGTTTGTCTATCAGTGACATCAGAGCCTCGCTGTTCGCGCGCGGCGCGTTCTCGTCAAACAGATTCAGCTGCGCCAAGCCGTGGCTGAAAAAGTTACACAGCATAACGCCCGTCTTTTGGTACCGGTGGTCATCACGCCAAGCAGCTCGTCATTCCTGACTATGCGCAGATCACAAAGACTTGTATTGAATTGTTACGTTCCGCTATGTGCCAGAAGCGGACGTTGTTAACATTCCTATACAACGGTAGAATTGTTCGGTGAACACTTCAAACCAAACTCTTTGCCACGTAATAATTTAAAACCAAACAATAAAATGGGAAGATATACAATTGGAAGCGTATTTTTTAATTTTACATGTCTGCTGTTCATAAAATCCTGATGGAAATTTACTATGAATGATAAGGATGAGGTCATGAGAGAGAAAACAAAGGCTTTTTTGCTATCGTTAGGAGTTGTCGCGACTGGGTTGCTGCTTCTGAAGTTCAAGCATGTTTTTATCGCATTTTCAGTTTTGTTCATCTACAGCTTATATAATCTATACCCAGAAAGATATATGCTGGCAAAAATAATAAAAAGCACATTTGCTATTAAGTTTTATAATGTAGTGATATGGTTTATTTCATATGTATTGACGCTAAAAATGCTTAGTGTGATTTATGGTGTTGATGAGGAGTATTTGAAATATTCCCCTGCCATTGTTGCTATCCCTATTTCTGTTTGTATTCTGTACTTCTTCTTGGTGCTTGTCGCCAGCATATCCAGCGCAGTAGGCATGATTACTGGTAACGTTGTTGGCTTCCTCCCCGAACGGGCAAAAGTTTATTATGAGCAATCAATCTTTGTCAGGTTTGTTACCATACTTCAATCTCTTGTGATTGTTGTAGCAATACCGTTCTTACTTGCCGCTATATCTTCAGATTATGTCGCAAAGATAGCTATCTTGTCGGATGCGTCATTTGTATCTGATTGCGGAGTAAAGCAATGGGGGGTGATGTATCTAAGAAGAAACAACAATGAGTGCTATAGGTTTACTTTAAATAGGAATGTTTTTAGTGAACAGCCAGTGATTGTGAATTCAAAAAAATAGAAAGGTGAGTTTTCCAGCTTTGGCTTTTACAGGTAAATTACGAACAATAGAGTTGCGGGATAAATATATACGGTCCAACCAGATTCAGATACTAAAAAGTGATTCTACCATCTTATTGCACATCATGAATCGCCACGGCTTCGGCAGCCAGCTTCCGCTCCTCGCTCATAGCGGACCTTGCAGCACGTATGCCCGCTCAGTGCCAGAAGCGGAAGTTGTTCAAGTATCAGACAGGTAGACCAGAGACAGTTTATCCCCGCAGGGTTGGCTTAATATTCGTTAAAGATTTTACCCCTACAGGCCGATAAAAACAGGAGCGACAGAAACGTAAGGATATGCGCATGTATGGAAAACTTGTCATTACAGGAATAATAGTAACGTTGTTAAGTGGATGTACGGCGGGGTTTAGGCCTTCGCTGGAAGACTATAAAAGTTCAGATGCAGCCAGGATTCGTGCTGCATCTGATGGCAATACAGCTCTGCAATTTTACGAAAAACAGCCGAGTGGCTGTTATAAAAAAGTTTTAGAGCGCCGGGTTACGGCTGGTCTGGCTATTCTTGGTATTCCTGTAACAGGAAATAAAAAAATCGGAATGCCAGAATCAAGTAACAACAAGGGAAGTTTCATAAATGAGTTCACTATCAAGCCAGGACAACTGGTAAATGTAATTCATTACTGGACTCAAGCGGGCTACTACCAAAATACAGAACGAGCCGCCTCCGATAATTTTATTCCTCAGCCAAATCATGATTACGATATCGTCGTTACTGGTTCAGAATTTGGAGGGGATAGCGTATCGGTGAGAGATCTGGATCCAAGCGCTAAGATAGTACGATGGGAAGGCAATTACTGCCCCTCCGGTATACTTGATTAATTGCATAACGCAGGCCACCGTTTGTACGGTTAAGCCCACCCTGGAGTGGGCTTCTTCGTGTGGTACATGATTCTTATTTATCATGATTGATTGACTAAGGATCACTGTCGAAGGAAAACGTCCGATTTTCGCTCGCAGCGGACTTTATGCTCGATGAGTTCGCTCGCTCTTTGCCGGGAGCGGAAGTTTCTTAATTTACCTTGAATCAAACAATAAGGGAGCAGGTCAAGTTTTCGATTGTTCTGTCAGATGTTTCCGCATCAATGCATTTTGTAGTGTCACTCCACGACACGACCTGCCGGACGGCTCAAGTAAACACTCTTGCCTACCCGCAATAATGACGTGGATGTGATAGCCCTGGCGCCAATGCTTGGCGACGTTGACGCTGGGTAACGAGAAACTGGAAAAGGTTGTGGCCAAAATGAACGAGATCGGGGCATCGGTCAAATAAATGAAAATTTCTTCTGCAGGCTATACCTCTTTTGCTTTCTCCCAGGTTTTCGCATGGGCATACTTAATATCCTTCAATGCCCATAACCACAGGAATAATAATGAGTATTCAGCGACGTGAGGTGTATCTGGTCTTGAAACAACTATCAGATGGCCGGTTGTTTTATGTGGAAGGATTGAGAAACGCCCGCAATTATTTTTTTGATGGCCATGTTCGGGTGCTCACTTCTCCGGCTGGTTCAGCGAGCTTTATTGAGTTCGAACCAGGTGAACGCCCTATGCAACTTTTCCATATGCCAGATGAGGAAGGTACTCAATGGCAAGCTGCTTTCCATGATTTCGGCTGCTCGCCTGAATTTGGAGAACCTAAACTGGAATACGTCATATTTGTTGGCGCTTATTCCGATGACCGCGAGCGTACCATTGAGTTGATGAATATGGGCATGACTCATGCGTGGGAAATTATTGAGGGCAAGTGCGAACTGCGCGAAGGCGAGTTTGAAGCAGAATGGTAACTGACACATCGACAAATCTTGAACTCTGGACGGTCTACGATAATCCCATAGACTTCCCGGGCCAGTTCATGGCCCGTCGGTTTGACATAACCAGTGTGCCCAGGCACCTGGCCAGACCTTTGAGCAAATCTGGGAGCGCTTCAACCGCCAAGGTTACATCTGGCTGGCGCGCAAACCCGGTGACGATCTGGTAATCGTTGGCAACTTCCTGCGCCGGTTTAAATTTTGTTATATCAGGCAGTTTTTTACTTTGATTAGACTTCAAACAACAATGCATAGAGGGAACCATGAAAAAGCCACAACAGATGTACGACCTGCAAATTCCTGATGACGACTATAAAATGGCAGAAGTCATGGAACGTGATAAGTTGAACTTTGAGTCTCCCAACAAATGGTTTTACGTGGGTGCTGACAGCCGAGACCTCCGCTTTGCGAAAGTAGGAATTACGATGGGCGATTTAACATCCCGCTCATACGGCACCAACAACCCTAATTTCTACCTGTTCTGCGCCTTTCAGTGCCAGCAAAGCACAACGGAAGCTCAGCTCAAAAGCATTGAAAAAAGCGCTATAAGCTATCTCGATGGTGTGTTCTGCGCCGAAAACGGTCAGACAAAGCGGGCGCGTCACATGGAGTCACAACGTCTGTCAGAGTGTTATTACGATGTAAATTTCGAGGATTTTTTTGTCGAGGTGCATGACTACCTGTTGGATAATCACGTCAGCTATTTCCAGACCTGTGGTTTCGAAAATGAAGCAGGCGGTGATGGAGGCTATGCACTTGCGTGGGAGTTCAGTTCTCTCCTTAAACCCGAAGTTAAAAGGTATTTCCTGAACAGGATCCTCCGGGGGTGATAAATTAAGTACCTCCCTCACAAAGGAAAGCGCCCGTTGAGGCGCTTATTTTATGGGCGTTAATTAGTTAATGTCATTTCCTTTCTTAACTTACTAATTCAATTAGATTTTTTAACATTCATCAAATACTCGAATGTAACGACGGTAATCGTTTTCAGTGCCATTTGCCCAAGAATAAAGAAAACAACGTTTCTCCGTTTTTCCTTCTGAACGATTGCGCCATGATGCATTAACTTCTTAAAGAGTATACGGAAGTTCCTTTTCATTGAACTAAAGTGGCACAATGAATTTGGCCGCCTGGAAAGAGCTGATTTTATTCGGCATACCTTCGGCATGCTATTTTTAAAAAAACATCGCGAGATCAACAATAGCTGCCAACGTCCGCTCCTCGCTCATCGCGGACCTTGCAGCACGTATGTCCGCTTAGTGCCAAAAGCGGACGTTTAACCATCGCTTTGAACCGCCAGGCCAGGAAGAGGTGACAAACCAGATTCGCCGCAAAACGATTCATCACATCCATGGCTAACTGCGGCAACCTGAAACGGCTTACTTCATATCAAGTGCGAAATTGGCCCTGGCCCAGGATTCAAAAGAAGCCGGATGAACCCCCGCGATCTTATTGGCAAGTGCAATGGCAGCCTGGTGCGAACCCGGCCCCAGATAGGTATATTTCTCGTAATAGGCCAGCGTATCGCCCAGCGCCTCCGCGCCAGGGAAAAAACCGGCATATACGTCCCGTGGAACCTGTTTAAAGGTTACGTGATGCCCAAGCTGATTTAACGTTTCTACAATCTCACGGAAGCTCAAGAAATCTCCGACAAGCGGCAGGTAAGCACCCCGTCCGGCGATATCAGGATATGCAAACGCGCCGGTCACAATATTTCCAAGCTCGTTTATGTCGCCCATATGAATGCAGCGAACGTCAGGGTTAATCGGCAGAATCCATCCATAGCTACCATCTTGTTGTTTTTGTGGGCCAAAGGGGCCTGTGAAGTTTTGATAATAAGCAGGCGGTACGACAAAGGTGTAATAAGTAAAATCCGCCGCTTTTACCAGACTGTCGATTCTGGCTTTATTGGTAAACTGCGGGAGGCTAAATTCGCCCTGAGTAACAGATTCCACATCGGGAAGCGTGGACCAAATAAAATGTTTCACTCCAGCCGATTTTGCGGCTTCGATCGCTGATGTTGCCTGCTTCTTCTCATTTGTGCCCTGTTGCCAGTAATCAGTTAACAGAAATACGCCATATACACCTTTCAATGCGTCGTTGAGCGTTTCAGGCTTTTCAAGATCCACATACAGGGCTTCATCAGCCTCGCCGGTATAGTTCTGCGGGGTACGGGACAGCGCCCGTACCCTGAACTGACTGGCGGTTTTAAGCGCCTGCACCACACCTTTTCCCTGATGACCGGTTGCGCCAAACACAGCAACAAGTTTCTTTTCTTCTGCCATTTCACACCTTCTGGATAACGTTTTGGATAAGTAGCCAGGCATCAGATCTGTGCCCGGATGTCGCAGGCAAAGCTTGCCGCTGAGCGGAATTCGTGACAATACTCTTTAAACTGTCATCATCTGACCGAAAATGATCCATATGGCGCTTACTGCAGAAACCTCCGAACTCATTGCGTTTATGAAAACTGTCGACGCGAAATCGCTTTCCCGTGCCGCAGCGGAACTGGGCGTTCCCCGTGCAACGCTGAGCCGTCGGATTGCGCAGCTTGAAAAAAAGCTGGATGCACGTCTGCTCCTGCGGACAACGCGGAGTCTGGCGCTGACGGATCTGGGCATCATCTTTTATAAAGAGGCCATCATCGCGCTTGAGGCGATAAGGCAGGCAGAGCAGAGCGTGTCCAGAATCGAAGGTGGTTTACGGGGCGACTTACGCGTATCGCTTCCTCCCGGTATGAAAAAAAGCTTCCGGGAAATGCTGTGTGAATTTATCGCGCAGCATCCTTTGCTGCGCGTCCATATTCACACTTCCAGTCATCATATCGATTTCCGAAATGGAGGATTCGACGTTGCGCTGAGAGCCAGTAGCCAAATGCAGCCAGGGTTGATTGCACGCACGCTGTTTCGCGACCCGGTCATTGCCGTCGCCTCGCCAGACTATCTCTCAGAGATGGGTGTCCCTGTCGTCCTGAATGACCTCAGCAGCCATCAATGCCTGATGGGATTCGCCCGTGGGGAGTTGCCGGAGATGTACTGGCCTCTACTTTCCGGAGACCGGATAAAGGTGGACGGCGCGTTTTTTTCTGACGATATTTCCCTGCTTTGTGAGGCTGCCATAAATAGCCGTGGTATTGCACTTTTGCCTGAAGAGTTGATTCGTGAACACCTGCAGCATGGCGCACTTGTCCCGGTATTGAGAGATATCATAGGGACTGAAATGCAGGTTGCAGTAGTATACCCGGATCGTCACTTTTTATTGCCACAGGTCCGTGCTTTTATCGATGCAGTCGTTGGCTGGGTAGCTTCGGAGCTCGGGGAGAAAAAGAGTCGTATACGTTAGCTACCTATACCGGCTAAACAGTTTTCATCCTGTTTAAAAGCAGCCATAAGTCTGGCCAAGGAGCGTCCGTTTTTCGCTCACAGCAGACATGATGGTCACGAAGCCTGTCCGCTGCGTGCCAGAAGCGGACGTAATAACATTGAGATATTCATTCACGGGAAGCTCTCACTAACTGTGATACTTCGTTTTCAATTATTTTTCGCGGCACAATAACTACTGTCGATCTAGAAATTAAAAACCCGCCTTTAATAGCGGGTTTATTCTGACAGTCAGTCTCAGTATTTATCCATCAGTCGCATTTGCCCTTTTACCTTCCATAGATCGGTTACGGAAGGCAAGCCATAGCAGCGCCAGGGCAGCGACTGCAAGCCAAGGAATAAGCATCTCATTAAGCTTTTCCCACCCCAGTAGTTCAAGCAGCGCGCCCGCGCTTAGCGAACAGGCCAGCCCTACCGCAAAGATGGTCATATCATTGATGGCCTGAGCCGCGCCCTTTTCTGAAGGGCGAAACGTTGTTGTGACCAGTGCAGTCCCGCCGATATAGAGGAAGTTCCAGCCCAGGCCAACGAAAATGAGCGCACCGGCAAAAGAGTAGAAACCGGTGCCGGTCAGGGCCAGACCGATATGACATATGTATAGGACAATGCCCGTCAGCATTATCCGGATACTGCCAAAGCGTTCAATGAGCTTTCCCGTAAAGAAGGACGGCAGGAACATCCCCAGAACGTGCAGCTGAATAACGGTGGACGTCTCTGAAAGGGAGTGAGCATGATGGGACATTGCGAGTGGCGTGGCCGTCATGGCGAGGATCATAATGCCATAACCAGTGGCAGCGCCAAACAGGGCGGTCAGGTAAGCAGACTGAGTGATGACCTTTTGCCAAGGACGGGCAGGAACCTGTTCAACCGCTTTCTCAACACTGGCCGGCACGCGAAGTCGGGAAAGAATGAATACAGCAACTGCTGATATTGCAGCAAGGATGATGAACGAACCCAGATACTGAGGCGTCAGTAGGTTGCTGCCCACCCGGGCCAGTAACGGGCCGGCCAGTGCGGCGACGATCCCGCCCGCCATGACAAGCGAGATGGCCCGGGGCCGAAATGCATCGCTGGAGACTTCGCTGGCAGCAAAGCGGTAAAACTGCGCAAAAGACTGGTAAACCCCGACCATAAACGTCCCGATACAGAGCAGAACGAATGAAGAAGTAATAATCCCTGTGCCGGCAATAGCACCACCTGCTATGCCAGCTACAGCTCCGGCACAAAATCCCGTTTTACGCCCTACTCTGGTCATCCACATTGAAGCTGGGAAAGTGGCCGAGGCCGTTCCGAGAAACATGGCAGCTATAGGCGCTGTCGCTAATCCCGGGGACGGAGCAAGAAGCCCTCCCGCCAGGCCGCCAATGGTCATTACAAGTACAGAAACGGTCTGAAAGATGGCCTGAGCGCTTGCCAGTATGAGCACCTGCCGGTACATATTTTTATTCGACATCTGGTTTCCTGTATAACAGTGAGTTAATCCGGCCGGCAGGCCACATCCCTTTCCGTAGTTGTGCCACTGCCGGAAATCAGTATCATTAAAACATTCAATTGAATGATTGAATGTTCCCGTTAACCGGTCAAAGAGTCAATGAATCAGCCTGAAAAATTTTTGTTTACGCACCTGGGTGAGCTGGCAAAACTGCTGGGACACGGTTCAAGGATTGAAATACTTGAACATCTGGCTGGGGGGGAACTGTCGGTTGAGATGCTTTCTGCACTGACGGGCATGTCGGCCGCAAGCACTTCGCAGCACCTGCAAAACCTCCGCAGAGGCAGCTTTGTCATGTCCCGCCGGGAAGGAAAGCACATTATCTATCGTCTGGGTGACGGCCCGGTAAGAAGCGTTATTGCCAGCCTGCGATGCTTTGCTGAGTTCAACAATGATGTCATTCGCAATATCACTGCGGACTACCACAGTAATCATCATTGTCTGGAAGCCGTCAGCCGGGAAGAGTTGCTGAGTCGTCTTGAGGCCGGTAGCGTGACCCTCCTGGATGTACGCCCGGAAGATGAATATATGGGTGGACACTTGCCCGGGGCATTGAATATCCCGCTTAAAGAACTTGAGTCCAGACTGGCTGAACTGCCGAAAGACAGTGAGATAGTGGCTTACTGTCGCGGCCCGCACTGCATTCTGTCTGTGGAAGCTGTGGAATATCTTCGCCGGCAGGGCTATCGCATTCGTCGTTTTGATGAAGGTTACCCGGAGTGGGTCGCATCAGGTCTGCAAACCGAATAGGTTATACGCCCCTTAACCGCCTGCTGTCGCTGGAAGCCTTACTACAGCGCCCTCCTGGCGTTATACCTTCAACCGCCTTTTTATGAAGGTCCGCTTTTCGCTCAAAGCGGACCTTCACTTTTCTTTATTGCCTGAATAATATCCCTTTTACTATGCCCGTACGGTTGGTACATCAGCAAGTCGCGTCGTGTAACAGGGCGACAGCATCTCGCGCTTCATCTGCCACGCCTGCTGTATGCCCTGCCCCGCAAAATATAGGGTTCCCCGTCCCTGTTGGTTGAGTTTGTCCATCAGTGACATCAGCGCCTCACTGTTCGCGCGCGGCGCGTTCTCGTCAAACAGATTCAGTTGCGCCACGCCCTGGCTGAAAAAGTCCCCCAGCATGACCCCCGCTTTTTGATACCGGTGGCCGTCGCGCCAGACCGCATCGAGGCAGCGCGTCGCCGCGGCAATTATGTCGCGCGTGTCCTGTGTGGGCGTCAGTAGCTTAGTCCCGGCGTGGTTGCCGTAATACGGTTCAGCAGAGAACGGCGACGTTTTCACGAACACCGAAATGTACCGGCAGAACTGATGCTCGCCGCGGAGCTTTTCCGCCGCACGCGCTGCATAGCTGCAGATAGCCTGGCGCATCGCTTCATAGTCGGTGATACGCTCCCCGAATGACCGGCTGCAGACGATTTCCTGTTTCGCCGGGGCAAACTCCTCGATCTCCAGACAGGGCTCGCCGCGCAGCTCGCGCACGGTGCGCTCCAGCACGACGTTAAAGTGTTTGCGGATAAAGCGGATATCGGTATCGCATAGCTGCACTGCGTTTTTAATGCCCATTGTATCCAGCTTTCTGGCGATACGCCGACCGATGCCCCACACTTCCTCTACCGGCATCAGCGCCATCAGCCGCCGCTGGCGCGCCTGGTTCGACAGGTCCACAACCCCGCCCGTCTGCGGCCACTCCTTCGCCGCGCGATTGGCGAGCTTCGCCAGCGTCTTCGTCTGGGCGATACCGACACCACAATGGATCCGGGTGTTGCGCCGGACAGTGTCGCGTATCTCCCGGCCAAAATCAGCCAGGTCCCTGCAGTTCCGCACGCCCGTCAGGTCGCAGAAAGCCTCATCGATGCTGTAGACCTCGACGCGCGGGCACATTTCCTCAAGCGTCGTCATCACCCGCTGGCTCATGTCACCGTAAAGCTCATAGTTGCTGGAAAAGGCAATGATCCGCTGCGGAAACTGCATCTCGCGCAGCTGGAACCAGGGCATGCCCATTTTTATGCCAAGCGCTTTTGCTTCGCGGCTGCGCGCTATCACACAGCCATCGTTATTCGAGAGCGCCACGATCGGCTGACCGACAAGATCGGGACGGAATGCCGTCTCGCAGCTCGTGTAAAACGAGTTCATATCAACCAGCGCGAACATTGCGGTGCAGGGTATTTATCACGCAAATGACAACGCCGATGATTTCGAGGTCGTCGGCGTCATAAACAGCTATAGGCGGGTAAGCCGGGTTCTCGGCGCGCAGCTGCGCCACCGGATACGTCACCAGCCTTTTAACGGTGAACTCCCCGCCGATATTGGCGACCACGATATCGTTATGCTTCGCATGAAGGCTGAAGTCCACCAGCAGAAGGGAGCCATCGAGAATACCAGCATCTCGCATCGAGTCTCCTGCGACCCGCAAAACATAGGTGGATGAGGGGTGTGCAATAAGGTGGGAAACAAGATCAATGCCACTGTCGATATAATCAGCGGCAGGGCTCGGGAAACCAGCAGAAATCAGGTCTGCATAGAATGGGATGCTGACCGGCTTAACCGGCAAGACGAGGGGGTGTATTTTCATTATGTACCTCCTGTAAAAATTACTGTGTATTTATACAGTAGTTTCAGGAGGTAACGAAATCAAGACGAAGCGGCCTATTAATCGTAACGGCAGAGCAGTTTTAACAGCTGCTCTGCCAGGACAACGCGCCGGCTAATTATTCGCCGCTTACGGTGACCGGGGGCACCGGCCAGACAGCTTTTTCGGGAAAACCTTCTTGTTGTGGAACCTCACGTAATGCCTTCCGGTAAGCGCCCCATGCTTCTTTGTCGGTCGGCGCGTCAGGCATCATTGCCCAGTCAGAAGCGGCAATAAGTCGATCGCGCTCGGCGCGCACCTCTGCGGCCCTTATAGCCTCTAACTTCTCATGGTTAATTTTAATCATCGCGTCCAGCCTCATAGGTTCCGCCATACCCGTCCGGCGCAGGCATGGCACTTTCGTTAATTTCCCACGCCTCCTGCGGAATATCGTCAGGCACCTCGGCAGAATCAACGATCCAGAATGGGACGCCGTCGGGAACATCTTTCTGCCCGATTTCCAGAACGGTCAGGCCGCATGGGAGATAAGGGATCACGAGCGACACACCAGACTCTGATTTATAGATAATTCGCTTTTCCATAACTTTATTTCCTGTGAACCGTAACCATCACGGAGGCGTCAATCCGGCCCGTGTTATTCCTTGTCGCAACAGCAAAAGAGGTTTTGCTGATTGAATAAACGCTGCCGCTGATCGCGTTAACATCATTAGAGCCCTGAATTGCCGTTACCATAATGGACTGATTGATTTCATCTGCCGGTGGGTTCTGGTAAACGAGCCGGTAAGCACCTGCCGCCTCCTTAGTGACAGAGGAAATGTTAAAAGCCGCGACTATCGTGTCACCACTGAAACGACACCACGCCACCGCGCCCTGGGGCGAATTGGTGGCAAGCAGTTCAACGTCAACATCCGAGGCCGGAATGCTGTATACCCTGGTAATGGCCCCGTCGTTTACAGTGATGGCAGAGAACGGTCGCGCCCCAACCCGCTGTAGCGCGACCAGCGAGGCGGACGATTTAATATCGCCTGCAACCTTCATCGTTGACTTAACATCACCACCACGCATCAGCACGCCGCTGCCCGGCTGCGTTGCGTATGAGTTAACCACGTCGAAGGATGTGCCGGCGGCCTGAAATGCGCCGGACGCGCGGATAATCCAGATCCCAAAAACCTCGTTCGGGTGGATCTCACCGCTTCCGTCACGGCCATAATTTGCGCTTTGAGTGCTGGCATCAAGAACGTAACGTTCATATCGGGTGGAACTGGTGGTGGTACCGTCAAGCTGGAAGACGTTATTTCCGCCGTTGGTCCAGCTGACAAACCCGTTTTTACCGCTGGTTGACTGATCGTAGTTGTAGGCGAACAACTGCCCGGAAATGTTAGGTGCGCTGTCCTGCAAGATTCGCCCGACCACGTCACCGGACGCCGCGCCGCGAAGGAACGGCGATTTGATACTGCCGTCCTGAATGCCATTGAGGTCCGGCACGCGGAACGTAGTCGTTCCGTTTCCTGGTGAATACATGCCACGGTTCATGGCCGGTGCGCCAGCGTTGCTGGACGTCAGCCAGACCGCATCCGTCTGCGTCGCCGTCAGAATACCGGCGTTTACGGCAGCCCATAAATCGGCGGTTTTTGCATCGGTACGGCTCACAAGCTGGCCGTCTGCCGCGATATAACCGGCAGGCAGCGCCGCCCGCGAGCCGTTGAACCACTGAACCGCGCCGATGAAGTCATTCATCACGCCGTTCATGCTTGCCCCCCCGCCCCCACCAGACGACGCTTTGAGCTGACGCAGGGTCACCGCATCATAATCAGATACCGCTTCCGCAGGCAGCGGCAACGGCTTCCCGTTCAGCAGGTTTTGCAGCGAAGCCGCCCTGTCTGTGACGTCGGACAGGTTCGCGTCTTTCGTAAGGACTTTTTCGGCGTCAAATTTATCGGCAAGCGACTGCGCACGATCGGCCTGAGTGCGTGCGTCAGTAGCGGCCTGGCTGGCAGTGCTCACGGCCTGCGCCGCCGAGCTGGCGCTGGCTGCGGCATCGCTGGCTCCTCTGCTGGCAAGGGCCTTAGCGTCTTCTGCCGCCTTTTTAGCCGCAGCGGCATTATCGGCGGAAGCCTTTGCCCCGCTGCTGGCCGTCTCGGCAGCCTGCCGGTCCGCGCTGACGCTGGCCTGCGCCTGCTTAATATCGTCCACGATTTTCTGAAGACTGCCCGGATCGAGGTCTTCGAGCAGGCTCACCAGTGACGGCCAGCTCGGCCCTTTAAACTGGCTGCCATCAGGCAGCGTAACGGTGATATTTTCACCTGCGGAAAAAACCTGCTGCCAGTTGGCTTTGTCGAGGTTGAGCCCGCGTAAGGCTTCGGTAACCTGATTCACCACTTCCATCGTTACCTGGCTCATGGTACCGCGCGGCACCGCTGACCATGCCAGCCCCGCCGCATCGGGCCCGGTATACGTTCTGGTGAGCGTCAGCGCCGTGTCGCTGCTGACCGTTTTAACGGCCTGCGTGTAGACAACCTGACCCGCCGTGAAGACGACGTAATCCCCCGCGACCAGTTCGCTGGTAAATGTGGTGCCGTCGCCGTTGATGGTCGTTGCGCCGTTTTTGATGCTTATCGTGCCTTTAGCCATCAGGCCTGCTCCTTAAAATAAAAAACCCGCCGTAGCGGGTCATTCAGTCAATAAGCGGTCAGTACATACTGTCGAGTAACAGGATATTCATGCCGGTCGTTCTGTTTACGTCCAGCGAATAGTCAGACGTCCATACCGCAGCCACATAGCCGCGCCCCACCCGGACGGCATTACCCGCCCGGACCAGCCCCTGATATTTTGCATAACACCAGCCGCCGGAGATGTCGGTTTGCGCGCCGTAACGACCGAGCATGATGTACCGGTTCCCGATATCAGTGGCAGCCCCTGACGGCCTGTAGAAGGCATTGCTGTAGAGGAACGGGCGCTTTGTTGTGGAAAAGGTGCACTGCCCTCTGCTGTTGAAGAAGTTCAGTCCAGGCCCCGGAACCGGCGCGGTGCCGGTCGCAAAAATCACCACGTCCATCGTTACGGTCGCGCTGACGTTCGCCCCGTTACGCTCGGCCACGGCCCGGACCACGTTACCGTCGTATTCCACCACCACCCCACTGGCGCTCCACCTGGCAAATACGGCGTAGGACTGCCGGGTATAGCCGGTCGGGGGCGGTGACCAGGAGCCGGTAAACGTCACCCGCCCCCGATACACACACTGACCGACCGCGGCCCCGTCCGTGATAAGGGTGAAATCAGTACTGTCAGAAATATAAAGCCCGCGATTGCCCGACTGACTGGCGGGCAGGATCTGCCAGACCGTGCCGGGGTATATTTTCCCGTTGCTCATTTTGTAGTTTGACCAGGCGGAGAAGGTCAGCACATTTCCGCTCTGTGATACGCCGGTTAACACGTCCATATCCGGGATCAGGCTTGTGCTGCCGCCAAGATAAATCCCGGCGGTGACATGCGGTGCGAAGACGGCTGACGCCCCCGCCACATAGCCCGGTATCGCGTACTGATTCCCGCTGCCGCTGGCATACCCGCAATAGGACGGGCACCGCAGCCCCGCGGTGATGGTCATCGCCGGACCGCCGTCATTGAGATCGATATACAGCCCACTCGGCATTAATTCCATTCCCCCAGAATAATACGCCCGCCATTCGCCAGATTTACCGTCACACCGTTACCGTTGATGACCACACCATTTCCGCTACCGGCCAGGGAGAATCTTCCCTCCGTTGCGATAATGGCCCCCCGCACCGTCACGTCATTAAACTCCGCGGCGCCCGCCTTATTAATCATCCAGCCGGTTTTACCCGCCACATAGTTATTTGACTGAATAAAGGCGCCAATTTTGGCGTTTGTAATCGTGCCGTCCTGGATAAAGGCCGAGTTCATAAACACCTGGCCGTTTACCACTGCAAACGGTGAGTAACGGTTGTTTCCGCTGCCGCTCATCACCACAAACTGATTCGCATTCACCGCAAAGCGGGTATCGACAGCGGTGCCGTTAATGGTGACCGCCACGGACAGCCCGGCATCGTAATACTGCCCCTTATACTGCACGCCGGTTTTCATGGTATAGATGGCAGAGCCGCCGTTTGCATCGACATACGCATCCATTTTGCCTTCTACCGCGGCCGCCACATCCTCAAACCGCGCCACCACCGTGTCGTTTATCTCACTGATGGCCGATGTGTTATCCGCCGTGGCTTTCTCAAGACGACTGGCGGTGGCGTTGAAATCCTCAAATTTCGCGTTCACCGTTGTCTCAAGCGCCGCGACGGACTTACCGGCATCGGAGGCCAGCGTCCGGGCCTCAATGATGCCCGCGCGGTTATTGCCATAGAGCTTCCACTGCTGGTTCACCGTGTCGTGGCCGCCCAGGGCATTCTGCAGAATGGCTTCGGGATCGAGAGTTATCTGGCTGAGCAGCGCCTCACCGTCTTCCTTCGTCATGAAGTCGCCCGCGATATCGCCCAGGTAATCCTCCGCGTTGTCGTTCGCCATGCCGCGTACCCACGTCGTCCACGCCGACTGGTTCCCGATGCGGTCCACCAGCCGCGCTCGGTACCAGAAGATTTGACCGGCGCGCAGACCGAGCTGCGTGTAGCTGCGCGCCGGATAGGGCACATCTGAGAGCAGCAGCGCGTCGCTGCCGTCGGGCGCAGCGGCATACTGAATTTCGGTCATCAGCGTGTCGTCCGCGCCGTCCGGGAAGTTCCAGTCGAGCTGGATCCCCCAGTTAATCGCCGTGGTGCGGAAGTTCAGCGGCACCGGCGGCTGCCCCACCTTGCCGGTCAGCGTCACCTCGTCGCTGGTCTGCCAGACCGAAGCAACATCGCTGGCGTTCACGGCGCTGACGCGCGCCATATACCGCCCTGCATAGATTCCCTGCACCTCAAAGCCGAGCGAGCTCGTGCGCGGTACATTCACCCAGTCGCCGTTATCCTTGCGCCACTGGCATTCATACGCCACGGCACCGGGCGCGGCGGGCCAGGCGACACGCAGGGTTTCCACGCTGAGGCCCTGCACCACGCGGCTGTAACTGCTGAGCGTCACGGAGGCCGGCGGCACCTGCGCACCGGGAGGAATGGCCGATACCGGGCGTTCATCGAGCCTGGCGCCGGAATCGATGGCGGCATACTTATCCGGGTTGTGCTGCACCGCGCTGATGATCCATGTGCCGTCGTTGTTGTCTTCCACAGACGTGACCCGGTACTGCTGGATTGCCACATCCTGCGCATCAACCGACCAGACCGCCTCGCGCTCCGGCGTTTCGCTGAATACCGCAGACACCGTGACGTTGCGGCCGCTGACCGCCTGAAGGGTACGGGCCTGTGATTTGCCGGACGGCAGGTTGACGATAAGCCTGTCGCCCGCTTTTGCATCCGGCGCCCGGTCGAGCGTCAGCGCGCGACCGTTCACCTGACTGATACGCCCGCCCATCACCCGCCCGGACAGATACTGATCCGCCACGCCGATGATATGACCCGGCAGCGGGATCATGCCCTCGAGCCCGGTGGCGAAACTCACCATCCGGTCTTTAGCATTTGTCAGCAGCGCCCAGCGGCCGCGGCGGTTGGCCTCGGTGCGCCGCGTGCAGCCGATGGCGGAGATCTGCGTCTGGCGCACGCCGTAGCGCCGCACCAGGTCAGGCTCCATCACCGCTTCCACTTCATCGGTGTAATGGTTCTCCGGGTTTGACCAGCTCACCATCGCTGTTGAATAACGGTTCTTCTCGCTGCCGCTGGCGTAGGAGAATTTGCCGTCGATGACGTTGGCGCGGGTGTAGACATACGTCATGTCGCGCGGCATGTCCGCCAGCGCGGAGAGCTGGTTACCGGCCCAGTAGGTCATGCCGCGAAAGATGCTCGCGAGGTCGCGCAGCACCGTAAACGCCTCGTTCTGGCTCTGGATATACACGTCGCAGAGAAATCGCGGTTCGGTACCGCTGCCGCCGGTACCGTCGGGCACGGGCTGGTCGCAGTACTGCGCGATGCGGTAGAGCTCCCACTTGTCCACCTGGGTCGCATCCAGCCGGTCACCGGTTCCGAAACGGTCGCTCAGCACCAGATCGTAAAAGACCCAGGCGGGGTTATTGCTCCAGGCCCATTTAAACGAGCCGTCCCAGGTGCCGGAATAGGTGCGGGTCACCGGATCGTAAGTGGTGGGCACACGGATTTGCCGCCCGCGGGCGCGGAGGCTAATCTGCGGGATATTGCTGAACTGCTTCGCGTTGAACGACACAAAGAGCAGCGCGGTGTTCGGGTAGCGCAGCTTTGCATCAATGATTTCCGAATAGGCCTCGATGTTTGTGGTGTCGACGATGCGGCTGGAGGTGCTGTCCACCGTCGTCCGCCGTACGCGAAGCTGCCAGCCGGTCCGGGCGGGCGGGAGATCGATGCGGTGGCTGCGCTCATACAGCGAGGTGGTCTTACCGTCGAACGCGCCGTTCAGCACCGTGACATACCCGCCGCCGTCGGTGGACAGCTCAATTTTGTAGTCGACGCGGTAACCGACCACATCCCCGTTGTCTTTCATGCGCTGCAGCGAAGGCACGCCGAGGCGAACCCGGACGGCAGAGAGCTGCGTGTTACTGATGGCACGCGTCCACGGCTGCGTCGCTTTAAGCTGGGTGTTAATGGTGATTTCATTTTCCACCGACGGCACGCCGGGGATGTAAGTCTGCGCCTGGGTGCCGGACCGGAACTCCCATTTCACACCCGGAAAGTTAAGCGTGCCGTCAGCGCTGCGGATCGGGGTGCCGTCGAGGAAGATATCTTTATCCGTGAGGCCGCCGGCGAACTCCCCCTCGCCCAGCGCAAGCAGGATTTTGGCGGTCGCAATGGACTGGAGTGAATCAGGGGATTCATGCGGCGTGCGGGGTTTATCACCGCCACCCTTTTTACCGGTTATTTTTTCCATACTGCGCCCATAAAAAAAGCGCCCGCAGGCGCTGTTATCAGACCGGTTTTCACTGGTCGTTGGTGTAGATGCCGGCGGAGACAATCGCGCCGCCGATTTCGCGCTCGCCATACAGGAGCCCGACGGGATTGCCCATTGCCGTGGTATTCACGGGCCCGCCAAAGGCATAGCTCGGCGCGTTATCGGGGTCCTGCCGCGATGCCAGCCCGCCGGGCTGGGGTGACAGCATCTGCACCACGCCACCGGCCATCAGCCCGATACCGGCCTGTAAGGCATACGGGCCCCACGTCGCCCCGCCCCAGGCCTGCCCGATGGTCATGCCAATGGCACCGACCACCACCAGCACCGCGCCCAGTATTGTCTGCAGCACGCCCGCCCGCTTGCTGCCGGCAATCACCGGCGCAATGCGGATATCCGCTTCGCCGCTGTTGTGCTTCAGCTCATCCTGGCCGATGTTCTTTTTCCCCCTGAACACGGCAAAGCGCAGGCCGCGCAGGTGCGCCGTCTGCATGTACTGCTCAAAGCCGGGGATAATGACTGACAGCGCGCGGCAGGCTTCCGCCGGGCTGGCTATCACCAGCCGGTGCTCGCGACCGAACCGCGCACCCAGCGCGCCGTAAAGCCGCACCGTTTTCAGTTGGTTCATGGCAGATCCTTGTGTCTGACTATTTTAATGGTGCGCTCGCGCAGGTAGCCGCCGTATGGTGTGGTGCAGGAGAGCTGGCCGTAGAGGTGATGCAGCAGCTGGTTACCTTCCAGCAGAATACCGGCGTGATTCACCACCGGCGCGGACACCTGCATCAGCACCATGTCGCCGGGCCGCGGCTCTGTGACCTCGCGAAATCCCTCGGCATACCAGTTATCCATGTAGAGATTTTCGCCCCGCTCCCACCACGGGTAATCCACGCTGTAGTTGCGAAGCGTCACGCCCTGCCGGCGGTGCCAGTCCATCACCAGCGACCAGCAGTCGGCATAGCCCAGTTCAAAGGCGCGCCCTTCCAGCGGCCGTTCGCCGCGGGGCGCAATGGTGCGCACGTCGGCTTCCGGCCACGAGACGATTCCCCAGGGTATGCCGTGGGCGTCGCACTGCAGCTGGTCGAGCTCGCTCGGCTGGGTGGTGGCGCCGTCGCCCGGGTGGGAATGCACAATGGCGGTGACGGTGCCCCAGTCTTCCGCCGCAGCGTAATCCTCCGGCGACAGCTCAAACTGCTCCTCCGGCACGCCGGTGATGTTCCGGCACGGGAAATACCGTTCGACGCGGCTTTTCTGCGCCACCACGCCGCAGCACTCGCGCGGGTATTCCGCCTCAGCATGGGCCAGGATATCGGCAATGGTTTTATCGCGCATGGTTACCTCCGGATCAGGCTGGCGCCGGGAAAGCCGCCGAAATCGAGCTGGGCATCCGCGCCAAAGCGTTTTTTACAGTCGGTCAGCAGGCCTGAGCATTTATCCTGTGCCGGGTCGGTCACCGGGTTACCTTTCAGATCAAACATGCGCGGGCCGTTGTAGGTACAGCCGTCACCGCTGCGGTATTTATTGCGGCAGGCCCAGGTGCAGACCGCCGTGATTTGGCGCGTCGGGATCAGCAGCCCCTGCAGGTCCATCGGGCTGGAGAGGCGAAACTCCACCACCTCGTTGTCCTCTGCCGCCTTGCTGTCGATGTAAAATACCTGGCGGAAATACTGCCCCGGATCCGCCGACGGGTTGCCGTCATGAAAGGTGCGCGCATCAAGATACTGCCCGAACGTATCCAGAATCGTGACCTTCGCCTGCACCATGTCATCAAAGCGCAGACAGAGCGCGGTCACCACGCCATCAAGGTTGGCGATGCGCAGCACCGGCTCCGCACTCTGGCCGTCACTCGACGACGCCAGCCCGGTAATTTTAAACGGCCAGGCACCGTATTCCTCGTCATCAAACCAGATGGATTTAGCGGCAAGCTTCGGGGTGTCACCGCCGCTTGCCGCGATTTCTTCCGGCGAGTGGGGAATGGTGCAGGCGTGAAAGCGCAGCACGCCCGCGCCGAACGCCGAGCCATCGACGGTCACCAGGCGGACACTGTCGCCGGGCTCAAGCTTCTGGACGTCATTACTGATTGCCATAAGTACCTACGGAGCGAATGCCTGTGTGAAGGTTGCGGTGAGAGAGAAAATGCCACCGCCCGGCGCCGACGGGCGGTAGGCGTCACAGCGGTAAAGCCCCGCGCCTTTCAGCGGTGCCTGCCAGATGAATGAACGGCTGCCGCCATGCCTGTCCAGGAAATCCATAATCGCGGTGATGTAGCTTTCATCCCCGACGAATTCCAGATCCCATTTCTGACCGCGGGCGTTGATGCCGTCTCCCGACGCCTGGGCATACCCGTCGCCGAACTGCGCGCGGCGGACGCGGTGAGTGACCTCGCCGCCGGCATTAATGCGCGGGCACCAGGTAAAGGTTTCGGTTGCCATGTTTCACCCATAAAAAAACCCGCCGTAGCGGGTGGTAAATTGATTTTTAGCGCTTGCCCTGTGTGGCGTTCCACAACGGAGTGCCGGGCTTGCGCAGCTGCGAGTTGATGGTATCGAGAATGGCGCCGGTGAGCTGGTTAGCCACCGCGCCGGCGGCGTTAGTGTTGCCCTGCGCACCACCTGTGCCGCCTGTGAAATTAATAGCCCCGATGCTGACGCTGACGCCCGTGCCGCCCTGCGTGCCGTTGCCCAGCGCTTTTACGCCCAGCCTGCCGGTGGCGTCGCGGGTCAGCGGCATAATGGCTTCCGGTCCGGCCTCGCCCATCAGCCCAGCACCTTTGGCAAAGGCAAACATCGTGGGGCTACTAACTATGCTGCTGCTGAATTTACTCAGATCTGCAGATTCATAAACGCCGCCTTTGGCGTTAAGCTGAATGCCCGCAGCCGCAGAGTTATATGCACCAGAAGGCGTTGAACCAACTGCCGTAGACGCACCGAAGCTGAACAACGAACCGATAGCACTGACGCCGTTTACCAACGCCATATTTAATGCAACCTTTTCGATCGTCTTCAGAACGCTTACACCCCAGTCTTTCCAACTGGCTTTATTATCGTTCAGCATATCGACAAGGTTATTTGTGATGCCGGACAGGGCATTCTGAACACCACTGGCCGCCTGCTGCGAATAATTCGATGCATCATCAACCCAATTAGCCAGCCCGTCCCGCGCACCGCTCATCCAGTCGGCGTTCAATTGGTCAATTTGCTGATAATAATTTTGGTAATCCCCGAGGCGTTGTGACAGTGCTTTATCAAGCTCAGCATTATAACGGTCATAATCCGCCTCGCTTTTAATGTCTCCGCGCTGATATCTTTGCTGTAAATCGGAGCGCTTTTCATTGAACTCGCGCTCAATATCTAGCTGTTCACGCATCCGCTCACGAAATTTGTCACCCTGTCCAGCACCGATAATATCAGCGTTAAGAGAGGCTGAGGCGTTAGCATTTTCGCGCTGAAGGTTGGCGACATACTCAGCCAGTTTTAGATTTTCCTCGTTAGCCTTTTTGACAGCATTTAGGCGGTCAACTTCGGTAGCTAACTGCTCGAGCCGCTGTCGCTGCGTCTCATTTAGTCCTGAAAGTTTTCCATCAGCAATATCAAACTGAATTTTCTGCTGCTCGGTCACTTCAAAAGATTTTTTGCCGATAGTATCAATCAGCGCTATTTGGCGAAGATAATTCTGCTCCGTCGCCTTGAAGGTATTTTCAAGTTTCTTGCCAGAATTGTCGGTTACAGGCTTGCCGTTGACTTCCCCTGAACCAAGTTTAAAGCCAGAACTTGCTGTGCCCAGCACACCAGCAGCGTTGACAGGTAGGGTTGTCTGAAAATCCTTCATATCGCCGAGCCGTTTACGTAATTCATCGAGCTCTTTTCGACGAGAGTCTGTATCCATTCCGATCCGGTTTATATCTGCAAGAACACCCTTATCGTTCAGATCCGCCTCAAGGTTCTTTATACGCCGGGATATTTCAACACGGGATGCATTGGTCGCAAGCTGCTGCCCACCTTGGAAATTTTCTACCAACCTGCCAAGTTCTGATGCTGCCTTGCCAAGCCAGCCCACAAGAGAAGCAACACCACCAACCAGATCTGATAACCCCTGCAAGACTGCCGGATCGGTAAAAGTTTTTTTAAGATCATCAAGACCATTCTGGAGTGGCGATAGGTCAACCTTCGCCAGACCTGAAGCAATCTCAACCTTCAGGCCATTCGCCTGCGCCTCCATATCCTGAAATATTTGGCTTACTTTCAGTAAGTCATCAATGGATTTCGAATCTGGTGCAATCCCATAATCTTTAGCGAGCTGAATAAATTGCGTTAATTTCTGGTTGTTATTATCAAAGAGAGGTAATAACTTCGATAAGTCGTTACCTAGACTTTCAAGAATATTAGTCTTTTCAGCGTTTGTATTTATTTTCCCGAGTGCTTCACCAATAGCTAATAGCTGCTTATCAGGAGTAACTTTTGAGAGTTTTTCCGCAGAAAGACCTAATGCATTCAGAGCATCGACTGCTTCACCTGATTTATTCAGAACAGCATCGCCAATTTTGTCCCCGATATCTTTGAAAATATCTGCTATCTGATCTCCAGAAACGCCGGCCTTTTCTGCGGCGAACCGCCAGGCTATCAATTCCTGAGTTGATAGGCGGAGAGACTTTGCCCAACGATCTATTTCTGTAATTTGCTCAGATGTAGATTTGAGCAAAGCAATACCTGCAGAGGAAGCGGCAACTGCAGCACCGGTCGCCGCTGCGCCCATAGCAGCAATGGCAGCACCAGCGGCTTTAACATCCGACTCAACCTGTTTTCGCCATTTTGTTGAAGCGCGTTCGGCTTTGTCCATACCTGAGACAAAACCACCAACCTTGGCGATGAGGTCGATTGTCAATGTGCCGAGTGATTTGCCAGCCATATAACATCCTAAAATAAAAACCCGCCGAAGCGGGTTATATTAAAATAACATGGTAAATTGCTAATTTATGCAAATAAAAACCAACATAACAATTAATTCAGCTCATTTTTGCTATAAAAAATATAGTAAATAAAACCCCTATTATAACTAACAATATCATCATGCATCCTGAAGGACCTTTCACCCTTAATTTGAAAGGGGCGCCACACTTTGGACAAACATCAGCCTTGCTTGATACTTCCGCGCCACATTCTTTACATTTAATGAGTGCCATTTCACCTCCTCATTCAGATTTTGAGAGAATAACAGGGAATTGAACAATGGCAAAACATCAACCTGAATTATCAATTCCAGGCATTCATAGCCTGCTCAAGGGAAATGGGTTGTTCACGAATATGCGGAGCAAAATCACATAGCCTGAAAGCTGGGTCATCTTTGTCACGATTTACGTTAGCCAGCACCGACGCCACCAGCGCGGCACCCCACTCTGTTCGCATCATCGGGTTCAGGCTTCCGTACTGGTTGCGGTATTTGACCCAGAGCTGAAACTCGCGGAAGCTGAGAGCTTCTTGCGCTTCGGCGATTGTCCTCCCACCGATGCCGTTGAGGACGAGTTCACACCAGATTTCGTCTTCTCCGGTAAGCTCGTCTTTCCCAGGTCGTTAACTTCCTGGATTGCCAGCAGTAGCGCGATTGTGAGCTGCCCGTCCAGCGCGCCCCGCTCGGGATCTGCTTCACCCGTGATATCGGCGGGGGTGAATACCGGCTTTCCTTCTTCGTCACAGATGGAAGCGGCAATTCGGCCAGCAACCCCGTCAATATGCCCCTGCGCCGCCATTACATCTGTCATGGCAGTGTAATAGCCCATCGGCCGAATATAGACTGTTGCGGTAAGCTCCTGGCCGCCCTGTTTCCAGGTAATTTCTTTTTCAACCGGGCGCCCGGTAAACGCGCCAGCTTGTTTTAGTGAGTCGAGGGTAAGTTTCATAGCTGTTCCCAATATTAGTGAAATATTACGGGGCCGCAGCCCCGCAAATTAACTGCCTGCCTGCGCTTTTGGGATCCAGACGGCAGAGCCGGAACGCTGGATGGAGGCTGAAGTGGAAACGACGGTGTTAGCTGCGAAGTCGAAAGGGAAATCGGCTACGTACCCCTTAAATACGAACCAGGTACGGTCATCCGGCAGTGCCAGACCGTCTACCGTTCCCGTTGCACCAGAGGCGGCCGCCGTTGGTACTGAGTCACCGTCAGACCAACCAATGGCGAAAGTCAGCGCCTGATCTTCTTCATCGTCAGAAATTGACAGGTTATAAAGCATGATGTGACTGGCGTTTTTGGGGTCAGCGTTTAGTGTCGCCGTTGCCTGGCCGGGCGTGCGTAAGCCGCGTTTGTAGGTGCGGTCAAACTTTTCAGAAAGACAGGTATCCTCGATCTGGTCGGCAGGGTTACTCCCCGGGGTAAAACTGGTGATGCATTCAATTTCGCTCACCGCGCCTTTAGCCAGCACGAAGAGCTGAGTGCCTTGTGTCAATACAGACATGGGAATCTCCGGATATAAAAAAACCGGCTCAGGGCCGGTGCTTGTGGGTTATCGCCTGACTATCCAGTCAACATCGAAGGAGTAGCGGTAGCGCCTAGTTTCAGGGTCTTTTTCCTGTCCTCCCAGGCGCGTTATGTAAGCATGTGGCTCAATGGCGTCCCGCAGCGCGGCGGCCACGGCGATCACCTCATCCACCGTGTCGGCGTAGGCATCTACCTGCAGGGTGAACGAGTCGACATCGGGCCTTTGCTTGAGGTAATTCTCCGGCGAGCCGCTGACGTTCTGCCAGACAACGTAGGGGTAAACAACAGCATCATCCTGGCGGCCGAAGGGATAGAGGCGCACCGGGTCGGTTCCCAGTAACGCCGTTACCGTCGGGCTGGCAGCGCAGACGGAAAAGATGGGCGCGATCATGTTGGCACTCCTTTCTTTTGCGCGCGCTTAATGGCCCGGTCTATAGACTTTTCGTATTCGGTGGCGAACACGTTAACCACTTCGCCAACGCTGCTTTCCGCCGCCGGGCGCATGAAAGGCTGAGCGCGCATTTTCTCGGTACCGAACTCAACCAGGCGCCAGTGTGGGGTCGGCGCGTTCTCGCTGAAGTCAGGATGATTTTTCAGTACGGCGCCGTGCAGCACCCCAATGCGAAAGCCCAGATTGCCGGTTGTTTTGAAAAGCCTGCCGTTCCAGCGCATCGCCACGTTCGCGGCGATGCTACGCCCGGTTTCAGGGTCGTCAATGCGGCTGGCGTTCTCTTTTGCCTTATCGACAATCACGTTGCCGGCGCGACGGAGCGCCGCCCGCCCGCCGCGCCGCCGCAGGTCATCATTTATACTGTCCAGCTTCCCCAGCAGCGAATCGATCCCGATTATGCTGAAATCAATGCCATCAGCCATCGTTAACCCCCCGGGAGCATGGCAGCGTCAGATATTCTCGCCCGGTTTTATCGTCTTCCAGCACGCCCTGAATGTCATAAATGCGTCCACGGTAAAGAATGCGGTGCTTATCCGTGACGTCATCACGCCAGCGGATGGTGATCCGCGTCGTTACCTCGTTCTGACCTGCTTTCGCAGCCACAAAATCCCGCGCGGAGAGGTCTGTAACGTTAGCCCATACTTGAACCACATCCACCCAGCCACTTTCGATCGCGCCGGAGGTTGGGTTTTGTGTTTTTACAGGCTTTTGTAGCAATATACGTTTGTTCAGCTTTCCGGCCTGCATGCTCACCCCCGGAGTTTGCCGCTTAGGTAGGTCGGTACAGGGAAATCAAGCGTTGTCGTTTCGATGTCCTCAGCCAGTGACTGATAAAGCAACGCTACCAGCGCTTCATTTGAGTCCACCAGGCGATTCAGTGCGACGGTCTGCTCCTGCATCGCCTTCGTCTGCTCGGACATTGCTGCTATCAGCAGGCTTACCTGTTGTTCGTTCATAGGCTATTTTCATCCAGTTTTTCAGCCATTCTCTCCTGCGTTCACATCCGGCACACGGCATAACTCCCCCTTAAATAATGGTTGGCCGACGGAGATCGTAGATAAGCATCGTGACGGAGAGCGGCAACTCACCTTGCTGAAGCTTTTCTTCCTCTTCACCACCCCGATTGCGATCCAGCCAGCCCAGTAGCATAAGCAGCGCCGTCTGCGTGCGTCGTAACGGTTCACCTTCGATAAGCGCGCCATCACTGTTGACAATAAGGTCACGGCTTCCCTGGACATAAGCGAGAATAGCGGCGCTGCCGGCCTGAATTTTCAGGGTCAGATCAGCATCTCCGGCATCATCATCTATGCGCAGGTGCTCTTTTGCCTGCAGGAGAGTAACCAGCTCAATCACGTTTTATCCCTCCCGTCGCGCCCGCGCTTGGTCGCAAGCGTCCAGCCTTTCGATCCCGTTTCGCCTGGCTTGTCCTGCGTCTGCTCGTCGCAGTGCCAGAGCGAGCCGCCCCACGTTACCGTGTCGCCTGGCAGGTAGTCCTGGCCGGATTTGAACACGCCTTTATAAATCATGACCGGAACGTCAAACGATTTGGTTTCACTGCTACCGCTGGAACGGTTAACCGTTAGGGTGAAACGCCGTTGCCCGGAACGCTCAACCTCCACGCCCGCCACACCGTCAACCACACATTCCCATCCGCGCATGCCGTGCGTTTTCTCATAAGCACGCCACAAACCGCCGTTATGGGTTGCATAAGAGCCGCGAGGGTAGTTTTTCTCTTCATCAATGAATGGCAGAATTTCCAGCGCCAGCGCATCGCGGCCATCTTCACCATCCCTGCCCGGTTCAGCTGTCGGCAATGCGGCCACGGCTTCGCTAACCAGCGTTTTCACATCCGGAAGAACAGGCATTGACGATGCGACGAGTTGCTCCAGCATCGGTTGCACGTCTTCGGGCGTAAGGCTTTTGCCGTCCTGCGGTACCGGAATGCCAGCGAACGCACTATTCACGGCCTCTTCCACCGCCTGCTTCAGTGCCACCGGATCGTAATCCTTACCGTCTTTCGGCGTTGGTAAGCCGCCAAATGCCTTGTCCACCATCTCCTGCAGCATCGGCTGTACGTCTTCGGGCGTAAGGCTTTTGCCGTCCTGCGGTACCGGAATGCCAGCGACAGCACTGCTTACGGCCTCTTCCACTGCCTGCTTCAGTACCGCCGGATCGTAATCCTTACCGTCTTTCGGTGTTGGTAAGCCGCCGAATGCCTTGTCCACCATCTCCTGCAGCATCGGCTGTACGTCTTCGGGCGTCAGGCTTTTGCCGTCCTGCGGAGCCGGAATTGCGGCAACCGCATCAGTGACCATGGAGGCGATATCAGGCAGTTGAAGAACCTCAGGCGCGGGCAGCGCTGCCACAGCCTCTTCCACCATGGCGGCAAAGTCGGGTGCCGGGACGCTTTTTATTTCTTCCAGTTGCCTGGAAAGCAGGCTCAGCTTTCCATCGTATTCCTGACGCTGCAGATCAAGGCTTTTACGAAACCCTTCACGCATTTCAGCGAGAGCATGACCGAACTCTTCACCAAGCACTTTTATCAGCGTTAATTCGCGTTCATTCATTTGGTAAGCAATCCTCTGAGCATGGCTTTGGCCGCTGATTGCTCAGCGGCAGATAAAGCCTTTCCTTCCTCACTGGCGGGTTGCGATGGTGCAGAAGAACTACTTTTGCCGAATGGATCATCCGAGGCATCGCGGCGGGCCAGCGCGCCAAGGCTGAAGTTCTGCTGCTGAAGGTAAAGCTCATCACCACCAGTAACGGGCGGCAGGTTTTCACTGCGTCGCGCCTCATTAGGCGTCAGGATGGTATTTTTAACGCCTTCGCCCAGCGTTTTTATGCGGCGTTCGCTGTCCATACGCAGCAGCGCACTCACATCGAACTCGGTACCGGTATCACCTTCCAGCTCAAACGCTTCATCCAGCAACAGTTCAATCGACTCGATAAGCGTCTGCAGGCACTGCGAGTAATACTGCTGCTCCAGCGCCTCGATATTGTCGTAGGAGGGAAGCTCGCCTATTCCGGCTTTGTAAGCCGGGACATGGAAAACCGAACAGCTGATTTTCGCGGTCATCTGAAGCTGTTCAACCATCTGAGCATCAGCTGCCGTCATAGCCGTTGGGTTGTATTTGGCGCCATTACTCAGGAGGGCTGTTTTCCCTGCGTTTTCACCCGTATATCCCGTATCCCAGTTGTTTTTCAGGATGCGGGCATTTTCCTCGCTGATACTACCCGGCACTTCAATAACCCCGCTGGGCTTGCCGCCGTTGCGGAAGAAGAAGGCCGCATTTTCCTGAATATGGTGCCCCTGCATCGCTGCCAGGCCAGCAGCATAAATTGGTGAAAGACCGATAAGCGGATGAAAGAGGCAGTTAAACCGGTCGTGGATAATCTCTCGTGCCGGGACTGTCACCCCGGATTCAATACCGGCCATATTATCCGGGTTAATCTGGTAAAAAACGGAACCGTCATCTGCCACCAGCGGAGTGACCTTGTTCCAGTCCAGAATGCGCAGCTCCGTGATTTCCCCGCGGGTATTACGGATCTTCAGGACAACTGTATTCCCGTAGCAAAGCTTGGAGTTAAGCCAGCATTCGAAAAACTGCATCCGGTTTTGGAACGCATTCGGGCGCCTGTAAATTGCGGCAACCTTGCCATTATTGTTTTCTTTCCAGATGCCGTTTGAATCGCGGCGCATCAGCCGCACAGGCATCTTTGCAATATCACTCGCAATCAGCGATATGCAGGAAAACACGGCGTGGAAGGAAAGGACGGTTTTCTCGTTTATTTCCAGGTTACGCTGCCATGCGCCGGCAAAGGGCTCACGGACAAAACTTAGCAGTGAGGTCCAGAGGCCACGGCCTGCGGGTTGCTGCAGCGCCTTTTCTTTTCTCCGGAAAGGATTCCACATCAGCCATTCCCCGCATTATTTTTCTTTTTCCCGCCACCAGCACGCTTTGCGCCGGTGTACTCAGCCTTGCCCAGCAGCACCAGCACCCTCGCGCACTGGTCATCCACGGTTTTTTCATCGCCGGGCTTAGAGTCATGAGTGCGCTGGAGATATCGGATTTTTGCCATGCAAAATGGCGGGGGTTCCCCCGCCCTCCTGTCCTGGTTAGCTGGTCTGGGTGGTGCCGTAGTTCACGCCGGAAATCACGGCGACGGCAGAGGTACGGCGGCGCTTCCAGTTAATCCAGCGTTCGGCGCGGATAGCCACGCTGTTGGTCTGGAACATGGAAACCAGCTCGGTGCCAGTACCATTTACGCTGTCGCCGGTTGGCTCGCTTTGCATTTCGAGCGAGGCTTCGCGGGACATGTCCACGGCAACGCCGCCGTCGTCAGCCAGGTAGATATCCGGCGCGTTAACCAGCACCAGCTGGCTGCCGACATACTGGGAGACGATAACCGGCAGGCCCTGGAAGGTGCCACCCAGCAGCGTCATTTCCGGATACTCTTTCTGGCCCAGCGCGTTCTTGCGCATTGACAGCGCCAGTGCGGTGGTGCTGGACATCAGCCAGACCGCACCGTTCGGCTCCAGGTTGGCATCAACGAATACGCCGAACGCAGCTGCTGCATCATCGTCCGGATTACCGGTAGACGGGATCGCCGTAATGCCGTTAGTAACTGAAGCCGGAGAGACGTTAGTAACTTCAGCTTTGGACGGGTTGATAAAGTCGGTGTCCAGACGGGCAATAACCGCCTCGGCCAGCGCGTTACGCACCAGCGCATCGGCTGCGGGGTTGGAGAAGCGGATCAGTTCATCGGTCAGCACCGCTATTGCGGCTACTTTGGCGAAGCTGAAAGTGATCGACTCAAAGTCGAACTTGGTCAGCGGCTTCGCCTTGCCCTGACCTACCCAGTTCGCTGAACCACCGGAGGTCTGCGCCGGGATGCGGACATTGAAAGGCACCTCGCGCAGTGCAGGGATGCCACCCTGCCCGAAGCGTCCGATAATGGTCTTCGGTCGCAGGAACTCCACGAAATCCTGGGCGTACTCCTGGTATTCAACCAGCGCGCCCGCCCATTTCGGGTCGGTGGTGGTGCCTGCGCCGACAGCCGCCTTCAGGACATGATGCAGTTTCGCATCGTCCGGATACTGCTTACGCGCAATCTCCAGCGCCTCTGAGCGGCTGCCGTTCGCAGCGGCCAGCGCCTTGGCGAAGCGGGCAAAGGCGATGCCTTTTTCCAGCTTCTGCTCTACGCGAATGATGCCCGGCGCGCTGGTCGTTACGACATTCACATCGCCGCCCGCCGCTTTGCTTACCGGTTTGGCAGTCGCAGCGAGGTTACTTTCCATGTCGCGCAGACGCTTCAGGTGCGCATCCACGGATTTGATTTCGGCGGAGGTGTTGTCGTAGCTCTCCTCTTCTTCCATATCAAGCGTACGCCCGGCTTCGGCGGCTTTCGCCATAATGTCGGAGAGAGACGCCGCCAGCGCCGAACGCTTTGCTTCAAAGCTTTTGATTTGTTCTGCGATATTCATCGAACTGTTTCCTTTATTGGTATTGATTTTGGGTGCTGTAGCGCCAGCGGACTGTGTTGCTTTAACCACCGGTTTCTCTTTGCCTGCCGCGGCGAGTAACTGGCGATCGAAGGATTTCACGGTGTTAATGGAACATTCAGCGTTTGCCGGAATGGTCACTGCCGAGACTTCAAGAAGGTCCCAGGACAAAAAGCGGATACCGCCTTCATCCAGGAAGGAATACTCAATCGGCCGGAAGCCGATAGAGAGACCGCGAACCAGCCCCGCCTTAATGGATGCCCAGGCCTCATCGAGGCGGGCGGCCAGCTGGGACGGCATATCCGGGGTGGGTTTCACCAGTTTTGCTGTGATCTCAAGCCCGCCCTTCACCATTTTTGGTGTGCAGGTGCCGATGGGTTGTGAGCGGTCATGCTGCCAGAGGAACGGCGTGTCGCTGCGGAACTTCGCGCCCTCCGGCTCCATGATGTCCCCGTCACGGTCAGGCGAAGGCGTGGAGGCGATGCCGGTAATGATCCGCTCGTCCTCGTTCACCGCCTTAACCGTCATAAGGGTGCATGCGCGATTAAGCGTCATTTAGCTGCCTCCTGAAACGAAAAAACCCGCCGGAGCGGGTCGTTAACTGACGTAACTGTCATATGAAATGCACCTGGTAATCCTGCTTTTTCGCTTCAGGGTTGAGCGCCATGAGCGAAACGCTGTTGAACAGCGCCATCAGCGGGTCAATCTTGCCCTTGCCGCTGGCCTGCTTGGTAATGAGGATGGCGTTACCTTTCGGCTCCACCCGGGCATTACCCACACACCAGGCCATCATCGGTTGCCCGCCATGGATCAGCACACCCTCGGCAAGCTTGCGTTCGGTGGTTTTAATCGCGCCGCCCAGGCGCCAGCCCTGGCTTACACCCACTACTGCATCAGCAGGAATGTCAGCCTCAATCAGGGCATCAAGGATTTGCCCGACACCCGAAGGGTCAATGCCTATCTTGTCGAGCAGTTCGGCAACGTGGACGCGCCGGACGTATTCCGCCACCTCTTCGGTATCCTGCCCCATCCGCTTCACGATGGTCAGGTCGCCTGCCCTCACGAAGTCATTGAACCTGGACTCCTCGCTCTTACGCCGCCGGATGGCTATCTCATGTGCCCAGGCATGGCACCAGCAGAGCCACTCCCGCGTTTCAGCGTCACGCCCGACTGCAGCGAAGCCCAGCAGGTCATCAAGACCACCACCATCGATGCCGACGGTGATCACCTCGGCGCGCCGCAGCAAATCATCAAAACTGACGCGCTGCGCCTGCTGCTCCCATAAATCGACGCCCGCCCAGCGGTCGCTGCGCAGGTTAAGGCCAATTTCAATATTGAGATGCTTCGCCAGGAACTGCTGCAGTGTCCCGTCCGTTTTCGCCTGGTTCTTGCGGAGCTGATCCGCTATCCACTCCGCGCTGACCGAGCGGCCGATGTTCGGGTTGGTGATGTAGAAGTTTTTCGGATCGAGATAAGCCTTGTTTTCCACCATCCGTTCCGGGAACTCGTAAAGGATGCCCAGCGTTTTGGGGTCGTTTATCTTGCCATCACGGACACTGCGCCAGTAATCGAGCCGTTCTTTGAAAACGCCTGCCGGCGGCTCGTCGCTCTGCGTGGTGAGAAATATCACCCAGCCTTCATTACGCGAAACCTGCCCGCCGAGCGCTTCCATAAACATCGCCTCTGCATTGGCGCGCTTGCCGAACAGCCAGAGCTCGTCAACCAGAATACGGCCCGACTTCTTACCTGATACGGTGTCCGTGTCTGCGGCCACCACTTTGAGCGTATTTCGCGTCACCCGGTGCGTAATCGTGCGGATATGGTCCTGGATCTGGAACATATCAGACAGCTCATCGTCGGCGCGTATCATGCCGGCGGCAGGCTTGAAGCTGTTATCGGCAACCTCTTTGGTGGGTGCCAGAATCAGATGCTCTTCGTCCTCTCGCCAGCAGAGGATCAGCGCGGTCAGCATGATGCCCGCTGCGATGGTAGACTTGGTGTTCTTTTTCGATATCAGCAGTCCGTATTCGCGGATGAGCTGGTTGCCTGTTTCGGCGTCGTATCCGCCGAAGATGGCTTTCACGAAGTCGAACACCCATTCTTCAGAGCATTCACCGAAAGCAGGCTTGCCCGGCAGGTCAGAAACCCGCAGTTCACGGAAGATACCCAGCGCCTGTTCCGCCTGATCGGGAAATATAGGCGGCGGAATGATGGACTCGCCGGCAACCAGGCGCGATTCCCAGTCCGTACAGGCTGTAGACCACTGCGCCATAAATTACCCCTTGTTGTTCACGACCAGCTTCGGCGGCGCCATCGCACCAAACTTGCTGGCACCGGAAGCAGCTTTTGCCGCGGCGTTGCGCGCCTCTTTTTTCCCTGTTTCCCCTTTTTTGGGGTGAATATAGGGAAGCATCGCCTTCGCCGCGTCCTTTCTGACGTCAATTTCTTCGGTCGCGTCGTTCATTACGGCCATCAGAAACTTAAGCGGATCGTCGTAAGCACCAGCAGCGGCTGGCGCCAGTGGCACATCATTTTTCTCGGTAGTGTTTACCGTTGGGTTATAAACATTTTTCCGGCAGGCCGGTATGTCATCTGTCTCGATGACTTCCTTTTTTTTACGCTCAATAAACGCGATGACCTCCGGGTCTTTTGCAAGCTGCGACCCCTTGGACCGTGCGGATTTCTCAGAATATCCCGCCCTCACCGCCGCATCTTTTTGAGACATACCGGACATCAGCGCGACAGCGAATTTACGCTTTTGCGCTGTTAACATGTTTATACCCTCCAGAGGGGAATTTTTTCTGTGCGTGAGAGGGGGGGCGGTGTCCAGCGCGCTCGATGTTTACTTCCGAACATACCCCCCCGGGGTGGCTGTCGTCAGAGGCCCACGAAGCCCGTCTCCTGACTGCCATCAGGCACGGTATGCTTCATGGCTTCTTCATCAGGCTGACCGGCTTTCGCTTCGCGTGCCGACTTACCTGAGTGGCATTCAGTACAGAGCGTCCACAGGTTTCGCTCTGAGTTATCGCCGCCGAACTGTAAGGCGATGCGGTGATCGAGTTCGCTTTCATGCAAGTCTACAGCGCGTGAACACATGCAGCAGTGCCCACCGTCTCGCGCCCAGACTTGACGCTTAAGGCCGACGCGGGCGCTGCCGCTGATGCGCCGTTGTTCGCCGTATACGGGCTTTATCCGGCGCGTATCGATAACCTTCAGCCGTGGCTTTAACGTGGTCAGCTTAACCATGAAGCCTCCATGCGCGGCGGCGTTCGCGGCGCGGTTGTCTGTCGGGGTGCTTCTCTACTGGCAGGCCATCAGCATGGTCCACCAGCGAACTACACGGATAAATCACCGGACCGCCGCAGGCATCACCGATCGCGTAATCAGCAGGCTTGCTCGCATCCCAGCGCGCCAGCACCTTCGGGATTAACTTCGGGGGGACGCTGTAGCACACACCATGCACCAGGCGCTGCATGGTGATGTGGTCAATCCTTTCGCGGTCAGCGGCGATAAGCTTTGCGGCTATCTCCAGCTGATATTGCGGTGGTCGGCCGGTACCAAGATAAAAGCTCAGCATGTCGTCAGGGAAACGCGCTAGCCAGTCATTTAACTTTTCGATGAATCCATGCACCGGCTGCGCATCGTCTTCCAGCACAACGACACGACAACGTTGTTTTGTTGCCCACTCAATTGCGCGACGGTGATTCCAGTTCGCACCGTGGTTACCGTCATCAATCAGCAGGTGTGCGCCAATACTCAATGCCAGCGCCTCGGCCTGTTGCCGCCTGGCATGGTGGCCAACCACCACAAAATTGATATTTTCAGCCACGAGCGAAACTCCAATAAAAAGACCACTCGAAAGCGGCCACTGTATGTATATCAGGCTGTTGAACGAATTATTTCCAAGGTAGGCTTTGATAAATCAGAGTGGAGGAAACAAATGGATAAGACCAGGAAATATGATCGGGCTTTACAGCTTGAAATATTGAATGCCTTGATAGACTGTGCGCCAAACGCCTTAGATGATGAAAAAGAACAGGAACTCATTCGTAAATTTGATGACTACGACCACTTTGTCGCATGCATGCTTTACCTTGAAATGCATGGCCTAGTGGCCTCCCCTTTTATTAAAAGCCAGTCGATTGGTGAGGGAAATCAGTACCACTTCAATCAACACTCCTGTTTTATTACCGAAAAAGGTATTGACTTCCTTCTAGATGACGGAGGATTAAGCGCCATTCTAAAAGTGCAAACGATTCGTTTACATAGCGATACCATCGTAGCGCTTGAGGATCTCATCCGCGTTGCAAATATGCCGGAAGATCAGAAGAAGGGATTGATTTCAAAACTTCGAGAGCTTCCGGCAGACGCCATAAAACATTTGACCCTTCAACTACTGACACAGGGGGTTCAAAATGTGCCGCGCGCACTTCAACTAATTCAAACAGCCCTCCAGTAGCGCTAAATTCATCTGAGTGGCGGATTAATTCAAATCTGCCCCATCCCAACCTAGCACTTAGCTTGACCCAGAATCCCTGTCTTGTATCGGCATGAATGTAGAAGCTATTTTTATGCATTACCGCAGTGAAAATTTTCATAACCCTCTTTTGCCCCTATTTATGTTTCCACCATGCAATCTCTTTCCCGAGACCGTCAGTTTTGAAAACGGTATGTACCAGAGGCCCGGTGATCAACTTTTCAGTGAATGACTGCGCGACAATCCCGAACGCCAGCATGTCACCCACTGCGGCGCCAGCCTGTTCTTTCTTCCAGAAGCGATAACTCTCGATGCGGTAATAAAGGCGAATGATGCCATGCGCGAATGCCATTACATCAGCACGAGTGCCGCCAAGCAGACCAGCGTTAAGCATCACATCGTTGCGGTGCTCTTCAATGAACTCCTGATAGATGCGCTCCGGATGATTCTGCTTTGCCCATGCGTCACCGTATGTCTTTGGTTCTGAGCCGACATAAACCTTACCGGGTTGCATTTCTTCCCACGGTGCGCGAAGCATCTCCACATCAGTGCCATCTGTACACCAGACGAACCGATATTCAGGATGATCGCGGAGGTGATGCCAGATATGCAGCCAGCGCCGGAAGTAGATATTCATCTTTACGTCAGGAACACGGCACAGCTCAACGTCTGCCGGGGCAATCTGCAATTCATCCACCAGCGCGATACGTACACATTCCCGAAGCGAGGCCGCCCATTTGACCAGCATGTCAGGCGAGGCAGCCATTTTGGTACCACGCTGCGGATCTGGCTGGCTGGTAAGCAGAGTAGTGATGACCACGTCACGCTGTCGCCGGTATTCAACGTAACCCGTAAACCCGTTATCACGGCGCTCGTTGTGGATCTTCACGTTACGTTCCACCAGCGCTACCCGGTCTGGCTTAGGTACCGAACGCTCAATGGCTTCATGTTCATCGAGGGAATGAATCAGCTTTTCAGAACCAACAATATCGGCATAAGCCCATGTGGTTAGTCCCGCGTTATGAATGCGCAGGGCTAAATCGCTGTGCTCGTACATGCCGCGCCCGTAAATCGGGTCGAACCCGCCAACCTTTTCAATAGCGCTGCGGTGGTAGTAGAGCATCACACCGCGCTGTCCGGTGTAGGCTATGTGGTTATCATCGCGGTACAGGATGGAGAGGTCATTCAGCTTGCGCGGGCCCGCCAGGTCGAGAAACTGATAAGCCAGATGCGGCTCCGGTGATTCGATGTAAGGCAGATGCCAGCCATCAGCAATCGGCCACGCGTCATCGTCCCACAGAAACAGGTGTTCGCAACCGGCATTCATTAGCGCTTCAAGACTGGCATTCTTCGCAGCCACAATCCCGCGAGAAACATCATGCCGTATGACCCTGACACCTTCTGGCGCTGCCACTGGCTGGGATGAGCCGTCATCAATAATAATCACCAGCGCACCGGCTGGCAGAAACTTTAACTGATGCTCAATGGCACGGGATAAAACGTCATGGCGGTTATGGGTGCTGATGGCGATGCCGATACTCGTTGTCTGTTCGGTGACAGGCGCGTAGCGCATGCCATCAATCATAACTTCCATAGTCGCCCCAATAAAAAGCCGCCCTAAGGCGGCTTATAGATATTCGATTAACTAATAAAACTCCCCAGCATAAACCCATCAACTTCTTCAATTTTTATTCTGAGCAGACCATCAGGTAAGGGGCTTAGCTTACCCTCACCAAGATTGAATGAAACATCTTTGAGGTGGAGAAAGTTTTGTGGGTATTCAAAGTTCTCATTTTCTCCTGCCTGATAGAAACTCAGTCCTTCACGGAAGTGCCGAGAAAGAAGCTGTGATGTGGTACTACTAATCTCACTTAGTGCTTCAATATTAGTTTCGTAATACTTAGCGCCGGAAATTGTAACCCCAGTGACTAATGCCCCTTTGACAAAAAGCGTGATACCGATTCCAGAGTTAAATTCATTTGCCAAATCAGCAATAGTCAGTAAATCAACATCTTTCATTTTATTAGCAAGAACTTCATTCAATTCATTCTGAGACATTGTGTAACCTCCGTAAATGATGGGAAATACACATTACCTCCAGGATAAATCTTAGTGAAGGAAATTTTAAAGTTCCGGTGTTGTAATACTTCACAGCAGGGCTAGCCTTTGATTGTACTGCCCTTTTATGGGTTCGCTTCCCCCATAGTTCTTCCTTTTTAGGCGCTCTCTAGTATACGCTCCACTTTCATTGGTTACTTTTGCTCATTTCATCAAAGACTACCGTGCGAATATACTCCTGAAGGCCAAGGATTTGCTTTTCAGCCGTGACTAATTGCTCTCGGAGATGGAAATAATTTTGTCGAGCGTCTGGAGTGAGTTCGGCGGTGGAAGCATCATCCATGCCGGTGGTTCCGGTGGAGTTACTCTTGCAGGTTGCGTTGAGCTGCAACCGGCGCTTGCCAGTAGCAACATCGCGCTCAAGCTGATTAATAGTGCTCTGTGCATCGGCTAGTTCCTGTGTGTATTTGGCGTCGAGCGCGGCGACATCGCGCTGGCGAGTCTCCATGTCTTTCATAGTGGATTTAGCCAGACTTAATTCACGATTAACTTCGGTTAAAGATGCCTCGGCTTTTGTGAGCGAGGCACGGTAATAAAGCGCAAATCCCACAGCGGCCAGGAAGAGTAGCGGCTTCCACCATGCCCGGATAAAGCCCCATAGCGCCACCATCAGAGCACCCGGCGCGCTGCCGCATAGCGGACCCGTCTGTCTTCCAGCCCGTTCTGCCCGCCATTAATAATCTGCGTGACGCGCAGCAAATCGCCCGAATATTTAAGGCAGCCTTTGCTGATATAGAACCATGCCGCAGAGCGCGCTGCGCTGGCGTCTTCGGAAAGCAGTTCCGGCGAGCTCACAAGGTCGAGTTTCAGCGCGGCGCCGCAGTCGCGGTAATTCCCGAGCCCGGTAATCTGGATTAAGCCGCGTCCGCGATATTTCCAGCCATCACCCGAGGCGTTATTACCGAGGCGCTTGCTGTAAACCAGATTGGCTATCGCGCGCTGACGCTCAAGGGGGAGCACCTTTTCATACGTGCGGCGGCCCAGCATGTTGGCCTGATCCTGAGTTAACCGACCAGCACGGACAAAATCGCTCAGCCCGGCGATGCTGTAGTTGAAGCTCTCCACCAGCCTGGTAAAGCCGGTGCTTTCATGGCCTACCTGCGCAATGAACATTGCCTGATCAATCGGCGCAGTGATGCCGTACTCGCACATCGCCGCATCAATGTGCGGAAACCAGCGCGCAGCCAAGCTGGCGCTTAAACCAGCCGCCTGCTGAAATTGTTGTTGGTTCATTCGGGCCTCAGTACCTGAAACAGGCGCGCCACGTTGCCCCGGGCACGGAACACGGCGGCGCAGATGATTAAGTTGATGATGACCGACGCCCAGTGTGTGTGGACGTAAAAGTCGAAGGCGTAGCGGAACGGTACCGAGGCATACGCCAGAATAATCAGGTATGCCAGCCACGATGCCCACCAGCGGTGACGGGCACCGGGCTTGCGGAACAGCATCAGCCTCAACACAATGGCCGAGCACGTCGCCACGTTGGTCAGTACCAGCGGATCACTTATTACCATTGGCTCCCCCTCTCCACCGCTGGAACCACTGCGCGGGGTCTTGCTGGCTGGCGAACGTCAGGATTTTAATCGTCAGCGCAGAGAGGATAACGGCCCCCAGTGCATCAAGCGGCTTGTCGCTGTATTCCGTCCAGCTGGCAAGTTTGGAGCCCACCATCCCGGCACCGTAAACGCCAGCGATGTACGAAACAACAAAATAGGCGGCGCGCCGGATCAGTGTCAGGTCTGCCGCGGTGGCAACATAAAAGACCGCACCGGCAAACGCGCCAAAAATCACACCGTAATCAGTGCCGGTCAGCAGCCCGTAAAGACTTGCGCCAGTAAGCGCAGCACCTGCTGCGACAGTTCCTGTAACCGGTTCGGACATGTAGCCCCCTCTATTGCTGTGCATCCTCTCGATAAGAGGGGAAATAAAAAAGGCCCGCCATAAGCGAGCCTTTGTAGTTATGAAATCTTATTACGCGGCGTGAAGCTCTAGTGACTTACCGAGCGCCGCCAGCGCTTTCTGGATGGTGTCGATCTTTGTTGAGTGATGCAGGTCAAACAGACGCGTCACTTCCTGCTTTTTAATACCCATGCGCACCGCCAGCTCAACCTGAGTTAAGCCGGAATCAAGAAAGGTATTAAGCAGTATCACTTTTGCCGCCACGCTGGTAGGTACCTCAACAAAATCACCAGTCACTGCCGACGGATCAGGCACCGCCCGGCCATCCTCGAAATAAAAGTCGAAAGATGTCACAAGCGCATCAAGCGCCATTGCCAGCGCCTCTTCGCGGTTGTCCCCCTGCGTTAATGCTTCGGGGATATCCGGGAAAGAGACAAAGTAGCCGCCGGAATCCGGCTCAAGTTTTACGGGGTATCGCATATCGTCTTGATGAAGCTTTTCGAGTAACCAGCCCCGAAGGGCTGGTTTGTTATTTAAGGCCTAACTGCTTGAGTATTGCCTTTCTCAGTGATTCTTTAATCTCATCGCTCGGGTGTCTCGGCATTACGCTTCGCTTCCCGTTGTGTTTCAGTTTCAGGTGGTTGGTACCGTTTGAAACTTCAACTCCCTGAGATTCAAGCCACCGCCTGAACTCGCTTTGCTTCACCACTCCTCCATTCTGTTGAACATGCGATCATAGTAAACATTTATGCTTACTAAGTCAACGTTTTTGTTTACCTGTAAGGAGGAAAAATAAAAAAGCCCCGCAGGAATGCGAGGCTTAGTAGATGCCGCCCTATACATTTTTGGCAGCATATCAAATTAGTTAGAAATATGGCTTATTTAATCCAGTTTTGCAAGACTTTGTGCAAAATTAGCTGCTTTTTGTAGTGAACGTGATCTCGTAACCTGCAATAGTGCATCGCTGTCCATGCCTTTGAAAATGCCCTTCATCTGTTCCCAGCGTGCAGTAAAAGTCTCTGACCAATTCTTAGGCGTAACACCAATCAACTCCGCAAGCTGCTTGTACTCATAAGTATCTCGCCCGGCAAGCTCTGCTTTCACGTCCTGCGCTGCCAGCCATATCAACGTCTTCAGGCGTTCCATCGTCTTGCCGGCCATCTTTTTCGCAGCGAACTGCCCCCGGAATTCAGCCCATGCCCACTGCGTTATCACCACCTGATACTCAAATCGAATATTCTCGCTGTAGTTCCAGAGTAGCCAGGCTTTTTGATGTTCTGCCAGCGACAGGACAGCGCGCCGCCATGATGCGGTACCGAACTCTACCGGGCTCACCAGTGCGATGGATGAGCCTTTTGCGCGTGACTGGCTACCATTCATCGGCGGGCCGTCTGGCTTAACCATGCGACCGGTTGTGGTGTCGATAATTTTCTTGCGGCCACGGCTTCGTGCAGTAGCTGAAAACATAGCGTTCTCTGCAAATGCGACGAGTTGTCCTTTAGTTGCGCCGCTGAGGTCAGCAGTGGCGGTCTTTAATTCTTCTCGAACGAACTGTAAAAATTGAGCCGTCATGCTGTCTCTCCTACTTGTGTGATTCTCTTCATTGTCGCGCGGCGGCGTTCACTACTTCTGATCAGCTGCTGCGCTGTTATAACTTCGCGTTTCCCGAGATTTTCAAAGCTAAACCCTGAGCGAAACAGGCATTCGCGCTCGTACTTCTCTGTCTCGTGCCTTGTCACGCCATGACCTCCATTTCGGTGATTATGAGCTCCAATTTTCCACCCTTAAAAACAGGCATTCTTTGCACGCAGTAGTAATCAACCTGCTGGTCGTCAAGCCAGAATCCTGCTTTTGTCAGAGCATCGAACGCAGCCTTTTGCAGGTTGTCCAGGTCCCGGCGGCGGCGATCCGGCATGTGGCATTCGATGCGAATTTTCACTGGTGCAGCCAGGCCAATATCCAGCATTGAGTCTCTGATAATTCTGGTGACCCTGTCGCGGTACGCCTGCCCTTCTGCGCTGATGTGAGTGCGCCCGCGATTGTGCCGGTAATAACGGTTATTGCTGGGAGGCCACGGTAATGAGATACGGTATTGGTTCATGCTTTCACGAGCCCCTCTTTCAGCCAGATGACCTGCGTTCGCGCCATACCTTCCAGTGCGCACTGTTTCGCGTAATCGGCATCAACCAGGCGCGTGCGGCGATCGATTTCGTCGTGGCAGGCAGTACAGGCGATGGTCGAGATAAGATCAGGCGGTTTAATACCCGTTCCACAAAGTCCGGCCAAACGGATATGAGCTAGAACCGACGTTTCAGAATTGCCGTTGCAGATGCCCGGGATTCGAACCTGGCATTCGCGACCGCGGGCCGCTTTACGCAAATCAGCCATGACTCCTCCTTGCCGCCAGTCGCAGCCATTTCTGATCGACGAGACGGGCGGTGTAGCCCTTGAGGGTTGGGATTTCGGAAGGCGCCGGAGCAGCCTTGCGGCGGCGCGCGGGCATACGGAAGATTGCGAGCTCAATGACTTTAGCGAGAGGGCTATACATCGTGACCCCCTTTAACCGCTACAAGACGACCTTTGGGGACGACAGGGTCAGCCGGGTCTTGGGGAGCGCGGAGGTTCCATGCGCGAATGGCATCACGCTTGGTTGCATACACGAGTGTGATAGGCATTACATGACAATTTCCGCCATAGCATCCGGTAAAATAGGCGTCCTGCCCACCTCGACCATATTCAACGTAAAGCCGTGCGGCGCCTCCACAGAAAGGGCATGCATCCATTTTAAGACCATGAGGAATGTCGACGCTTAAATCATTCATCACGCCTCCTGCTTATCGCGCAACTGCAGGAATTCGCAGCCGACAGGGATAGTGAGGGCAAGACCAAACTGAGCGCACCAGCCTTCAACCTGACACAGGAAATGATGCATTTCACCAGTGTCGAGGCATGAGGTGTGGCGGGGCTCCCATGTGGTTTCTTTGGTGCCGGTGATGAAGTCGGTGTAGGTGACCTCCTCGCAGCCGAGGTAGGTCTTTTTGAGGTTACGTTTAACCCATTCCGGCGTTGCGTCGGCGCGACCTGACTTGATGAGGTACTGGCTTATCTCGCTGAACCACATATGGGCCAGTGCATTCTGGCTAAGGCTGCGCTTTTCCTTCCACGGTTTAACCACGAGGCGATAGGATTCGCCGGACTCAAGCAGAGGCAAAAGTTGGTGACCGATAGCGGTAAAATTGGTTTTGTGAAGGCGCACGCCTTCGGCTGGGAATGTCATACGCGACCTCCGCAGAGGTCAGACGCAGAAAACAAAAATCCGCTGGCGCCGGGAGGCGTCAGTGAAGAGTGGGGTTTCGCGTTTTTATGCGCCATAAATGATTTCTCACCTATGACACGCAAGTCTGTTCTGGCTGTTCAGGCCGGACGGGGTTGTTCAGGCCCCTGGCAGTTGTTCAGGCTGCCAGTACATTATGGTCTGTTGATAATGAAAAATCAAAACATCATCACTAGTTCCAGTTTCGGTTTAAGTCTATATTAAAATCACGAGAACACTGCCTGCCTTGGGGGATTTATGAAAAGAGGAATGATAATAACGAGTAATATTGAGATTGATGCTAGCACCAATAAAATAACCTATAATTCAGGCTTCAATCAAAAGTCTCTGCGCTATGGTGTTTTATATCTTGACGAAATATGCGTTTCAAAGACCAATGTAATAAACGCTGCCCTTCCAGAAGATATGGAGCAACTAAAAAAAGAAAAAATCATTGTTGAACGGATTACAAAAGCAACATTCAGTCACGGGTTTGACATGGCTGGTGCAATGTTAAATGCATATTTAAAATCATTCGAAGAACTAAATCAGAGGAAAAATGAAACTTGGTGCCTCAATAAAGAGTTGAAGATAATAAATGATAGGGTGCCATTCATCGACTACGGTGGAGAAAGCTTAACATTCCTTAATGCTCTTCCTGTTCCTGATGAAGACTTCCCTTTAGGAGACCTGTATGAATTCAGACAGAAAAGAAACGATGAAAGAAAGGAGTTGATGAACTCTATAGACAGGCTGCGTCTCAGTGTCATGCAAGCAGAGAACAAAGGTGAAGCTTTAACTAAAGGATTACTTGAAGTTGAAAGCAATTTACTGGCAATGAATAAATTAATTAAGGAAACAAAAAGAGGTTTTTATCTCAGCCATTTATCATTGGATTATTCAACGCAAGACATGATTGAAACATTCAAAAAAGTTTATAATGAAAGCTCAGATGCAGGAATGGGTAAATTGAGTTCTTTCCTGTTTGGAATAGGTGCGACTGTCACATCCGGTTTTAATGTAAAAGGTGGTTATCGATACAAACAGGAAAAACCTCAATCACCTTATTTCTATGCTGCAGAGATATCACATAAATTCAGCGTATAAAATAAAACGCGCTGACTTGTCGTTCCCCAAAAGTCAGCGCTTAAGCTTCAATACCCTTTCTAGAAAAATTTTTTATTGTCTCTCCTTGCCCGGCGCGGGCGGTATGCGTAAAGGATTCTGCGATGAGCTGCCGCGTACTGCGAATAAAACCCTGCGTTACAATAAGACCAGTACCAATCCGTGGTTCCAGTATTTTGGTTATAAAATTCTCACTCACATTGATAAACCGACTCCGCCAGTTCCCTCAGCGCGCTGGCTTCCCGGCACTCCTTGAGCTCCATTAGCGCCACCAAAACAAGACCGTGCAAAGTGGCCTGAACTTTATTTTCATGCTCTACATGATGGCGGTAAGTTGTCCGGCGAAAGTCTATCAACTCGGCCAGTGTTTCGTCATTCAGCTCTGATTGAAGGTCTGCTATGTCGATTGTCATGCCCGGCCTCCCCGGATGCCAAATTTCTTACGAATCTCTGCGATTTTCGCGAGCCCTTCTTTCTGACTTAGCGGCTTATTACCAAGCTTCGGAAGCATGACGCGAGGCTCTGGAATTTCTTCACCACGGCTGATACGCGCGGCCATAGCTGCCAGCTCAGAGGCTGCGCGTTTAAGCAATTCCGCCTCAGTCCAGGTGTTGGCTCTCATGCCACTGTAGAGCGCTGTAACCAACCAGTAGTGCGCGGGCTTCTCCCACGGGTAGGCTTCAGGCGCATCGTAGAAGCCGCGGCGCGCGCAGTAGGCGTGAACCATTGCCACAAGCTCGTCAGCATCAGGTAAACCTGCGAGCTTCAGTTCCCCTTCCTTGCACCAGTCTATAAACTGACCTGGTGAAGGCCAGAAAGGCGAGAGGCTGGCGCGGGCGTGCTTCATACCTGCGGCGAGTTGCTCCCTGTTTGTGATGCCGTTTTCCGCGAAGGCGGCGATCCACTGGCGCTTTGCTGCGGCTTCGTCGCGCGGGTCTTTCAGTGCGGTGCTGACCGATGCGGGGAAAAGCTGTTTCAGGTTGGCGAAGAGCATATCCACCAGCCGCTCAACCCCCTCATTGACGCCTCGCCTTTCTGGCAGAGGCACATCACCCGCGATACGTGCCATCGCGCTGCCATCGCGATGCTGAACTGCTGAAATCAGGTTTCTCATAAGAATTCGTTCTCCCATGCCTCGCGACTGTTCCAGTGGTATTCGGGTTGCTGAGGCGCCTGCTGTTGCCGGTTACGACCCGGCTGGCCCATCTGTGCTTTCAGCGTCGGCCATTTCTCGCGGAGCTTGGCAGGACTGAGGATATTGGTCTGCCAGAAGTGATCAGCATTGGCCCACTCAAACACTTCGCAGATTTCCCGGTGGCTGGCTTTCAGTGCGCCGCGCATCAGTCGAACGTCATTAGCCCATGCAGACCAGTTAGGGTCCCGCGCTATAGGTGTAACCAACCGAATTTTGCTAAACATCCACTGAGCGGCTTTTAAGTCGTCAGCGGTTCCCCACTTGTCACCCTTCGGTGTCTGGACAGCAGCCCCAGCCCTGAGCGCAGTAAGATTTTCAGAAGGTGAGTCAGAGGATTCGTCAGAATTCTCGGACGTAATGTTTTTATTATTGTTATTACCTTCTTGTTCATGTTGTGCGGTTGTTTGTGCGGCTCCATGTGCGGCCTCATGTGCGGGTATGCAACTCAAACCCGCGCCATTACTGGCTTTGCCATGTGCGGGGATATGTGCGACTCCATGTGCGGTTGTATGTGCGGGCAACTCGTCCATTTTTTGAGCATATTCGGTGTAATTTGTGATAGTTATAACGCGACCTTTTTGCTTCTCCCCGTCGATAGAGATCATGCCTTCACGCACAAAAACAGCGAGCATTCGCTCCACAGCGTCCCTGCTTGTTGGGTTCCCTTTTCGGTCGCATAATTGCAGCCCTAAATCAGCCGCTGTCACCACCAGTTGACCGGCTTGCAGAGACCATTCACGCCCCTTAAATCGGGCTGTGTAAGGCTGTCTGGCAGCGAGCAGAAGCAGATTTTCCCAGAGGGTGCGAAGATATACATCTTTCGCCCACGGCTGCTTCAGTACGCTCCGGTACAACGGGATGTAGCCGTTCTTCTGGTTCTCCATCCTGTTGCTCCTGAATTGCCCCGGCTCCGGTCCGGGGAATTTGATTATTTCAGCTGTATTCACGATTCCTCCCATCCGCTGGCGCGCAGTAGATTTTGTTGCTCACTGATGATCGCTTTTACCTCTGCAAATGCCTTCTCCGGCACTGTCAGGTTGTTGCCATTCACGTCTGCATTCGCCAACAATTCAGCCAGGCGGCGAGCGCGTGCTGCACTGAGTTGCGGCAATGCCGCGCTACGAGTGAGCTTCTTCTTACCGGCGGCCTTAGCCTTACTCAACTGCTCGACAGCCACGGATGAGGCCTTAGCGCCATGTTCCCGAGCCAGCGCAACGGCAGTAGTTGCAGCCACTTCGCCAGAGCGAACCATCTCGATTAAGTCATCGCCGCATGAGAGCAACTGGATGTGATGATCCACATCAGCAACAGAACGCTTCACCTTCTTCGCTATCTCAGCAATCTCCCAACCCTGATTAACCAGTCGTTGATACGCTGCGGCGCGCTCCAACGGCGATAATGGTTTTCCTTGAGAACTGGTAATCATGAATGCGATGCGGTCTGCTTCAGTGCCGACAAAGTCTTTGCACTCCAGTCGGGGCACTTCGTGACCGGCCTCTGTCGCCAGTTTTGCGCCGTAATAACGATGATGACCATCAATCACCTTCACGCCCTGAGCCGTGACTTCAACGGCTAAAGGAGGCACAAACTCGCCAGCAATGAACGCATCACGGAATTCTTCTACATGCTGCTGATCGATTTCGCGGACGTTGTAGCCTGGCTCGACATAAATTTCGCCCAGTGGCACGAGGTAGGTTTTTTTAACCGTGGTCTCGGTGCCATTCTTGTCCTTCTGCTTGTAATGCAGTGATAAAGTGCTCATAATTACCCCTGTGAATTGATCCAGTTAATTCGCAAAGAAGGCCGCTACTGTTCGCGCAGTGCGGCTTTCGCCGTTTTTGATACCGTTCCTAACGCCCCCAGCATGTTTGTAACCATCTCCATCACCGGCCCAGCCAGATCAGGTTCAAGCCTGAGCATTGAGAAAACCCCCTCGCTCATTTCTTTCAGTTTCTGGTGTTTCGGCGCGTCGAGGATTACGGCTTGTTTCGCCTCAGCGATTTCTTTTTCAGCTGCAGCCAGACGAGTGAATTTGCAGTCTGTTTTCACCAGGCGGCCACGATACTCGAGTGGAAGAACGGCGATGATTGCTGGCGCCAGTTGCCGGACACGCTCGCGATATTCATCGCTGTCAAAACGGTTATCGAGGAAGCGGAAGAGCTTCTGACGAGCGCGGCTAACGTCAGCAGGAAAGTCGATACCTTCCCCACCGCTGTTTCGCCATTGCTCAACGATGTAGAGCGTGACGACGTCCTGACCAGCAGCCCCCGCCCATGCGCGAACAGCGTCGCGAATATCGTCATGGCTCGGTTCAGGCTTATCTTGAAACCGATTTATCAGCGGAGCGGATACCAGCCTGGTATCATTCCGCAAACTGATTGATTGCATTGTTAATCTCCAAAAAGTTAATTTTGATGTTTTGAGTTCCACGTTTTAAAAGAGCAATGTTATTTAAGCGGCGTTGTTTTTGCTGTCGCCATACATAAGCCAGTGCGCATCACACTGAAGAGCCAGTGCAAGCTCGAACAAGTAACGTGGGCGCTTGGTTTGACCGGCTTCAATAGCCTGCAGAGACTGCTGTTTCATTCCGGCTTTCTCTGCCAACTGCGCCTGAGACAAATTGAGTTCAGCACGTCGGTTTTTGAGGCGCTGCGAAATGGTATCCATGTAACCTCCTACAGTTTTATCTGTATTCTCTGACAGTTATTTCTGTTTGTCAAATACAGTTTAAACTGTGACTATCGAGGCTTATTGGAAGGGGAATCTATGAGCCTTGCAGATCGAGTTAAAGAAAAGCGCCTAGCCCTTGGGCTATCGCAAACGGAAGCGGCAGAACGAGCAGGTATCAGGCAGCAGTCTTGGGCCAGCATTGAAGACGGGAAAACGTTGAAGCCAAGAAATATCGTAGGTATTGCAACCGCCCTGCGATGTGATCCAGCATGGCTAATGAATGGCGGGGCATTCATGCCTATGACGGAAGTGAATACAAGGAAAATACCGTTGATTAGCTATGTTCAAGCTGGCGCTCTCGCAACCAAAAGCCCGATTGAGGCTTTCGATGGTACCTATGAATATGTCATGACAGACATGGACTTATCACAGTTCAGCTTCGCCCTTAAGATCCGTGGGGACTCAATGGAACCTGATTTTAAGGAAGGTGACGTGGTAATCATCGACCCGGAAGTAGAACCGACACCGGGCGAGTTTGTCGTGGCTAAGAATGGTGAGGAAGAGGCAACTTTTAAGAAATACCGTCCCACATTCACAGATACGAACGGTTGCCAGCAATTTGAACTTGTACCCCTGAATAATGATTATCCCGTCATTAACAGCTCTATTGTGCCCCTGAAAATCATAGGCACCATGGTAGAGCACCGCATTTATCGCAGAAAACGATAACCAAGGCACTCCCCACCTTTTATACCGGCTTCGGCCGGTTTTTTTACGCCCAAATAAAATTAATTCTGTTTAATTACAGCTCTATATGTATTTTTCACAGTTTAATACAGTTTTGTCTGTTGACGAAAATACAGTTTTATCTGTATATTTTAATCATCGAGACAACACATCGTCTCGGTCAGTCGAACGGCGCGACAGTAAACCATGCGTCGGGAGCGCGGCGGGTTCAGGACGAACGGCAATGCTGCTCAACACCGAGATTGATTTGGGGTGTGGTGAAGCGTTCTCAAACGAGATGCAGCGCCGGCCGACGCAAAGACCCGGAAATCGGCTGAGCTATGGCGAAGGTAGCCAATACATAAACAGAGCGGCGGGAAATAAGCATGGGTAGTGCCATGGTGTTTCACCTCACCGCCAAATCATTTTCACATCTGGCATAGGTCAGATTGTTATCAGCAACAACGACACGCAATACCTGTTCAATGTTCAACGTTCGGCGGCGCGGCCTTAAGCGCGGAGAGAACCATGGCTAAAAAAGAAGATGGCGGGATGGCATTCCCTGCCCCTGCAACCGAATGGAGTGATTTCCATACGGGCATGTCGCTTCGTGACTATTTCGCAGCAAAAGCGCTGTGCGCCCTGCTTTCTAATAACTCCGAGGATGCAGAGGTTCGGGTTCAAAACGGAGCTAAGCATGTCGCAGCAAGGGCTTATGACATGACTGATGCGATGCTGAAAGTGCGGGAGGAAGAATGATCTCCACCAGCGAACATCAGATAGTCTTCTACAACGGCAAAAGCTACACCGTACGTCAGCTTACAGCTGATGAATGGCAGCTCACGCTTATTGGTAAAGAACGTGAAAAAGCTGTGCTGGGCCGCAAGCAAATGGTTTTGGCTGACCTAACGCATGTGGTGGAGGGTAAAGATGGTTGAGCACTTCGGTACAACTCAAATACCACGGAAAGAAGTGAAGCCCGGCACCGTGATAAAACATGGGGGCCGGGTAATGGTTGCCTCTGCAAACGTCGCAAAGGGCCTCTACGCATTTTCCTTACTGGAGCAAACACGCATTACTGCCGAGGAGGTTGAAGTCTGTCTGAACTACCGCGGTGAACCTCTTATCCATTAACAGGTTATTTATTGGGTCCGTGGGGTGCCAGTGTGAACTCAAGATGATAAATCTTCTCGTCAGGAGCTTTGAAGTCCACATCGAAAGCCCTTGGTGGGTTGAAAGGGTCAGGTGCATTACGCGCTATGCACGTTGAACGCCATTTAATATGGGCATCACCAAGTAATCTCGATTCCCACCATGTACGCCATGATTGGTCATAAGGTTGATCGCTACCCTTTTCCCTCACATACCAATTATTTTTTTTCGATTGCTTACTCATTTCTGGGGTTGGGTACATCGGTGAGGACAGCAATTTGTCAATAAGCATTATGGTCACCTGTTTAATAGCCGCTTCGCTAATCATAACAGGCGAAGCATGCTAATCCACTAATCTCTCTTCCTTTTGTCAACTGGCGGCCATTAAGGCGCCGGGCATTCTTTTTCACCTTTTTCAGGAGGACAGCATGCAAGCATACCGCATGCAGGACCGCGCCGAACATCAACGGGCAGCCGCGCATCAAGCCGAAGTAGAAAAGCAGGCGTGGGTTGATAGCCGCGCCGAAGAGCTTCTCAAACTCTATCCTGCTCTGTTAACAGGTTTCGCAAGCACCAACTCACTACCGTTCGAGCTTCGGAGTCATTTTTACACAACAAAAGCAGGCGAAGCATACAACGTCCTGATCCACACTCTCGCATGGCAGCAGGCAGAGGACGACTGGGAATTAGCTTTCGGCTGGTCTGCTGATCTGGCGGTGCTGCCATGATTAGCGTCGGCGCAATGGACCGCACCAAATACATCGGCGGCAGCGACGTCGCCGGTATCCTCGGCATATCGCCATGGAAAACACCGCTGGACGTTTACCTGGACAAGGTGCAGCCACGAAAAAGCGAGCCTGACGTTGCGAAACAGAAGATTTTTTCCCGTGGCCAGCGCATGGAACCCTACGTTATCGACCTGCTTTCAGAGGAAACAGGCCTGGTAATAGCCCGGCGCGGTCAGCGCTACCTTGACCCCGAGTTACCCTTCATAGCCGCTGAAATAGATGCTGAGGCAGAAAGTGGGGAAAACATCGAGATCAAGACGTGTAGTCCATTCAAAGCTCGCGAATGGGGTGAACAACAGACCGACGCAATACCGGTCCACTACACGGCACAGGCTATGCACGGCCTGATGGTGACAGGTAAAAAAATTTGCGTATTTGGAGTGTTGATTGGCGCAGATGACTTTCGGGTTTACCGGGTTGAACGCGACGACGAGACGATAGCCGCAATACGGGATAAAGAAATCCACTTCTGGGGCCGGGTAACCACTCTGCGCCCGCCGCCGGTAACAGCGTTAAGCGACATCATGCGCATCATCGACCGCGACGCAGGCACAGGCATTGAAGCCGATAGCAAAGCGCTTGACGCACTGATGCAGCTCAGGGATATGCATGCACGCCGTAAAGAACTGAGTGATGAAATCGAGTTCACTGAACAGAAGCTGAAACTTTTTATGCAGGATAACTCGTATATCAGCCTTGAAGGTAAACAGCTCGCTACCTGGCGAACGCAACAATCCTCACGATTCGATATCGCAGCCTTTAAGCAGGCGCATCCCGAGCTCTACGACGCTTTCAAGAAAACCACGAAATCTCGTGTTTTCCGTCTCAAATAAGGAAACTCAAATGTCATCATCAGCACTTAAATCCGCAGCGACCGGAGGCGAAGTTGCGGACGCAAAAGACAAAAAGCCTACCACGCTTACCCAGCTCATGGCCGATCCGCGCACCAAAGCACAGATCGCTCTGGCGCTGCCAAAACACATGACCGCTGACCGCCTGGCGCGCATTGCAATGACCGAGCTTCGTAAGACGCCAAAGCTCATGCAGTGCGACCAGATGTCTTTTCTCGGTGCAATTATGCAGTGCGCACAGCTCGGACTGGAACCGGGCGGCGCGCTTGGCCATGCCTACCTCCTTCCTTTTGACCGCCGTCAGAAACAGGGCAACCAGTGGGTGACAGTGGCCACAGAAGCGCAACTGATTATCGGCTACCGCGGCATGATCGACCTCGCCCGCCGATCCGGGCAAATAGTCAGCCTTTCGGCGCGCGCCGTGCATGAAAACGACACGTTCAGCTACGCCTACGGGCTTGAAGAAAAGCTGGAGCATGTACCATGCGAAGACGGCAACCCCGGCGCCCTCACCCACGTTTACGCCGTGGCGCGCCTGAAAGATGGTGGTGTTCAGTTCGAAGTAATGAGCAAGGCCGCAGTCGATAAGGTCCGCGCGCTCAGCAAATCCGGCGATAAAGGCCCATGGGTTGACCATTACGAAGAGATGGCTAAGAAGACCGCCATCCGCCGACTGTTCAAGTATCTGCCGGTTAGCATTGAGCTACAGCGCGCAGTGAACATAGACGAGAAAGCAGAATCGGACATCCCTCAGGACAATGCTTCGGTCATCACTGGCGAATATTCGGTTATCGACGACTACCAGAGCGATACGGCGACCCACCAAGCGGGGAATGCCGAGCAATGAAGACAACTAACTGGACATCCGAAGAACTAGCGCTGTTATGGCGACACAACAACCAGCAGGTAGCCGAACTGACCGGGTGCACCGTAGAGGAAGTCGGTGAGCGTCGGCTGCAGGCGAATATTGAGCGCAATGGATGGGATTTTAATGATCCTGAACGGGAGGGTGCATGATTCATTTTCATGGAGGCCCTATTACGCCGGACACATGCGCGCTGAAGGCATGGAAAGGCAGGCACGCTTTCATCTCCTTCGCTAACCCCGGGCAATTATCCCTTGCCAGTGAAGTCACCCAGTCTTTCGCGCTGGATAACGGCGCATTTAGTTTCTGGACAAAGAATCGTGTTGTTGACTGGAACGAGTATTACCGCTTCGTTGAACGCTGGGGTAACCATCCTCGTTTCGCGTTCGCTGTTATTCCTGACGTTATCGGCGGCACCAGCGAAGAGAATGACGAGCTTATTGCTGAATGGCCTCACGGGAAAGTCGTAGGCGCGCCGGTGTATCACTTTAATGAGCCAGACGAGCGCTTTATTCGTTTGTGTCATGAATTCCCGCGCGTTTGTATCGGTAGCATGGGTGAGTATGACGCCAAACGACCAAGAGCATGCCGGGCGAAACTGCGCGACCTGATACGTCACGTAGTTGATAAAAACGGCTATCCAATTACGAAGCTTCACGGCCTACGCATGCTGAATAAAGACATCTTCTCCCACGTTCCGCTCTCGTCAGCTGACAGCACAAACGTAGCTCGCAATATCGGTATAGACAAAGTGTGGAATGGTTCTCCCTACGCGCCAGCAAGCAAAGAAACCCGCGCTGCGGTGCTGGTAGAACGGATTGAAGCTTTCAACTCTGCAAGCTCGCTAAATTACGACGCAGAACGCGATCGATTCACGCCACAACTTGCTTTTGAGGTGTAACACCATGACCGGAAAATATTCTCTAATTTACGTCGATCCGCCCTGGTCTTACGGCAACACAATCAGCAATGGCGCCGCTTCCGGTCATTATCCCACCATGAAGCTCATCGACATCAAGCGGCTGCCTGTGTGGGAACTTGCCACCGAAAACGCGGTGCTGGCGATGTGGTACACCGGCACCCACAATCAGGAGGCGATCGAGCTGGCCGAGGCCTAGGGCTTTACTGTTCGCACGATGAAAGGCTTTACCTGGGTGAAGCTGAATCAGAATGCCGAGCTGCGCATCAACAAGGCGCTGGCTGAAGGTGAAATCGCAGACTTCTACGACTTCCTCGACCTCCTCAACGCGGAAACGCGCATGAACGGCGGCAACCACACCCGGGCCAATACCGAAGGCCTGTTGATCGCTACCTGCGGCGCCGGGCTTGAACGCCAAAACGCCGGGATTAAGCAGGTCGTCTACAGCCCGCTCGGCGCGCACAGCGAAAAGCCGTGGGAAGTTCGCCACCGTCTCGAATTGCTTTACGGCGACGTTCCGCGCATTGAGCTGTTTAGCCGTAGTGCTGCGCCTGGCTGGCACCATTGGGGCAACCAGTGCGCTACGTCAGCGGTAGAGCTTCTGCCGGAATGCGTCATTGACGTTGTGAGAACGGAGGCCGCATGACACCTGAAACAAGAAACTCTCTGCGCGCTATCGCCAGACAGGCCAACTCAGAGCTCAAGGCTGAAATAGCAAAATGCCCTAAGGGCAAGCGTGATGAGATCAGCCGGCAGGTTCTGCTAAAGCACTTTGAAGGCAAGGTTAAGCCACTTTCCGTTTCGTTCAGCGTCTTTATCTGGGCGATCGGAGTAATAAATGGCGTTTTCACGGAGCGTTAGCCATGTGCGAGAACCCTAAGAAACAGATGGCAGTCATCGGTACCAGCCTTGAAACAGGCCACCAAATTTACTTCAGATCGGCATATTACGCTCCGGGTTTTAAACAAAGAAGCGATCAGTGGACGGGCTAAAAGCCATCGTGGCTATACCTGGCGCTACGCGACCAAAGAAGAGAAAGAACGTTATTGCAGAACTCATTGATCAAGCCAACGATCTAGTAGAGCAAAATATGCAGGTGGCGCTGGCGAACGTACGCATCAACCGCAACGCCGTATCAGCTGAGCATTGCGCGGAATGCGGCGAGGATATCCCGGCGCCGCGGCGTGCTGCCGTTTCAGGCTGTCAGACGTGAGTGGATTGTCAGTGTTATCGAACTGAGGAATAAGTATAAGAGGATGCTTTAAAAGAACGAGGAACGAATGATTATGGAAAGAAAGCGTGCAACACTTGTCAAGGAAGCATTGAATAAAGAAGATGCAAAAGGAGTCGGACGTAATCTCTGGGGGAATTTAAAGTAGTAAAAAGCAGGATTATTATCCTGCTTTTTATTATGATCTACTATTTAGCAGATAACTTACCCCAAATGCTTTGGCAAATACCAAAAGCAAAAGCTATGAATACTAATCCTGACCATCTTTCAATACCTTGGGCCATTATTAGCATTGCAATGCCAATACCTGCAAGTGGAAGAGCTGCAATAAAGAAAAGAAGAATTCCACAGAATACTTGGCCAGCAGTTGGTTCTTGAGACATGATAAAACCCTTAGAGCTATGAAAACCGTTTTAATGCTTATTGCGTTATTCTTATTTTTCTATCATTCCTTAATGACCGCGACTAAAGCATAGCATGACTGATTTTTTTGAATCAACTGTCATATATGGTAGTAATTCATGCCGTCATGCAGTTTTAAGTGAAACTGTAAATCGTAACCAAACTCAATGGCAACATGTTAGTAACTTAACATTAGTGAAATGAAATCCTCGATTCGGCCATTACTTTCTTACTTACTTTCATCATGGACAAGAAGCCCGGAAAGAGAACATTCGATACGCGGGGAGTAATATTGATCTATCAGCAGTTTTTCACAGTGAGCGTAGAACCACACAGGAATAACACTCTTAAGCATTATGAATAACACACCTGAAAGCCATTTATGGACTGTCTATTAGGTGCAAACACACCGCTCCGTTATCCCTTTTGCCCGGCCTCGCGTCGGGCTTATTTTTACCTGATTCTGAATAATCAACACGTAAACGCGGCCACGCTTATAATGCCTGGCGGCTAAGGAGTTCTCATGGCAAAACTTCTCAACCTGCAGGAATGGGCTGCTGAGGTCTACACGACTCCCCCTTCGCTTTCTACCCTGCGTCGATGGACACGGGAAGGACGCATTTACCCGGCGCCGGAGCTGCACGGGAAGGAATACAAAGTTCAGCCTGACGCTATCTATGTGGACCCGCGCAAGAAGAACCTCCGCATAAAACCAAAAACCCCAAATCTGCCTTGCGGCGGTACTTTACTGGAGAGACTTACTCATGGCGAAAAGGCCAGTTCGTTACGACGCTAACCTGCCCCGTAACCTGACCTATCGTAAAAGAGACAGACTTTTCAGCTGGCGCAATCCGATGACGGGCCAAGAGATTTCCCTTGGGCGAATTGACCGCAAGGACGCCGTCGCCCAAGCCATCGAAGCCAATAATTACATCGACCAGAATTATCTGTCTTCATCTCTATTGGATCGCATCAAAGACGTGCCCACATTCACAGTGACTGCATGGCTGGAGCGTTACGCGGTAATTTTGGCGCGGCGCGAACTGAAACCAAACACGATGAAGGTCAGGCGTAACCAGATTGCCACCATAAAGGCAGAGTTTGGAAAAATCGCCCTCGCCTCTGTCACAACAAAAGACATCGCATCATTTCTGGAATCCTACATTGTCTGCCATAAAAAGAGCATGGCGTCAGGTTTCAGATCTGTTTTGATGGACATTTTCAGGGAGGCTATTGTTGAAGGTCATATTGACAGGAACCCGGCAGAGCCAACAAGAACGCCAACCCCGAAGGTTAAGCGTGAGCGACTTCTTCTTGAACACTTCAACGTAATCCGCCAGGCGGCTTCATCCCATTCCGAATGGGCAGCCAATGCCTGTGATCTCGCGCTTGTTACCGGACAACGGCGAGAGGACATTTCTCTTTTACGGTTCTGCGATGTAAAAGAAGGACGGCTATTTGTAACGCAGGAGAAAACTGGTCATAAACTGGCTATCCCGCTTGATTTGAAACTGAACGCAGCCGGGCTGGTGTTACAGGAGGTGATCGAGCGCTGCCGTGTTAATAACCCTTCTGTTTTCATGCTCTATTCGCCGGTGAGACGGGGAGGAAGAAAGCCAGGACAACTAACTCCTGACGCACTCACGCAGGCATTTGCTGACACTCGCGATTCTACCAGCCTGAGGTTTGGCCCCAACCCTCCTTCTTTCCATGAGATAAGGAGCCTCTCTGGCAGGCTATATGAGGTAGAGTATGGAGAGGAATTTGCACAGCGATTGCTCGGCCATAAGAATTTATCAATGACCAAAAAATACCTGGACGCACGCGGTGCAGAGTATGTTATGGTTTAGACAGGATATGGAATGTTCGAGTGATTTTCGGGGTTTTTCGTGTTAGTGGCGAAAAAAACCTTATAAAATAATGATATAAAAAAAGACCGAATACGATTCCTGTATTCGGTCCAGGGAAATGGCTCTTGGGATAGAGCCGTGCGCTAAAAGTTGGCATTAATGCAGGCTCAGTCGCCTTGCCATTTAAGAATAGATGACGACAGCAGCTTTTCCAGTCCACGCCGAAAGTCGCGGTAAAAAGCGCCTGACACGTCAATAAAAAAGAAAAACCGCAGCATTCGGTAAGAAGCGCTGCGGTTTTTTTATGCCAGGCGGGAAATCAGCAGAGTTTTTGCGCACGCTCGATAAACGGCGCGAGGCTCATCTTCTGGCCCGGATGCGCCGGGTCGTCAATCTGGATAACCGAAATCGGCTGCCCCGTCACTTTGCCCTGCGCCAGCTGTTTTTCCGCAATATCATTCAGCGGATATTGCATCAGCGTGCTCGGGTTAATGGCAAACAGCGCGTCGCCCGGACGGCAGGCAAGCATCACTTCTTCACGGTTGAATGCCCATTTGTCTTTGCCGATTTCATAGCGGCTGACCGTAATAATCTGCGGCGCGGCGAGGGCCATGCCGGAACAGGAGAGCATCAGCAGCGCAAGCAGCGATTTCTTCATTTTTTTCTCACCAGTTAAAAAGGTTCCCAGGTGGCGAACAGGCTGACGCTTATCAGCACCAGCGCTCCGAGCGCCACCTCCAGTTTTGTCATCAGGATAAAACGGCGTTGCGCCATCGCCTGACGTGAAAATTTCGGCACCAGCACATAGCGGTTAACCAGGGCTATCGCCACCATCACCGCCACCAGCGCGATTTTAAACGCCAGCATCCGGACATAGCCGCTGCCCGCAGGCCACGCGGTGCCGAGGATAAGCACACTGTTCACGACGCCCGTCGCGATAACGCCCGCCACCGCGAGATGCCCGTAGCGCGAAAAGCGCATCATGGCGGTAATGGCGTCGGCGCGCCATGCGGCATCTTTCGCCATATGCATCAGCCGCAACAGCGGCCAGAGACCGCCGAACCACCAGGCCGCGCACAGCACATGCAGCGCGTAGCAGAGCCGCTGGAGCGCGCCGGTCAGCCCTTCGTGCATCGCGCCGTGCCCGACGCCTGCAAGCAGCGCCAGCTGCGCGCAGAACGCCGCGAGCAGCAGCCCACCGCGCCGCGGCAGCAAAAACGCGCACGGCAGCGTTACCAGCGCGAGGACAATCTGCCACAGCCAGACGGCGCCAAAGCGGGTCGATAACATCGCCTGCCAGATGGCCGGGCGCAGGCTATCCGCCGGGCCATCGCCCATCAGCCCCGCCTGCACTGCGAAAATCGCGATGGCGCTGAACGCCGCCATGACCGCCGTAACCCGCCACAGGCCGCGCAGGCGCGGCGCTAACGCTTGCCCGAGCGCACCCGGCGTCAACAACGCGGTGTAGAGCGCCCCGCCCGCGCCGAGCATCAGCGCCGCGACATGCGTAAAGCGCAGCGCCACATAACTCCATTCCAGCACGGCGTTACTTCACGCTAAAGCGGTAGCTGCCTTTGGTTTTATGGCCGTCCACCGACACCACATGCCACTGGACCTGGTATTCACCACTCGCCAGCGGTGCGGCAAGCGGCGCGACCAGCTGTTTATCGTCGTTCGGCGCGCGTTTGACCGCGCCGGTTTTCAGCGTTTTGCCCCCAGGGCCGGTCAGCGTCACGCCGCTGAATGCCGGTTCGATGCCTTCGGAAAAGGTTAACGTCAGCGCCTCGGGCGACGTGGCGACGGTCGCGTTCGCGGCGGGCTGTTGCTGTTTAAGGTGAGCATGCGCCCAGACGCCAGGCGCGGTCATGACGGCGGCGACAAGCGCCAGCGCACGACAAAAACGTGCGGGGAACAGTGCCATATGAATCATTCCTTTTTACTATAAATCAGGCGCAAGAATACCCTTGCGCTGATGGCAAGTCGAGCCGCGAGGGCACTTCCCGCCACATAAGACTTGTCATCCGGCGCGCAGCGCAGTACCTTCACGGCGATTAACAGGAGCACACCATGAACCAGAACCTTGCCCAACTTCCGCAGGAAGAGATGGATAAAGTGAACGTCGATCTGGCGGCCTCCGGCGTGGCTTTTAAAGAGCGCTACAACATGCCGGTCATCGCCGAAGCCGTTGAGCGCGAACAGCCTGCCCATTTGCGCGACTGGTTTCGCGAGCGCCTGATAGCGCATCGCCTCGCGTCGGTGAACCTCTCTCGCCTGCCCTACGAGCCGAAAGTGAAATAATTCCCTTTCTGCCTCGCCCGCCGCGCCTGCGCAGTCGCACGGCGGGCGTCCGTTTTCCCTTCCGGCGGAGCGTCTATGCTACGAATTATTGATACCGAAACCTGCGGACTGCAGGGCGGCGTGGTCGAAGTGGCGTCGGTCGATATTATCGACGGCGCCATCGTGAACCCGATGAGCGATCTGGTGCGCCCGGACCGCCCTATCAGCCATCAGGCAATGGCGATACACAAAATTACCGAGGCAATGGTCGCGGATAAGCCTTATATCGAGGACGTAATCCCGCGCTACCACGGCAGCCCATGGTATGTGGCGCACAACGCGAGCTTCGATCGCAAAGTGCTGCCCGAAATGCCAGGCGAGTGGATTTGCACCGTCAAGCTGGCGCGCCGCCTGTGGCCGGGTATCCGCTACAGCAATATGGGGCTCTATAAGTCGCTGAAGTTGCAGGTGGAGACGCCGCCGGGGCTGCACCACCACCGCGCGCTGTTTGACTGCTACATCACCGCGGCGCTGCTGTTGGAGATAATGAAAGTGTCCGGCTGGACGCCCGAAGAGATGGTCAACATTACCGGTCGCCCGCAGCTTATCGCCACGCTACCGTTCGGTAAATACCGCGGCGAGCCGGTGGCGGACATCGCCGGGCGCGATCCGGGCTATCTGCGCTGGATGCTCAATAACGTCAAGCAACTCAACCCGGATCTACGCCTGACGTTAAAGCACTATCTGGATAACGATTAATCCGCCAGCTGGTCCGGCGGCAGCGTGCCCTGGGCCAGCCCAATCAGAAAGGCGTACTCCATCGCCACCCCTTCATACGACTTGAAGCGCCCAGACTTCCCGCCGTGCCCCGAATCCATATCGGTACAGAGCAACAGCAGGTTATTATCAGTTTTCAGCTCGCGCAGCTTCGCCACCCATTTCGCAGGCTCCCAGTACTGCACCTGGGAATCGTGCAGACCGGTCGTCACCAGCAGATGCGGATAACGCTGCGCGCTCACCTGGTCGTAGGGGCTATAGCTTTTCATATAGTGATAGTAAATCTCATCCGCCGGGTTGCCCCACTCTTCGAACTCACCCGTCGTGAGCGGGATCGATTCATCGAGCATTGTGGTGACGACATCGACAAACGGCACCTGGGCGATGACGCCGCGAAACAGCTCAGGACGCTCGTTAATCGCCGTGCCCATGAGCATGCCGCCCGCGCTGCCGCCCATGCCGAAGAGATAATCCGGGTCGCCGTAACCCTGCGCCAGCAGCGCATCGCAGACGTCCAGATAATCGTTAAACGTGTTTTTCTTCTTGAGGAACTTCCCTTCTTCGTACCACTGCTGGCCGAGTTCGCCGCCGCCGCGCACGTGGGCGATAGCGTAGACAAAACCGCGATCGAGCAGGCTTAAGCGGCTGGCGCTGAAATCGGCGTCGATACAGGTGCCGTAGGAGCCATAGCCGTAGACCAGCAGCGGATTTTTCCCTTTACGGAAATGATCTTTATGCCAGACGAGCGACACCGGCACCTCGACGCCGTCGCGCGCCGTGATCCACACATGTTCGCTTTGATAATTGCTGGCATCAAAGCCCGCTACTTCAGTCTGCTTCAGTACCCGGCGCTCGCCGGTCTCCATGTTCAGCTCAAACAGCGTATCCGGCATAGTCATTGACGAATAGCCGTAGCGCAGTTTGCACGTTTCCGGCTCCGGGTTATAGGCAACCCAGGTGACATACGCCGGATCGTCAAAGGCGATGCCGAGCGATTCGTGGGTGCTGCGGTTGATTTGCCGCAGGCTGGTGAGGCCGCGCTGGCGCTCCTCCACTACCAGCCAGTCGGCGAAGAGCGTAAAGCCCTCCAGCATGATGTGCTCGCGCGCCGGAATAATCTCTTCCCAGCGCGCCTCATCGCGCACCCGGCTGCGATAGAGCCCGAAGTTTTTACCGGCGCGGTTGGAGCGGATATAAAACATGTGCTGGAAGTGATCAACGCTGTACTCGTGATCCTTACGGCGCGGCAAGAAGCTCAGCGGCGGCGCATCGGGCAGGTCGGCGTCCACCAGCAGCACTTCCGTGGTCGTGGCGCTGCCGAGGAAAATCAGAATAAAATTCTGCGAGGTAGTTTTATAGAGGCTGACGTAGAACGTCTCGTCTTTTTCTTCATACACCAGCTCATCCTGGTCTGCGGCGGTATCGAGCGTGTGACGCCAGATCTGATACGGCAGCAGCGTCACCGGATGTTTGCGCACGTAATAGAGCGTGCGGGAGTCGTTCGCCCAGACAAAACTCGCCGAGACGTTCTCCAGTACCTCCGGGTACCACTGGCCGGTTTCGAGATTGCAAAAGCGCAGCCCGTACTGGCGGCGTGACAGAAAGTCTTCCGCCACCGCCATCACGCGGTTGTCCGGCGCAATGTCCATCCCGCCGAGCGTATAGAATTCGCTGTGGGCGGCGCGTTTGTTGCCATCGAGCAGCACATCCCATTCTTCCCATTCGCTGTGGATCACCGACTGGCGCTGGTAGATGGCATATTCGCAGCCAGTTTCATAGATCTGCCGGTAACGATACCCGTTTTTGATGTACGGCGCCGAGACGTCGCGCGGCGGAATGCGGCTGACCATCTCCGAGAGCAGCCGCTCTTCCAGCGCGCTTTGCGTAGACATCACGCGTCGCCCGTAGTCATTTTCCTGGTGCAGATAATCCAGTACTTCCGGCTGCGAGCGCGTATCGTCACGCAGCCAGTAGTAGTTGTCGATGCGGGTATCGCCATGCTGTGTGATGGCGTAAGGGATCGGTTTCGCTTTCGGTGGCATGTCGCTGTTCTTTTTGTTTAACACACTGTAAGGGTGGCAAAACCCGCGCGCGTTGCAAGCGAAACATGCCGTTTTATCGCATTATCTGCTTATCCCGGCAGCGCTTTTTTCTCCTGCTGGATGTCGCGCTCGATCTCTTCTCGCACCTCCTGCGGGATTTTAAGTGCGTCGCCAAGCGCCTGCAGATAGCTGCGCTCCATAAAATGGTCGACATCAATGGCCGCACAGCTCAGGAAATAGAGCTCCAGCGCCTCTTCTTCATTTTTCACGTCGGCGGCGAGACGCATCGGGTCGAGCGGCTGGTTAATAGCCTGCTCCACCAGCACGCGGCCTTGCTCCTCAATACCCGCGTCGCGCAGCTGGCTTTCAATCGCCGCGCGCTCGCGATCGTCGATATGCCCGTCGCTTTTCGCGGCGAACACCAGCGCGAGAACTAACCGCTCCGCGCGCCTGTCGAGCGGGGTCTGCTGCTGGCCATACTGCGGCTCATCCTGGTGCGCCGCGCGAATCTTGTCCTTGTACTTATTCCACAGCACCGTGCCGGCGACGGCACCGCCGCCCACCAGCAGCGCGCCGCCGCCATATTTCGCCAGCAGCTTGCGCGATGATTTGCTCGCGACCAGCAGCCCGGCCAGGCCGCCGAGCGCGCCGGGAGAAAGGAGTTTGCTTAGCCCTTTCGAGCGCAGCGCGTCCTGAATCCCCGACGTGCCGGATGACGTTCCCGCGCCGCTTTGCCCCAGCATTGACTGAAGCTGTGTTAACCAGTTGCTCATAATATTCCTCTGCGCTGATGAGTGATCACCCAAGCGTAAGCGAGTGGACGTCAAGATGTGTCGGGAACGGCAAGGAAGGGAAAAGACGCGGCCCGCTCATCGCGGGCCGCAGAGGCTTAATGCTGGTAGTGCGCTTCACCGGCGGCGCAGTCGACCCTCACCTGATAATGGATATCGGCGTTTTTACCGCGCACGGTAAGCGGTACGGTCCATTTGTCGTCTTTACCGGTGATGTCTTTGGTGTTGATCCAGGCGACCGGATCGGCCTGGCCCAGCGTTTTCTGGTCGTCGGCCCACTTGACGATGCGGTTTTGCAGATAGTCGCGCTTGACGCTCGCGGCAATGCCTTCCGCCGTCATACCTTCGCATTTCGGGAACGGGACTTTGCGCGGATCGTCCGCCTGCGCCGTCGTCGCGGCGGCAAGTAAGGCAAAAGAAATCAGGGCTCCTGCTGTTTTTTTCATCGTGCTTCTCCGAAGACGGGTGATGAAAAAAGTCTGGTACAAAAACAGCGAAGCGCAAGGGGACCCTACAAAATCAAGGGATAAAGGTGGGGAGATTTTAGCGTGAGTAAGATAAAGGTTGAGGGCAGCAGACCGCAGACAGCAGACAGCAGACAGCAGACAGCAGACAGCACAGGATATTCCGCCGATTTACCAGCAACGCTGGCGCGCTCCCCCTGCTAAGGAATGCGCCGCACTGACGCCAGTACCCGTGCGCCAGACACCGCACCGCTGCCTCAGTGAAGGGCAGCGGCACAGCACAGGGGAAAATCAGGCCGCTTTGGTGCGTTTGCGCGCGCTGTGCAGCGCGACGGCGCCCTCTTCGCCTTCAGCCGCGTCTTCCTGAGCAGGCGGTGGCGCATCGTCGGTCTGCTCGCTGGTTTCCTGCGGCAGACGACCGGTGCGCACGATAGTGCTGAGGTTGTCTTTCTGTTCCGCCATCCACAGCGCCAGCTGTTCAACCTGACCTTCCGCAAAACCGACAGGTGCCTGCCCCAGCCAGCCTTCCAGAGCTTCGGCTAAATCGAGCATTTTGTCCCAGGCGTCGGCTTCCTTTTTACTGGCAAATGACATTTTTTCCACACCCTCACGGATTACGACGTATTTGATTTCTACCGCCATGATGCAACTCCCGTTACTGTATTTATATACAGTATAACCCTGTCGGAAATAAAATGCAAACGGCGCGCGCTGCGCAAAGCAAACGTTTTCGTATATACTGCGGCGAGAATTTCACACAGCAGGAAAGCAGCCATGGCTATGTTAGGAACCGCTCTGCGCCCGTCAGCAACCCGCGTGATGCTGCTCGGTTCAGGGGAACTGGGAAAAGAAGTCGCTATTGAGTGCCAGCGTCTGGGCATTGAAGTGATTGCGGTTGACCGCTACGCCGATGCGCCCGCCATGCAGGTGGCGCACCGCAGTCACGTTATCAACATGCTCGACGGCACGGCGCTGAAAAATTTAGTGGCGCAGGAGATGCCAGATTTTATCGTGCCGGAAATCGAAGCGATCGCCACCGACATGCTGGTCGAGCTTGAGCAGCAGGGCCAGCGCGTGGTGCCAACTGCCCGCGCCGCGCGTCTGACCATGAACCGCGAGGGCATTCGTCGGCTCGCGGCAGAAGAACTCGGCCTGCCGACCTCCGCCTACCGCTTCGCCGATAACGAAACGCAGTTTCGCGAGGCGGTGGCGCAGATTGGCCTGCCCTGCATCGTCAAACCGGTGATGAGCTCCTCCGGCAAAGGCCAGAGCTATATCCGCAGCGCCGATGCGCTGGATGCCGCCTGGCAGTACGCCCAGCAGGGCGGCCGCGCAGGCGCGGGCGAAGTCATTGTCGAAGGTGTTGTGAAGTTTGATTTTGAAATCACGCTGCTTACCGTCAGCGCCGTGGACGGCGTCCATTTTTGCGCGCCCATCGGTCATCGTCAGGAAGATGGCGACTACCGCGAGTCCTGGCAGCCGCAGCAGATGAGCGACGTGGCGCTCGCGCGCGCTCATGAGATTGCGCAGAAGGTGGTCGAGGCGCTCGGCGGCTACGGTCTGTTCGGCGTGGAGCTGTTTGTCTGCGGCGACGAAGTGGTATTCAGCGAAGTGTCGCCGCGCCCGCACGATACCGGCATGGTGACGCTTATCTCGCAGGATCTCTCTGAATTCGCGCTACACGTGCGCGCGTTTCTCGGTCTGCCGGTAGGCGGCATTCGCCAGTATGGTCCGGCGGCGTCAGCGGTGATCCTGCCGACGCTTACAAGCGATGACGTGAAATTTGGCGCGCTGTCCGGCGCGCTCGGCGCGGGGTTGCAGCTGCGTCTGTTCGGGAAGCCGGAGATTGACGGCTCACGCCGCCTCGGCGTGGCGCTCGCCACCGGCGAGACGATTGACGACGCCGTCGCGCGCGCTACCGCCTCTGCCGCGAGTGTGACGGTGAAAGGCTAAAAAAAACGCGCCGCCCTCTCAGGCGGCGCGCTTGTATTCGCTTGCGCGAAAACTTACTGCGCGCCTTCTACGGCTTCGCGCGCCAGTTTTGTGATGCGATCCCAGTCGCCCGCTTCCATCGCATCTGCCGGCACCAGCCAGGAGCCGCCGATGCACAGCACGCTTTTCAGCGCCAGGTAATCACGGTAGTTGGCAGGCGAAATGCCGCCGGTCGGGCAGAAACGCACCTGGGAGAACGGGCCTGCGATGGCCTGCAACGCTTTGGTGCCGCCGTTGGCTTCCGCCGGGAAAAATTTGAATTCTTTCAGGCCGTAATCCATGCCCAGCATTAGCTCAGACACGGTGCTGATGCCCGGGATCAGCGGGATAGTGCCTTCGGTCGCGGCTTTCAGCAGCGGCTCGGTAAGGCCAGGACTGATGGCGAACTGCGCGCCCGCGTCGGTAACCTCTTTAAGCTGCTGCGCGTTCAGCACGGTGCCTGCGCCGATAATGGCTTCCGGCACTTCTTTGGCAATCGCGCGGATAGCGTCCATCGCACACGCGGTGCGCAGCGTCACTTCCAGCACGCGAACACCGCCTGCCAGCAGCGCCTTCGCCATCGGGACCGCGTGCTCCAGCTTGTTAATCACAATCACCGGCACGACCGGACCGCTTTTCAGGATCTGCTCGGCACTCGTTTTCCAGTTTTTCATCTGTGGATCTCTCCCGCCATTTTAAAGAGGGTATGGTGCGCGCCTGCGCACCTGATAGTTAAAAATCGATGCAGGTCGCGCCCTGCTCCGCCCCGGACAGTTTTTCACGCAGCGCGCCGAACAGCTCGCGCCCCGTTCCCACGCGCTGGGCGCTGAGATCCGGGTGGTACGGCTCGCGGCGCGCCAGCTCGGCGTCATCCACCAGCAGCGTCAGTTCGCCGGTCTGGCCGTTGACGCGGATGATATCGCCGTCGCGCACTTTCGCGAGCAGACCGCCGTCGTAAGCCTCAGGCGTCACGTGGATGGCCGAAGGCACTTTCCCCGACGCGCCGGAAAGGCGACCGTCCGTGACCAATGCAATTTTGAAACAGCGGTCCAATAATACACCAAGCGGCGGCATAAGTTTATGTAATTCTGGCATCCCGTTCGCTTTTGGCCCCTGATGGCGCACCACCACGACGCAGTCGCGATCCAGCTGCCCGGCTTCAAAGGCAGGCAGGACGTCATGCTGGCTCTCAAACACCACGGCAGGCGCTTCCACCACCTGGTTTTCCACCGGCACGGCGGAGGTTTTCATCACCGCGCGGCCGAGGTTGCCGCTCAGCACTTTGGTGCCGCCGTGCTGCGAGAACGGTTTATCAAGCGTGGCGATAATCGCGTCATCAAGCGAGGCCTGCGCCCCGTCGCGCCAGGCGAGTTCGCCATTGTCGAGCCACGGCTCCTGGGTATAGCGCGCAAGGCCAAAGCCCGCCACAGTGTTGACATCCTCATGCAGCAGGCCGCCTTTCAGCAGCTCGCGCATCAGCACCGGCACGCCGCCAGCGGCCTGGAAGTGGTTGATATCCGCCGGGCCGTTCGGGTAGAGACGCGCCAGCAGCGGCACCGCCTCGGAGAGCTCGGAGAAGTCGTCCCAGTTAATGATAATGCCCGCCGCGCGCGCCATCGCCACCAGATGCATGGTGTGGTTCGTGGAGCCGCCGGTCGCGAGCAGCGCCACGATGCCGTTAACCACCACTTTTTCATCTACCAGTTTGCCAAGCGGCATCCACTCGTTGCCGTTGCCGGTCAGGCGCGTCACCTGACGCGCGGCGGCGGCGGTCAGCGCCTGACGCAGCGGCGCGTCCGGGTGGACAAACGAGGAGCCCGGCAGCTGCATCCCCATAAATTCAATCACCATCTGGTTGGTGTTGGCGGTGCCATAGAAGGTACAGGTGCCCGGTTCATGATAAGAGGCCGCCTCGGATTCCAGCAGCGCCGTGCGATCCACCTTGCCTTCGGCGTAGAGCTGGCGAATGCGCACTTTCTCTTTATTCGGCAGGCCGCTCGACATCGGGCCGGACGGGATAAACACGGCGGGCAGATGCCCGAACGAGAGCGCCGCCATCACCAGCCCTGGCACGATTTTATCGCACACGCCGAGATAGAGCGCGCCGTCGAACATATTGTGCGAGAGCCCCACTGCCGCCGACATCGCGATAACTTCGCGGCTCAGCAGCGACAGCTCCATGCCGTCCTGCCCCTGCGTTACGCCGTCGCACATCGCCGGTACGCCGCCCGCCACCTGCGCCACGGCACCGACGCTGTGCAGCGCCTCGCGGATCTGCTGCGGGTAGTTTTCGTAAGGCTGGTGCGCGGAGAGCATGTCGTTATAGGAAGTAATAATGCCGATATTGTTACGCAGCAGGCTTTTCAGCGCCGCTTTGTCATCCGGCTGACAGGCGGCGAAACCGTGGGCCAGGTTGCCGCAGGCGAGGCTTGCGCGATGGACGGTCTGGCTTTTCGCCTGCCCGATGCGCGCCACGTAGGCTTCACGCGTGGCGCGGGAGCGTTCGGTGATGCGCTGTGTTACCCGTAACAATTTTGGATGCATAAAAATTCCTCTCTGGTATCTGCTGAGGCCGCCCGTTTTGCGTTGCGCAATACCGCAGGGTTTTCACGTACACGCGCCAGCCGCGCCTCTCAGGAGCAAAATCGCTTCAGGCAGTGTAATGAAAAAAGCCCCGCTGGTGAATCCAGACGGGGCTTGAAAATGGAATTTTTTACACAACAACTGTTCCGGATCATGTTACCGGTAAAGTAACAGCACTCCGTTGTGGTTGATTACTCGAATTCGCTCCAGGAACGGCCATCGCGGGTGATCATCGCCACGGACGCGACAGGCCCCCAGGTGCCCGCCTGATACGGCTTCGGCGCATCGTTATCCGCCGCCCACGCTTCGGTGATGGAATCGACCCATTTCCAGGCTTCTTCCACTTCATCGCGACGTACAAACAGCGCCTGAATGCCGCGCATAGTTTCCAGCAGCAGGCGCTCGTAAGCGTCCGCCAGATGGCTTTCGTTGAAGGTTTCCGAGTAGCTCAGATCCAGCTTGGTGGTTTGCAGATTATGCTTGTGATCAAGGCCCGGCACTTTGTTCAGCACCTGGATATCCACGCCCTCGTCCGGCTGCAGGCGGATGGTCAGCTTGTTCTGCGGCAGCTCCTGCCAGGACTCTTTAAACAGGTTGAGTTCCGGGGTTTTGAAATAGACCACGACTTCAGAGCACTTGGCCGGCAGACGTTTACCGGTACGCAGGTAGAACGGCACGCCCGCCCAGCGCCAGTTATCGATATCAACACGGATAGCGACAAACGTTTCGGTATGGCTGGTTTTGTTCGCGCCCTCTTCTTCCAGGTAGCCCGGCACTTTTTTGCCCTGGGCGAAACCGGCAGTGTACTGGCCGCGCACCGTCTTCTCACGCACGTTGGTGCGATCGATGCGGCGCAGGGATTTCAGCACTTTTACTTTTTCATCGCGGATGCTGTCGGCGGTCAGATCAGACGGCGGCGACATCGCTATCATGCAGAGGACTTGCAGCAGGTGGTTCTGGATCATGTCGCGCATCTGGCCCGCCTGATCGAAATACCCCCAGCGGCCTTCGATGCCCACCTCTTCGGCCACGGTGATTTCCACGTGATCGATAGTGCGGTTGTCCCAGTTATTGACGAACAGGGAGTTGGCAAAGCGCAGCGCCAGCAGGTTCAGCACCGTCTCTTTACCGAGATAGTGGTCGATACGATAAACCTGGCACTCTTCGAAATATTTACCGACCTGGTCGTTGATTTCGCGGGAGGTTTCAAGCGACGTGCCGAGCGGTTTTTCCATCACTACACGCGCCGGTTTGGCGTTGAGCTTCGCCGCACCCAGCCCGTCGCAGATGGCGCCGAAGGTGCTTGGCGGCATCGCGAAATAATTGATGGTGACGCGGTTTTTCTGGTCAAGCATTTTGCCAAGACGCGTAAACGCCGAAGTATCGTTCACGTCGAGATTACAGAAATCGAGACGGCCGCTTAAGGTTTCCCACAGGGTTTCGTCGATCTTCTCTTTCATGAAGGTTTCAAGCGCTTCACGGACGACGCTGGTATAGGCTTTTTTATCCCAGTCCGCACGGCCCACCCCCAGAATACGGGTGTCAGGGTGGATTTGCCCCGCTTTTTCGAGCTGATAAAGGGAAGGCAACAGTTTTCGGCGCGCCAGATCGCCTTTGGCGCCGAAAATTACCAGGTCGCACGCCTGCGCTGTTTGCGTTACCGCCATGTCTTTCTCCTCGTTTCGCAATCCCTTCAGGGACAGGTCATCATTGTAATTTTCTTACACTGCACTCTACTGCTTTTACGTCTTTCAGGATACTCCTGTGCATCTGGCACCGGTTACTAACGCGCCATTTGCCGCGTTTATCGCTGACAAACCGGGCGGTTGCGCGCGACTGGCGCTTTTTCCGCCACAGCTCTCATAACAAAATCAGACAGCGATCATGTTATGAAAAAAAACAACAACATTGTCTGTCAGCGCGGGCACGTGCCGTGACTATCAGGAGTATATTCTTGATAAAACTAATCGTTGTTTCCCAATCGTGTGAAATGACTTTCTCTGCAGGTTACATGTTAGCAATGAACATGCTGGAAAAGATCCAGTCGCAACTGGAACATCTGAGTAAATCTGAACGTAAAGTCGCCGAAGTGATCCTTGAATCGCCTTCACAGGCGATTCACTCCAGTATCGCGACGCTCGCAAGCGAGGCGGGCGTGAGCGAGCCGACCGTCAATCGTTTCTGCCGCAGCCTCGATACCAAAGGCTTTCCTGATTTTAAACTGCATCTCGCCCAGAGTCTCGCCAACGGCACGCCATATGTGAATCGCAATGTCGATGAAGATGACAGCGTCGAAGCCTACACCAGCAAAATTTTCGAGTCGGCGATGGCGAGCCTCGATCACGTACGTCAGTCGCTTGATATGGCGACGGTGAACCGCGCGGTGGATATGCTTACCCAGGCGAAGAAAATCGCCTTTTTCGGCCTGGGCTCGTCGGCGGCCGTGGCGCATGACGCGATGAATAAGTTTTTTCGCTTTAACGTGCCGGTGGTCTATTCCGAAGATATCGTGGTACAGCGCATGAGCTGCATGAACGGCGGCCCTGATGACGTGGTGGTACTGATTTCCCATACCGGGCGCACCAAAAGCCTCGTTGAGCTGGCGCGGCTCGCCCGTGACAACGATGCGCTGGTACTCGCCATCACCTCGCGCGGGTCGCCGCTCGCCCGCGAGGCGAGTCTCGCGCTTCTGCTGGACGTGCCGGAAGATACCGACATCTATATGCCGATGGTGTCGCGGCTCGCCCAGCTGACCGTCATCGACGTGCTGGCGACCGGCTTTACGCTGCGCCGCGGCGCAAAATTCCGGGATAACTTGAAGCGAGTCAAAGAAGCGCTCAAGGAATCGCGTTTTGATAAGAGCTTGCTGATCTCTGACGACCAGTAAGCATATTGATAACAAAGTTGTAACTTATAAAGCCATTCGGTTATGGTTTGTGTCTCTTTCGAAACAGGCCACCGCGCCGAATTTTTGTTCACGCAACACCAAAGTTGTTTCAGTCAACGGAGTAATACATGTCCAGACGGCTTCGCAGAACCAAAATCGTTACCACGTTAGGCCCGGCTACCGACCGCGATAATAACCTGGAAAAAATCATCGCCGCCGGCGCGAACGTTGTACGCATGAACTTCTCGCACGGGACGCCGGAAGATCACCAGCTTCGCGCGGATAAAGTTCGCGAGATAGCGGCCAGACTGGGACGTCACGTCGCTATCCTTGGCGACCTTCAGGGGCCGAAGATCCGCGTCTCTACCTTTAAAGAAGGCAAAGTTTTCTTAAACATCGGCGATAAATTCCTGCTGGACGCCAATCTCGGCAAAGGCGAAGGCGATAAAGAAAAAGTCGGTATCGACTATAAAGGCCTGCCGGCGGACGTAGTGCCAGGCGACATCCTGCTGCTGGATGATGGCCGCGTGCAGCTGAAAGTGCTGGACGTTCAGGGCATGAAAGTGTTCACCGAAGTGACCGTGGGCGGCCCGCTTTCCAACAACAAAGGCATTAACAAGCTGGGCGGCGGTCTCTCTGCGGAAGCGCTGACCGAAAAAGACAAAGCGGACATCATCACCGCGGCGAAAATCGGCGTGGATTATCTGGCCGTCTCCTTCCCGCGCTGCGGCGAAGATCTCAACTACGCTCGCCGCCTGGCGCGCGACGCGGGCTGCGACGCGAAAATCTGCGCCAAAGTCGAGCGCGCCGAAGCGGTATGCAGCAATGAAGCGATGGATGACATCATTCTGGCGTCTGACGTCGTGATGGTGGCGCGCGGCGATCTGGGCGTTGAAATCGGCGATCCGGAACTGGTAGGCATCCAGAAAACCCTGATTCGTCGTGCCCGTAAGCTGAATCGTGCCGTCATCACCGCGACCCAGATGATGGAGTCGATGATTACCAACCCGATGCCGACCCGTGCGGAAGTCATGGACGTGGCGAACGCCGTGCTGGACGGCACCGACGCCGTGATGCTTTCCGCTGAAACGGCGGCGGGCCAGTACCCGGCGGAAACCGTTTCTGCGATGGCGCGCGTCTGCCTCGGCGCGGAGAAGATCCCGAGCATTAACGTCTCCAAACACCGTCTGGACGTCGAGTTTGATAACGTCGAAGAAGCCATTGCGATGTCCGCAATGTATGCCGCCAACCACCTGAAAGGCGTCAGCGCGATTATCACCATGACCGAATCAGGCCGTACCGCGCTGATGACGTCCCGTATCAGCTCCGGTCTGCCGATTTTCGCGATGTCCCGCCACGAGCGCACCCTGAACCTCACCGCGCTCTATCGCGGCGTGACGCCGGTCTATTTCGACAGCGCCAACGACGGCGTGGCGGCGGCGCAGGATGCGGTTAATCTGCTGCGCGATAAAGGCTATCTGGTGACCGGCGATCTGGTTATCGTCACCCAGGGCGACATGATGGGCACCACCGGCAGCACCAACACCACCCGCGTGCTGACCGTCGACTAAGCGCATAAAAAAGGGGCCAGCGCCCCTTTATGTGAAAAGATAAGCCGCTCGCCACGAGCGGCTTTTTATTTGGGGTAAATATCTTTGCGGCGATACGGCTCGGTTTCGCCCTCTTTGCGCGTTTTCAGAAGCTTCAGGATCCAGGCGTATTGCTCCGGATGCGGACCGACAAAATGCTCCACTTCTTCGTTCATGCGGCGCGCCAGCGTCACGTCATCGGCGTCCATCAGATCATCCATCGGCGGGCGGACCAGCACATCGAGACGATGCGTTTTGCCGTCGTAGACCGGGAAAAGCGGGATCACGCGCGCGCGACAGACTTTCATCAGACGCCCAACTGCCGGCAGCGTCGCTTTATAGGTCGCGAAGAAATCGACAAACTCGCTCTGCTCCGGGCCGTGATCTTCATCCGGCAGGTAGTAGCCCCAGTGGCCGTCGCGTACCGACTTAATAAACGGCTTAATGCCGTCCTGGCGGGCATGCAGGCGGCCGCCGAAGCGCAGACGCACTTTATTCCAGACATAATCGAGCAGCCGGTTGCCTTGATGGTGGAACATCGCCGCGACGTGAACACCGCGCGAGGCCAGCAGCATCGCCGGGATATCCACACCCCAGCCGTGCGGCACCAGCAGGATCACGCTCTCTTTGCTTTCCAGCATCTCATTAATGATGGACTCGCCGTGCCAGTCGACGCGGCCCAGCACTTTTTCCGGCCCGCGCAGCGCGAGCTCTGCCATAAACACCATCGACTGCGGCGCGGTCGCGAACATGTTGTCGATAATGGTTTCGCGCTGCGCCTCGGAGAGTTCCGGGAAGCAGTAGAACAGGTTGATGCGCGCGCGGCGGCGGGCGCTTTTGCCAAACCGCCCCGCCAGACGGCCGATTTTACCGAGCAGCGGATCGCGAAAGGATGGCGGCGTCAGCGCCAGCGCGGCGCAGGCGCCAATCCCCAGCCAGGATCCCCAGTAGCGGGGATGCAGAAAAGCGCGCTCGAATTCAGGAATGTATTCGCTGTTTGTTTTTTTAGTTTCCATGACGGTTCTCGGGCCAGAGCCAGGTTTTCAAAAGAGAAAATAATGAAGGAGTTTAGCGGCGGGAAGGCCGCCAGACAAAATAAAAAGCCGGCGCGCGAAGGCACCGGCTGTTAATTGCCGCGCTTTTAATCAAGCGTCAGCTGCGGAACCACTTCTTTAACCTGCGCGAGGTAATCGCGGCGATCCGAACCGGCCAGGCCCTCGGAGCGCGGCAGTTTGGCGGTCAGCGGGTTAACGGCCTGCTGGTTAATCCAGATCTCATAGTGCAGGTGCGGGCCGGTGGAGCGCCCGGTGTTGCCGGAAAGTGCGATACGATCGCCGCGTTTCACTTTCTGACCCGGTTTGACCAGCAGTTTTTTCAGGTGCATGTAGCGGGTGGTATAGGTGCGTCCGTGGCGGATAGCGACATAATAGCCCGCCGCCCCGCTACGCTTCGCCATCACCACTTCGCCGTCCCCCACCGCCAGTACTGGCGTACCTTGCGGCATAGCGAAATCGACGCCTTTATGCGGCGCGACACGCCCGGTCACCGGATTCAGGCGACGCGGGTTAAAGTTAGAAGATACGCGGAACTGACGCGACGTCGGGAAGCGCAGGAACCCCTTCGCAAGCCCTGAGCCGTTACGGTCGTAGAATTTGCCGTCTTCTGCACGAATCGCGAAATAGTCTTTACCGGCGGAGCGCAGGCGCACGCCCAGCAACTGACTCTGTTCACGTTTACCATCGAGCATTTCACGCGACATCAGCACGGAAAACGCATCGCCTTTTTTCAGCTTACGGAAGTCCATCTGCCACTGCATCGCTTTAATGACCGCGCTGATTTCGGAGCTGGTGAGCCCGGCATCTTTGGCGCTTGCAACAAAGCTTCCGCCGACGGTGCCTTTAATCACATTATTGACCCAGTCGCCCTGCTGTACTTCGCTGCTCATTTTAAAGCCGCCGGCAGGCGTGCGGTCGTAGGTGCGGGTTTCGCGGCGGGACATCTCCCAGGTCAGGCGCTGTAATTCGCCGCTGTCGGTGAGCGTCCAGGAGATCTGCTGGCCGATTTTCAGGTTACGCAGGTCTTTATCGACCGATGCGAGCTGGCTGATATCCCCCATGTCGATACCGTACTGATTCAGCACGCTGCTTAAGGTATCGCCGGTTGAGACTACATATTCATGCACCCCGGCTTCGCCAGCGGTTTTATCGTCAAGCTCATCCTGCGGGATTTCTTCGTCATCTTCCGGCGCGGCCTGATCGATAGGCTCGCTCGCCTCAGGCAGCAGAGAACGGATTTCGCTCTTGCGCAGTTCGATGTTTTTAACGATAGGGGCTGATTCAGCGTCGGGGTGGTAAATGTACGGCCGCCAGACGGCGACCGCGAGTGTGAGAACTGTAAGAGACCCCAGCATAACGCGATGGGGTCGTGGCAGGTTGTTAAATGCCAGGGCGACAGAGCGGGCTATCTGTTGCACGTATCCACTTCCTCGTTAATCTCCTTTCAGGCAGCTGGCATATTGGTTAGATAACTGAGTCAGGAACTGCATGTAGCTGTCCTTACCCAGGCTGATGGCCGTTCCCAGCGGGTCGAGTGTTCCCATTCGAACTTTCGTACCCCTGGCAACGGCTTCAATCACCGCTGGCCTGAACTGTGGTTCAGCAAAAACGCACTCGGCTTTATGCTCAACCAACTGTGTTCTTATTTCATGTAAACGCTGCGCACCGGGCTGGATTTCGGGATTCACGGTAAAATGGCCGAGCGATGTCAGGCCGTAATGTTTTTCGTAATAGCCGTAGGCGTCATGAAAAACGAAGTATCCTTTCCCTTTCAGCGGTGCCAGCTCGTTCGCCACCTGTTTGTCTGTCCGGGCCAGTTCGGCCTCGAAGCGCTGGAGGTTGGCGTCCAGTTTGGCTTTGCTTTGCGGCATAAGTTCCACTAATTTTTCGTGGATTGCAACCGCCGAGGCCCGGGCGATTTCCGGCGACAGCCAGATGTGCATGTTATAATCGCCATGATGGTGATGTTCGTCACTTTCTGCACCGTGATGCGCGTGTTCGTCATGATCGTCGTCGTCATCATCGACGCCTTTCATGAGCAGCGGTTTCACGGAAGCGAGCCCGGCCAGCGCCAGATTTTTTTGCGGCGGCAGCGCGTTGACGGACTTATCCATGAAGGCTTCCATATCCGGGCCTATCCAGACCACTAAATCCGCTTTCTGTAAGCGTTTAACATCGGAGGGACGCAGCGCGTAGTCGTGTTCCGACGCGCCGTCCGGCAGCAGTACTTCGGTTGGCGTGACGCCATCAGCGATAGCGGCAGCGATAAAGCCTACTGGCTTAAGCGAAGCGACCACGGCGGCCTGTGCGGAGGTGGTTGCGCCACCCAGGATTGCGGCACCAAGTGCCGCGCAAAGAAGCGTATTTTTATGTAACATAATGCGACTTATCATCGTTATGAATGTTGGAAGTGTGATATTATAACATTCGATAACTTCTGCAATAACAAAATTGCCATGACTAATCTTGTATCGCTTCAGAACGTCAGCGTCTCCTTCGGGCAACGCCGCGTTTTATCTGACATTTCTTTAACGCTCACGGGTGGACGGATCCTGACGCTGCTCGGCCCGAACGGCGCCGGAAAATCGACGCTCGTCAGGGTGGTTCTTGGGCTGGTAGCACCCGATGAAGGGGTTATCAAGCGTGAACGCAGCCTGCGCATCGGCTATGTGCCGCAAAAACTGCACCTCGACGCCACGCTGCCGCTGACGGTGAGCCGCTTTCTGCGCTTGCGTCCCGGCACCCGTAAGGCAGATATTCTGCCCGCGCTGAAACGCGTACAGGCCGGCCATCTTATTGAAGCGCCGATGCAGAAGCTCTCCGGCGGTGAAACCCAGCGCGTTTTACTGGCGCGCGCCCTGCTCAACCAGCCGCAGCTATTGGTGCTCGACGAGCCGACCCAGGGCGTGGATGTGAACGGCCAGGTGGCGCTGTATGACTTAATCAACCAGCTGCGCCATGAGCTCAACTGCGGCGTGCTGATGGTGTCGCACGATCTGCATCTGGTGATGGCAAAAACCGATGAAGTGCTGTGCCTGAATCATCACATCTGCTGCTCCGGCGCGCCGGAAGTGGTCTCCACCCACCCGGAATTTATCTCTATGTTTGGCCCGCGTGGCGCAGAACAGCTCGGGATTTACCGTCATCACCATAACCACCGTCACGATTTGCAGGGACGGATTATTCTGCGCAAGGGAAATGGCTCGTTATGATTGAACTTCTGCTTCCCGGCTGGCTGGCCGGTATGCTGCTGGCCTGCGCCGCAGGCCCGCTGGGCTCGTTCGTGGTCTGGCGTCGGATGTCCTATTTTGGCGATACGCTGGCGCACGCTTCGCTGCTGGGCGTCGCGTTTGGGCTGCTGCTGGACGTTAACCCGTTTTATGCGGTGATCGTCGTGACGCTGCTGCTGGCGGGCGGGCTGGTATGGCTTGAGAAACGCCCGCATCTCGCTATCGACACGCTGCTCGGCATTATGGCGCACAGCGCGCTGTCGCTGGGTCTGGTGGTGGTGAGCCTGATGGGCAATATCCGCGTCGATCTGATGGCGTATCTGTTTGGCGATCTGCTGGCGGTCACGCCTGTCGACCTGCTCTCGGTGGGGCTTGGCGTGGTGGTGGTGCTCGGCGTGCTGTTCTGGCAATGGCGCAATTTATTGTCGATGACCATCAGCCCGGACCTCGCCTTTGTCGACGGCGTGCGCTTACAGCGCGTCAAGATCCTGCTGATGATGGTGACGGCGCTGACTATCGGCGTGGCGATGAAATTCGTCGGCGCGCTGATTATTACCTCGCTGCTGATAATTCCGGCGGCAACCGCCCGCCGCTTTGCCCGCACCCCGGAGCAGATGGCCGGTGTCGCGGTGGCGCTTGGCATGGTGGCGGTGACTGGCGGCCTGACCTTCTCTGCCTTTTACGACACGCCCGCCGGGCCGTCGGTGGTGCTGTGCGCGGCGCTGCTGTTTATTCTCAGCATGACGAAACGCCCACCCGCGTAACCCTTCCTGCGCCGCCTGGCGTCAGACAACAAAAAAAGCGCCCGCGGGCGCTTTTTTGTTGAGCAGGTTCAGGGCATCTGCGGCGGCGTGATGCCGAAATGGCTCCAGGCGCGCGTGGTCGCCATACGTCCTCGCGGCGTGCGCTGCAAAAAACCCTGCTGGATGAGAAACGGCTCCAGCACGTCTTCGATGGTTTCACGCTCTTCGCCGATGGCCGCGGCCAGGTTGTCGAGCCCCACCGGGCCGCCGAAGAATTTATCGATAACCGCCAGCAGCAGTTTGCGGTCCATATAGTCAAAGCCTTCGGTATCGACATTCAGCATATCCAGCGCCTGGGAGGCCACATGCTGATTGATGATGCCGTCGTGACGCACCTCGGCGAAATCGCGCACCCGGCGCAGCAGGCGGTTGGCGATACGCGGCGTGCCGCGCGAGCGCTTCGCCACTTCAAACGACGCCTCATCATCCATCTCAAGGCCCATATGGCGCGCGCTGCGGCTGACGATATGCTGCAGATCCGCCACCTGATAAAACTCCAGGCGCTGCACGATACCGAAGCGGTCGCGCAGCGGCGAAGTGAGCGAGCCCGCGCGCGTGGTGGCGCCAATCAGGGTAAATGGCGGCAAATCGATTTTGATTGAGCGCGCCGCCGGGCCTTCGCCGATCATGATATCGAGCTGATAATCTTCCATCGCCGGATAGAGAACTTCTTCCACAACCGGCGAGAGACGGTGAATTTCATCGATAAACAGGACGTCGTGCGGCTCAAGGTTGGTGAGCATCGCCGCCAGATCGCCCGCCTTTTCCAGCACCGGCCCGGAAGTGGTGCGCAGGTTTACGCCCATCTCATTGGCGACGATATTGGCAAGCGTGGTTTTCCCAAGCCCAGGCGGGCCGAAAATCAGCAGATGATCGAGCGCGTCACCACGCAGCTTCGCCGCCTGGATAAAGATTTCCATCTGGGAACGCACCTGCGGCTGGCCGATATACTCTTCGAGTAATTTTGGGCGAATGGCGCGATCGGCCACCTCTTCCGCCACGATACTGCCCGGCGCCACCAGGCGGTCTGCTTCAATCATCCTCTACCTCACAATGCCGCGCGCAGCGCTTCGCGAATCAGCATTTCGCTGCTCGCATCCGCCTTCGCGACTTTACTGACCATACGGCTGGCTTCCTGAGGTTTATAACCCAGCGACACCAGCGCGGCAACGGCTTCCGCCTCGGCATCGTCCACCACCGAGCTTGCCGGCGACGTCAGCACCAGATCCGCCGCTGGCGTGAAGAGATCGCCATGCAGACCTTTAAAGCGGTCTTTCATCTCGACCACCAGACGCTCGGCGGTTTTTTTACCGATACCGGGTAGCTTCACCAGCGCCGCGGGCTCTTCACGCTCCACGGCGTTAACAAACTGCTGCGCCGACATACCGGAAAGGATAGCCAGCGCCAGCTTCGGCCCGACGCCGTTGACTTTAATCAGCTCGCGAAACAGCGTGCGCTCTTGTTTATTGTTAAAGCCAAACAGCAACTGCGCGTCTTCACGCACCACAAAATGGGTGAACACCACCGCTTCTTTGCCGGTTTCCGGCAATTCATAAAAGCAGGTCATCGGCATATGGATTTCATAACCGACGCCGCCCGCCTCCAGTAACACCAGCGGGGGCTGTTTTTCCAGTACGATGCCTCTGAGTCTGCCTATCACGTTGCGCTCCTGCGTGGGGCTTAAGAAAGTTGCTGGTTATAATATAAAAAAAGCTGGACAGATATCCAGTCAAGAAATCGCCGCAGCGAAGAGGATGTGCGTGTTGCGAGACGCCTCGCAAAGGAACGGTAAATCCGTTTACCGTTAACGCAGACGACCGCGCGCCAGATTGAGACGCGATTCGCTGACCTGCGCCGCATTCTGGCTGACGTGGCAATGGGTGATGGCGATAGCCAGCGCATCCGCCGCGTCCGCCTGGGGGTTCGCGGAGAGTTTCAGCAGCGTGCGCACCATGTGCTGCACCTGGCTTTTCTCGGCGCTGCCGATGCCGACCACCGTTTGCTTCACCTGACGCGCCGCGTACTCAAACACCGGCAGGTCGTGGTTTACCGCCGCGACAATCGCCGCGCCGCGCGCCTGCCCGAGTTTCAGGGCCGAATCGGCGTTTTTCGCCATGAACACCTGTTCAATGGCGAAATAGTCAGGATGAAACTGGGTGATGATTTCACTGACGCCCGCGTAGATAAGCTTGAGCCGCGAAGGCAGATCGGTGACGCTGGTGCGAATACAGCCGCTGCCGAGATAGGTAAGCTGCCGCCCGGTCTGGCGGATGACGCCATAACCGGTGACGCGTGAGCCGGGGTCAATCCCGAGGATAATCGACATCACGCGCCTCCCGTGGATGATGTAGCCACGCTCATCAGAGCGTCGCCGCCACCTCGTCAGAGATCTCGCCGTTGTGGTAAACCTCCTGCACATCGTCGCAGTCTTCGAGCATGTCGATAAGACGCAGCAGTTTCGGCGCGGTTTCCGCGTCCATGTCCGCTTTGGTGGACGGGATCATGGACACTTCGGCGTTATCTGCTTTCAGGCCAGCGGCTTCCAGCGCGTCGCGCACGGCGCCCATCTCTTCCCAGGCGGTGTAGACGTCGATTGCACCATCGTCATAGGTCACCACATCTTCCGCGCCCGCTTCCAGCGCCGCTTCCATGATGGTGTCTTCGTCACCGGCTTCAAAAGAGATAACCCCTTTCTTGCTGAACAGGTAAGCGACGGAGCCGTCGGTGCCGAGGTTGCCGCCGCACTTGCTGAACGCGTGACGCACTTCGGCAACGGTACGGTTGCGGTTGTCAGAGAGGCACTCGACCATTACCGCGGTGCCGCCAGGGCCGTAACCTTCATAAATGATGGTTTCCATGTTCGCGTCTTCGTCACCGCCCACGCCGCGCGCGATAGCGCGGTTTAAGGTGTCACGCGTCATGTTGTTGGAGAGCGCTTTATCGATAGCCGCGCGCAGACGCGGGTTGGAGCCCGCATCGCCGCCACCGAGGCGCGCTGCCGTTACCAGCTCGCGAATAATTTTAGTGAAGATTTTACCGCGCTTGGCATCCTGTGCCGCTTTGCGGTGTTTGGTGTTGGCCCATTTACTATGACCTGCCATAAAAATATCTCCAGAAAGCGCGCCTTCTCAGGCCGCGTGAATAACAAATTCTTCAATCGCCTGCCGGTTGCTCCAGGACTTGGTGAGCGCCGCCGCATCGGCGGCGTCAACCCAGCGGTAGGTCAGGTGTTCGGTAAACACGATCTCCCGCTCCGTCGGCAAGGCCAGACAGAACCAGGACTCCGTGTTCCGCATCACCCCCGGCGCATAGCGATGACGTAAATGACTAAAAATTTCAAACTCCACCGTGCGCTGACAGTCCATCAAGGTCAGTTGCTCGCGGGCAACATCAATAGAGACCTCTTCCTTTACTTCACGCGCGGCGGCCTGCGGCGAGGTCTCTCCGTCTTCCAGGCTGCCGGTGACCGACTGCCAGAAATCAGGATCGTCGCGCCGCTGCAACATCAGCACCCGTTTCGTGTCGGCGGCGTAAATCACCACCAGCACGGAAACGGGACGCTTATAGGGCATTTATTCGTTCTCCGAAGACGCATTAGCGTCTTTAGCATCTTTCTTCACCACCGCGATACCCAGCTCGCCAAGCGCGGTCGGGTTCGCAAAGCTCGGCGCTTCGGTCATCAGACACGCCGCGGCGGTGGTTTTCGGGAAGGCGATAACGTCACGGATGTTATCGGTGCCGGTCAGCAGCATGGTCAGACGGTCAAGACCGAACGCCAGGCCCGCGTGCGGCGGCGTACCGAATTTCAGCGCGTCCAGCAGGAAGCCGAATTTCTCGCGCTGCTCGTGTTCGTTGATGCCGAGAATGCCAAACACGGTCTGCTGCATGTCGCCACGGTGGATACGCACCGAGCCGCCGCCCACTTCGTAGCCGTTGATAACCATATCGTAGGCGTTCGCTACGGCCTCTTCCGGCGCGGCTTTCAGCTCGTCAGCGGTCATGTCTTTCGGTGCCGTAAACGGATGGTGCATCGCGCTCAGTCCGCCTTCGCCGTCGTCTTCAAACATCGGAAAGTCGATAACCCACAGCGGCGCCCATTTGGTTTCGTCGGTGAGGCTCAGATCTTTACCGAGCTTGAGGCGCAGCGCGCCCAGCGCGTCGGCGACCACTTTCTTGTTGTCGGCGCCGAAGAAAATCATGTCGCCATCCTGCGCGCCGGTGCGCTCAAGGATAGATTCCACGATCTCCGCGTTCAGGAATTTAGCGACCGGGCTGTTGATGCCGTCAAGACCGTTCGCGCGCTCGTTGACTTTGATGTACGCCAGGCCTTTCGCGCCGTAAATTTTGACGAAATTGCCGTAGTCGTCAATCTGCTTGCGGCTGAGCTGAGCGCCGCCCGGCACGCGCAGCGCGGCAACGCGGCCTTTCGGATCGTTGGCCGGGCCTGCAAATACCGCGAACTCGACGTTTTTCAGCAGGTCAGCGACATCCACCAGCTCCATCGGGTTGCGCAGATCCGGTTTGTCAGAGCCGTAACGACGCTCAGCTTCGGCGAAGGTCATGATCGGGAACTGGCCCAGATCGACGCCCTTCACGTCCAGCCACAGCTTACGAATCAGATCTTCCATCACCTCACGCACCTGCGGCGCGGTCATGAAGGAGGTCTCGACGTCGATCTGGGTGAACTCAGGCTGACGGTCGGCGCGTAAGTCTTCGTCGCGGAAGCATTTAACAATCTGATAGTAGCGATCGAAGCCGGACATCATCAGCAGCTGTTTGAACAGCTGCGGGGACTGCGGCAGCGCGTAGAACTTGCCTTTGTGCACGCGGGACGGCACCAGGTAGTCGCGCGCGCCTTCCGGCGTGGCTTTGGTCAGCATCGGGGTTTCGATGTCGAGGAAGCCGTGGTCATCCATAAAGCGACGCACGAAGCTGGTGATTTTAGCGCGGGTTTTCAGGCGCTGCGCCATATCCGGGCGACGCAGGTCGAGATAGCGGTACTTCAGACGCGCTTCTTCGCTGTTGACCTGGTTGGAGTCGAGCGGCAGCGGCTCGGCGCGGTTAATGATGTTCAGCTCGGTGGCGAACACTTCCACTTCGCCGGTCGCCATATCGCGGTTGACGTTTTTCTCGTCGCGGGCGCGCACGGTGCCGGTGATTTGAATACAGAACTCATTACGCAGTTCAGAGGCGAGGCCGAAGGCGTCGGCGCGATCCGGGTCGAAGAACACCTGAACAATGCCTTCACGATCGCGCATGTCGATAAAAATCAGACTGCCGAGATCGCGACGACGATTGACCCAACCACACAGAGTCACTTGCTGTCCGACGTGGGACAGATTGAGCTGCCCGCAATATTCTGTACGCATGAGATATCCCTTAATTTAGCCGCAGGCCGTTTGTCGCCTGCCCTGCAGGCACCACTGTCGCAGCTTTGGCTGAATGTCACTACTGGATGAAAAAAGGGGGCTATTATACTGGAAATTCCGCGCCGCGATAAGCCCGAAGCCGTGCGCCCGCGCGATTGCTGCGCGTAAATTGGCGCTTCTCACAAAATTTAACAAAAATAGACAACCGTGCTGCGCGCCACGCCAGTAAGGTACTCATCCAAAACACGCTTTTAAGGGGAGTCTCTATGTTAACGCTCAATCCCGCCGCCACCGCGCTGGTGGTTATCGATTTACAGGAAGGCATCCTTCCCTTTGCGGGCGGTCCGCACCGCGCTGAAGACGTCGTCGCGCGCGCCGCACGGCTGGCCGAAAAATGCCGCGCCGTCGGCGCGCCGGTCGTAATGGTGCGCGTCGGCTGGTCGAAAGATTTCGCCGAAGCGCTCAAGCAACCGGTGGATTCGCCCATCGCCGGGCAAACGCTGCCTGCAGAGTGGTGGCACTATCCGGTGGCGCTCGGCAAACGCGACACCGATATCGAAGTGACGAAACGCCAGTGGGGCGCCTTCTACGGCACCGATCTGGAGCTACAATTACGTCGTCGCGGCATTACGACCATCATTCTGTGCGGCATCTCCACCAATATTGGCGTGGAATCCACCGCGCGTAACGCCTGGGAGATGGGCTTTGAACTGGTCATCGCCGAAGACGCCTGCTCCGCCGCCGATGCCGACCAGCACGACGGCAGCATGACGCACATTTTCCCGCGCCTCGGACGGGTGCGTTCCACAGAGGAGATCCTCGCAGCCCTATGATTTATCTCGGTCTGCCGCAGTGGTCGCACCCGCGATGGGTGCGGCTTGGCATTACATCGCTTGAAGATTACGCCCGCCATTTTAACTGTGTGGAAGGCAATACCACGCTCTACGCGCTGCCGAAGGCGGAGATTGTCGGGCGCTGGCATGCGCAGACCCACGATGATTTCCGCTTCTGTTTTAAATTTCCGGCGACCATTTCGCATAACGCCGCGCTGCGCCACTGTGAGGATTTGACCGCCGAATTTTTCGCCCGCATGGCGCCGCTCGACGCTCGCATCGGCCAGTACTGGCTGCAGTTGCCCGCCGCGTTCGGCCCGCGCGATCTGCCTGCGCTCTGGGCGTTCCTTGACGCCCTGCCCCGCGAGTTCACGTACGGCGTGGAGGTCCGCCATCCCGATTTCTTCGCTAAAGGCGAGGCGGAGCTGGCGCTCAATCGCGGGCTTATCGCGCGTGGCGTTAATCGCGTGATGCTCGACAGCCGCCCGGTGCATGCCGCCCGGCCGAACAGCCCGGCGGTTATCGACGCCCAGCGCAAAAAGCCCAAAGTGCCGGTTCACGCGCTGGTCACGGCGCAGCATCCGATGGTGCGGTTTATCGGCAGCGACGATATGGCGCAAAACGCCGATTTCTTTACGGTGTGGCTCGCCAAACTCGCGCTGTGGCAGCAGACCACAACACCCTATCTCTTTTTACACACGCCGGACATCGAACACGCGCCGGAGCTGGTGCATACGCTCTGGCCCCGGCTTCGCGACGCGCTGCCGACCCTTGGCGACGAGCCCGCCATCCCGCATCAGGACACCCTCTTTTAGAGCAGCGACAACAGGCACGCGCCACGCTATCATAAAGGCGCCATTAACAGCGTTAAACGGAGTTTCTATGGTAAGCGCGCTTTATGCGGTTCTGGGTGCGTTGTTGTTGATGAAGTTCTCTTTCGATGTGGTTCGCCTGCGCATGCAGTATCGCGTCGCGTATGGCGATGGCGGTTTCAGCGAGCTGCAAAGCGCTATCCGCATTCACGGCAACGCGGTGGAGTATCTGCCCATCGGCCTGTTGCTGCTGCTGTTTATGGAGATGAACGGCGCGCAAAACTGGATGCTCCACGTCTGCGGTTTGCTGCTGCTGGCCGGGCGACTGATGCATTATTACGGCTTCCATCACCGGCTGATGCGCTGGCGGCGCAGCGGCATGAGCGCCACCTATACCGCGCTGCTGCTGATGGTGCTGGTCAACATCTGGTATATGCCCTGGGAGTTGGTTTTCTCCTTCCATTAGCGCAAAATACGCCCCTTTCGTTTTCCCCAGGATTTACGCTATGTCTAATCGCGACACGCTGTTCTCCGCGCCTATCGCCCGTCTGGGCGACTGGACTTTCGATGAGCGGGTGGCTGAAGTCTTCCCCGATATGATCCAGCGTTCCGTGCCGGGCTATTCCAATATCATCGCTATGATTGGCATGCTGGCGGAGCGCTTTGTTCAGCCCGCAAGCCAGGTTTACGATCTCGGCTGTTCGCTTGGCGCGGCCACGCTCTCGGTGCGCCGCAACGTGCGTCACGACGGCTGTAAAATTATCGCGGTGGACAATTCGCCCGCCATGGTGGAGCGCTGCCGTCGCCATATCGACGCCTTTAAAGCGCAAACGCCGGTCGAGGTGATTGAAGACGATATCCGCAATATCACCATCGAGAACGCCTCTATGGTGGTGCTCAACTTCACGCTCCAGTTCCTGAACCCGAACGACCGCCAGCTGCTGCTCAATAAAATCTATGAGGGGCTTAACCCCGGCGGCGCGCTGGTGCTCTCTGAAAAATTCAGCTTTGAAGACAGCGAGGTCGGCGAGCTGCTGTTCAACATGCATCATGATTTCAAGCGCGCCAACGGCTACAGCGAGCTGGAAATCAGCCAGAAGCGCAGCATGCTGGAAAACGTGATGCTGACCGATTCCGTGGAAACCCATAAAGCGCGTCTGCGTCAGGCCGGTTTTGAGCACAGCGAACTCTGGTTCCAGTGCTTTAACTTTGGCTCGCTGGTGGCGCTGAAAGCCGGGAGCGCGGCATGATCGATTTCGGTAAGTTTTATCAGCAGATAGCCTGTGGCCCGCTCGCTCACTGGCTCGAAACGCTGCCCGCCCAGGTCGCCGCCTGGCAGCGCGACGCCCTGCACGGCCAGTTTAAGCAGTGGAAAAATTCGCTCGATAATCTCCCGGCGCTGGTGCCGGATCGGCTCGATCTGCTGCACAGCGTCAGCGCGCAGAGCGATACGCCGCTCAGCGACGGCCAGCGTAAGCGCATTGAGCAGCTGCTGCGCACGCTGATGCCGTGGCGCAAAGGGCCGTTCTCGCTCTATGGCATCGATATCGACACCGAATGGCGCTCCGATCTCAAGTGGGACCGCGTGCTGCCGCATATTACGCCGCTTACCGGCCGCACTATTCTCGATGTGGGCTGCGGCAGCGGCTATCACCTCTGGCGCATGGTCGGCGCGGGCGCGCAGCTCGCGGTCGGCATCGACCCGACGCAGCTGTTCCTGTGCCAGTTTGAGGCGGTGCGCAAGCTGCTGGGCGGCGATAACCGCGCGCACGTGCTACCGCTCGGCATTGAACAGATGCCCGCGCTGAACGCGTTCGACACGGTGTTTTCCATGGGCGTGCTCTATCACCGCCGTTCGCCGCTGGAGCATCTCTGGCAGCTCAAAGATCAGCTGGTGAACGAGGGCGAGCTGGTGCTGGAAACGCTGGTGGTGGAAGGCGACGAGAATACCGTGCTGGTGCCCGGCGAGCGCTACGCGCAGATGCGTAACGTCTACTTTATTCCGTCTGCGCCAGCGCTAAAAAACTGGCTGGAGAAGTGCGGTTTTGTGGATGTGCGCATTGCGGATTACTCGGTCACCACCGTGGAAGAGCAGCGCCGCACCGCCTGGATGCAGACGGAGTCGCTGGCCGATTTCCTCGACCCTCAGGATGCCACGAAAACCTGCGAAGGCTACCCCGCCCCGCTGCGCGCCGTCCTGGTCGCACGCAAACCGTGATAACGTCTCCCGCCTACCACGAGCGGGAGCATAGCGGTTATTTCGGAATACGCAGCACCTGGCCCGGATAGATTTTTTCCGGGCTGGTCAGCATCGGCTTATTGGCCTCGAAGATTTTCGGGTACTGATTCGCATCGCCATACACGTCTTTTGAAATCGCGCTCAGCGTGTCGCCTTTTTTCACCGTGTAATACTGGCTCTCCGGCGCGGGGCTTGCCACCGCCACGTTATCGGCGACATGGCCGATGCCCGCGATGTTCCCCACCGCCACCAGGATTTTCTCTTTAGCTTCCTGGCTTAACCCCTCGCCGGTGACGGTTGCTTTGCCGTCATCGACCTGCACCTGGACTTTATCGGCGTCCGGGATGCCGGTTTTCTTGAGGTGTTCCTGCACTTTGGCGTTCTGCGCGGCGGCATCGTCATGCCCGGAGACGCTGTCCCAGATTTTCTCGCCCGCTTCTTTGACAAAATTAAGTAAGCCCATCATTCCTCCTCAAAAAAAATTCACCTGAGAAGTCTGGCAAAGAAACGGCGAAATAAACCAGGCGGCAGCGTGCCGGTTGCGTTAAAAGCGAACAGCCTGACGAAAAAACCGCGGCCACACGCGCCTAAAAAAAAGCCCGGCAATGCCGGGCAATTGTCTGCTGTTGGCCGCTATTTTGATGCGCAGCGTGCGTACCACTCATGGTTTACCCGCTCGCTGCACGCCTGCGGATCGTTGAGATTACGGCACAGCGGCGGCACCGCAGGCGGCGTGTCGCAGGTGGCCTGCGAAGCGTCGGCGTCTGGATGTGTCGCCTCGCCCTGGTAAACCGTCGACGGCGTTTTTGGCGTATCCGGCGTCGTCTGCGCCGCTCCCGGCAGCAGCGCGCGCACGCCGGTGATAATGGCGAAGAACAGCAGCGCCAGCAGCACTTTTTTCTTCATGCCCGCGCGTTTCGGGGCCGGTTTTTTGCGATAGCGTTGCAGCGCGCCCGGGTAGCGCCAGAGATCGGTCCAGGCGAGCAGTAGCGTCACTACCACAAAGATCCCCAGCGCGAGCCTGCCGCAGACCAGCGCGATAACGAGGCTCACGACGCAGAACGGAATGACATGCGCCAGCAGCCGCCAGCGTTTGCGCCGTGGCGAGTAGATAAACCGCGGCAGCAGTCGCTCGCTCAGCGCCGTGTCGGTGCCTGACAGTGACCGGGTGAGGCCTGACCACAGCGCCAGCGGCACCGCGCCCACTACCATCGCCACCACCGGCGCCACCAGCACGCGAAGCACCACGCCGAGCGGGGTTATCGAGCCGTCGTAAATCGCCGGCAACATCCAGCCGAACGTAGCCATCATCAGTCCGATAAACCAGAGGCCGCGCAACATTGGCACGTTGGTGTTGGTGAGCCTGGCAGACGTCTGCTCCCAGGCGTGGATATCCGCGCCCGCAAAGCGCGGGATGAGTGCCGGATGACCAATCTCCAGCCGGTCGGTCAGCTGCGCGCAGGCGCTCCAGTCGTCGTCGGTATAGTCGAGCCCCGCCAGCATCCGCGCATCCTCATCCTGCGCGCCCAGCACCATGCGTGCCGCCCGGTGCGCCGACGTGTCGTCCGGCGCGTCGCGCAGCGCCGAAAGCGTCGCAAACAGGCGTTCATCGTCGTCGCGCGCGACGGCCCGCGCCCACAGCTCCGGTAAGTCGGGCCGCTCGCCGCGCGCCTCATCCCAGTGAAACAGCGCGCAGAGCGTGGCAAACCGCTCCGTGGACCAGTCGGGTATTTCATCGAGCAGCGCCAGCGCCAGGCGCTGCAACTGAAGCTGGCCGTCGTAGCTTTGCAGCCAGGCGGTATGCGCCAGCGCGCGCAGCTGCGCGAGGTAACGGTCGTCCTGGCCTTCCGCCAGCGCCGCCCCCATCTCGTCGGCGAAAGGCGCCAGCAGCACGCCGCGCAGGCGGGTTTGCTGCGCGGTATCAAACGCCAGCGTCTGCCCGGCCGTCAGCCACTGAAACAGCGCCTGTGCGCGTGCCGCAAGCCCGGACTCACTGGAAGAGAAATGCGACAGACAGCGCGCCAGCACTCCTTTTTCAAACGCGACGCCCTCGCCCATCGCCCGCGCCTGGAGCCAGCGCGCGTTGAGATTTTCTTCCGTCAGCCCGTCGAGCCACTGGTTAACGCGCGGCGACGCGCTCCCCGTCAAAGACGGCGCGGGATCGATACCCGGCGGGCGCGTGGATTCAGGCTCGCTGACGCTCTGTTCGTCATCATCAAAACGCGGCGCAACGTCCGCCGGGCTTGCCGCCTGCCCCACATCCTGAGGCGCGAACGGCGCATCCGTCACCGCTTGCGTTGGTTCGTCGTCGCCCCACCGCGCGCGGGCATATTCCAGCGCCTCTTCATAGGCATCGCGCAGCGTCTGAAACCCTTGCGGGTCTTCATCCGGGCGGCAGGTTTTGAGTCGTTTCGCGTAGGCGCGTTTAACGGCGCGCTCATCCGCGCCGGGCTCCAGGCCGAGGATCTCGAGAAAGCGCATCAGAAAAGCCACATCCCGGCTTCGATAGCGTCCGCCTTCAGGGTTATCTCCTGACGGGCGCTGTCAATGCGCGCGTCGTCCTGGCTCTCCAGCGCCTGCTGAAAACACGCGCCGAGATAGCTGATTTCTTCACGCATCTCGCCGGTGTTTTCCTGATACAACCGGTCAAGGCGCGCCAGCAGATGGGTGTTAGGCTGACGCTCGCGCGGGTGAATTTTCAGCGCCTGCAATGCCGTCAGCCGCTGGGCTATATCCTCGGGCGTCAGTACGCCGGGGTTGTTTTCGATAATCAGCTGATGACGCTGGCCGGTCAGCGGCACGGTGACTTCCGCCTCCAGAATGCCGTTAACGTCATAGGTAAAACGCACGTCCAGCGAGACCTCGCCCGCCGGTTTTGGCGGCACCGGCACGCGCATATGGCCAAGCTCAATATTGTCTTTCACGAGGCGGCTCTCGCCCTGATAAATCGTGAACGCCACCATGGTCTGATTATCGTAAAGCGTGCTGACGGTTTTCACGCGGCTCACCGGCACCACCACGTTGCGCTCGATGATAGGCAGATAGTGGCCCTCGTCATGATGACGGCCAAACGCTTTAACGGTTTCGATGCCAAGCGTATACGGGCAGACGTCGGTCAGCACCACTTCTTCGAGCGCCGCGTCGCGTTTTTTCAGCGCCGCCTGAACGGCCGCGCCAAGGGCTATCGCTTCGTCCGGATTAATGGATACCGACGGAAAACGGCCAAACAGGCTGGCGGCGAGACGGCGCACCAGCGGCATGCGGGTCGCGCCGCCCACCAGCAGAATGTCATCGAGATCGGCCACCCGGATGCGGGCGTCGCGCAGCGCGCGCTCAATCGGCTGACGCAGACGGGTCAGCAGCGGCGCGAAAATCTCGTTCAGCTCGCCCTGATGAAGGGTCTCGCTCCAGGTCTTATCTTCGGCACGCAGCGTAAACGTCGCGGTATGCTGTTCGCCGAGCGCCTGACGCACGCGCTCTGCCTCGCGGCGCAGCGCGTGGGTATGCGCGCGCGGATCCGGCAGGCCGCCTGCCGCCATCTGGCGCGACACGAAAAAGTCGATCAGCGCCTGGTCGAAATCTTCGCCGCCGAGAAAGTTGTCGCCTGCGCTGGCGCGCACTTCCATCACGCCTTCAAATAGCTCAAGCACCGAGACGTCAAAGGTGCCGCCGCCGAGGTCGAACACCAGAAACGTCCCCTCCTCGCCCTGACGGTGCAGGCCATAGGCCAGCGCCGCGGCGGTCGGCTCGTTAATCAGTTTTTCAACCTTTAGCCCCGCCAGCTCCCCCGCCACCTTCGTGGCTTTGCGCTGGGCGTCGCTGAAATAGGCCGGTACGCTGATGACCGCCTCGGTCACCGGCTCGCCGCAGGCGCGTTCGATATCGTCTTTGAGGCTTTTCAGTACCAGCGCCGACAGCTCCTCGGCGCGAAACAGCTTATCGCCGAGCCGGACAGTCCAGGCGGTGCCCATATGGCGTTTGAAAAGCGCAGTGGTGAGATGCGGGTGCGTGTGCAGGCGCTCCCGCGCGGCTTTGCCGACCAGCACGCGGCCTTCGTCGTCAAGGCCGACCACACTTGGCGTGAGCAACTCCCCCAGCGCATTGGTGATAAGCCGCGGGTTGCCGTCCTGCCAGACGGCGGCGAGGCTGTTGGTGGTACCAAGATCGATGCCGACGATCATCCTGTTCTCCCTTGTTCAGGCAATGCGGTTGTCTTTAACAGAAACTGACGCTGCGTGGCATCTTCCTTGAGCCCGCCCCGAAAGACAAGACGAGGACCAGATTTGGTAGTGGGCTGCCGTCGGGCATAAAAAAAGCCCCGGCAAAAGACCGGGGCCTGGTACGAGCAAGCATCATATTGGGCGACATGATGTGCGGTAAAAACTGAGGGCAAAAATCATTGCGCTGACAACATCGCCGCCTTCATGGCGGCTACCGCGTTGCCATCCACCTGGTAACGGGCATATTCGTCGGCGCTGGCGCCCGATGACATCGAGACGCCGGTGTTGCGATAGCGCATGGGAGACGCGCTCTGGATGCCCGCTGAGCTGTGAAGCTCGTCTATCCCCTGCGCCAGAAACAGGTCGAGGTTACTTAGCCGCACCCCTGCACCAGCCATAATGATTGGAGCACGCGACTGTCGTTTTAGTTCCGTAATTAATGAAATTCCTTTTTCCGCCGTCGCCTGCTGCCCGGAAGTGAGAATGCGCGCCACGCCGAGATCGGTTAATTCTTCCAGCGCTTTCAAGGGGCTGGCGCACATATCGAAGGCGCGATGAAAGGTGACGGCCATGCCGTCGGCGGCGCGCATTATTTTGCGCATCCGCGCGATATCCACTTCGCCGTCCTCATTTAAGACGCCGGTCACCAGCCCCGCGAAGCCGAGCTCGCGGATAAACGCGATGTCGTCGAGCATCGCCGCGAACTCATCGGCGCGATAGCAAAAATCGCCGCCGCGCGGACGCACGATCGGATGAACGGGGAGGGTTATCTGCGCCCGCGCGCCCTTCAGCACGCCCGCCGACGGCGTTAAACCGCCTTCATTCACCGCCGAGCAGAGCTCAATGCGGTCTGCGCCCGCCTCCTGCGCGGTCACTGCGCACGCCAGGCTGTAACAACAAATTTCCAGTAACGGCATGGTTAACTCCCTGTTAATTAAAGTAGTGGTCAGCGTCGGCTAAACAACCTAGTCTGGAAACACGCTTGCACCAGGACAACCTATCATGGCATTCAATTTCGACGAAGAGATCAACCGCCGTCACAGCGACAGCAGTAAGTGGAACACTCATGACGAATCGGTATTGCCGATGTGGGTGGCCGACACCGATTTTCGCTCGCCCGCCTGTATTACCGACGCGCTGATAGCGCGCGTCGGGCACGGCGTTTTCGGCTACGGCGCGCATCCAAAGGGGCTTGCGCAGGCGTTTGTCGACTGGTGCGAGCGACGCTACGGGTGGCGCGTGGATCCGCAGTGGCTGGTGTTTTTACCGGGGATTGTCGCCGGGCTGAATCTCTCGGTGCGCGCGTTTACCGCCCCTGACGAGACGACCATCGCCCCGACGCCGATTTACCCGCCGTTTCGCAAGTCCGCCGCGTTCGCCGGACGCGCGCAGATTAACGCGCCACTACAGACGCGCGGGCAGCGCCTGGCGCTCGATATCGACAGCCTGCGCGCGCAGCTTACCGGGCGCGAAAAACTGCTGATGCTCTGCAACCCGCAAAACCCTGGCGGTACGGCTTACCGCCGCGAGGAGCTGGAGGCGCAGCTGGCACTCGCGCAGGAGCGCGATCTGATTGTCTGCTCCGATGAAATCCACTGCGATCTCATCCTTGAGCCAGGCGTGCGTCATATTCCGTTCGCCTCGCTCAGCGAAGACGCCGCGCGGCGCTCCATCACGCTGATGTCGCCGTCCAAGACGTTCAACATCGCCGGGCTTGGCGCATCGGTGGCGGTCATCCCGGATGCCCGGCTTCGCCAGCGCTTTAGTGAGACGCGCGCCGGGATCGTGCCGAACGTGGACGTACTGGCGCTGACGGCCGCCGAAGCGGCATGGCGCGGCGGCGAGCCGTGGCTTGAGGAGCAACTGATTTATCTGCGCCGCAATCGCGATCGCCTGTATGACGCGATACGCGCGCTGCCGGGGCTCGATATGCTGCTGCCGGAGGCGACCTATCTCGCCTGGGTGGACGCGTCAGGGCTCGGCGTGGACAACCCGACGCGCTTCTTTAAAGAGCAGGGGCTCGGCTTCTCTCCTGGTGCGGATTTTGGCGACCCGCAGTACGTGCGCATTAACTTCGGCTGCACGGCCGCCACGCTGGAAACGGCCATCGCGCGCCTGACGCGCGCGGTTGAGGCCGCGTACATCAGGGCTTAAACACCGCGCGCACGCAGCCGTCTTCTTTATTCTTAAACATTTCATAGCCACGCGGCGCGTCTTCCAGCGAGAAGCGGTGCGTGGCGAGGAAATCGGTACGCAGTTCCCCCCGCGAGGCGTGATCCAGCAGGCGTTTCATATAGCTTTGCCCGTGCTGCTGGGCGGTGCGAATGGTTAAGCCTTTATTCATCGCCACGCCGAGCGGGAATTTATCCATCATCCCGTAGACGCCGAGAATAGCGAGCGTGCCGCCTTTCCGGCAGGCGCGGATCGCCTGACGCAGCGCCGCGCCGATATCGGTGTGCATCTTGAGCGCCTGTTTGGTGCGGTCATAAGCATATTCCAGCCCTTCGCCGTGCGCCTCCATGCCGACCGCGTCGATGCAGCTGTCCGGGCCGCGGCCGCTGGTTATTTCAAGCAACGCCTCGTAGATATCTACTTTGGTGTAATCGAGCGGGATGGCGCCCACCAGATCGCGGGCCATCGCCAGGCGCTCCGGGAAGCGGTCGATGGCGATCACTTTTTCCGCGCCCATCAGGTACGCGCTTTGCGCGGCCATCAGCCCGACGCCGCCGCAGCCCCAGACCGCGACCGTGTCGCCGGGGTGGATATTACAGAAATCCGCGCCCATGTAGCCCGTCGGCGCCGCGTCCGAGAGAAACAGCGCCTGTTCGTCAGAGACGCTTTCCGGCACCACAAAACAGTCGTTATCCGCGAACGGCACGCGCACATACTCGGCGTGCGAACCGGCATAGCCGCCGAAGGCGTGGCTGTAAGCGTAAATGCCCGCGGTGGGATAGCCGAGGATTTTCTCCTGCATATGCGCGTTCGGGTTGGTGTTATCGCAGCAGGAGGTGAGGCCGTGGTTGCAGTACCAACAGGCGCCGCACGAGATAAACGACGGCACCACGACGCGGTCGCCGCGGCGGATGTTTTTCACCTCCGGGCCCACTTCCACCACTTCGCCCATGAATTCGTGGCCGAGAATATCGCCCTCTTCCATGCTCGGAATCAGGCCGTCGATGACGTGAAGATCGGAGCCGCAGGTGGTGGTGAGCCCCACTTTCAGGATCACATCCTGCGGATTAACCAGGACAGGGTCGCTCACGGTCTCGACCCGCAGATCGTTCACGCCATTCCAGCAAAGTGCTCGCATCGTTTATTCCTCCACCTTGTCCATGCCGCCGTGACGCCCCGCCGGTTGCGGGGTGTTGGTGGCGATTTCACCGGTTTCGGCGAGGTTCTTAAAGCGTCGCAGCGCCTGGCTCAGCATCGCCTCAGGCACCAGATCGATTTTTTTCGACAGCCATTCGCCAAGAAAACCGCCCGGCGGGTCGAAGTGCAGCGCCAGCGTCACTTCGGTGCCGCGCTCCTCAGAGACATGGCGGAAAGTGAGCCTGCCGGCGTTCGGCACGGTGGCCTTTTTCTCCGACGCCCAGCTGATGTAGTGGCCGCGCTCTTCATCGACGATATACGCGTCCCATTCGATGTTTTTGCCAAGCGGCATCCGTACCGCCCAGTGGGACGCGGTATCGCTGAGAATAGTGATACGGGCGAAATGTTCCATAATGCGCGGCAGGGTTGAGGGGGCGCGCCAGAGATCAAACAGCTCCTCGGCGGAGCGGTGAATAAGCAGGGAGCGGCGCAGCCCCGGCTCATCACGGTTAATCCACAAATCAGTATGTTTTACGGTGTGTTGCATGAGTCTCTCCCATGGGGTCGAAAACAGGCGGCGGGTCTCTCCTTACGCTCTCTACAGGGTCATGCGGGAATGGATCCCCTGAATACTATAGACAAAAAAAGGGGCCAGACTTTGCGCCAGTCGGGCCCCGGACGTTAACGCGCGCGATTACTGCTGTTCGCTTGCAACGATCTCTTCGAGGGAATACGGGTGGAATTTGATAGTCACGATGCGGTCGGTCACGGCGAGCGTCGGGTTCGGCAGGCGTTCGTGCTCACCCGCAGGCGAACTGGTTTTCACCGCGATATCCGGCGCCATCAGCCCCTCATCGCCGAGCAGCGCCAGCGCGCGCTGGTTGAGCGTTTCCGGCGCGCCGGGCAGCACAATTTCAATATGTTCCCAGCCTTCATGCGGGTAGCGCTTCTCGCCAGGCCACGGTAGCTCGACGATGGTAAAGCGCCACGGGCCGACGCAGACGGGGTCGTCCAGCCGGAAGAGACAAATCGGGCGGCCATTAATGATGTTTTCGCTAAGCAGCGAGCCGCACTGCTCAAACCCGGCGCGCCAGCGCTCGGCGGTCGCGTTCTGGTGACAGCGCAGGGAGATGTGATCGGCGTGCAGGCCGGTAATGTCGAGCGCAAGACGCGCGGCGAGCGTCTGTAGCGCCGCCTCAAAGCGCGGCAGATCCGCGCGGATATCCTGGAGGGCGTCCACGGTGTGCCAGTGGGTCATCGGTTTTTCTCATTCGGTGACAAAGGCGCTAATCTACCCTGTTTGGCGCCGCCGCTCCAGCGCGCGCCGCCCTGCCCGCCGGTGCTGACGCCGCCGCCTAAATGCAGTATACTTTTGCCCTCTTTTTTCTTAAGACCGCACGCTGCCGCCCTTCGACAGGCAGCGTTATTAACGTAAGGTATCCCGGTGAATATTCAGGCTCTTCTCTCAGAAAAAGTCAGTCAGGCACTGATTGCCGCAGGTGCGCCTGCGGATTGCGAACCGCAGGTTCGTCAGTCAGCCAGAGCGCAGTTCGGCGACTATCAGGCTAACGGCGTGATGGCTATCGCGAAAAAACTGGGCATGCCGCCGCGACAATTCGCCGAGCAGGCTATGGCGCATCTGGATCTCACCGGGATCGCCGCGAAAACGGAAATCGCCGGTCCTGGCTTTATCAATATCTTCCTCGACCCGGCGTTTCTCGCGCAGCACGTCGAAGCGGCCGTCACCTGCGATCGTGCAGGGGTTGAAAAAATGGCCGCGCCGCAAACTATCGTGGTGGACTACTCCGCCCCGAACGTCGCCAAAGAGATGCACGTGGGCCATCTTCGCTCCACCATCATCGGCGATGCGTCCGTGCGCACCCTGGAATTCCTCGGTCACAACGTTATCCGCGCCAACCATGTCGGCGACTGGGGCACCCAGTTCGGCATGCTGATTGCCTGGCTTGAAAAACAGCAGCAGGAAAACGCCGGCGAAATGGCGCTCTCCGATCTCGAAGGGTTCTATCGCGAAGCCAAAAAACATTACGACGAAGACGAAGCGTTCGCGGCGCGCGCGCGCAGCTACGTGGTGAAACTGCAGGGCGGCGACGAATACTGCCGCGAGATGTGGCGCAAGCTGGTCGACATCACCATGGCGCAGAACCAGATAACCTATGAGCGCCTGAACGTGACCCTGACGCGCAAAGACGTGATGGGCGAAAGCCTCTATAACCCGATGCTGCCCGGCATCGTCGCCGACCTGAAAGCCAAAGGCCTGGCGGTGGAGAGCGAAGGCGCCACCGTGGTGTTCCTTGACGAATACAAAAATAAAGAAGGCGAGCCGATGGGCGTCATCATCCAGAAAAAGGATGGCGGCTACCTCTACACCACGACAGATATCGCCTGTGCGAAATACCGCTACGAAACCCTGCATGCCGACCGCGTGCTCTATTACATCGACTCCCGTCAGCACCAGCACCTGATGCAGGCGTGGACTATCGTGCGTAAAGCAGGCTACGTGCCGGAATCGGTGCCGCTGGAGCACCACATGTTCGGCATGATGCTCGGCAAAGACGGCAAACCGTTCAAAACCCGCGCGGGCGGCACCATCAAGCTTTCCGAACTGTTGGACGAAGCGCTGGAGCGCGCCCGTCGTCTGGTGGCGGAGAAAAACCCGGATATGCCTGCCGACGAGCTCGAAAAACTGGCGAACGCCGTGGGTATCGGCGCAGTGAAATACGCCGATCTCTCCAAAAGCCGCACCACCGATTACATTTTCGACTGGGATAACATGCTGGCCTTCGAAGGCAATACCGCGCCGTATATGCAGTATGCCTATACCCGCGTGCTGTCGGTGTTCCGCAAAGCGGGCGTGGCGGAGAGCGAACTGACTGCGCCGGTGGTGATTCAGGACGATCGCGAAGCGCAGCTCGCCGCGCGTCTGTTGCAGTTTGAAGAAACCCTGAGCGTGGTAGCCCGCGACGGTACGCCGCATGTGATGTGCGCGTATCTCTACGATCTGGCGGGTCTGTTCTCCGGCTTCTACGAGCACTGCCCTATCCTGAGCGCGGAAACCGACGCGCTGCGCCAGAGCCGCCTGAAACTGGCGCTGCTGACCGCGAGAACGCTGAAGCTTGGGCTGGAGACGCTCGGCATCGAAACCGTCGAGCGCATGTAATCTGTGCCTGCACGCAAAAAGGCCCGTCAGAGACGGGCCTTTTTACTGGCGCCTGCTCAATATTTTTGCGGCAGCTTGCCGATGGAAAACAGGCGGCCGCGCTGAATTTCGATATAACCGCCTTTGCGCAACTCCTGAATCACTTTCATCACGTAGCTTTTGGATAAATTGGTGGTGCTGGTAATGTACTGGCTGGCATTGATCTTCAGGCGCGTTTCCGGTGGTAATTCACCCAGGGTGATTAACGATTTGCGCACCAGCATATAGGAATCCGCCGCGAAAAAATGGTAATTTTTCCATAGCAGTACATGATAATAAAATGAGATAACGTGGGAGAGTTCTTCCCAGAGCATTTGCTCTTCAATAATCTTAAAAAACTCTGCCCGGTTAATTCTTTTAACCAGACTGTCTTCTCTTATTATTAACCGAAAGCGCTCAAAACGGACGTTATGCGGCTCAAGAGAAATACCGATAATAGTGGCTCGGTGGGTTTCAAAGAAAATAAGGTTATCCCAATCCCGCGTCAGCGCCAGACTGCCTGACAACAGGATATTGATATACTCTTCATTCTGCGTCAGGCATGAACCGCGAGGATATTCTTTAATCGTGCCATGACCCTGTAAGGCATTAATCAGCGCCCTTATCTGGGCCTCCGGCCGTTGAGGTAAAGGATAGTGGTTCATTTATTTATATGATCCATCAGGATTAGCGGCTTCGCAGACCGGCGCGGCCATATCGCCGACATACCTTAAGTCAGCCCGATATGCGAATGCGTTACCAAGTTATGCAATCGCGTAGCCAGACGAAAAACAGTGCGCTTTTATTAGGCTAATGTCATGACAGACATTAACGCGGCAAAAAGTCACCGAGCGACAGGCATCCATGAGCAGCATCTGGAAATAATATTCTTAGCGCAACGCAAAGAATCACAGGCGTCATAGCAGCGAAATTGCAGGGATTACCGGATTATTGTCTCAGCTAAAACGAATCAACAATAATGGCAGTGCGGCTCGCATCTTAAAGTCTGACAACGAAAAAACAAGTCAAAATCAATTACTTTTTTGGAGAAATTTAATATTGAAAATATATTATTGGCCGAGTAAGCGCATTATTAATATCATCAAAGCCATAAAGAGAAAATTTCTGTCTGAATAAGCTAATACTGATGATTTAAAACTCTTACTGGTAATGCGGTAAACCGGGCGTCTGACGCGGCGCTGAATAAAACCGCAAACGCCCGGTTGAATGGCCGCCGCGCGTCGGGATTGCGCGGCGGCAGGCATGATTAGAGGAAAGTGCGCAAATATTCCGTCAGGCAGAGAATCGCCATCGCCTGGCCGTAGGGCATCGAGGTTAACGGGATCTGACGATAAAACGCCAGGTCGCTTCCCATGCCGGTGCCGAAGGAGACCTGCAGCAGTTCGCCCTGCGGCGAGACGTTCGCCACCACGCCTTTAATGGCTTTCTCTGCGACCGCGGCATAGTCCTTGCCGATATAACGCTTGCGTACCGCTTTTAGCAGGCCATACGCGAAACCGGCCGTGGCGGAGGCTTCGAGATAGGAGTCCGGGTGGTCCAGCAGCGTATGCCACAAGCCGCTGTCGTCCTGGCATCTGGCGAGCGCCGCCGCCTGGCGCTCCAGCACCTGAATCAGATAACGGCGCACCGCGTGGTTTTCCGGCCAGTCCATTAACTCCAGAAAATCCGGGATAACGATAGTCAGCCAGCTGTTGCCGCGCGCCCAGCGGGCTTTGGCGAAATTATGGTTGCCGTCGTAATTCCAGCCGTGGAACCACAGGCCGGTTTCCCGGTCCATCAGGTTCTGCACATGCAGTAGGAACTGATACACGGCCTCGTCGACGTACGCCGGTTTGTTCAGCAGCTTGCCGATTTTCGCAAGCGGCAGCACGGTCATCATCAGCGTGTCGTCCCACATCTGCTGGTGATTCTCTTCGGCAAGGGTGATGTGCTGCATACCGCCGTCGTCGGTGCGCGGCATGTCATACATCGCCCACTCCGCCCAGCTCTCAAGCCACGGCAGCAGCCGGGTGTCGCCCGTTTCTTCGTAGCGGTAAGCGAGCGTCAGAAACGGCGCCATCGTGTTGACATTTTTGGTGGTCGCGCCTTCGGCAAAGCGCGCGGTAAACCAGTCGTCGATGATGGCGCGCATCCGCGCGTCGCCGGTCTGGCGGTAATAGTGATAGATACCGTAGAGCCCCACGCCGTGCGTCCACTCCCAGCCCGCCCAGCCTTTGGTGTCAATCACGCGTCCGTCATCCAGGCGCAGCAGGAACTGGCCGGTCTCATCCTGAATATTGATAAGGTTGTCGGTAATGTTATGGATAATCGCCTTCAGTTCGTCGCGGGCAATGAAACGTTCGGGCTGACGCAGCAGCGGGCTGTGTTTTACAGGCCAGATAGTCATTAGCTTAACCTCTGTGTGGTATCAAATTCAGGCGTTGTCTCTTTGAGCGCCGGCGCGGCCGGCTTGTTACGATTCAGGAAACCGATGTTGTTGTTACCCCACAGATTTTCATAGGGCATCCCGGCCAGCATCTCGACGGTCGCACGGTTCGCCGGGCTGATGCTCTCCGGCATGACGCGGCCGCTGGCGCGCATTCTGGCGGTCTCTTCGCGCAGGATGCTGTGGGTTTTGAGGTTCAGCTTAAAGCGCAGCGAAACCAGGAAGCCGCAGGCAAGCACAAGAAGGGTGCCCACGCTCAGGATAGTCAGGATGGTATGGCTCACCGCGGGCGCCTGCGTGCTCTGGCCAGAAACAAAGCCGGACATCTGCATCACAATCCCCACCAGCATCACCGCGCCCGCCTGCGAGGCTTTACGGGTCAACGTCATAATGCCGGCGAAAATCCCCTCGCGGCGCTGGCCGGTGACCACTTCATCAACATCCGCGATGTAGGTATAGGTGTTCCACGGCACATAGTTAATGCCGCCGCGACCGAGGCCCGCCAGGGCGGAGACCAGCAGCAGCAGCGCGTAGATATCGCTCATGCCGGTGTAATAGAGCAGCGCGTAAGAGAGTGAGCTCAGGCCAAACAGCATAACCACCATGCGATAGGACGGTGCGGGTCCGAAGCGAATACACAGCGGGATCATCGCAATGACGGCGATAAACTGGAAAATCGCCATGGTGCCGAGCAGGTTCGAGGCGACCGACGCCTCCTGCATCAGCACAAACACCACGTAGTAGGTAAATACGGCGTTGAACACGTCCTGGGCGATATAGCCGCCGAGGTACATGCCAAGATGCTGGCGGAAAATCTTAATGCGCAGCGTGGAGGAGAGTTCGACGAACAGGCGGCGCAGGCTCTGGCCGAGCGTCAGGTGTTTTTTCTCTTCTTCGGCCTGCAGCGCCGCTTGCGACCAGGCCTCACGCGGGCGCTCCCAGGTGAAAATCCACACCAGCGTCAGCATGATGGCGCACAGCACCGAGAACACCAGGCTCGCATAGAAAAACGACACCGCGTTATCTTTGCCAAAGTGCGACAGCAGGACGCCTGGCAGGAACGACGCCAGAATGGCGGACATCTGCGCCATTGAGATACGCGCGCCGGAGAATTTGGTTTTCTCTTTAAAATCGTCGGTCATTTCCGGCACCAGCGTTTCGTAAGGCACAAGGATCATGGTGTAGACCACGTCGAACAGCAGATAGGTGAGCAGGTAATACCAGAACCCCATCTCCCCGACCCACATCAGCGAGTAACTAAAAACGCAGGGGATGCCGAGCAAAATAAAGAACTTACGGCGCCCGAACCGGCGGCCAAACCAGGTGGTGCCGAAGTTATCGGTCAGAAAGCCCATCAGCGGGCTGACCACGGCGTCGGCGACCCTCGCCGTCGCGAAGATAAACGTCGCCTCAATCGGGCTTAAGCCGCAGAAGGTCGTGTAGAAATACAGAAGCCATGCTGCCGTCAGGGCGGTTGTTCCTGCGCCGAGGAAGTCTCCTGACCCATAGGCAAGGTAATTTGCCAGTCCTGGTTTACGCGTTTTCATCGCCGTCACCCTGTGTGTTTTTATTGGGAGCCCCGGTCGTGCGGGAGCTATCACGGCTAAAGTAAAAGTATGGCGGGTGGGAAACCTTTCTTTTTCTGCCACCTGCAACGGGAACCTGGCAAAAATACAAAGAGCGCTGCCACCAACCTCACTGATTTATAAAACAGCGTTTCGATGGGTTCAAAGCGAGAGTTCAGAATTGCGAGCCAGCCGCCAAAAACGCGGCGGCTGAGGAAGGTAACGCGCTTTGCGCGTGAGGAACGGGATTAGCGGTAGTTAACGATGACCTGGCTGCTGCGCACCTGGAGTGCCGGGAACAGCCTGCCGCCGCCGGGGACTTCAAAGATAAAATGCAGCGGCTCGGTTGCCGCCACATTAGTAAACGCGCGCGTGGTGCCAGCCTCGTCATCCACCTGCACGCAGCGGGTTTGCGAGCACAGACGCGCCACCATGCCAGCGGGCGTCGGGCCAATCAGCTCATAGCGCCACGACACCACCGTCATCACGCCCCAGGCCGAAGGATCGGCGGCCAGCACCGGCGACGAAGCCGCCATTCCGCGCTGGCTTATTACCGGGCCCATCGCGCTTGCCTGCCAGGCGCCCTCTCCGGCGGCGTTCGCCAGAGAAGAAGCCATCAGCAGCGTTGTCAGCCAGAACGCGCGCATTATTTACCTCCGATGCTCGACGTCATACGGATGTTGCGGTTGTCAGACAGCTCAAGGTTCGAAAGCACCACCAGCTGCGGCAGATTGCGGCGCAGGAAGCGCGCCAGCAGCGGACGCAGCGCATGGTTAACCAGCAGCACCGGCGGCGCGCCCAGCATCTCCTGACGCGACAGCGCCTCCTGCGCCTGCTCAAGAAGACGGTCGGCAAGACCCGGCTCCAGACCGCCGCCGCCCTGCAGGGCCTGCAGCAGCAGACGCTCCAGCGCGGTATCAAGCCCAATAACCTGCACTTCATCATTACCCGGGAACCACTGCTGGGTAATAGCGCGCCCCAGCGCCACGCGCACCACCGAGGTGAGCTCGTGCGGGTCGCTCTGAATAGGCGCATGTTCCGCCAGCGTCTCCAGAATGGTACGCATATCGCGAATAGGCACTTTCTCAGAGAGCAGGTTTTGCAGCACTTTATGCAGCGTGGTGAGCGTCACGACGCCCGGCACCAGATCTTCAGTCAGTTTCGGCAGCTCTTTGCTGACGCGATCAAGCAGCTGCTGCGCCTCCTGACGACCAAACAGTTCGGCGGAATATTGCGCAATCAGGTGGTTAAGATGGGTCGCGACCACGGTGCTCGCTTCAACCACCGTAAAGCCCTGAATTTGCGCCTGCTCTTTCAGCGCGCTTTCAATCCAGATAGCGGCCAGACCGAACGCCGGATCGATAGTCGGCTCGCCCGGCAGAGAGCCTGCGGCGGTACCGGGGTTAATCGCCAGCCAGCGGCCCGGATAGGCCTCACCGCTGCCGATCTCCACGCCCTTCATCAGAATGCGATAGCGGGCCGGCGGCAGATCCATATTGTCGCGGATATGCACCACCGGCGGCAGGAAGCCAAGATCCTGCGCGAATTTCTTACGGATACTGCGGATACGGCCCAGCAGTTCGCCGTCCTGTTGCATATCCACCATCGGGATCAGGCGGTAGCCCACTTCCATCCCCAGCGAATCTTCAAGCTGAACGTCGTTCCAGGTCGCTTCCACCGCCTGCGGATTATCCGGCTGAACGACCGGCGCAGGCGCGGCAGGCGCCTGTTGCTCGCGGCCACGCATCCACCAGGCGAGGCCCAGCAGCGCGGCGGTAAACAGCAGGAACACAAAGTTAGGCATCCCCGGCACCATGCCGAGCAGGCCGAGAACGGCGGCGCTCAGCACCATCACGCGCGGGTTGTTGAACAGCTGGCCGACCATCTGCTCGCCAACGTCCTGATCGGTGGCGACGCGGGTCACGATAACGCCCGCCGCGGTCGAAATCACCAGCGCCGGGATCTGGGCAACCAGACCGTCACCGATGGTCAGCAGCGTATAGCTCTCCGCCGCGTGCCCTACCGGCATGCCATGCTGCACAACACCCACCAGCAGACCGCCGATAATGTTGATCGCCATGATAAGCAGACCGGCGACGGCGTCACCACGCACGAACTTACTCGCACCGTCCATCGAACCGTAAAAGTCCGCTTCCTGGGTGACTTCGGTACGGCGTTTTTTCGCCTCTTCTTCGCCGATAAGCCCGGCGTTGAGGTCGGCGTCGATAGCCATCTGTTTGCCTGGCATCCCGTCGAGCACAAAGCGCGCGCCGACTTCCGCGATACGCCCGGCACCTTTGGTGATAACCATGAAGTTGATGATAACGAGGATGATGAACACCACGATACCGATGGCGAAGTTGCCGCCCACCAGGAAGTGGCCGAACGCTTCCACCACTTTACCCGCCGCCGCCGCGCCAGTGTGCCCGTCCATCAGAATGATACGCGTGGACGCGATGTTCAGCGCCAGGCGCAACAGCGTGGTAAACAGCAGAATGGTCGGGAACGCCGCGAACTCCAGCGTGCGCTGGGTGAACATCGCCACCAGCAGCACCATGATGGAAAGCGCGATGTTAAAGGTGAATAGCAAATCCAGGATGAAAGCCGGCAATGGCAGAACCATCATCGACAGGATCATCAGGATGATAACCGGCCCGGCGAGGATCTGCCATTGGGTCGATTTCAAATTGCCAGGCAGGCGCAGCATTGCCACCAGATTAGCCATCAGTGTCCTTCTCGTTCATAAAATCCAGCGCCTCAGGCACCGGAAGGTTTTCAGGTTTCTTCGGAATCAAACCGCCAGCGAGACGCCAGCGCTTGAGTTGCCATACCCATGCCAGTACTTCCGCCACGGCGGCATAAAGCTGCCCTGGGATCTGCTGACCAATTTCCGCATGCCGGTATAACGCACGCGCCAGCGGCGGCGCTTCCAGCATCGGAATGCGATGTTCATTGCCGATTTCACGTATACGCAGCGCGACCAGCCCTGCGCCTTTGGCCACCACTTTCGGGGCGTTCATCTTGTTCTCGTCATACTGCAACGCCACCGAATAGTGGGTCGGGTTGTTGACGATAACGTCGGCTTTCGGCACGTCCGCCATCATGCGACGACGGGCCGCTTCGCGCTGCTGCTGACGAATGCGCCCTTTCACGTGCGGGTCGCCTTCCTGGTTCTTAAATTCGTCGCGAATATCCTGGCGCGACATGCGTAATTTTTTGGTGTGGCTGACTATCTGCCAGAACACGTCGAAGCCGACCATCGGCACCAGGCCCATGACAATCAGCACGCAGCACAGCGCCACCAGATTCATAGAGTCGCGCATGGCCGCGACAGGCGATTCGCTGATAAGGCGCATCATGTCCGGCCAGTTGTACCAGAGGAAACACCCGGCCACGACGCCAACCAGCGCTGATTTCATTATCGCTTTCAGCAATTCCGCCAGCGATTGCGATGAAAAAATACGTTTGATGCCGGGCAGCGGGTTCAGCTTGTTGAACTTAAACGCCACGGCTTTGGTATTGAACAGCAGGCCGCCGAGCAGCATTGGCGCGAACATCGCGACAATCACCAGGCCCATAATCAGCGGCACCAGCGCCATCAGCGACTGCTTAATCAGAAAGCTAATCTGGCCGACGACGAGCTTAGGGTCGTTAATAATGCTGTGATCGAAATGCAGACCGTGCGCGAGCATCGCCGCCAGCTGGCGCGCCAGGAGCGATCCGCCAACCCACAACACCGCGACGCCGACCAGCAGCATCAGCATGGAGGTCAACTCTCGCGATCGGGGGATTTGCCCTTCCTCACGCGCTTTTTCTAGTCGGTGGGGTGTGGGGGCTTCTGTTTTGTCGTCGCTATCGTCTGACACGATTCGATTCTCACTACACGTTGCCTGTGCCTATCATGCCAAAGGGCGCCCGCGCTAATAGCCGAATTAGCGCTAAGAAATGATGGGGTTTCTGCCGTTAAGTGGAATTCATTGGCTGTCGTGAAGGTAAACGTTGCAGCGCTTTTGCGTGCCGCCTCGTGGAATAAAGATATATCCCTGAAAGGCTTAGCCTCACTTGACCTGCTCTGGTAGCGTAACCGAACACACACAGGAAAAGAGGTTTTTATGGATATGCAGTGGGAAAAGCTGAGTCAGGATGTGTTCAAATCGCTCTATGAATACCAATATCGCTTACAGGCACGACCTGCTTAAGCGTCGCATTGAAGCCTATTTTAAATCCTGCGACGAGCGCATTGCCGCGAGAGAGATGATTATGCGTCTCGCGGCGCATTCGCACGCCTGGATTTTTGGCGGCATGATCCGCGATATTGGGCTTTACGGGACAAAAGGCTTCACCTCTGACATCGATGTCGTTATTAACACAACCCGTGACGCCCTGCTCGCAGATTTACAGCGTCTGGCGATTAATGATTACTGCCTGAATAAATATGGCGGCGTGCGCTTTCGCTATCAGAATATCGATTTTGATATCTGGTGCCTTGCGGATACCTGGGCGTTTCGTGAGAACCTCATCCCGCTTGAGAGCGAGCAGAGCTTGCTAAAAACCACGTTAATGTCCTGGGATGCCGTGCTGTACGGATTACATAACCGCACGCTGAGCAGCCCGGAAAACTATCTGGATGAGTTACAGCAGCGGCGCCTTGAACTGGTGCTGGGCCATACGCCGAATGCAACTGGCGCACTGGTGAAGATTTTGCGCACTATTTATGGCAAGCAGGTAGGGAAAATCGGCCCGCGTTTGGGCGCTTATCTGCAAGAACAGCTGGCGCATTACCACGATGACATGCTGCTGCGCTATGAATACGCCCATTACGCACGCCTTGCCCTTAACGGACTGCGGCTCGAAAAGCTGCGTCAGCGGCTGGCGGCTTTTGAGGCGCACGCCGATCTCACGCTTGATTTCCAGATGCCGCAACAGCAGCTGACGCTCACTCTGCCCATAAAATAAAACCGCCGCCTGTCAGGCGGCGGTTTTGACTCAGAACCCGAGGCTGTCGAGCAGGTCGTCGACCTGATCCTGGCTTGCCACGACGCCTGCGGCGGTGGCGTCCAGCTGCGGGCCATTGAGCAGGCTGTCGTTCGGGCGCTTGGCGCGCGCGTTCGGCTCCGGCATGTTCTCCAGCAGCACCATCAGAAGCTGGCGCTCAATCTCCTGGATAACATCCATCATGCGCTTAATCACCTGACCGGTCAGATCCTGGAAATCCTGTGCCATCATGATTTCCAGAAGCTGGGCGTTGGTGAAGCTGGTGTGATCCGGGACTTCTGCCAGATACTGGCGGGTGTCGGTCACCAGCTCACGCGCGTCGCTCAGTTCGATGGGGTTCGCAAACCACTCGTCCCAGCGGCCGCTCAGCGCTTTCGCGTCGTTTTCCATCTTGTTCTGGTGAGGCTGTGAAGCCTCGACGCAGTTCAGGGCGCGTTCGGCGGCCTGCGCTGTCATCTGTACCACATAGTCCAGACGGTCGCGCGCGTCCGGGATTGCTTCCGCCGCTTCTGCAATCGCCTGATCGAGCCCCAGCTCACGCAGGCTGTCGCGCAGCATGCGGGTAAGACTGCCGATACGGACAATAATGTCGCCAGTCGAATGCTCGTCAGTCGGTTTTATCGATGCCGTCATCTGCCTGTCCTCACATGCCGAGTTTTTCGAAAATCTTGCTCAGTTTTTCTTCAAGCGTCGCCGCCGTGAACGGTTTCACCACGTAGCCGCTGGCGCCTGCCTGCGCTGCCGCGATGATGTTCTCTTTCTTGGCTTCCGCCGTCACCATCAGCACCGGCATAGCGGCCATTGCGCCGTCGGCGCGGATGGTTTTGAGCAGCTCAAGGCCGTCCATGTTAGGCATGTTCCAGTCGGAAATAACAAAACCGAAACCGCCAGTCTGGAGTTTGTTGAGAGCATCCACACCATCTTCCGCTTCTTCTACGTTGTTAAAACCCAGCTCTTTGAGCAGGTTACGTACAATGCGGCGCATGGTGGAGAAGTCATCCACGACCAGAAACTTAAGATCTTTATCCGCCATAAAAACTGTACTCCTCGTTAAATACGTATTGCCTGTCCGGCACTGATTTTCGCCAGCATCTGCTGGCTGACCTGGCTTAGATCGACGACTTCGCTGACGCCACCCATGTTGATGGCCTCACGCGGCATGCCGAACACCACACAACTCGCTTCGTTTTGGGCAATGGTCCAGGCGCCCGCCTGGTGCATCGCCAGCATTCCCACCGCGCCATCGTTGCCCATCCCGGTGAGGATCACGCCCACCGCGTTGCGCCCCGCATGTTTGGCGACGGAGTGAAACAACACATCCACGGCCGGACGGTGCCGGTTCACCGGCGGTCCGTCGTGGATCTTAATCTGATAGTTCGCGCCGCTGCGTGCGAGCTCCATATGCTTATCGCCCGGGGCGATATAAGCATGGCCCGGCAGCACGCGTTCGCCGTCTTCGGCTTCTTTCACGCTAATCTGGCACAGCTTGTTCAGACGCTCGGCGAATGAACGGGTAAATCCAGGCGGCATGTGCTGGGTAATCAACACCGCCGGGCTTGAAAGCGGCAGCGGCTGGAGCACATGGCGAATCGCTTCGGTGCCGCCGGTGGAGGCGCCGATGGCAATCAGTTTTTCCGAGCTCAGCAGCGGGCCCGCTTTCAGCGTCTTCGGCACCACATCCGGCAGACGGGCGGAGATCCGCGCGCGCGAGGCGGTACGCACTTTATCGGCAATCAGCTCGCTGTAGGCCAGCATGCCTTCGCGAATACCGAGCTGCGGCTTGGTGACGAAATCCACGGCGCCGAGCTCCAGCGCGCGCAGGGTCACTTCCGAGCCTTTACCCGTCAGCGATGAAACCATCACCACTGGCATCGGGCGCAGGCGCATCAGTTTTTCCAGGAAATCGAGGCCATCCATACGCGGCATCTCGACATCCAGCGTTAATACATCCGGATTGAACTGCTTAATCAGATCGCGGGCAACCAGGGGGTCCGGCGCCGTCGCCACCATCTCCATATCGCTGTGGCTGTTGATAATTTCGGTCATGATCTGACGCATCAGCGCCGAATCATCTACTGACAACACTCTGATTTTACTCATTCTTTTTCCTTACTCAGGGCGTACACCGTCTGACCGCGCAGCGAGAATTCCCGGCTGAGGTTACTGAAGTTTTCTGAGTGGCCCGCAAACAGCAGACCGCCCGGCTTCAGCAGCGGAACAAAGCGTTTGAGGATCTCCTGCTGTGTTTCTTTATCGAAATAAATCATCACGTTGCGGCAGAAAATCGCGTCAAATGGCCCCGGTACGTTGTACTGCTTATCAAGCAGGTTCAGCGAGGCGAACTCAATCTGGTTCGCCAGTTCGTTACGCACGCGCACCAGCCCCTGATGAGGGCCTGTACCGCGCATGAAATAGCGTTGCATCTGCTGCGGCGACAGGGTTTTTAACTCCTCCTGCCGGTAGATGCCGCTCTGCGCCTTTTGCAGCACTTCGGTGTCGATATCCGTGCCGTAGACTTTCCAGCGGCCCGGCGCCGTGCCAAGCGTATCCGCGAGCGTAATGGCGATGGAGTAAGGCTCCTCGCCCGTTGACGCCGCGGCGCTCCAGATGCGGTACTCGCCGGTGCGCTTGCGGGCATGTTCCGCCAGCACCGGAAAATGGTGCGCTTCACGGAAAAACGCCGTCAGGTTCGTAGTCAGCGAGTTGATAAACGCCTGCCACTCCGCGCTGTTGGCGTTCGCTTCCAGCATGCTGAGATAGCGTCCGAAATCATCCAGGCCGAGCGTGCGCAGACGACGAACCAGACGGTTGTAGACCATATCCCGCTTATGTTCGGCCAGCACAATTCCAGCGCGCTGGTAAATCAATTGACATATCCGACGGAAGTGGGTGTCGGACAGCGCGAGGCGCTGTGTCATCTGTACTAATAATGACGTTTGCCCAGCAGGCATGGATGATGTCATAGCGCCTTCTTCTTCACAGTCAGGGTGTTCCTGGCACCACCCACGGTGGTGCGGCCATCTTGTTACGCTCGTAAGAGTCGTGTTCAAGGTTTAAGACTGAATCTCTTTTTTCATCAGCCGCGCCATCGTGGGCGCGGCTGACCGTATTCTTTCGCGTCAGGGCGCGAATGTGCGTCCTGACGGCGGCGGCGGCTTTCGTTACCCGCGTCGGGTTCGTCTTTACCGTCCACGCGCTCAGACGTTTCAACGTCGTGTAAATGTGTGCGCCCGCTTCTGCAACGTTACCGGTCCGGTTAGCCTGCATCGCGCTCCATGTGCTTGCGCAAAGCGCCATCAAAAAAAACCATCCCGACGGCATAACGATTCTGTGCAACATCCTTGCTCCCTTAGCCGGTCATAAGCCGGAATCTCGTCAGAACGTTTCCCAGTTATCCTGCCCGGCGGCGACCGGTTTGCCCGCCGCAAACGTTGTCCCGACCGGCTCGGCGCGCGCCGCGACAGGCGTCGGACGCGCGCTGGCGCGTGTCGCCGCGAGGCGGAAGGCGGCGACCGCCTGCGACAGACGGCTTGCCTGATCTTCCAGCGCACCGGCAGCGGCAGCGGACTGCTGTACCAGCGAGGCGTTCTGCTGCGTGACGCGGTCCATCTCGGAGACCGCCAGCGCCACCTGGTCGATACCGCGGCTCTGCTCGTCAGAGGCAGAGGCGATTTCGCCCATGATGTCGGTCACGCGGGTCACGGCGCCGACAATCTCCTGCATCGTTTCACCGGCGCTTTCCACCAGCACAGAGCCGGAATCGACGCGGGAGACGGAATCTTCAATCAGCGCTTTAATCTCTTTCGCCGCCTGGGCGCTGCGGCTCGCGAGGTTACGCACCTCGCCCGCGACGACCGCGAAGCCGCGGCCCTGCTCCCCTGCCCGCGCGGCTTCCACCGCGGCGTTCAGCGCCAGAATGTTGGTCTGGAAGGCGATGCCATCAATCACGCTGGTAATGTCTGAAATCTTTTTCGAGCTGGCGGCGATGTCGTGCATGGTATTCACCACGCCATCGACCACTTTGCCGCCGCGCTGCGCGGTTTCCGACGCGCTCAGCGCCAGCTGCGACGCCTGACGGGCGTTCTCCGCGTTCTGCTTCACGGTCGCGGTCAGCTCTTCCATGCTGGCGGCGGTCTGCTCCAGCGCCGACGCCTGCTCTTCGGTACGCGAAGAGAGATCGGTGTTGCCGGCCGCGATTTCGCTGGTGCCGCTGTAAATCGCATCGGTGCCTTCACGCACGCTGCTGACCGTCTGGATCAGCGCCTGCTGCATGTGCTGGACGCTCGCCGACAGCTCGGTTATCTCGTTGCGCCCGGTCACGGTAATGGTTTCGGTCAGGTTGCCGCCCGCGATCTCGCGGATATGTTGGATAACCCCCGCGAGTGGCGTCAGCAGAACATGGCGAATGCCGTACCACACGAGCGTAATCACCAGCACCACCAGTACGGCCAAAATGGCGGTCTGCCACTGGGCCAGGCGGAAATCGCTGCGGCTTTCGTCCCACGCCTTTTGCGCCAGACGCACGTTCACGTCGTCATAACGCACCACGGCTTTTTCCAGCGCGTTCTGTTTGCCCTGCGTCGCCTGTGCGAAGTAAGCATCCATGTTGCCGGTTTCCAGGTACTGCACCAGCTCGCTCAGCGCCTGGTAGTAATCGCGATAACTGGTTTCAACGTCACCTGCCGCCGCGTTGATTTCCGGCACGTCCACCGTCACACCTTTGAAAGCGTTAAAGTGCGTGTCCGCCTCAGCCAGCACCTTTTTCGCGGTATTAAGCAGGTCGGTTTTCGCGCTGCTCTGCTGGTTGCTCGCGTCCATCATCATGCGCGCCGCAGAGCGGCTTAAGTTGATGCGGGTTTGCAGCAACAAATTCCACGACTGGTTAAGCTGCGCCTGTTGCAGACGTAACTGGTGCGAGGCAGCGAAACTCTGCTGGTTGTTATTCAGTGACGAAAAAAACAGTCCACCGGAAATGAATTGCAGCAGTGCGAAGACCACCAGCACCATCATCAGCAGTGAGACAACGCGGATACGATTCAACATGCGACACCTTCCTTCTGGTTCCTGAAGGGGTTATCGGCATGGCCTGGGGGAACTTTATCGTTGTGTTAAGGAAATTTGCGTTAGTCGGCGGCGGCGTCAGAAGGCGACGTCCACCACCAGCGTATCGGTGTAACTCCCGGCGGGCGGCGTGTTTTGCGTGGCGAGAATACGCGCCGTGTATTGATAGGATCGCAGCAGGCCATCGGTGCTGACCTGGGTGGCGCTGTCGCTTGCCCAGCGTTCGGTGCCGCTGACGCCCCAGCGGTTGGCGGTACTGCCTTTGTAGATCTCATAGCTGAGCCGGTTGGCGCCGCTCGCCATATTGCGCACGCTGCCGACGGCGTTGTTGCCATTGTTAATGCCAACGGTGTAGAGGCTGCCTTTGGTGCAGGTGATGGCGATGGTTTGCGATACGGGCGCGAAATCTTTAACCAGCGGGGCGCTGGCGAAGTTAAGGTTCGGCGCGCTGATGGTACTGCAATCATTGGTGACAGTGAGCGTCACGAGGCTTGTGAATGTCCCGGTGCCGGTCTGCGGGCTCAGGCAGACCGCAACGCCCACCGCACAGATGCTGTAGCTGACGCTGAAGTTGAGCGTCACCTGGTAAGCGCCCGCGGCGACGTTCTGTCCCTGTAGCGTGCGAATATAGACAGGAAAGGTGTAACGCTTGTTGGTCAGAAGATTCAGCAGCGCCTGGCCGGTCCAGCGATAGCTGCCGTTCAGGGTCAGTTCACTGCCGGACGAACACCCGCTCTGGGCGCAGACCTGCAAGGGAATGCGATCGGTGGCGTCGCCGCTGCGCCCAAGCGTCGGGCGGGTGTCGGCGCTGGTGGTGGCACCCGTGAGCGTCAGGGTCACAAAATCATTGTTGAGCACGTTAAACGCGGTGTCGCAATCCACCGTCAGCGTCGCCGACGTGGTCTGCACGGTGCTGTTGATGACAAACGACGTCTGGCTGCCGTAGGCGGCGTTGGTGCCGCTGACGCGACATGCCGCGAGCGCCGGCAGGCTTGAGAGCAACAGGATCATTAACAGCAGCAGACGCATCATGGCGCAACCTCGCGGCAAGTAAGCGGACCATAGGTTTCCAGACGGTGCTGACGGGCGGGGCCGACCGTCAGCGTCACGCTGCACGTTTTGCCGTCCGGTTTGACGACGCGCAACGGGTTTACCTCGCCAATATTTTCAAGCCACGCGATCCCGTCGTAGCCCACCACGGCCGTTGCCCGGTCAGGGCGCAGCACCTGGCTTGCCACGGGCAACGGCAGGCCGTTCTCATCATGCAGGATAACGCTCGCCACCCGCTCCTGCTCCATCGCAAACGTCACCAGATAGCCGCTGTTGCGCCGCAGCGCAAGCCGCCTTTCAGTATCGCGAATACGGGTATCGGCCGGGAGGTTGAGCGCGTCGATGCTGTAGGTCGCCGGATAGTACGAGGTGACGCCGCTCACCAGCAGATAGCCCTCTTCGTCGGTCTCGCCTATCGGCTGGTTTTCAAAGTTCACCGTCACGCCCGGCTGTCCCTGGGTGCTGACGACCGCAAACGCGTCGTTTATCTGATTCGCCGCGAACAACTCGCCATCCAGCGTCACCAGCGAGCCGGTTGCTTCCCCCCAGCGGGTGAGGTTTTTAGTCTGGCCGTAGATCCCGCCCTGCATTTCGACATGATTATTGCGCCAGCCGAGCGTTGCCTGCTGGTAGTTATCGTCCTGCGACTGGTTAGCGTAAGCCATATTCCAGCTAAAGCCGCCGTCGCTTGGCATCGCGCGGCTGTAGTTGACGCGCTGCGTGCTGCCGCTTTCCGGCGTGGTTTCGGCGCTGAGCGCCACCGAGCTCTGCTCGCCAAGCGGGATTTGCAGCGAAAGCGCGAACGTCCAGTCGCGATCTTCATAGTCGTGGCTCGCGGCGAGATAAAGACTGCTGTTCCACAACGTTTTGTTCCAGGAAAGGTTCAGCAGCCGGGTGTGGTCGCGGTTGAAGGTCTGCACGTCGAGCCAGGCCGCGCCGACGCTGCCCGCCGCGCCCATATTAAGCGTCAGCGCATACTGCGTGGTTTCGCGACTTAAGGTGACGATAGGCTGCTGATACTGATCGTAACGCACCGGTTGATCGTAGAGCGCCAGGTTGCCGAACCCGCGCGTGCGCCGGGTCTGCTGCGTCGAGAGACTGAAGCCGGCCGTATTGTACTGATACCCCCAGTTCCACTGCTGGCCGCTCTGCTCGCGCATCGAGCTCCAGCTGCCCGCGCCGTTGATAACGCCGAAGCGGCCGATTTTAAACAGCGACCCGACGCCGCCGAGCGTTAGTCTTTCCGCCGCCTCGCCGTGGGTTTCCAGCGTCCAGAAATCGGTCACGCCGTAGCGCCAGGAGCCGCTCGCCGCCGCCGGGCCGTAGTCGAAATTTTTCACGCCGTAGTTGCGCCGCAGCGCGCCCGCGCTGAAAGCGCCGTCGCTTAAGCTGGGCTTTAGCAGCTCGCTTGCCACATAAAACGGCAGCGTGGTGGAGACCTGGCGGCCCAGCGCGTCGGTAGTGACCAGCACGGCGTCGCCGGAGCCGTTGATGTACGGCAGGTTGGTAAGCGTAAACGGGCCGGGCGTGAGCTCCGTCGAGCCGGAGCGATAGCCGTTGATAAACACATCAACGGTGGAGGGCACCGCCGCCTCGCCGGAAAACGCGGGCAGCGGATAGGTAATGAGATCGGGACGCAGCGAGAAATCGCGGCCGACGTTGATGCCACCCAGGCGCACGCTGTTGCTCCAGCTCAGGCTGTCGCTTATCACATCGCCCAGCGACCAGCTCCAGGCGTTGTCGTCGTTGGTGCTGTTAAAGGTGGTGTCGTAGCGCATATAGCCTTCATCCTGCCCCGGATAGCCGCGAAACACTTCGCGCAGCGCCCCGGTGGAAGAGAGCGACCCGCCGTCGCCGAAGAGGCGCATCTCATGCCACAGCGAGGCCTGCCGCAGGCCGTGGTTGGTGTCGCTCGCGTAAAAGTCGTAGTTCAGCACCGCGCCGTTGCTGGCGCGCGGGCGCACCCGCCGCTCCTGCTCGCCGAGCGCCACCGTGCGCGACGCCACCCAGTCCGTGGGCACGGTCAGCAGCAGCCGCTGGCCGACGCTGTCATAACGGCTTTTCACCTGCGGGAGCGAGTCGACATTGACGTCGCCCGTCGGGAGTTTATTGCCCGGCAGCCCGGCGCGTTGCAGATCCGCCGACGAGACCCACATCGCGCCAGCGCGCCGCGTCACCGGCACCACCAGCCCGGTGTCGTAATAGTTCACCACCAGCGAAAGATGAAACACCGCCTGGCGCTCAATAGCCTGCACGTCCGGAGGCGGCGGCAGCGCGTCATCGCCTTCCAGGGCATTAACCCCGGGAGAGACGACGCAAAGCAGGCTGGTTATCACCCCCCGAAAAATTATCGGGCGGCGGCGTGCCATTTCGCCTCACGGGCATTGACGGAGGCGCTAAGCTGGGTGGGTTGCGGCACGCCTGCGGGCAGCGGGAAAACGCGCGCCTGGCCGGGCAGCACATAGCCCAGCAGCCCCTCCGCCAGGGTGCGGCTCTGGCCGCCCTGCTGTACCGTCACCTGGCTGATGCGCGCGTGGATCTGATCGCGGTTGGTGATTTCAATCGCCGGCTGGCCGTTATCCCGGATAACCCGCCACGAGAGGTTTTCCGGCTCCAGGAACGCGTGGTGCGCGCCCGTGCGCTGCGTGACGACGCCCTGCCCGTAGGCGAAGAGCGGAATCGAGTAGCGCATTTGCAGCTTCAGGCCGAGCTGCGGCTTGCCAGGTTCGGTAGGCTGCGGAATTTCATCTACGACGATGCGGTAAGCCTGCTCGACGCCCGCCGGGATCTCCGCCTGGCGGATCAAACGAATTAACTGTTTTTTATTGCCGTCGATGCGCACGATAGGCGGGCTCGCCACCACGTCCTGCTGCTGCTGATAGCGCTCGTTGCCGCCTTCCTGACGCCAGCGCACAATGCGCACCTGCATGGTCATAGGCGCAGCGCCCTGATTCTGGATCCACAACTCCGCCGCCTTGTCGTCGGGCGCGAGGTAGGGATCGATAGGCCAGATAAGCATATTGCCAGCCGCCCAGGCGCTGCCTGCGGTCAGCCAAAACGCGGCGGCCAGTCCGGACCGCCTGAGAGACGTTGCGAAGCGCATCGTGTCTGCTCTCCCTGTATCACCATGATAATGTCACCGTGAGCCTGTCGGTGTAGGCGCCGGCGGGGCTGAAGCCCGTAAGCTGCGCTGCGCCAAAAATCGGCAGCGAAATGTTATTGCTGTTGCTGTAGGCGATGGAGACCGCCTGGTTGACGCCGATTTCACTCGCCGCATTGAGCGAGCTTGACGTATAGAGCCGGTACGGCACCCGTTCGGTGCCGCCGCCGCGAACCAGATTGCGCACCGAGGAACCATAGTTCTGGCCGCCATCGATGCTCATGCTGAGCGCCACGCCCGGCGTGCAGGCGAGAAGCAGCGAGGAAGACGGGACAAAGCTTGCGCTGACGCGCGCGTTGTCCACGCCGCTGCGGGTGCCGAAATTCAGCGTACCGAGCGTGCCGCCGGCGCCGGTAGTGACCGAGCATCCGGCGGCGACGGTCGCGCTGACCTGAAAAGACTGCGTCGTAATGGCCTGCGCCGCGCCGCTAAGGGCAAGAAATACCCCAACCGCACTCCATTGAATTCGCCGCACAGCGCTCCCCTGGGGCAACCGCGCCCGGTCGCCCGTCATCCTCATCTCTGCCCTGCTGGCGCTTAGTAGGTCACGCTGACGTTGATGGTGTCGGTGTAAGTGCCCGGCACCACCGTTACGCTGTTGCCGCCGCCCTGGATACGGCCATAGATGGTGTAGTTGCTCACCCCGCCGGTCGTTGACGCGGCCGGAATCGAGGCGTTGTTGGCGATGACGTTCTGGAAGGCGCTGTCGCTGTAGAGGCTATAGGCCACGCCCTGGGCGGTATTGGTGGTGTTCACCAGATAACGGCCCGGCGTGCCTGGCGTACCGACCACGGTGCCCGGCGCCTGGTTGGTGCTGCCGGTTATCTGCACGGTGTATTCCGGCGTGGTGCACTGGATGGAAAAGGTGTTGCCGCCGCCCGCGCCCGTGAGCTGAGTGGTTAACGTGGAAAAGGTCGCCGGACTGGTCCCGAAGTTCAGGGTACCGAAGTTGATCCCGTTCTGGCTCGGCGAGCCGTTAATCAGGCAACCATTAGTCAGCGTTAAGGTTGCCCCGATAGTCCCGCTGCTGGTAACCGCGTGGCTGGCAGGCGCGCCCAGCATCATGCCGGCACCGAAGACAACAGCTAAAAGACGTGTTTTCATCGTGTTTATCCTCAAACTCAGAACGGAATCGACGCGCTGTCGGGCCGCGATGGCGGCACGCGCAAAGACATGCAGCGCGTCAGGCGAGACGCTAAACTGAAATTTAGTTTATGTTTCAAAACATCACAAAAGTTGTTAAACGTGTCGGTGAGGAGGGATGTTCAGGCAGGAAAATCTATTATAAACAATCGGTTAAATTTATTTCGCGTGATAAAAATGTAAATGGCAAATGATATATTAATCATTTTGTGATCTGAATCACGGTTTGACAGGCATTAATCGCCAGAAAACCGCGCGGCGAACACGCGATCCGCATAAGCGCCCGCGCCGTTAAGCGCCCTGCCCGGCGCGCGGCCAAAAAAAAGGGGCGCTTTCGCGCCCCATGCCACTGCTTTTCTTGTTGTCACGCCACGCGGGCGGTTGCACTGTCAATCAGTTCCATTTCTTCACTGTTGAGCAGCTTCTCAATGTGTACCAGAATCAGCATGCGTTCGCCAATAGCGCCGAGGCCGGTGAGGTATTCTGTGGAGAGCGTCACAGCGAATTCCGGCGCCGGGCGAATCTGATCGGCGGTGAGGGACAGCACGTCAGACACGCCGTCTACCACAATGCCGACCACACGCTGGCCGAAGTTCAGCACGATAACTACGGTGTTTTCGTTATATTCCACATCGCCCTGTTCGAACTTCACGCGCAGGTCAACGATAGGCACGATAACGCCGCGCAGGTTGGTGACGCCTTTGATGAAAGACGGCGTGTTCGCGATACGGGTTACCTGATCGTAACCACGAATTTCCTGCACTTTGAGAATATCGATACCATATTCTTCGTCGCCCAGGGTGAATACCAGGAACTCCTGGCCAGACGGCTCGCCGGCCAGTTTAGTGACGTTGCTCATACCGGTCATATTACTTACCTTTTCTACGAAAGTGGCTTCAGGCGGCGGTCGGCGCCAGACGTTGCTCACGGTTTAAACTTTGCAGCGCGGATACATCAACAATCAGCGCCACGCTACCATCGCCCAGAATAGTGGCGGCCGAAATTCCCGGCACCTTGCGATAGTTACTCTCAAGGTTTTTCACCACGACCTGGTGCTGACCAATCAGCTGATCGACCAGCAGTGCATAACGGCGACCGGCGCTCTGCAGGATAACGACAATGCCCTGCGTCGCTTCGGTTTTGGCCCCTTGCACATTAAAGACTTTCCACAGCTCCACCAGCGGCAGATATTCGCCACGCACTTCCAGTACGCGCTCGCCGCCTGCCAGCGGATGCAGATCTTCTTCACGCGGTTGCAGCGATTCCATTACCGCGTTCAACGGCAGAATAAAGACTTCTTCGTTTACCTTAACCGACATGCCGTCGAGGATTGCCAGCGTCAGCGGCAGCAGGATACGGATAGTCGTGCCCTGCCCCTGACGGGAAGCGATTTCGACATGGCCGCCCATCTCCTGAATGTTACGTTTCACCACGTCCATGCCGACGCCGCGACCCGATACGTCGGTCACTTGCTCAGCCGTAGAGAAGCCCGGCGCGAAGATGAGCATGCCCACTTCGTCATCAGTCATGCTTTCGCTGACGGCCATACCCTGCGACATCGCTTTGGCAAGGATGCGCTCGCGGTTAAGGCCCGCGCCGTCGTCGGTCACTTCGATACAGATGTTGCCGCCCTGATGCTCCGCAGAGAGGATCAGGTTGCCCACCGGCGACTTCCCGGCGTCGGCGCGTTTTTCCGGCGCTTCGATACCGTGGTCGAGACTGTTACGCACCAGGTGCGTTAACGGGTCGATGATGCGCTCGATAAGGCTCTTGTCGAGTTCGGTGGAGCTGCCCTGCAGCGTCAGTTCAACCTGTTTGCCAAGCTTGCTCGCCAGATCGCGAACCAGACGCGGGAAGCGGCTGAAGACGTATTCCATCGGCATCATACGGATGGACATCACCGATTCCTGCAGATCGCGGGCGTTACGTTGTAACTGACCCATGCTGGTGATCAGGTCGCCATGGGTGACCGGATCCAGCTCATTAGAGCGCTGCTGGAGCATCGACTGGGTGATAACGAGCTCGCCCACCAGGTTGATAAGCTGGTCGACTTTCTCCACCGCAACGCGGATGCTGGTGTTTTCTTTCTCGCGAGCCGGTTTGTTCTGCTCAGCGCGCGGGGCGCTGGCGGCAGGCGCTTTGGCGACCGGCGCGGCGACAGGCGCAACCGGCGCAGGCGCGGCCTGAGCGACTGGCTCCGCCGGTGCGGCAGGCGCAGGTTCAGCGGCCGGCAGCGGCAGGAATTCAATCTGGTCGATTTCGATAACGAAGCAGAGCACCGCCGTGATGTCATCTGCGCTGGCGCTGGTTTCGAGCGTCGCAATCAGGTGATCGTCAGCTTTCTCAATCTGGCTTAAGGTGCCGAGGTTGCTGAGTTCTTCCTGCAACAGTTCGGTTTCATTGCCTTTGAGCTTGCCAAGCTTGATGCGCAGCTTGCCGCCATCCGTCGCCGCAGCCGGCGCTGGCGTTGCGCTGTCTGTTTCGACAACAGAGAGTTTCGCCGCGGCCGCAGGCGCTTCGCCTTTGGCCTCGAGCGCCAGTTGACGCAGCGCCTGACAGATATATTCAAAGCTGGCTGCGTCCGGCTCCTGAGAGCTTTTATAAGCGTCAAGCTGTTCCTGCATAATATCTTTGGTTTCCAAAAACAGGTTGATGATGTCGGTGTTAAGTTGCATTTCACCCCGACGTGCTTCATCCAGCAGGTTTTCCATCAGATGGGTGGTTTCCTGCAGGATGGTGAAGCCAAAGGTCCCCGCTCCGCCCTTAATAGAGTGTGCGGCGCGGAATATGGCATTTAGCTGTTCGGCATCCGGCGCTTCGGGCACCAGATCGAGCAAATGCTGCTCCATGTCGGCCAACAGTTCGTCGGCCTCATCGAAAAATGTCTGATAAAAATCGCTAATATCCATACTCACGCTATCACCTCGTAACCGGTTGGGACGGTGTTGGGTTTGAGGCCGGGGGGACGGCGCCCGGTTGTTGTAAAACGCTCAGTGACTCGTTTTCGCTTTCGGCGTTTTCATGCACGATGGCATCTTCCGACTGCTTATTAAGCACCAGCAAACTTATCCGGCGGTTGAGGGCTTCATTGGCGCCTTTTTCCGCCAGTCGCATCGTGGCGGCCATGCCGACCACGCGCAGTACCTTGCCATCATCAAGCCCGCCGATAACCAGCTCGCGACGCGACGCGTTAGCGCGGTCTGCCGAGAGTTCCCAGTTACTGTAACCGCGTTCGCCGTTAGCGTACGGGAAGTCATCGGTATGGCCTGACAGGCTGACTCTGTTAGGTATCCCGTTCAGCACCGGCGCGATAGCGCGCAGAATGTCGCGCATATACGGCTCTACTTCGGCGCTGCCGGTTTTAAACATCGGCCGGTTCTGGCTGTCGATAATCTGAATACGCAACCCTTCCTGCACCAGGTCGATGCGCAGGTGCGGCCGCAGCGCGCGCAGTTTCGGGTCGGCTTCGATCAGCTGATCCAGATCGCCGCGCAGTTTCTGCAGGCGATTACGCTCCATGCGTTTTTTAAGCTCGTCGATGTTCGGTTCTTTTTTCACTTCGCCCTGCGATTGCGTGACGTCATCTCCACCCCCAGGGATCGGGCTCTGGCTATCGGCGATACGCTGCCCACCGGTGATGGCGGCTGACAGCGGCGTGCGGAAATATTCCGCAATCTGCGTCAGCTCCTTCGGACTGGAGATGGAGATAAGCCACATCACCAGAAAGAAGGCCATCATGGCGGTCATAAAGTCGGCGTAAGCAATTTTCCAGGAGCCGTGCGATCCGCCGCCGTGCCCTTTATGCTTGCGCTTTTTTACGATAACGACGGGGTGGTTGCTGTTTTTCATGCGTCTTCTGTCACCTGCTGCTGATTAGGCGATTTCACCGCGCGAACGTGTTCATCGAGCTCGGTGAAGGACGGACGCTCGCTCGAATAGAGCGTCTTACGGCCAAACTCAACCGCGATAGGCGGCGCATAACCGTTAAGGCTTGAAAGCAGCGTCACTTTTACGCACTGCATCATCTTGGTGGTTTCAGCGCTCTTCTGGCGCAGCACGGTGGCGAGCGGCGACACAAAGCCGTACGCCAGCAGGATGCCGAGGAACGTCCCCACCATCGCGTGAGCGATAAGCGCGCCGAGCTCTGCCGCCGGACGGTCCGCAGACGCCAGCGCGTGCACCACGCCCATTACCGCCGCCACGATACCGAATGCCGGCAGCGAGTCGCCCATCAGCGCCAGGCTGTTGGCCGGCACTTCGGCTTCGCTTTCATGGGTTTCGATTTCTTCGTCCATCAGCGCTTCAATCTCAAAGGTGTTCATATTGCCGCTGATGATGAGACGCAGATAATCGGTGATGAACTCCAGCATGGTGTTGTCCGCCAGAATGCGCGGGTAGCTGGTAAAGATTTCGCTCTCTTTCGGGTTCTCGATATCACGTTCCAGCGAGAACATGCCCTGCTGGCGCGATTTGGTCATCAGGCGATACAGCAGCGCCATCAGATCCATGTACATACTTTTGGTGTATTTGGAGCGGCGAAACAGCAGCGGCAGCGCCTTCAGCGTGCCCTTAATCGCTTTGCCGTTATTCCCGACGATAAACGCACCCACACCCGCCCCGCCGATGATGATTAATTCAGCAGGTTGATAGAGTGCACCAAGCTCTCCCCCGGTAATCATGTAACCACCGAAGACTGTTCCCAGAATGACCAGGTAACCTATTAAAATCAGCACGACATCATCCTTCCGCTGTTGGCTATGGCGAGGACGTTCAGGTGAAGCAGAAAACGTTGCCGGTTTAAGTTAGGAAAAAAAAAGCAGCGGCCTTTTGGGCCGCTGCTGGAGTGGTTTTCCACACCTATCCGGTTAAACGGCCTGTTCGACCTGTTCATCCAGCAGTTGTGGAATAATATCGGCAGCATCTCGCGAAAGTTTACGTCTTTTTACGGCGCGAGATGGCGGTTGGCACAGGCTGCATGCGAAGCTGCCAACCGGCTGGTGTGCATGAGTGACAAAATTGCCGCCGCAGCTGTTGCAACGGGATAATTCGAGCATTCCGCTGTCCATAAAACGCACCAGCGTCCAGGCGCGGGTGAGTGCCAGCAGCGGGCCTTCGTCGTTTTCTTGCGGGCATTGCTCCAGGTACAGACGGTACGCTTTGATAACCGCGTCAACGCCTGAACATAACCCGGTGCGCAGCAGATACTGCCAGGCGTTACAGAACATCGATGCGTGGATGTTCTGCTCCCAGGTCATGAACCAGTCCGTGGAAAAGGGCAACATACCTTTTGGCGGCGGGCTGCCCCGCAGCTCTTTATAAAGTTTGATGAGTCTACCGCGGCTAAGTTGCGTTTCACTTTCCAGCATCTGTAAACGTGCGCCAAGGGTAATGAGTTCCATGGCGAGCTGGATATCACGGGCTTCCTGAACAATGCTCTTGTCGGTCATAGATTACGCCCTTTTCTTACGAGCGACGTCTTCGGTGCCATTGGCTTCGTTGAGCAGACGCGTAGAGAGCAGAATACCCGTATGAATCTGCTGCAGATCGTCAACGCGTGATTCTTGTGTTAAACGCGTAATCGACTGATGATCCTGGAAACGGAACTGACAGACGAGCTGATTGGTTTCAGCCAGTTTCACCATTTGCGGAAGAGTCAGGTCGCCAAGCGTGGACGCCATCTCTTCGCTGATCCCCAGACGAAACATCGCAGACGCTTTATCCTGACTGATCAAGCGCTGGGCCAGTAACAGATATGACAGGTTGATGTCATAAATATGTTTCAGCAACTCGGATGTATGCATTTTTCCCATCCAATAACAAACTATTATTTTCAAGCGGCGAAGCCGCACCCCGTGATGTCGCCGGGCAAATCCCGGTAAAAAAATAAATCGTTACGGCCAAAATGCATCGGTGAAACCAGACTTGTCAGTGGACAGTGTCCCCGTCAAATTCGATTTTGTCCCTGGCAGGCTCCGTGCACGCCTTTCATCATTTCCTTACACTTGCTTAAGATTTTTCCTAAATCGAGCAAATCGTACTCGGCGAACATCATTCACACAATGTGCTCATGAGGAGATTTTGGAAAAAGTGTGACGAGTATCACACATTTTCGGAAAAAGTCACTAAAAAAACATCAGAATCGCTTTTATTTTGTTCATTTTTTGAACAATCGAGTGGATAGCAATGAGTAAAATTCCGAATATTCATTCACCCTAAAGTACCATGTAGCACCCGGTTATACTTTCTCACAGCAATTATTTAACCTTCCCGTGTTACCGGTAATCGCTATAAAAGAGACAGTACTGGCAAGCGAGTACTTAAATCAACTAAGCGTTAATATTCAATAAATTAGGATAAATATTAGCAAGCGTGCTAATCATGCAATTCTGAACGGAAAGTGGTCGGATTTGTGATAAGGCTAAGTTTGCAACAAAGTTACAACATGTTACGGAAGGGGAATAATGGGCGAAATATTCCTTTCATTAGAATACTTAAAGTATTGCATGAACCGTTTTACGGCTCACATTTCGTCCTTGTAGCCCTTGTGGGCGTGGGCATCGTGCTATTAAATCATCGCTGTTCCCTGCTGTTTTCTCTTCAGTGACAAGGATATATCTATGAGCTACTCGCATGTGCTGGTTGCCGTGGCCGTCACGCCGGAAAGCCACCGTCTTATCGCCCGCGCGGTTTCAATTGTTAAACCTGTAAACGGTAAGATCACCCTTATTACTATCGCCACAGATCCGGAACTCTTTAATCAAATGTCGGCTCCAATGCTCGAAAATTTGCGCGACGTCATGTATGAGGAGACGCAAACCTTCCTGGAAGCCCTGAAAACCGCAGCCGGATACCCGATTGAGAAGGCCCTCATCGCGACCGGTGAGCTCGGAGAATATATTCACGATATATGTGAAAAAAATGACATCGACCTGGTGATTTGCGGCAATCACAACCAGAGTTTCTTTAGCAAGGCGGTCTGTTCGGCAAAAAGCGTGTTAGCGGCCAGCAGGACCGATCTCCTGCTGGTGGCGCTTGATTAACACTTAAGGAAGATTCCCCGGGCGGAACGCCCGGGAAAGAGATGGCGCGTCAGGCCAGTTTCTGGAAGGTCGCCACTTTCTGTTGCAGTTCACGTTCAGCGCTGCGTGGCGCTATCTGCTTTAGGTCCTGAATAAAGGCCTCCTGCCAGTGGTTGATGTCGTTCTTACGGACAATCTCCAGCATCTCGCTGTGGCGCGCGATACGCTCAGCAAGCGGCATTTTCAGCGCGCGGTCGAGGGCGGCGGCCACATCATCACGATCGTAAGGGTTTACCAGCAGCGCGGCGGTCAGTTCGTTGGCGGCGCCCGCAAACTGCGACAGCACCAGCACGCCAGGGTTTTCCGGGTCCTGCGCCGCCACATATTCTTTAGCGACCAGGTTCATCCCGTCGCGCAGCGGCGTCACCAGACCGACATCCGAATAGCGGAAGACTTTCATCAGCAGCTTACGGTCAAAGTGCTGGTTGAGGTAATAGAGCGGCGTCCAGCCGAGCTGACCATAGCGGCCATTGATGCGCCCGGCCTCGGTTTCCAGCTGATGACGAATATCCTGATACGCCTGCACATCACCGCGCGAGGTCGGCGCAATCTGCGTATAGCGAATTTTGCCGTGGTGCTCCGGGTATTTCTCAAGCAGCGTCTCGAACGCCTGGAAACGCTCAGGAAGCCCTTTGGAATAGTCGAGGCGCTCCACTGAGAAGATGTTCTTCACATTGGCAAGCTCGGCCTTCAGCTGCGCGAGCTTCGGCGGCAGCGGGCCTGCTGAGGCCTGCGCAATCTCTTCTGGCTCAATACCAATCGGATAGACTTTGGTGCGGAACGTTTTACCGTAAGCGGTATGCTCGCCGTCGCTGTTGGTCGAGAGGTGCGTCTGGGACGCCAGGCAGTCCAGGAAGGCGACGCGGTCGTTTTCCGTCTGGAAGCCCAGCAGATCGTAATCGCACAGCTGCTCCAGCAGCTCGGTGTTCGTCGGTAACGCGTTGAAGATTTCCGGCGTCGGGAACGGAATATGCAGGAAGAAACCGATGCGGTTATTCACGCCGCGCTTGCGCAGTTCGCTCGCGAACGGCAGCAGATGGTAATCGTGGATCCACAGATTATCGTCCGGCTCAATCAGCGGTTTGAGTTTGTCCGCCAGCAGGCTGTTGACGCGCAGATACCCTTCCCAGGCGTCGCGCTGGAAATTGACGAGATCCAGACGGTAGTGGAAAGCGGGCCACAGCACGGCGTTGGAGAACTGGTTGTAGTAGAGCTCATGATCTTCCTCGTTCAGATTGAACGAGGCCCAGGTAATGTTGCCCTGGGTGACTTTTTTCAGCGGCGCATTTTCATCGCCGATTTCACCGCTCCAGCCAAACCACAGGCCGCCTGCTGCTTTCAGCGCTCCCAGTATCCCTACCGCGAGCCCCCCTGCGCTACTCTTTTTATCATCCGGCGGGGCAATACGATTAGATACTACGACTAAGCGACTCATAGCCTTCTCTCCTTTTATTCAGAATTTTTTTTTCTTGTTCTTGATGTTGAGTGACGCGCTCCAGCCACGCGTGAACGGCAGAGACACCGGCAAGGCGCCATTTGGCCTGGGTATCGCCCTGCCCGACTTTCACGCTGATACCATTGTGCTGGTTAACGACATAAAACCCGGCTTCGTCGGTGAGATCGTCACCCACAAATACCGGCACGCGGCCTGCGAACGGCGCTTCATTCATGAATGCCTCGATAGCCGCGCCCTTATTAATGCCCAGCGGTTTTAACTCCACCACGCATTTACCCGGTTGCAGACCCAGCTGCTTATGCTCGCTGGCAATGCGCTGCGCGAGCGCCATAACGCTCTCTTCGTACTCCGGCGCGCCGCGATAATGCAGCGCGAACGCCATTCCCTTTGCCTCAAGTTCGGTGCCGGGCATCGTCGCCAGCGCCGATTCCAGTTGCTGATGCAGGCTCGCTACCAGCGTTTCGGGCAGCGTCACCACATGATGCTGACCGCCGATATCACGACGCTCGGCCCCGTGAACCCCGGCTAGCGGAAAATGGTGCGGTACGGCAAGCTGATCCAGCTCCGTCATGGAACGTCCTGAAATCAGTGCCAGCGCGCCGTCATTCATGTCGGCGAGTTTTTGCAGAAGGCGACGAACCTCGGAAGGAATGAACACTTGATCGGGATGCGGCTTGATGTCGGCAAGCGTGCCGTCAAGGTCGAAAAAAAAGGCAAGATTTTCGCGGTCTACGGGCGGTACTGCTAACTCTTCGGCCACCAGTGTTTCCTCCTGTCCTTACGGGTTGAACAGCTAACCCTGAGGTTATCTGATAGTTTTAATGACCGTGTAAGTATAGACAGTGTGACGAGTGTCGCCATTCGGCAACGCCTTCCGCCTGTCTGAAAAAACAGGTCGGAAGGCGTTTTTGGGAAGTAATGAGGAGATAAAAACCGTTATGCCACGCGTTTCGCTTTCTGTTTGTAACGGTCGAAGATCACCGCTGCCAGCAGGATCAGGCCGCGCACCACGTACTGCGCGAACGGCGAGATATTGAGTAAATTCATGGCGTTTTCGACGGTGCCGAGAATCAGGATACCCGCCACCACATACGAGATTTTTCCTATGCCGCCTTTCAGAGAAACGCCACCCAGCACGCACGCGGAGATGACAATCAGCTCATAACCGATAGAGGTCATCGGCTGGCCGCTGGTCATGCGCGAGGCGAGAATAATCCCCGCCGCGGCGGACACCAGCCCTGAGAGCACAAAGATAATGATTTTGGTGCGCACGACTGGCACGCCCGCCAGGCGCGCGGCTTCTTCGTTGCCGCCAATCGCGAGCGTATTGCGCCCGAACGTGGTTTTATTAAGCAGGAAGCCAAACACAATCAGACAGGCGACGGTCAGCCAGATAGGCGCCGGCAGCCCGAGCCAGTTGGCGTAGCCGAGGGTAAAGAAGCTTTCGTCTTCGATGCCCACCGCTTTACCGTCAGAGATGATATACGCGAGACCGCGCACAATCTGCATCGTGGCGAGCGTGGTGATGAGCGCGTTGATTTTAAGCCTGGCGATAACAAAGCCGTTGACCAGACCGCTTACGACGCCGAGCAACAAGCCTGCCGCGACGCCCAGCCACAGGCTTTCAGTCATATTAATGACCACCGCCGTGGTCACGCCCGCGCAGGCGATAACCGACGCGACCGAGAGGTCAAAATCCCCGGAGGCGAGGCAGAACAGCATACCGCAGGCCACCATCCCGGACATCGAGATAGCGAGCCCCAGGCCTTTCATATTGATAAAGGTGGCGAAGTTCGGCACGAAGATAGCGCAGGCGAGGAACAGCACGGCGAAGACGACCAGCATGCCGTACTGATCCCAGATGCGACCCACGGAGAATGAGGACTTCGGCGCACCGGATGTGGTTAGTGATGACATAATTTCTCCTTACTTAAGCGACAGCCTGGCTGGTTTTTGGCATCGCGAGGCTGAGCGCCGTTGATTCGCTGGCCTCCTCGTGCAGTAATTCACCGGCGATTTCACCTTCGCGCATCACAAGAATGCGGTCGGCCACGCCGAGGACTTCCGGCAGATCGCTGGAGGCGAACAGTACCGCCACCCCCTGCGCCGCCAGCGCGTAAATCACGTTGTAGATCTCATGCTTCGCCCCGACGTCAATCCCACGGGTCGGCTCATCGAGCAGGATCACTTTCATTTCCTCGGACAGCCAGCGCCCAAGAATGGCCTTCTGCTGGTTGCCGCCGGAGAGATTCATAATCAGCTGCTCAGCGCCGGGGGTTTTGATATTCAGGGAGCGAATATGATGGCGGGCGTTTTCCTGCTCCCAGCCGTTGTTGATAAGGCAGCCCGCGCTGATGTGCTTGCGCCGCGCGCTGATGTTGATGTTGTCCTGCACCGAGTGCACGGGAATGATGCCGTCGGCTTTGCGATCTTCCGGGCAGAGCATCATGCCCGCGCGGATAGCATCGCCCGGCGCGCGGATAGCCACCGGTTCGCCGTCGATCAGCACCTGGCCGCTGGTGATGCGCGTGCCGCCGAACATGCCTTTCATTAATTCGCTGCGCCCGGCGCCCACCAGCCCGAAGAGGCCGACAATTTCGCCGCTCCTGACGCTTAAGCTCACCGGCGCGCGCACGCCTGGCGCTTTCACCGCGTCGAGGCGCAGCCGCTCCGGGCCGTATTCGCGCGGCTGCCAGCCGTAGATATCGCCGAGATCGCGCCCGACCATCGCCTGCACCAGGCTGTCGTGGTTCACCTGCTGCATATCGCTGAAGGTGCGCACGTAGCGGCCATCCTTAAAGACCGTGATGGCGTCGCTTAAGGCGAAAATCTCTTCCATACGGTGCGAGACGTACAAAATCACGCGCCCTTCTTTGCGAAGCTCGCGGATAACGCGGAACAGATGCTCGATTTCACGCGCCGAGAGCGAGCTGGTCGGCTCATCGAACGCGATGATTTTGGCGTTACGCGCCAGCGCTTTGGCAATTTCCACCATCTGCCACTGGCCGATAGAGAGATATTTCAGCGGGGTCTGCGGATCGATATCGAGCCCGAGATGTTCCAGCTGGATTTTTGCTTCATAGTTGAGCAGCGAACGATTGACTATCCCGGCCTTGTGAGGGATCTGGCCCAGATAGATGTTTTCCGCGACGCTCATCTCCGGCACCAGATGCAACTCCTGGTAGATGATGGCGACGCCCGCGTTGAGCGCCGCCGTGGTGTCGCTAAAGGTGACCTCTTCGCCTTTGATGGCGATCGAGCCGGTGGTCGGCGCGTAGTTGCCGCTGAGAATTTTCAGCAGCGTCGATTTCCCGGCGCCGTTTTCGCCCATCAGCGCATGCACCTGCCCTGCGTGGCAGTCAAAGCTGATATCGGAAAGCGCCTTCACGCCGGGAAAGGTTTTCCCGATGCCGCGAAACGAGAGATAGGGTGAAGATGTCTGCATGATACCTCCGGGCCACTCAAAAAGCGGGCGCGCACGCGCGCCCGAACCGCGATAAATCGCCCATTACTTGCCGCCGAGACCTTTTTTCGCCAGTTCCTCTTTAAAGTTGTCGCGGGTGATCAGCACCACGTCGGTGACTTCGGTGAACTTCGGCGGCTCAGCGCCTTTGGTGACCCAGTTGTAGAGCATTTCGCTGGATTTATAGCCATGTACGTCCGGGCTTGGCAGCAGCGAGCCGTAGAAGCCGGTGGCCTGCGCTTTAGAGAGTTCGCTGACCGCGTCCACGCCGTTAATGCCGATACCGATAACGTCAGCGGCTTTAAAGCCCTGCCCTTCAGTCGCGCGCACGCCGCCCAGCACGGTGTTGTCGTTCATACCGACCACTAGCCAGTGTTTCACTTCCGGGTGCTGAACCAGCATGGAGTTGGCGGCATCGAACGCGCCGGGGATGTCGTTGGATTTGGTAGGGACTTTATAGATCTGTTTTTCCGGGAAGCCGGCGGCTTTCAGCGCGTCCATCGAGCCGCTGGTGCGGCGGCGCGCGGTGTCGAGCTCATCGGCGGTGATAGCCATGACCGCGGTTTCTTTCACATCCCAGCCGCGTTTTTGCATCTCTTTATAGAGTTCCTGGCCCTGACGCTCGCCGATTTTGGTCGCGGCCATCATCACCAGCGGCACGGTTTCCATCGGTTTGCCTTTGGCGGTGACGAACTGGTCATCGACGGCAATGACTTTCATGTCGTAACCGCGTGCTTTCGCAACAATCGCCGAGCCGAGTTTCGGATCCGGCGTACAGATAACAAAGCCTTTGGCGCCGCTCGCCGCGAGGCTGTCGATGGCGTTGAGGGTTTTCTCGCCGTCCGGCACCGCGATTTTGATCACTTCAAAACCGAGATCCTTGCCGGCTTTGTCGGCGAATTTCCATTCGGTCTGGAACCACGGCTCTTCAGGCTGTTTCACCAGAAAACCGAGCTTCATGGTCTCTGCGATAGCGGATTGTGACATAACGGCGGCGAGCCCAATGGCCGCCAGCGCTTTAGTAAATTTGTGCATGGTTATCTCCAGCTTTAGCTTTCTTTTATGCAGGGTAAAAACCTGAAAGGTTCTTTTAATCGGACAGAAAACAACGCATTAGCCGTTCACTCCGGGAAGCGGCGATTGCTGGAGATAGTTTTAGCGGGAAATTAATTCTCCATAGGAGAGCGAAATCACATCATGGAATTACAGTGATTGCGTACATAAATACAGCAATATCGGGCATAAATTCAGCCCGATATGTATGATGATTGAGAAGGGGCTTAGCAGATATCTCCATAAGCTCAGCCGGGGAATCCTTGAGGGCTACCAGCAGGTAGCGAGACCGTCTGCCTTACCGAAGAGCGGATCGTGCGACGGCGTCGTCACCTGCGCCACCTGGTTGAGCGTTTGCGCCAGCTGCGCGGGTTCATCAAGGAATTTATCGGGCGAGAGCCCCTCGGGGTAAGCGCCTACGGCCATAAAGTCGGCGCTGGCGTCGATTTGCTTATGCCCGACGCCTGCCGGGATCAGCACCGCGTCGCCCGTGCGCAGCGTCACCACCGGGCCCGCGTCGCCGCCGAGCTGGATTTGCGCTTCGCCCGCATAAATGCCGAGCACTTCATGCGTGTTGGTGTGGAAATGGGTATAGGTGAAGACCGGATAGCGCCAGCGGGCGGGCCATTCGTGCTGCGCGAAGCGCTGCTCAAACCAGACCGCCGCGTCGTCTGCGTCCGCGGGCAGCACCTGCCGGTACAGCAGCACCGGCAGCGCGTTATTGGGCACCCCACCGCAGGGCTCGCGCAGATACAGCGTTTCACACGCGTTAGTCATACTCTCCTCCTTTCGCGAACGTCCGGTAAGTATAGCCCGCCGTGGCCGCCCGCTTTACCAGGGGTAATAGATGTGTTTAGCGTGATCGCGCGCGGCCACTTCATCGCCGGTTAAGCGCGCCGCGATAGTCAGCGCGAAGTCAAACACGCGCCCGAGCCCTTTGCCGCTCATAAGATTGCCATCCTCTACCACCGGCGCGTCCACATACTCGCCGTCCCGCACGTCCCGCCACAGCTCGCCCGAACAGACATAACGCCGCCCTTTCAGCAGCCCGTTGCCGCCGAGCACCCGCGCGGCGGCGGAGCAGACAGGACAGATAAGTTTTCCGGCGTTATCGTGGCGTGCGACAAACGCGATAACCTGCGGGTCCGCCGCGAGATTCACGCTGCCCTGCGGACCGCCCGGCAACACCAGCGCGTCGTAGGTGTCGTCAAGGCGCTCGGCGAGGCGCGCGTCGGCCACCAGCGGTATCGCGTGGTAGCTCACCACGGCGCGCGTGTCGGCGCAGGCGAGCATCTCTACCGCAATGTTTAGCCGTCGTAATATATCGATAGTGACAATGGCTTCTCCCTCTTCAAAACCTGGCGCCAGCAGCACCGCCGCTCGTTTCATTTCTCGCTCCTGTTGATTGTGCTTATTACGATCCCGTCACATCGGGCTCGCACAATAATGAAACAATGTTTCAAGTATAATCCGGCGCTGTATCACGTTTTAAGAAAGAAACGGTTGGACTGGCAAAAGCCCCCATTTATACCAGGCTTAATACATCAGGAACGATAACGCACGCTTCTTTAATTACGGTTGATGAGTGGCGGCCAGCCGGGATGTGGCAGGCCTGAAGCGCACTTGTCGCGGTCAATGACCGTTCTCCCTTTAACCTGTCAATAAGGATATTTTTATGGCTCCCATCGGCGTGGTGCAGAAACTGAATGCACAAATGAACCAGGAGTTTTACGCATCGAATTTGTGCCTGTATTACAGCGACTGGTGCGCGCAGCAAAGCCTCAACGGCAGCGCGACGGTCCTGCGTCAGCAGGCGCAGCATAACGTGACGCAAATGATGCGTTTATTCGATTATCTGAAACAAACCGGCGCCAACCCTGTGGTCGGCGCGCTGAAATCGGTCAAGCCCGATTGCTCAAGCCTTGAGGCGATTTTCCACCAGATGCAGGAGGAACTCACCGGACGGCGCACGGCGCTGGCGCGCCTGATGAGCGAGGCGCATACCGCTCATGACGAGGCGATGCTCGCCATGCTCGGCGACTTCGCCCAGGAGCTGCGCCAGGACGAGACGCTGCTAGAAACCATCGTGCATGAGCTTTCCAGCGCCCGTCAGGCCGGGCTGTGCGCCGAAGAGGCGGACCAGCGCCTGCTTGGGATGATGGAACAGACCCTGTAAACCTGAAACAGACCGCCCCGCGCCCTCATCCGAGGGCGCTGTTGTTTCTGCCGTCAGCCTTTCGGTTACTTCATCACCCGTTCCAAGGTTAACCAAAAGTTAACAATGTACTGTTTTTGTTAGCTTTTTATAAATCCGATCTGGCTCCCAATGGTTTTCCACACAATTTGTAATGCTTAAGCGATTCACCCAACGTTGTGTGGCAGGAGCTTTATGATCACCCTCGAATTTATCGTCATTATTCTGTGTCTGCTGGCCGGCACCCGCTTCGGCGGAATGGGCCTTGGCTTAATCAGCGGCATCGGGCTGTTTCTTTTAACCTTTATTTTTGGACTGGAGCCGGGCAAGCCGCCGGTGGACGTGATGCTGACCATCCTTGCGGTGATCGGCTGCGCAGCCACACTGCAAACCGCAGGCGGCCTGAACGTGATGATGCAGTTCGCCGAGCGGCTGCTGCGCCGTCACCCGCAGCACATCACGCTGCTGGCGCCGCTCACCACCTGGACGCTGACCTTTTTATGCGGCACCGGCCATGTGGTGTACACTATGTTCCCCATCATCGCGGATATCGCGCTGAAGAAAAACATCCGCCCCGAGCGGCCGATGGCGGTGGCGTCCGTCGCCTCGCAGATGGCGATCACCGCCTCGCCGGTATCGGTCGCGGTGGTGTCGCTGGTCTCGATTCTCGGCGCGCAGCACGGCGTCGGCGAGGCGTGGAGTATTCTTGAAATTCTCGCGGTATCGGTGCCTGCCTCGCTGTTCGGCGTGCTGATTGCGGCGCTATGGAGCCTGAAGCGCGGTAAAAATCTGGAAGACGATGAGGCGTTCCAGGCGCGCCTGCGCGACCCGAAACAGCGTGAGTTTATCTACGGCGGCAGCGAAACGCTGATGAACCAGCGCTTTGATAAACACGCCTGGTGGTCAACCTGGATTTTCTTCGCTGCCATTGCGCTGGTCGTGCTGCTCGGCGCGGTGACCGCGCTGCGTCCGGCCTTTGAGGTAAAAGGCAAAATCGCCCCGCTCTCCATGAACCTGGTTATCCAGATGATGATGCTGATCGCGGGCGCCGTGATGCTGGTGGTCTGTAAAGTGAACGCCGCCTCTATTTCCAGCGGCGCGGTATTTAAAGCGGGGATGGTGGCGATTTTCTCAGTCTTCGGCGTGGCGTGGATGAGCGATACGTTTTTCCAGGCGCATCTCGCGGAGCTGAAAATGGCGCTGGAAGGCGTGGTGAAGAGCCACCCGTGGACCTACGCGCTGGTGCTGTTTCTGGTCTCCAAGCTGGTGAACAGCCAGGCGGCAGCGCTGACCGCCGTCGCGCCGATGGGGCTGATGCTCGGCGTAGAGCCGAAAATGCTGGTGGCGTTTTTCCCTGCCTCCTACGGCTATTTCGTACTGCCGACCTACCCAAGCGATCTGGCATGCATCGGCTTTGACCGCTCCGGCACGACCCGCATCGGCAAGTTCATCTTAAACCACAGCTTTATTCTGCCAGGCCTGATTGGCGTCAGCTGCGCCTGCGCCGCCAGCTATCTGCTGGTGGAGCTTTTCTTCTGATTATTCTTCTTAAACAGGGCGGCCTGCGGGCCGCCTGCACAAATCTTCCAGACTGTTGTTAACGATTCGTTATGCTAGAGTTTCCTTTCGCAGGAGACGCTATGGCAAAAGACTGGATTGAACTACGACAGCACGCTGACACCGGCATCGAAACTATCCGCGCGCACTTTGAAGGCCACGCCTACGATCCGCACTGGCATGACAGCTATCTGGTGGGCGTGACGCTCTCCGGCACCCAGCAGTTTCACTGCCGCCGGGAGCGCCATCACAGCACGCCCGGCGCCGCGTTTCTGCTGGAGCCCGGCGAGACCCACGACGGCGACGCGCCGGTGGCGGGCGGTTTTACCTATCTCACGTTTTATCTGGATGAGCGCTGGCTGCGCGACACCCTCGGCGGGCTTTACGCCACGTTGCCGGACCGTTACGAGCTGCGCTTCGCCCACACTATCGCCCGCGATCCGACGCTCACGCAGGCCATCGCCACCACATTCAACACGCTGCATCAGGATGAGATGCGTATTGTGCAGCAGGGCGTGATGGACACCCTGCTCAGCCAGCTGACGCACCACTGCCAGTGGCGCAAACGGCTGCCCGGTGAAATTCGCGATGCGCGTATGGCCCAGCGCGCCCGCGATTATCTTTGCGCGCACATCGGCGACAATATTGGCCTCGCGGAACTGGCGCAGGCGCTGGAGACCGACCGCTTTACGCTTTCACGCAGCTTTAAGCACGCCTTCGGCATGACGCCGCACGCGTGGCTGGTGCAGTTGCGCCTCGCCCGCGCCAGAACGCTGCTCTCGCGTGGCATGATGCCCGCCGAGGTTGCCGCAGCACTCGGTTTCGCTGATCAAAGCCATCTTGGCCGCTGGTTCCAGCGCGCCTACCGGCTCTCGCCCGCCCACTACCGCAGACTCTGCACGAATCTTCCAGACCCGACACGCTGACGCCGCGAAGATAGAGGCTCAACAACCAGGAGATCCTATGAGCCTGCTTTCACAACAGCTGCCGTTTTTATTCTTCGCGTTTGTCGCCTCGATTACGCCCGGGCCGACGAATATTCTCATACTCACCAACAGCCAGCGCTACGGCGCACGCGCGACGCTACCCGCAGTGGCGGGTGCCTGTTTCGCCTCCAGCGCCATTGTGTTGATCTCCGGCGTCGGGCCCGGCGAAGCGCTGCGCCATGCGCCGTGGCTGGCGCGCCTGATGGCGCTTGCGGGCGCGCTGTGGCTGACGTGGATGAGCTGGCAGCTTTTCACCTCGCCTGCCGCGACGCTTGCGGGAGACGCGACGCGTCCGTTCAGCGCGCGGGCGGCGGCGGCGTTACAGCTGATTAACCCGAAAACCTGGATGATGGCGATGGCGGTCGTGACGGTATTCGCGCCGCAGGAGGGCCGCGCGCTATTCACGCTCTTGTTTCAGGCGCTGGGCTTTCTGGTGATTTCGCTGGTCTGTCTTGTCGCCTGGGCGTGGCTGGGCCGCGGCGTGCACCGCGTGTTTCGCAGCGACAGAGCGCTGGTGCGCTTTCAGAGGGTGATGGCGCTCTGGCTGCTGGCCTGCGCCTGGATGGGCTTCTTTCAGTAACAACGGCCCCGGCAGGGGCCGCGTTGCTTAGTGCGCTTCGCTCTGCGGGGTGAAGCGCAGCTCAATCAGCGCCACCGCTTTCTGGATAGCGCGCAGCGTCACCGGGTCAGCGGAAGGATGGCCTGCGAAATCGATGCTTTTCAGCTGGCTGGCCATTTTGTCGCGCACTTCCACAGGTGCGATGACGTCGATAACGTCGAGGATCTGTTTGATGACCAACTGGCAGGCGACCACGTCGGAAACCAGTTCATCTTCGGCGGTGAGGGATTGTGACATTGCGTTCTCCTTAGCGTGAAGGCGCACATAGTAGCGGCAAAGCCCGGCAAATGCGACCTTGACGCCGCAGGCAACTAAAATGAACCGAAGTTTTAATAAGAAGAAAACCTGGGTTTGCGAACGCAGCGAAAGCGGGTATAACCAGAACGTCAGGCATAAAAAAACCTGCCAGGCGGCAGGTTTTTTATCAGAACATCCCGGCAGGCGGAACGTCTTTGAAGGTTTTGCAGTAGTTTTCAAACATGCTTTTGAGGATCTTACGCAGTTTCATGCGGGCTCCGGTGTTGTTCATTATGGTTAACGGAATGCTGTACGGCAATAATATGACTTACATCACAAAAATCAACCATTTTGTGATTAAAATCACACCAATAAGTTAATGAACATGTGCTTAATGTTAATAAATTGCTGATAATTCCGGCGTTTAACGATTGCATCTTTTGGTGAAAATTTATAAAAAATTTTTAGGGAGCAGGCATGGGTCAGAAGCTGGCGAAACCGGGCGCAGGCGGGGTGTCTCCCGCCGCGCTGCTGGTGGCAGGCGCCTTCTTTATGGAGTTTCTCGACGGAACGGTGATCGCCACGGCCCTGCCGACGATGGCGCAGACCTTCGGCGTCGACGCCGTCGCGCTTAATATCGGCATCAGCGCGTATCTGCTGACGCTGGCGGTGTTGATCCCGGCCAGCGGCTGGATTGCCGACCGCTTCGGCGCGCGCCGGGTGTTTACCGTGGCGCTGGGCATTTTCACCGGCGCGTCGGTGCTGTGTGGGCTTGCGAATTCGCTGGAGACGTTTGTGCTGATGCGGGTGTTGCAGGGCGCGGGTGGCGCGCTGATGGTGCCGGTCGGGCGGCTCGCAGTGCTGCGCGTGACGCCGAAACATCAGCTTATCACAGCGATCGCGACGCTTACCTGGCCCGCGCTGGTGGCTCCGATTATCGGGCCGCCGCTCGGCGGGTTTATCACCAGCTACGCCAGCTGGCGCTGGATTTTCTTTATTAATCTGCCCGCAGGGCTGCTGGCGATGGCCCTCGCCTGGCGCATTATTCCTGATAACCATGACGACGCCCGCCGCCCGTTCGACACGCCAGGGTTTATCGCCACGGCACTCGCGATGGTAGCGCTGGTTTGCGCGATGGAGATGCTGGCCGCGCGGGACTCGAACGGTTTGTTAACGGGCGCGTTGTTGCTGGCGGGCGGCGGCGCGCTTATCTACGCGCTACGCCATTTTCGCCGCGCGCCGTTTCCGATGATTCGCCTCGATGCGCTGGCGGTGCCGACGTTCCGGGTGACGATGTATGGCGGTTCGCTGTTTCGCACCTCCATCAGCGCCGTGCCGTTTTTGCTGCCGCTGCTGTTTCAGGTGGGGTTCGGAATGGACGCGTTTCACTCGGGGCTGCTGGTGCTGGCGGTTTTTGCAGGGAATCTGACTATCAAGCCCGCCACCACGCCGCTTATCCGCTGGCTCGGGTTTAAAAAACTGCTGCTGATTAACGGCCTCCTGAACGTGCTGGCGCTGCTCGCCTGCGCGTTGCTGACGCCCCAGACGCCGGTGTGGCTTATTTTGCTTATCCTCTTTCTGGGCGGCGTGTTTCGCTCCATTCAGTTTACCGGCGTCAGCACGCTGGCGTTTGCCGATGTGCCCGCCGGGGAAATGAGCTACGCCAATACGCTCTTCAGCACCGCCACCCAGCTGGCGGTCGGGCTGGGCGTGACGCTCGGCGCCATCGGCATCCGGCTGGGCGAAGTGATAAGCGAGGCTTTTTTCACGACCGCTGTTCCGGGCCTGAGCTTCCGGCTGGCGTTTGTGATGATGGCGCTGCTGAGCCTCGCAGGCATGGTGGATACGCTGCGGCTCGCCGCACACGCCGGCAGCAGCGTATCCGGCAAACAGGCATAAAAAAGCCAGCCCGCGGGCTGGCGTATTGTCCGGCGTGATGCGATTAGCCGAGGATGCTGCGTACGAACCCTTCGATCTCTTTATCCTGGCAGTTATCGAAGAAGCACTGCTGGAAACGCTCGCCGGAGACCGCGGTTTTCACCAGTTCCGGATCGATGGCGCGCAGGGTGTCGAGATAGTTATCTTTCACCACGGCGGCTTTCACCTGGTTCAGAATACCCGCGTTGCGCACCTGCGGCTCTTTACGCTCCGGCGGATAGCCCTCGCCGTTGCGCCCGGTAAAGGCTTTCTCAAAGATGAAACGCACGTTGAGTTCCGCGCCCCAGCCGAAGCCTTTTGCGAACGGCAGCGCCAGCGCGTTGCCGTTGTTGATCTGCGCGAACAGGAAGGCGTCTGCCGGATCGATGCAGTAGCCGCACACCACGCCCGGATGAATATTCAGGGACATCAGCGCGCCCTGGCCGGTGCCGCAGCCGGTGACCACGAAATCCACCGCTCTGGAATTCAGCAGGATGCTCGCCATGATCCCGAGGTGGATGTAGGTCAGGTGATGATCGTTCTCATCGCTCATGCCCACGTTGTACACCGGGAACGCTTTCTCATCCGCCACCGCTTTCAGCTCTTTATAGATGATTGCGTTTTTGGCCGCCTGACTGTTTTCCATCATCAGTGCAATTTTCATTAGGTTGTCTCCTGAAAAGGCTATGAATAGCAAACTGTGAACTCACCATACTATCCGTCAAACGCACTTTCAAATTAAATGAAAGATTGTTTTAAAAAATAGAGTGAGGCTCACAGTTTTCTTTCACACGCCTGCGTTCAGAAGGTTTCCCAGTTCTCGGCACCAGACACGCTTTTCGTCGCCGCCGCGCCCGCCAGCGCAGGACGCACCAGCGGCGCGGCGGTAGCGGCCGGTGCGGCGCGCTCGCGCTGACCGCGCAGGCGGAATAGCCCCACCACTTCGGTGAGATGCGCAGCCTGACGCTCCAGATCGTTTGAGGAGAGCACCGACTGCTGCACCAGCTGCACGTTCTGCTGCGTGACCGCGTCCATTTCTTTGACCGCCACGCCAACCTGGCTGATGCCGTCGCTCTGCTCGCCGGAAGCGCTCGCGATCTCGCCCATGATGTCGTTAACCTGACGTACCGCGACAAGGATCTGATCCATCGCCTCGCCCGCCTTCTTCACCTGACCGGAGCCGGTCTGGATATTGGCGACCGACTCGTTAAGCAGCGTTTCTATCTCTTTCGCCGCCTGGGCGCTTCGGCTCGCGAGATTGCGCACTTCGCCCGCCACCACCGCAAACCCGCGGCCCTGCTCGCCCGCGCGCGCCGCCTCCACCGCCGCGTTGAGCGCGAGGATGTTGGTCTGAAACGCAATGCTGTTAATCACCGTGGTGATATCGACGATTTTGCTGGAGCTGCTGGAGATGCGCGACATGGTTTCCATGACCTCCTTCACGGAGGCCCCGCCTGCCTGCGCGGTGCGCGTGGCGTTGCCGGAGAGCGTGCTGGCGTGGCTCGCGTTTTCCGCGTTGAGTTTTACCGTGCTGCTGAGCTGCTCCATGCTGGAGCTGGTTTGCTCAAGCGCGGCCGCCTGCTCTTCGGAGCGCGTGGAGAGTTCGTTGTTAACGCCAGTGACCTCGCCCGCATGGCTGCGGATGCTGTCTGCGCTCGCGCGAATGGCGCTGACCGTTTTTTCCCAGTTATCCTGCATGCGCTGAATATAAGGCACCATCAGCCCGACGCAGTTGCTGCCGAGATCCTGCAGTTTCACCTCCAGATTGCCGTCAGCCAGCACATGCAAATGCTCACGAATAGTTTCCACGGGGCGAACCAGACAGAGGTAAAGATAGCGTTCCATCAGAACGGTAAGGGCGATACTGCCCACGACTGAAAGGCTTAATATCAGTTGGGTAGTATCGACCCAGCTTGCCTGTTCAGGGCTCAGTTTAAGACTATTTTCCAGGTGATGTAGAAACCAGAGCGTCGCTCCGGACACGCCCACCCAGACGATGGTTGATAAGAGCAAGACCCATACAACCATCGCACGGATTTTTACGTTACGGATAAAGTTCATAGTCGATTCCCGGTGTTAAGAAGCCGTCCCTGAGCGAATCAAGACGGTATCTGTCCCGGTCCTCTCTGCATTTCTTTTTTACGTACAGATAAAGACTTACCGTATCGTAGTTGTCGGCCTGCGCCTGGAAAACTTCAGCTTTGAAACAATAAAGTTAAGTAATTATTCAAGGTCACGTCACGTTACTGACGGGTAAAGACGCGGGAAACGGGGTGAACCGGGGGCTTTTCAGTCGATTGGCGCGCGCGGCAACGTGGCATGATGCTATTAAGGCAAACTTTGTGAGAAAACCGATGCGCAAGGTCATTTTGATTACCGCCCTGCTCGCGCTGGGCGGCTGCACCATCACCAAAACGCCGGAAATTGTCGGCGGCAGTAAAGTTACCGGCACCGTCAGGCTCGGTATCAGCGAGCAACCGCTGCAACATGCCAAAGTGGATAACTACGTGGCGCAGTCGATAGCGAATCGTCAGTGTCAGGACTGGGGCTACGCCGTGGCCGAAGCCTATGGCGCACCCGTGAAGACGTGCTCCGTGATAACCGGCACGCAATGCATGACGGAATCTATCGTGCTGGAGTACCAGTGCCGCGGCTTTACCATCAATAACCGCGCCGTTGGCGGCTGGTAATCACGCTTTACAGCCATCGGCATCCGGCGATGGCTGAGATTTTTTATTTCCGCAAGGTTGCGCCGTCAGGCCACCGCCTGCTCCGCTATTTATTTCTTCTTCCTGCTTATTCCCTTTATTTAAACAGCAATAATAATTCTCATTTAATTATTAAATGCGTTTAATTCCCGTTTGCATTATTAACGCCACGCCTTTTTTATTTTATCTTTTGCAAACAGTTTAATAACAAATTATAGTGCAGCGATAATTACCCCCCCTATTGCGGAGCGAAATATGCTGAAGCCGGATATGATTGAAAAACTCAATGAGCAGATGAATCTTGAACTCTATTCTTCGCTGCTTTATCAACAGATGAGCGCCTGGTGCAGCTATCACAGCTTTGAAGGCGCCGCCGCGTTTCTGAGCCGTCACGCACAGGAAGAGATGACGCACATGCAGCGTCTGTTTAACTACCTGACCGACACCGGCAGCTTCCCGCGAATCAACGCTGTACCGTCGCCGTTTGCCGAGTATGCGTCGCTTGATGCGTTATTCCAGGCTACCTATGAGCATGAGCAACTGATCACCCGCCAGATTAATGCCCTGGCCCATGTAGCGATGACCACCCAGGATTATCCCACCTTTAATTTCCTGCAGTGGTATGTCGCTGAACAGCACGAAGAAGAGAAACTGTTTAAATCCGTGCTGGATAAACTGAGCCTTGCGGGTAAAAGCGGCGAAGGTCTCTATTTTATCGATAAAGAACTGGCGACCCTCGACACCCAGGCCTGATATTTTCCCGGTAATGACGCCTGTCATTACCGGTCTTCCTTTGCGTTAATTCTTACCCCACCTTTTATTTAATCCTCCGTATTTTCTGACACGTTCACGCGTGGGAGATCCTGCGTCGGTGTTCGCATTGTTACTGTAAATAATTCATTACATTTCACGTAACGTCAGTTTGACGAATTGCGCGGAATTCTTTACCCTGCGCAGCATAAATTTTCAGAGGATCGTTCCAGGACAGTACACCGCGTGAAGAACCGCACTCTTGGCAGTATTTTTATCGTCGCCGGCACTACGATCGGCGCAGGGATGCTGGCGATGCCGCTCGCGGCGGCAGGCGTCGGCTTTGGCGTGACGGCGCTGTTGCTCTTTTTGCTGTGGGCGCTGATGTGCTATACCGCGCTGCTGCTGGTGGAGGTGTATCAGCATCAGCCCGCCTCGACGGGCCTCGGCACGCTGGCGTTGCACTATCTCGGCAAACCGGGGCAGTGGCTCGCGGGCTTTAGCATGTTGTTTTTAATGTACGCGCTGACAGCCGCCTATATCAGCGGCGCGGGCGAGCTGCTGGCCTCAAGCCTTAGCCAGTGGCTCGGGATGACTATTACGCCTGCAACCGGCGTGCTGGCCTTTACGCTCGCGGGCGGGCTGATTGTCAGCATCGGCACGCACAGCGTCGATTTGGTAAACCGGCTGCTGTTTACGGCCAAAACGATTTTTCTGGTGGTGATGCTGGGGCTGATGATGCCGCATATTCGTCAGGCAAATCTGTTGACGCTGCCGGTCGAACAGGGGCTCGCGCTCTCCGCCCTGCCGGTGATTTTTACCTCGTTCGGCTTTCACGGCAGCGTGCCGAGTATCGTCAGCTATATGAAAGGCGATGTGCGCAAACTGCGGCTGATATTTATCACCGGCAGCGCTATCCCGCTGGTGGCGTATCTGTTCTGGCAGCTCGCCACGCTCGGGGCCATCCCCTCGACGACGTTTATGGGCCTGCTGGCCACACACGCCGGACTAAACGGGCTGTTGCAGGCCGTGCGCGATGTTGTCGCCTCGCCGCATGTGGAGCTGGCCGTGCATCTGTTTGCCGATCTCGCGCTCGCGACCTCGTTCCTCGGCGTATCGCTCGGACTGTTTGATTACCTTGCGGATATGCTTAAGCGTCGGCGCACCGTGGCGGGCCGCGCCCAGAGCGGGCTAATGACCTTCGTGCCGCCGCTGGCCTTTGCGCTTTTCTACCCGCAAGGGTTTGTGATGGCGCTCGGCTACGCAGGCGTGGCGCTGGCTGTGCTGGCGCTGCTGCTGCCGGCGATGCTCGCCTGGCAGAGCCGCAAACGCCACCCGGCAACCTGGCAGGTCGCGGGCGGGAAAGCGATGCTGGCGGTGGTTTTCGTCTGCGGCGTCGGCATCGTGGTCATTCAGTTTCTGATTAGCGCAGGCGTATTACGCGAAGTGGGGTAACCACAAATAAGCCCCGTCTGACGGGGCTTTTTTAGGGTTATTCGTGACTCAGCGCCTTACTGAAATAAAAGCGCGAATGGCCCGCCAGATAATCCGGCGCCACACCGTAAACGTCATAACCCTGCTTGCGGTAAAAATCAGGGGCCTGAAAACTGAAGGTGTCGACAAATATCCGCTTGCAGCCGCGCTTACGCCCTTCTTCTTCAGCCATCGCCATCAGCGTCGCGCCGGTGCCCTGCCCGCGCAGCGATTCGTCAACCCAGAGAAACTCGATATGCATGCAACCCCAGTGGCTGCGCCCGGTCAGGCCCGCCGTCAGGTTCCCCTGCGCGTCATTGACGCTGATAATCAGCTCCTGCAGGTCTGGCGTCATGTGCATCGCGTTATAGAGGCCAAGCTGTTTTCTGATGCGCGCCTTGAGTTCATCATCGGGGGTGTCGGTAAGCCGGTATTCCATCGTCGTCTCCTTGTTATCACAAAGAAACCATAAGCGTTTATGTTCAATCCGGTAACCCCTGAAAACCGGCAGGGTTCTTAGCTGGCAAGGTTTGTCGTGTTCGAGCCACGGGTCGAAAAAAAAGCCAGTCCTCATGGACTGGCCCAGTATGTGATAGTTTGCGCCGTCCTGGCCCTTGTTCCGCAATGTACGATTCTCCCCCGAAGTCGTCTGCGACAGAATGGCTCAACCCTGGGGCCTGTCAGCTGACCGGAAAACTCATTGCAGTGAGTGGATAGCACCATGATGGGGTGCACTTAAAAAGTAGCAGCAGATCGGAAAAACGAATACATGATATATAGCTGTGCGCGAATTTATTATCGCAATGTGACTATGATCAAATCGTGCATCGTACGCCGCTCGTATTTTCATGCCGTGTCAGTAAAGCGGACCGGACGCTGGCCTGGCGTGGATAGAAAAACCCCCTTTGCCTGCCCGCAGGTCTTACGCCTGCGCGCCGTAATCAGATAATTCGTGTAATGAGTCACCCAGCGCGGTGGCACCCCCCTAAATGGATGCGGAGTGAGGCAGCGCCAGATAACCTTATGGCCGTCCAGGCATGTAAGCGGTTGAAATAAATATTGCTAAACAAAAATTTATATGACTTAATAAGGTCCTCGGTTTGGAATACAGACCTTATGAACGCAGTTTTAGTAAAGCAGTCCTCAGTTCAAGTGCTATCAATAGATATCCTTCCTCATGAGCCTTCTCCTAAGTGCCAAATAAGTTTCTCTCTAATGACAGGCCATCATCGCCGCGTTTAGTGGCTCAAATATTAAGGAAGTATCTATGTCTAACAAAATGACTGGTTTAGTAAAATGGTTTAACGCTGATAAAGGTTTTGGTTTTATCACCCCGAATGACGGCAGCAAAGATGTGTTTGTACACTTCTCTGCTATCCAGAGCGACAATTTCAAAACGCTTGATGAAGGCCAGCAGGTCTCCTTCACCATTGAAAATGGCGCTAAAGGCCCGGCAGCAGGCAATGTGACGCCGCTGTAAGCCGCAATAAGCATCGGTATGCCTGCGACCGCGACGAAGGTTATTTCCTGAGCCATCAGGTTATACTGATAAAAAAACCCGCCTTGTGCGGGTTTTTTATTATCTTAATTGAGTACATCCCTTCATTTAACCTCCACGCCTCAAATGCCCTGTCAGCCCGCAAGCATATTAACGTTCAGGGCCGCATCAAAGGTTCAATACCTATCCATTTCAACGTCGGCTGCCAGCAAAGTTTAAGCGCAGGAAGTGGAATTTTCTGGCCTTCTGATTCGAGCTCACCTGGATAAATAGTCCAGTTTACGTTCGCCTGCTTGCGATAAATTTTAAAGACGACATAAGCTGAACCATAGTCATCGTTGTTGGTAATTCTCGGGACATTACGGTGCACTTCATCGCTGTTAATATCATAGGGTGAGAGCCTGGCATATTTCATGTTGTTCTCCGGAAAATCGTAAGGGAACGACGTCGTACCAAGAAAAACTTCAGGTCGTGCGTTAATACGCTTTCCATCCCCCAGGTCTATATAGGCTTTACGGGTATCCAGCATGACAGGTACAGGCGGTTGCCCTTTGCTTCCTGGTCGCGAAGGACGTTGTCGGCCTTTGTTCCAGACCACCAGCTGAACATAAAATTCCGGCCGGGCCTCAGGGCCCTGTACACGCGGGAGCGTAAAATCGCCTTGTTTTTCTGGCATATAATTGCCGGGGATGGCGTGATCGTAGAGCCAGGTTTCAATGACGATGCTTTTCTTCCCGCCAGGGCTGTCGATACTGAATTCATACTCACTTTTGCACAGATCAATATAACCAGGCCGCTCTCTTGGATAGGGTATACATCCCCCTAAAAGCGTAACGGCAAGCGTAGCAACCATACCCCATTTGAGGGGGCCTGTGAGTAACATGATGACGTCCCTTTAAAAGATCTGAAGGCGTAGCTTAGAGGAGTACTGCTTCGTCATCAACCTGCCAGATTTGCCCACACTTCACTGTCAGAGGGCGCATTCAGGCAAAGAGGGGCATGAGAGTATACGCGAGTAAATCCGGTCGCGAATAACGTCAGGAAGGATGTCAGGAGAACGTGGCAGAAAATAAAAAACCACCCGAAGGTGGTTTGCACGACACTGCTTATTGCTTTGATTATTCTTGTGTTTCCCATGGTGCCCGGGGCGGGACTTGAACCCGCACAGCGCGAACGCCGAGGGATTTTAAATCCCTTGTGTCTACCGATTTCACCACCCGGGCTCGGGAAGAAAGTGGAGGCGCGTTCCGGAGTCGAACCGGACTAGGCGGATTTGCAATCCGCTACATAACCGCTTTGTTAACGCGCCAGAATTGCGTTGCCTTTTCAGGCGGATACCAGCAAAGGGCTGATATCAGAATTTGGAGCGGGAAACGAGACTCGAACTCGCGACCCCGACCTTGGCAAGGTCGTGCTCTACCAACTGAGCTATTCCCGCTTATCGAAGTAATTTTAGCTAAATGCTTGAATCTAATTACTTGATTTATTTACCGTCTGGCGAACCGTGCCGCCGTTCGATGCGTTGCATTCTACTTACCTGACGCAATGAGTCAACGAAATTTTCAGGCTACATGACTCGTTTGCTGAATTTTACGCCGGATAGATCACCGTTCGAGCAAATCACCGCGCGCAGCGTTCAGATACTGGAACATTGACCAGAACGTCAGCACTGCCGCAACGAAAAAGAGCGCGATACCGGCGTATTCGATCCACAGGTTCGGACGCCACAGCAAACCGATCAGCGCCAGCATCTGCGCCGTGGTCTTCACTTTACCAATCCAGGAAACCGCCACGCTGCTGCGCTTACCGAGTTCGGCCATCCATTCACGCAGCGCAGAGATAATAATTTCGCGCGCGATCATGGTAGCGGCCGGCAGCGTTATCCACCAGCTGTGATAGTGCTCGACGACCAGCACCATCGCGATGCCGACCATGACTTTATCCGCCACCGGGTCCAGAAACGCGCCAAAGCGGGTGCTCTGATTCCAGCGGCGCGCGAGAAAACCGTCAAACCAGTCGGTAATGGCCGCGAAGCAGAAGATCAGCGCGCAGAGAAACGGGGCCCAGTGAAAAGGCAGATAGAACGCCAGCACAAAAAACGGGATCAGAATGACTCGAAACAGCGTCAGCAATGTAGGGATATTAAATCGCATAGTGCAGGTAACTATCTGTCATAATTTGAGATTACCGCTATGTTGCTACATAGCCCTTAATGTTTCAACGAGTAGTAGATCTTTTCTGCAAGCGCCTGCGAGATGCCCGGCACTTTCGCGATTTCTTCCACCGACGCGTTCAGGAGCGGTTGCAACCCTCCCATATATTTGAGCAACATCTGGCGGCGTTTCGGGCCAATACCCTCTATCGTCTCAAGCGTACTGGTGTTTTTCACCTTAGCGCGCTTTTTACGGTGCCCGGTTATCGCATGGTTGTGCGACTCATCGCGAATATGCTGGATGACGTGCAACGCCTGCGAATCAGGCGGCAGAGCGAAGCCCTCCCCTTCCGGCTCAAGGAACAGCGTCTCAAGCCCGGCCTTACGATCGCTGCCCTTCGCCACGCCAAGCAGCAACGGATGATGTTTATCCCACGTCACGTCCAGCTCGGCGAAAACCGCTTTCGCCTGGCCAAGCTGGCCTTTACCGCCGTCGATAAGGATAAGATCCGGCACTTTGCTCTCTTCAATAGCTTTCCCATAACGACGGCGTAGCACCTGGTTCATCGCGGCGTAATCATCGCCCGGCGTGATGCCAGTAATATTATAGCGACGATATTCAGAACGTAGCGGCCCGTTGGCGTCAAATACCACGCAGGAAGCCACGGTCTGTTCGCCCATCGTATGACTGATATCAAAACACTCCATCCGTTTTATTTCCGGCAGATGCAGCGTCTGCGCGAGCGCCGTCAGGCGCTGACTGATGGTCGACTGTTGCGACAACCGCGTGGTGAGCGCCGTGGCGGCGTTGGTGCGCGCAAGCTTCAGATAGCGCGCGCGGTCGCCGCGCGGGCGCGTCTGGACATTCACCCGACGCCCGGCGATCTCCGACAGCGTCTCCGCCAGCAGTTCGGGCGTAGTGAGAGGGAAATCGAGCAGGATCTCGCCCGGCAGCGTACGCATCTGGCTGCCCTGTAAATAGAACTGGCCGACAAAGGTTTCCACCACTTCCGCAAGCTCGGTGCCGCTCGGCACTTTTGGATAGTAGCTGCGGCTGCCGAGCACTTTCCCCTGGCGTATAAAGAGCACGTGCAGACAGGCCATCCCCGACTCAAACGCCACGCCAATGACGTCCAGATCGTCGCCATTATTGGAGACAAACTGTTTTTCCGTCACGCGGCGCACCGCCTGGATTTGATCGCGCAGGCGCGCGGCCTCTTCAAACGCCAGGTTCAGGCTCGCCTGCTCCATGCGCGCCACCAGTTGGTTTATCACCTGATCGTCTTTCCCGGCGAGAAACAGCCGCACATACTCCACCTGCTGCGCGTAATCCTCTTCGCTCACCAGCCCTTCGACGCACGGCCCGAGGCAGCGGCCAATCTGATATTGCAGGCAGGGACGCGAGCGGTTGCGATAGACGCTGTTCTCGCACTGGCGAATCGGGAAAATCTTTTGCAGAAGCGCGAGCGTTTCACGCACCGCGTAGCCGTTCGGGAACGGGCCGAAATACTCCCCTTTGGCGTGTTTCGCGCCGCGATGGATAGCCAGACGCGGGTGCGTGTCGCCGCTCAGGAAAATATACGGATACGATTTGTCATCGCGCAGCAGCACGTTATAACGCGGCTGGTAGAGCTTGATGTAGTTGTGCTCCAGCAACAGCGCTTCGGTTTCGGTGTGGGTCACCGTCACGTCGATATTCTGGATGAGCGCCACCAGCGCCTCGGTTTTTCGACTGGCGAGGTTGCTGCGAAAGTAGCTGGACAGGCGCTTTTTGAGGTCTTTGGCTTTGCCGACGTAGATAACCGTCCCGCTGGCGTCATACATGCGGTAGACGCCAGGCTGGCTGGTAACGGTTTTCAGAAATGATTTTGAATCGAAAACTTCACTCACTGACTTGATAAGGTCTCCGCGTTACACAGGCCATGGCGGATGGCCAGATGCGTTAACTCGACGTCGCCGTGAATGTTTAGCTTACTAAACATACGATAGCGATAGCTGTTAACGGTTTTCGGGCTGAGATTAAGCTGCTCAGAGATTTCATTGACCTTCTGGCCTTTGGTAATCATGAGCATAATCTGCAATTCCCTTTCCGACAAACTCGCGAAGGGGGATTCGCTGCGGTCGGGCTCTATCTGACTGAGCGCCATTTGCTGTGCGATGTCGGAAGCGATATAGCGTCGCCCGGCGTGAACCGACCGGATGGCGCTCACCACTTCGGCGGGTGCCGCACCTTTACTCAGGTAGCCTGCCGCGCCGGCCTGCATCACTTTCGCCGGTAGCGGATTCTCCGTATGAACGGTAAGCATGATCACTTTAATGTCTGAAGAATAACGGGCGATTTTGCGAGTCGCCTCCAGGCCGCCAATGCCCGGCATGTTCATGTCCATCAGCACCACATCCACCGGGTGAATGCGACACCATTTGATGGCGTCCTCGCCGCAGCAGGCTTCGCCTGCCACATTAATGCCCTTCATATCTTCAAGTATGCGTCGTATCCCTGCGCGCACCAGTTCGTGGTCATCAACAAGAAGAACGTTGATCAAAGGAAAACACTCCTCAAAAAGGGATAACGCTGCTGGTAACTTTTCGCCCCATATTAGCGTTTTTTAACTCAACTTTGAAACGCAAAAAATGCAGTTATGCGCCAGTGGAGCCAGGCAAACAAAATTAAAACGCGTTTTTAACGAAGAGGTAGCGGCCATAACGCTAAAAAAACATCGCAAAATCAAAGTACAGCATTTTTCGTTCTAACTTATTACGAAGCGTGAATTTTCAGGCAATAATTAACAAATTTTAAATTTACAATGCCGAAACTTATCAGAAACATATATTTTTACCGCTACGCCAGCGAACCCGGCGAAATGTTTGCTCTGCGTAAAAGCTTATTATAATAAACCCGACAGCCCGAAGAACGCTCAAAAAATCGGCGCTAATTACTTTTTTGGACCTTGTGGTATACTCCGCCGCCTTAAAACATCGACAGGCATGCCCGGCGCACGCCGCTACACAAAAAAGGACAAAACATGAGCGCTCCCGATTTTTCCACCTCAGAGCAGATCCAGGAACTGGCTGTTGAAGTCTCCTGCCTGAAATCCCTGCTGACCCTGATGCTGCAGGCGATGGGCCAGGCTGACGCGGGCCGGGTTATCATTAAAATGGAAAGGCAGATCGCTGAAATGGAAGACGAGGCGCAGGCCGCAGTCTTTACGAATACCGTTAAGCAGATTAAACAGGCTTATCGTCAGTAATAAAAAACCGGCTGGAAGGCGTTATTCTTCCAGCCGGCTTGAACGTCTGACACGCAGAACGAATTACACGCTCAAATCAGGCCAATCGCAGCAGCATAGCAGGCAATTTGCGTTTTGTTTGGAGCATTAAACTTCTTCTGCATATTTTTCTGGTGAAAATTAACGGTATTTTCCGAGATAGATAATATTATCGCTATTTCCGCCGACGTTTTACCTTCCGCCGTCCACTGCAATATCTCTTTTTCTCGTTTGCTCAGCTTCATTTCCAGCACGGTCGCTGCCGGATCTTCCAACCTCGCCATTGTCACCAGGCTCTGCTCCACTAAATGCTGAAGTCGCAACGCCAGTTCGTCATCCGGCATGGTGTGTCCACGCGGGTTGGTTCCAGAGACGGAGAGGAATCCCTGGGCGCGGTTAGGCGCAATGACGCACTGCGTTACGCCCTTGACCAGACCGTGGTCGCGCGCGGCATTCCAGAGTTCTTCCGCCACGCCGCTAAACAGCGTATCGCTCCACGGGAGAAAGCCCATTTGATAATTTTGGGGCTTCAGCACCGGATCTATCACATAGTAATTTTCCGCCTGATAATGCTCAAGCCAGGCTTCAGGATAGGTGGTGTGCAGCGTCAGTTTGGGGCGCGTGAAAGGCACAGGATGACGAACGCAAAGCGCGAAATAATCATATTCCATGTTCTGCGTTTCGGTTTTCAGGAGCGAATAAATGTCGCTCGAATCCTGAATTTCCTGAAAGCGGGTCGTCATTTCCCGACGCCAGTTAAAAAAGTCACTTTCCTTCATGCTGTGGGGCGAAACTCCTGTCGTGCTGTAAGCATTTTTTTTTGTGATAGAACAAAGTACCACATTCTTCGGAATTATTAATATCAATAATCTGCATTCTGTCAGCAACTTTGAGCCAGTCTTCACCTTTAAGGCAAATTATTTGGCTAAGGGATTGTTGATGCTGATTAATTCATCAGTCGATTTTTAAGCCATATTTTTGACAGGGTTTTTCGGCGCGTGCCCGGCGTGCAATTCACGCCGGGCGGAGAGTCAGGTATTCAGGAATTTATCTAAAAACTGGCGGGTGCGGGGCTGCGTCGGGTTGGCGAACAGGGCTTTCGCCTCGCCCTGCTCCACGATTTTCCCCTGATCCATAAAGATGGCGCGGTCGGCGACATCTCGCGCAAAACTCATCTCATGGGTCACAATCACCATTGTGCGCTTCTCCTGCGCCAGCTGGCGGATGGTGTTCAGCACTTCGCCCACCAGTTCAGGATCCAGCGCCGAGGTCGGCTCGTCAAACAGGATAACCTCGGGGCGCATCGCCAGCGCGCGGGCAATCGCCACGCGCTGCTGCTGGCCGCCGGAGAGACGTTTCGGGTAGCTGTTTTCCTTGCCGGAAAGCCCCACTTTCGCCAGCAGCTCGCGGGCGCGGGCGGTAGCCTCCGCTTTCGGCTCGCCTTTAACGATAACCGGCCCTTCGATAATATTTTCCAGCACCGTGCGGTGCGGAAACAGATTAAAGCTCTGGAACACAAAACCCACCTGCTGGCGCAGCGCGCGCACCAGGCCGCGCTGTTCGCGCGCCGATTTTGCGGTATCGATAAGGATATCGCCCACCCGCACAGTGCCGCTCTCGGGCTGTTCCAGCAAATTAATACTGCGCAGCAGCGTGGTTTTGCCGGAGCCGCTGGGCCCAATAATCGCCACCACTTCCCCGGTCTGCACTTCCAGATCGATACCGTGCAGCACCGTCTGACCGTGGAATTGCTTCACCAGGTTTTTGACCTCAATCGCACTCATTTCGGATCGCGCTCCTGTCGGTTTAACTGGTTTTCAAAATGGTTTTGCAGCGCGGACAACACCGTCGCCATCACCCAGTAGACGAGCGAGGCAGCCAGATACATGGTGAATACTTCCAGCGTGCGCGAGGTGATCAGCTGCGCCTGGCGGAACAGCTCAGGCACCTGAATGGTGGCGGCGAGCGAGGTGTCTTTCACAAGGCTGATAAAACTGTTGCCAAGCGGCGGCAGCGCCACGCGCGCGGCCTGCGGCAGGATCGCACGGCGCAGCGTCTGCCACGGCGTCATACCGATGCTCGCCGCCGCTTCCCACTGCCCTTTATCGATGGACGAAATCGCCGCGCGCAGCGTCTCGGAGGTATAGGCCGCGGTATTGAGCGACAGCCCAATCATCGCTGCCGGGATCGGGTCAAGCTCAATGCCGAACTGCGGCAGGCCGTAGTAGATCATAAAGAGCTGTGCGATAAGCGGCGTGCCGCGAAAAATCGAAATATAAAAGCGCGCCAGCCACGAGACCGGCCAGAAGGCCGACAGCCGCATCATCGCCAGCACGAAGCCTAACACCAGGCCGAAGAACATGCCGCCGATGCTCAGCTCCAGCGTAAAAATGGCCCCTTTCAGAAGAAACGGCGCCGAATCGATAACCAGTTGGATACTTTCCTGCATTATGTTGGTTTCACCCTGCGGTTAAACATGCGGATGGTACGCGAACAGCGCCGGAGCGCCGCCGGTGTGAATAAAGAGAATCGGGCCTTCATCCTTAAAGCGGTGCTGCGCGATGCCGTCAATCAACCCAGCCATCGCTTTGCCGGTGTAGACCGGGTCCAGCAAAATGCCTTCGAGGCGCGCCAGCAGTTTTACCGCTTCCATGCCTTCGTCGTTAGGCTTGCCGTATCCCGGCGCGAAGTAGTCATCCCACAGCACGATATCGGCGCTGGCGTCGAGCTCCAGCGCCTGCGCGACACCCTGCTGCAGCGCCACCACTTTCGGCTTCTGCTCCGCTACGGTGCGCGAGACCGTCACGCCAATAAGCTCAGCGTCCGGCATCCCCTGCTCCAGCCCGACCGCCAGCCCCGCGTGGGTGCCGGCGCTGCCGGAGGCCACCACCACCGAGGAGGGCCGCACAATGCCTTCGCACTGCTGCACGATTTCCAGGGTGCTCTCGACATAGCCGAGCGCGCCCAGCACATTCGAGCCGCCGACCGGGATCACATACGGGCGAAATCCCTGGGCTTCGAGGCGCACCGCCAGCGCATCAAGCTGTTGGTCCGGCGCGTCGAGCGCGTCGCACATTTCCACCTGCACATTAAACAGATCCAGCAGTAGCCGGTTACCGTTAGTCAGGTAATTGTCTTCGCGGGTCGCAATCGGGTTTTCCAGCAGCGCGACGCAGTGCAGGCCGAGGCGCGCGGCCACCGCCGCCGTCTGGCGCACATGGTTCGACTGTATCGCGCCGGCGGTGACCAGCGTGTCGGCGCCTTCGCGCAGCGCCTGGGCGGCCAGAAACTCCAGCTTGCGCAGCTTATTGCCGCCCATCGCTACCGGCATCGCATCGTCGCGTTTAATAAAAATTTCGCGGCCCAGATAGTCAGACAGGCGCGGCAGAAACTCCAGCGGAGTGGGCGCGCCGATAAGCTCAAGGCGCGCAAAGCGGGTGAGATTATGCATCAGGAAACCTCATGCCAGTTCAGCGGTTAAACCGTCATTATGCAGCAATTTTCCGGCGGCATAAAAAAAGGCGCTGATATCAGCACCTTTTATCAGCAGCGGCGACCTTATTTGGTCACGTCTGCGCCAAACCACTTCTCAGAGATTTTCTTCAGCGAGCCATCCTGCTGCATATCCGCGATCGCTTTATCGATAGCCTGCACCAGATCCTCGTTGCCTTTACGCACTGCCACGCCCGCTTCCTGACGGGAGAACGGTTCGCCAGCCGCCGCCAGCGTATTGTTGGTTTTCTTCACCAGATCCAGTGCCGCAAGGCGGTCCACCAGAATGGCGTCGATACGGCCTACGCGCAGATCCTGATATTTGGTCGGGTCATCATCATACGTGCGGATATCAACACCCTGCACATTCTGGCGCAACCACTCTTCGTAGTTGGTGCCAAGGCCGACGCCCACTTTCTTGCCCTTGAGATCGGCGGCGGTTTTAATGCTCGCCGCGTTCTCTTTCTTCACCAGCGCCTGAATACCGGATACGGTATACGGCGTTGAGAAATCATATTTTTTCTTGCGCTCGTCCGAGATAGTGACCTGGTTAATCACCACGTCGATGCGCTTAGAATCCAGCGACGCCAGCATCCCGTCCCACTTGGTAGGCTTAAGGGAAGCTTTTACGCCCAGATGTTTCGCCAGCTCCTCGGCGAACTCCACTTCGAAGCCGGTCAGTTTGCCGTCATCACCCTGGAAGCTGAACGGCGGATAAGTGCCTTCCAGCCCCACCAGCAGCGTGCCGCGTTCTTTAACTTTATTCAGCAAATTTTCCGCGGCATAGGTTTTTACGCTCATGCCCGCCACCAGCGCTACAGCCATGACGCCCATGAGCGCCTGACGACCCAAAAGTGCAAGTTTCATAAGTACCCCGAATTAACGAAATTGAGTTGTAGTGTAAGTAGTTACGTAAAGAAATCAAAACCACTGTGCTACAACTTATACCTTTTTAATATATACCAGAAGTGACCGCAGACGCGGTTTTCTCCGTCGGGGCCAAGGAGAGCTGCTGATACTGGGCATACTTGCGAAGCGCAATCCGGTAATTATTGGTGCTGGTCAGCGGAAGATATTCCTCCAGATGCTCGTCGAGATTATCCTGACGGGCAAGAGAAAGCGGCACCTGGCGCTGGGTCAGATGCGCGCCGAGACGGCGCAGGCGCACCACGTATTCGCGGATCGTGCCGTGGCTCATATCGGTCTGCTCGAAGAGGTATTGCTTAAAGCCGATGATATCGAAGTAATTGCTCTGCTCTTTACAGTGCAGATCGCCACAGAAGCGACAGAGCGCCACCCAGTCCTGCTTTTCAAGCTCCCAGGTGGCCTCGTCGAGTAGCGTGTCGAGAGAAGCGATAGCGACCTTGTTCACAATCTCGCCGCGATGGACCAGCGTAATGCGGTCCAGCAGCTTGTGACAATGCGCACAATGCGTCTGCGAATGCTTAAAGTCTTTAAGGTAGCGGCTCAGGGGCCGCCTTTTAGGTTGCTGCGCCGTCATGATAACTCCTGGTTGTCGTTACTGTATGCGGCATTACCAGGATGATGACGAATCAACAACCTATAGCTTACCCAGCTTGGTTCGCAGACGTTTTATGGCCTGGCTATGCAACTGGCTCACCCGTGATTCGCCCACTTCCAGTACCGCGCCAATCTCTTTGAGATTGAGCTCTTCCTGGTAGTACAGCGTCAGCACCATCTGCTCGCGTTCCGGCAGCGATTCAATCGCTTCCATCACACGCTCGCGTAAATTGCTTTCCAGCAGTTGCTGCAGCGGGTTCTCGTTCTGGTTATCTTCCGTCACCAGTTCGATGCTATCGCCATGCTCTTCACGCCATTCGTCATAAGAGAAAAGTTGACTATTGTTCGTGTCGAGCAACATCTGACGATATTCTTCAAGCGGGATACTCAGTCGCTCTGCGACCTCCAGTTCCGTCGCGTTACGCCCCAGTTCCTGCTCCAGTTGGCCTATTGCCTGCGCCACCTCGCGCGCGTTGCGTCGGACACTGCGTGGCACCCAGTCACGGCTGCGCAGCTCGTCCAGCATCGCGCCACGTATACGCTGCACTGCGTAAGTGGTAAATGCCGTTCCTTGCAGGGCGTCGTAGCGTTCTACAGCATTCAGCAAGCCGATGCCGCCCGCCTGTAACAAATCGTCCAGTTCGACGCTCGCCGGCAAACGCACCTGCAGGCGCAACGCTTCGTGACGCACCAGCGGGACATAACGCTGCCAGAGCGAGTGTTTATCCATTACACCATCAGCGGTATAGAGAGAATTCACGATAAACAGCCCTGCGTTAGTTGAGTTATCGGCGTGATTATCTAATTCTACAGCGCTTTTTAATCGGGAGAATAATGGACTAAATAAGGGGCTATTTTCAGGTTATAAGCTAAATCACTGAAAATAGACTGATTAATAAGAAATTAAAGTTAAACGACGGGTCAGCATTTCGACCAGCGGATAGCCATCCCAGTGCAAAGAGAACTGCATACTCTGCCCAAGTGGCACGATACGATCGACGCCGCGCGGTTTTGCGGTCGCCAGAAACCGTTGAAAATCCTCAGGATCCACACCGTAGTGAACGATCGTCTGGCACTTCTCCCCGCACAGCGGCGCAATGTCCAGCAGATCCTGCGCAACATATTCAATAAACACCCCGCTCTGGTGATGATCCGCCAGCAACGCGCCATCCGGCGCGTAAGTTTGCGCCAGGAACAGACGATTATCGGGTTGCGCAATACGTCGCAGCGTCGGATCGCTCACCGTATGGGCGCAGAACCACGCGAGATTGCTCACGGCGGTCGTCGGCAGCGGCGCATAGCGCTCGCCGCACCAGTCGCGAAACGCGGGCCAGAACTGCGCGCGCGCCTCGTCGGTACGATCGCCGGTCCAGACCACCATTTTCGCGGCGGTACACGCCTGCTGGCTGGTGAGCAGCGTGTCGTTATAAAACGCCTCCAGCAGACGCGATTTATCCGGCGCGGCAAGCCAGGCGTCGGCATTGACCACCGCGAAGGAGTAACGATCCGCAAAGGCGATATCCACCCCACGTGGGCGCAGCGCCGATCGTCGCACCTCACTAATGGTGCGATCGCCGCCCCAGATAAGCCGCGCGTCGCACAGCGCCGAGAAATAATCGGTTAACGCCGCGTCATGCGGGTACTGCACCAGACACAGGCTCTCAGCGAGCGCCGGCACCTGCGTCAGCGCCCCTTTCAGCGCATCGCAAATCAGCGCCGTCTGCGGGAACGGTTTTGAGGAGAGTCTGACAATATTGGCGTTGCCGGTCAGCAGCCCGGCCGCCAGCGAAAACGCGAAATTCACCGCCACGTTGGACGGCGCGATATGAAACGCCACGCCGCGGCCCTGGGTGATGCCCTGCGGCATAAATTCCTGACGCAGCTTTTCCAGCGACGCCGGACGACACCAGAACGCCAGGCTCACCACGTCGCTATAGGCCCGCACGCGCGGGTCGGCCAGCAGTCTGCGGGAAAATTCGCTTAAGAATGTGAGCGTCTTGCCTTAGGTCAGCATGTCGCCATCATCTTCAATAACAGACACCGCACCACGCAGCAAGTGAGGTGGTTGCCGGAAAGGTGGATCTGCCAGCCAGACGGCGGCAATCTCCAATTGCGTGTATAGGCTACGCAAAGCTGCGTCGTTCAGAAATTATTTAAATACTTTGCCCTCTATATTCTGACGCATCATTTTTGCGGGGGTACCTGCAACAATAGTGGTATCTGCCACGTCATTTACTACTGCCGCTCCCATGCCAACGATAGCGTCATTACCGATGTGGATTTGCTCTTTCACACAGCTATTCATACCGAGAAAAGCGCGTTCGCCTATCTTTACATACCCCCCAAGTGCTACTAATCCTGCTACTACGCTGTGCGCGCCAATAGCGCAGTCATGACTGATGTATGCTCGAGGTAGAATTAATGCGTTTTCACCAATCGCAACACCACAAGAAATAAATACTCCCTCAAAAATGATCGCGCCGGGGTGGATCACACTCTGTTCCGGCACGTCGACATTCGGGTGAATAAGCGTCGCGAGCGGCGCGACGCCCGCCAGCTTCTGCGCAAGGCGCTGGCGCAGCGCCGGCTCGCCGATAGCGATAGCCACTTCGCACTCCGCCGGGCGCGCGTCGAAACGCACCACCGCCGCGCCATAAACTTCGCGCGCGTCGGTCACATCATCAATAAAGAAAATCTCGCGCCAGCGCGACGTACACTGGTTAATGGCGCGCGCCAGCATCAGCACCTCGCGCCCTAACCCGCCTGCGCCGTAAATACCGAGTTTCATGCCACTTTCTCCGCAACGCCGAGCGCGGCCTGCGCGCGAATAGCATCCACCACACGGCGCTGATCCTCTTCGGTCAGATCCGGGAAAATCGGCAGACACAGAATGCGCTCGGCGATGCCGTTGGCGATCGGCAGGTTTTGCGGCTGCGCCGACGGCAGATGGCGATACATCGAGAACGCGCTGATAAGCGGATAGAAATAGCGGCGCGAATAGATGTTTTCGGCTTTCAGCGCTTCATAGAGCGCGTCACGGCTCACCGGGAAATCGTCGTTCACGCGCACCGGGAAGTAAGAGTGATTCCACTCCACGTCCTCCGGCGCGCTGAAGGTTTCGATGCCAGGGATGTCGGCCAGCCACTCGCAGTAGCGGTCGTGGATAGCCGCGCGGCTCGCCAGCGCGTTATCGATATGTCCAAGCTGCACCAGGCCGAACGCCGCCTGCACTTCGTTCATTTTGGCGTTGATGCCCGGCGCCACGACGGTGGTTTCGCCCGCAAAGCCGAAGTTTTTCAGGTAGTCGATGCGCTGCTTCATCCGCGCGTCCGGGCAGATGATCGCCCCGCCCTCAAAGGTGTTGAAAACCTTGGTGGCGTGGAAGCTCAGAATCGACAGGTCGCCGCAGTTCAGGATGCTCTGGTGATTTTTCTTCACGCCGAACGCGTGCGCGGCGTCGTAAATCACCTTCAGGCCCCAGGCGTCGGCGATGGACTGAATTTTGTCGACATCGCACGGCAAGCCGTAGCAGTGCACCGGCAGGATAGCCGAGGTCGCCGAGGTGATGAGCGGTTCAATTTTGTTCGGATCGATATTGCAGGTCACCGGGTCGATATCGGCGAAGACCGGCGTCAGGCCGTTCCACAGTAGCGAGTGCGACGTCGCCACGAAAGAATACGGCGTGGTAATGACTTCACCGGTAATACGCAGGGCCTGTAGCGCCGTCAGGAGCGCCAGCGTGCCGTTGGAAAACAGGCAGAGGTGTTCCACGCCGAGATACTCCGCGAGCCGGGTCTCCAGCTCCTGATGAAACGGACCGCCGTTGGTCAGGTATTTGTTTTCCCAGATCTGCTCAAGATACGGGATAAACTCTTCCAGCGGCGGCAGCAGCGGGCTGGTGACAAAAAGATTTTGCATGATACACCTCGGTGTTTTACACCAAACGTTGCCGGCCCCGGCCGGTATGGGTAATGCCGTCGCGACGCGTTATTCCTCAACGAAGAACGAACGCGGCGCCTCTCCGGTACAGTAAATTTTCCACGCCTCGCGCAGCCCTTTTTCAAAGGTGTCAGCCACCCGGAACCCGTCGGTGTTATCGGTCGGGATACGGCTGCGCATTGAGAGGCGAATCGCGTTCAGCTCTTCAAAACGGCCCTGCCAGGAGAGCGCTTTGTTGACGTAGTCCGCTTTATCATTCGCCACAAATTCCGCCAGTCCATAGCTATTCATATTTTCTACGCCCTGACGCCCCGCCATCGTCTCGCCGCAGAGGGTGAGCGTCGGCACGCCCATCCACGCGCCGTGGTTGGTGGTGGTGCCGCCGGTATACGGGAAGGCATCGAGCAAAATATCGATGTGATGGTGATATTCGAGATAGCCGATAAGCCCGATGCGCGTTTTGAAAATCAACTGCTCAGGTCGCGCACCGAAATGCGTCAGGCGGCGCGTCATCATCGCTATCATTTCGTCATCAGCCATAAAGCCCATCAGCAGCTTCGCGCTCGGTGCGCGCACCAGGATCTGCGCCCAGAGTTCCAATACCTCATCATTAATTTTTTTCGGGCGGTTAAAACTCGCAAAGGTCAGATGGCCATTACGCAGCGCCGGCAGCATGTTGACGTCCGGGCTTTGCGGATGTGGCTCGAAAATCTTGCGCATCGGCACCCAGAGGATCTGCTCGGTAAACTGTTCAGCAAGACCGGGGGGGCTGGCGAGCGTCGACGATATAACACGGTAATCCATTGCTGGTACGCCGGTGGTGCCGGGGTAGCCAATCCAGGTCATTTGCAGCGGCGCCGGGCGCAGCGCGAACATCGGCAGCCGCGTCCAGGTCGTGTGCCCGGAGAGATCGATAAGAATGTCCACGCCATCGTCATTGATCTGACGCGCCAGCTCGCGATCGCTTAACTGATAGACGTCGCGCCACAGCACGGCGCCTGCGCTCAGGTGGTCTGTGACCTCGTCAGCCATCGGCGCGGCGTTATAGCCCACCAGTTCAAACTGCGTGCGGTCAAACGAATCCCAGAACGGCAACAAGAAGTTACTAACAGGATGATCACGTAGATCGCCTGAGACAAACCCGACGCGCAGCTTGCGGTGGGGGTCTTTGACATTATTCAGCGGCAGTTCGAGCTTGCTGCGCGAAGCCGCGGCCGTGACGCGCTCGCCATACTCGCGGTGCTTCGCCAGCAGTTCCTGCGTGCTGACGCGGTTATCGTGCGTCATCACAAACAGCAGGCTGGTGAAGCAGTCGAAATCCTCTGGCGCTATCTCCATTGATTTTTCCAGGAAGTAACGCGCTTCATCGAGCTTCTGGTTGTCGCTCAGCACCACGCCCATCATTCCCAGATAGCGCGGGTTACGAGGCTGGAAGCGAAACGCTTCGCGGGCGCATTTTTCAGCAAGCGTCACCTCACCACTGGCATGGTAGATAGCTCCAAGCGAATTCCAGAACCCAGCGTTTTTCTCATCGAGGCGCAGCAGGCCACGCACCACTTTGCGGGCGTTGAAATGGTCAAATGTTTTTTGCAGCGCGGTTGCCAGATCGTAATAGATATCAAGGCTGGAGAAGTAATGGCCCATCAGGCGGCAGAGCGCGTCCAGCGCCTCGTCCCACGCGCTAGTCAGTACGCAGGTGCGTGAGTAGCAGCGCAGGATGTGCATATTCTGCGGGTCGTCTTCCAGCAGCGCGCGGGTATAGTCGCGCGCCTCTTTCGCCATGCCTTTGCCAATCAGCCGGTTCGCCTCTTCATACACCGCATTCATGTGGATGCTGTCGGTCTGGCTGTCAGCATCCTGATTGGTGTCGCTATACAGCAGGCCGCCGCGCTTCTCGCTGACGCTTAACAGCAGCAGCGTATTGATACATTGCTTCAACCACGCCACCTTGCCAGTGCGAAGAAATGGCTGGATGGCGTTTTTCCACGCCAGCGGCGAGCCTTTCAGCACGCCGCGAAGACGCAGCGCGGTAAAGCTCGCCCAGGCGTCTTCATCGGTGGCGCGCATACCGTCGCGCAGCCAGCGCGCCTGCGCGGGCGTGACGGTCACCGCCTCGCCCCACAGGTTCATGATGCGGGTGTCTTCATCGGTTTGCGCAAGCGGCGCAATCGGCATTAAGACGTCGTTATCCGCCAGGTTATACGGCCCCGGCGCAGCGCTCCAGTAGAGCCCGTCGAGATTGTTCAAAAAGAGATCGCGCAGCGATTCCAGCACCAGCTTGCGGGTGTCATCGCCCGGTCGCTCCGGCAGACGGCAGTTAAAGACCAGTTGATCGACGCTCAGGCTCATCGGCCAGGCGCCACCGAGCAGGTCAAAAATTTGCAGCGTCACCGGGTTTTCGGTATGAACAAGCACGCCGGACTGCGAAATATGACCGCGAATCGGTTGTTCGTTAATAGTCAATACACGGGTAAAATTGCCCGCCCAGTGCAGCGATTCCAGTACCGCCAGATCCGGCACGAAGGCAGGCTGCGCCGTGCCCGTCGTGCAGAGCAGCGTGAAACGCTCGCGGCGGTTGACCGCGTAATCGAGATACTGACGGGCGCTGTGGCGATCGCTCTGACCTGCAATCATCGCGAGCAGCTGCTGCTGCTGCTCGCCGTAAGACGCGGCAAGGTCAGTTTGCGGCAGCGCGTCGCCGATACAATCCAGATCCAGCGCCTGCATCGCGCGGGCGAAATCGGCATAGTCACCTGCCCCCGCGTCGCCGGTCAGGTAACGCTGCTGGAGCGAGGCATCATCCAGCGTTTCGGCGCCCGTCACCTGGGTTTTCAGCGCGCCCTCTGGCAGCATCATCGCCAGATAGCCGAGCATAGCGCGTGCAGAAGAGCGCTGTTCTGCCTCGCTGGTGGCGCGCGCGCTGTGGAACGCCAGCGCGTTACGCAGCGTCGTCTCATCGTCATTGTCTGACAGCACAACCGCGTGATACGCAATGATGCCCTGCGCGGAAAGATGCTGACGGCACCAGCCCAGCAGCGCGTCGCGCGTGTCGCCATCCGTGTAAGAAAAACGCCCGTGGATGATGATGTAGTCGAACTCGCCCGGCGACACCGCCAGCAGATCACCCAGCCCCGCGGCAAACAGCTCAATATTGGTAAGCCCGCTGGCCTGGATCTGCTGCTGCCCTTCGCCGATACGCGCTTCGTCAAGATCGATACCGAGCGCGATGCTGTTCGGCCAGGCGCGGGCGTGCGCAATCAGCGCCTCGCCTGCTCCGCAGCCAATCTCCAGCACGCGTGAGAACGCAGGCAGCGTCACCGCCACATGGTTGAGCGCGGCGCTGGCGTGCAGCGCGGCAGGGCTAATGCGGTGTTCCGGGTAGAGTATCTTCACATCATTCATCCGTTTTAAAAGGTCCAGAGCTTACGCGGCAAGATATTTCGCCATCACGCTTGTCTTGTAGTCGCTGTATGCGCCACCGCCCTGTTTGGCGGTCGTCACGACCCAACTGAACGCGTCAGCCGTGTGGTTAATGCTGATAAGACGCGCGGCCTCTTCACGACGGATTTGCATCTGCTCGGCGGCGGGCAGCACATCAAGCGCAAAGGAGAGCGCTACCTGGTCCAGGAACCATTCACAGTTTTCCGCCACCAGGTTGCGGTCGATAAAGCGCGCCACGATGTCGAGGTAACGGAAATTCGCCTCAGTGGGACGGGCATAAATAAAGCCGCCGAGCACGCGCTCCCAGAGCGGCGCGCCGTCGCTGCAGGTCAGGATCAGGTCGGCGTTATCGAGACGCGTATACACATCGGCCCAGGGTTTGCGCACCAGGCAGTCGGCATCCAGCAGAATGACCGGCGTGTCGAACTGCTCCAGCGCATGGCGCAGGAAGACAAAACGGCGTGAAGCGTAATGCACGTTAATGCCGCGCACCGGTTCGATGACTTCACTGCTAAGAGAAAGGTTCAGGCCAGGAAACGCCGCCTGCATGTCGCGCACGCGGGCTTCGCAGCGCGCGTCGCAGTTATAGATGTGCAGATGCACATCAAGTGCAGTGCCGTTTGTTTCATAAACGGATGCCACCAGCGCCTGAGCGTGGTCGAAGAAATATTTCGGATCGCAGGAAACCAGCACCGTGGTGTTGCCGGTCGCGGCTTTCGCGATGTGCCAGCGGTAGCGGCTGTAGTCCGGCAGCGGCAGCGCGTCGTTCAGCGGGCGGAAATCGATAAAGGAATCCGGGCAGCCGCCGAGCTTGTAAATTCCGCAGACGATCATTAGCAATACCAGCGACTCTTCTTCTATTAAGGAAGAGTCCGCCGTCAGCGCCTGAATCACCACCTGCGCCTGGTTGTAATCTTCTTCCATCAGGCAGATAAGCAAAAGGATTTTCAAAACCGGCGCGCTGGTGCTCAGGCGTGACAGGTGGTTGGAGATTAAAAAGACAGCACCATCTATCTCATTAACGCGAAACAGCAGCTGAATAGCCGCTACGATAAAATTCACAGAGTCGTCACGCTGTAGCGCCTGCACCACATGCGCGGTGACCTGTTCGCCAAAGCCTTCTGCGGCAACAATCTGATGCCCCTGCTTTTTGCTGTCGAATACTTGGTTGGCGAGCGTCGCGGCACACAGCAGGTGTTTCACCGCCAGCGCTTTTTCTTCTTCCAGGCTGGTTTGCGCCGCCATGATGGCAGGCTCCAGCGCGGCGTAATCGGTGCTCCAGAAGTGCAGAACCTCCGCCACCAGGTGCGACGGCATAACATCCGCTTCCGGCAGATAGATATCGCGGGTGAAGAGGTCACGGTAGTACTGATGCATTGCACGACACTGGGCAAACTGATTCATCGGTTTTAACTCATCATTAATTGCAACACGCGACGGCGTTATGCCAGTCAATCCGGCCATATCTGTCGCAACCTTGGGGGTGAATTCCCTTCGCGGCATACAAAGAGGAAACTTTCCTGAAAGGGTAACACCGGGGGCGCAGGCATAATGGAGGGAAAAACCCCGCGAATAGCGGCTTATTTTGAAGATTGCATTTAAGGAATGGGCCGATAACTGACAGGCAAAAAAAAAGGTTGCTGTTTCCAGCAACCTTTTTGAAAGCTTGAGCGTCTATTAACGCAGCAGGGACAGCATAGACTGCGGAACCTGGTTTGCCTGAGACAGTACAGAAGTACCAGCCTGTTGCAGGATCTGAGCACGAGACATGTTAGAAACTTCGGTCGCGTAGTCAGCGTCCTGAATACGGGACTGTGCCGCAGACAGGTTGTTGATAGAGTTGTTCAGGTTGTTGATGGTAGATTCAAAACGGTTCTGAATCGCACCCATGTTAGAACGAGCACCATCAATTTTAGCGATAGCAGCGTCAGCAGCAGAAATTACTGATTTAGCAGAGGCGTTATCAGAGATAGTGGTCTTCAGGTTAGTATCCAGGCTACCAGAAGTCGCGTTGATCAGGGCATTGCTGCCGATACCGATAGTATCGTTAGTAGAAACACCTGCACCAACCTGAATGTTCAGGGAAGAAGTAACAGAGCCATCCAGCAGTTTTTTGCCGTTGAAGTTAGCACCACCAGCGATACGGTCGATTTCAGCCAGACGCTGAGTAATTTCCGTGTTAACAGAAGTCAGGTCGCTGGAACCGTTGGTGTCGTTTGCAGCCTGAACAGCCAGCTCACGGATACGCTGTAAGTTGGTGTTGATTTCGTTCAGGTTACCTTCAGCGGTCTGAACCAGGGAGATGCCGTCGTTAGCGTTACGAGCAGCCTGGGTCATACCTTTAACCTGAGAGGTCATACGGTTAGCAATCGCCTGGCCAGCAGCGTCATCTTTAGCGCTGTTGATACGCAGACCAGAGGACAGACGCTCGATAGCAGTGCCCAGAGCAGACTGAGATTTGTTCAGGTTGTTCTGAGTGGTCAGGGACAAAAGGTTAGTATTGATAACTGACATAATTTAATTCCTTCAAAAATTGGGTTTAGGTTCGGTGCCTAACACTCACGGCGTCTCTCACCGTCAACAAGGTTATCGACGCTTCTTAAAAAGACTTTAGAAACAAACTCAAAAATTTTACATCACATTGTTTTTTAATGATTTATTTTATTTAATGTTCCTTTATAAGGCTCCCGACTAAGATTATTCTTATGCTTTGGATTAATATATTATGCGTATTTTTTCCCCGCATGATTCCTTATAAATCGTGAGAGCGCGGGTTTCTTTTTACGGGCATATAAAGAAGGGAAATGATTTCGCTTAGGGCGCGCTATCGGTTCAATAGCCCGCGAGTCTGTCATCTATTCCTGCGATTATTTTTTTGCCGCCGGGAGTAAACTTTTGCCTTGCGTCGCCGATAAGACACTGAAACGACCATCGACCTCAAGGAAATCACGCATGGCTACAATCAGTAATCTCGGGGTAGGCTCGAATCTTGGGCTTGCCGATCTGTATGACAAGCTGGAAGCGGCAGAGCAGACCAAACTGACGGTTATCACCAAACAGCAGAGCACCTATAACACGCAGCTGAGCGCTTACAGCAAGCTGCAAAGTTCGCTGCAAAGCCTGCAGACCGCGACAGCAACGCTTGGCAAAACCGCGACCTGGAACTCGACCTCGGTCAGCAGTACCAATACCGCCTTTGCCGCCACCACGACCAGTGATGCGATGGTAGGTGATTACACCGTTAACGTGAAGCAGTTGGCGAAAGCGCAGGTGCTGACGTCAGGCTCTATCGCCAGCAGCACCTCGCAGCTTGGCGCGACCACCGGCACCACCCGCACCGTGACCATTACCCAGCCGGGCACTACCAAGCCGCTGACCGTTTCCCTTGCCGATGGCGATACTTCGCTTAACGGCATCGCGAAAGCTATCAATAAAGCAGGCGGTAATGTTTCCGCGAGCGTGATTAAAGCGTCTGACGGCGATTTCCGCCTGATGCTGACCTCGAAAACCACCGGCACCAACGCGGATATGACTGTCAAGGTCACCGGCGATGACACGCTGCAGGGCGTTATCGGCTTCGATTCCAGCACCAAAACCGGCGCGCTCTCTATCCAGACGGGTTCGCAGAACGCCAAAGTGGTCGTCAACGATATCGAAATCGAGCGCTCAACCAACATTATTTCCGATGCACTGCCCGGCACGACGCTGACGCTGAAAGCCCAGAGCACCGCCAACGAAACGCTGTCCGTCACGCGTGCGACCGACGCGAACAAAAAGGCCGTGACCGACTGGGTCAGCGCGTATAACTCGCTGCAGTCGACCATCGCTTCGCTGACCAAATATGTCAAAGTGGATGCAGGCGCCACCCAGTCTGCCAACAACGGCGCGCTGATTGGCGACGGTAACGTGCGTTCAGTGCAGTCTCAGCTGCGCAGCACGCTGACGGAAGTACAGAGCGGCAGCTACGCTATCCTCGCGCAGCTCGGCGTGACGCAGGACCCGGTTATGGCCGCCGATGGCGCCGCGGGCGTGCTGAAAATCGACGACGCCAAGCTGACCAAAGCGCTGAACGAGAATCCGGACGCCGTTCAGGCCTACTTTGTGGGCGACGGTAAAACCACCGGTCTCGCCACCAAAATGAACAACACCCTGACCTCGATGCTCAGCACCACCACGGGCAAAGAAGGGGTAATTCAGAACGCGAAAAACAGCATTAACGACACGCTGAAATCGCTTGATAAGCGTTACACCGCGATGGAAGCGTCCATCGAAGCGACCATGGCACGTTATAAGTCGCAGTTCAGCAACCTGGATTCTATGGTGAACAAACTGAACAGCACCTCGACGTACCTGACCAAACAGTTCTCTTCTTCAAGCAGTTAAGGAACGGATATGTACAATAGTTCTGGTGTTCAGGCCTACCAGCAGGTAGGCCTGGAGAGTGCGGTAATGAGCGCAAGTCCACACCAGCTGGTCGTAATGTTGTTTGACGGGGCACTCAGTGCCCTTGTCCGCGCGCGCCTGTTTATCGAACAGGGCGACACCCAGGCGAAAGGTCAGGCGCTGACCAAAGCCATCAACATTATTGATAACGGACTGAAGGCCGGCCTGAATATGGATATTGGCGGAGATCTGCCCCAAAACCTGGCCTCGCTTTATGAATACATGGTGCGACGTTTACTGCATGCGAACCTGCGTAACGATGTTGATGCCATCACTGAAGTCGAAACTCTGATGACCAATATTGCTGACGCCTGGAAGCAGATTGGCCCTGGCTCTACTATCGCGCAGGAAACCTTCTGATGAATGATTTCATCTCATCCCTAAATAACTGGCAGGCGCTTTACGCGCTTAGTAATACCATGCTCAGCCTGGCGAATTCAGGACAGTGGGATGAGCTGATTGAACAGGAAGTGAAATACGTGGCGCTGGTTGAGGCTATCGCCAGCAACCCGGTCGAGCCGGACAACAGCGTATTTCAGGAAAAAGCGCGCGAGATGTTGACCAAAGTACTGGCGAACGAAGCGGCGTTAAAGACCAAACTTCAGGCGCGGATGGAAGAGCTGCGCGTGCTGATTGAGCATAACGGCAACCAGAAGTCGCTGGTGTCGACCTACGGCAATCTTTCCGGCAACGTGCTGATGCCGCACGACCTCAACCCGTAATTTCCTGTCTGTCGGGGCACGGCGACCTGCCGCTGCCCTGCGCTTTTCCCGTCCGGGAAAAAGCCATTCCCGCGTTTTAGTGTGTGGTGAGTACCGCTGATGGAGCCACGTTAATGGTGGGTGATGGTGGGTGCGCTTACGCTTACCCACCCTACACAACCCACAACCTCCTATCTGCATGTAGGGCGGGTAAGCAACGCGCACCCGCCGTCATACAACCACAACGCCACATTCGCCCCTGTTACGGCAACGGCGTGTCGAGCGGGTTTTTTGCGAGGAAATCCGCGCATTCGGTTGTCGGACGGTCAACGCGTTTAAGCGTCATCCCGGCATATTCCAGCGTGTCGCCTTCGCGCTCAATCGAATACACCTCAAGCTTGCTCGTCACGTTGTAAAGATCGTTGTCGCGACGCATCAGCTTGCCGGGCAGCGCAATCACCCGCTGCCACTGGCGACAATCGAGCGTGTCGCCCGCAGGCGTCACGACCAGGCTCGCAATGGCCTGCGGGCTCACCAGCTTGCTCTGCGGCCCGTTCGACTGCCAGTACCCCGCTATCCCCGCTGGCGGCGGCGTTTTCACCACCTCGTTGTAGTTCTCCACCTGAACGCATCCGCTCAGCCCCAGCATCATCAATCCCAGCGCGATTTTTTTCATCGTTTGTCCTGCCTGTGAAGAAAAAAAAGATTGTGGCATTAAAGCGTTAACGCTTCCACCCCAACGCCGCGCCGCAGGAATTGATCCAGATTCGCTTTTGCAGAATTTTTGCTGTGCGAAAACGGACAGCGGCGTAATATGCGGGCTTCTTTGGCGCCCCTCGCGGCGCTTTTTAGTTCCGTCTGAGTTCAGAGGCTAAAATTCATGTCATGGCACGACTTTAAACAGCAATATCTCATCCGTTTCTGGGCCCCGCTGCCCGCCGTTATCGCCGCAGGCATCCTCTCCACTTATTATTTCGGCATCACCGGCACCTTCTGGGCCGTCACCGGCGAATTCACCCGCTGGGGCGGACAGCTGTTACAGCTGCTCGGCGTGCATACCGAAACCTGGGGCTACTTTAAACTGATTCATCTGGAAGGCACCCCGCTTACCCGCATCGACGGGATGATGATTATCGGCATGTTCGGCGGCTGTTTTGCGGCCGCGCTGTGGGCTAACAATGTGAAGCTGCGCCTGCCGCAGCATCGCATCCGCATTATCCAGGCGGTGGCAGGCGGCATCATTGCGGGCTTCGGCGCGCGTCTCGCCATGGGCTGCAACCTCGCGGCGTTCTTTACCGGCATTCCGCAGTTTTCCCTGCACGCGTGGTTTTTCGCGCTGGCGACGGCGATCGGCTCCTGGTTTGGTGCGCGCTTTACGCTGCTGCCGCTGTTTCGCATCCCGGTCAAAATGCAAAAAGTGAGCGCTGCCGCGCCGCTGACGCAAAAGCCGGATCAGGCTAAGCGCCGCTTTCGCCTCGGCATGCTGATATTCGCGGGCATGATCGGCTGGGCGCTGCTCACCGCGATGAACGCCCCGAAACTGGGTCTCGCGATGCTGTTCGGCGTCGGTTTCGGCCTGCTTATTGAGCGCGCGCAGATCTGCTTTACCTCGGCGTTTCGCGATATGTGGATAACCGGGCGCACCCATATGGCCAAAGCGATTATTTTCGGCATGGCGGTCAGCGCCATCGGCATTTTTAGCTATGTGCAATTAGGCGCCGAGCCGAAAATCATGTGGGCAGGCCCGAACGCCGTGCTGGGCGGCCTGCTGTTCGGCTTCGGGATTGTGCTGGCGGGCGGCTGTGAAACCGGCTGGATGTATCGCGCCGTAGAAGGCCAGGTGCATTACTGGTGGGTCGGGCTTGGTAACGTTATCGGCTCCACGATACTCGCCTATTTCTGGGATGACCTGTCTCCGTCGCTCGCCACGAGCTGGGACAAAATCAACCTGCTGAACACCTTCGGGCCGCTCGGCGGGCTGCTGGTGACGTATCTGCTGCTGTTCGCCGCGCTGATGCTGGTCATTGCGCAGGAGAAACGCTTCTTCCGCCGTCAGAAACCGACCGCCGCCGTTGCCGCCATTAAGGAGAGCGCATGAACGCTATTACCCCTGACTACCGCCTGGATATGTCCGGCGAGCCTTGCCCTTATCCTGCCGTCGCCACGCTCGAAGCGCTGCCGCAGCTGAAAAAAGGCGAGATTCTCGAAGTGATTAGCGACTGCCCGCAGTCAATCAACAACATTCCGCTGGATGCGCGCAACCACGGCTATACGGTGCTGGATATCCAGCAGGATGGCCCGACTATCCGCTATCTTATTCAGAAATAACCCGCTGCGCCCTCTCTGTCGGGAGGGCGCGTGGTTCCTGCCCTATACTTCGGTAAAGCCTGTGACCGGAGCCCTGCTATGTGCGGCCGATTTGCCCAGACCTTAAGCCGTGAAGAATACCTCGCGGCGCTTGATGAAAATACCGAGCGCGATATTCCCTTCGACCCGGAGCCGCTCTCGCGCTTCAACGTCGCGCCCGGCACGCGTGTGCTGTTGCTGAACCAGCGCGACGACACGCTGCATCTCGACCCGGTCCACTGGGGCTATGCGCCGCCGTGGTGGCACAAAACGCCGCTGATTAACGCTCGCGTCGAAACCGCCGCCAGCAGCCGGATGTTTAAACCGCTGTGGCAGCACGGGCGCGCTATCGTCTTTGCGGATGGCTGGTATGAGTGGAAGCGCGACGGCGATAAAAAGCAGCCGTATTTCATTCACCGCGCCGATGGCGAGCCACTGTTTTTCGCCGCCATCGGCAAAGCGCCGTTCGACGCAGGCCATGAGCACGAAGGGTTTGTGATTGTCACCGCGGCTGCGGACAAAGGGCTGATTGATATTCACGATCGTCGCCCGGTGGCGTTGACCGCCGAAGCCGCGCTCGCCTGGCTTAGCCCGGAAACCTCCGACGCCCGCGCAGGCGAGCTGGCGCACGACGCGGCCCTCGACCCGGACGCGTTTATCTGGCACCCGGTAGACCGCGCGGTGGGGAATATCAGAAACCAGAGCCCCGATCTCCTGACGCCCATCGATAACCCGCTGGCGTAACGCTTTTATTAGATAATCCGCCGCGTTGCGGGCATCATGTTAAGGAAAACCTTAACCAGAGAACGGATACCATGCGCAAAACGACGATTATTTTACTGGTAGTGGCGGCAGTAGTCTGGGGTGCTGACTATATGGGCTGGCTGTAAGGGCCGCTAAACGCCGATCAGCCGCCCTTAACGCGCCCTCGCGAGCCACACCGTCCTGCCGCCGCTTGCCGCGTCGTTCGGGCGAAATGCGAGCACCTCAAACCCATGCGCGTTCAGCAGGCTCGTATATTCCTGCGGCGACAGGCTCGCGTGATAGAGCGGGTCGCCCAGAAACTCTCCCACCGCCTCGCCATTTTCCGGCCCGCTGTTAAAGAGCAATCTCGCGCCCGGCTTCGCATGTTGCTGAAAGACGGCGAACATCCCGCGCTGATCGTCGCGCGTGAGATGGAAAAAACTGTCCCAGGCGATCAGCGCATCAAAACGGGCGTTAAGCGACAGCGTGCGCATATCGCCGGTTAACCAGCGGTGGCGCGGCAGTCGCTCATGACAAAGCGCAATCAGCGCAGGCGTAATATCAACGCCGGTGATGTTCATCCCTTTATTATCAATATACGCGCCGTTGGGGCTCCCCGACCCGCAGCCGATATCAAGTACCTGGCGGCCCGCCTCTAGCCCCGCCAGTAGCGCGTCCAGCCATGGCTGCTCGATAAACCGCGTTTGTCTTATCTCGTCCCATTGCCGGGCATGTTTGCGATAAAAATCTTCTGTCGCCTGTGAAGAAGGATGATCCATAGTGTGTCCCAATAAAAAGCGTTAACCAGGTATATGTGTATTAGCACAGGCGAACATCACGGCGCGCTCGCGCAGACCTGCGCAGAGGTATCAGTTCCCGTCGTGAGAGGTCGGTGTGCCCCGCATCGCGCCCACGATCCACTCCCGAAAGGCCGTGACGTCGGGCCGTTCAGCCGTATCTTTCATCGTCACCAGATAGTAATTCGCGCCGGGCAGCGAGCAGTCGAACGGCATCACCAGCATCTGGCGTTTAATCAGGTCTTCCGCCAGCAGTTTGCTGGCGATGACCACGCCCTGCCCTGCCACCGCGGCCTGCAACGCGTGGGTCTCATCGCTGAAAAAGAGGCCTTTCCCGACCATTAGGTCTGCCGGGCCATAACGGGTTTTCCAGTGCTGCCAGTCCGGCGAGGCGGCCGGAACATGTCGGTTTTCGACGTGGAAAAGCGTCACAGGGTTAAGATCGTTAAGCGTACGCACAGCAAGCCCCGGGCTGGCGACGACGGCAAACCTGTCCTCATATAACAGCGTATTGTGCAGTTCATCTTCTGGCGTTTCGCGATAGCGGATCGCCACATCCACCGTGCGCTGCGTTAAATCAACCTTCTCAATGCTGGTGTGCAGATGCAAATCAATGTGCGGAAACCGCGCTTTGAAGTCCGTCAGGCGCGGCACCAGCCAGTTCGTCAGAAAATTGGACGTGGTGGTGATGGTCAGTGTCGGGGGACGTCTGGCCCGCTCGATATTATTGACCGACGTTTCCAGCGCGCTAAAGGCGGCCTGGGTTCCGGCGTACAGTAATTTTCCGGCGTCCGTCAGCCTCACGCCCTGGGCGTTGCGCTCAAAGACCCGACACTCCAGCGTCGATTCGATTACACGGATCTGATGGCTGACGGCCGTCGCGCTCACGTTCAGCTGCTGTGCGGCCTGTTTAAAACTGAGCAGCGTCGCCACGCAGTGAAAGGCGCGAAGTGCGCCCAGCGGCGGGAAGCGGGATAACTTCATGATGAATTATTCTCATCCATGGCTGAAAACAATGACTTTGATGCTCGCATAAAGCAGGCGGTAAGCTCAACGCCTGTTGAAAGCAGGATGAATTAAATGTTATCTCATCCGCCCTTACCGTGAGACTTATTATGACCGTATGCCCGTTATCCGATTCCGACGCGTTGCCTCGGGAGGCTCGCACTCTCCTCTCCTTCCTTCTGGTGAGTCTGTTTATCTCAGAGCTGGTTTTGCTTATCAGCGCCAGCGCGTCGCAGGGCGCGCTCCCGGCGCTTGCCTTGCTGAGTGCGCTGCTGGCGGCATCAGGGTCTGGCTACGGGCTCGCAAAGGCGGGAATGCTGAGGCGGCGCGACGCGCTGGTACGGATTTACGCGGGGCTGTTAACGGCGGCTGGCGGGCTGCTGATGGCGCTTATCGCCCTTCATACGCCGCGTAATGGCTGGCTTCTGCTGGCCGGTGTCGCGGTCGCAGGACTCGGGCAAGGCATGACGGGTTACACGGTCAGTCATCGCAGGCAGGCGAAACGCGCACGCGGGCGGTGGCTCGCTGGCATGGCGCTCACTGGCGTTGTTGTCTTTTTCGTCAACCAGAGCGGCGGACTTATCAATACGGTCGCCCTGTTGACGGACCTGGCATTACTGGGCGCGCTGTACTGCAAGATTAACCCGCAGGCGGAGTAAACCCGGCTGGAAGCGTCACGCGTGGCGGAAGCGTTTTACTTCATCAAAGCGAAAAGCGAGGTGTGGCGTGCGCCATCGTGTTTTGCGCAGCCATAATCAAAAGCGGTATCGGCAGGAGTGTGTTTCATGAGGGCCAGTCCTTCAGCGCCTTTATAGGGCAGATAACGCTATGGGGCAGGTTGAGACGTAAAAACAGAGGTTATCTGCTTTCGCCCCACCCATGCCCCATATACGAGTATCTGTTTAAGATATCTTATTTATTTCAACAAGATAAATTTACTACACCTGCATGTTCATGATGTCCTGATAGGCGGCGACCAGCTTGTTACGGACCTGGATCCCCATCTGCAGTGAAATCGACGATTTCTGCATATCTACCATCACATCATTCAGCGCCACGCCCGGCGTGCCGATAGCGAATTTCTCCGCCTGAGTGCGGGCGGCGTTTTGCGTATCGCTGATACGTCCAAGCGCGGCCTGTAACTCTCCGGCAAAACTCACGGAGGGCGGCGTCTCTACAGCATTATTGCGCGCTACCTGCATGGTAGCCTGCATCTGCTGGAGGACCCCTTCAATACCCTGAATAGCCATCTTTTACCCCTGGATGATTTTTCAACGGTGTGCAGAGTAACACTTTGTCAATGGGATAAAGGCTCTAAATAACGATAAAAAACCAACCTATTTGACCCATAGAAAATCCCATAAAAGCAAATAATGACATCGCCATCCAAGTGGAACTTTAGTCGTGCTTGCCGACCCGGGAGTCCGTTTTGCTTCATAACACGCATTATTCTGTCAACGCTGAGTCAAGAGGGGCGCAATGACTGCCGCAGCTTCAACTCAAACGCCACAAAATAAAACCGTAGAGTGGCTCAACCGCTTACGCGCAAACCCGAAGATCCCCTTAATGGTGGCCGGGGCCGCCGCGGTCGCTATCATTGTGGCTATGGTGCTCTGGGCAAAACAGCCCGACTACCGCGTGCTTTACAGCAATCTGAGCGATCAGGACGGCGGCGCTATCGTCACCCAACTGACTCAGATGAATATTCCTTATAACTTTGCCGACAACGGCGCCTCTATCATGGTGCCTGCCGAGAAAGTTTATGACCTGCGTCTGCGTCTCGCTCAGCAGGGTCTGCCGAAAGGCGGCGCCGTGGGCTTTGAGCTGATGGATCAGGAAAAATTCGGCATCAGCCAGTTCAGCGAGCAGGTTAACTACCAGCGCGCGCTGGAAGGCGAACTCTCGCGCACCATCGAGACCTTAGGTCCGGTGAAGGCTGCGCGCGTTCACCTCGCCATGCCGAAACCGTCATTATTCGTTCGCGAGCAGAAATCGCCGTCCGCGTCGGTCACCCTGAGCCTGGAGCCGGGCCGCGCGATGGATGAAGGTCAGATTGCCGCCGTTGTGCATATGGTCTCCAGCGCCGTTGCTGGCCTGCCGCCGGGCAACGTTACGCTCGTGGATCAGGCCGGTCACCTGCTGACCCAGTCCGGCACGGCCGGTCGCGACCTGAACGACGCGCAGCTCAAATATGCCGCCGATGTCGAAGGCCGCGTGCAGCGCCGTATCGAATCTATCCTTGCGCCTATCGTCGGCTCTGGCAACGTCCACGCTCAGGTCACCGCGCAGATCGATTTCTCTAATAAAGAACAGACCGAAGAACAGTACCGCCCGAACAGCGACCCGTCGCAGGTGGCCGTTCGTTCTCGTCAGCTGAACACCAACGACCAGGTGGGCGGCGGGTATCCGGGCGGCGTACCGGGCGCTCTTTCTAACCAGCCGGCTCCGGCGAACAGCGCGCCTATCGACGCGCCTGCCGGGCAGAACAACGCCCAGAACGCCAACGGTCAGAATGCGAATGGTCAGAATGCGCAGCGCGGGCAGAACACCAGCACGGCGGCGACCAGCGGTGGTCCGCACAGCAGCCAGCGCGATGAAACCACTAACTACGAAGTGGACCGCACCATTCGCCACACCAAAATGAACGTGGGCGACGTGCAGCGTCTCTCCGTGGCGGTGGTGGTGAACTACCGTCAGCTGGCGAACGGCAAACCGCTCGCGCTGACCGCTGACCAGCTGAAACAGATTGAAAACCTGACCCGCGAAGCGATGGGCTACACCGAGTCACGTGGCGATACCCTGAACGTGGTCAACTCGCAGTTCACGGCGAGCGATGAGACCGGTGGCGAACTGCCGTTCTGGCAGCAGCAAGCCTTCATCGACCAGCTTCTGGCCGCAGGCCGCTGGCTGTTGGTGCTGATTGTCGCCTGGCTGCTGTGGCGTAAAGCGGTTCGTCCGCAGCTCCAGCGCCGCGCGGAAGAAGTTAAGCGCGTACAGGAAATTCAGCAGCAGAATAAAGAAGTGGAAGAGTCCGTGGAAGTTCGCCTGAGCAAAGACGAACAGACGCAGCAGCGCCGCGCTAACCAGCGCCTGAGCGCAGAAGTCATGAGCCAGCGTATCCGCGAAATGTCTGACAACGATCCGCGCGTGGTCGCGCTGGTCATCCGCCAGTGGATGAGTAACGAGCTATGAGTAACGCTAATACCAACGCTAATACGAATGGGCTGTCCGGCACTGACAAAAGCGCCATTCTGCTGATGACCATCGGCGAAGACCGCGCGGCAGAGGTATTCAAACACCTCTCCCCTCGCGAGGTGCAGCATCTCAGCGCCGCGATGGCGAGCGTGCGTCAGATCTCTAACAAACAGCTGACCGACGTGCTGGCGGAGTTTGAACAGGAAGCGGAACAGTTTGCTGCGCTCAGCATCAACACCAACGACTACCTGCGTTCGGTGCTGGTCAAAGCGCTGGGCGAAGAGCGCGCCTCCAGCCTGCTCGAAGATATTCTCGACTCTAAAGAGACCACTTCGGGTATGGAAACGCTCAACTTTATGGAGCCGCAGAGCGCCGCCGACCTTATTCGCGACGAACACCCGCAGATTATCGCCACCATCCTGGTCCATCTCAAACGTGCCCAGGCGGCGGATATCCTGGCGCTGTTCGACGAGCGTCTGCGTCACGATGTGATGCTGCGTATCGCCACCTTCGGCGGCGTCCAGCCGGCGGCGCTGGCGGAACTGACCGAAGTGCTGAACAACCTGCTCGACGGCCAGAACCTCAAGCGCAGCAAAATGGGCGGCGTGAGAACGGCGGCAGAAATTATCAACCTGATGAAAACCCAGCAGGAAGAAGCCGTTATTACCGCCGTGCGCGAGTTCGACGGCGATCTGGCGCAGAAAATCATCGACGAGATGTTCCTGTTCGAAAACCTGGTGGAAGTCGACGACCGCTCCATCCAGCGCCTGCTGCAGGAAGTGGAGTCCGAATCCCTGCTTATCGCGCTCAAGGGTGCCGAGCAGCCGCTGCGCGAGAAGTTCCTGCGCAACATGTCGCAGCGCGCCGCGGATATCCTGCGCGACGACCTGGCCAACCGCGGCCCGGTACGTCTGTCTCAGGTGGAAAACGAACAGAAAGCTATCCTGCTCATCGTCCGTCGTCTGGCGGAAACCGGCGAGATGGTAATTGGCAGCGGCGAGGATACCTATGTCTAATAAGCTTCCCTGGCAGCGCTGGATGCCTGATGACCTCGCTCCGCCCGTTATGCAGGAATTTACGGCATTCGACGAGACGGTCATCGGTGAACGCGAAGAGGTCGACGAAGAACAGTTACGCCTGCAACAACAGCAGCAGGCGCTGGTGATGATGCAAACCCAGGCGCATGAGCAAGGCTATAACGCCGGGCTCGCCGAGGGGCGTCAGCAGGGCTTCGAACAGGGCCGCCAGGAAGGCTATGCGAAAGGTCTCGAACAGGGGCTCGCGGAAGCGCGCGCCCAGCAGGGGCCAATCCACGCACGTATGCAGCAGCTGGTGAGCGAGTTCCAGTACACGCTGGACGCGCTCGACAGCGTTATCGCTTCACGCCTGATGCAGATGGCGCTGGAAGCGGCGCGTCAGGTCATCGGCCACGTGCAGGTTGATAACAACCACCTGATCAAGCAGATCCAGACGCTGTTGCAGCAGGAGCCGCTGTTTAGCGGTAAACCGCAGCTGCGCGTGCATCCGGACGATTTACAGCGCGTCGAAGAGATGCTCGGCGCGACCTTAAGCCTGCACGGCTGGCGGCTGCGCGGCGACCCGACGCTGCATCCGGGCGGCTGCAAAGTCTCCGCCGATGAAGGCGATCTCGACGCCAGCGTGGCGACGCGCTGGCAGGAACTGTGCCGCCTGGCCGCACCAGGAGTGGTGTAATGACTGCCCGACTGACTCGCTGGCTCAACACGCTCGATAATTTCGAGGCCAAAATGGCGCAACTGCCGTCCGTGCGCCGCTACGGCCGCCTGACCCGCGCCACCGGTCTGGTGCTGGAAGCGACCGGCCTGCAACTGCCGCTCGGCGCGACCTGCATTATCGAACGTCAGGAAGGCGCGCAGCTCCACGAAGTGGAGAGCGAAGTGGTCGGCTTTAACGGCCAGAAACTGTTTTTGATGCCGCTGGAAGAAGTCGAAGGCATTCTGCCGGGCGCGCGCGTCTATGCGCGTGGCGGTAACGGCGAAGGGTTGCATAGCAGCAAACAGCTGCCGCTCGGCCCACAGCTGCTGGGCCGCGTGCTCGATGGCGCGGGCAAACCGCTCGACGGCCTGCCCTCCCCCGATACCGAAACCACCGGCGCGCTGATGACGCCGCCGTTCAACCCGCTGCAACGCACCCCGATTGAAGATGTGCTGGACGTGGGCGTGCGCCCGATTAACGCCCTGCTGACGGTGGGACGCGGCCAGCGTATGGGTCTTTTCGCGGGTTCCGGCGTCGGTAAATCGGTGCTGCTCGGCATGATGGCGCGCTACACCCAGGCGGATGTCATCGTCGTGGGGCTGATTGGCGAACGTGGCCGCGAAGTAAAAGATTTTATCGAGAACATCCTCGGTGCCGAAGGGCGCGCGCGCTCTGTGGTGATAGCCGCCCCGGCGGATGTCTCTCCTTTATTACGTATGCAGGGCGCGGCGTATGCCACCCGCATCGCGGAAGATTTTCGCGACCGTGGCCAGCACGTACTGCTGATCATGGATTCCCTGACCCGTTACGCGATGGCGCAGCGTGAGATTGCGCTGGCTATCGGCGAGCCGCCCGCAACCAAAGGCTATCCGCCTTCCGTCTTCGCCAAACTGCCCGCGCTGGTGGAACGCGCCGGTAACGGCATCACCGGCGGCGGGTCGATTACCGCGTTTTATACCGTACTGACCGAAGGCGACGACCAGCAGGATCCGATCGCCGACTCCGCGCGCGCCATCCTCGACGGCCACATTGTGCTGTCGCGCCGCCTCGCGGAAGCCGGACACTACCCGGCTATTGATATTGAAGCGTCCATCAGCCGCGTGATGACTTCCATCATCAGCGAGTCGCACTACGCGCGCGTGCGGAACTTCAAACAGCTGCTCTCAAGTTTCCAGCGCAACCGTGACCTGGTGAGCGTTGGTGCTTACGCCAAAGGCAGCGATCCGATGCTGGATCGCGCCATTACGCTGTGGCCGCAACTGGAAGCGTTTCTGCAGCAAGGTATTTACGAACGTTCCGATGTCGAGGATGCGTTACAGGCACTGGAACTTATCTTCCCGTCAGTATGATGAGGTATGAGGGAGGTAGCCATGAAACAGAATGGCGCGCTGAACACGCTTAAAGATATGGCTGAGAAAGAAGTCGACGATGCCGCGTTGCGGCTTGGCGAAATGCGCCGCGGTTGCCAGCAGGCGCAGGAGCAGCTGTCGATGCTGATGAACTATCAGCAGGAATATCGCAATAACCTGAATCAGACGATGACGCAGGGTATTGCCAGTAACCGCTGGGTCAATTACCAGCAGTTTATCCAGACGCTGGAGAAAGCGATTGAACAGCATCGCCTCCAGCTGTCGCAGTGGAATAACAAAGTCGATCAGGCGCTCTCGTTCTGGAAAGAGAAAAAGCAGCGTCTTCAGGCCTGGCAAACGCTTCAGGACCGGCACGCCAGCGCGGCGATGCTGGCGGAAAACCGGCTCGATCAAAAAAGAATGGATGAATTTGCCCAGCGGGCATCAATGAGGAAAGGCGAATGATTACGTTGCCCAATGTTGTGCTGACCAGCGATGTCGATGCGACGTCGCCTGGCGCCGGTCTGAAAGGCCTCGACGCCAAAGGCGGCGACGCGGCGCAGGATTTCCTGGCGCTGTTAGGCCAGCACTTTTCCGGCGAGCTGACGCTTGCGGACGGTAAAACCGTATCGCTCGCGCAGTTGCAGGGCGCGGGGAAAGAGACGCTGGCGGGTAAAACGCTGGCGGACGCCACGGCGACCCTGCCGGGCACCCAGAGCGATCTGACACGTCTGCTTGACCAGTTGACCCGCGGCGACATCTCGCCTGCCGATCTCTCGCTTGCCGCGGGCGACGTGCAGACCGCGACCACCGCCGCGCAGCCGACGCTGAAACCGGCCGGTCTTGACGACGATAAAAAGCTCAGCGATGAAGACATGGCCGCGTTAAGTGCCCTCTTCGCGATGCTGCCGCCTGCCCAGCAGCCGAACGCGGCGCCTGCCGTAACGGCGCAGACGCAGGCGCAGGGCGTCGCGGCGCTCGGCGCTAACGGTTTTAACCCGACGGCAAGCCTGACCCAGGCGCTCGGCAGTGCGAAAAGCGATGCCAAAACCAGCGCCAAGAGCGATGACGCCGCCACGCCGTTGACGGCCGCCGCCGCCACCGCGCCGGTGACCAGCCAGACCGCGACCGATGTTGTCGCGCCGGTGTCGACGCTTGATAAAACCGCCGCTGACGTCAGCAGCACCCAGGTACCGCACAACCTGAACCTGCACGCGCTCTCTTCGACCACGCAAAGCCAGCAGGCCAGCGCGCCGGTGATGACGATGCCGACCGCCCAGGTCACCGCGCCGTTCGGCACCCCGGACTGGCAGAACTCGGTAAGCCAGCACATTTCGCTGTTTACCCGCAACGGCCAGCAGAGCGCTGAGCTGCATTTACACCCGGAAGAGCTGGGCGCGGTGCAGATTAGCCTGAAGCTTGACGATAATATGGCGCAGATACAGATGGTGTCGCCGCACAGCCACGTGCGCGCCGCCCTCGAAGCGGCGCTGCCGACGCTGCGCACGCAGCTCGCGGAAAGCGGCATTCAGCTGGGTCAGAGCAATATCAGCAGCGAAAACTTTAGCGGTCAGCAGCAGCAAAACAACCCGCAACAGTCTGCCTCTTCACGCGGTGGCAACGGTTTTAGCCTCGGTGGTGAAGAAGAAGCGATTGCCGCTCCGGCAAGCCTTCAGGCGGCCGCTCGCGGCAATGGCGCGGTCGATATCTTTGCCTAACGCCAGAGGTAACGTGATTATTCCCGTTTTTTCCAGGCTTTGACTGCGCGCAGAGACGGGATAATCACTCTATCGCAGTACTGATACAGGAAACCCGAGTCTGATGACTGACAGCGCAATCACCAAAGGTAAAGGCCGTAAACGCTCCATCTGGATCCCGTTACTGGTCATTATAACTCTCGCTGCCTGTGCGACGGCAGGTTACAGCTACTGGCGTATGCAGCAGCATGGCACCACCGCGGCTAAAGCGGCGCCAGAACCGCCGCCAGCGCCGGTCTTTTTCGCCCTCGACACTTTCACGGTGAATCTGGGTGATGCCGACCGCGTGTTGTATGTCGGCATTACGCTGCGCCTGAAAGACGAAGCGACCCGTCAGCGCCTGAGCGACTATCTGCCAGAAGTGCGCAGCCGTCTGCTGCTGCTCTTCTCTCGTCAGGACGCCTCGCAGCTGGCGACAGATGAAGGCAAACAGAAGCTGGTGGAAGCGATCAAACAGACGCTTTCCGCACCGCTGGTGGCAGGACAACCGAAGCAGGTAGTGACTGACGTCCTCTACACTGCCTTTATTCTGCGGTAAAGCCATGGGCGACAGCATTCTTTCTCAAGCCGAAATCGATGCGCTGTTAAACGGCGACAGCGACCAGAGCGCGGAACAGCAAGCGTCGGTGGGCGATGGCGACATCCGCCCCTACGATCCCAATACCCAGCGTCGCGTGGTGCGCGAGCGCCTCCAGGCGCTGGAGATTATCAACGAACGCTTTGCGCGCCAGTTCCGTATGGGGTTGTTTAACCTGTTGCGCCGCAGCCCGGACATTACCGTGGGGGCCATTCGCATTCAGCCCTACCACGAGTTTGCCCGCAACCTGCCGGTGCCGACCAACCTTAACCTGATTCATTTAAAACCGCTGCGCGGCACCGGCCTGTTTGTGTTCTCGCCAAGCCTGGTATTTATCGCGGTGGATAACCTGTTCGGCGGTGATGGCCGCTTCCCGACTAAAGTGGAAGGCCGTGAATTCACCCATACCGAACAGCGCGTCATCAACCGTATGCTCAAGCTGGCGCTTGAAGCCTACAGCGACGCGTGGAAAGCGATTAACCCGCTGGACGTAGAGTATGTGCGTTCAGAAATGCAGGTGAAATTCACCAATATCACCACCTCGCCGAACGATATCGTGGTTAACACCCCGTTTCACGTCGAGATTGGTAACCTGACCGGCGAGTTTAATATTTGCCTGCCGTTCAGCATGATTGAGCCGCTGCGTGAACTGCTGGTCAACCCGCCGCTGGAAAACTCCCGCCAGGAAGACCAAAACTGGCGCGACACTCTGGTGCGTCAGGTACAGCATTCAGAGCTGGAGTTGATTGCCAACTTCGCCGAGATCCCGCTGCGACTGTCGAAGATTCTGAAGCTGAAGCCAGGCGACGTGCTGCCCATCGACAAGCCGGATCGCATTCTGGTGCACGTGGATGGCGTGCCGGTTCTCACCAGCCAGTACGGCACCGTGAGCGGACAATATGCCCTGCGCGTTGAACATTTGATCAACCCAATTTTGAATTCGCTGAATGAGGAACAGCCCAATGAGTGACATTAACAAACCGTCCGATGAAAACGCAGGTGAAATGGACGATCTGTGGGCTGATGCATTGAACGAACAAAAAAGCACCAGCACCGGCGACGCCGCAGACGATCTGTGGGCCGATGCGTTGAGCGAGCAGAAAACCGCAGGCAAAAGTTCAGCAGACAGCGTGTTCCGCGCGCTGGAAGGCGGCGACATGGTCGGCGCGCTGCAGGATATCAACCTGATTATGGATATCCCGGTGAAACTCACCGTGGAGCTGGGCCGCACCCGTATGACCATCAAAGAGCTGCTGCGTCTGACGCAGGGTTCCGTGGTCGCGCTGGACGGTCTTGCCGGTGAACCGCTGGACATCCTCATCAACGGTTACCTGATTGCCCAGGGTGAAGTCGTGGTCGTCGCCGATAAATACGGCGTGCGCATCACCGATATCATCACCCCGTCAGAACGTATGCGTCGCCTGAGTCGTTAAATGAAAAATCAGACCACAGTTCCACAGCCGGCCATGCCCGATGCCGGCTCATCCTTAATCCAGGTAAGCGGCGCATTAACGCTGATTATCCTCTTTATTCTGCTGTTTGCCTGGATGGCAAAGCGTTTTGGCTTTACCGCTAAAACCGCCGGGATGCGTGGTCTGAAGCTTAACAGCAGCCTGAGCCTCGGGGCTCGTGAAAAGATTGTGATTGTCGAAGTGGAAGACGCCCGCCTGGTGCTGGGCGTGACCGCCACCTCGATTACCCCGCTGCATACTCTCCCGCCTGCGCCCCCTGCGCCAGAGCAGGAGACCGTGCCAGCCGGTGAGTTCCAGAACCTGATGAAGAATCTGCTTAAGCGTAGCGGGAGAAAGTAATGCGTCGTTGGTTAAGTCTTTCTTTCCTCGCGCTTGGCCTGATGGCCGCGCCGGCGATGGCACAACTGCCGGGTCTTGTCAGCCAGCCGATGTCCGGCGGCGGTCAGAGCTGGTCACTGCCGGTACAGACGCTGGTGTTTATCACCTCGCTGACGTTCCTGCCCGCCATTCTGTTAATGATGACCAGCTTTACGCGCATCATTATCGTCTTCGGCCTGCTGCGTAACGCCCTCGGGACGCCGTCTGCACCGCCAAACCAGGTGTTGCTGGGGCTCGCGCTGTTCCTGACCTTTTTTATCATGTCGCCGGTTATCGATAAGATTTATACCGACGCCTATCAGCCGTTCAGCGAAAACAAAATTTCGATGGAAGTGGCGCTCGATCGCGGTTCGCAACCGCTGCGTGAATTTATGCTGCGCCAGACGCGTGAGGCGGATCTCGCACTGTTCGCGAAGCTTGCCAACACCCAGCCGATTCAGGGTCCGGAAGCCGTGCCGATGCGCATTCTGCTGCCTGCCTATGTGACGAGCGAGCTGAAAACCGCCTTCCAGATTGGCTTTACCGTGTTCATCCCCTTCCTGATTATCGATCTGGTGGTGGCGAGCGTGCTGATGGCGCTCGGGATGATGATGGTGCCGCCGGCGTCTATCGCCCTGCCCTTCAAGCTGATGCTGTTCGTGCTGGTTGACGGCTGGCAGTTGCTTGTCGGTTCGCTTGCCCAAAGCTTTTACAGTTAACGAGGTGCATGATGACGCCAGAATCAGTCATGATGATGGGCACGGAAGCCATGAAAGTCGCGCTCGCGCTCGCCGCGCCGCTCCTGCTGGTCGCGCTGGTGACCGGTCTGTTTATCAGTATTCTGCAGGCGGCCACCCAGATTAACGAAATGACGCTGTCGTTCATTCCTAAAATTCTGGCGGTGTTTGTGGTTATCGTGGCGGCAGGCCCGTGGATGCTTAATCTGCTGCTCGACTACATGCGCACCCTGTTTTCCAACCTGCCGTATATCATCGGCTGACGGCCGAACACATGCTGCAATTCACCAGCGACCAGTGGCTTCACTGGCTGACTCTGTACTTCTGGCCGCTGCTGCGCGTGCTGGCGCTGATCAGCACCGCGCCAATTCTCAGCGAGCGCGCTATCAGCATTCGCGTCAAGATTGGTCTTGCGCTGCTGATAACTATTGCGCTCGCGCCGAATATTCCTGGCAGTAACGTGCCGATTTTCTCGCTCGAAGGCTTGTGGCTGGGGCTGCAGCAGATCCTGATCGGAATCGCCGTCGGCTTTACGATGCAGTTCGCGTTCGCCGCGGTGCGTACCGCAGGCGAGCTTATCGGTCTGCAAATGGGCCTGTCGTTCGCCACCTTTTTCGATCCGGGCAGCCGCCTGAATATGCCGGTGCTGGCGCGCTTTATCGATATGCTGGCGATGCTGCTGTTCCTGACGCTCAACGGTCACCTGTGGCTTATCTCCATTCTTGCCGATACGTTTCATACGCTGCCAATCAGCGGCGAGGCGATTAACAGCAACGCCTTTATGGCGCTGACGCGTGCCGGCAGCCTGATTTTCATCAACGGCGTGATGCTGGCGCTGCCGCTCATTACGCTGCTGCTGTCGCTGAACCTGGCGCTCGGCCTGTTAAACCGTATGGCCCCGCAGCTTACCGTCTTCGCGATCGGCTTCCCGCTGACCCTCAGTATCGGGATTATCGTGATGGCGGCGTTAATGCCCTTAATAGCACCGTTCTGTGAACATTTATTCGCAGAAATATTTCACTTGTTGACTGATATCGTTAGCGAAATACCTGCTAAGGGTTAACCCTTCGTTTTAAATGGTCATCCTAAGGATATTCCTAATATGGAGAATATATTCTCCGGCTGACCATACATCCCAGGCGGAATTAATGATTTTACGCCTCTCACAGAACCGGATCGCCTCTTTACTTTAAGAACTTTCCTGGCAAATTATACGTAACTTTACGGGATAGTTGGGGTCGCCTGAATGACTTCGATACCCGGCTGATACGATTCACGCTATCGGTCTGCGGTGTGCCGTTTTACGCTTTCTTATCCCGTAATTGCTGGTCTTGGCAGAACGGCGGTCGTTCTCAGGCTGGTGGAGCAATCGTTGTGCTTTAACGGATAACGCGTTTAGTGAGGGTAGGCTATGTCAACGATTATTATGGATCTCTGCAGCTATACCAGGCTCGGGCTAACCGATTATTTATCATCGAGAGGAGTGCGAAAAAGACAGATATTTCATGCTGATAGCGTGGATAATCTGGAACAAGCCTGTCAGGTACGCAAACCCCATGTGGTGTTTATTAATGAAGACTGTTTTATTCACGACCCGGTGAGCAGTCAGCATATAAAGCACATCATTAATCAGCATCCCGGTACGTTATTTATCGTTTTTATGGCGATTGCCAATATTCACTTCGATGAATATTTACGGGTGCGTAAGAATCTGTTAATTAGCTCTAAATCGATTAAACCAGAGTCGCTGGATGCCATTCTGGGAGATTATTTAACCAAAGATATGCAGTGCATCGGCAAAATAAGTTTGCCTACACTTTCTTTAAGCCGTACTGAATCCAGTATGCTGAGAATGTGGATGTCTGGCCAGGATACGATTCAGATTTCCGATCAGATGAATATTAAGGCCAAGACCGTTTCGTCACACAAAGGCAATATAAAACGCAAAATCAAGACCCATAATAAGCAAGTGATCTATCATGTCGTCCGGTTGACCGATAACGTCACCAACGGCATTTTTGTGAATATGCGCTAACGCAGCACTATAATTTTATCCTGTACCCTGCACGCCTCGTTTCTGGCCTTCGCCGGAACGGTAAATGAATTTTCCATCGCATCGCTTCGGCGAGAATTTTCATTGTCCAAAAAATAACGCCGCCCTAATTAACGGGGCGGCGTTATTATAAGCAAGACGTATGACGCGTTATTCTACCTTTTCGACAAATACCCCGTCCGGGTGATCTTTTTCATTAAAGAACCATATTCCCAGCGGATATTCTTCCAGCGAAACCAGATACATGGTGCCTTCATTGAAAGGCTCTACGGCCAGCACCACGCCAGGGCGGCGCGGCCCGCCATCCGTTTTGACGGTAACCCGATCGTTAACGTTCATAACTGCTCCTCTTATCACTATTGAGCCAGTGTAGAACAAAACCGCTTTGCTGGCACCGGGCATGTGGCCGCACGCGCGCGCGACTATACTTACCGGGATGGGGCCGCCAGAGGTGATTGCCATGAAACCGGAAAACCCAACGCCCGATGCGCCGCAGGCCGATATCGACGCCCTGCTGGGCGCGATTGAGGTTATCAGCGAGCACGAGCCGCATACGTCAGACCGCGTTTCCCCGGCGCAGGCGGATGCGCGCAGGCAGGAAGCGTGTCGGGAGCTTGGCGAGGAGTTCGAACTGGATATCCGCGATGCGGGGCCGAGCGAAGTGAACCGTTAAGCATAAAAATATCCCGGCCTGGGGAGCCGGGATAAGCTTGCGAAAGCAAGAAGCACTTAAAATTCGTTACACCAGAGAAACTGATGTCGATGAACAACATACCGCAAAATTTTTTCGGCACAAGGATATATTCTTCTGGTGAATAATACGCTGCTAATATTATTGGCAGATATATTCACTACGATCCAACAACTGCGCGCCTTCCATGGAATCGATCCCAGAATAACCCTGCAAACAAGGCCGATTAATTGAGATTATTCCTGGTCGACTCTGCGATCGCTGGCGCATAAAAAGGAGCCGCTATGGCGCATCTGAATGACGATTTGCTGGTGATTACCGACCTTGACGGCACCCTGCTCGACCCGAATACCCATGAGTGGACGCCCGCGCAGGCGTGGCTTGCCCGCTTAATCGACCATCAGGTGCCGGTGGTGCTCTCCAGCACCAAAACGGCGGCGGAAATTATCGCGTTGCAGGAGTCGCTGGGGTTGCAGGGCCAGCCGTTTATCGCCGAAAACGGCGCGATTATTCAGCTCGACGCCCGCTGGGAAGAGAGCCCCGACTTTCCCCGCCTGCTCAACGGCGTGCCCCATGACGAGATCCTGGACGTTATCAACCGCCTGCGCGACGAGCACGGCTATAAGCTCTTCTGTTTTAGCGATGTGGACGACAAAACCATCGCCGAATGGACGGGCCTTAGCCCGAAGCTCGCCGCGATGGCGAACCTGCTGGAAGCCTCGGAAACGGTTATCTGGCGCGACAGCGATGAAAACCTTGCGCGCTTTACCGCAAGCCTTGAAGCGCTCGGTCTGATGATGATTGAAGGCGGCCGTTTCTGGCATGTACTGGACGCGCGCGGCGGCAAGGGCCAGGCGGTGAACTGGCTTAAAGAGGAGTACCGCAAGCGGGAAGGCAGGCTTCGCACTACGCTTGGTCTGGGCGACGGGCCGGATGACGCTTCGCTGCTGGATAACGTCGATTTCGCGGTAGTGGTAAAAGGGCTGAGCCGTCAGGGCGTGGTGCTGAAAAACGAAGATCCGCAGCGCGTTTACCGCACGCAGGAAAGCGGCCCGGCGGGCTTTCGCGAAGGGCTCGATCACTTTCTGGGTAAGGCGTAAGCTCTACCCTTCGTCGCACACCTGGTTGCGCCCGCGCTGCTTCGCCTGATACAGCCGGTGGTCGGCTATAGACTGTAAATGCTCGAAGTCGTAATCGCCATCGCGCATCGCCTCGCTGACGCCCACGGACACGCTGATGCGTATTGTGGTGTCGGGCCGCACCAGGATCTCCTGACTGTTGATACGCTGGCGGATACGCTCCGCCACCAGGCGCGCGCCCTCAGGCGGCGTGCCCGGCAGGATAATACAAAACTCCTCGCCGCCGACGCGCCCGGCGATATCCTCCGCCCGCAGCGTGCGGCTCAGCATGCCCGCCGCCCACGTCAGTACTTTGTCACCCGCCTGATGCCCGAAGCGGTCGTTGATGCTTTTAAAATGATCGAGGTCGAGCTGGATAACCGAGAACGGCTGTTGCTGCGCCTCGCACTCTTTCGCGGCGAGCCGCGCGCGCTCAAAGAACGCGCCGCGGTTATAGAGCCGCGTCAGCGTGTCATACCAGGCGCGCCATTTCAGCGAGCGCTGCATGGTCAGCATATTGCGTACCATCCCGACGATCACCCGCCAGGAGATAAACAGCATCGCGGTGAAGAGCAGCCACAGCAGGCCGAGCACCATCGCCACCTTGCCGAATTTGCCTTCGGCACTCTGCGAGAACGTGGTTACCTTCACCAGTACGCCGTCGAAATAGTCAAGCTTCGCCCAGGTGATAAAACGCGTATCCATACGCATGTCGCCGTGATTGGCAAGCTCCATCTGGCGCGCAAGGGTCGCTTTCTCCTGCGGGGTAAAGTGAAGCGTGCTGTCGATATCGGATGATGTCGTGGTGATGGGGCTCAGCTGGCCGTCAAACAGCATGATCTCCCCGCCCGCCTCGTCATTGCTGAGCGCGTTTTTCAGGAAATCGCGCATCGCGCTGATGGGAAAATCCATCGCCAGCACGCCGAACCAGCGGCCATCGTCATCAAGCGGAATGCTGGCGGTGACGCGCTGTCCCGACGGCATACTTGGATCTCTGCCGTGCAGCCAGCGCACGCCGCGCGCCGGGTTCAGGCGCAGCGCATGGCCGAGAAACCAGCGGCTGCTGACCTGCTCGTAATATTGCTCGGGGATTCGTCCGTGGCCGTAGAACGGCAGGCTGGTGAGATAAAACCCGGCGCGGGAAACATAATAGGTGCGCATTTCAGGGCGATCGTTGCCGCTGTCGGCGATGCTCAGCATATGGCCGAGCGCCAGCGTCGCGTTGAGTTCGTTGTGCAATAGTATGTCGTCGCGCTCAAGCAGGGTGCTTTCGGCGACGAACTCGTCCGATACGCCTTTGATGACCAGTGCGTGGTCGCGCACGGCGGGCAGCGCCCAGGCGGGAGCGTGGCGGTGCGCCTGGAATGCCGCTATCGTGGCATCGGTCTCCGGCCCTTCCAGCAGATTGTGCATGGTGTAGCGCATGCCAGCGCGATAAAACTGCAGCTTGTCGACGCTGTATTGCAGGTTGCGATCCATTGACGTGGCGATGGTGTCCAGCTGGTTGCGCTGGGAAGAGATCCAGGCATCCTGCAATATCACGACTTCACGCCAGGTCAGCAGCGTGGAGAAGATAAAGACGGCGCAAAAGCAGAGGTTGACGACCCGAATAGGGTTTTTGGTCCGCCAGCGGCTGATGAGGATCTTGTCAGGCACGTCAGACTCCCTGTACTGATAAAGGCTCGACTTAATGCGGCATGGTGAAGTTCAGGCGGCTCAGATAATACCAGGCGACGCGGATATTAAAAGTGTGGCCGTTTTTTTAAGGATTGTCGCCTGGAAAGCATCAGGATGTCGTTGATCTGTTACAGGATGGAGGGAGAACGAAAATGCCCGGCGCGCTGGCCGGGCATTATTTCAACGACGCTCGTCGCGAGACTGTCTTTCACCGGGAAGCAATTCGTCTTCACGAAACGCCTCCCGCTGCACGCCGTAACCGTCATACCAGCGGCACTCGACCATGCCGCTGGAATAACCGGTGACAACCATGCGTTGACCGCTGTTTTTGCGCTGAACTTCATCGCTGACTAAAAAGACCATGCCCGCCTCCTTTATCAGTGTGAAAACATCCAGAAGATAGTCAACGCGCGCGATTTTCGCCTGTTGTCGTTAAAAAATCAGGAATAATCTCAATGAGCCGGTTTACCGCGCAGGCGTCCGATAAGCGATACCGCCGCCAGCACCACAGCGCCAATGATAAAACCGAGCACCAGATTCAGCACGGTCGGCATGACCGCCGCGCCAACGCCGCCGAGGCCCTGCGCCCAGTGTTCGATAGCGTGATGCAGCGGCGCGACGCCATGCACCACAATGCCGCCGCCCACGAGGAACATCGCGATGGTGCCGAGCACCGACAGCGCTTTCATCAGCCACGGCGCCGTGACCAGCAGCCCTTTGCCGACGCCGCGCGCCAGCACCGAGCGCTTGTCCGCGAGCCAGTAGCCCATATCGTCGAGCTTCACGATAACGCCAACGATACCGTAGACGCCAAGCGTCACCAGAATAGCGATGCCGCTTAGCACCAGCACCTGGTTTATCAGCGGGGCTTCCGCCACGATACCAAGCGTGATGGCGACGATTTCCGCCGACAGGATAAAGTCCGTCCGCACCGCGCCTTTGACTTTATCGCGCTCATAGACTTTCGGATCCTGCTTCGCGATAGCGTCGAGACGCTGCTGTTTCTGCTCCGGCGTCTCTTTGTGTTTGCGCGCGTGCAGGCTGTGCAGCACTTTCTCCACGCCTTCGAAACACAAAAACGCGCCGCCGACCATCAGCAGCGGCGTAATCGCCCAGGGCGCGAAGGCGCTGATGATGAGCGCCAGCGGCACAAGAATCACTTTATTGAGCAGCGAGCCTTTCGCCACCGCCCAGACCACGGGCAGCTCGCGGTTGGCGCGCACGCCGGTGACCTGCTGCGCGTTAAGAGAAAGATCGTCGCCCAGCACCCCTGCGGTCTTTTTTGCCGCGAGTTTTCCCATCATTGAGATATCGTCAAGTAAAGTGGCGATATCATCCAGCAGCGTTAACAAACTACTTCCGGCCAAAATTTCATTCCTTCGTGTTGTGATTCTGGAGTGTTAAGTATGGAGCAAAAGCCTGGGCCCTGAAACTACCACCTTCTGTCAACGCAAAATTAACTTAAGCGAAACAATTAAAAACCTCGCCTCTGCAATAATTTTAGCGTTCACTATAAGCGTTCTTTATTTCATGTCGTGAGGGAGTATGCGTTTCGGTCGAGTTCTGCCACTGTTGGGCGCCCTGTTCGCGCTGTATATCATCTGGGGTTCCACCTATTTTGCGATTGCCGTCGGCGTGAAAAGCTGGCCGCCGTTTATGATGGCAGGCGTGCGCTTTCTCTGCGCGGGCGTGCTGCTGTTGAGTTTCCTGCTACTGACCGGCCATAAACTTCCGGCGCGTCGCCCGCTGCTGAACGCGGCGCTGATTGGCGTGCTACTGCTCTCGGTGGGCAACGGCTTTGTGACGGTCGCCGAACATCAGCACGTGCCCTCGGGGATCGCCGCGGTGATGGTCGCGACCGTGCCGCTGTTCGCGCTCATGTTCAGCCGCGTTTTCGGCATTCAGACCCGCAAGCTGGAGTGGCTCGGCGTCGCCATCGGTCTGGCGGGCATTGTGCTGTTAAACAGCGGCGGCAATCTCAGCGGCAACCCATGGGGCGCGCTGCTGATTCTGATTGGCTCGTTAAGCTGGGCGTTTGGGTCAGTCTACGGTTCACGCATTGAACTGCCTGTCGGGATGATGGCGGGCGCGATTGAGATGCTCGCGGCGGGCCTGGTGCTGATGGTAGCGTCGCTCTTCACCGGCGAGCGGCTGACCGCGATGCCCGATCTTTCCGGCTTTCTGGCGGTGGGTTATCTGGCGCTCTTCGGCTCGGTTATCGCCATCAGCGCCTATATGTATCTTATCCGTAACGTCTCGCCCGCGGTCGCGACCAGCTATGCCTACGTCAACCCGGTGGTGGCGGTGCTGCTCGGCACTGGCTTTGGCGGCGAGAGTCTCTCATCGGTGGAATGGATTGCGCTTGGCGTGATTATTCTGGCGGTGCTGCTGGTGACGCTCGGTAAATATCTGCTGCCGGCCAAACCGGTGGTGGCGCCCTGCCCCGTCGAGAAGTAACGCTTAACCGGCGGGCGGCGTGGGCCGCTCGTCGTCCCCGCCGTGAATGCCCTGAAAATCGATCTGCGCCTGCGCCCCGCCGCTGCAAATCCACTCTTCCAGCCGCTCGGCAAGCGCCGTGTCCGACAGCTTCTCGCGTCCTCGTAACGCGCACTCCCAGACCAGTAGCACGCGCCAGCCATCAGCCCGCAGCGTCGCCACATCGCGCTTATCGCGCGTCACGTTTTTGCCGATTTTATCGAGCCAGAATTCGGTGCGGGTGGCGGGCACTTTGAAGAGATAACAGTGGTGATGGTGCCAGAAACAGCCGTGGGTGAAGATAACGCAGCGGTAGTCGTCGAGGACGAAATCCGGACGCCCGGCGAGCGCGGCGTCCTGTACGCGAAAGGTAAACCCCAGCTCCGTGAGCAGCGCGCCGAGCCGCTTCTCGATGGCGGTATCGCGGGTGCCGATAGCGCGCATATTTTTACTGCGAATGGCTTTGCTATGAACGTCCGCCATCGGTTTTCTCCTGTCGCAGGCGCACCGCCTGTGCGATACGCGGGCGAAGAAGCTGGGCGACCGCCGCGAACGCGGGCACCACGACCGAGTTGCCGAACTGGCGATAGGCCTGGGTATCGGAGACGGGAATACGAAACGCGTGGCCCTGCGGAGATTCAAAGCCCATCAGACGCGCGCACTCACGGGGCGTCAGGCGGCGCGGGCGGCGCTGCTGGTTGGTGGCATCGTCGAAATCTTTCTCGCCGAGCGCTTTATCCCAGCCGCGATCGACCAGAATTTCCGCGCCGTCCTTGTAATAGCGCGCCGAGAGCGTGCGCGCCACGCTGGACGGGTTCTGCGGGTTTACCAGCCCATAACCGAAGCCGTTGCCCTTCGCCTGATGCTTCTGCGCGTAGCGGTAGAGGTATTTCCACAGCGTCGGCGTCAGCACGTAGCGGGCGTCCACGGTCGGGTCGAGCAGCTCGCCAAACGCCGGACGCCGCGCCGGGTAAAATTCCGGCAGCGCGCGCAGGGTAAAACCCGCGTGCAGGTTAAGATCGCGGCGAAAGCCCACCAGCACGATGCGCTCGCGGTGCTGAGGCAGAAAGTGTTTACCGTCGATGATTTTCGGATCGTCCGGGCCCATTTCGGCGGCGTCCGCCACTTCATAACCCAGCTCATCGAGCGTCTGCATAATGATGCGAAAGGTGTTGCCCTTGTCGTGGCTCTTGAGGTTTTTCACATTTTCGAGCACGAAAATCGCGGGCTGACGCGCGGCGATAATGCGCACCACGTCGAAAAACAGCGTGCCCTGGGTTTCGCAGGCGAAGCCGTGCGCGCGGCCCAGCGCGTTTTTCTTCGAGACGCCCGCCAGCGAAAACGGCTGGCACGGAAAGCCCGCCAGCAGGACGTCATGCTGCGGGATTTGCGCGCGGATATGCTCGGCGGCGGCCTCGTCGCTGATGTCGGGACGGTGGCTTAACGTTACGTCGCGGATGTCTTCATTGAATTGATGCTGCTGCGGGTCGCAATACCAGTTGGCTTTGTAGGTGCGTACCGCGTGTTTGTTCCACTCGCTGGTAAAGACGCACTGGCCGCCCGCGGCTTCAAAACCGCTGCGAATGCCGCCGATACCGGCGAAAAGATCGATAAAGCGAAAGGCGTAGTGCGGATGATGGCGCGGCGGCACAGGGAGCAGCGACAGAAGGCGGCGATATTCGCCAGGGCCGAGGCGCGCGCCGTCAGGATTGAGCTGCTGGCGTTTCAGCCGGGCGCGGCTCCAGCGCTTCTCGCCGACGTCGTTTAACATCGCCACCAGCGTTTTGGTGTCGTAAATCTCCAGCACTTTTAGCAGCAGCGCGTGTGCGCTCAGCGCAGGGGCGGCGTCATTCACCGCGCCCGTCAGTACATCCTCAATAACCGAGTGATTTTCGAACATTGCGTTAGCCAAACAGATCCGATATCTGACAGAGTAACACACTTTGGAGCGGGGCTGCGGCTAAGGCGTCACCTGAATAAAGCGGCGCAGCACCGCCTCGTCAAGCTGGCAGTAGTCGCCTTTTAGCTCCGCGCAGAGCTTCGCCATATAGTGAACAAGAAAATCGGCGTTGTGACGCGCAAGCGCCCTGCCCGCCTCGGTTTGCATGGTGCCCGGCAACGTCAGCAACTTTTTCTGGAAGTGATCGAGCGCCCAGGCGGTGTCGTCGAGTTCACGCTCGCAGGCGAGCGGATCGTCGCTGTCAAACAGCGCCCGGCCAAGGGCGCCTGAGACATAAAAGACGCGCGCGAGACCAATCGCGCCCAGCGACTCCAGCCGGTCGGCGTCCTGCACGATTTTCGCCTCCAGCGTCTCGGGCGTGATGCCTGCGCTGAAGCTGTGCGCCCGCACCGCGTGGGCCACAGCGTCATACTCCTCGCGCGGGAAATCGGGAAAATGGGTTTCCAGAATGCGCAGCGTCTCCTGGGCCGCCAGCGTCGAGGCCAGAGGGCGCTGCGGGTGGTTTTTCGGCAGGTTGACGATATCGTGGAAATAACAGGCGGTCAGGACCACAAGGCGGTTGGCTTCACTGCCCGCCATGATCTGCTGGGCCGTTTTCCAGACGCGGCGAAAATGCGCGACATCATGGGCTTTATCATCCTGATTCCAGCTGTGATGCAGCCACGCTTCAAAACGCTGCTGCCAGTGGGTTAGCGACATAGAGACTCCTTTTGCGCAGGACACCGGATGTGTTTCTGTAATGCAGATCACAAAATTAGCATGGTTTGCGGACATTTGCGCGCCACGACCACTGTTAAGTGCCGTGATGCATCTTTACCGGTTAACGATGGCATAAATTAACGCAAGTAAAATGACAGTGGTGTCTTCTCTTTTTATGGCGCGAATATTCTTTTATTACGCGCGACGAGGATATTTATCCGCTTTCGCACCGATGCCTTTTCTGAAAAACAGTTATCGCCGCAATAGTTCAACAGGTAATTATTTCCCCGCCTTTGAAGATATAAATAATCGCATTACGCCTCCGTGGGGAATTTTTAAACGCAGACGCCGCGCGCATTTTTGCGAGAAAACGTGGAAAAAGCGTTTCCATTGCAAATGCCATTCTGGCCCTAAATCATTCACCATAATAATCTTCAATAAGATTAAATAGCTCTCGCATATTATTTAAAAAGAATACACCACAACGCGGGAAAATAATTTTTGTGACGTTTTTTCATTCTGCTAATATGCGTGCCGCGGATAACGCTCCGCCACGTCATTGATTTACACCATTCATTGATATTATTTATGACGATAAGGAAATTGATAATGAAAAGAAAAGTACTGGCTCTTGTTGTACCCGCATTATTGATAGCAGGCGCTGCCAATGCGGCAGAAATTTATAATAAAGACGGTAATAAACTCGATCTGTTCGGCAAAGTCGATGCGCGTCATACTTTTTCCGATAATCCAGGCGACGATGGCGACGGCACCTATCTGGAATTCGGCTTTAAAGGCGAAACCCAAATCAGCAAGGATCTCACTGGCTATGGCATGTGGAACTATAAAATCATGGCCAACAGCGCTGAGGACAGCAACACGTCCTATAACAAACTGGCGTTTGCCGGTCTGAAATATGGCGATTACGGCTCTTTCGATTATGGCCGTAACTACGGCGTGATTTATGACGTCGAAGCCTGGACCGATATGCTGCCGGTGTTCGGCGGCGACTCCTACACCTACAGCGATAACTACATGGTCGGGCGCGGCAACGGCATGGCGACCTATCGCAACACCGATTTCTTCGGCCTCGTGGACGGCCTGAACTTCGCGCTGCAATACCAGGGCAATAACGAAGATGACGGCAACGGCAACGAAGGCACCGCCAGCGGTCAGGGCATCCAGAGCCAGAACGGCGACGGCTTCGGTCTGTCCACCAGCTACGATTTCGGCATGGGCTTTAGCGCGTCCGCCGCTTACTCGACAGCCGATCGTACGACGAAGCAGGTTAATTACGGCCGTGGCGATTCCATCGTCGCAGGCGGCGATCGCGCCGACGCGTGGGCGACCGGTCTGAAATATGACGCTAACGATATTTATCTGGCCGCGACCTATGCCGAAACCCGCAACATGACACCGTACGGCGACAGCGTCGGCATCGCCAACAAAACGCAGAACATCGAAATCGTCGCGCAGTACCAGTTCGATTTCGGCCTGCGTCCGTCGCTGGCGTATCTGCAATCCCGTGGCAAAGATCTTTGGTACGCCGGTAAGTACCAGGATAACGATCTGGTGAAATACGCGGATGTGGGTGCCAGCTGGTATCTCAATAAAAACTTCCTCACCTACGTCGATTACAAAATCAACCTGCTGGATGAAGACGACAGCTTCTATAAAGACAACGGCATCGCCACCGATGACATCGTCGGCATTGGCATGGTGTATCAGTTCTAATCTGCTTCTGTCCTTTCCGGCCCGCCACGTGCGGGCCTTTTTTTATTTCACGGCTTCTTTACGCGCGCCTTCACTCTCCTCTTTACCGGATGACAGCCGGGCGCTATAGTGTGCCAGGACTGTATATATATCCATACTGTGGAGTTTTCCATGTTTGTTGAACTGGTTTATGACAAACGCAATGTCGCAGGCTTGCCCGGCGCGAGCGACATTATTCTGGCCGAGCTGACCCGCCGCGTGCATCGCATCTTCCCGGATGCCGACGTGCGCGTGAAGCCGATGCAGACGAACGGGCTGAATTCCGACGCCAATAAGAACGATCGTGAAAAGCTTAACCGGATGCTGGAAGAGATGTTCGACGAAGCCGATATGTGGCTGGTTAACGAATAAGCGCCATAAAAAGCCCGCCCGTCGCGGGTTTTTTATTCCCTGCGGTCAGTCGCATTGCGCCAGTAGCTGCTGGTTATAGCGGTACGCGAGACACACTAGCTGCTGGCTGACCACGCCCGCGCGATGATATCCCCACCGCGCGGTCACCGGCTGGCGGCCGAGCCACCCGATAAACGCCGTACAGGCTGCAAGCGAGATGGTGGAGGTATCGCCGACATACTCCTCGCCGGTCAGCATACCGATCATCTTGCGCGTCGCGCCGTTTTCCCACTGCTGCCACAGATTGTTCCACCAGCCAATACGCCAGCTTCCGCGGTGGATATAGGTCCCGCCTGCCGCCGTCTCATCAAGCGCCTCTTCCACCACAAACCGCAGTTGCGTTTTACCGGCGCTCACCTGTGACGCCCATGCCGTGATCGCCGCCCCGCGCAGCACGCACTCGTGCGCGAGGCTGTGCGATATCACCGCCGGGAACCGCCTTCGCAGCCACTGAAAATGACCGTGAATGACAACGGACGGACGCAGCAGCGCGCCCGGATCGTTGCGGCACAGCGCAGCGTCGCCATAGCGGATGTCGTCAAACTGGCTGCGGCGCATAAACAGCGCCTCCTGCTCCCTGACGCGTTGCTCGCCGCAAAGCGTTAATGTCGCGCGGTCCGCGTCGTCGCCGTGGTAACGCAGCGCGTCATGCGGCTTCCAGGCGCAATAGCTGGAGGAGAGTTGCAACACCTGGCCGGTCACGATATCCGCGCTCAGCACCACATACAGCGGTTGCTGCGGATGTTCGCCCAGCACCGGCACGGTAAATGTCTGCGTGGCGATATGGGCGACGCGCCCGGCGTGCGCAACCAGCCGCGCCTCGCACCAGGCCGCCGCCTGCGCCAGCGTGCGGTAGCTGGCGCGATCGCATCCGGCCTCACCGCGTGCCAGCGCCTTAAGGTATGTCTGGATCTTCAGGCGCGCGTTATCGCCCGGCAGCCAGGGCGTGAAAATCTTCCGGCATGCGCAGCATTGCAGGCGCGGGTGGCCGGTCTGCGTCACGCCGTAGCGGATGGTCTCTGGCGACGCGCAGTGCGGGCACCCCGCCCCGCTGTGTTTTAACTTTTGCGCCAGAAAGCGCCTGAACCAGCCGTTAAACAGCGGCTCATTAAAAAGCGGCGGCAGGCTGCCGCAGCGCGCGCAGTGCAACGCCGGATACCCGAGCCGATAGACGGGCTGCTGATAATCCGGCGCGTCCGGCACGCCTAAATTCGGGCATGCCCAGCTTTTACAGACATTCAGCCTCACCAGCAATCCTGCCGTCATTTCCCTTACCCACTTATTTTGTCAGTTGCCGCATTCTGGAAAGCCCGGCGAAAACGGTTTGTGCGAGGTATCACAAAAGCCCACCGACGCGCGGAAAAAAATAGCCCGGCACGATGACACTTCCCTTGCGTTATTAAGGAGCAATAACGATGAAACGACATTTTCTAGCCTTACTGATTGCGGCCGGGCTTTCATTACCTGCGCTGGCGAAAGACATTACCGTCATTTACACCAACGATCTTCACGCGCATGTCGAGCCTTATAAAGTGCCGTGGATTGCAAATGGCCAGCGTGATGTCGGCGGTTTCGCGACAATATCCGCGCTGGTAAAACAGGAAAAAGCGCACAATAAAGCGACTTTTTATTTTGACGCGGGCGACTATTTCACCGGGCCGTATATCAGCAGCCTGACGAAAGGCAAAGCAATCATAGATATTATGAATACAATGTCGCTGGATGCCGCCTCCATTGGTAATCATGAATTCGACCACGGCTGGGATAATACGCTGCTGCAGTTAAGCCAGGCGCAATTTCCGATATTGCTCGGCAACGTGTTTTATCAGAACAGCGATATGCCTTTCTGGAATAAACCCTACGTGATTCTGGAAAAAGAGGGCGTGAAAATTGGCGTCATCGGCCTGCATGGCGTTTTCGCCTTTAACGACACGGTGTCGTCGTCAATGCGCCAGGGCATTGAAGCGCGCGACGAGGTGAAATGGCTGCAGCATTACATCGACGAATTACGCGGCAAAGTGGATGTTACCGTCGCCCTGATCCATGAAGGCGTGCCGGGCCGCCAGTCCAGTCTTGGCAATAAAGATGTTAAACGGGCGCTGAATACCGATATTCAGACCGCAAGCAAGGTTAAAGGCCTGGATCTCCTGATAACCGGCCATGCGCATACCGGCACCCCGGAGCCGATTAAAGTGGGCGACACGCTGATTATGTCCACCGACAGCGGCGGCGTGAATATCGGCAAACTGGTGCTCGATGTCGAGCCCGGTCAGCATGGCTACAAGGTCAAACAGTTCGAGCTTAAAACGCTTTATTCCGATGAATTTACGCCCGATCCGACCACGCAGCAGCGTATTGACAGCTGGAATAAAAAACTCGCCGAAACGGTGCGCCAGCCTATCGGCGAAACACCGATTGCGCTGACCCGCGCTTATGGCGAATCGTCGCCGCTCGGCAACCTGTTTGCCGACGCCATGATGGCCGCCGCGCCTGACGCGCAGCTGGCGCTCACCAACTCCGGCGGCCTGCGCGACGACATCGCCGCCGGCAAAATCACCTATGGCGATATTATCAGCGCATTCCCCTTCCCGAACGAGCTGACGGTGATGGATCTCACCGGCAAACAGTTACGTAGCCTGATGGAGCACAGCGCAGGATTAACTAACGGCGTCTTGCAGATGTCAAAAGGCGCTCTGATGCGTTATGACCCGGCGAAACCCGCAGGCCAGCGCGTCGTGGAGTTCACGCTTAACGGCAAGCCGATTGACGACCAGACCACGTACCGGGTCGCGACCAACAGCTTCCTGGCGCCCGGCGGCGACGGCTTCATGGATTTCACCGCAGGCACCAACAAGCAGGTACACGGCGGCTACAACCTCTCTGACGCGGTGATCGACTACCTCAAGAAAGGCAACACTATTCTCGCCGCTCAGGTGCAGGAGATGCGGGTAAGCAAAGCAACCCCTCAGGGATGAGACACATCAGGCGCGGCGGTTTGCCCGCCTGATTTTTATCGTTAACAAAGGACATGACTATGACGATTGTACATTTGCAAACAGAACTGGCCCCGGCCAATAACCAGCTGGCGGCGTATGTGCATTTCCGCACCGATTCCCCCGTCACTTTTACGTATACCGTCGCGGCGCGCGCGGGCAGCCCGGGCAGTATTCCCTTCACTTATACCTTCGATCAATGGACTACAGGGAAGGACGGCATTATCAAAGTACCGGTGATGGGGCTGTATGCCCGCTACGCGAATGAAGTCCGCATCATTTTTACCGAACAAAACGGCAATGTCGCCTATGACAGTACGCTGATTATCAGCACCGAGGCGCAGACTTATCGCGACGAAACGATATTCCACCTCGATATTGAGCAGACCGATCCGGCGCTTTTTACCAGCGTCTGGGGCAATAGCTGGCTGATGACGACCTTCTGCGACGGCTACGATCGCAACGGCGATTTGCGCTGCTATTATTCAGCGCCTTATCGCAACCAGATGCTGCGCACCCACGACGGTTATTTTTATATCGGCAGCGACGAAGAAGAACACTGGTATGCCCGCCGTTTTTTCAAAATCGATATTCTCGGCAACCCGGTGCTGGAATTTAACTTACGCGATGAACACGGCAACGCGTATACCAACACACACGATGTGGTATGGGACACCGCCGGCAATCTCTACATGATTGGCAGCGACTTCCCGGACCGCTCCACCAATACGATGCGTCAGGACGCGTGGATCCTGAAATTTGACGATAAAACCGGTGAAATGCTGTGGCGGAAAAATTTCACTGCCGAATTTGATAACACCAGTATCCTGAATAACAGCGGCACCAACGATGTGCATTTCAATTCGCTGTCGCATATTCCGGCCGGCAATACCTTCAGTGAAGCCATTATTGTGCATACGCGCTCGGCCAGCCTGACGGTTGGGATCTCCCCGGATGACGGCCATATTTTATGGTCAGCGGATACGGGTAACTATAACCCGACGTTCGCGCAGTCCTTATCTGTCCCGCGCCTCGATACCAGCGCCATTACCGATCGCGATAATGGCGCGCACACGGTTTTCGTCACGCAAAACCCGTATTTCAAAGATAAAAGCGATATCAGCGCAGGGAAATTCGTTTTCTCGCTGTTTAATAACCGCTCCTGCGCCGATGCAGACGGTAAGGCGGTGGTACGGCCCATAAGCGCGCCTGCGACAGAGGCCGCATCGGGCGCCCTGCCCGTCCAGGTGCTGTTTTACGCAGTCGATCTCGCGGCCAACACCGTGAGGCAAACGGGCGCGGCTGTCTCCCTTCCGCAAACGCGTGTTCCACAGATTACCGATTTTATGGGTGCCGTTTTCGACTATGGCGACTATTACACGGTCTTTACTAACGCCGCGCGCTCGTTCTTTATCATCGACCCGACGGGTCATGTCATTGCGACGATTTATGATGTGATAAGCGCGCTGCATGGCTACCCGGAATTCCCTGGCGAATGCTACCGCGCGCGGTTATTTTCTGAGGATGAACTGCAATCCTTAATTACGACGGCGTTTACGCTTGCGTAAATTCCCCCGGAGAAATACAGCAGGCCCGCTCGCGGGCCTGTTTTTATGACAGGATGTCGCGCAGCCTGTTTAAAGTATCGAGCGGAACGTGCCGCCTTCGACGCGCACTGCCGCCCCGTTAGAGGCCGCTCCCAGCGGACTTGCCAGCAGCGCCACCATCGCGGCGATTTCATCGGCCTCAATCATGCGCGCCAGAAGCGAGCTCGGACGATATGTCGTAAAGAAATGCGCTTCAATCTGCGCGTCAGTCATGCCCGGTTGCGGGGCGGTCTGGCGCAGGTAATCCATAATCCCTTCCGAGCGAGTCGCGGAGGGCAATACGCTGTTCACCGTGACGCCCGTGCCTTTGGTGAGCTCCGCCATACCGCGTGACACCGCGAGCTGGGCCGATTTACTCACTCCATAGTGGATCATGTCCGGCGGCGTAAACGCCCCCACTTCGCTGGAGATAAAAATAACGCGCCCCTGGTTGTTCCTGAGCATCATCGGGAAATAGTGCCGGGAGAGCCGCACCCCGGACATGACATTAACATCAAACATCCGATGCCACGCGTCGTCATCAATTTCCGCAAACGGCGTCGCCTCATAAAAACCCAGGTTATTGATCAGAATATCCGTCTGCGGCTGGCGGGCCACTAGCGTCGCCACGCCCGCCACTGTACTGACGTCTGCCAGCACGCCGGTCACGCGCGCAGCGGGCGTGTCGGCTTCAATGACCGCCACCGCAGCGGCCAGTTTTTCGCGATCGCGCCCGGTCAGCGTCACCGCCGCGCCTTCCTGGGCCAGCCTGCGGGCGATGGCCAGGCCAATTCCCGCCGTTGCCGCCGTCACAATCGCCGTTTTGCCGTTCAGTTGCAGATCCATACCCACTCCTTAATTACGTTTAACAGAAGGCGATGCCAGGCGCGTCAGCAACGCCTGCGCCACGCCGGATGCCGAGGCCGGATTCTGGCCGGTGATAAGCTCGCGGTCCGTCACGATATGCGGCGTAAACGGCTCGTTATTGCTGCTGAATTTACCGCCCGCCTGCTCCAGCGCGGTTTGTGGATAGAACTTCATCGCGCCGCCTTTGGGCAGCAGCCCTTTGGCTATCTCCTCTTCGGCATTGCTGATGACCGTCATGCGGTAGCCCGCGTAGATCCAGCCGGGCTGCGCGGTCGCATGACCGTTTTCGGCAAGCGCGCGGGTAAACGCCGGGGCGTCCGGCAGCGTCGAGAGCAGCGCGATGGGGCCGTGGCAGACCAGCGCCGTCGGCTTGCCGGCAGCATGGAACGCGGCAAGCGCCTCGCCCACCGCCTGACTTGTCAGCAGATCCTGCATCGGGGCGTGGCCGCCGGGAATATAGAGGGCGTCAAACTCTCCGTAGCCTCTCTGCGCGGCGCGTGCCAGGCTGATGACCGGCGACGCCTCGGGCGAAGTCAGCTTTAGGGTGTCGAGCAGCGCACGATGCGTGCGCCACGCGGCGTCGTCATTGTTGAAATACTTTTTGTCGTCAGAGGATTTATCGAGCGTCGGCGCAAGACCGCCTGGCGTGGCGAACGTCACCTGATGTCCGGCATCCAGCAGACGTTTTACGGGCTGCATCAACTCGTTGAGGTAAAAACCCGTCGGGAAGACCTTTCCGTCTTTGAGATCCAGATGGTCGGCATCGGATAACACCACCAGCACGCTGGCGGCCTGGGCATGCAGCGCCGACAGGCCGAGCGCGGCGGTGAGAATGAGATGACGAAAGCGTTTCATAAAAAGCTCCTGAGCAGTGTTCGTGTGAGACGCAGGCCGGGCCTGCGGGATGCGCACACTGTAGTGTTTCCGAAAAAGTGGATAAACTACCGCCACAGACATTCATTTGTTCTTCAGGAGACATAATGAGCCGACGCTTCGCCCATCTCAGCGATGTGGAGATTTTCGTCACGATTATTGAAAAGGGATCTCTCACGGCGGCGGCGGTCGCGCTGGCGACCACGGCATCGGTGTTGAGCCGCGCGCTGACGCGGCTGGAGACGCGCCTCGGCGTACAGCTGGTGAGGCGCACTACCCGGCAGTTGAGCCTGACGCAGGCCGGGCGACATTATTACGAGCAGGCATGCAGCGCGTTCGGGGTGTTTGAGCGCGCCGAGCGCGACATCCAGGGGCGCGGCGAGGAGACCGTGGGCCATGTGCGGCTCAGCGCGCCGACCACTTACGCGCATTACCGGTTGCCGCCGCTGTTGCAGCGGTTCGCCGCGCGCTATCCGGCCGTCACCGTTGAACTGAATATTACCAATCGCAATGTGGATCTGGTCGCCGAGGGGTACGACCTGGCGATCCGTCTTGGAACGCTGCCGGACAGCCGCCTGGTGGCGCGCAAACTGGAAGACGCGCCGCTGTGTCTGGTCGCCGCACCGGGGTATCTGCAACAGCACGGCGAGCCGCAGCACATTAGCGACCTTGCGCAACACCGCTGTCTGCCGTTTATCATGCCCAGCAGCGGGCGTATCGCCAGCTGGAGCCTCAGTGAGAGTGGTCAGCCTGTGGAATGGACGCCCAAAGGGCAGATACAGATTTCCGATGATATTTTGGGCGTTATCTCCCTTGCCGCCAGCGGCGCGGGTATTTGTCAGACTTACGATTTTATCGCGCGGCCGTTAATGGCCAGCGGCCAGCTTAGGGAAATCCTTGCGCATACCCGAGGACGCACGCGCCCCTTTTCGCTGATTTACGCGCCGCACAAGGGGCTCTCTTCCGCCAGCGAAACGCTGATCCGGTTTATGCAGCAGGCGATGATGACGTGAGGCGCACCGCGCGGTTACGCCCGGTGCTTTTGGCCTGATAGAGCGCCTCGTCGGCGCCTTTGATAAGCGCGGTCAGGCACTCCATGCGCCCATCCGCCACCATGCTGTAACAGCCCGCGCTGATGGTGACGACGCCTTCCGGCAGTTCGGTATCCGGGTGCGGCAGCGCTTTTTCACGAACCATTCTGACCACCTTTTCCGCGACGCGCAGCGCGTCGTCCGGCGAGGCGTCGGCGAGAACAATCGCGAACTCTTCCCCGCCGTAACGGGCGACCAGATCGCCGTGATTGAACGACGCCTGTTGCAGCACGCCGCCGATACGGCGCAGACACGCGTCGCCCGCCACGTGGCCGCGGTTATCGTTATAGCGTTTAAAGAAGTCGACATCGATAAGGATCAGCGACACCGGGTGGCCCGTCACGGCGGAATCGGCCAGCGCCTGCTCCAGAAAAGCGTCGAAGCGACGACGGTTGGCAAGCCCGGTGAGCCCGTCAATCATCGCCATTGAGTGCAGGGTATGGTTGATTTTTACCAGCTCGTCACGCAGCGTCGCGAGCTCGTTGCGGTCGCGGATATTCACCCTCACCTGCCGGAAGAGCACAAACCCCATCAGGATAATGGCGGTCAGCAGCGCGCCGTTGATGAGTAAATCCGGAATACTGTTGCGCAGCCATGTCGCGCGCAGGTTATTTTTATCGTACCCCGCCACCACTACAATCGGGTAGCGCGTCGAGCGCGCAAAGCCGTAGATCCGCACGACTTTATCCAGCGCCGACAGCCAGGTGGCGCTTCCCTGCCGCGCGCGCAGCAGCACTTGCGTAAAGAGCGGGCTGGCGGAGAGATCTTTATTCAGGACGCTGTCATCAAACGGGCGGATATAGAGCGGTTTGCCGTCCACCAGCAGTAGCGCGAGAATGTCATTATCCGTAAGTTCAAAATAGCTGTAGAACTGGCGGAAATAGTCCATTTTCACCGTGGCCATGACGATGCCCGCGAACCCGCCGGTGATGTCGTTTATACGCAGGGAAACCGGGATAACCAACTGACCGCTGATTTTACTGCGCACCACATGGCCGATATGTACGCCCATCCAGCCATGCTCTTTGTGATAGAGAAAATCGTCGCGTTCGGCGATATTCGCCTCAGAAGGTTCAGGCTCGAAAGAGCTGTTGCGCCATACGCCGCGCGCGTCGTAAATAAACAGCCCGTCGAGCTGCGGCAGACGCCGCTCCAGCTCGGCGAGCGACGCATTCAGCTCGGCATCGGGGAGATAACCGTAGGCCAGATTGCGGCGGATCTCCTGTAAGGTCAGCTCCGTCTGAAGAAAGGTGTCATCAGCCTGACGTACCTGCGAAAGCGACAGATTAATCGCCTTGCTTTCGGTTTCCTCCACGGTGCGCTCCCAGGAGAGATAGAGCGTTACGGCATTGGCCGCGATGCTACCCGCCAGCAGGATAAACAGAAAAAAAGCCAGGCTGCGGCCCAGAGAGGTATCGAGCGCTAAAATGCGAATAAACTGCTTTTTGTCAGGCACGACTGCTACCTCCTGCGTATCCCGCCGCGTTTCATTAATTTTACTGAAGTTTATCAGAAACCGCGCCGGGCAATTTTTTACACGCGCTGTGCGGCACGAGGCGTACAAGCCTGAAAATTCCGGGGGTTATCTTTATCGGAACATGCTGTAAGAATAGTACCGATAGCGCCAGAGAGGCACTTTTGAGCAGGCGTTCAGAGAAATCATCACCTGCGCTGGTGAATCACGGACGGTGAGCAAGGGCGTCGGGCGTGGCGACAGAATAACAGTTAAAACGCCCGCCAGCGGCCCGCTTAATAATAGGTCACGGCCATCCTGCCGGAATAATGCGCCTCTTCAATAATCTGATTATTACGAATTTTTTTCGTGACAATCGTACATTCCACCGGCACTTTACGGGCGTCATACACACAGGCGCTGTCGCCATTAAGGGTATATTCCTCGCCAAACGCCGTGGTCATTTTAAAATCCAGCGGTTTATTTTTAACGTCCGAATAAGTCACGTCTGAATAACTGACAACTTTATCATTAAGATAGTACTGACTACCGGCAAAGCTGTCGCCGTCGGTATAGCGATAAACAGAGAGCTTTTGCCCATTAGCCGTCGTTTGCTCAATCAGCCCCGCGCGGTTGGTCTTGAAGGTTTTAGTGCCGTATTGATCGGTCATGCTGACGATATTGCAGTGCTCGTCAAACACATATTTTACCGGGCTGTTATTGAGCGTGCCCGCCAGCGTATTTCCCTGGCGCGTCAGCGCTGCGTTGCCATATTGATTAACGTCACTACGCGTGAACTCATCAATACAGCCTTCAGGGGAAAGCGCCACCTTTATTGTGTAATTTTCAGATTCACTTTTTACGGTCGCCGTCAGCGTTTTCACCGGTCCCCGGACCGGGTTGAAGTCATACATCACAGAGAAATTATAGAGTGCGGGAATATAGCTTTCGGCGGCCTGCGCATTAAATGCCAGCAGACCCGCTGTGAGCGCGAACGCGTGTTTGATGAGTGCCATAATGCGTGCTTTCCTTGTCGCGAAATGACAAAAATATCAGAATAGCCTTATGAGGTCGATCTTTCGCGCGACAATGTCAGCCGGTTAGCGGCAATGCAGCCAGCCCGCCGTACAGAGCAAAGAAAGGTAAAAAAAGCCGCTATCAAAAAGCAGAGGCTGGCGCTGTTTTTAACAGCGAATTGTCTCATTTTTTCTCAACGGGATTGTTATCACTGAAAGACGAGGCGGTAAGTGTTTGAATAGTGGCGGAGAGAGGGGGATTTGAACCCCCGGTAGAGTTGCCCCTACTCCGGTTTTCGAGACCGGTCCGTTCAGCCGCTCCGGCATCTCTCCGTACTTGAGGTTGCCATGATGCCAGGATCTTTGGCATTTTAACAGTCCCTGCCTCTTCGATTTTGTTCAAGTGACGAGTTTGCGAGCAATAAGATGATTAAGTGGCCCTGGAAAGCAAATGAAACCGCCGCGCTGGCACCCATTCCCTGGGACGCGGCGCTCGCCATTCCCGTTCTGGCGGGCCTGAGCGACGACCAACAGCAGAAGCTGGTGCGCTTCGCCGAGCGTTTTTTGCAGCAAAAACGGCTGGTCCCGTTGCAGGGTTTTGAGCTCGACGAGCTGAAAAGCGCCCGCATCGCCCTGCTCTTCTGCCTGCCGGTGCTGGAGCTCGGCTTCGAATGGCTTGACGGCTTCCACGAGGTGCTGATTTACCCTGCGCCGTTTGTGGTGGATGACGAGTGGGAAGACGATATCGGCCTGGTACATAACCAGCGCGTCGTGCAATCGGGCCAGAGCTGGCAGCAGGGGCCGATTATCCTCAACTGGCTCGATATTCAGGATTCGTTCGACGCCTCCGGCTTTAACCTCATCATTCACGAAGTGGCGCACAAGCTGGATATGCGTAACGGAGACCGCGCGAGCGGCATTCCGCTGATCCCGCTGCGCGAAGTCGCAGGCTGGGAGCACGACCTGCACGCCGCGATGGAAAATATTCAGGACGAAATCGATCTGGTGGGCGAAAGCGCCGCCAGCATCGACGCCTATGCGGCGACCGATCCGGCGGAGTGCTTCGCGGTGCTCTCCGAGTATTTCTTCAGCGCTCCTGAGCTGTTCGCGCCGCGTTTCCCGCTGCTGTGGCAGCGCTTCTGTCATTTCTACGGCCAGGACCCGCTGCTGCGCCTGCGTCAGGGGAATGTCATCACGCCCGCCGAAGACCGTCAGGTACATTAAAACCACAAACTGACGCAGAATTAAGCGGTTGAATCCATAGCGTAATTTTTTGCGTTGACACCGATACGGGGCATGATTATGATTCGCCCCGTTCACACGATTCCTCTGTAGTTCAGTCGGTAGAACGGCGGACTGTTAATCCGTATGTCACTGGTTCGAGTCCAGTCAGAGGAGCCAAATTCAAAGAAGCCCGCTTTTAGCGGGCTTTTTGCTTTTCGGGCCCTATCCGCCGCCGCCCAACTCCCACCGCATAATCCTCTGCCTATGCCGCTTCGCTGAGTCAAATTGCCCTTTCCCGCCGCACGCGGCGCAAAAGAGTTTTCACCTGACGGTTGCCGCGGTAGTCTCTGTACGGCTTTTTGCTGCGAACGATGTGAGTCACTTTCTCGCGGGCTTAATAACAATAAAAACAGCCTATTCAGTAACGGACAGGACAATGATGGATCCCACGCTCATAACGCCCCGCCCCGATGCGGCGGCTCCCGCCTTCAACCGTGCCCGCCGCGCTGCCTGGGGCAGTTTCGCGGGCGCGGTCGTCGACTGGTTTGATTTCTTGCTGTACGGCATCACCGCGGCGCTGGTGTTCAACAGCGAATTTTTCCCGCAGATTTCGCCCGCGATGGGGACGCTTGCCGCCTTCGCCACCTTTGGCGTCGGCTTTTTATTCCGCCCGCTCGGCGGGATTGTCTTTGGGCATTTCGGCGATCGCCTGGGCCGTAAGCGGATGCTGATGATGACCGTCTGGCTGATGGGCATCGCCACCGCCTGTATCGGCATTCTGCCCTCCTTCGAAACCATCGGCTGGTGGGCGCCCGCGCTGCTGGTAACGCTGCGCGCCATCCAGGGCTTCGCGGTGGGCGGCGAATGGGGCGGCGCGGCGCTGCTCGCGGTCGAGAGCGCGCCCGCCGGGAAAAAGGCGTTTTATAGTAGCGGTATTCAGGTGGGTTATGGCGTCGGCCTGTTGCTTTCCACCGGTCTGGTGTCGCTTATCAGCACGCTCACGACCGATGAGCAGTTCCTGAGCTGGGGCTGGCGTCTGCCGTTTCTCTTCAGCATCGTGCTGGTGCTGGGCGCGCTGTGGGTGCGTAACGGCATGGAAGAGTCCGCCGAGTTCGAACGCGTGCAGGCCGCACAGCCTGCGCAGGCGAAAAACCGGCTGCCGGTGTTTGAGGCGCTGGTGCGCCACCCAGGCGCGTTTTTGAAAATCATCGCGCTGCGCCTGTGCGAACTGCTGACCATGTATATCGTGACCGCGTTTGCGCTGAACTACTCGACCCAGACGCTCGGCCTGCCGCGCGAGCTGTTTCTTAATATTGGCCTGCTGGTGGGCGGGATAAGCTGCCTGACCATTCCGCTGTTCGCGTGGATGGCGGATCGCTACGGCCGCCGGCGCATTTACATTACCGGCGCGCTGCTGGGCGCGATGAGCGCGTTCCCGTTCTTTATGGCGCTGGAGGCTCGTTCTGTCTTCGGTGTGGTGATTTTCTCGCTGATGCTCGCGAATATCGCGCACGATATGGTGGTTTGCGTGCAGCAGCCGATGTTTACGGAGATGTTCGGCGCGGGGTATCGCTACAGCGGCGCGGGCGTCGGGTATCAGGTGGCAAGCGTGGTGGGCGGCGGCTTTACGCCGTTTATCGCCGCGGCGCTGCTGACGTTCTCCGGCGGCGCGTGGCATACGGTGGCTATCTATCTGATAGCGGGCTGTCTGCTCTCGGCGCTGACGGCGCTGTTTATTAAAGCCTCACCGGCGCGTTAAGCAATCCGTCCCGCCAGTCAATGGCTGGCGGGAGATTGCCGTTAAATCTGGTAATCAATCACCATCTCGCCCGCAGGCTCCAGCGCCTGCTGTTTTATCTCATCAAGCGACAGGCCGTTATTGCACAGCTCGATAAACCGCCAGACGTAATTACGCTGAAGCTGCCCGCGCTTGAGGCCGAGCCAGACGGTGTTGGCGTCAAAAAGATGGCGCGTGTCGAGGCGCGTCAGGCCGCTCTCTTCGCGGGTATCGCTCGCCTGCTCCGCCACCAGTCCGATGCCGAGCCCCAGCTCAACATAAGTTTTGATAACGTCGGAGTCCTGCGCGCTCAGCACGATGTCGGGCGTCAGCCCTTTACGGCTGAAGGCTTCGTCGATGCGCGAACGCCCGGTGATGCCCTGCCGGTAGGTAATAAGCGGCCAGCGGCTAATCTCCTCCAGCGTCAGCGGGTTCGCCTGCGCCAGCGCATGATCGTTCGGCACTAACAGGCTGTGATGCCAGCGAAACCACGGGTACGCCACCAGCCCCGGATCGGCGCTGAGCCGCTCACTGGCGATGCCGATATCCGCCGTGCCGCTTTGCAGCAGCGATTCAATCTCCTGCGGCGTTCCCTGGATAAGCTCCAGGCGCACGTCAGGAAACAGCGATCGGAACGTTTTTATCACGGAAGGCAGGCTGTAACGGGCCTGGGTATGCGTCGTGGCGATCGTCAGCACGCCGCTGGCGTCGTTGGTAAAGAGATCGGCGAGGCGGCGCACGTTGCTGGCCTCGTTAAGGATACGCTCGGCAATCGTCAGCAGCGCTTTACCCGGCTCGGTCATGCCAAGCAGCCGTTTGCCGCGGCGAATGAAAATCTCAATGCCCAGCTCTTCTTCCAGTTCGCGAATGTGCCGGCTGACGCCGGACTGCGAGGTGTAGAGCATGTTGGCCACTTCGGTGAGATTAAAATCCCGCCTCGCGGCCTCGCGAATAATTTTAAGTTGCTGGAAATTCACAGCGCCCCCAGGAGACAGTCAACATGACGCTATTGTTAAAGTCCCCCGGCGGGCATCACAAATAATAAAAATCGGCCTGTTATTCCACAGCGGAATAACGCTTAGCCCACCAGCATCAGTTCCCGGTTCTCAAGCGCCGGGCGCGCCACCAGTGACAGCAGAATATCTTTCACCGCCTGCGCCTGTGGCGTTAACGGCAGACGTGACGAGACATTGAGCGACAGCGGCAGCGTCATCGACGGGCTGGTAATGCGCGCGAGCCAGCCGTTCGCCGAACTGGCGAGCGAGCGAGCGGCGGATTCCGGCAGCACCGTCACGCCCATGCCGCTCGCGATGGCGGCGCTGAGCGTCGAGACCGACTCGATTTCACCGATAATTTTCGCCGTCAGACGACGCAGCGAGAACGCCTCGTCCACGCGCTTGCGCACGGCGCTGTAGTCGCGCGGCAGGAAGAGATTCATCTGGGCGACGCTCGCCAGATCGACGCTCTGCCCTGGACAATCACGCGTGCCGACCAGGAACAGATCTTCTTTGATAAGCGGCTGGCTGGTGAGCCCGGCTACCGGCGCGCGATCGTAGAGCACCGCCATGTCAAGCTGGCCGCTCAGCAGTTTGTCGTTGAGCGTGGCGCCGCTGTCTTCGTGGAGGTAAACCAGCACGTCCGGCAGCTCTGCGCGTACCGCCTGGAGCAGCGGCATGGTGACGGAAGACGCCGCGGTGCCGGGCGCGAGGCCAATGGACACATGCCCCTGCAACGTCTGGCCGACGTTATTAACGGCGAGCTGCGCCTGTTCGCACTGGCGCAAAATGGTGCGGGCATGCGCATAAAGGATTTTCCCGGCTTCCGTTGGCGTCACGCCGCGCTTGGTGCGGATCAGCAACTGTTGATCCATCTCCCCTTCGAGCGTCGCGACCTGCTGGCTTAACGCGGGCTGCGCGATATGCAGCACTTCGGCCGCCTGCGTCAGGCTACCGATATCGACGATTTTCACAAAGTATTTCAGTCGTCTTAAGTTCATTTTGCCTCCTGTACGGAATGCCAGAGCCAATGCCGGCAATGATGTCGTAACAGGTTTTGCAAGATGCTTGCCAGTTTTTGCAAAGCGGACGCGGCTTATATAAGCGCTTAAATTATAAGAGAAAGCGATAACTTATCGTTGCTGGCGGATGAAACACTGTTTTGCTTATGCCCCATTAGAGGTATTCCTGCACCATCCCGGTGCAAGCGCTGCACCCGCGCGCCGGTTGGCGGTTTTCTCGGCAAACGAATTTTCTGTGGTGTTCAGGGCTTTACAACGCCAGACGACCCCGGTACTATGCGCCCCGTTCACACGATTCCTCTGTAGTTCAGTCGGTAGAACGGCGGACTGTTAATCCGTATGTCACTGGTTCGAGTCCAGTCAGAGGAGCCAGATTTAAAAAAGCCCGCTTTTTAGCGGGCTTTTTGCTTTTCTGCGGTGCGCTAGTCGCGCCACCCCATTGCCGGGGCGATGTGCTTCAGCACCGATTCAATCACGTGGACGTTATACTCCACGCCCAGCTGGTTCGGCACCGTCAGTAACAGCGTATCGGCTTCGGCGATTGCTTCATCCTGCTTAAGCTGTTCTATGAGCGCTTCGGGTTCAGCCGCGTAGCTGCGCCCGAAGATGGCGCGGGTCTTCTCATCCAGAAAACCGACTTTATCGCTGTCATCACGGCTTGCGCCAAACCAGGCGCGATCCCGGTGGTCCATGAGTGGAAAAATACTGCGGCTCACCGACACCCTGGGCGTGCGGGTATGTCCGGCCTCAGCCCAGGCAGCGCGGTAGGCGCGGATCTGTTGCGCCTGCTGAATGTGGAATGGCTCGCCGGTTTCATCATCCTTCAGCGTAGAGCTTTGCAGATTCATTCCAAGCGTCGCCGCCCACACCGCGGTGGCATTAGAGCCAGCGCCCCACCAGATGCGCTCGCGCAGCCCCTCTGACCAGGGTTCAAGCCGGAGCAGACCGGGCGGATTAGCGAACATCGGCTGCGGATTAGGCTTAGCAAACCCTTCCCCGCGCAGCACCTCAAGCAACGCTTCGGTATGACGACGCGCCATGTCGGACTCATTTTCACCGGCGTCAGGCGCATAGCCGAAATAGCGCCAGCCATCGATCACCTGCTCCGGCGAACCGCGGCTGATACCAAGCTGCAAACGCCCGCCGGAGATAAGATCTGCCGCCCCTGCGCTTTCCGCCATGTAGAGCGGGTTCTCATAACGCATGTCGATAACGCCGGTGCCAATTTCAATATGACGTGTTCTGGCCCCGATGGCGGCCAGCAGCGGAAACGGCGAGGCGAGCTGACGGGCGAAGTGGTGTACGCGGAAATACGCGCCATCCGCCCCCAGCTCTTCTGCCGCGACGGCTAAATCGATGGACTGCACCAGCGCGTCTGCCGCGGTGCGGGTGGCGGACTGCGGCGACGGCGTCCAGTGGCCAAATGACAAAAAGCCGATTTTTTTCATAACGATCCCGTTTTCAGGGCGGGCAGCGTTTGTGCAAAGTGCGCGATGCCCGCCGCGTAGTCTGGTTCAGTGCTCCCACTCTGGACTGATAACGGGCAAGAATAAATGCCATTTGTTTCACATAATGGTTCAAATTTATTGAGGGACTGCGTCCTGACGCGCTTACAACCCGGTAACCGGCCAGCTGACGGGCGGGGCGCAGTTCAGCGCGGGTCTGGCAAAGAGATAGCCCTGGAAATACTTGATACCCGCCGCCGTAAGCCAGCACCACTCCTCCACTTTCTCCACGCCTTCCGCCACCACGGTTATCTCCAGCTCAGCACAGCTGCGAAGAATGCCGTAGACGATAGCCTGTTTCGGGCCGTAAAGATGAATATCGGTAACGATGCTGCGGTCGATTTTAATAAGCCCTGGCTGAAAGCGCGTAAGCAGCGACAGCCCGGCGAACCCGGCCCCAAAGTCGTCTATCGCGAGATTGATTCCCGCCGCGCGCAGCTGGCGGATGACGTGCTCAAACGTCTCAAAGTGCGTGATCACTTCGCTTTCGGTGATTTCAACAATCACCTGCTGCGGCAACAGGCCGTGATGCGCGATTTGCGAAAGCAAAATCGCCACCGCGTCCGGCACCCGCACCAGCGAACCGGGCAGCAGGTTGACTGAAATCATATCGCTGCCGATGTTCACCGCTTTCGCAAGCGCAAAGGCGGCATCTTTAGCCTGGAGATCGGCCTCATAGAGCGCGTCGCCGGACAACGCGGCAAACCAGGCGGCAGGCGAGCCGCCGTCAGCGGTGCGGATAAGCGCCTCAAAAGCTTTAATTTTGCCGGCGAGCGGCGCCACGATAGGCTGCAAGGCAAACTGGCAGGTGGCATTAGGCACGGCGGGCGGCGAAGCGGGTTGCGGGCGCGACGGCAGGCTTTCGACTCGCCAGGCGTCCGGCTGAAATTCCCGGGCGATCTGCTGGCTGTCCGGGCCCCCCAGAAAGGAGCGGATAAATTTATACACCCGCGCTTCGCGGGCGAGGCTGAACGGCACCACGCTAGATTGCACCACGGATTTGAGCACCGCGTGCGCTTTGGCATCGCGCAGGTCAAACAGCGTCATCCCGACATTTTCGAAATGCCGACGCGGCGCGTAGTCGCGCATCAGCTCAACCACGAAGTCGTGCCGTTCATCGTTGCTAATGCGTGCGAACAGCGCCTCGACCGAGCTCAGTGGCCCTTCCAGCACCTGCAGAAACTGGTGACCATCAAAAACCAGAATGCCGCTGACCTGCATCTGCGCATTACGCGTCTGCGCCTGCCTTACTATCGCCGCAAGGCTCGCCTGGTCGATATCTCCTCGCGCCCGGCTACGATAAATCAGGGTAGATAGCATTGTTTTCCTGCATGTTTGAGCCATATAGAGAGAGTCAGTATACCTGTGTCCCGCCATGGCAAGGCGGGAATAAACCCTCATACAGGCCTCTGAATGAGGCGATTGACCCTTTCGTCTCTAAAAACATAGACATAATCAGTGAAAATATTTATTCATAAAATGAATGCTTAACGGAGTGAGCGGAGGCCGGAGGATGGGCGAAATAAGCGGAGCCGGTCTGGCGCGATGCGCATACAGGGGCACTTTACAGATTTATGCCATTGCACCATTACGTTTAGTTTCATAAACCTGTGGCATGTTATCAGGCACAGCATTTCTCTTGCTGTGCCACGAGGGACCAGGAGACCAGATGAATACCACTGCAACATCTTTGACGCCCGATGAGGCGCTCGACAAGCTGGAAGCGTTGTATGATGACGCGGTCAACGCCCTGCGCGACGCGATTAAAGCGTTTATTGAGAACGGTACCCTGCCCGAAGACGCCCGCCGGGCCGAAGGCCTGTTTGTCTACCCGCAACTGCGGGTATGCTGGGATGGCGATGCGCGCCGGGCGCAGAAGACGCGCGCTTACGGCCGATTCACGCATCCGGGCTGCTACACCACCACTATTACGCGCCCGGGGCTGTTTCGCAGCTACCTGCGCGAGCAACTGATCCTGCTTTATGAAGATTACGGCGCGACCATCGAAGTGGGGCCGTCGCAGCATGAAATTCCTTATCCGTATGTCATCGACGGCTCGGCGCTGACGCTGGATCGCTCAATGAGCGCGGGCCTCACCCGCCACTTTCCGACCACTGAGCTGGCGCAGATTGGCGATGAAACCGCCGATGGCCTGTTCCACCCGACCGAGTTTTATCCGCTCTCGCACTTCGACGCCCGCCGTGTCGATTTCTCGCTCGCGCGCCTGCGCCATTACACCGGCACGCCGGTCGAGCACTTTCAGCCCTTCGTGCTCTTTACCAACTACACGCGCTATGTGGATGAATTCGTGCGCTGGGGCTGCAGCCAGATCCTCGACCCGGAAAGCCCTTACGTCGCGCTCTCCTGCGCGGGTGGCACCTGGATCACCGCCGACACCGAGGCGCCGGAAGCGGCGATTTCCGACCTCGCCTGGAAAAAGCATCAGATGCCCGCCTGGCACCTGATTACCGCCGACGGCCAGGGCATTACGCTTGTGAATATCGGTGTCGGGCCGTCGAATGCAAAAACCATTTGCGACCACCTCGCGGTGCTCCGCCCGGATGTCTGGCTGATGATTGGCCACTGCGGCGGCCTGCGCGAGAGCCAGTCGATTGGCGATTACGTGCTCGCCCATGCGTATCTGCGCGATGATCACGTACTGGACGCCGTGCTGCCGCCGGATATTCCGGTGCCGAGCATCGCCGAAGTGCAGCGCGCCCTCTATGACGCCACCAAGCTTGTGAGCAACATGCCGGGCGAAGAAGTGAAACAGCGGCTGCGCACCGGCACCGTGGTGACCACGGACGACCGCAACTGGGAGCTGCGTTATTCCGCCTCGGCGCTGCGTTTCAACCTGAGCCGCGCGGTGGCCATCGACATGGAAAGCGCCACCATTGCCGCGCAGGGGTATCGCTTTCGCGTGCCGTACGGCACCTTGCTGTGCGTCTCGGATAAACCGCTGCATGGCGAAATCAAGCTGCCAGGCCAGGCGAACCGCTTCTACGAGGGCGCGATTTCCGAGCATTTGCAGATTGGCATTCGCGCCATCGACCTCTTGCGCGCCGAGGGCGAACGCCTGCATTCGCGTAAACTGCGCACCTTTAACGAGCCGCCGTTCCGTTGATCGATCCTGGCGCAGCGCGGGCTGCGCCAGGATTTGCAGAATTATTCAGCAAATGGTTCAGCATTTTACATTCAGGCTTTGACAACCCCGAACGCTGCCGTTACTATGCGCCCCGTTCTCGCAATTCCTCTGTAGTTCAGTCGGTAGAACGGCGGACTGTTAATCCGTATGTCACTGGTTCGAGTCCAGTCAGAGGAGCCAGATTTTAGTTCTGGGATTTTTTAACAAATCCTGGAGCGTTATAAAACAAATGAACCCGGCACGTCTGATACAGATTGCCGGGTTTTTTGTATCTGCTGTTTTTGGATCAGTCATCTTCAGGTAACGCAAAAACGCTGCCTTTGTCATCCCGCTTTAGCAACGTCCAGCAGGCCCGATGCGGCTTACCCTCTTTATCCTCAAAAGGCGGCATCTTCTGCCCTGCCCGTGTCTGTATATATTCAGTCCTGCCGTTCACTGTCGCGGCCCATTGCCCTGCATGAGGGGCGATATCGTCAGTCCAGCACTGAATGCGCACGGGATCGCAGGATTCGTCTGTTTCCGCTTTATCCAGCAGCGCGCTCGCGTCGTCAAAGCGGGCAAACCAGGCCATGGACGACGCTTTCTCAAACTGTAAGTTTTCATAGTCTGAATAGAAGTGCAGGCCATTATGACCGTCATACCGGACAGGGCGAATTAGCTGGTTTACCTTGACCAGCAGTGGCGGCAAACCTTCGGTTTTCATGTCACCCAGTGGTGGTGGCAGCTCACCCGCCCTGAGGATCGCGCCGTTGCTGTAGGGTAACAGGCTGATTTCAGGCGTTTTCACTAAACGATGCGATAACCTTTGTGCACCGCCCAGTTTTTCCAGCCACGGGGTTCCCAGTATGGTGTACCAGCAGGCTCCTTTGAGACTATTAACTGCCCGTCTGCCTTCAAGCGTACCAATAGAATCCACCATCACGCCGGAAAAACGCTGCGCCAGGGCATACTCATACGGAAACATCCGTTCGAAGGCGTAGGGAAGAATAAACGACAGCCCGGCATAACCGCTTTCCACGGCAAAGATGTCACACAACCACAGCAGCCAGCCCTCATATCGTGCTTTACCATCAGGCTCTTTCAGCAGCGAGAGCGGGAACGTTAATTTAATAACTGAGCGATCATTATCGTTATGAAATATACGTTTACCCATAATGAGAATATCGTAATCGGGCGCTAAAAAATCTTTCTCTGCGCTGCTCATATACCAGGAAAAAATCTCTTCCGGGGTGGAATCGATAATCTTCTGTCGTTTTTTAGCGTAATTCTTCTCCGTAATACCTACCCAGTTTTTGGTGAGGTGCTTTTTCAGGCAGGGTTTAAATTCGGCATAAAAGCGATCGACACACTCCACCATTCTTCGACGAACCTCTGGCGTATGCCCGTCCTTAAAAAACACCGTCATAATCAGACCGAGATTGACCGCCGGTCTGCCGTCTTTGTATTTCACGGACGCCTCCGGCAGCCACTTCTCGATATAATTCAGTTCAAAACCGTCTAATACCATAACCGCTCCTTGTTAACCGGCACCCAGCGCCGCTGCAGCAGTGCCCGTTGTCTCATCCAGTCCTTATACGACCGCGGTTGTGAGCAATACGTCTGCCAGTGGCACCTTCCCAGCAATAACGCCCGGAAGTAACGCGCATACCGTCTCTGACTCCAGCATCTTCTTCCCGCCATTAAGATAACAAAGCGCATAGAGCACGCGATCTGCGGACTTTTCCAGCCCCAGACTCGCCGCTTTCTTCAGCGCCCTGATAACCATCAGCCGCTGCGCGCATGCGGGGAACGACTGGCTGGTGGCCATTGTCTGCCACACATTCAGCACGCTGTTCACCTCCGGCTTATCGGAGATTTGCTCCCAGGTAATGTTATCCAGCCGGATAAGGGGTGCTTCGTCGCTTGCTGTCTTCGATGGCGTAATGCTGATGGGTTGCCACTGCGTTTCACCGGGCAGCCACCATTGTGTAACGCCGCTGAACAATGAAGCGTGCCAGTTATGTTCCGTACAGGCGGCCAGCACCGGAATGACATGACTTGCATAGAAGCGTACCAGCGCGGTAGAGCCTGCCGGCGAAACGATAGTGCAGCCGCGAGACAGCTGAATTGCGAGGAAAGGTAAATGATGCGTGTAAGCAATGACCGCTACGCTGCCTGACAGCAGATTCAGAAAGTCACGCAACTGCGCCTTATCATCAACATCAAGCAGCCACGGTCCGTAATTCTGGAGTGCCACAAGCTGTGGGTGGATATACAGCGAGTGCAGCCTGTGCTCGTGTTTCGCCCGGAACGCCAGAAAATCGCTTTCCGACTGTGCGCCTGCCTCAAACAGCAGACAAATCTTCTCATCTGTTCCGTCGGGTAATGCTGCAAGTAACGCGGTCGTGTCCATCGTTATACTCCCTGAACCATGGCGTCATTTGCCTGAATAGCTTTTAGCAGGCAGGTAATACAGATGTTGCCCTGAATGACAGGATGAAGTTGCGGGAAATCCACCGGTTGCGAGGCAGGCTGCCCAACATACGTCCGCTCCACCCTGCGTAAATACGTTTCGGTCGTCCCGTACTCGATGTTTCCTTCTTCGATTTTCAGGTAGCTACCGCCGCCGATCAGGATGATTTTTTTCTTGCCTGCAAACAGCATGTCGGCGGTCGACATCAGGCTCACCTTCTGTTGCGCGCCGAGCAACATCGCGCCGTTCTGCGCCTGCATTTGTACCGGGCCTTCACCGGATATCACGCTCAGCGTGCCGGTATGGGCAAACAGGCCGATTTTCTCTCCTGCCATTAGGGTCGTGTTCCCCATCGACCCGAGACTGATATCTCCCCCGGCGTTCAGCGCCACATTCTGGCTGGCCGCCATCTGCAGATGTTCGCCGCTGGTGAACGCCACGCCTTGTGGGCCGTGGACATGGATCATGTCGTTCAGCGGCGTTAACCGCGCGTCAAACATCGCGAGCTGACTGGCGATATCCGCCTCCAGCGCCTGTGCCTGTTCTGCGGCAGCGGCTAACTGCCGGAGCTGAGTGAGGCAGAGTTCGATTTCCTGAAGGGCCGTTTCCCTTTCCAGCACCTCGCCTTGCGCTTTGGTCTGCCCATCGGCGGTGATAAACAGCCCCTTCGCCACACGGATAACGCCGTATTCATCGGTGCGTAGTTCAAAGCCGCAGCCCCGGGGTTTGTCCTGTTGATCGACTATCTGCCCCTGGTTCAGTTGCGTCGCGCCGTAAGGCGTATTTAGCGTCACATGCTCCTGCCCGCGCCTATCTTCCATCCGCAGCGTATTGTCAGCGGCGGTGCGCAGAATGTTCTGACTGCGGTTGTCGCGATTAACCAGATCGGCATGCTCTGCGTCGTGAAACGCGTGGGCGATATACGGGCGGTCGATATTGCCGTCGTCATAGGCAATGCTGATCTCAGTGCCGTCAAGCAGCGGCATGTGCCAGCCAAAATTTTCACCTGCGAAGGGCTTTGCCAGACGCACCCACAGGTAGTGGTAACCCGGCTCCGCATCCTCGCGGCTGAAATCCAGTTTCACGCGGTAGCGGCCTGCGCTGTCCAGATGGGCGTAAGTGTCATGCGGCTCGCGGCTCTCGATACGGGCGGGTAAGGTGCCATGAATTTCCGGGCGGATGAGCTCCGCCGGGCGATAGTTCACCCGTTCGGTATAAGGAATGCCCCACAGCGAAACATGCAGGCGCGTATCGCGCGCCGCACGGAAGGTGGCAAGCGTAATCAGCATCCCTTCCTGCAACGCGGCAAGCGAGCTGCCCGGCGTCTCCAGCACCTGCCCCGGCGTCAGATGCGCGGCATTGCTGAACAGATGCAGCCGCGTGGCGCTATTGAGTTCGCGCTCATGGTGGATGCGGGCGTAAAACGCGCCGCTTTCGGTTTCCGGCGATGAGGTGGCATCATCACCCGCCGCCAGAAACGGCGCGCCATAGCGATAGTGCTCGCCGGTGGTGATGGCGGCGCTGCGAACGGCGACTGCCGAATCCATCGGCATGCTGGCGTCGCGATAGTTATAATCACGGGTTCGCACCTCGCCGGTGACGGTGTGATGCCAGACGCGGGCACCCCATACCGAGGCTTCTGCGCCGTCGTACAGTCCGGACGGCGCCTGAAAGGGCACGCTGACGCCGAACGCGCAGTTACGCTGACTGTCGCCCAAAATGACCGTCTCCTGCTGCGTCGCCGCGTTCATTTCGCTGCGAAACCAGATGCCCACCTCAGAAAGAACACGCCGGATAAACGCAAGATCCGTTTCCCGCCACTGGGTGATAAGGTCGCGTTGCGGATACACGCGCTCCAGTCGGAAGTGGAAGTCCGGCCCTTCCAGCCCGTGCGCGCGCAAGACCTGTTCCACCAGTTCGGGTACGGAGAGATTCTGGTACACCGCGCAGCGCCGGGTCAGGTTGAGCAGCGCCAGCCGCGATGAGAGCGTCACCGCGTAATGTGTCTGGTCAGCTGTCGTTCCCAGCCACTCAAAACCGGTGATGATGCCATGCACCACGCGACCGGAACGCATACTCAGGCTGGCGTATTTCAGCAGAACATCGGTCTGCGCTACGTCGCGCTGCGGGGCCGTGAATACAATGCGCCATGTAAAAGGTTCATTAAGCGCTTCGCGCCCACGGAAGTTCAGCACGTCCGGCGTCACCCGGCTGTTATTTATTTCCAGCCAATAACGGCTCTGACCGTCGAATTGTTTTTGCAAGGTATTCATTACGTATTCCTTTACCAGCCGATGGCTGCACACGGCAGCAGGGATCCCACAGGTCTTAATCACAACGGAAAGACAGAATATGCCGCAAAATAACCGGGTCAATCGGGGAAAACGTAATAAGACATGTTTAAGCACGCATATTTATACCCGAACCCAGGCGGCAGCGGCCATGCCGGAGGAATGAATGCGCTTAATTTTATTTTTGCCCAAAGGGGAATTACCCGCCTGCAAATTCATAATAAAAATAAAATCCCCCTATTAAATACACACACCAAATATATACCGTTTTTTATTTTAAATGATTAATAATGCTGGACACCTCAAAAACGCATACTACGCCGTTGATGACTGAGCCTAATAAAGCCGCTTCGCGCCGTTAGCAGAGCCCAATGAAAAAGCCCGCGTTGTGCGGGCTTGTGGCATTTCAGCGTCAGGCTTACATCGCCTTCGGCTGGCCGGGCGGCGCGGGGGAATCCAGCACCACCGGTCGTTTTGGCGGGCGCGGGTATTTCTGCAGCCATTTTCCGCTCACCATACGCCAGTAGAAAAAGACGCCGCGCACGGCCCAGTCCAGGAACATCCCGAGCCACACGCCGACCACGCCCATACCGAGCACGATGCCGAGCGTATAGCCCGCCACCACGCGACAGCCCCACATGCCAAGCATCGATACCCACATCGCGAAACGCGCGTCGCGCGCGCCTTTGAGCCCGGCGGGCAGCACCCACGAGGCCGCCCAGATGGGCATAAACGCGGCGTTAAGCCACAGCAGGATCTTCACGACGTCTTTCACATCCTCTTCATGGGTGTAAAACGACGCGAACAGCCCGGCAAAGGGCGCGCTCAGCCACGCAATGGCGGTAAGCATAAAGGTGGAGAGCCAGAAGACGTGGCGCAGCTGGCGTTCCGCCTGACCAATCTGCCCTTTGCCAAGGCGCTTGCCGGTGATGATAGTGGACGCCGAGCCGAGCGCATTGCCCGGCAGGTTAATCAGCGCGGCGACCGAGAACGCGATAAAGTTACCGGCGATAACGTTGGTGCCCATCCCCGCGACAAACATCTGCGTCAGCAGCTTACCGCCATTAAACAGCACCGACTCAATGCTCGCCGGCAGCCCTATGCCGAGCACCTCCCAGAGAATATTGAGCTTCAGCGGCGAGAAGTAGCTTTTCAGCGAGATGCGCAGCGCCGGGTTAAAGCCAATCATCAGCACATAGATAATGGCGATGGCGCCAATGTAGCGCGAGATAGTGAGCCCGATACCGGCGCCAATAAAGCCCAGCCCGTGCCAGGAGAAAAGCCCGTAAATCAAAAAGCCGCTGATCACGATGTTCAGGATGTTCATCCCGCCGTTGATCAACAGCGGGATTTTGGTATTGCCCGCGCCACGCAGCGCGCCGCTGCCAATCAACGCGATGGCCGCCGCCGGGTAACTCCAGGCCGTCAGTTGCAAGTAGATAAGCGCCAGTTCTTTCACCTGCGCGCTCGCCTCGCCCGCCACCACATTGATGATGTATTCGCCCGTCAGATGCACCAGCGCCGCCAGGAGCACCGACACGATGGTCATCAGTACCAGCGACTGTCTGGCCGCCGCCCTAGCCCGCTTGCGATCGCGCTTGCCGAGGCTGAAGGCCACCACCACCGTGGTCCCTAAGTCGACCGCCGCAAAGAACGACAGCACCACCATGTTGAAGCTATCGGCAAGCCCCACGCCCGCCATCGCCTCTTTACCGAGCCAGCTCACAAGGAAGGTGCTGAGCACGCCCATCAGTAGCACGCAGGTGTTTTCCAGCAGGATAGGCACCGCCAGCGGCGTGATCTCACGCCAGAACAGGACTCGATAGCTTTTGCGCTTTTTGTACCAGGGCGTACGAGCGATCGCCTGGCGAACGGTAGTGGTTAGACTCAAAATGGACCTGCACCTGAAAGTTGAAACCTCATTTCAAATAGTGAGTTAGAACCCGCAATCCTGCAAAGGCTTTCCGCACATATTGTCTGAAAATAGCGCGCAATGTTCACAGAATGTTCGAACACGCGCCGCAGTGGCAAATGAGGTTTGACAATTGGCGCGGGGCCGCTATGATTAGCCTCCACACGATTCCTCTGTAGTTCAGTCGGTAGAACGGCGGACTGTTAATCCGTATGTCACTGGTTCGAGTCCAGTCAGAGGAGCCAGATTCAAAAAAAGCCCGCTTAATGCGGGCTTTTTTATTATGGGTTTAACGCGTTGCCTCCAGCCGCCTTCCCGCCCATTGCTTTCTGCATCCTTTGCCGCACGTTGCGGGATGTACGCCAGCGACGCGGCAGCGAGCATTCTGACCCAACCGTCAGAACAATCTCCCCTGAGAATGTCCGTTACCGCTACCCGCCTCTAGCTTATCGATGACGCCAAAAGTCACGTTGCCTGCCGGGAAATACGCCTCTCTCGCGGTGCTATTATTCGTTTACTCAATATTTGTGATATGACCAGCCCTGACTGAATCCTCTGCGCTCCGGCATACAGGTGGCTTTATATCGCCCGGCTGATAATACGCCACGAAATATATATTCCTCAGGTGAATCCTTACAGAGTTAAAGTAAACCTCACAAACCATCCGTTAGCCTGTATTTCGTTAAAACGCAGAATGCGAAGAGTAGTAATAAATTCGCAAACAGGCATACCTTGTTACTTATACGCGTATTGATATGCACGTTAACAGGCATACAATAACCGCCGCAATAAACACGGGTATGACAGCGCACAGGATGCCTTTTAAAAAATAAACAAGTAACACGAAAATTTACCTGACAAGGAATAAAAATGGGCTTTTATACTCGACTCGAAAAAATAGATGCGGCAGTTAACCGTGGCTATGCCCGCTGGGGAAAATGGATCTGGCTGGGGTTATCGCTGCCAGTGGTGATATATGCCACCTGGCTGGTGTGGGCCAGTATCTGGGGGCCGCCTACCGGGGCGGTAACGCTTATTATACACAGTGAGCTTGATCGCCCTGTCCTGGGATTTAGCGTTAATGGTGTGGCGGGAGGAAATGCCTTTGTTCGAGATAAAACAAATCCTTATTCATCTGACACTGGTGGCGCGACCTGTTGTGGCAGTATTAGTGGTGATACCGCAGAGGTTATCTGGACGTTAAGTACAACGCGTGCACAGTATGATGCCGGGCTGCGTAAAGAAACTCGCCGTATTGTTATGCCACTCCCGAAGCGGGAATGGGGAGAAAACTATTTACATGTTTACTTCCTTCCAAAGGACAACGTTTATTTATGGTGGGGAACCGGTTTCTCACATCCGAATATTGATTCTCTTACTGATACCATAAAACAGACTACTCAAAAGGAGCCGCGATAATGGATATTGAAAGCCTTATTGCCGCGGCAAACCGCGCTCAGCAGGCCCTTGAACAAAATATGGGCAATCGTTCCCACCGCTGGCATATGGATTTCTTTTTAACGGCGTGGGCCGCAATAACTCCATGCGTCTTTAAACAGTATCTCATGATATTTAACGATGAGTTCCAAAACGGAAATTTACCTGACAAGGAATAAAAATGGGCTTTTATACTCGACTCGAAAAAATAGATGCGGCGGTCAACCGCGGCTATGCCCGCTGGGGAAAATGGATCTGGCTGGGGTTATCGCTGCCAGTGGTGTTCTATGCCGCCTGGCTGTTCTGGGCCAGTATCTGGGGGCCACCGACCGGGGCGGTAACATTGATCATTCATAGTAACCTCGATCGTCCTATCCGGGGGTTTAGTGTGAATGGTGTTGCGGGAGGGAATACTTTCGCTCGCGATAAAAAGAATCCTTACTCATCTGATACTGGTGGAATAACATGCTGTGGCGATATAAGTGGTAATACGGCAATGATTACATGGACGGTCGATTATACTCTGGCACAATATCAGGCCGGAGTGAGAACTGAAGTACACAAAATTAAAACTCCACTCCCGAAGCGGGAATGGGGAGAAAATTATCTCCATGTTTATTTTCTTGCAAACAATAAAGTGTATTTATGGTGGAGTGCTGATTTTTCTCATCCTGATATTGATTCTCTTCCTGTGAACACAAAACAGACTATTCAAAAGGAGCCGCGATAATGGATATTGAAAGCCTTATTGCCGCGGCAAACCGCGCGCAGCAGGCCATTGAACACAATATAGGCAATTGTTCCCGCACCTGGCATATTGGTTTCTTTTTTGATGGCGTCGGCCGCAATATTGAACTTGATGCACCAGATCATCGCCTGAGTAATATTGCAAGGTTGTTCAGAGCTTACCCCATTTCTCAAATGAACACCCCTTATACAAGTTACTCAAAGCTTTACTTCTCAGGCCTCGGCACCCCCTTCCATGAAGATTTAAGCACCAAACTGCATACCATTATGGATGGCGCGCAAAATACCACGCTGGAGGATTTACACGATCAGCCCAAAGAGATGGCGAAAGACGCCGGTAAAGAGATACTGAAGGGCAAGAACTGGTACGAGGTTTTAAAAGACAGCAGTAAGAAACTGCTCAAGCCTGCCGAATGGCGCAATCTGGTGACGGACATTGGTACTGATATTGCGAAAAAAGTCAGTATTGAAGCCACGCCCTGTTTACGCGATACACCGGTGATGGCGGATTTTTTAGTGACGGGTGTGGATACGCGAGTGACTTCGGCCAAAACATCCTTTGCAGAAGCTTTCAAAGATGCAAAAAAACTCAGCCCGGTCCCCATCAAACTTATCTCCGTCTCCCTGTTTGGTTTCGATCTCGGCGCCACGCTCGCGCGGAAATTTCTTGACGATTTACTGGGCGAGATTTGCCAGAAACAAGGCGATCGCTACACCTGGCAGGGCATTCCGGTAGATATTCTCTTTACCGGGCTGTTTGACTGCTCGCGCGACACTTCCGCCAGCAACGATAATGGCGTGGACTATTTTATCAGCGCCGCAGGCGGCCCGTTACGCTCGCTCAGCATGATGTTTGGCAGAAAATATATCGATCACTTTTCAGTGTTGCCCGATGCGGTGAAGAATGCGCTGCATCTGGTGGCGGCGCATGAGCGGCGTGTATGGCGCTGCCTGTATCGGTTCGGCAGCAATAACCCTAAACACCGCGAAGAGCTGTTGCCAGGCTGTAGCGAGGATATCGGCGGCGGGCTGAAAGCCAGCGAGCAGAAACCCAGCGCGGAACTGTGCCGGGTGGCCCTGCACCGCATGTACCGGGAGGCGGCGATGGCGGGCGTGCCGTTTCCTGATTTCCAGACCTTACAGCAAGATAACCCCGTCCTTGCAGAATATTTCATCATGCAGGATAACGTTGAAAACGCCTCTGTGGCGCAATGGGTAAAGCGCTATCAGAAAGCCGTACTGGGCAAACCCGTCAACCTCTCCACACAGAATCTGCATCTCGACAGCTATTTCGAATGGCTGGGGCAGCAATTTTATCAGTATCGCCTTGCGCGCCAGCAGCTGGAGAAAGAACAGGCAGACATTACGCTGGCGGCGGGCAGCAGCGCCGGGCTGCTCGGTATCACCCCGCAGGGGAAGCAGCAGGCGATGCACGTTCAGGCTAAAACTGAGGTTCTCGACAGCCACTGGGGCTGGTTAAACGATATTGATAGTGTCGCCCGCGACATCATTAACACCACAGAAGGCCCCGGCCCGTTCGATACCGCGATTAAGATAGCGCCTGACGTTTACGAGCCTGCCTACCGGCGGGCAAAGCGGTTTCACCAGTACAGGATCAACGCCTTTACCGGCGATGCGCCGCCGCAGCCCTGGTACAGGGCGCCGCCGGAGATATTCGCTTATTTTGTCCACGATCTCATCACGGTTGACAGAGGCGCGAGCATCTCAACGGATTTCTTCGTGGTACGCGCCTCAGAAACGCCGAAGCCTGAATAACCCCGCCATCGCGTATGTGCCTGCGAATTACCACGCCCACAACTATAAAGCCCGTGTAATGCGGGCTTTGGTTGCGGCGCGCGGCGGTCTCGCCATAGCGCAGGCATAAAAAAACCGCCGAAGCGGTTTTTTTAACTTATTCTTCGCCTTTCGGCTCGTGGACTTTCAGCTCGCCCATCGCTTTGAGCTTTTTCGAAATCTCGCGGCGCTCTTTGGAGATTTCGGCGTTTTTGATGATGTAATCATCAACGCGGTCTTCGTAGTCGCTTTTCATGCTGGCGATGATGCCCTGGATGGATTCCACGCTCATACCCGGCTTGATGTAGTCGCTCAGGTTATCGAGCAGCAACACGCGCTTCTGGTTGTCACGGATTTTCTTCTCGACATCCTGGATCTCGCGCTGCAACTTGTTCTTACGGCGGAACAGACGCACGAACTCAAGAACGTCCTGGAATGAAGGTTTGCTGTTTTCCATTTTTACACCCCTGCTGAATATAAGACTCGGATTCGTTAAAACAACCGCATAGCATAAACCTTACTGGCAGCGGCGGTTGATGACAATGGTTTTATCCCGTTCAGGATGCCTGTCACCATCATACTCTGAAACGGTGCTGAATCGAAACAAGCGCCAGCCGTCTGCGGGTTATTTGCGCAGCGCCCGACAGATCAGCTGCGACAGGCGCTCCAGCTGCTGCGCCAGCTCCATGCTTAACCATACATAGCCGTGAATCGGCGTTTCCACCAGTTCATTCTGCTGCCCCTCTTTCATCAGCGCGCGCAGTTCCTGAACAATCTCGGCGAGCTTTTCGCGGTTCGCCATTACCGGCGACGGGTTGCCTTCGCGCAGCGCCTCGGCAATCGCCGCCAGCGTATTCTCGGTCATCTGCTGCGAATCGCGCAGCGTACGGGCGTTGATCATCAGGAAATGGCTTTCGCGCGAGGCCCACCAGGCATTGATTTGCATCTCCAGCGTACAGACCATGTTGCGGCTGGTAGTCTGGATAGCCTCGAAAATGGCGCGCTGGATATGCGTCTCCTTGCTGGCGGGCGTGATAAACGCGCGCAGCTTCACGACGCTGCCAAGAATATGCTGCAGCGGCTTATCGAGACGCGGGCGCTCGACCAGGTTTGGCGACAGCCCGGCGTGATAGATTTTGCCGAAGTCGCCGACGAAGTTCGCCATCTGGATGCGCCAGTGGATAAACGCGCGCTGCGGCCACAGGCTGGTAAAAAGCATCGCCAGCAGCGAGCCGAAAATCACGTCGCCGCCGCGCCAGAGCGCGACCAGCATGTCGCCCTGCGGCGCGCCCACCACCACCGAAAGCGTAATGCCGATAAGCAGCGCCTGATAGGGGCGTTTGCCGAGCGCCAGATAGCCGCACAGGAACATCGCCAGCGCGCACCAAAGGAGCATCAGGGGCAGCGACCAGCGCTCCAGCTGTAACGCCACCAGCCCGAGCACGGCGCCGAGGATAGTGCCGCCGATGCGCTCAAACGCACGCGGCACGACATTGCCCCAGAAAGAGATAGGCCCCATCACCACCACCAGCGTAATAAGCGGCCAGGTGCCTTCCGGCACGTTCAGCATCCGCACCAGCAAAAAGGTCATGATAAACGCCAGCGCGATACGCACGCCGTGGACGATGCGGTAATGCTGGTAGAGACGAATTTCGAAAGAGGTAAGCGATTTATCAGCTCGCACGCTAACTTTCCCGTTAAAAGCCCTGATGAAACGTCACAGCAGACGCGACGCCTGAAAATGTGGGGCGTTATTTTCTGATAAAAATTGGGGAAAAGCTGTAACTTTTGGGAAAGAAGCGGTGAAAAAGCGCGGAATTAACTTTATTTCACCTTTTATTTAACAAAAACCGCGCGCCCACGCCAAACGGGCGCGCGCCAGGGTTATTCGCCGGAGGTCTGCACCGGGATGTACATGTCGATATCCCAGTAGCCATCTTTCTTGCCGTCGTTAAGGTAGATTTCAAAGCACGGACGCGCCGCCATCTGGTAACGCACGTCCTGATGCAGGCGAGTAAAAAACGTTAGCCACGGCGCGCCGAAATCGTTGTTTTCAACGCGCGCGCGGGCCACCGCGTACTGACCGCCGGGCAAGTCCGTCAGGACAACGCCGACGCTGTTCTCGGGCACCGTGAAATCCGCGGGTACTTCAACCACAGTATCGGCGCGCAGTTTTTCCGGCGCGACCTGCTGCGGATTGTCATAGTAGACCGCAATCCACGCCTTCGGCTGGATATGAAAATTATCGACCCACATCACCAACTGTTCGAAGCCCTGCGGCACCGTTTTCTCCCACGGGCCCACCAGGTGGAACCCGGCGATTTTTCGCGTTACGACATGCTCGATGGTGTAATCCATGTTCACTCCTCGCTGTTGAAAATAGCGAGTATAGTGTGCGGCGCTCATCCGGGCGTCTGTGAGCGCCTTCGCGTTCGCAAAAAAGGTTACAGCGTCAGGTGCAGCCAGTCGCCAAAGCGCGAGAACACGCCGCCCTTTTTCACTTTCTCAAGCGTCACCAGCGGCAGACGCGCGACTATCTGATCGCCATTGTAGAGTTCTATCTCACCCACCCTTTCATTGGCGGCCAGCGGCGCGTCGAGACGGTCGCGATCCAGAAGATATTTGGCTTTCACACTGGCGAGCTGCGCTTTTGGCAGCGTCAGCCAGAAGTCGCGATCGGTGCCGACCGCCACCTGCTCGTTTTTACCGTACCAGACACGCTCGCTGCCCACTTTTTTGCCTTTCTGGAGGATCTCTACGGTGTCGAAGGTCTGCTGGCCCCAGTGAAGGAGTTTGCGCGCCTGATCTTCGCGGCCTTTCGGGCTGTCAGCGCCCATAATCACCGCGATCAGACGACGCTTGCCGTCAACACTGGAGGCGATAAGGTTAAAGCCTGCGCCCGAGGTGTGGCCGGTTTTCAGGCCGTCGACGTTGAGCGTTTTATCCCACAACAGTCCGTTGCGGTTCTGCTGGGTGATGCCGTTCCAGGTCAGGCTCTTTTCGCTGTACATATGATAAAACGCCGGCTCGCCGTGAATAATGGCGCGCGACAATACGGCCAAATCGAACGCGGAGCTGTGCTGCCCCGGCGCGTCGAGTCCGTGGACGGTTTCAAAATGGGTATCTTTGAGCCCGAGCTTTTGCACGTAGTCATTCATCATCGCGACGAACTGCGGCTGACCGCCCGCCACGTAATCCGCCAGCGCCACGCAGGCGTCGTTGCCGGAGTCAACAATCAGCCCGCGGCTGAGGTCACGCACCGTCACGCGATCGCCCGCTTTCAGGAACATGAGTGACGAGCCTTCAAACACCGGGTTATCTTTCGCCCAAGCGTCTTTGCCGACTGTCACCACGTCATCCGGCGTAATGCGATGGCTGTCGATGGCGCGGTCCACCACATAGCCGGTCATTAATTTCGTCAGGCTCGCCGGGTTACGCTGTTGATGTTCGTTATTTGCCGCGAGGATTTGTCCGGTCGTGTAATCCATTAACACATAGCTGCCCGCCATAATGGCTGGCGGCTGTGGCATGACAGGCGCGGCGGCGTGCGCCTGCGCGGTAATACCGGCCAACATGATGCAGGAAACGGCAATCATTGGTCTAAATTTCAACAGCATATCCTCAGTAACTTCGCGATGGGGCGCCTTTTTTACGGCAGTTTTTATTTCCTTGCTCCGGTAAATTGCAAGGAAATATGAATAAGACGCGTCTGAGCCGCCTTTTCCAACGTGCTATTTACCTGCCTGCACCTGACTGCGGAAAATCTGATAATGCATATTTCACGTACTCTTCCGATTGTGATAAAGGCTGACTCTTTTTAGCCTGGTGGCTTTTATAAGGCTGAGGAGAAGGGTATGGCGCAGGGTAAAAGCTGGTCGCCGGAGCTGGAGGGATTACGCGGTCTCGCATCGCTGTGGGTATTGCTGGGGCATATTTGCCTGCTGGTGCAGTGCCGCATTCCTCTGTTATACGATCCGGGTATGGGCGTCGATCTGTTTATTTTGTTATCCGGGTTTCTGATGGCGAAGAATTATCTGGAACGCCGGGATATTGAACCCTGGACCAGCAGCCATACCATCCGTAACTTCTGGCTGCGGCGCTTTTTCCGCATTGCGCCGCTGTACTATTTCCTGTTGCTGCTGGCGCTGATTTTCGGCGCGGCGTTCGGCGAATGGCGCGACGTTATCGCGCAGGCCTGGCCGTCCACGCAAACGGAAAGCCAGCGTTATGCAGACACCTCGGCGGGCAATATTCTTGCGCATATTTCGTTTGTCTTCGGCGCTATCCCTTATTACTCGTTCCGTACGGTATTGCCGGACTGGAGCATCGGGCTCGAAATGCAGTTCTATCTGCTGTTCCCGTTCATCATGCTGCTGGTGATGCGCTGGGGCTTTTTCGTCGCCGCGTTCGCGGTGATGATCGCCTGCTTCGCGGCGCGCTGGGCGCTGCCGGGCTACTTCGAGGCGTTCCCGATGCCGTCGATGATCCTGATTAAGCTGCCGCTGTTTGTCGCGGGTATGCTGATTGCCGCCGCCGTGCGCGACAGTCGTCGCCTGTTGCTGCTGCTGGCGTTCCTCGCGCCGGTGCTCGCCTGGCAGATGCATATCGCGGTCACGCCGAATCGCCTCATCGCCCAGTGCGTGATGATTGCAGGCCTCGGCGCGCTGCTGTGGCAGGCGCAGGCGGGCTCGCTGCTGCATCAGGTCATGCGCCTGCCGCGCTGGCTTCTGACGCGCCGCGTCAGCCAGTTTCTGGGCGATGTGTCGTACTCCGTCTACCTGCTGCACCTGATGATTGTCATCCCGGTCATCGGGCTGCTGGTGGAGCACAGCGCGTTCGCGCAGCACGCCTCGCCGGTACGCCTGCTGATTGCCGCCGCCATCAGCCTGCCGGTCACTTACGGGCTCGCGACGGTGCTGTTCCATCGCGTCGAGAAACCGGGCATCGCGCTGGGTAAACGTCTCATCACCCGCAAGCCGGTGCAGCCGGAGCAGGTATTGCCTTAAGACGGCTGCCACTTCTTCCTGAGAGGGCTATGGTTTACCATAGCCCTGTTTTTTTACTTACTCTGGATGGTGACCTGGTGTCTGATTCTGCCGCGCAACCGACTTTTCTGTTCCACGATTACGAGACTTTCGGCAAAAGCCCCTCGCTCGACCGCCCGGCGCAGTTCGCCGCCCTGCGCACCGATGAAAATTTTAACGTTATCGGCGAACCGGAAGTCTTCTACTGCAAGCCCGCCGACGATTATCTCCCCCAGCCGGAAGCCGTGCTGATAACCGGCATTACGCCGCAGGTGGCGCTCGCGCGCGGCGAGAACGAAGCCGAGTTCGCAGGGCGCATTCACGCCCTGTTCACCGTGCCGAAAACCTGCGTGGTGGGCTATAACAACGTGCGTTTCGATGACGAAGTGACGCGCAATATCTTCTACCGTAACTTTTACGACCCGTACGCGTGGAGCTGGCAGCACGACAACTCGCGCTGGGATCTGCTGGATGTGATGCGCGCCTGCTACGCGCTGCGCCCGGAAGGGATCGTCTGGCCGGAGAACAGCGATGGCCTGCCGAGTTTCCGGCTCGAACACCTGACCGTGGCCAATGGCATTGAGCACGCCAACGCGCACGACGCGATGGCGGATGTCCACGCCACCATCGCCATGGCGCAACTGGTGAAAACCCGCCAGCCGCGGATGTTCGATTATCTCTACACCTATCGCAGTAAGCAGAAGCTGGCGACGCTGATTGATATCGTCCAGATGAAACCGCTGGTGCATGTTTCCGGCATGTTTGGTGCCTGGCGCGGCAACACAAGCTGGATAGCGCCGATCGCCTGGCACCCGGACAACCGCAACGCGGTGATTGTGGTGGATTTGGCAGGCGATATCAGCCCGCTGCTGGAGCTCGATGCCGATGCGCTGCGCGAACGGCTGTATACGCCGAAAGCCGTGCTGGGTGACGACAGCGCGGTGCCGGTGAAGCTGGTGCACCTCAATAAGTGCCCGGTGCTGGCGCAGGCCAACACGCTGCGCCCGGAAGACGCTGAGCGCCTCGGCATCGACCGTCAGCATTGTCTTAACAACCTGAAAGTGCTGCGCGCCGCGCCTCAGGTTCGCGAGAAACTGGTGGCGCTGTTTGCCGAAGCGCCGCCCTTCCCGCCCACCAGCAACGTGGATGCGCAGCTCTACGACGGCTTTTTCAGCGACGCCGATCGCGCCGCGATGCGCATTGTGTTGCAGACGCCGCCGCAGAACCTCCCGGCGCTGGATATCACGTTCGTGGATAAGCGCATTGAAAAGCTGCTGTTTAACTACCGTGCGCGCAATTTCCCCGGCACGCTCAGCGAGCCGGAACAGCAGCGCTGGCTTAACCATCGCCGCGACGTCTTTACGCCGGAGTTCCTCCAGGCTTACGCCCAGGAGCTGGAGATGCTCTACAACCAGTATGAGAGCGATAAAGAGAAAACGGCGCTTCTGAAGGCGCTGTATCAGTACGCGCAGGAGATTGTCGGGTAAACCGTTGTGGCAGGTGGGTGCGCTTCGCTTACCCACCCTACTTTATTGCTTTAAGCACGCCTGAATTGTAGGGCGGGTAAGCGAAGCGCACCCGCCGCCCCATCGACATCCCAATCCATCGCCAACAAAAAAGGCTCCCCGAGGGGAGCCTTTTTTCGCGTTGCTTTTCGGCGGATTACGCGATGTCTTCGTGGTACTGCGGAACCGGGTTACGGAAGCTGCGGGTCACGCACGCCAGGTAAACCACACCGATACCGGCCCAGATCAGGCCCAGCACCATCGAGCTTTCTTCCAGGTTCAGCCACAGCGCACCCACGGTCAGCGCGCCGCACACCGGCAGCAGCAGGTAAGTAAAGTGATCTTTCAGCGTCTTGTTGCGGCCTTCGCGGATCCAGAACTGTGAAATCACAGACAGGTTTACGAAAGTAAACGCGACCAGCGCACCGAAGTTAATCAGCGCCGTTGCCATCACCAGGTCGAAGTTAATCGCCATCAGCGCAATCGCGCCGACCAGCACTACATTCAGCGCCGGGGTGCGCCATTTCGGATGCACGTAGCCGAAGAAGCGGTTCGGGAACACGCCGTCACGGCCCATCACGTACATCAGACGCGCAACACCCGCATGCGCCGCCATACCGGAAGCCAGTACGGTCACGGTGGAGAAAATCAGCGCGCCGACCTGGAAGGCTTTACCTGCCACGTACAGCATGATTTCCGGCTGAGACGCGTCCGGATCTTTAAAGCGCGAGATATCCGGGAAGTAGAGCTGGATAAAGTACGTAGAGAAAATAAAGATCAGGCCGCCAATCAGCGCGGTCAGGAAGATAGCGCGCGGGATAACGCGACCTGCGTCTTTGGTCTCTTCCGACAGGTTACTGATGCCGTCAAAGCCGGTGAACGAGAAGCACAGAATGGTCGCCCCGGTGATCATCGGGATGACGTGCGCATTCTCAGACCAGAACGGACGAGAGCTTGTCAGCGTACCGGCCCCTTCGCCGTGGGACACGCCGTAAATCACCATGCCCAGAATCACGGCGATCAGGATAACCTGCAGCACCACGATAATGGTGTTGAAGTTCGCCACGCCTTTCAGGGTACGCATGTTGAAAACAGTCATGAACGCGACCAGCAGCACCACAAAAATCCACGACGGGATGCCAGGCACCAGCGCTTCAAAGTAGATTTTCGCGAGCAGGATGTTGATCATCGGCGCGAACAGGTAGTCGAGCAGCGACGACCAGCCCACCATGAAGCCCACGGTCGGGTTAATCGCTTTCTGCGCGTAGGTGTATGCCGAGCCCGCCGACGGGAAGCGGCGCACCAGCTTGCCGTAGCTCAACGCGGTAAAGAGGATCGCGACCAGCGCGAAGGCGTACGCGGTCGGCACATGACCGTCCGTCAGGCCGGATACAATACCGAATGTATCGAACAGCGTCATAGGTTGCATATAGGCAAGGCCCATCATAACAACCGGAATCAACGTAAGCGTTTTACGTAATTCCACGCGAGAGGTTTTTGGAGTTGCATTAAGCGACATAATTATTCTCCTTTACGGTGAACATCGCCGCATAAGCGAAAAATTGCCCCATTTTCTGTATTCCTCAGCGACAACAACTGTCGGATTTTAAGTAAGTATCTATCCGGTACGAAGCCCGGCCTCTTGAATTTAATTACGATGCTCTTGACTGCAAAAAAATAACCGACGCGTTGAACGTCGGTTAATCATCTCATTTTGCAGGGCGCGTATTTTGCACCACTTTAAGGCAGGATGACAAGATGTTGAGACCTTCTGTCACAATTTCTTTCTCTGCGGTAAGCGGGATAAGAAAACGGATGACGTTCGCCCGCACGCCGCAGGTCAGCAAAATCAGCCCCTGACGCCCTGCCTCCTGCACCAGTTGCTGGGTTAACTCTTTGTCCGGGCGATGGCTGTCGCGCTCATGCACCAGCTCCATCGCCACCATCGCGCCGACGCCGCGCACGTCGCCGATAAAGTCATAGGTTTCGGCAAATTCACGCAGGCGGCCAGTCAGCAGTTCGCCCTGCGCTGTCGCCCGCTCGTTCAGGCGTTCCCGCGCGATAATATCGGTCACCGCCAGCCCCGCGGCGATACTGACCGGCGACCCGGCGTAAGTGCCACCAAGCCCGCCCGGCAGCGCTTTATCGAACAGCGCCTTTTTGCCCACCAGCGCCGAGAGCGGAAAACCGCCCGCCAGGCTTTTGGCCATGGTGATGAGATCCGGCTCGACGCCCGCGTGTTCAATGGCGAAGGTTCTGCCGGTGCGGCAAAACCCGCTCTGGATCTCATCGACAATCAGCACGATGCCATGTTTATCGCACAGGGCGCGCAGCTGCTGCATAAACTCCGCCGACGCGGCGTAAAACCCGCCCTCGCCCTGCACCGGCTCGATGATAATCGCCGCGACCTCGTCCGGCGAAACATCGGCCGCGAAAATCCCCGCGAGCGACGCCAGCGCCTGGGTGTCGCTTACGCCCAGGTAGGCCGCCGGATAGGGCGCGTGGTATATCCCGGCCGGAAACGGACCATACCCTTTTTTATACGGCTGTACTTTACCGGTGAGCGCCATGCCGAGCAGCGTGCGGCCATGAAACGCGCCGCGAAAAGCAATCACCGCCGAGCGGCCCGTAGCAATGCGCGCCACTTTAATGGCGTTCTCCACCGCCTCGGCACCGGTCGAGAGAAACAGCGTCTGGCAGGGCTCGCTGATGGGCGCAAGCGCGTTCAGCCGCTCCGCCAGCTCAATGTAGTTGCCGTAAGGCGTCACCTGAAAGCAAGGATGCGTGAAGTTATCGAGCTGCGCTTTGACCGCCTCGATCACCGCCGGATGGTTATGGCCGGTATTCAGCACCGCAATCCCGGAGGCGAAGTCGATATAGCGCCGCCCTTCGACATCCCAGATCTCCGCATTTTTCGCTCGCGCCACATACACCGGCAGCGCGTTGCCCACGCCCTGCGGCACCGCGCTTTCACGCCTCTCCTGCCACTGCTGATTGCTTTGCATCATTGACTCCTGTGCGCAAAAAGCCTCCGCCCAAAAAGACGGAGGCAAGACTGTTCTCATCGGTATGTTGTGGGGCGCTGCAGAAGATCACGCCGGGCGGTTTTACATCGCGAGGCCGTGGCGAAAACCGCTCAAATAACGCCCGTTATCAAACCATAGCTCAAGGCCCGGGTTCTGCCAGAGTGCGCGCATGGAAAGTTGACCCGCTGCGAATGCTCAACTACAGGATCTGTATCCCAGCGAAACAGGCGAACCAGCATGACCGTAACCACACCGCCGTTGATTGGCGTTTTGATGTGTCAAAGTAATCAGGAAGGACAGTTGATCCTGACGGTGGAAAATCTCTATCTGGCACCGCTTTACCATTCGGGCGCCGTGGCCATTCCCCTGCCCCATCATCTGGCGGACGATCCGCTTTATCTCGCCGCCGCCCTGAAATCGCTCAGCGGCATTTTTCTGCCCGGCAGCCCATGCAACATTGAACCGCATCACTACGGTGAAGAAGCGCAGGAAAGCAGCAACGATCCCGGGCGCGATAAACTGGCGTTAATGCTGGTGCGTCATGCGCTTAACACCGGCCTGCCGCTGCTTGGCTCGTGTCGCGGTGTGCATGAGATGGTCGTCGCGACCGGCGGGAAACTCTGGCGGCAGTTACATAACGTTGAAGGATTACGCGAGCATGAAGTAAACCCGAGCGGCAGCCCGGAGGCGAAATTTGCGCCGGTCCACGGCCTTGAGATAGCGCCCGGCGGCTGGCTCGACAGCTGGGTGCCGCCAGGCGAATCCGTTCGCGTGAACACGCTGCATCAGCAAGGGATCCGCGAGGTCGGGCCCGGCGTGTTTATTGAAGCGCGCGCCGACGACGGGCTGATTGAGGCGATAAGCATTCCCGAACACCCCTTCGCCTTCGGCGTGCAGTGGCACCCGGAATGGGGCGCGCTGCACGACGAACCGCTGTCAAAACAGATGTTCGACGCCTTCGTCGCGGCCTGCCGCGTCTGGCAGGCGGAGCATCAGGCGCTGGCGCTTACGCCATTGGCATAACCAGCGGGTCCGGGTAGAGGTACTCGAACCCCAGTTCGTGGCAGATCCGGTTGCCGTCGATAAGCTTGCCTTTGCTGCCCACGGGGCTGTCGCTAAAGCGCGGCGGCTCCAGCCCAAGCTGGCGCGCCATTACCGGGTAAAACGCGGCGCGCGCCGGATGCTGCGGGGCGCAGAGGTTATAAATATGGCCGCCTTTGGGCGCCTGCAACAGGAGGGTAATGGCGCCGATCACATCCTCAAGATGCACGAGATTGACGCCATGTCCGCCGTTAGGCGCGCTTTTACCGGCAAAGAAACGCCCCGGATGCCGCCCCGGCCCGACAAGACCCGCGAGACGCAGAATGTCGACCGACGTTCCCGGCAGATGGTGCAGCCACTGTTCGAGTTCTTTAAGCACGCGCCCGCTTTCAGTGACCGGTTCAATCGGCGAGGTTTCCTTGCACAGGCCTTCAGCCTCGCCATAGACCGAGGTAGAACTCGTAAAGATAATGCGCGGGATCTGGTGCGCCAGCGCGCTGTCCACGACCTGCTGCACCGCCTGCAAATAGTATTCGCCATTGCCGCCGGTGCGGCGTGCGGGCAGCGTCACCACCAGCGCGTCGGCGTTAAACAGCGCGTCCAGATCGTCGCTGTCGCACACCATTTCCGGCAGCAGCTCCAGCTGGTAACTCTCGATGCCGCACATGCGCGCGGCCTCCACGCCGTCGGCGGTGGTTTTGCTGCCCGCGACCTGCCAGCCACGGGCATTCAGCGCGAGCGCCAGCGGCATCCCCAGCCATCCTAATCCGACAATCGCGACCTTTTTCATCTCGTTCTCCTGCTCCGTCTTTCGCCTGCGTCTTTTCAGGCTACGCCAGCCGCTGCGGGCTGACAATTGATGTAGTGAATATGAAAGGTTTTAATGATGAAAAAAAGCCCTTGCCTTCTCTGCCCGGTATGGTTTACGGTTAAGACAGGTTTGAATAAGCATTCATCAAGAGAATTTTATGACACGCGTTCAGTTTAACAACCACCACCATCACCATCATCCTGACTAGTCTTTCAGGCGATGTGTGCTGGAAGACGATCGGATCTTCCAGTGGTGCATGAACGCTAAGAGAGCCCCCGGAAGATCAACCTTCCGGGGGCTTTTTTATTGGGCGTTTGCAGGCGAATTTCACGAGATCAATAAGGATAAGGCGAGATGACAGACAACAACCGTTTACGCATAGCTATTCAAAAATCAGGCCGTTTAAGCGATGATTCGCGAGAACTGCTGGCCCGCTGCGGCATAAAAATTAATCTCCACACCCAGCGTCTGATTGCGCTGGCGGAGAATATGCCTATCGATATCCTGCGCGTGCGGGATGACGATATCCCGGGCCTGGTAATGGATGGCGTGGTGGATCTCGGCATCATCGGCGAAAACGTGCTGGAAGAAGAGTTACTCACCCGCCGCGCCCAGGGCGACGACCCGCGCTACTATACGCTGCGCCGTCTCGATTTCGGCGGCTGCCGCCTCTCGCTCGCCACGCCGGTCGACGACGTCTGGGAAGGCCCGGAAAGCCTGAAAAACAAGCGCATCGCCACCTCCTACCCGCACCTGCTCAAGCGTTATCTCGATCAAAAAGGCGTGCAGTTTAAATCCTGCCTGCTGAACGGTTCAGTGGAAGTGGCCCCGCGCGCCGGGCTGGCTGATGCCATCTGCGATTTAGTCTCCACCGGCGCGACGCTTGAGGCCAACGGCCTGCGCGAAGTGGAAGTGATTTACCGCTCCAAAGCCTGTCTTATCCAGCGTGACGGCGAAATGCCCGCCGTGAAGCAGCAGCTTATCGACAAACTGCTGACCCGCATCCAGGGCGTTATCCAGGCCCGCGAATCGAAATACATCATGCTCCACGCGCCGACGGAGCGTCTTGATGAAGTGATAGCCCTGCTGCCAGGCGCGGAACGCCCGACCATTCTGCCGCTGGCCGGCGATCAGCAGCGCGTGGCGATGCATATGGTGAGCAGCGAAACGCTGTTCTGGGAAACGATGGAGAAGCTCAAAGCGCTGGGCGCGAGCTCCATCCTTGTGCTGCCGATTGAGAAGATGATGGAGTAACCGCCATGACTTTTACCACCGTCATCGACTGGAACACCTGTAACGCCGCACAGCAGCGCGAGCTGCTGATGCGCCCGGCCATTTCTGCCTCGGAGAGCATTACCCGCACCGTGGCGGAGATCCTCGATAATGTAAAAGCCCGCGGCGACGCGGCGCTGCGCGACTATAGCGCGAAGTTCGATAAAACCGACGTGGCCGCCCTGCAGGTCAGCGCGCAGGAGATTGACGCCGCTGCCGCGCGCCTTGATGACAACGTGAAGCAGGCGATGGCGGTTGCCGTGGCGAATATCGAAAAATTTCACCGCGCCCAGCAGCTCGCGCCCGTGGATGTCGAAACCCTGCCCGGCGTGCGCTGCCAGCAGGTGACGCGCCCGGTGGCGTCGGTCGGTCTCTATATTCCGGGCGGCTCCGCGCCGCTCTTCTCGACCGTGCTGATGCTGGCGACGCCTGCGCGCATCGCGGGCTGTCAACGCGTAGTGCTCTGCTCGCCGCCGCCCATCGCCGATGAAATTCTCTATGCCGCGAAACTCTGCGGCGTGCAGGAGGTGTTTCAGGCGGGCGGCGCGCAGGCGATTGCTGCCCTCGCCTTCGGCACCGAAAGCGTGCCGAAAGTGGCGAAAATTTTCGGCCCCGGCAACGCCTTTGTGACCGAAGCCAAACGCCAGGTGAGCCAGCGTCTCGACGGCGCGGCGATCGATATGCCCGCCGGGCCTTCCGAAGTGCTGGTGATTGCCGACAGCGGCGCGACGCCGGATTTCGTCGCCTCCGATCTGCTCTCGCAGGCCGAGCACGGCCCGGACTCGCAGGTTATTTTACTGACGCCGGATGCGGCGATGGCTAAGGCGGTCGCCGACGCCACCGCCCGCCAGCTGGAAGCGCTGCCCCGCGCCGACACCGCCCGTCAGGCGCTCGCGGCAAGCCGCCTTATTGTGGCGCGCGACCTCGCCCAGTGCGTGGAAATCTCTAACCAGTACGGCCCGGAGCACCTGATTATCCAGACCCGCAACGCCCGCGAGCTGGTCGATGGCATCACCAGCGCAGGCTCGGTGTTTTTAGGCGACTGGTCACCGGAATCGGCGGGCGATTACGCCTCCGGCACTAACCACGTGCTGCCGACCTACGGCTATACCGCCACCAGCTCAAGCCTCGGTCTTGCGGATTTCCAGAAGCGCATGACTATTCAGGAACTGACGCCCGCCGGGTTTTCCGCGCTGGCAGAGACCATCGAAACCCTGGCGGCGGCAGAACAGCTCACCGCCCACAAAAACGCCGTGACGCTGCGCGTGGCAGCCCTGAAGGAGCAAGCATGAGCATTGAAGAACTGGCGCGCGAGAACGTGCGCAATCTGACGCCCTATCAGTCTGCGCGCCGCCTCGGCGGCAATGGCGATGTCTGGCTGAACGCCAACGAATACCCGCAGGCCGTGGAATTTCAGTTAACCGCCCAGACGCTCAACCGCTACCCGGAGTGCCAGCCGAAACTCGTCATCGAGCGTTACGCGCAGTACGCGGGCGTGAAGCCAGAGCAGGTGCTGGTCAGCCGCGGCGCGGATGAAGGCATTGAGCTGCTGATCCGCGCGTTCTGCGAGCCGGGGCGCGACGCGGTGCTCTACTGTCCGCCGACCTACGGCATGTACAGCGTCAGCGCCGAAACCATCGGTGTGGAGTGCCGCACCGTGCAGGCCATCGACGGCTGGCAGCTTGACCTTACGGCGATTGCCGAACAGCTCGACGGCGTGAAAGTGATTTTCGTCTGCAGCCCCAATAACCCGACCGGCCAGCTGATTAACCCGCAGGATCTGCGCACGCTGCTGGAGATGGCGCGCGGCAAAGCCATTGTGGTCGCCGATGAGGCTTATATTGAATTCTGCCCGCAGGCGACGCTCGCAGGCTGGCTTGGCGACTACCCGCACCTCGTCGTGCTGCGCACGCTCTCCAAAGCCTTCGCGCTTGCCGGACTGCGCTGCGGCTTTACGCTTGCCAATGAAGACGTCATTAATCTGCTGCTGAAAGTGATTGCCCCCTACCCGCTCTCCACGCCCGTCGCGGATATCGCCGCCCAGGCACTGAGCCCGCAGGGCATCACTGCGATGCGCGAGCGCGTGGCGCAGGTGCTGGTCAACCGCCAGCTCCTGATTGCGGGTCTGCGCGAGACGCCGTGCGTCGAGGCCATTTTCGACAGCGAAACCAACTATGTGCTGGCGCGCATCACCGCCTCCAGCGCAGTATTTAAATCGCTGTGGGATCAGGGCATTATCTTACGAGACCAGAACAGACAACCGACACTCAGCGGCTGCCTGCGCATTACCGTCGGCACCCGCGAAGAGTGCCAGCGCGTAATTGACGCCCTGCGTGACCAACCCGGCCTTGCGGCCACGGAGCGAGTATGAGCCAGAAGTATCTCTTTATTGACCGCGACGGCACCCTGATTGCCGAGCCGCCGGACGATTTCCAGGTGGACCGTTTTGACAAACTCGCCTTCGAGCCGGATGCGATCCCAGTGCTGCTGCAACTGCAAAAAGCGGGCTTTAAGCTGGTCATGATCACCAATCAGGACGGGCTTGGCACCGACAGCCTGCCGCAGGCGGACTTTGACGGCCCGCATAACCTGATGATGCAGATTTTCACCTCTCAGGGCATCCTGTTTGAAGACGTGCTGATCTGCCCGCATTTCCCGACGGACAACTGCGACTGCCGCAAGCCGAAAGTGAAGCTGGTGGAGCGCTATCTGGAGCCGGGCGTGATGGATGCGGCGAACAGCTACGTGATTGGCGATCGCGCAACCGACGTCGAGCTTGCCGGCAATATGGGCATTAACGGGCTGCGCTACAGCCGCGCTGACCTTAACTGGGCGGCCATCGGCGAGCGTCTGACCCGCCGTGACCGCTATGCCCATGTCAAGCGCAGCACGCGTGAAACCCAGATTGACGTGAAGGTCTGGCTGGATCGCGAAGGCGGCAGCAAAATCAACACCGGCGTCGGTTTCTTTGACCATATGCTTGACCAAATCGCTACCCACGGCGGCTTTCGCCTGGAAATCACGGTGAAGGGCGATCTGTATATCGACGATCACCACACCGTCGAAGATACCGGGCTGGCGCTCGGCGAAGCGCTAAAGCTGGCGCTCGGCGACAAGCGCGGCATTAACCGGTTCGGCTTCGTGCTGCCGATGGACGAATGTCTGGCGCGCTGCGCGCTCGATATCTCCGGGCGTCCGCACCTTGAATATAAGGCCGAGTTTACCTACCAGCGCGTGGGCGATCTCAGCACCGAAATGGTCGAGCACTTCTTCCGCTCGCTCTCGTACACCATGGCCGTCACGCTGCACCTGAAAACCAAAGGCAAAAACGATCACCACCGCGTGGAGAGTTTGTTTAAAGCCTTTGGCCGCACCCTGCGCCAGGCTATCCGCGTCGAAGGCGACACCCTGCCCTCATCGAAAGGAGTGCTGTGATGAACGTGGTTATCCTCGATACCGGCTGCGCGAACCTGCACTCGGTGCAGTCCGCGGTGCGCCGCCACGGCTACGAGCCGGTGGTGAGCCGCGACCCGGATGTGGTATTGCGTGCCGATAAGCTGTTTCTGCCGGGCGTCGGCACCGCCGAAGCGGCGATGAAGCAGATTATCGAGCGCGATCTCATCGATTTAATCAAAGCCTGTACCCAACCGGTGCTGGGGATCTGTCTCGGCATGCAGCTGCTCGGCAGCCGCAGCGAAGAGAGCAACGGCGTTGACCTGCTGGGCATTATCGACCAGCCGGTGCCGAAAATGACCGATCACGGCCTGCCGCTGCCGCACATGGGCTGGAACCGCGTACACGCCAAAGCGGGCGACCGGCTGTTTCGCGGCATTGAGGACGGCGCGTGGTTCTATTTCGTGCACAGCTACGCGATGCCGGTGAATACCCACACCATCGCGCAGTGCCACTACGGCGAGGCGTTTACCGCCGCGGTGCAGAAAGATAATTTCTGGGGGGTGCAGTTCCACCCGGAACGTTCGGGAGCCGCGGGCGCGCAGCTGCTGAAAAACTTCCTGGAGATGTAAATGATTATTCCGGCTCTGGATTTAATTGATGGCAACGTGGTGCGACTGCATCAGGGCGATTATGGCCAGCAGCGCGACTATGGCCGTGACCCGCTGCCGCGCCTGCAGGAGTATGAGGCGCAGGGCGCGCAGCTGCTGCACCTGGTGGATTTGACCGGCGCGAAAGATCCGGCGAAGCGCCAGATCCCGCTGATTCAAAAACTGGTGGCGGGCGTTAACGTGCCGGTGCAGGTCGGCGGCGGCGTGCGTAGCGAAAACGACGTGGCGGCCCTGCTTGAGGCGGGCGCCGCACGCGTGGTGGTCGGCTCAACGGCGGTCAACGCGCCGCAAGAGGTGCAGCGCTGGTTCGAACGTTTTGGCGCCGACGCGCTGGTGCTGGCGCTCGACGTGCGTATCGATGATGCGGGTAACAAGCAGGTCGCGGTCAGCGGCTGGCAAGAGAACTCCGGCGTGACGCTGGAAACGCTGGTGGAAAGCTATCTGCCGTTCGGCCTCAGGCATGTGCTGTGCACGGATATCTCCCGCGACGGGACGCTGTCCGGCTCCAATGTGGCACTCTATCAGGAAGTCTGCGCGCGCTACCCGCAGGTGGCGTTTCAGTCCTCCGGCGGCATCGGCGAGCTTGCGGATATCCGCGCGCTGCGCGGTAGCGGTGTGGGCGGCGTGATCGTCGGTCGCGCGCTGCTGGAAGGCAAATTTAACGTAACGGAGGCGATCCAATGCTGGCAAAACGGATAATCCCCTGTCTTGACGTGCGCGACGGACAGGTCGTCAAAGGGGTGCAATTTCGCAACCACGAAATTATCGGCGACATCGTACCGCTCGCGAAACGCTACGCCGAAGAAGGCGCCGATGAGCTGGTGTTTTACGATATCACCGCCTCCAGCGATGGCCGCGTGGTCGATAAAAGCTGGGTGACGCGCGTGGCGGAAGTTATCGATATCCCCTTCTGCGTGGCAGGCGGCATTAAAACGCTGGACGATGCAGCGCACATTCTCTCCTTCGGCGCGGACAAAATCTCCGTCAACTCGCCGGCGCTGGCGGACCCGACGCTTATCACCCGGCTTGCGGATCGCTTTGGCGTGCAGTGCATCGTGGTGGGCATCGATACCTGGTTTGATGAGCAGACCGGCAAATACCATGTGAACCAGTACACCGGCGATGAGAGCCGCACCCGCGTCACCCAATGGGAAACGCTGGAGTGGGTTAAGGAAGTACAGCAGCGTGGCGCGGGTGAAATCGTGCTGAATATGATGAACCAGGACGGCGTGCGTAACGGCTACGATCTGGTGCAGCTGAAAAAGGTGCGTGAGGCGTGCCGCGTGCCGCTTATCGCATCAGGGGGCGCGGGCACGATGGAACACTTCCTGGAAGCGTTTCGCGAGGCGAACGTCGATGGCGCGCTGGCGGCGTCGGTGTTCCACAAGCAGATTATTAATATTGCCGAGCTGAAAACGTTTCTGGCTCAGCAAGGCGTGGAGATTCGGGTGTGTTAACAGAACAACAGCGGGCCCAACTGGACTGGGCGAAAACCGACGGGCTGCTGCCGGTCGTGGTGCAGCATGCGGTTTCCGGCGAAGTGCTGATGCTGGGCTATATGAATGAAGACGCGCTGCGCGAGACCGAGCTGAGCGGCAAAGTGACGTTTTTCTCACGCACCAAAGGACGCCTGTGGACCAAAGGCGAGACGTCCGGCCATTTTCTCAATGTGGTGAGCATAACGCCGGATTGCGATAACGATACGCTGCTGGTGCTGGCAAACCCGATTGGCCCGACCTGCCATCTCGGCACCTCCAGCTGCTTTGGCGACGCGCACCACCAGTGGCATTTCCTGTACCAGCTCGAAGAACTGCTGGCCGCGCGGAAAACTGCCTCGCCGGCGAGCTCTTACACCGCAAAGCTCTACGCCAGCGGCACCAAGCGCATCGCGCAGAAAGTGGGTGAAGAAGGCGTGGAAACGGCGCTTGCCGCCACGGTTCACGACCGTGACGAGCTGGTGAATGAAGCGTCTGATCTGGTGTATCACCTGCTGGTGCTGCTGCAGGATCAGGAGCTTGATTTAAGCGCGGTGATTGAGAATTTGCGGGGACGGCACAAGTAAGGGTCTGTAAGACTCGCAATAAAAAAGGCCGCGCGATGCGGCCTTTTTCGTTTCGTCAGATTAACGCGTCTGGCGGACGTTATATTCACGCAGCGCGTTGCGGCCAAGCACAATGCCTGCGCCAATCAAACCGCCCAGCAGTACGGCCAGCACCAGTACCAGGGCACGTTTCGGGCTGTCGCGGCGCAGCGGCTCGTTCGGCTTCATGACATAGCGATAAGCATGCAGCGACGATTCGTCAATTTTAAGCTTCGAAATATCGAGCAGGTTCTGTTTTGTCAGGTAATACGCATCGGAGAAGACCAGCGGACGCGTCGCTTCGTTTTTAATCATTGAAGAGAGCGCCTCGCTGCCTAAGAGAAACAACGTGTCCTGCGTGACTTCCTGCGCTTGCGGCATCTGCGGCGACGTTACGTTCGCTTCCTGCGCGAACTTGAGCGCTTCGGCAATCTGCTTGATGCGCAGATCTTTCTGCTCCTGCGCCACTTTTTCCTGCGAGGAGAGCGACTCCTGGAGCTCTTTCGCGCGGGCCGTTACGTTATCGCTAAGGTCTTTATTCAGCTCTTTGGCGATCTGCTCATCCACCTGCTGAATGTATTCGGCCAGTTTTTTCTGCGCGGCCTGAGGCGTTTGCGCCTGATAAGTGACTTTCAACGGCAGCGGCTGGCCTTTGACAGCCATATCGATGGTCAGCTGCTCAGGCTCCTGCTGGTTTTGCAGCGATTCCGACAGCGCCGAAAACGCGGAGCTGAAGCGCCCCACTACGCGCTGCTGCACGTCGGTAACATTCGGCGCGTTGGTGCCGTAGAGAATGTTCATCGCGTTGTTATAGCTGGCTACCTGACCGGCATCCGGCATCGTCACGATAGCCGTAGAAGTCCATTTTTCTTTGGCGATGAAAAGAAAAAGCACGGCCAGAATAATCGTCACGATGACGGTCGCAATAATAGTGAGACGTCCGCGCCAGAGCTGCATCAGCAGGTCGATAAGGTCAATCTGTTCCGGGTTCCCATTGCTGTGGTGAATAGCGCCACCCTGAAATTCTTTGCTCATAGAGTCCTTGTTGGTCATCTAATTATTATGAGAAAGCCACACCAGCCATGAGTGTAGATGCAAGGCGTTATGATTGCATAGCGAAGCGCGAATGTGACTTGGGAAAATACTGAAAAACAAGGCGCTTGCTGGCCTTCATCGCGGCGGGCGGCGATCGTCAGACACAAAAAAAGCCCGGCATCACCACCGGGCTTGTTTACTAAACAAAGGAAACGTTATTCCATCCACTCGGTGTGGAAAACGCCTTCTTTGTCGGTGCGCTTATAAGTGTGCGCGCCGAAGTAGTCACGCTGCGCCTGGATGAGGTTCGCCGGCAGCACCGCGGAACGGTAGCTGTCGTAGTAGGCGATGGCAGCGGAGAACGTCGGGGTCGGGATGCCATTCTGCACAGCATAAGCGACAACATCACGCAGGGCCTGCTGATAGTCGTCCGCCGCTTTCTTGAAGTACGGCGCCAGCAGCAGGTTGGCGATAGATGGATTTTCTGCATAAGCGTCGGTGATTTTCTGCAGGAACTGGGCGCGAATAATGCAGCCTGCGCGGAAAATCTTCGCGATTTCGCCGTAGTTCAGATTCCAGTTATGCTCTTCAGACGCGGCACGCAGCTGGGAGAAGCCCTGCGCGTAAGAGACAATTTTACCGAGGTACAGCGCGCGACGCACTTTCTCGATGAACTCGCCTTTATCACCTGCGAACGGTTTCGCCTGCGGGCCGCTCAGCACTTTGGACGCCGCGACGCGCTGCTCTTTCAGGGAGGAGATGTAACGCGCAAATACGGATTCAGTGATGAGGGACAGCGGTTCGCCGAGATCCAGCGAGCTCTGGCTGGTCCATTTACCGGTGCCTTTGTTTGCCGCTTCGTCGAGGATAACGTCGACCAGGTAGGTACCGTCTTCGTCTTTTTTGGTGAAGATGTCTTTGGTGATATCGATAAGGTAGCTGCTCAGCTCGCCTTCGTTCCACTCAGAGAAGGTTTTCGCCAGTTCTTCGTTAGACAGGTTCAGACCGTGCTTCAGCAGGGAGTACGCTTCTGCAATGAGCTGCATGTCGCCGTATTCGATCCCGTTGTGCACCATTTTGACATAGTGACCCGCGCCGTCCGGACCGATGTAGGTCACGCAAGGTTCGCCTTCGGCAACGGCCGCGATCTCTTTGAGGATCGGCGCAACCAGCTCATAAGCTTCTTTCTGGCCGCCAGGCATGATAGACGGGCCTTTCAGGGCGCCCTCTTCGCCACCGGACACGCCGGTACCGATGAAGTTGAAACCTTCTTCGGACAGTTCGCGGTTACGACGAATGGTGTCCTGGAAGAACGTATTGCCTCCATCAATGATGATGTCGCCTTTTTCCAGATAGGGCTTCAGGGAGTCGATAGCTGCGTCCGTACCCGCGCCGGCTTTCACCATCAGCAGGATGCGGCGCGGGGTTTCCAGCGACTCGACAAACTCCTGAACGGTATAATAAGGCACCAGTTTCTTGCCGGGATTCTCGGCAATCACTTCTTCGGTTTTTTCACGGGAGCGGTTGAATACGGAGACGGTGTAACCACGGCTTTCAATGTTGAGCGCCAGGTTGCGCCCCATGACTGCCATACCGACGACGCCGATCTGTTGCTTGGACATTACATACTCCTGTCAGGTTTGGTCACCGCGACGTGTGCGCGGCTTGGAAATGTATCTTAGATGTTAACCCAGGTACGTCGGAAGTGAGAAGTTAAAATAAGGAACAAAAATTTAAGGAGTCAAATTTCAACCGGAATAGAATTTTTTATCGTTTGGACGGATTTCCAACTGTTAATTATTTAAAACACAGCCGCCGTCTGCAGGGAACAGGCGACAAACACTGACAAGATTTTGTAAAACAGTTCAATTCCTCTGGTTTGAACAAACCTTTTATATACCATGTTTTTTTAATGCACGAATAACATAGTAGGTAAAATACCAGGCGGATTTTACAGAATTGAATTGCAAATAATGACGGTAGAAAGCCCATTGCGAAGCTAATACTTTTATTTTATTTGAAGAGAGGCTTTGGTGACCTTCACGATAAAGGGCAAGGCTTTCTGGCAAGCACCAGGCATAGTCTACTTTCTCTAAGATTTTTAACCATAATGCCATATCCTGTCGCTTACGAATTGATGGCATATATACTTTACCAATTTCAGCCGTATCATACATCGCAGTCAGACAGCCTATAACATTGGATTTAAGTAATTCAGAATAGTTAACACATCTCGGTGGGTGAATGCGCCCGGTAATCTCGCCTCGTTGATTTATTTTTTGATAATGGGTGTAAGTAAGAGTGTAACCATTATCCAGCATAAACCGCGTTTGCTTTTCAAGCTTTTCCGCATGCCACATATCATCGCTATCTAAAAAAGCGATAAAGCGCCCCTGTGCATGTGATATCGAATTATTTCGTGCTATACCAGCGCCAGAATTAGTGTCATTTTGATATATTTTTATCCGTGAATCAGCAGCAGCTAAATCGCGAAGAATATCCATTGTCCCGTCAGTTGAACAATCATCTGTTATCAACAACTCCCAATGCGGGTACGTCTGATTGATTACAGAATTAATGCTCTCAGATATAGTCGCCGCGGAATTCCATGTTGGCATAATAATTGATACCAAATTGAGCATTCTTTTTCCTATTTTTCGAAATCAACACGACTTAATTGAAAATAAACTAACGTATCTTTAAATTGCTGAGTATTCAGATCATTCAAAACATTAATTTTTTCAAGACCTTTTTTGAATCCAGACAGAGATGGAACATGGTGCACACTTTCCGGCATCACTAACTCGGCATTATAACCTCGGGCTTTTGTTAGTAACTTATACCAAATATCATCGGCATAGGGACAAATTTTTTCAATATTATCAAAATCAGCGACCCGAGCATCCAACGCTTCGCGTGGGTAACAAACACCCGACACACCTGTCGGCATAAGTAAATCATGTGAATATCGATTATCTGTAGCAAGTTTCCAGTTTGTATAATTATTATCAAAATCGATAATTCTTCCACGATAACAATACACTTTATCAGGCATTCTATCTGCCGCAGTTTTAAATCCCTGCAGCCAGTCATCGGGATAAATTACATCATCGTCGGCAGTAATAAAAAAGTTTGCCTGTGGATAATGCTCAAGCATGTAAGAAAGCTTTTTATATGATCTTACATCTCTTTCTACATAGCGGATCACCAATCCTCTTTTACTCTGCTTGTTTAATATGATACGAGCAAGACCTTTAGGCCGATCGTTAGTATAAAGCCACAAAATCACTTTTTCAGGTTTATATCTCTGTTGTAATATCGTTTCTATCGTTAAAAAAACAAAATTCAAACGACTGCCAAATGATGTTAAAGTAACAATATACCCATTACTTTGATTACAGCTCATTTTGGAGTTAAGGCAAAGATAGAAATACTTTCCTGAAAGAAGGATTGATTGTATCGCAAGTTTAATCTTGGTTATAAATCGCATAATTTACCATGAAAACATATTGCAAAAAATATCACCTAAATAACCTTAATTCATGCACATTTATTTAATTTTCAGGTATTGAGACAGCTCTGACTGGCTGGCATGCTGAAAATAAAAGAAATCATCTTGCATATTTATCGGCCTGTCCCTTCCATACCCTATAGGTAAATAATCATAACGCCCTAACAAAGTGCACACTTTATTTTGCAAACGCCAAAAAAGCCTTTTCAAAAACTTGTTTTTTGAAGCAACAAATAAAAACTTTGGTACAAAATTAAAAAACGGACTTGTTGCCAGGGCGAATTTTTTTTCAGGCGATATCTGAGAATCATCAAAGTCTATTAAATAAATTCTGGCTAAAAATTTATCAATCGCCTCTTTTTTAATAATGAAAAATGACTGCTGCAGAGGATTGTTAAAATCATTGCATTTACCAAATGCATAGGGTTTGCTCATGTGTTTGATGCAATGTTCTATAATACCATCGCCAAACAACAGCACGTCTTGTTCTACATAAACATAATAATCACAATCACAGTTTTGAGCATAGGACATGGAGTGTAATACTGACCGCATCCAACCTGAATATTTACCTTTAAGGCTGGTCGAATGCCCACCATTTTCATTTAACGATACAAAATTAATTGAACCTTCTAAATCTGGCACAACAGGTGAATTGCTATCAACTATATAAATACGTTCAGGTGAAGTGAATTTTGTAATAGCGTTATACCACTCCTTATGGAAAGCAGGGCCGCGTATTATTTCATCGCCATAAAGTTTTTCTCTGGTATCTTTTTCAGTCGAACACCACCAACCTGAACCAATAATGTATTTCATAATTACCTGAATTTATCTTCTGAAGAGAATATCTATTGGATAACTTATAAGAGATTGCTTGCCGAACAGTGTAATAGCGTAATCCCCATAATCATTTGTATAAAGAAATCTAATAAATGTTAAACATATAAAGATAAAAAACAGCGATTCCATTAAATGAATATTTTTGAGATATTGTTTGTATAAAGTGGTGATGTTGTAAAAGAAGAACGCGCTGAATGCGACGATAGGCATTCCAAGCCGAGTCGGTAATAAAGAATATTCACGCAAAAAAAGCACGACACAGTATAAACATATAAATATAATTGAAAAAGGATCAATGTCAGACTTATCTTTTCGCGACTTAATCAAAACGACACTTAAGACCAAGAACGTTGCGTGAAGAGGTAGCATCAGCAAGCTCATTATACTGAGCGCTTCTCCATCCGGCATATTATTCATATAAAAGCCAATCTTCCGATCCAGGCCGCCGGTAATATTCGCGAGCGATACAAGGTGTTGAGTTACAAAAGCATCATTAAAAGGAAAAAGAATTGCAACAATGACAACCGGCAATACGAAGTACCACTTCACAAACCTTTTTACTTTATAACTCAGTAAAAAAATACCAATATTCATTACGGCAGAACTGTGTGCAAGCAATGCTAGCCCGGCCCAAAAAACATTACGAAAATAATGCCTTGTCAAAAGCTTGCTTTGAGCTACAAGCGTAATAAAGAAAAGTGTACTTAGCGATTGGCGGCTCAGAAAAAGCCCCTGCTGAATAAATTGTGGATAGAGGATGATCGCCGGGAAAAATTTCAAACCGTTAAAGCCAAAGTAGGTACACAGCGCATACAATAAAACAATATTCATGCATAGCGATTGCATAAATAATGTCGATTTAAAATCCAAGCCTAACTGGTTGCATATACCGTAAAGAAATAAAAGTAAGGGCTCAGATGAAAACTCCTCAACATAAGATATTTTATTCAGGTTTGAAAATACCGCCGAATACGTGCTCAAATCCCCTGTGATATCAATCCCTGAGTTAAAAAAAGCGGAGACTATAATAAGAACACTAACAAACAGTAACCTGTACGGGGTCGGTACCCAAAATATTATAACTGCCAAAAATAGCAGTGAGAGCCATAATGGCATAGTGAGCACAGATAGCGTTGTGAAAATAAAACAAAAGACAAGCCACCTGTCTTCTTTATGTTGACTATTTATTGTTTCCATTTAAGCTCCACGAATGCGTTTGAGAGCCATCTAAATTATAGCCTTGCCAGACATTTAAGTAATTACGCATTACCTTTTCTGGATTATGTCGCTTCAGAGCATAATCACGCGCATTATTTTTAATTGTTTTCATTAGCACAGGATCATCGATGAGTCTTATTAATTCTTTCTCTATAAGATCGACATCTGGCTCAGCAGAAATACCTATATGCTGTTCCTTTTCATATTCAAACCCTGAAAACACCACGGAAGAATATGCCATTCCAAAAATGGCATTCATACCGCGATCATAGCTGTATGTCTGGTCAAGGAAAATATCTGCGCTTTTAATTCTTGTTATATACTCATCAAAAGGTACAGACTTGACAATCTGATAATCAATTTTTCCTGCCAAATTTGATTGCAGGATTCTTTTAACCGCTTCATCTAAAATAAAATTTCCTTTTTTTAGTTCTCGCCCAACTTGCCAGCCGTGAAAAATAGTTATCCTGCTGGAAGATGTATGCACATTAGCATCCATACTATTGGCTTCGTCGAATATTTTCTTGGGCAAAGGTAGCGGAATTATGGGCGTAACTTTATCAATGCCTTCATAAGCAATTGCATATTCAATAAGACCAGGGATAATACCATCACATTGTTTTTCTACATACATGTGTAATTTTTTAAAGAACATACCATACACGTACTTCAGGGAATAAATATATGTATGTAATGTTTTGATAGTAAGATTGCTGAGCGCGGAATATTTAAACCTATTAAGCAGACATGCTTTTACCCATCTATAATCATCGCCAAGAGCACAGAGAAAGAGTTTTTTATTATTTTCTTTTAATTTGCGGACGAATAAATAGCTAGCTATTGAGCCAAAGCAATCTAAAGGAACGGTATTAATAATCTGTACAACATCGTAACCTTTAAGACCGGCAATAACCTTTCTGTGCTTAAAGTATGTAATTAGTCCTTTTGTCCCCGTAACGTCAAGAAACATCCTGGCTAGCGCAGCAAATTTACCCTTTCTTTTCTGAGCAGTTATAGTTATATCACGTGAAAAATTCTTATAAGAATCCCCATCGGAAACAATTATTACATTATGACCATCATCTTTAAGGGCCCGGGCAAGAGTCATATGCACTCCAGAGAACTCACCCACCAGCAATATATTCATAGCAAACGCTACCTTGCAAATCTTTTAAGATTAAAAAACATAATTATAAAATAAAAAATATAGTTTAAAGCATATGCTATGTTAGCACCTTGTACTCCATACAGTAAAACGAAGTAATAAGTGAACAGCACAAGTGTACAACAAAATATGATTTCCGTTGCAACATACCATTTAACTGCAGCTTTAGCGATCATAGGAAAAGCATACAGCCAGGCTAATATTTTTATTACATCCCCAAAAAGCTGGATACCAAACAAATCCCGTGCTGGCTTAAATTCATCCGTAAAAAGTATATATATCGCCAGATCCCGAAAAAGATAAACCCCAAGGGCAAGAATAGATACTATTGGCAGTATTATCTTTGCTGTTTGATTTATTTCATGCTTGATCTCTTCAGCAGACTGAAGCTTTGATAATTGAGGAAGGTAGTAAGTAGTTAATGCCAGTGTAATTATGGCAAGATATACTTCAGAAATTTTCCATACAGCCTGCCACTGTCCTGCGCCTTCCCATCCTACATGGTTAACCAAAATGGTTCTTACCAGTACCAGAGACAAGGGTACAACTATTGCTGACGTGATAGCCATAATGACATAACCGCCAATGGCTTTACGATGAGTTGAAGACGTCTTGCCAATCCAGTATCTTATTTTGAGCCATGGCTGCCGCAGCGAGAGCATCAAAACTACAACGCCTGATATTGAACTATTAAGAGCAGCCGCTATCATCGCACCCTGTAATCTGTATATGTAGATCATCACTGCCATTAATGCGCTTGAAATGATTACAGATATGAAACCAACCGAAATATATTTCTTATATTGCTGCTGACCGTTAGTAACAGAAATGAAAGTAGTATTGATAATAGAAAGGGGTAAGACAATACAGCTTAAAATAACTACCCAATAGAATTTCTCGTTTTGAAAAAGAAAAGCTGAAATCTGGTTACTTAGCAAAACTGCCAGAGGCGCAATAATCAGAAAAAGTCCAAAAGCCCACTGAAGAGAAGCCTGCCACCATTTGGCGCAAGCTTCGTAGCCATTATCGACATGCTCTGCAGTATAGCGGACAACACCACTACCTACAGGCGATGTCACTATTCCATTCAATGAGGTAATCATACTTTGCATCTGGCCCAGCATAGCCATACCTGCCGGGCCTGTATAAATTGCCACGATTTTCGCAATTGCAAAACCACATAGCATTCTTAGTAATGTGAGCATTGCTGTGAAAATCGTAACCGAAAATATTTTCCTCATACAGTAAACTCATTTACAGCTTTGATTACCAAGCTTACCTCTTCTGCTGTCAGGTTTGGATCCATCGGTAAAGACAATACTTCATTGTGGATTCTCTCGGTAACAGGAAGAGAATAATGATTATATTCTTTATATGCCTGTTGCTTATGAGGCGGTAATGGATAATGTATTAATGTCTGGACACCTGAATGCGTCAGATGTTGCTGAAGCAAGTCTCTGTTCTGGGTTCGGATTACAAAAAGATGCCAAACATGTGCTTCTTCTTTTCCTAAAACAGGTAAAGAAATGTGTTGGTTTTTAATTTCATTGATGTAACGATGCGCAATTTTTTTCCGCGCCTCATTTTCTTTATCAAGGTATGGCAGCTTCACACGGAGTATGGCAGCCTGCATTTCATCCAACCGACTATTAACCCCAACATAGAGGTTTTCATATTTTTTATGAGAGCCATAATTACGCAATGCTTTTAACATGGCTGCCAGCTCAGCGTCGTTGGTGGTGATGGCACCTGCATCGCCTAATGCGCCTAAATTTTTACCCGGATAAAAACTGAATGCTGCCGCATCGCCCCATGCACCCGCTTTTTTTCCATTAATCGATGCACCATGGGCTTGTGCGCAGTCTTCCAGCACTAAAACTTTTTTGTCATTTGCAAATTGCCTTATTTCCTCCATAGGGGATATTTGGCCGTATAAATGTACTGGCAAAATCGCTTTTACAGACGGGTCCCAGGCATTTTCAATGCCCGAAGCAGACAGATTATAGTTTTGTTCATTTGGCTCGACTAAAACAGGAATAAGATTATTTTGCGTAATCGCCAGAATCGAAGCAATATAAGTATTAGCGGGCACTATTACTTTATCATTATCCTGAAGTTTACCTAGCTCTTTCCATGCCCTAAGCACGAGCGTTAATGCATCCAGACCGTTTGCTACGCCAATAGCATGCTGTACATTACAATAAGCTGCAAATTCATTTTCAAAATTAGTGACTTCCTGACCATTGATATACCAGCCAGAATCAATGACATTTTCTACGGCCTGCATCAATTCAGTTTTGTAGTTTTCATTGATTTTTTTTAAGTTAAGAAAATTAATCATTACAACTCCATTTCGTAAAAATCATGGACGACTGCTCTGCCCCCAAAACCTTCTTTTTGAGCAATCAACCCAGTATTTAAAAAATTCCCTGAGTCTTCAGTTGAGATACCGAAACTCAGGTATTTTTTATCCGTATAAATTTCTTCAATCAGTGAATATAATATATAATCAAGAGCACCTATTTGTCGCCCTTGTGGTGTATTAGCCATATATTGGGTATGAACAAGGTGCCCATAATCGTAAACCAGCACGCCAGCTAACCACTCCTCTTCTTTTGTAGCTATATATAACTTTAAATTATGTGGAAATCCCATTTTTAACTGCTGAAGTTCAGCCGTGCTATGCACCGGTGTAGCACCAAACCGGGCCAGTACCTCAGAAAGAATTTGGTGAAATTTATCAAAATTGGTTGATTCGCAAACTCTCACACCATTTTTTTTTGCTTTTACTATTGTATTTTTGCGCGAGTCAGACAGCTTAGGTCTTCTTGCAATGTCTATGACGCTTGATATATCCCTACGAACTAATCTCGCAGAGTTCCTGAATAGAGCATATAAATCCTCTTGAGCAGGATACTTAGAAAAAGGATATGGTATAGCTTTATATATAATGTTGTTAATTCCTTTCGCCTTGTAATGCTCTTTTATCAGCTCAAATATATTTAACACATCTACTGCATGCAGTTCGGGAAGTAAGATCAACCCACCAAATGTTAACCCTTGATGGCTATAAGCGGTAGCACCAATACGATTGGCGGGAAATACAGCTACAGGTTTATTTTTTTTCTTTATAATCAAAGAACAATCATCAAAGCGAGCTTCATGATATTTAAAATAATTAATCTGAAATAAGAAGAGACCATTTTTAGCATTTTCGACTACTTGATCCCAGTCATTATAAACACTCTGTTCAAGTTCATGTATCGAAAGCATTTAAATCATTTTCTCCATAATGATAATGTCACATTCATGGTCATTTATTACGAAACCAGACTTCTGATATGCTTTAATTGCCCTGACATTTAAATCACTAACTTTAAGGTAAAGTTTTTTGATACCCTTATTTTTGGCAACATCTTCTAATGCACTAATTAGATACTTGCCTAATCCCTTACCCCACAAATCCTTTTCCCCTATGTACCCCCAATATTCTGCATCATTTTCTTTGATGTTTTTTAATCCAGCAACTCCTATTTTTCTCGATCCAAGATTAACACCGTAAATTATATAATCTTCTCTGTGACTGAGATTATTAAAAAAATTCTCCTGGTCCTGCCGGCTAAAATCACTGGTTAAAGTTAGTTTTTTTATTTCCGGATCTTGTAACCATGTCCAACTCAGCTCAAGAAAATCACGGTCATACGTTGTTAGCGTTAAATTGTCCATCGGCAGCTATCTTTTTAAACAGTGAGTAATCACGAATATAGTCAGACTCATCATAGAGATCATCTGCTAATACCATTAATACACAGTCATCTGAATAGTCGAACATCTCATGCCAGACCATTTTTTCAATTAATAGCCCTTGCGAAGGATCATCAAGACTTATCACTTCCTGGCTAACGCCATCATCCAGCAAAAATTTGCATGTACCTCTAACCGCCACAGCTAATTGCATCAACTGCTTATGGGCATGAAAACCGCGCCTTACACCTTGCTGGGTATCAAACATGTAATAAACACGTTTAATACTAAATGGAACGTTTTTTTGCTCTTCAAGCGCAATCAAAGAACCTCTGGCATCACCATGTTTTTGTAATGGTATAATTTGTATATTCATTTATTCTCTATCAGTTGTAGAAGATATTTACCGTAGTCATTTTTGCGTAAGCCCGCCCCTATAGCTAATAACTCATTATCGCTTAACCAATGATTACGCCAGGCAATTTCTTCTGGGCAGGCAACCATCATGCCTTGTCGTTTTTGTACTGTTTCAACAAAACACCCTGCTTCGATTAAGCTATCATGCGTGCCAGTATCCAGCCAGGCAAAACCACGACCTAATAACTCGACTTTTAACGTATTATTGCGTAAGTATGTATCATTAATATCGGTAATTTCCAGTTCTCCTCGCGCGGAGGGTTTAATTTGCTTAGCGATATTAATTACGTCATTATCATAAAAATATAAACCTGTTACCGCCCAATTTGATTTGGGCTGAACTGGTTTTTCTTCTACTGATAACACGTTAAAAGATTTATCGAATTCAACAACGCCGAAACGTTCGGGATCCTTGACCTGATACGCAAAAATAGTCGCTCCCTCTTGCCTGGTTGCAGCATGTTTTAATATTGGACTGAAGCCCTGGCCAAAGAATATATTATCGCCCAGCACCAGGCATACCGGCTCATTGCCAATAAACTTTTCACCAATTAAAAATGCTTGCGCGAGGCCATCAGGCGAAGGCTGAACAGCATATTCAATATTGATACCAAAATCTTTCCCATCTCCTAAAAGGCGGCAAAAGCTGGCGTTATCTTCAGGTGTGGTAATAATAAGAATGTCACGAATCCCTGCCAGCATTAGCACCGACAACGGATAATAAATCATTGGTTTGTCATACACAGGGAGTAACTGCTTGGAAACGCCCATCGTAATAGGATACAAGCGTGTACCCGAACCGCCTGCCAGTATAATACCTTTCATAATCAGATTAACCCCAGACGGTCAAGTTTATAGTCGCCGCTCTTTACATTCTCAACCCACTGAGAATTTTCCAGATACCATTGCACCGTTTTACGAATCCCTGATTCAAACGTTTCCTGCGGCTGCCAGCCTAATTCCCGACTGATTTTATGAGCATCAATGGCATAACGGCGATCGTGGCCTGGTCTGTCGGCAACGTAAGTGATCTGTTCGCGGTAAGACGTCGCTTTAGGTTTAATCTCATCCAGCAGGTCACAAATGGTTAATACGACATCAAGGTTCTTTTTCTCGTTATGTCCGCCGATATTATAAGTCTGGCCAACCTGCCCTTGGGTCACTACGGTATAGAGCGCACGCGCATGATCTTCTACATATAACCAGTCGCGTATTTGATCACCTTTACCATAAACCGGCAACGGTTTACCATCCAGCGCATTGAGGATCACCAGCGGGATCAGCTTCTCAGGAAAATGGTATGGCCCGTAATTGTTTGAGCAATTGGTCACGATGGTAGGCAATCCATAAGTGCGCAGCCACGCGCGTACCAGGTGGTCGCTTGAGGCTTTCGAAGCGGAGTAAGGGCTACTTGGCGCGTAAGCGGTTTCTTCTGTAAAAAGGGGGAGCGATTCGCCAGTTTGCCACTCATCAGGGTGCGGCAGATCGCCATAGACTTCGTCGGTTGAGATATGATGAAAGCGAAAAGCGGCTTTGCGGTCATCATTTAATGATGACCAATAAGCACGCGCCGCTTCAAGCAGCGTATACGTACCAATGATATTCGTTTCGATAAAGTCAGCCGGGCCGCTGATTGAACGATCGACATGGCTTTCAGCAGCCAGGTGCATAACTGCATCGGGCTGATGTTCTTCAAAGACGCGATCGAGCGCAGCGCGGTCGCAAATATCGACTTGTTCAAAGGCATAGCGTTCATTATTTTCAGCAGAAGATACAGATTCCGGATTGCCTGCGTAAGTAAGCTTATCAACATTGACCACCCAATCCTGGGTATTCTCAATAATATGTCGTACTACAGCAGAGCCAATAAAGCCGGCACCACCGGTGACTAATATTTTCACAGCGAGTTATCTCTTATATGTGGATATTGTGAAAAGGAATTTGTAGTAATGTTCGGTATTTGGAGCATTAATATAAATCACTTCGACATAGCGCTTTAAGAATAACCAATTTCATTTGATGTGCTGTTCACACAATGCTACCGCCCCTGGCTCAACAGCTACCAGTGTACTGAGAAATCTACCATCATTTTTTATCAATCGTAGCGCCCAGGATTTACGCTGAATCTATTGTGAACGCAACCGCCTGACTTACCACGCAGAACGTTTTTTAGCCTTAAAAAAACAAAACGGCAGCGAGTCTGTCGAGTATAAATGCTTATCAACCCGAATGCTCAACTGCCGTTTTATCAAGGCTATCCTGCCTGTATAGCGTACCGCGCATAGCGACTGGCTTACGCCAGGATTTTCTTAATGCTCTCGCGGAACTTCTGCCCTTCTTTCAGGTTACGCAGGCCGTAGTTCACGAACGCTTTCATGTAACCCATTTTTTTACCGCAATCGTAGCTGTCGCCAGTCATCAACATCGCTTCAACAGGCTGCTTCTCGTTAAGGCGCGCGATGGCGTCAGTCAGCTGAATACGGCCCCAGGCGCCCGGCTCGGTTTTCGCCAGCTCTTCCCATACGTCGGCGGAAAGAACATAACGACCAACGGCCATCAGGTCAGAGTTCAGCGTCTGCGGCTGATCCGGCTTCTCGATGAAGTCCACGATACGGCTTATTTTACCTTCGGTATCCAGCGCATCCTGCGTGGTAATCACAGAATATTCAGAGAGATCGCCCGCCATACGCTTCGCCAGTACCTGACTGCGGCCATTTTCCTGGAAGCGAGCAATCATAGCGGCCAGGTTATAGCGCAGCGGGTCAGCAGAAGCGGCGTCAATAATAACATCCGGCAGCACGACCACAAATGGGTTATCGCCAATAATTGGGCGCGCGCAAAGAATAGAGTGGCCAAGCCCCAGCGGCTGCGCCTGGCGGACGTTCATGATGGTTACGCCTGGCGGGCAGATGGACTGCACTTCCGCCAGAAGCTGGCGCTTCACACGCTGCTCAAGAAGAGCTTCAAGTTCGTAGGAAGTGTCGAAGTGGTTCTCAACCGCGTTTTTGGAGGAGTGGGTAACCAGCACAATTTCCTTGATCCCAGCCGCCACGATTTCGTCGACAATGTACTGAATCATTGGTTTATCGACAATCGGCAGCATCTCCTTCGGAATCGCCTTGGTGGCAGGCAGCATGTGCATGCCGAGCCCTGCGACGGGAATAACTGCTTTCATATTAACCATCTCTATCCACCTCTAAATGTTTGTTATCTTGAATTTGGTCAATCACAGCCACGTGATTTAGTAAAAAATGTCTCAATGGCTGTCATTCTGCGATTTTCAGATACCTGATAACATAAGAACTGACTTAACTCTTAATTGGGCTCAGAGAATTCGGAAAACAGCCAAATACGATTTCCAGAGCATCCTTTCCGCGCAGAAAAGAACCTGCGCGTTTTCCTTTAATGCCCGAGCGCTTACTCAGAAACGAAGGTAATGTCGTCGTGTTTTACGGCGACAAATTCATATTGTAGCGTGCGATCGAGCCCTTCTGAGAGCGAGTACGGCGCGACAAAACCAGACTGATGGACTTTGGTGGCATCAAACTGCGTCGTTGCGCAGAATTTTTTCACACGCACGGCGCTGACAGCATACTTCTTACCCGTCACTTTACTCAGCATATCGAAACAGTAGCCACCGAGCATACCGACCGGATAAGGCAAATGGACAGAAGGGATCTTTTTGTCGAGACTCTTCTCCACTTCCGCGACAAGCTGGTTCATGTTCAGATCCGGCTTATCCACGTAATTGTAGACCTGATATCCGGGTGTAACGTTTTTCAGTTTCCAGGTTATAAACTCAACAATGTTTCCAACGTAAGCCATTGATTTATAGTTATTACCTGCGCCAACCATCGCAAAGCGGCCACTGGCAATCTGCTTGAGTAAATTATAAACGTTGCCGCGGTTGCGCTCTCCGAAAATAACCGTCGGGCGCACAATGGTCAGAGAACGGCTTTCCGGTGCGCGGTTAAACCACTCACGCAATACTTCTTCCGCCTGCCACTTACTTTTACCGTAATGATTGAACGGATCGACCGGATGGTTTTCATCGGGGTTCTTTTTATTGAGACCGTACACCGCCACGGAACTGGTGAAGATAATATTCTTGATGTTGTGCTTATCCATCGCTTCCAGCACATTGCGCGTGCCTTCGACATTGACGTCATAATAGAGCGAGGTAGGGCTCACATCATCACGGTGCTCGGCGGCCAGAAGGACAACGGTAGAGCATTCGCTAAGCTGTTTCTCAAGCGAGGCTTTATCACGCACATCGCCCGCTACCGTGATATCGGGATAGAAATGGCTGTTTTGCTTGTCAAAATTCGTGATATCGAAGTCAGACAGTGCCCTCTCAATGAGTCTGGTGCCGACAAACCCAGACGCGCCGATAAAAATTACCTTCTCTTTCATATCCTGCCCGATGCGTTAGTGACTACTTCAATAAAAAACTGAAAGCGCCGCCCTGCCTTCCAGGAAGCAACTTTCAGTTAATGAGGTTCCCTTAATAATTTGAGGAAGTATAAGCTTTTACTGCCGGATCGCCAGTATGAAATCGCGTGATTTTGTTCATAAAACGCGCAGGCGTTGCCTTAAAAAAGCCGCACCGTATGATTGCCTGCCTCGTTTAGCGCGCCTTTTGAGGCAGCGCAAAATTCAGCGCTTCCACCTTCACATGCTGATGATCCACGCGGTCAATGTCGACTGAACTCTGCCCTTTCTCATTCACTGCCTGGATATTCGCGAGAGACAGCAGCGTGTCGTCTTTGGCCATAAAGCGGCCGCGCACGTCTTTACGCAGGTCGAAATGCATCTTCAGCGCCGGGCCAACGGACGACTCCTGCATCACCTTTACGTTGCGCACAAACAGATGCTGCGGTTTGTTATGCAGCTCAAGCGTGGCGCGCTTCATATCGACATTGGTAATGGCGACGAACGAGGTGGCGTTACCGGAAGAGATCTGGATGCCGCGCAGCTTATACGGCAGGTTGCGGTTATCCATATGGATATCGTTAAGCTTGAAGTTCTGCGGAATCGACAGATAGTTACCTTTGATGACGCCATAGCCAATCAGCATTCCGGCGCTGTTCACCATCTGGACGTTATCAATCAGGAAGTTATCACAGCCGTAGATCGCTACCGTCGCGTTATCGATGCCGGCGGTTTTACTGAAGTCTGGCGTGATGTTTTTCGCCTTCACATTACGAATAACGAAATGCTTGCCGTTCTCGACGTGTACCAGCTGGCGGCAGTTGCTGCCGGTAATATTCGCCACGACAAAATTCTTCACCGCCTGGCTTTCCGGGTAGGCATTATCGTAAGTGCTGCCCGCAAGACCGATGCCAATGCCCCAGTTAATTTTGCCGTTCGTGCAGTTGATCTGGTCGAGCACGTGATCGGAGATAAGAAGTTCGGAATCGTTAATCGCGACGTTCCATTCGATAGCATCGCCCTGCAGACGCTCAAAGCGCCCGTTAGTAATGCGCACGTCGCGCAGTTCGTTATGAAAGCCCTGGCGCAGAATGCCGTAGTTGGCGTCGTGAATGTAGATATCGTCAATCACGAGATCCTGCATCTTCTGCGGCTTTTTGCCGCCGATATAAATCTGCATCACCGGGCCGAAGCCGGTCATCTCGATGCCTTTAATCGCCACCTGCGAGCCGCGCACGTCGAGAATAATGTTATGCAGGCGCCCTTTCTTCTCGCCGAGGATCTGGCAGCCGTCCTGGAGAATAAACCGCCCTTTGCCGTTGCCCTTGAGCGCGCCAAGCACCCGCAGGGTTTTACCGGCGGGCATAAACACCGGGCTGTTGATATTGTCGCAGGTGAGGTTCGCGGGCACCTCAACCGTCTGCGCCTCACTGAACGCCAGCTTAAAGGCCTGCGGCCAGTTATCGCGGTAGTAATCGGCGACATTCACCGTTTTGCCGCCGGTAATGGCGTGGGCGGCGCGGCTGTGCAACAGTGGCAGCAGCGCCGTGGCGGCGCTGGCCTGCACGAAAGTCCGGCGGGAAAGGCGCCCGGACGACATCAGTTTACGCATAAAACCTCGGGTTACAGGGTTTGCAGCAGGCCCGCGAGTTCGCGGTAGATACGCTGCTGGTTAAACTCGGTTTCCACTTTTTCACGGGCGCGGGTCAGCATCGGGCGCAGCGTCTGCTCGTCGATCCCGGCGAAGGCCTGCAGTTTTTCCGCCAGCGCCTGGGGGTCATTCTCCGGCACCAGCCAGCCCGATTTTTCGGCGTCGATAAGCTCAGGAATCCCGCTGTGCAGCGTGGAGACGACCGGAATACCCACCGCCATCGCCTCCATCAGCGCGACCGGAATGCCCTCCATGTCGCCATCAACGCCCGTGACGGACGGCAGCAGGAACAGATCGGCCTCGTCCAGCATCGCCTTAACTTCATGGCTCGGCTTAAAGCCCGGCATAAACACGCAATCTTCCAGTCCATATTGCTCAATCAGCGTATGCAGACGGCGCTCCCACGGCCCGGTGCCCAGGATGTTGTAACGAAAATCCACGCCGCGGCCTTTCAGCAGGCGACACGCTTCGATCGCCACATGCAGCCCTTTTTTCTCGGTCAGACGCGCCACCGAGATAATCTCAAGCGGCGTGCCCGGCTGCTTGAGCGGGCGCAGCGAGAATTTCTCCATGTCCACGCCCATGCGCGAGACGGCGATTTTCTCCTGCGGGCAGCCCATCGCTTTGAGGCGCTCAGCCCACAGCTCGCTAATCGGCAGCATCAGATCGCCGCGGCGAAACAGCTGCTGATACTCCGGCGTATAGCGCGTCAGTACCTCGCGGTGCGACACATCGATACCGTGGAACACGGTGGCGATTTTGCCGTCCAGCACGCCGAGTTCGCGCAGTTTCGCGGCGGTGACCCCCGCCGGGCCAAAGTGCGCGATAAACACGTCGGCTTTCAGCGTACCTGGCACGCGTCCACATATTGCAGAGAGAATAAGGTTACGCGCCTCATCGCCGTAGCGGCCCATATTGAGCGCCCGCCAGGTGCGGGCGTTAAACAACCCGCGCGCGGTATGCGTGGCGCGGTATTTCAGCTTGGCGGCCTTGCCTTCCGGCTCCTCCAGCAGAAAACGGGTTTTCTGCGCCAGGTTGTACTCGGTGTACGCGGCATGCGTGTTTTTCAGATCGCCCTTCTGCAGCGAGACGATCTCCACCTCATACCCCATATTGATAAAGCCGACTATCTGGTTCAGGACGAACGTTTCCGAGGCGACCGGGAATTTCAGCAGAAAGAAGCTGACTTTCATCGGGCCCCTCCCGCGCGCAGCAGCACGGATTTTACCATCTGCTGGCCCTTCTCACGCTCGGCGGCGACAGCCGCCGACAGGCGCTCGTTAATCACCGGCAGCTGGCCTAAGGTGTCCGCCACCATCGCCTGCAGCGAGCCGTCCAGCAGATGACGGATCTCAATCGCCATCTCCGGCAGGCCGAGCTGCTGCATAATGCCCGCCGACTTGTGCTCGTAGTTAATCGCGATGGCAGGCGTGCCGAAGTTCATCGAGATAATCGCCGAATGCAGACGAGTCCCGACGGTCAGCTCGCACGCGCCGAGAATTTTGCCCATTTCGAGGTCGTTCAGCTCATCCATCACCACGTGGAAGCGCGACGGGTCTTTCACTAATTTGCTGAGGTTGAGCGCCACCATGCGGTCATCTTTGTTATAGCTGTCGATGCCGGTACAGGTGGAGAGCGCCAGCACCTGGTAGCCTTCGTCGATGATGCGGTTGACCACATTCGCGAACGCCTGCTCGTAGGCCTGCTGGGTCGTACCGAGACGTTTATCGAACGGCGCCAGCTCGCGTAGCGTGATCGCCACGGTTTTATCGCGCGCCGCCACGTCCAGCCAGTGCTGCACGGCGTAGCTCGGGACGAAATCGTCATGATGATGTTCGACAAGCCAGGCGGTATCAACGCCCAGTTCCACTTTCGAGGTGTCAATCTGGCCTTTTTTCATCAGATCCAGACTCACGGTTTCACGCAGGATCAGCGCGTCGCAGTGGCCGAAGACGTAGTTAGCCAGCTGATTAAACTGCGGCTCCTGGAACGGGCCGACGCTGTGGCCAACCATAAACAGCGGCTTTTTCGCCATAAAGGCGCACAACGCATGTTCAAACTGCGGGGTGCCGTAGAGATCGACAAAGAACGAGCCGCCGACCTGGATAATCGCGTCATAGCCGCCAAGCAGCCCCACGAAATCGGTGAAGCCCTGCGGCAGGGAGATATTGCGAAGCTTCCCGTTGCCGGTCACTTTGGCGAGCAGCACCTGGTGCTGATAGCGACGACGCAGCACTTTCTTCACGCGGCCCATGACGCCCGCGGCGTTGTTAAACTGCTTCATCTGTTTGTAGAGCGGGTCAGGCATGACCTCTCTGTCCAGCAGCCAGGCGGAACTCACCGGGTAGCGGCTCATTACGTCCACTTCCGCCGTCGGGTCCTGAAGCGTTATCGAATCAATCAAGCCGCGCAGGATGGCGCTGTCGCCACGGTTTCCGCAGGTGTGGTTGCCAAGAATGAGTAACTTCATGTTGACCTCTGAAATATACGCGCGCCCTCTTCGCGGCACTCCGGCCGCAGGGACTTGCGCATCAATAATTTTTAACGGGATCAGCCTGCACGGAGCAGCATTTTCATTTTATCGTTGCGGCAAAACTGACGTTTCAGTTCCACCACCAGCGCATTGCGCGACAGCACAATCGTCACGGCGAAAGCCAGCACGCCCGCCGCAATCTGCACCGCCAGCAGCGAGGCGAGCGGCAGATGCCCCTTCAGCGCCACGCCCAGCGCGAAGCTGACCACCAGAGTAGGCAACGAGAGCCAGAATGGCAGCAGAATGCTCTGGATATACTCGCGGTAGCTGGAGCCCAGCACCGGCTTAATCATGATGAAATAGCTCAGAATAGTGTTAATCACCTGCACCAGCAGGAAGCCCAGCGTCACGCCGAGCGCGCCGCCGAAATGCCCGCCCGCCACAATGGCCGGAATAAACAGGAAGGTTTTAAACACGTTGAATTTAAAGCTGATATCGACGCGCGCTTTCGCCATCAGCAGCGAGCCAATCGGGTTACCGATAGAGCGCAGCAGGCCGACGACGCACAGCAGTTGCAGAATCGGTACGATGCTCACCCACTTTTCGCCAAACACCAGCGGCACGAAGTTATTCGACACCACCATCAGCCCCAGCAGCGCCGGGAAGTTAATAATCCCGACCACCGACAGCAGCTTGTAAAAATTCACGCGCAGCTTTTCGGTATCGTCCTGAATTTTGGCGAACGCCGGGAACAGCACGCGGGTGATGATGGGGTTGAGTTTCATCGGCGGCACGACCGCCACGTTGTAGGCGAGGTTATAGCCGCCAGCCACCGCCGCGCCAAGAATACGCGCCAGCACCAGCGTTGAGAGGTTGGTGTTGATGTAGTTCACCAGACTGTCGGCGGTCAGCCACGCGCCGAACTTCAGGTTAGACGACACAGACGCCAGCGAGAAATGTAGGCCCGGCCGGTAAATCTTGCGCCCGAAGAAGCCAAACAGCAGGGTGCGCACCGCGGTGTTGACCAGATAACCGAGAATGGCGGTCATCGCCACCGGCCAGTACTGCGCGGACACCACCGTAAAGGTGAAGCCCGCCAGTACCGAGAAGGTTTCAATGGAGCCAATCTTGTTGAATTCAAGCTCTTTTTGCATCAGCGCGCGGAACTGCTGGCCGTGCGGGATAACCACAAAGGCGAAGGCCAGCGTCTTAATCAGCGGTGCCAGATCCGGGTTATGCAGCACGGCCGCAATCAGGTCGCTTAGCAGAAACACCACCGCGCAGACCACGATCCCGAGCCCGACGTTCAGCCAGTAGAGCGTCGTCAGTTCGAGATGGCTGATGGTTTTGCGCTGGATAATCGAGTTCGCAATCCCGAAATCGGAGAGCGTATCGGCCAGCGCGATAATCACCAGGCTGATGGTCAGCAGCCCGAACTGATGACCATCCATCAGCCGCGCCAGGATGGTCATCTGTACCAGCCCGAGGCTGATGATGATGACCGTCGAAATCGCGGACCACTTGGCGCCGCTAATGGTTTTGTCGCGAAGGCTCATGACCCACTACCCTTAATAAGCCGCTTTGTTAACAAAGCCTTTAAACACCGTCAGGAAAACGATTTTGATATCGAGCCATACGCTCCACTCGCGGATGTACTCCAGATCGAACTCGATGCGTTTTTCCATCTTCTCCAGGGTATCGGTCTCGCCGCGCCAGCCGTTGATCTGCGCCCAGCCGGTGATGCCCGGTTTGACTTTATGGCGCAGCATGTAGCCCTGAATCAGCGCGCGATACTGTTCGTTATGCGCCACCGCGTGCGGACGCGGGCCGACAATCGACATCTCGCCGGTGAGCACGTTGATAAACTGCGGCAGTTCATCAAGCGAGGTACGACGCAGGAAGTTGCCCACTTTGGTGACGCGCGGGTCGTTCTGGGTCGCCTGCTTCACCACCTTGTCGTTTTCCATCACGCGCATGGAGCGGAACTTCCACACCATAATTGGCTTGCCGTCCATACCGTAGCGGGTCTGGCGGAAGATAATCGGGCCCGGCGAGCTGAGCTTCACGGCGACCGCGATACAGCACAGCACCGGCGAAATCAGCAGCAGGATCATCGAGGCCAGAATGATATCTTCCACGCGCTTAAGGATGCGGTTGATGCCAGAGAGCGGCGTGTCATACAGCGGCACCACCGGCACGCCGTTCACGTCGTCCAGGCGCGAGTGCAGAATATTGAACGTAAACACGTCCGGGATCAGCATCACAGAGCAGGTGGTATCGGAGAGCCGGCGCACCAGCTTCTTCATCGCCGCCTCTTCGCTCATCGACATCGCGATATAGACGTTGTGGATCTTGCCCGCACGGGCGTCTTCCACCAGCTGCTCAAGGTTGCCGGCCCAGCCAGTCGGCACGCCGCCCGGCTCCGGGTCGTGGTAAATACCGACCACATCAAAGCCCAGCCAGGGCTCGTTGCGAAAACTCTCTGCCAGCTGCTGGCCCACCGGCTGCGCGCCCGCAATCGCCACGCGGCGGGTGTTGTAGCCACGATTACGCAGCCAGCCCGCGCCAAAGCGAATCGCCGAACGGCAAATCACCATGCCGGTGCCGGTCAGCAGATACCAGGCGAAATAGACGCGGAACGGGCTTTCGAAGTCGGGGTTAAACGCCATCAGACCGGCGCTGAACACCACGCTCATGGTCCAGTTCTGCAACAGCAGCAGCAGTTCGGTCGAGATTTTGACGCCGCGCCAGGAGCGATAGAAATCGGTGATCCCGCCAATCATCTGGAAGACAACGAGGGTGGTCAGGGCCATCAGAAGATGCATGTAGAAAAACGGCAGCTCATTGATCCTGCACACCACCCACAGTCCGACGAACATAATGGTTATGTCGGAGAATCGTTGCACCAGAGAGATTAACGATGCATTTGTCTTGGCTCGTTCGCGCTTTTTTAGATTTGTCATCGTCGTACCTTCAGGCGCCGTAAGGCGCAGTTAAGCGGCTGCCCGTCTCCCGGCTGGCCTGTGCCTGCGGAGGAAACGGGCGGCCGCGCCGTTTTACTGATTCAGCAGAGCCAGAATTTCTTCGGTTTTCGCCTGCATTAACGCGGTATCGCCGCGCGACTCCACGTTAAGACGCACCACCGGCTCGGTATTAGACGAGCGCAGGTTAAAGCGCCATTCGCCAAACGCCATGCTGATGCCGTCGGTGTGGTCGGTCTCGCTCGCCTGCGGCGCGTAGTGATCTTCCACACGCTTAATCGCCACGGCAGGCTCTGCCAGTTTGCTGTTGATTTCGCCGCTCGCCGGGAACGCCGCCATACGGTCGCGTACCAGCTCGCCCAGCGACTGGCCTTTCAGGCACAGCAGTTCGGTGACCAGCAGCCACGGGATCATGCCGCTGTCGCAGTAGGCGAAATCACGGAAGTAATGGTGCGCGCTCATCTCGCCGCCGTAGATGGCGTCTTCCTGGCGCATACGCTCTTTGATAAACGCGTGGCCGGTTTTCGACATCACCGGCACGCCGCCTGCGGCTTTCACCACGTCGACGGTGTTCCAGGACAGACGCGGATCGTGAATGATTTTCGCGCCTGGGTGTTTTTCGAGGAACGCTTCGGCCAGCAGGCCGACAATGTAGTAGCCCTCGATAAACTGCCCGGTCTCGTCAAACAGGAAGCAGCGGTCGAAATCGCCGTCAAACGCGATGCCCATGTCCGCGCCGTGCTCAATCACCGCGTTACGGGTGTCGTCGCGGCACTCCGGCAGCAGCGGGTTAGGAATACCGTTCGGGAAATTGCCGTCCGGGGTGTTATGAACTTTGATGAACTCAACCGGCACACCCTGCGAGTTAAAGCGCGCTTCGATAGCGTCCACGACCGGGCCCGCCGCGCCGTTGCCGGAGTTAATCACCAGTTTCAGCGGCTTGAGGTTGTTAACGTCGATATAGCCCAGCAGATGGTCGATATACGCGTCGCGCAGGTCGATTTTTTTGTAGCTGCCGCGCTTCGCCTCGTTCACCGGCGGGAAGTCATTCGCTTCCGCGAGACGCTGCACGTCGCGAAGGCCGGTATCGCCGCTGATGGGGCGCGCGCCTTCGCGCACCAGTTTCATGCCGTTGTAGTCCATCGGGTTGTGGCTCGCGGTCACTTCGATGCCGCCGTCCACGCCCAGATGGAAGGTCGCGAAGTAAATCTCTTCGGTGCCGGACAGGCCGATATCCAGCACGTCCACGCCCGCGTCCTGCAGGCCTTTCGCAAGCGAAAGCTTCAGGGATTCGCTGGTCAGGCGCACGTCGCCGCCCAGCACGATGGTTTTCGGTTTCAGGAACTCGCCATAGGCGCGGCCAATACGCCACGCGATATCGTCATTCAGTTCTTCGCCCAGACGCCCACGAATGTCGTAAGCTTTAAAACACGTTAACTTTTCCATTTTTATCTCTTGGGTTGTCTTTTTTGTCGGAAAAAATTCTGCAAGCTTCTGCCGCTGGTGTCGCGTCCCCGGTCGCGACTGGCGAGACCGGGGCGCAAACCGTGCCGCAGAATTACACCCGCCCGTAACGGTCAGCGAAGCGAATCACATCGTCTTCTTCCAGATACGTGCCGGAGCGCACTTCAATCAGATCCAGCGGGATCTTGCCGGGGTTTTCCAGGCAGTGGGTGGCGCCGAGCGGGATGTAGACCGACTCGTTCTCACCCACCAGTTTCACCTCGTCGTTAATCGTCACCTTCGCGGTGCCCGCCACGACTATCCAGTGTTCAGCGCGGTGATGATGCATCTGCAATGAGAGCCCTTCGCCCGGCTTGACGGTGATGCGTTTCACCTGATAGCGGTCGCCCTGATCGATGGAGTCATATTTGCCCCACGGACGGTACACTTCGCGGTGGATGTGATGCTCGTGACGGCCATCGGCTTTGATCTGCTCGACCACTTTTTTCACGTCCTGGACGTGGTTACGGTCGGCAATCAGCACCGCGTCTTTGGTCTGGACCACGACGAGATCTTTCACGCCAACGGTAGTGACCAGACCCGACTCGGCATAGACATAGCTGTTCTCGGTGTTGTGCGAAATCACGTCGCCGTGATGCACGTTGCCTTCCGGCGAGCGGCTGGAAATCTCCCATAGCGACGACCAGGAGCCGACATCGCTCCAGCCCGCGTCCATTGGCACCACCACCGCGTCGGCGGTTTTTTCCATCACCGCGTAGTCGATAGACTCTTCCGGGCACGCCAGGAAGGCTTCTTCATCGACGCGGATAAAGTCGAGATCCGGGTCAACCGCGTTCATGGCGTTTTCACAGGCGTCCAGAATATCCGGGCGGTATTTCGCGAGTTCTTCCAGGTAACGGCCGGCGCGGAACAGGAACATACCGCTGTTCCAGTAATATTCGCCGCTGTTGACGTAAGAACGGGCAGTTTCCAGATCCGGTTTTTCGACGAACTGCGCGACGCTGAAAGCGACGGCGTCTACCGCCACTTCCGGGTTGCACACTTCGCCGCGGCGGATGTAGCCGTAGCCGGTTTCCGGCAGGTTCGGCACGATGCCGAAGGTGACCAGTTTGCCGCTCTCGGCAAACGGCATCGCGGCGCGCACGGCGCTGCGAAACGCGTCTTCATCCTGAATCACATGGTCGGCGGCCAGCACCAGCATCAGCGGATCGGTGTCCGGGCTGTTGCGTTTCGCCGCCAGCGCCGCCAGCGCAATGGCAGGCGCAGTGTTGCGCCCGGCAGGCTCAAGAATGATGTTTTCGGTGAGCTTGTTCAGCTGGCGCAGCTGCTCGGCAACAATAAAGCGATGCTGTTCGTTACAGATAACCACCGGGCTTTCGCACTGCACGCCGTTTAAGCGGCAGACGGTGGTCTGAAGCATTGTCAGATCCCCTTTCAGGCAGAGGAACTGTTTTGGGTAAAGCACGCGGGAAAGCGGCCACAGACGGCTGCCGGAGCCCCCTGCCATAATTACCGGAAAGAGTTTTGACTGACTCATGGCTTAACCCCGAATATCAGCGATAAATTGGCTTAACACGTTCTCTTTTTCGAGCGTGCGTTCGGCATATTCACGTGCCACCGTGTTGTCTTTGGGCAGCGCCAACGCGCTTTCGATCCCCTGCGCCAGCGCGTCGACCGATTCCGGCTCCACGCAGACGGCGATGCCAGGCTCGGCGATACAGAGCTGTCCGAGCTCGGTGTCGTGCTCAGCGGTGATCACCGCATTGCCGCCCACCGCCAGAATGTTAGTGAGCTTGGACGGCAGAACCGCGTCCGCCGCGCCGCGCTTCTGGATAACCAGATGGCAATCCGCCATCTTGAGCAGCGCCGGAAGGGCTTCATAAGGCTGTAGCGGGAAGAACCGGACGTTGGTCAGTCCGCGCTCCGCGACCATCTTCTCAAGACGCGCCTTGCCGCCGCCCTGGCCGACAATGGCGAAAATCCACGGCTGGTCGGTAAAGCGGGCCGCCACCTCAATGGCGTTTTCCAGGCCCTGTTTCTCCCCGATGTTGCCGGAATAAAGGATGATTTTTTTATCCGCCGGCAGGCCCAGCTCGCGGCGCAGCGCGTCAACCTCTTCGGTTTTCACATCACGGAACCGCGCCACTTCTGACCAGTTCGGGAAGAAAATCACGCGCTCCGGGGGAACCCCTTTTTCTTTGGCTTTGTTCATCATCGAGCGCGAAATAGTCGAAACGTTATCGACGTTATGCAGACCACTGCGCTCAAAACGGCTGGCGAGACGGGCGATTTTGCCCCCCTTGCCGCGGCCCGCCATGCCAAGACCGAGCATGGCGTCCACTTCGTAATCCTGAATGTGCAACACGGTTTTCGCGCCGGAGAGCTTCGCCAGCAGGCGCATGCCCGGCGTGCAGAACAGCGTCGGCACCACGCCGATGATGCGATCCGGCTTCCAGCGACGCTGGGCCAGCAGCGGGAAGAATGAACTCGCCGCGAAGCTGCCGAGATGGATCAGGCGTTTTAACGTAGAAGGTTGTTTCGGGACATAAAGCGGGCAGCGCCACACCGTGGCGGCGCCCTGCTCTTTGCGCCAGCGCCAGGAGGAGTAGTTCTCCCCCACTTTCCAGGCCGGGTAGTAAGGCGGTGCGGTAATGACCCGCACCTCATGGCCCTGACGGGCCATCCATTCCACCATCTCGCCGGTGTACTTACCGATACCGGTCAGCTCCGGCGAGTAGTTGATGCCGTAGACCAGGATTTTCATAAGCCTGGTACTCCGGCAAAACGTTCAGCCATAAAGTAGGCGCGGCTGTTGTCGTGCACATCTTCACTGGCCACAATCGAGGCGGGCGACTGCCAGCGGTAAGCTTCGTGCTGCTCTTTGGGCAGGTTGAGTTCATCCGCTTTCACACGCAGCCGGAAGCCCAGCACGATGTAGTGGGTCGTGAAGTCGGTCCCGGAGAAGTTGTCGTCATAGAAGTGCTGCCAGACGCCGTAAAACTCTCCCTCCGGCATCGAAAAGCGTTTGCCAAGCTCCGCCTGCGTCAAACGTTCAAACGCCTGCGCCAGCGGCTCATCTTTCTGAACCCGACCGCCCGGCACGAACCAGAAGCCCTGCGCCGGACGATTGGTGCGATGACCGAGCAGGAACTCCCCCTGCTCGTTCTCGACAATCAGATCGATGGAGATAAGCGGCGTGGAGCGCACCACGGTGGCAAAATCTTCCTGACTTAAAAACATCCTTACCCCCGGAAACGATGCTGGTTTTCAAGGAACCACTGGTAAGTGCTGGCAAGGCCCGCCTCCAGTGAAATCTCGTGATACCAGCCCAGTGAGTGCAGACGATTGACGTCGAGCAGCTTGCGCGGCGTACCGTCCGGTTTTGAGGCGTCAAACACCACGCGGCCTTTGTAGCCCACCACTTTAGCGATGGTCTGCGCCAGCTCGCGGATGGTGCAGTCAACGCCGGTGCCCACGTTAATGTGCGACAGCATCGGCTCGGTGTTCTCCTGCCACACTTCGCGGTCGAGCTCCATCACGTGAATGCTGGCGGCCGCCATGTCATCCACATGCAGGAATTCGCGCATCGGCGTACCGCTGCCCCACACCACCACGTCCGCGGCGTTTTCCTGGGTCGCTTCGTGGAAGCGACGCAGCAGGGCCGGGATAACGTGCGAGTTGCTCGGGTGGAAGTTGTCATGCGGACCATACAGGTTGGTCGGCATCACCGAGCGGTAGTCGCGGTTATGCTGGCGGTTGTATGACTCGCACAGCTTGATGCCTGCGATTTTGGCGATGGCGTACGGCTCGTTCGTCGGCTCCAGCGTCCCTTGCAACAGTTCGCTTTCCGCAATGGGCTGGTTAGCCAGTTTCGGGTAGATGCACGACGATCCGAGGAACAACAGCTTGTTCACGTTGTGCAGATGCGCCGCGTGAATGATGTTGCTCTCAATCATCATATTTTCGTAGATGAAGTCCGCCGGATAGGTGTTGTTAGCGACAATGCCGCCCACCTTCGCCGCCGCCAGGTAAACCTGGTCGAGCGCGGCATCCGCGAAGAACGCGTTGACCGCCGCGCTGTCCAGCAGGTTCAGCTCGTCACGCCCTTTGAGCACCAGCTCGACATCGTCGCGCTGCTCAAGCTGGCGAACGATGGCCGACCCCACCATCCCACGGTGGCCGGCCACAAAAATACGTTGCTTTTTCATGCTCAGGACTCCAGCGCGATGGCAACCTCGTAGCCGTGAGATTTCAGCAGCGAGTGTTTCTTCGCGGCTTCGAGATCTTTCGCGACCATTTCAGAGACCATTTCCTGCAGGGTGATTTCCGGTTTCCAGCCCAGTTTTTCGTGTGCTTTGGTCGGGTCGCCCAGCAGGGTTTCCACTTCAGCAGGACGGAAGTAGCGCGGGTCAACCTGCACGATAACGTCGCCCGGTTTCACGCCCGGCGCGTCGTGACCCGTCACGGAAACCACGATGCCTTTCTCTTCGACGCCTTTGCCTTCAAAGCGCAGTTTGATACCCAGCTGCGCGGCCGCCATTTCAACGAACTGACGCACGGAGTACTGCACGCCGGTCGCGATAACGAAATCTTCCGGCTGTTCCTGCTGCAGCATCATCCACTGCATTTTCACGTAGTCTTTGGCATGGCCCCAGTCACGCAGGGAGTCCATGTTGCCGAGGTGCAGGCAAGATTCCAGACCCTGGGCGATGTTGGCGATAGCGCGGGTGATTTTGCGGGTCACGAAGGTTTCGCCGCGACGCGGAGATTCGTGGTTGAACAGAATGCCGTTGCACGCGTACATGCCGTAGGATTCACGGTAGTTAACGGTGATCCAGTAAGCGTACAGTTTCGCGACCGCATACGGAGAACGCGGATAGAACGGGGTGGTTTCTTTCTGCGGGATTTCCTGCACCAGACCGTACAGCTCAGAGGTGGACGCCTGGTAGAAACGGGTTTTCTTCTCAAGACCCAGGAAGCGAATCGCTTCCAGCAGGCGCAGGGTGCCCATGGCGTCTACGTCCGCGGTGTATTCCGGGGATTCGAAGGAGACCGCTACATGGCTCATCGCGCCCAGGTTGTACACTTCGTCCGGCTGCACTTCCTGCAGGATACGGGTCAGGTTGGAGGTATCGGTCAGGTCACCATAGTGCAGGTGGAATTTCGGGTTGCTGCTGTGCGGATCCTGATAGATATGGTCAACGCGCTCGGTATTGAAAGAAGACGCGCGGCGTTTGATACCGTGGACTTCATACCCTTTCTCAAGCAGAAACTCAGCCAGATAGGAGCCATCTTGTCCGGTTACGCCGGTAATGAGAGCAACTTTACTCATAATTTGTTTTTCCTCTGTTTAAATCGGACTTTGCCTGGCTCACCAGGCCGTTTATTAATTCAGGGACCAGTGTCCTGCTCCCCTTTCCCAAACCCTCTCGGCTTGAGAGGGGAAATCTGTTGCGGCGTAAAGGGTTATTCCCCCTCTACCCGGTCGCGTACGATCTGCGCCGGATTGCCGCGGCAAATCTTGTTGGCCGGTAGCGTCTTAAACACGCTGCTGCGCGCGCCGACCACCGTGCCTGCGCCGATGGTCACGCCCGGTGCGACAAACACATCCGTCGCAAGCCAGGCCTTCTCGCCAATCACAATCGGCGCGGCGGTAATATCAAAATGCTTGCTCATGTAGTCGTGGCTGCCGGTGCACAGGTAGCATTTCTGCGACACCACGGCGTTGGCACCGATGGTGATATCCCCGAGCGTGTACAGCACCGCGTCATCCCCAACCCAGGCGTAATCGCCGATGGTTAATTTCCACGGGTAGGTAATTTGCACCGAAGGGCGAATCACCACGCCTTTGCCAATTCGCGCGCCGAATAACCGTAATAAGAACGCGCGCCAGCGATATAATATTTGCGGCGACCAGGCAAACAGCGTTGCCTGAACCGCCCACCACAACTGAACCTTAATAGGGTGCCCGCCCCGGAAACCTTTCGGCACCGAGAATCCGCTTAAATCCTGCATATGCTTTCCTTATGGCAAGGCTTTATGCTTTGTTATACAGCGCCTTAGCTTTTCCGGTCGTACGCAAGCGTAATAAATAAGAAAGTTCTGTTAATAACCCGGGAATACGTAATATATCGCGCTGGACTTTTTTAGCGTCCCGGCATAATTCCAGATTATTCGAGGTTGACACGCCGCCCATTGAGAATTCTGACACCAGCCCTTTCAGCTTTTTAAAGCCGTAGCCGGATTTATACATTTTGGCGGTTAACGCGTAATCGGATGAGACTTTATATTGCAGATCGTAGGGGTACTTTTTAAGCCCGGAAACCGGGAAGAAAATGGCCTGATGGCTGGCCGGCAGGCTGTGATAAATATACCAGCCGCTTTTCGCGCTGCGGCGCACTTTATTGCCGTCGCCGAAATCAAGCAGCGCGTCGCCAATATACATCGCTTCTTCACCGGCAGGCGCAGCGGCCAGCTGGCGCGCTACATCGGCTACGTTCGGATGAAATACGTCGCCGGAATTCAGAAAAATCGCAAAGCGACCGTTGGCCATAGCGATGCCTTTATTCATCGCATCATATATGCCGTTGTCTTTTTCGCTGACGTAACGCAGGTTGTACTGACCGTCGAGATCGTGCAGGAACTGCGCGGTGCCGTCGTTGGAGGCACCGTCCACCACAATCCATTCAAACTCAATCTCGGGCGCCTGCGCCAGGTGGGCCAGGGACTGCCAGGTCTTCACCACCCCTTCGTAATTGCGCCAGGCGACAGTAATTACACTTAAAAGCATCCGGGCCTACCTCATCAGGAATCTGTAATGTTTAACGCTTTACGCAGAATAAACGGACAAACAATTAAGAACGCATATTCCGGGCTAAAAATCGAACCGGTAAAAAACAGGGATACAGGTGTAAATAACCACAGCTGTACACGAAAATTCTGATTATTACCAAAAGCGTTAATCATCATTTTCCCGACCCTGAACAAATACCAGCCGGTCAGTAACACTGCAAACCATGAGAAATAAATGATTAGCAGGTAGAGCCCATTGTCTATTGTTTTCCCGACGTCCGCACCGTTAAAAATTCCGAATGATGCGACATATTCGTAAAGCGAACCAAAACGCACTACACCATCGATATTCGTCAGCGAATATCCCACCATGACCAACGGGCCGATGATGCGATAATAGGATGACGAACCCTCTGTGCCTAAATCACCGATACGCTCCGCGATATACGGGAAGGCGAACACCACGCCCACGATAAAGACAGCCAGGGAAACAATTGCCAGCGGCAACTTTTTACGAATCGCGTTTTTATTAAGATACTGAAACGCCCACTCAAGCAAATAAAACAGGATAAATGTCATCACGCCCGAAAACGAACCCGATAAGACTATCCCTAAAAGAATCATACCATCGGTTTTTGGGGTTTTGATACCAAACTGTTTGATGCTGAGCCAAATTGAGATTAACGCCAGAGCGAAGAACGCCGGCTCGAAATACATCGCCGTGGTGCGCTTGCCGCCAAACTTAATGAAATTGAGTACATAGCTGTTGCTGTAGATGAGGAGCTTCGAGATGTTCTCCATCAGACTACTGCCGCCGGTGAGGATAATCTGGGCCATCTCCAGCGCCGCCAGCGTGACAATAAAGCCCACCACCAGGTAAAACAGCCGCAGGATTTTGCGGTAGTTACGCGGCGAAATCGTCTTGAAGCGGATGCTCCAGGTCATCCCAATAATGATGACCGTGTAGAGAAACAGCATCGTCGAGGTGACATATTTACTGGCGTCGAGCGACTTACCGAACAGATAGTTGAAAAGCGTCAGACCGGCGCCAAGTCCCAGGGCGATCATCAGCTTTTTCAGGTTTATCTTGTCCACGAACAGCAGCAGCAGCACCGGCAAGAACGTCACAATCGTAATCGGAAAACTCTCGCCGAGCTGCGCCAGTTTCACGTTCACCACCAGATAGATGAACGGCAGCAGCAGATAGCTACAGATTCTGATAGAACGAGACATATTCCTCCAGCATCTGTTGGCCGCTGTACGCTTCCCGGCTGCGCGCCCGGAAGGCCTCAAGCGTGGTGCCGAAGACGGCTTCGGCGATCTGCGCTTTACCGCGCTGCGCAAGCCGCAACGCCTCGTCTTCATCGACCGTTTTACCGCCCGATTTATGCAGCACTTCCTGCGCCGCCTCGCTGTGGGTGGCGATAACCGGCACGCCAATCGAGAGCGCTTCGCACAGGATCAGCGGGTAGTTGTCGACGCGCGAGGTAAACAGCAGTGCGTCCATCTGGTTCAGCTCGTTCATCAGCTTGCGCTTATCGGTGAGGAAGCCGTGGTTCACCACGTTCGCGCCCTCAAACGGCGAGAACTTGCCGAAGGTATGTACTTCGACTTTATCGCCGAGCGCCACCAGGTCACGCACCAGGCGCTGATTGGTTTTACCGTCGTAGCGTAAATCGTGCGCCACGACCGCGATTTTCGGCGCGCCGGTGCCCGGCGCCATCAGCGGGAGTTCGGCGAGAATGGCTTCTGTCGCCACGTCGATACCGTTATTGATAATTTTGCAGCGCCCCGCCCCGTAGAGGCTGTTGAAGGCGTCCGCCACGTGCTGGCTTGGCGAAATAAAATGGCAGCCGAGCGCCAGCATGTCGCGAAAGCGCTGACGCTTGCTGTCCACCAGGCTTCGTGCGCGGTCAACTTTGACCGGCGGATAGTTGTCCAGCGTCGGGCATTTCTGGCAGCCGGTTTTCCAGCCGTCGCAGCCGTCAAGAAACGCGCAGCGGCCCGTCACGCTCCAGTGGTCATGCAGCGTCCAGACGAAATTCACATCGCGCTTATGCGCTTTGAGCTTCTGGCAGAATGCCACCACCTTATCGAGATTCAGCCAGTAGCTGTGCAGGACATGAAAATGCAGCACTACCGGCTCGTCGGTCCGCGTGACGCGGCGATAGAGCCCGTCAAGGGAGCCAAACAGATCCTGGTTTACGAAGCGAAACAGCGCGATATTGGCAATGGAGGTGAGTCGCGGCGTATGTTTTTCCACTTCCGGGAAATTATCATGACTGACGCTTTTTTTACCGCCCTTGCCGTAACCGTAAATAAAACGAGAACGCATCCCTTGTTGCAGGGCGCGCTGGTGAAGATCCAGCGCCACGCCTGCCGCGCCGCCTTCTGCGAGGCGGACATTAAATTGTAAAATATTCATTTAATTACCTTCACCCGCGCTTTTTCGCCCACCACCAGCGCGTTGTCCGGCACGCTGTCCAGCACCACGCTGCCCGCGCCGACGGTCACGTTATTGCCGATGGTGATATCGCCAATCATCACCACATTCGCGCCCAGCTCCACGCCATTGCCGATAACCGGGCAGGCGAGATTGTCCGCGCCGCGGTTGCCGATGGTGACGCCGTGGCGAATGGTGAAATCATCGCCCGCCACCACGTTTTTATTGATAACGACGGCATAACCGTGGTGGATGGTGAAGCGGCGGCCAATAGTGGCGGCAGCCTGGATTTCATAGCCGAAGAAGCATTCGGTAAAAAAGCGGTAGAGCAGCAGCACCGGCGCCGCCCACAGGTTGTTCAGTACGTTTTTTTTGCGCCACACCGAGCAGAAGTGCGCGATGCGATAGGCGACCACCATGCAGCAGGGGCGCAGGTTCCATGAGTTGGCGCGCAGATCCTCAAGCAGCATTATTTCCCCCGCAGGCTGTCGGCAAGACGTTTGGTATTACGAACCGAGAGCAGCGTCAGCAACGTGCGCAAGTTCATGCGTTTATTACGGATCTGATAGAGCGTAAAGAGCTGATACTTTTTGCTTGCGCGGTCGAATTTATCTTTATGTTTGCGGTAGAAGTGGAAATAACCGGCAAACTTTTTCGCGGATTTGGTTATCTGCATTTCGCCGTGATTGATATGCAGGATCTGCGTCGCGTCTTCCACTTTCCACGGCTCGCCGTAGGTCACCACCATACGCAGGAACATGTCGTAGTCCTGGGCGGCGGCCAGCTCGTTATCAAACAGCGACTCTTTAAACCGCCAGGCCCAGGTAAATACCTGGTTGCCGACGATGTTGCGCTTGTAAAAGAGCTTCAGCGACCATGGCGATTTCGGATACAGCGGCAGGCTGCTGGGCTGCGAGTAAACCTGGCCTTCGCACAGATAGTCGTTGGCATAGAGAAACGCGTGATGATTGAGCTTATCTTTATGCGCGAGGAAGACCGACAGACGGTTCGGCATCCACTCATCGTCATCGTCGATGCCGGTGATGAAATCGCCCTTCGCCTGCAAAATGGCCTGGTTGCGCACCGCGCACGCGCCGGAGTTGAAATCGTTGCGCGTGTAGCTGACGCGCGGATCGTTAAGCGCCAGAACGAAGTTTTGCAGCTGTTCCCAGTTGCTGGAGCAGTCATCGACAATGATGAGCTCCCAGTTGTCATAGTCCTGGCGCAGCACGGAGTTGATAGCCCGGATAGCCAGTTGCTGGCGATTCCACGTCGGCATGTATACAGAAACTAATGGGCGCGCTGTGCTGGTCATTGTGGTGTCTCCGAATGCTAAATGGAAAGTGATGCACGTTGCCGCAAGGGCGCAGCCGCAGTGGGCTGTGCCGTATTCATTGCCCTCGCCCCGCCCTCTCCCGTTCTGACTAAGAAGAAATGACGCATGCCGTTGAGGTGGCTTCCCCTCCCGCAGGACGCGGGAGGGCAGGGTGAGGGGTAACGCTGCTACTTATGATCCGATTTGTATTCGTACTCGTAGTAGCCGTAGTCCTGATAGCCCGTCGCGCGACGGAAAATAGAGTTGAGGATAACGCCCTTCACCTGGATGCCGTTCTGCTCAAAGCGGCTCAGGCTGGTCTGCACCTCTTTAAGCGTGTTGACCGCGTAGCGCGCCACCATCAGCGTGGTGCCAGCGTGACGCCCCACCACGGCGGCATCGGTCACCGCGAGAATCGGCGGCGTATCGATAAGCACCATGTCGTAGTTGGCGCTCGCCCACTTCACCAGCTCCGCGAAGCGTTCGCTCATCAGCAGCTCTGACGGGTTCGGCGGCACCTGACCGCGCGGCACCAGGTCGAAGCCCGGCACAGAGGTCTTCTGCGCGCAGCGGCTGATGTCGCCCTGCCCTGCCAGCACGTCGGAAAGACCGTTAACGTTAGTCGTGCCCAGCAGCTCGTGGGTGTAGCCCTTACGCATATCGCAGTCGATCAGCAGCACGCGCTTGTGGGTCTGGCTGATGACCGCCGCCAGGTTGGCGCAGACAAACGTTTTACCGATAGACGGGCTCACGCCGGTCAGCATCAGCACGTTGTTCGGCGCCTGCATCATGGCGAAGTGCAGGCTGGTGCGCAGGCTGCGGATAGACTCGATGGCGAGATCCGTCGGGTTGCCCACGGCCAGCAACTGGCTCTGTTTGAAACGTTTGACGCCTTTGACGGTCTTCACGCTGTCGCGCGACTTCTGCCACTCGGAGAGCGGGATGCTCGCATAGACGTTGATACCGGCTTCTTCCAGCGCCATCGGGCTTTCGATACCGCGGTTAAACAGCGAGCGCAGCAGCACAATCACGATAGAGAGCAGCAGGCCGAGAATAATGCTGCCCAGCACGATCAGCGCTTTCTTCGGCTTCACCACGCCCGGCTGGGTAATTGCCGGGTCGACGATGCGCACATCGCCCACGGTGCTCGCCTCGGTGATTTTCAGCTCCTGCTGTTTGTTCAGCAGTTGCATGTAAACCTGCTGGCCAGACTCCACGTCGCGGGTCAGACGCACGATCTCCTGCTGGGTTTTCGGCATCGCGGTAACGCGTTTGTTGAGCTTGGCTTTCTCATCTTCCAGCGCCTGGCGTTTTTCCAGCAGCGTGCGGTACGCCGGGTGCGCTTTGGTGTAGAGCTTGGAGATTTCCGCCTCTTTAAAGGTCAGCTCGTTAAGCTGGGCATCGATGTTGACCATCGAATCCAGCACCGCTTTGGCCTCCAGCGGCAGGTCTACGGAGTCCTGCTGTTGACGGTAGGCGTTGAGTTTGTTCTCCGCGACATCCAGATGCGAGCGCACTTCCGGGAGCTGTTTGGCGAGGAACGCCAGGCTCTTGGCCGCTTCTTCCGATTTACGCTCGATGTTCTGCTCAAGATAGTTGCGGGTGATGCTGTTAAGGATATCGCGGATCTGATCGCGATCTTCACCCATATAGGTGAGGCTCAACACGCCGGTGTCTTTCCCGGTCTCGGTCACCGTCAGGTTGTTTTGCAGCTGGTTAATCATGCCGAGCGTCGAGTATTTCGTGACGGTAAATTCGCTGCCCTCCTGGGCGTGAATCTCCGCGACCGTCATTTTGACGCCATCTTTGCTGAGCGGTTTGCCCACTTCACCACGGGCGCTAAAGCCGCCGCTGCTGGTGAGCTGATACTGTTTCGGGCCGAGAACCGCGACGGTGAACTCATCCTGCGCCATGCCTTGCGGCTGGTCGAAGCTGGTCACTTTGATGGTCTCGTTAGCGCGACCCATCAGCCGCTCCCAGCCGGAGCCGAACAGCGGGAAGGTCTTTTTCTCAACGGCGATGTCGAGATCCAGATCGTCCACGGTTTTGCCGAGCACCAGACGGGACTGGATCAGCTGAATCTCCGCATCGGACGCCGGCGGCTTGTTCTGCAGCGCCGTGCTGATGTCCTGCACCAGCGAGTTGCCCTGATTCTGCTCAATTTGTACCAGCGCGTCGGCGCTGTAGATGGGGGTAGCGAACATCACATAGATAAGCGCGCCCAGCGCGAACAGCGCCGTAATGCCAAGCACCCACCAGCGTGCTTCCACCACGGTGCCGACAAGGCGTCCAATATCTATCTCGTCGCCGCCCTCCACCGGGGCGGCAGAATGTCTCACTTTATCAGTCATCGTTATCCCTGCTGCGTTTTCAGTGCCTGCGCCCACTGGCGGGCAGAGTGATCCAGAAGTGCGTAAACCGCCTCAAAGGCGTCCCGGCTCTTACGATACGGGTCGGGAATATCGCGCTGGTCGTCCCAGTGACCAAACAGCATCACTTTGCCGCGCATCTCCGGCGCCATCTCGCAAATCGAGGCGACATGACGCTTTTCCATTGCGAGGATTAAATCGTAATCGCGGCACATCGCGCTGGTTATCTGGCGGGCCTCATGGCCCTCCAGAGAGAGGTCGTGCGCGGCCGCCACGCTGACCGCGCTGGCATCAGCCCCCTTCCCCACCAGCGCGCCGAGCCCGGCGGACGCTACCGTCACTTCCGGCAGGTAGCGTTTAAGCAATCGCTCCGCGGTCGGGGAACGACAGATGTTCCCCACGCAAACCACAAGAATTTTGTTAAACATACGCATTACCAGTTGTGAACGTCGCTTGCCGTATCCGTCATATAACGGACGCCACTGATGGTCGGCAGCAACTGGTTGATAAGACGGTTCCAGCGCGCCACCGGTGCGGTGGTGACATAGACCACGTCATACGGCTGCAGACGGAACTCCGTCGCCATAATGAGCGAAGTCGCATCAGACATATCAAGCTGGTAAATGTTGGCAATCTTGCCGCCGCGCTGTTTATCGTCACGCAGAGGACGGATAACGAAGATGCCGCTGGCGTTAGACGTCGTCAGATCGATGCCTTCGGCCTGGCCGAGCGCTTCGGTCAGCGTCATACCGCTGAAGTCCATTTTGAGCGTGCTCTGTTTCTTCACTTCGCCCATGACAAAGACTTTCAGGTCGTCGTTGCGCGGAACGAATAAGATGTCGCCCGGATAGAGCAGATGGTTCTGGCTCAGGTCGCCGTTTTGCATCAGCGCCTGCAGGGAGATGCGGCGCTCCTGCCCGTTATGGGTCAGCACCACGTTGCGCCAGTCGGCGGCGTCCGTCAGACCGCCTGCGGCGTTGATCGCGTCAAGTACGGTCAGCGGCACGTTGGTAATAGCCTGCTGGCCTGATTTCGCCACCTGGCCTGAGACATACGCTTTCTGCGAACGGAATGCGGCGATATTAACGTCCACCTGCGGGTCAGCGATGTACTGCGCTAAACGGCCGGTAATATCGCTGCGAATTTCAGCGAGCGTTTTGCCGGTCACATGGACCTTGCCAATGTAGGGATAGAACATGGTGCCGTCTGGCTGCACCCAGTTGCCGGTATCGCTGGAGCTGCGGTACTGACCCGCAGGCGTAGTGAGCTCCGGGTGATCCCAGACGGTGACGTTCAGCACGTCGCCTGGCCCTACGCGATACTGATAGCTGGCAATCTCCTGGTCGAGAGACATATTAGGCTGAGCGACATTCGGACGAGGACGTAATTGTTCTACCAGTCGTGGCGTCAGCGGATATACGTTCACCATCCGGTCTAGATCAAAGTCTGCATCCTGTTGCTTGATCACGTCCTTTCCCATCGTAGACATATTGCTGCCGGGAAAAACAGTGCAACCGCTCATCAAGGTTACAGACACCAATAAAGGCATCAATTTCAGTCTGGATTTCATCATTGAATTTTTATCACTTTGGCAGAGTAATTATTCTGACCCTTTAAAATAAGCCACCGTACCGCTTGTTCCTGCATCAAGAATGCGGCGTCAGGCGCCAGAATATAACTGGAATCATTCCTAAAAGTCGCTTATTTACCCATATACTATTGACAGAATAATTGAGGCTAATTGACAGACTTCAGGCACGCTACCGCCCTTGGCTTTCAGTTACCAATCTACTGCAAAAACAGACGGTTATATTGACACACCCCTGTGAAGCCTCTTCCAATTGGATTTATCTTATTGAAAGAGACGGTTCATTACGCTGGCGCACCGCTCATCCATTACGCACAAAGAAAAAATCTTGTGTGCCGGTGGGAATAAGAAATGCTGAATGGATTGTTGCAGCTAAAGTTTTGGCAGGCAAGTTAACGCACCGTTGCAAGGCTGTTTTTAAGAATAATATGAACAGCGCATTTTATTGCTTTTAGGATTTTCTTCATGTTGACAGGCAGGCGGGAATAAACTACCCGAAGAATCTAATTAAGATATATCTGGGTAAAAGTATTATTTCATTCTTTTTCATTATGACCAGAATATGGCATCTGGCTACTTATTAGCATTAATTTGCCATTTTTGGTTAAATTCCCGCCACTGCTCATCGTTAAGATTATTCTGCCTCGCATTGCAATTTAAGGGCGATTTATCCAGGATCATCAGACTGCTATTTATCTTAAAAGGTAACTGACCTCATATGGAATGGATTGCCGACCCCTCTATCTGGGCAGGTCTGGCCACGCTTATCGTGCTGGAGCTGGTTCTCGGAATCGATAACCTGGTGTTTATCGCCATCCTTGCTGAAAAATTGCCCCCCGCCCAGCGCGACCGCGCGCGCGTCACCGGGCTGATACTGGCGATGGTGATGCGCCTCGGCCTCCTCGCCTCGGTCTCCTGGCTGGTGACGCTCACCACGCCACTGCTGACTATCAAAAGTTTCAGCTTCAGCGCGCGCGATTTAATCATGCTGCTCGGCGGGCTTTTCCTGCTGTTTAAAGCGACCGTCGAGCTTAACGAACGGCTCGAAGGCAAAGACACGGCCAACCCGACACAGCGTCGCGGCGCGAAATTCTGGGCGGTGGTGGCGCAAATCGTCATCCTCGATGCGGTGTTCTCGCTCGACTCGGTGATCACCGCCGTGGGCATGGTGGATCACCTGGCGGTGATGATGGCCGCGGTAATTATCGCCGTGTCGCTGATGCTACTGGCGAGCAAGGCGCTGACGCGCTTTGTGAACAATCACCCGACGATTGTTATTCTCTGCCTGAGCTTCCTGTTGATGATTGGCTTTAGCCTTATCGCCGACGGCTTCGGCTTTCATATTCCGAAAGGCTATCTCTACGCGGCGATTGGCTTTTCTATTATTATCGAGGCGCTTAACCAGCTCGCGATTTTCAACCGCCGCCGTTTTCTCTCCACCGCTAACCAGACGCTGCGCCAGCGCACCACCGAAGCCGTGATGCGCCTTATCAGCGGTAAGAAAGAAGATGCCGATCTCGATCCGCAGACCGCCTCGCTGCTTGCCGACTACGATAACCATCCGCTGTTTAATCTCCAGGAGCAGCTGATGATTGAGCGCGTGCTGAACCTCAATCAGCGCAGCGTCAGCAGCATCATGACCTCGCGTCACGATGTCGAACATATCGATATCAACGCCCCGGAAGAACAGGTGCGCGCCCTGCTGGAGCGCAATCAACACACCCGCGTGGTGGTGCGCAGCGAAGAGGACGACGATGACGACCTGCTCGGCGTAGTGCATATCATCGACCTGCTGCAACAGTCGCTGCGCGGCGAGCCGCTCGATCTGCGCGTGCTGGTGCGCCAGCCGCTGGTCTTCCCGGAAGGGCTGCCGCTGTTAAAAGCGCTGGAGCAGTTTCGCAACGCCCGTACCCACTTCGCGTTTGTGGTGGATGAGTTTGGCTCGGTGGAGGGCGTGGTGACGCTGAGCGATGTGATGGAAACCATCGCCGGCAACCTGCCCAATGAAGTGGAAGAGATTGACGCGCGCCACGACATTCAGAAAAACGCCGACGGCAGCTGGACCGCCAACGGCCATATGCCGCTGGAAGATTTAATTCAGTATGTGCCGCTGCCGCTGGATGAGAAGCGCGAATACCACACGCTCGCCGGGCTGATGATGGAGTATTTACAGCGCATTCCGGGGGTCGGCGAAACGCTCAACGTCGGGCACTATCAGTTGAAAACCCTCAAGGTGGAGCATCACCGGATTCAGAAGGTGCAGATTATCGCTGAGACCGTACCTGATGACGTGATGCCAGAAGACGTATAAGCCCATAAAAAAGCGGCCGCCAGGGCCGCTTTTCCAGACGCCGACATCGCGTCAGAGTTTATCGAGCAGCTTTTTCACATCCTGCGCGTCGTTACTGCCTTTGTGACGCTCGCTCCAGTCGCTCAGGCGGCGCTTCGCTTCATCCTGCAGATGCTTACGCAGCAGCTGATCGACCTGCAAATTATAATTGAGCGCTTTCCAGGAGCCGTAAACGCGCAGCGGCACCGGTGTGGCTTTGAGCCACTGCACCAGTTTGTCATCGCCCTGCCAGCCGTCGGTCACCTGTACCTTAAAGCGCGTGTCGCACTGCTCGCGCACGAGATCAAGCGTGCCCTCGCCACTTAACGTCAGCAGCGATGAACGCCCCTGCATCTCGTCAAGCGCCAGCTCGCCGTGATCCAGCGTCGCGTGCGTGGTGAAACTGTCGAGCATGGTGGCGTTGTCGAAATCCTCACGCGCGCTGACGCCGCCGCCGCTGCGCTCCACGGCCTGCTGGATCAGCTGCTGGAAGTTAAGCCCTTCCATGCGGCTGCCGGTCAGGCTCAGCGCCGCCTCGCCTTCCCAGTTTTCACGAAACGCCTGCGCATCGATGCGATCGCCACGAAACGCGCCGTTGACGTTCATCTTGCCGGTCAGCGCGATCGGGTAATTAAAGGCGCGCAGGATCTCGCCCACCTCAATATTTTTAGCGTTCACGGCAAAACGCGCGTCCGGCACATCTTCGCGGGCGTCCAGCGTGCCCGGCAGCGACAGTTCGCCCGCGCCCAGCTTGCCGCTGAGCGTTTTCAGCGCCAGCAGCCCCGCCTGGTTGCGCATATCGGCGTTAACATCGCTGAAGGCAAGCCCGCGCCAGCGCACGCTGTCAGCCTGAATACGCGCGCTGGCGTTGAAACCGCGCAGCCCGGTATAGGGCGCTTCTTCCACTTCAGCGGCGATAACCGGACGCGGCAGCGCGCTCTGCTGGCCCTGCTGGGCAACGGCGGTGGTGGTGGCCGGATCCGGCGCCAGGAGATGGTCGAGATTGAGCGCGCTGAAGTGTAAATCGAGATCCCACGCGGGCGCGTCGCCGAGCGTTACGCTCCCCTGCCCGGCAAGCTGGCTGTCGTTAGCTTTAAGGTTCAGCGCGCTGAATTCCAGGCGTTTTTCCGCCTCCAGCCAGCGCGCCTGGAAGGTGCCTTCGCCCTGGATGCCGTCGCGCGGGAGATCCGCGCCGTGCAGCTGCCAGGAGAGCTGCGAGACGGTCGCGTTCAGCGTCTGCGGGTAATCGGCGGCGTTCAGCGCGGCGGAGAGCGACAGCGTGAGATCGCGCTGGTCGCGACTTACTTTGCCGCTTAACTCCAGCTGCGCGTCGTGGCGCTCGTTCTGCTCCATTTGCAGATTGATGTTGCGAACGGTGACCTGTTCATCATCTTTATGCTGGAACACCAGCACGCTGTCGGCCACTTTGAGACGGGCGATGTCGAACGACCAGCCGCGGGTATCTTCCACCGGCGGGGCGCTGTTTTTCGGCCCGACCGGGGCGCCAGGTTCGCGTCGCGCCTCGCTCTGTGGCGTCAGCTGCACCACCGCGCCTTTCAGCATCACCTGACGCACAGAGAGCTGATGCGACAGCAGTGGGAACAGCGCCACGTCAAGACGCATGTTATCGGCGCTCACCAGCGGCTGGCTGGCGCCCGGCGCGGTGAGGCTCATCCGGCCCGAGAGAATGCTGAGCTGCGGCCAGACGTGCCAGCGCAGCGGGCCATCAAGCTTAAGCTGATAGCCGCTGCGCCGTTCTACCTGGCTTATCATGTAACTGCGAAAATCGTTGGGATTTACCAGCATCACCAGCGCGGAGAGACCGGCGAAAAACACCACCAGTAAGATCATCAGCGTGGTCAGAACTCGTCTCATGGCATCCTCTGCAGACCGGCCCGCAGGCGTTTAGTCTTTGTCTATACGGCTGGCGACAGCACCCTGCTGATCGCGGTATTTCGCATCCTGACGGCGGTTGTAAGGCCGTGCCGCCGGACCGGAAAGCGGCTCGAAGCTTAGCGCGCCGATTAACATGCCAGGGCGTAAGGCTAAAGGCAGCTTTCCTGAATTATAGAACTCCAGCACGATACAGCCCTGCCAGCCCGGATCGATACGGTGCGCGGTGACATGCACCATCAGCCCGAGGCGCGCCAGCGACGAGCGCCCGTCAAGCCAGCCCACCAGATCCGCCGGCAGCGTGACGGACTCATAGGTCACCGCCAGCGCCAGCTCGCCCGGATGCAGAAAGAACGCTTCGCCGTCGTTCAGGACAATCTCATCGCTCATCACGCGATCGAGCGCCGCGCTCACTTCATCTTTCGGGCCGCTTAAATCGATATACGCGGCGGTGTGGCCGCGAAAGGTGCGGAATTTATTGCCAAGACGCACATCCACCGTGGCGCCGTTGATGCGCTCCACCGGCGGACGCGGGGTGATCGCCAGGCGACCTTCGTCCAGCCAGGCTTCAATATCTCGGTCACAAAGACGCATTACACTCTCCTGATGTGTTCAGGCTTCCGGCAAACGCCGAAAGCCTGAGAGTTACTTCTGGAACGGTACACGCAAAACGCAGCTTATTCAAAGAACTGGCTGATTTTCGCTTTGAGGATATCGATAGCGATGCGGTTTTTGCCTCCGCGCGGCACGATGATGTCGGCGTACTGCTTGGACGGGTCAATAAACTGCAGGAACATAGGACGCACCGTTTTCTGATACTGCGTCATCACGGAGTCCATAGAACGCCCGCGCTCGTTGACGTCGCGCTTAATGCGGCGCATCAGGCAGATATCCAGCGGGGTATCGACGAAAATCGAGAAATTCATCTCTTCGCGCAGACGCGCGTCGGTGAGCAACAGGATCCCTTCCAGAATAATCACCTTTTTCGGTTCGATATGTACCGTTTGCGCGGTACGGGTGTGTTCCACGTAGCTGTAAACCGGCAGCTCAATGGGTTTACCTGCTTTCAGCATTTGCAGGTGTTGAAACAGCAGGTTGTGATCCATCGCGTTGGGATGGTCATAGTTGGTTTTAACCCGCTCCTCCATGGACAGATGGCTTTGATCCTTGTAATAGCTGTCTTCTGGAATAACACCAATGTGTTCATCACCGACCTGTTCACGCAGCTCCCGATAGAGGGTGCTTGCGATAAGGCTTTTACCTGAAGCCGATGCGCCGGCGATGCCGATGATGACGCATTGATGGGACTTGTCAGTCATAAATTAGCGACCTGGTTTACATAATAAAGAGAAAAGGAAGGGTGACGCCGTCGCGCCAGACGCGGCAATTATAGGGATTTCGCTAAATCGATACCAGTCGATGCTGCAATCGTGAGAATAAGTGCGCAAATTCTGTTGCCTCCGGCGGGGCAAAACGACGGTTTTTTGCTGCGTAAACAGCCAGTAAGCAAGGCGAAAGTTCTGCGGCGCGCTTTTTATTATTCACCACAGTTAATTTATGAGCGGCCGCCATAGGAATTGTAAATTGTTTGTACTAGCATAACCGAAACATTTTTCCTGATGCGTCCGGGTATTGCACCTGACGGCAATGCCTATGCGGATTATGTGGTAATGACCAAAAAAAAGAACAAGCAGGAGCTGGCGGCCACGCCACATCCACTGCTGCGCTTAGTAAGCCTTGGACTACTGACTTATATTTTTACGCTCTTTTCGCTTGAGCTGACGCTTTACGACACGCTGCTGGCCCCACTGTGGTTCCCGACCTCCATCATGATGGTGGCGTTCTTTCGCCACGCCTTGCGTATGTGGGTGCCCATCGCACTGGTGTGCGGCGCAGGCACGGTGCTGGCGACGCTGACGCTCTTTCCGCCCGGTCACCTTGAGCCCCTCTATACCGTCATTAATATTATCGAGGCGCTGGTGGGCGCGACGCTGTTGCGTAAACTCCTGCCCTGGTATAACCCGCTTAAAAACCTCAACAACTGGTTGCGGCTCGCGCTCGCCAGCGCTGTTTTGCCGCCGTTGGTGGGCGGCTGCCTGCTCGCGGTCATCAGCGAGCATGAGGTGACGCTGCGCGTATTTCTGGTGTGGATTTTATCGGAAACCATCGGCGCGCTGGCGCTGGTGCCGCTCGGCCTGCTTTTTAAAGCGCGCTATCTGCTGCGTCATCGCAGTCCGCGTCTGCTGGCCGAAAGCCTGGCGACGCTGTGCATCACGTTACTCTGCAGCTGGCTGGCGCTGCACTATCTGCCGTGGCCGTTCACGTTTGTGATTGTGCTGCTGATGTGGAGCGCCATTCGTCTGCCGCGCCTGGAGGCGTTCACGGTCTTTCTCGCGACGGTCATGATGGTCTCGTTCGTTATCGCCTCCAATCCGACGCTGCTCGATTTACCCCATGAAGGCATCGTGGTAAACGCGCCCTGGCTGCCGTTTTTAATGATCCTGCTGCCCGCCAACGTGATGACGATGGTGATGTACGCCTCGCGGGAAGAGCGCAAGCTCATCACCGAGAGCGAAACGCGTTTTCGCAACGCGATGGAATACTCCGCCATCGGCATGGCGCTGGTCTCCACCGAAGGCAGTTTTTTGCAGGTCAATAAAGCGCTCTGCACGTTTCTCGGCTACACGCCGGAACAGCTCGCCAGCATGAGTTTTCAGCAGCTCACCTACCCGGAAGATCTGCACGCCGATATGGCGCTGGTGGAAAAACTGCTGAACGGCGAGATGAACAACTATTCGCTGGAAAAACGCTACTACACCCGCGCGGGCGACGTCGTCTGGGCCTTGCTTGCGGTTTCTATCGTGCGCCAGCGCGACGGCTCGCCGCTCTACTTTATCGCCCAGATAGAAGATATCACCGACCTTAAGCGCACCGAGTGGGTGAATAAGCGCCTGATGGAGCGCATCACGCTTGCTAACGAAGCGGGCGGCATCGGTATCTGGGAATGGGAGCTTGGCACTGAGGTTATCGCCTGGGATCAGCGCATGTTCGAGCTCTACGAAGTGCCGCCGCACACCCGCCCGACGTACCAGCTGTGGAAATCGCGGCTTTTAAAAGAAGATGTCGCCCAGGCCGAAGCTACCATTCAGGAGGCGCTGCGCTCCCGCGTGCCGTTTAAACTGGAGTTTCGCATCCAGGTGAAAAACGGCGTGCGCCATATTCGCGCGCTCGCCAACCGGGTGCTCAATAAACAGGGCGAAGTGGAACGCCTGCTCGGCATTAATATGGATATGACCGAGGTGAAACAGCTCAACGAAGCGCTGTTCCAGGAAAAAGAGCGTCTGCACATCACGCTCGACTCCATCGGCGAGGCGGTGATTTGCACCGATGTCGCTATGAATGTCACCTTTATGAACCCGGTGGCGGAGAAGATGAGCGGCTGGCGGCAGGAAGAGGCCATCGGCCAGCCGGTGCTCGCGATTTTACGCATTACCTTTGGCGATAACGGCCCGCTGCTTGAAGATATTCACAGCGGCGACGCCACGCACGCCAGCACCGGCATCGATCAGGATGTGGTGCTGCACTGCCGCAGCGGCGGTAATTACGATATTCATTACACCATTACCCCGCTGAGCACGCTGGAGGGGGAAAACATCGGCTCGGTGCTGGTTATCCACGATGTGACGGAGTCGCGCAAAATGCTGCGCCAGCTCAGCTACAGCGCCTCGCATGACGCCCTCACGCATCTTGCCAACCGCGTAAGCTTTGAAGCGCACCTGAAACGCCTGCTGCAAAGCGTCAGCGACACGCACCAGCGCCACGCGCTGGTCTATATCGATCTCGACCGGTTTAAAGCGGTGAACGACTCCGCCGGGCACGCGGCGGGCGACGCGCTGCTGCGCGAGCTCGCCTCCCTGATGCTCGGCATGCTGCGCACGACCGACGTGCTGGCGCGCCTCGGCGGCGACGAGTTCGGCCTGCTGTTGCCGGATTGCAGCCTGGAGAACGCCCGCACCATCTCCGAGCGCATCGTGGCGGCCATCAACGAATATCCGTTCGTCTGGGAGAGCCGCCTGCACCGCATCGGCGCCAGCGCGGGCATCACGATTATCGAGGCCGCGAATAACCAGGCGCAGGAGGTGATGTCCCAGGCGGATATCGCCTGCTATACCTCGAAAAACGCCGGGCGCGGCGTGGTGACGGTCTACGAGCCGCACCAGCAGCACAATGGCCGCGGCACCCTCACCGCCCATGAACAGCAGCGCATGATAACCGAACACCATCAGATACTGATGGTGCGCCCGGTGGCTTCGCCGCGCGTGCCGGAAACCGCGACCTTCTGGCTGCTGTCGCTGCGGCTGTGGACCAGCGAAGGCGAAATGATCGAAGAGCACAGCTTCCGCGCCGGGCTTAGCGATCCTGAACTGTTGCAGGCGCTGGACGCGCGTCTACTGGCCGATTTCTTCCGTGATCACGCCGCCTGCGTGGCGACAAAAGGCGTCGGCGTCGCGCTGACGCTCTCCGGCGCAACGCTGTTAAACGCGCAGCGCCTTGACGCGCTGCTGGCGCAGCTTGACGCAAGCCACCTGCCGCCACGCCTGCTGCATTTTATCGTCAGCAGCGAAGTACTGACGCAGGACGCCGCGACCGCGCGCCGTCAGTTACTGCGCCTGCGCGAAGCGGGCTGCCGGGTTGTGCTCAGCCACGTGGGCCGCGAGCTGGAAGTGTTCGAGCATATCTGCGCGCAGTGCGCCGATTACATTATGGTGGCAAGCGATCTGGTGATGGACGCGCACGCCAGCCTGATGGACGAGATGCTGCTGACCATCGTGATGGGCAACGCGCGCCGTCTCGGCCTGGAAACTATCGCCGGGCCCGCCGATCAGCAGTCGCTGCTGGAGACGCTCGCCAGCATGGGTATCGATCTGGTGTATGGCGAAACGGTGGCCCAGACGCAATCCCTCGCCGCCCGGCTCGCCACCAGCTACTTTTCTATTCACTGACCGGCGTCTGCCAGTCGCTGGCGTACCAGATGTGCAGCAGCGCGTAGGTGCGCCACGGCTGCCAGCGTTCGGCATAGCGGCGGATCTGCGCGGGCGTCATCGGCGCGAAACGCTGCTTAATCAGATAGTCGTCCGGCAGAAAAACGTCGGGCGCCTGCCAGCCGCGCATCGCGAAGTAATTGGCAGTCCAGGTGCCGATACCCCGCAGCTGCGTCAGCGCTTTCACGCCCGCCGCCACATCCTGCGGACAGGTGAGCGGAAACCGCCCGTCGAGATGCTCATGCGCAAGCTGAATAAGCGCGCCCGCCCGCATCAGCGGCATTCCGAGCGCTTTGAGCGCGGCGGGTTCCGCGCGCGCCATCTCTTCGGGCGTGGGAAAGCGCCAGCCGCTGCCGTCTTCAAGCGGCGTGCCGATCGCCTGCACTACTTTGCTGGTCAGCTTCGCCGCCATCGCCACGCTCACCAGCTGCCCGAGAATGGCGCGCACGCCCTGTTCGAACACATCCACCGAGCCTGGCAGGCGCAGCCCTGGCCGTGCAGCGGCGAGCAGGCCGAGCGTCTCCAGCATCGGGGCAGGATCGAAGCGTAAATCAAACAGGCGCGCCACGCGCGCCTGCACCTCGTCCGCCACCGGCAGCAGCCCGTCACTCAGGGTGAGCGCAAGCGTCGCGTCTTCCGGGTGCGGCGTGACGCTAAACCACCCCTGATGCGCGCCGATCGCCAGCGTGCGCCGGTAGCGGGTTTCGCTCACCTCTTCAATGCCCGCCACGGCACGGTCGCCGAGAAAGCGTAACATCCACGGCCAGTCGTAAGGCGGCTGATAGCGAAGCGTAAACATAGCGTCTCCTTTGTTTTTGATTTCTTTAGCTTAATCGCTGCGGCCTTTTTTTGCCTTGCGCGGTTATTCCATATTGCCGCCGACGCGACATTTCGCTAAAGTCGCCCCCCTTCTTCACGGCATGGGGAAATGTGAATGTTTATCGGTTTTGACTACGGCACCGCGAACTGTTCGGTGGCCATTATGCGCGACGGCGCGCCGCAGATGCTGCCGCTTGAGCAGGGTTCGACGCTACTGCCATCGATGATTGGCGCGCCGGTGCGCGAAGCGGTGAGCGAGTGGCTCTACCGCCATCAGAACGTCGAGGCGAGCGGCGCAGAAACGCAGGCGCTGCTGCGCCGCGCGGTCAGCTATAACCGCGAAGAGAGCATCGACGTGACGCCCGCCAGCGTGCAGTTCGGCCTGAGTGCGCTGCGCCAGTATATGGACGACCCGGAAGAGGTCTGGTTCGTGAAGTCGCCGAAATCGTTTCTCGGCGCCAGCGGCCTGAAGCCGCAGCAGGTTGCGCTGTTTGAAGATCTGGTCTGCGCGATGATGGTGCATATCCGCAACACGGCGCAGGAACAGGCGAACGCGGAGATAGACCAGGCGGTGATTGGCCGCCCGATTAACTTCCAGGGGCTCGGCGGCGATGACGCCAACCAGCAGGCGCAGGGCATCCTTGAGCGCGCGGCGCACCGTGCCGGTTTTCGCGACGTCGTCTTTCAGTATGAGCCGGTCGCAGCCGGCCTGGATTTCGAAGCCACGCTACGCCAGGAGCAGCGCGTGCTGGTCGTGGATATCGGCGGCGGCACTACCGACTGCTCGCTACTGCTGATGGGCCCGCAGTGGCGCGCGCGCCGCGACCGGGATCAGAGCCTGCTGGGCCACAGCGGCTGTCGCGTCGGCGGTAACGATTTGGATATCGCGCTGGCGTTTAAACAGCTGATGCCGCTGCTCGGCATGGGCGGCGAAACGGAAAAAGGCACCTCGCTGCCGGTGCTGCCATGGTGGAACGCGTGCGCTATCAACGATGTTCCGGCGCAGAGCGACTTTTACAGCGCCGCGTGCGGCCGCCTGCTGGCGGATTTAGTGCGTGACGCCCGCGAGCCGCAAAAAGTGGCGCTGTTGCAGAAGGTCTGGCGTCAGCGTCTCAGCTACCGGCTGGTGCGGGCGGCGGAAGAGAGCAAAATCGCGCTTTCGCAGGCTCCGGAGTGCCGGACCGCGCTGCCGTTTATCGCCGCCGATCTCAGCTGCGACATCACGCAGCAGGCGCTGGCGCTCGCGCTGAACCCGCCGCTGCAGCGCATTCTGGAGCAGGTGACGCTGGCGCTGGATACCAGTAATGAACGTCCGGATGTCATTTACCTCACCGGCGGCAGCGCGCGTTCGCCGCTTATTCGCGAGGCGCTGCAAACCCAGCTGCCGGGCATTCCGGTTCAGGGCGGCGATGATTTCGGCTCGGTCACCGCCGGGCTCGCACGCTGGGCGCAGGTGGTGTTTGCGTAACCGCGTTAAACAGGAATGATTTTGCTGCCTTCGGGCAGCTCAACCAGCAGGGACAGCTTGCCGCCCAGCGCTTCGACATAGCGTTTAAGCGTTAACAGTTTTATCTCCTTTCCGCGCTGTTCGATGGCGGCGATAGCGGGCTGCGTGACGCCCATTAACGCCGCCAGCTGCTGCTGCGAGAAGGCTCGCTCTTCGCGAAGGCGCGGCAGCCCGTGTTCAAGGGCGATTTCATCGGCCATGCGCAGGATCTCAGCCTGCCGCTCTGGCGTAAACTCCGCCATCACATTATCAAGCGTTTTCATTTTTACACTCCATTATTTGTAGATGCTGGAAGAACGCCGTCTCCGCCTGCGTGATTAAGGTTTTATAAAAATCTTTGTGACCGCGCTTGTTGCCTGCACACAGCACCACAGCCTGACGGGTTGGATCAAAGGCAAAAAATACCCGCCACGGCGAACCGCCATACTGAACGCGCAGCTCTTTCAGATTGGGGATCCGCGAGCCTTTTATCGTATCCACCAGCGGACGCCCGACCAACGGGCCGCTGTGGCGTAAATTCCATAACAGCGCGGCGATACGATCCTGTAATCCTTCTGGCTGTTTTTGATACCACTTATAAAAATGCGGGGTAAAAATCACCGTCCATGTCATACCCATCCCTCATAAACTATAGTTTATATCCGAGCACAAAACCATACTTTAATAAGGGTCTTAAGGGGCTGTCAGAAAAGGATTACGCCTCTGCGAGAAGGCTCGTAAACCTGCCTTATTCGGACACTTCTAAACGGTGTTTCATATTTCCTCCATCTTTCCACGGTGAAGGCTCACTAAACTTGTATCATTACGCCTAATCGTTTCAGGAAAAGAAGACGTACCGCTTATGAAAAGCACGGTTAAAAAACGCGGGTGGATTATCGCCTGCGTCATTGTCGCAGCCCTTGCCGCTCTCCTTTACTGGCGAAGCGCCGCCACCGACGCGCCCTCCGGCAGCGCGCCGCACGGTCGCGCAGGGATGCGCGCAGGCGGCGCGCCCGCGCCGGTTCAGGCCGCGACGGCCCGCAGCGAAGCGGTGCCGCGCTACCTCACGGGGCTTGGCACGATCACCGCCGCGAACACCGTCACGGTGCGCAGCCGCGTGGACGGCCAGCTGATGGCCATTCACTTCAAAGAAGGCCAGCAGGTTAAAGCCGGCGATCTGCTCGCCGAAATCGACCCGAGCCAGTTTAAGGTGGCGCTCGCTCAGGCGCAGGGGCAGCTTGCCAAAGACCGCGCGACGCTCGCCAACGCCCGCCGCGACCTGGCGCGCTACCAGCAGCTTGGCAAAACGAATCTGGTCTCACGCCAGGAGCTCGACGCCCAGCAGGCGCTGGTCAGCGAAACCGAAGGCACGCTGAAAGCCGATGAAGCGGCGGTCGCCAGCGCGCAGTTGCAGCTTGACTGGAGCCGCATCACCGCGCCCATCGACGGGCGCGTCGGCTTAAAACAGGTGGACATCGGCAATCAGATTTCCAGCGGCGACACGACGGGCCTCGTGGTGCTGACGCAGACGCACCCGATAGATCTGGTCTTTACCCTGCCGGAGAGCAATATCGCCGCCGTCATGCAGGCGCAGAAAGCGGGCAAAACCCTGACGGTGGAAGCCTGGGATCGCACCAATAGCACGAAGCTCAGTAGCGGCGAACTGCTGAGCCTCGATAACCAGATTGACGCCACCACCGGCACTATCAAGCTCAAAGCGCGCTTCGCCAATGAGGACGACGCGCTTTTCCCGAATCAGTTTGTAAACGCCCGGATGCTTATCGACACCCAGCAGAACGCCGTGGTGATCCCGACCGCCGCGCTGCAGATGGGCAACGAGGGCCATTTCGTCTGGGTGCTCAATGATGACAACAAAGTGAGTAAGCACACCGTCACGACCGGCATTCAGGACAGCGAAAGCGTGGTGATCACCGCGGGTCTCTCGGCAGGCGATCGCGTGGTGACAGACGGCATCGACCGCCTGACCGAAGGGGCGAAGGTCGAGGTGGTGGCCGCGCAGGCGGCGACGGATACCGCAAAGCCTGAACGCGGCGAGCGCGCCACGACCGACAGCGCCCGCGCGGCCAAAGGAGCGCGTTCCTGATGCAGGTGTTACCTCCGAGCGCCACGGGCGGCCCGTCCCGCCTGTTTATTCTGCGCCCCGTCGCCACCACGCTGTTGATGGTGGCGATCCTGCTTGCCGGGATCATCGGCTACCGTTTTCTGCCGGTCTCTGCGCTGCCGGAAGTGGACTACCCGACCATCCAGGTCGTGACGCTCTACCCCGGCGCCAGCCCGGACGTGGTGACCTCCGCCATTACCGCGCCGCTGGAGCGACAGTTCGGCCAGATGTCAGGCTTAAAGCAGATGGCGTCGCAGAGCGCGGGCGGCGCGTCGGTCGTCACGCTACAGTTTCAGCTGACGCTACCGCTCGATGTCGCCGAACAGGAAGTGCAGGCGGCGATTAATGCCGCCACCAACCTGCTGCCGGACGATCTCCCTAACCCGCCGGTTTACAGCAAAGTCAATCCGGCGGACCCGCCCATCATGACGCTTGCGGTCACCTCCTCGGCCCTGCCGATGACCCAGGTGGAAGATATGGTGGAAACCCGCGTCGCGCAGCGTATTTCACAGGTATCGGGTGTGGGGCTGGTGACGCTCTCCGGCGGGCAGCGCCCGGCGGTGAGGGTGAAGCTCAACGCGCAGGCGCTGGCGTCGCTGGGCCTTAACAGCGAAACGGTGCGCACCGCCATTACCAGCGCGAACGTCAATTCGGCGAAAGGCAGTTTCGACGGCCCCGAGCGCGCAGTGACGCTCTCCGCCAACGATCAGATGAAATCCGCCGACGAGTACCGCAACCTGATTATCGCGTACCAGAATGGCGCGCCGGTGCGGCTTGGCGACGTGGCGAAAGTCGAGCAAGGCGCGGAAAACGCCTGGCTCGGCGCCTGGGCCAATAAACAGCCCGCGATTGTGATGAACGTCCAGCGCCAGCCGGGCGCGAATATCATTACCACCGCTGAAACTATCCAGAAGCTGCTGCCGCAGCTCACCGAGAGCCTGCCGAAATCGGTGCAGGTGAATGTGCTGACGGATCGCACCACCAATATCAGCGCCTCGGTCAACGACACCCAGTTCGAGCTGATGCTGGCGATAGCGCTGGTGGTGATGATTATCTACCTGTTCCTGCGCAACGTTCCGGCGACCATTATCCCGGCGGTCGCGGTGCCGCTCTCGCTGGTCGGCACATTCGCGCTTATGGTGTTTCTCGATTTCTCCATCAACAACCTGACGTTAATGGCGCTGACCATCGCCACCGGTTTTGTGGTGGATGACGCCATTGTGGTGATTGAGAACATCTCGCGCTATATCGAGAAAGGCGAAAAGCCGCTGGTCGCAGCGCTCAAGGGCGCGGGCGAAATCGGCTTTACGATCATCTCGCTCACCTTCTCGCTAATAGCGGTGCTGATCCCGCTGCTGTTTATGGGCGACATTGTGGGCCGTCTGTTCCGTGAGTTTGCGGTAACGCTGGCGGTGGCCATTTTGATTTCCGCCGTAGTCTCGCTGACGCTGACGCCGATGATGTGCGCGCGGATGTTAAGCCATGAATCGCTGCGCAAACAGAACCGCTTTTCGCGTGCCTCAGAGCGCGTGATTAACCGTGTGATTGCCCGTTACGGACAGTGGCTCAAGCGGGTGCTGAACCATCCGTGGCTGACGCTTGGCGTCGCGGTCGGCACGCTGGCGCTCACCGTGCTGCTGTGGGTGGTTATCCCGAAAGGGTTTTTCCCGGTGCAGGACAACGGCATTATTCAGGGTACGCTCCAGGCGCCGCAGTCTGTCTCCTTTGCCAGCATGGCCGAGCGCCAGCGCGCGGTGGCCGACGTTATCCTCAACGATCCGGCGGTCGAGAGCATGACCTCGTTCGTCGGCGTCGACGGCACCAACCCGTCGCTGAACAGCGCGCGGCTGCAAATCAACTTAAAACCGCTGGATGAACGCGATGACCGTGTCCAGACGGTGATTGCGCGTCTCCAGACCGCTGCCGCCAGCGTGCCGGGCGCGACGCTCTATCTGCAACCGACGCAGGATCTCACTATCGATACCCAAGTGAGCCGCACGCAGTATCAGTTCACGCTCCAGGCCAACTCGCTGGAGGCGCTCAGCACATGGGTGCCAAAGCTCACAGAGCGGCTGAAAACGCTGCCGCAGCTCGCGGACGTCAGCAGCGACTGGCAGGATAAAGGGCTGGTGGCCTTCGTGAATGTGGATCGCGCCAGCGCCAGCCGGCTCGGCATCAGCATGAACGACGTCGATAACGCGCTGTATAACGCCTTTGGCCAGCGGCTGATCTCCACCATTTATACCCAGGCCAACCAGTATCGGGTGGTGCTGGAGCATGACACCGCCGCGACGCCCGGCCTCAACGCGCTCGACAGCATTCGCCTTACCAGCAGCGATGGCGGCATGGTGCCGCTCAGCGCTATCGCAAGCGTAGAACAGCGCTTAGGGCCGCTTACCATTAACCATCTGGACCAGTTCCCATCCACCACGCTCTCCTTCAACGTGCCGACGGGCTATTCGCTCGGCGACGCGGTCGAGGCCATCACCCAGGCGGAGGCGGATCTCGCCTTTCCGGCGGAGATAACCACCCAGTTCCAGGGCAGCACGCTGGCGTTTCAGGCAGCGCTCGGCAGCACCGTCTGGCTGATTGTGGCGTCGGTGGTGGCGATGTATATCGTGCTGGGCGTGCTCTATGAAAGCTTTATTCACCCCATCACTATTCTTTCAACGCTGCCCACCGCGGGCGTCGGCGCGCTGCTGGCGCTGCTTATCGCCGGGGCGGAGCTGGACGTTATCGCCATCATCGGCATCATTTTGCTGATAGGCATCGTCAAGAAGAACGCCATCATGATGATCGACTTCGCCCTGGCCGCCGAGCGCGAACAGGGCATGTCGCCGCGCGAGGCGATTTACCAGGCCTGCCTGCTGCGTTTTCGACCGATCCTGATGACCACGCTCGCCGCGCTGCTCGGCGCGCTGCCGCTGATGTTAAGCACCGGCGTCGGCGCGGAGCTCAGGCGTCCGCTCGGCATCGGCATGGTGGGCGGCTTGCTGGTAAGCCAGGTGCTGACGCTCTTTACCACGCCAGTCATTTACCTGCTGTTCGACCGCCTGGGCCATGCCGTGCGCCGTCGCTTTCCCCGCCGTGAAGAGGAGGCGTAAGTGAAGTTTTACGCGCTCTTTATCTACCGCCCGGTCGCGACCATCCTGCTCTCCATCGCCGTGACGCTCTGCGGCGTGCTGGGCTTCCGGCTGCTGCCGGTGGCCCCGCTGCCGCAGGTGGATTTCCCGGTCATTATGGTGAGCGCCTCGCTGCCTGGCGCGTCGCCGGAGACCATGGCGTCGTCGGTGGCGACGCCGCTTGAGCGCTCGCTCGGGCGCATCGCGGGCGTCAATGAGATGACCTCGTCGAGCTCGCTTGGCAGCACGCGCATTATTCTGGAGTTTAACTTCGACCGCGATATCAACGGCGCGGCGCGCGACGTGCAGGCGGCCATCAACGCCGCGCAGAGCCTCCTGCCAAGCGGCATGCCCTCGCGCCCGACGTACCGCAAAGCGAACCCGTCCGACGCGCCAATTATGATCCTGACGCTCACCTCGGACACCTACTCCCAGGGCGAGCTGTATGACTACGCCTCGACACAGCTCGCCCAGACCATCGCGCAAATCGACGGCGTGGGCGATGTCGATGTCGGCGGCAGCTCGCTGCCCGCCGTGCGCGTGGCGCTAAACCCGCAGGCGCTGTTTAACCAGGGCGTATCGCTGGACGCGGTGCGTAGCGCCATCAGCAACGCCAACGTGCGCCGCCCGCAGGGCGCGATTGAAGGCGCGCAGCAGCGCTGGCAGTTGCAGACCAACGATGAACTGAAAACTGCTGCCGAATATGCGCCGCTGGTCATTCACTACCGCAACGGCGCGGCGGTGCAGTTAAGCGACGTGGCGACAGTGACCGATTCGGTGCAGGACGTGCGCAACGCGGGCATGACCAACGCCAAACCAGCGATCCTGCTGATGATCCGCAAGCTGCCGGAAGCCAACATCATCGACACCGTGGATCGCATCCGCGGCGCGCTGCCTGAACTACGCGAGACCATTCCCGCCGCCATCGATATGCAAATAGCGCAGGACCGCTCGCCGACGATTCGCGCGTCGCTTAAAGAGGTGGAACAGTCGCTGGCGATTTCCGTCGCGCTGGTGATTCTGGTGGTCTTTCTGTTCCTGCGCTCCGGGCGCGCGACGCTTATCCCCGCCGTCGCGGTGCCGGTGTCGCTCGTCGGCACCTTCGCTGCCATGTACCTGTGCGGCTTCAGCCTGAATAACCTCTCGCTGATGGCGCTGACCATCGCCACGGGTTTTGTGGTGGATGACGCCATTGTGGTGCTGGAGAATATCTCACGCCATCTGGAAGCGGGCATGAAGCCGCTCCAGGCGGCGCTGCAGGGCGTGCGCGAGGTGGGCTTTACCGTGCTCTCCATGAGCCTCTCGCTGGTGGCGGTGTTCCTGCCGCTGCTGCTGATGGGCGGCCTGCCGGGGCGGCTGTTCCGCGAATTCGCGGTGACGCTGTCGGTGGCTATCGGGATTTCGCTGGTGGTGTCGCTCACGCTCACGCCGATGATGTGCGGCTGGCTACTGAAAACCCGCGCGCCGAAGGAAACGCGCCGCACCGGTATCAACCGGCTGCTGCTGGCGCTTCAGGGCGGCTACGCCCGCTCGCTCGGCTGGGTGCTGAATCACGCGCGGCTGGTGGGCGTGGTGTTGCTGGCGACCATCGCGCTGAACGTCTGGCTCTATATTTCCATTCCGAAAACCTTTTTCCCCGAGCAGGACACCGGGCGGCTGATGGGCGGCATTCAGGCCGACCAGAGCATCTCGTTCCAGGCGATGCGCGGCAAGTTACAGGATTTCATGAAAATCATCCGCGACGATCCGGCGGTGGATAACGTTACTGGCTTTACCGGCGGCTCGCGGGTCAACAGCGGCATGATGTTTATCTCGCTCAAACCGCTCGGCGAGCGCACAGAGAGCGCCCAGCAGGTGATTGACCGGCTGCGTAAGAAGCTCGCCAAAGAGCCCGGCGCCAGCCTGTTTTTAATGGCGGTGCAGGATATCCGCGTCGGCGGACGCCAGTCGAACGCCAGCTACCAGTACACGCTGCTGTCAGACGATCTCGCGGCGCTGCGCCAATGGGAGCCGAAAATCCGCCAGGCGCTCTCCGCCCTACCGCAGCTTGCCGACGTCAACTCTGACCAGCAGGATAACGGCGCGGAGATGAGCCTGGTCTACGATCGTGAATCGATGGCGCGCTTAGGGATCAGCGTGCAGGACGCCAACAGCCTGCTGAATAACGCGTTCGGCCAGCGCCAGATTTCGACCATCTACCAGCCGCTGAACCAGTACAAAGTGGTGATGGAGGTCGACCCGCGCTACACCCAGGACATCAGTGCGCTGAATCAGATGTTCGTGCTGAACAGCGAAGGCAAGCCGGTCCCGCTCTCGTGGTTCGCGACATGGCGGCCCGCCAACGCGCCGCTGTCGGTGAACCATCAGGGGCTGTCGGCGGCATCGACCATCGCGTTTAACCTGCCGACCGGCGTCTCGCTCTCCGAGGCGAGCGACGTCATCACCCGCGCCATGACCTCGCTCGGCGTGCCGTCGTCGGTGCGCGGCAGCTTCGCGGGCACGGCGCAGGTGTTCCAGGACACCATGAATTCGCAGGTAATCCTGATCCTGGCCGCCATCGCCACGGTCTATATCGTGCTGGGGATGCTGTATGAAAGTTACGTGCACCCGCTGACTATCCTTTCCACGCTCCCTTCGGCGGGCGTCGGGGCGTTACTGGCGCTGGAGGCGTTCGACGCCCCGTTTAGCCTCATCGCGCTTATCGGTATTATGCTATTGATTGGTATCGTGAAGAAGAACGCGATAATGATGGTGGACTTCGCGTTGGAGGCCCAGCGCAGCGGCGAGCTGACCGCCCGCGAGGCGATTTTCCAGGCCTGCCTGCTGCGTTTTCGGCCGATCATGATGACGACGCTGGCGGCGCTGTTCGGCGCGCTGCCGCTCATGATAGCGAGCGGCGACGGCGCGGAGCTGCGCCAGCCGCTCGGCATTACGATCGTCGGCGGCCTGGTGATGAGCCAGCTGCTGACGCTCTACACCACGCCGGTGGTCTACCTCTTCTTCGACCGACTGCGCCTGCGTTTTACGCGCCGGGCGAAACCTGAGGACCCCGTGACCACGAGCGAATAGCCTATGACCGACCTGCCCCAGAACGTGCGCTGGCAATTGTGGATTGTCGCCTTCGGCTTTTTTATGCAGGCGCTGGACACCACTATCGTTAACACCGCCCTGCCCTCCATGGCCGCGAGCCTCGGAGAGAGCCCGCTGCGGATGCACATGGTGATTGTCTCCTACGTGCTGACGGTGGCGGTGATGCTGCCCGCGAGCGGCTGGCTGGCGGACCGCGTCGGGGTGCGCAATATCTTCTTCTGCGCCATTGTGCTGTTTACGCTCGGCTCGCTGTTTTGCGCCTGGTCGTCAACGCTCGACGAGCTGGTGGCGGCGCGGGTGTTGCAGGGCGTCGGCGGCGCGATGATGGTACCGGTCGGCAGGCTGACGGTGATGAAAATCGTCCCGCGCGATCAATACATGGCCGCGATGACCTTTGTCACGCTGCCAGGCCAGGTCGGGCCGCTGCTCGGCCCGGCGCTCGGCGGGCTACTGGTGGAGTACGCCTCGTGGCACTGGATCTTTCTGATTAACCTGCCGGTCGGCATGGCGGGTGCCGCCGCGACGCTGTGGCTGATGCCGAACTACACGATGCAAACGCGGCGGTTCGATTTCTCCGGTTTTCTGCTGCTCGCCTTCGGCATGGCGGCGCTGACGATAGCGCTTGATGGCTACAAGAGTACCGGTCTTTCCGCCGCCGGGCTCGGCGCGCTGGTAGCGGGCGGCAGCGCGGCGGTGCTGCTCTATCTGTGGCACGCGCGCGGCAACGAGCGGGCGCTGTTCAGCCTGCGGCTTTTCGAGACCCGCACCTTTTCGCTCGGGCTGTTCGGCAGCTTATGCGGGCGCATCGGCAGCGGGATGCTGCCGTTTATGACGCCGGTCTTTTTACAGATTGGCCTCGGGTTTTCGCCGTTTCACGCTGGCCTGATGATGATCCCGATGGTGCTTGGCAGCATGGGGATGAAGCGCATCGTGGTGCAGGTGGTGAACCGCTTTGGTTATCGCCGGGTGCTGGTGGCCTCCACGCTCGGACTGGCGCTGGTGAGCGTGCTGTTTATGGGCGTGGCGCTCGCGGGCGGGTACTGGCTGCTGCCGCTGGTGCTGCTCTTGCAGGGAATGATTAACTCGGTGCGCTTCTCGGCAATGAACACCCTGACGCTGCGCGACCTGCCGGATGAGATGGCGAGCGGCGGCAACAGTATGCTCTCAATGGTGATGCAGCTCGCCATGAGCCTCGGCGTGACCCTCGCGGGCCTGCTGCTCGGCGCGTTCGGCCATAACCATCTGGCCGCTGACAGCAGCGACGCGCACGGGATCTTCCTTTGGACGTACCTGTGCATGGCGCTCATTATCGCCGTGCCCGCGCTGGTGTTTGCCCGCGTCCCGAAGGATATCAGTAAAAACACCGCGATCGCGCGGCGCAAAAGGAGAGCTTCATGAGGTTCTGGCGGCCCGGCATTATGGGCAAGCTGTTTCTGGCCATTTTCGCTACCTGCATTCTGCTGTTAATTACGATGCACTGGGCGGTGCGCTTTAGCTTTGAGCGCGGCTTTATCGACTACATCAAACATGGCAACGAGCAGCGGCTGGCGCTGCTAAGCGACGCGCTGAGCGAACAATATCAGCAGCACGGCGACTGGGGGTTTCTGCGCCATAACGATCGCGTGGTGTTCCAGATTTTACGCTCTTTCGAGCGGGAGAACGCCCACGACGGCCCGCCGCCGCCAGACCGGGGGCCGCCGCCTCATATGCCGCCGCACGGCTGGCGCACGCAGTTCTGGGTGGTGGACGCCGATCAGACGGTGCTGGTCGGCCCGCGCTCGCCGGTGCCGCAGGATGGCGCGCGGCGCGCGATTGTCGTCGACGGCAAACGCGTCGGCTGGGTCATCGCCTCACCGGTGGAGCGCCTGACGCGCAGCACCGATATTAATTTCGATAAACAGCAGCGGCGCACCAGCTGGCTTATCGTCGCGCTCTCGACGCTGCTGGCCGCGGCGGCCACGCTGCTGCTGGCGCGCGGCCTGCTGGCGCCGGTAAAACGGCTGGTGGAAGGCACGCACCGGCTCGCAGCGGGCGATTTCACGGCCCGCGTCGTCGCCACCGGCCAGGATGAACTGGGCCGTCTGGCGCAGGATTTCAACCAGCTCGCCAGTACGCTTGAGAAAAACCAGCAGATGCGCCAGGCCTTTATGGCGGATATTTCGCACGAACTGCGCACGCCGCTTGCCGTGCTGCGCGGCGAGCTGGAGGCGATTCAGGACGGCGTGCGCCAGTTTACGCCGGAGTCCGTCGCCTCGTTACAGGCAGAAGTGGGCACGCTGACCAAACTGGTGGACGATTTACATCAGCTGTCGCTCTCCGACGAGGGCGCGCTCGCTTACCAGAAAAAACCGCTGGAGATCGTCGCGCTCATCGAAGTGGCCGCTGGCGCGTTCCGCGAGCGCTTCGCAGCGCGCGGGTTGACGCTCAACTTATCGCTGCCGGAAAACGTCACGCTGTTCGGCGACCGCGACCGGCTGATGCAGCTGTTTAATAATCTGCTGGAAAACAGCCTGCGCTACACGGACGCGGGCGGCGGTCTGTTGATTCAGGGCGAGTGCCAGGGAGCCCGCTTTGTGCTGCGCTTTAGCGACAGCGCGCCGGGCGTGAGCGACGAGCAGCTCGCGAAACTGTTTGAGCGCTTTTACCGCGCCGAAGGCTCGCGCAACCGCGCCAGCGGCGGTTCGGGTCTCGGCCTCGCCATCTGCGCCAATATCGTGGCGGCGCATGGCGGTACCATTAGCGCCGATCATTCCTCATCAGGCGGTGTTAGCATTACCGTATCCTTACCGCTTGATGCCATCCTTCCGGGAGACGTATGACAGAGTTACCGATTGACGACAAAACCCCGCGCATTCTGGTTGTTGAGGATGAGCCGAAACTTGGCGCGCTGCTGGTGGATTACCTGCGGGCGGCCAGCTATGCGCCGACGCTGATTAATCACGGCGATAAGGTGCTGCCCTATGTGCGCCAGACGCCGCCGGATTTGATCCTGCTGGATCTGATGCTGCCTGGCACCGACGGGCTGACGCTGTGCCGGGAAATTCGCCGCTTTTCCGAAGTGCCGATAGTGATGGTGACCGCCAGAATCGAAGAAATCGACCGCCTGCTGGGCCTTGAGATTGGCGCCGATGATTATATCTGCAAGCCGTTCAGCCCGCGCGAGGTGGTGGCGCGCGTGAAAACCATCCTTCGCCGCTGCAAGCCGCAGCGCGATTTGCAGGCGCTGGACGCTCAGAGCCCGCTGGTTATCGATGAAGGCCGCTTCCAGGCGAGCTGGCGGCAGAAGCCGCTCGACCTGACGCCCGCCGAGTTCCGTCTGTTGAAGACGCTTTCCAGCGAGCCGGGCAAGGTGTTTTCCCGCGAGCAGTTGCTGAACCATCTGTATGACGACTACCGCGTGGTGACCGATCGCACCATCGACAGCCATATCAAAAACCTGCGCCGCAAGCTTGAGGCGCTCGACGATGACCAGCCGTTTATCCGCGCCGTGTACGGCGTGGGCTACCGCTGGGAGGCGGATGCAGGGCGAGTAGTATAGATATCGCCTACACGGCGGATACACGGGCCCGATGAAGATGCACGCCCGGTAACCGGTTCCGTTCGCCAGAACGCAGATTATCTCTGTCACCCTGATTCACGCGAACGTGTTAAGGGGGCGGCGGCGAGCCCCCCTTTGCACGTTCGCATGAGGAAGACGCACATATAAACGCGGCGTGATGGCGAACGGAACGATGTCACCGTACCCGCATATTTCCGCTTACTCCAGTTTCGTAGGGTGGGTAAGCGCAGCGCACCCACCTCACGCCCCTAAGCCCCGTAACGGTTTGCACCCCTGCGCCGCTGGCGCTACAATTCCCGCCCTTAACGTGGGGGTAAACGCGCCCCCCACCGCTTCACTGTTGAAGCGGCGCTGACCTGAGATCAGAACGAGTCCATCATGTTTAAACCCGAACTTCTTTCGCCGGCGGGAACGCTGAAAAATATGCGTTACGCCTTCGCTTATGGTGCCGATGCGGTCTATGCCGGGCAACCGCGCTATTCGCTGCGCGTGCGCAATAACGAATTCAACCACGAGAATTTGCAGCTCGGCATCAACGAAGCCCACGCGCTTGGCAAAAAATTCTACGTCGTGGTGAACATCGCGCCGCACAACGCCAAGCTGAAAACCTTTATCCGCGACCTCAAGCCGGTGGTTGAGATGGGGCCGGACGCACTGATTATGTCCGACCCTGGCCTGATTATGCTGGTGCGCGAACACTTCCCGCAGATGGATATTCACCTCTCGGTGCAGGCCAACGCGGTGAACTGGGCGACGGTGAAATTCTGGCAGCAGATGGGGCTGACGCGCGTCATTCTCTCTCGCGAGTTATCGCTGGAAGAGATCGCTGAAATCCGCGAACAGGTGCCGGAAATGGAGCTGGAGATTTTCGTGCACGGCGCGCTCTGCATGGCCTACTCCGGCCGCTGCCTGCTTTCCGGCTACATCAACAAACGCGACCCGAACCAGGGCACCTGCACCAACGCCTGCCGCTGGGAATATAACGTGCAGGAAGGCAAAGAAGACAGCGTCGGCAATATCGTTCACATTCATGAGCCTATCCCGGTGCAGAACGTCGAGCCGACGCTCGGCATCGGCGCGCCCACCGACAAAGTTTTTATGATTGAAGAGGCGCAGCGTCCCGGCGAGTACATGACCGCGTTCGAAGACGAGCACGGCACCTACATCATGAACTCCAAAGATTTGCGCGCCATTCAGCATGTCGAACGGCTGACGAAAATGGGCGTGCACTCGCTGAAAATCGAAGGCCGCACCAAGTCGTTTTACTACTGCGCGCGCACAGCCCAGGTCTATCGCCGGGCGATTGACGACGCCGCCGCCGGCAAACCGTTCGACCCGAGCCTGCTGGAGACGCTGGAAGGTCTCGCGCACCGCGGTTATACCGAAGGCTTCCTGCGTCGTCACACCCATGATGACTATCAGAATTATGAATATGGCTATTCGGTGTCGGACCGCCAGCAGTTTGTCGGCGAATTCACCGGCGAGCGCAACGGCGCGCTGGCGGCGGTGGCGGTGAAAAACAAATTCTCGCTCGGCGACAGCCTGGAGCTGATGACGCCGCAGGGCAATATCAGCTTTACGCTGGAGCATATGGAAAACGCCAAAGGGGAAAAGATGGAGGTCGCGCCGGGAGACGGATATACCATCTGGATGCCTGTTCCTGAGGATTTAACACTGGAATATGCGCTGTTGATGCGTAATTTCTCTGGCCAGACCACCAGGAATCCACACAGTAAATAATTTATAGGGGTTATTTTTATCGCGCGAATGTTTCTTCGGAGGGGATCACACACCGTCATGTTTAAAGCGGTTACTATCCCTGGCGCTGAAAAACATAAACCATAAATGCCAGTTGTACCAGGAACCACCTCCTTCAGCCTGCGTAATCTCCCTTACGCAGGCTTATTTTTTTGTCCTTTCAGCCAGTTCTTAAGCGACTCGCCAGACTCTGCGATAAACTCTGTGAATACGTATTCACAGGAGTGCATTCATGTCCCGTTCCCCCGGTTCGTTTCTGATTTTAAATGGTAAAAGCGCTGACAATGACGTGTTGCGCGGCAGCGTAAAACTGCTGCGCGAGCAGGGCCACCCGCTGGATGTGCGCGTGACCTGGGAAAAGGGCGACGCGGCGCGCTATGTCAATGAGGCGGCGGAACGGGGAGCAGAGACGGTGATCGCCGCAGGCGGCGACGGCACGATTAACGAAGTGGCGGCGGCGCTGGCGGCGGTCGCTGAAGAGAAACGTCCGGCGCTCGGCCTGGTGCCGCTCGGCACCGCCAATGATTTTGCGACAAGCGTCGGCGTGCCGGACGATATCGAACTGGCGCTAAAGCTTGCGGTCGAGGGCCGCGCGGTGCCTGTTGATATTGCTCAGGTGAATGATAAAGCCTGGTTTATCAACATGGCGACGGGCGGGTTTGGCACCCGCATTACCACCGAAACGCCGGAGCGGCTGAAGGCGGCGCTTGGCGGCGTGTCGTATCTCATCCACGGCCTGATGCGTATGGACACCCTGAAAGCGGACCGCTGCGAAATTCGCGGCGAGAATTTTCACTGGCAGGGCGACGCGCTGGTTATCGGCATCGGTAACGGGCGTCAGGCGGGCGGTGGGCAGGAGCTGTGCCCTGGGGCGCTGATTAACGATGGCCTGCTGCAGCTGCGTATTTTCACCGGCGAAGAGCTGCTACCGGCGCTCTTTACCACGCTGACGCAGCCGGAAGAGAGTCCGAATATTATCGACGGCGCGTCGGCCTGGTTTGAGATAACGGCGCCGCACGACATCACGTTTAACCTCGACGGCGAGCCACTGAGCGGCCAGCAGTTCCGTATTGTTATCAAGCCCGGCGCGCTACATTGCCGCCTGCCGCCGGATTGTCCGCTGTTGAAATAAGCCGATGTGGCGAGTGCCCGGTGATTTTGATGGCGGGTGCGCTTCGCTTACCCGCCCTACAGAAATATTTAATGTTGTAGGGTGGGTAAGCAACGCGCACCCACCATTAAGGCATTCAATGTCTCTTTTGTTTGCAGGGTGGGTAAGTAACGCACACCCGCCATTTCCGGCCCTACCCTTTGCGCCAACAAAAAACGCGCCCGCAGGCGCGTTTTCGCATAACGTCACCGCCGTCAGGCGATGGTTACACGCTTATCCAGGTAGACGTCCTGCACCGCGTTAATCAGCTTCACGCCGTCGGCCATCGTTTTCTTAAACGCCTTACGACCCAGGATAAGCCCCATGCCGCCCGCGCGTTTGTTGATAACCGCTGTGCGTACCGCGTCGGTGAGATCCGCCTCGCCGCCGGACGCGCCGCCCGAGTTGATTAGCCCCGCGCGGCCCATATAGCAGTTCGCCAGCTGGTAGCGCACCAGATCGATAGGGTTATCGGTGGTCAGCTTGCTGTAGACGCGATCGTCGGTATAGCCGAATTTCAGCGCGCTGTAGCCGCCGTTGTTCTCCGCCATCTTCTGCTTCACGATATCCGCGCCGATGGTCGCCGCGAGATGGTTGGCCTGCCCGGTCAGGTCGGCGCTTGCGTGGTAATCAACGCCATCTTTCTTAAAGCCGCTGTTACGCAGATACGCCCACAGCACCGTCACCATGCCAAGCTCATGCGCGCGCTCAAACGCGGCAGAAATCTCTTCAATCTGGCGGCGCGACTCTTCGGAGCCGAAATAAATCGTCGCCCCGACCGCCACCGCGCCCATATTGAACGCCTGCTCGACGCTCGCATACAGCGTCTGGTCGTATTGCGTCGGGTAGCTCAGGGTTTCGTTATGGTTAATCTTCACCAGGAAAGGAATGCGGTGCGCGTAGCGGCGCGACACCGACGCCAGCACGCCGTAGGTGGAGGCCACGCAGTTGCAGCCCGCTTCAATTGCCAGCTCGACAATATTTTTGGGGTCGAAATACATAGGGTTCGCGGCAAACGACGCGCCCGCTGAATGCTCGACGCCCTGGTCCACCGGCAGAATGGAGAGATATCCGGTGCCCGCGAGGCGTCCGGTGTTGTAAAGGGTCTGCATATTTCGCAGCACCGCGGGCGGACGGTTGTTGTCGATCATCACGCGATCGACATAATCCGGCCCTGGCAGATAGAGCTGGTCGGAGGAAATGGTCGTACAGCGGTGCTGTAACAGGCTATCGGCATCGTTGCCGAGCAACTGCGCAATATCAGTCATCATACGCTCCCATCATTGTCGGCGGACGACGCCCGCCGGACGAAAAGATCCTTACCTACCCGCTGAACGGGCTGTCTAATCCTGGTACCAAATAGCACAGATTACCAGACCCGACCGCATTTTCAGCTAATTCTGCTGGCACGGTTCACCACCATGCATGAAAATGATGGACAGGCCCGATCCCCTCCCCCACCTCCAGACTATCCGCCTGTTGCAGCGCTTTTGTCAGCCACGCCTTCGCCGCCGTCACGGTTTGCACCCAGTCACCGTGGCGCGGCCAGAGCGCGGCCAGCGCGCTGGAGAGCGTGCAGCCGGTGCCGTGCGTGTTTTTCGTTATCACGCGCGGCGCGGTAAAACGTGTGGCGCCATCGCGAGTAAAGAGCCAGTCCGGGCTTTCGTCATCAATGAGATGGCCGCCCTTCATCAGCACCGCGCCGCAGCCGAGCGCCAGCAACGCCTCGCCCTGCTGGCGCATCTCCGCCTCGCTGCGGGCGTGAGACGTTTCCAGCAGCGCCGCCGCCTCCGGGAGGTTCGGCGTGATAATCGCCACCTGCGGCAGCAACCGCTCGCGCAGCGTGCGCACCGCCGACGGGCTCAGTAACGGATCGCCGCTTTTCGCGAGCATCACGGTATCCAGCACGATATTGCGCACCCGGTAGTGTGAGAGCCGCTCCGCCACCGCCTCGACCACATCGGTTTCGGCCAGCATGCCGATTTTGGTGGTGTCGATGCGCACGTCGCTTAATACCGAATCGAGCTGGGCGGCGACAAACGACGGCTCGACGCGATACACCGACTGAACGCCGCGCGTATTCTGCGCCACCAGCGCGGTGATAACCGACGTGCCATAAGCGCCAAGCGCCGAAAAGGTTTTCAGATCCGCCTGGATACCCGCGCCGCCGCTCGGGTCGGTGCCGGCGATGGTGAGGGCGTTAATGCGCTGCATGTTGGCCTCCGAACGCCTGCGCATGCAGGCAGTCGAGTAACGCAGGGGCGAAACTGCCCGGCCCTGACGAGACGGCGAGCGCCTGTTCGCCCGCGCGCTTCATCAGCCAGCAGGCCGTCGCGACATTCTCCAGACGATCGCCTGGCAGCGCGCAGCAAGCGGCCACTACTGCCGAGAGCGCGCACCCGGTGCCGACCACGCGCGTAAGCATTGCGGTGCCGCCGTCGACCGCCAGCGTGCGTTCGCCATCGGTGATGTAATCGACCTCGCCGGTTACCGCGACGACGGCGCCGCTGCGACGCGCCAGCAAAGCCGCGGCCTCGCGGGCGTGATGCGCGCTCGCGATGGCGTCAACGCCGCGTCCGCCGCCGCTTTCGCCTGCCAGCGCGAGAATTTCAGATGCATTGGCGCGGATAGCCGCAGGCCGGAGCGCCAGAATCTCATGGGCAAAGCCGGTACGCAGCGTCAGCGCGCCGACCGCGACCGGGTCGAGCGTCCAGGGCTTGCCCGCCGCACGGGCGCTGTCGATAGCCGCGCGCATCGCCAACTGCTGCGGGCGCGTGAGCGTGCCTAAATTAATCAACAGGGCATCGGCAATGGTCGCGAACTGCGCGGCTTCGTCGGCATCGACCACCATCGCGGGCGAAGCGCCCAGCGCGAGCAGCACATTGGCCGTGAAATTTTGCACCACATCGTTGGTGATGCAGTGCACCAGCGGGGCGTGACGACGAAGTTGAGTGACAACAGGCGCGGCATGGGTGCCGCAAAGCAGGTCAGAAGACATGGTTCTCTCCTGCCAGGCGCGAAGACGGGATACCGGACAGGCATCTGACTTCCCTACGCTGGCATTATCCAGATCAGGTAATACGGGTATTTCTCAGCCTTCGCAAGGAAGGGCACCCCGAGTCATCAGTAAATACATTTACCGCTGCCAGAGTAGGACAAACGGATGAGGGAGGCAAGGGGGAGTGAGGCTGTCGTTCTTTCTGCGTGTTAAATAAAAAATGAAATTAACATTCAATAAGCTGCCACTTAACAAATGAAATTAATAACATCATTCATCTAGTTAATTACATTTAAAATTTATAACTCGTGTCGCAGTAGTTTGGCAGGATAAAATGGTTACGTCGCGCATTCGCTATTATTACCTTGATCGTGTTTTAGCATAATACTTGCGTAACACTGGACAACGCATTATCTGGAGCACCACAAAATAATTTATACATCGATATACCTCCAGCCGTACGCTTATTCGAGACACCAGCAAGCCTGAATTTTCCATTAGATTATTTTTCGTCCAATAATAAGGGGCATAGTAAACCACTACAGCAAAATAAATTTTCACCAACAAAGTCAAAGAGAAAGCTTTTTATCGGCCCTGGTCTGATAAATTGTGATGAGTACTCTGTCAGGTTTAACGGATATTTAACGCTTTCCAGGGAGTTTTGACCTCTGTGCTTAAGTTATGTCCTGTAAACTCACTCGAGCGCAGCTTGAGGATTGCAGGAGAGAACGCTGCCCATTAGAAACTGCAACCTGCGCCACCATCAAATCCGCCCTGCGCCGATTGCTATCCGCTTCATTTTTTTATACATAATTAGCCTTGCCCGACTGGCGATGGCGCTGGAAGATAGCGGCCTGACGGTAACGGAAATCAATGGGGCACAGCGCCCTGACATGTGGAGAAGGTATGTTGAAAACCAGAATGATCGTAGCGGGAGTGCTGTTGATGTCGGTGGCCTCTGCATTCGCCGCAGACGGTGTAAAACCCAAAACCATCGACGGCTATGAGGTAAAAGAGTTTATCTCCGACTCGCGCAAATTTACCGTTGGCGATGTCGTGCCGGACCTCTACCGGACCGAAGAGTACAACATCAAACAGTGGCAAATCCGTAACCTGCCTGCCCCGGAAGCGGGCACCCACTGGACCTACATGGGCGGCTACTACGTGCTTATCACCGACGCCGAAGGCAAAGTCGTGCGCGCCATGAACGGCGACATCTTCTATCACCGCTAATATCCGCGCCTGAAACGCTTCCAGGGTTTCAGGCGCTTCCTTCTTCTCACGAATGCCGACGCACCGCACACCCCTTAATGCTGGGAGTGGCGAAAAAGCACGCTGCTCGCTACACTCGCTTCATCCATTAACCTGATGAATATATAAGGAGGACTCTTATGCTGTGCTGTGAATTGTTTGACTATTCACATCATTTTGGCGATCGCCAGAGCTCAGGCATTACCGGTATCGTGCTGCGATAACTGGACCCTGAGCGAAGATCCCATCATCTAATCCCTTCCCAGGGCTTACCGGATTATCGTCAGCGATGTTTGACGAGGCGTTTGTGCGCCTGAAAATTCTGAGTAAGCGATGAGCACATTACTGACTGCGCAATCTTTGCGTATTGATTCTCCGTTCGGCCCGGTGCTGGACACCCTCTCTTTCACCCTGAAAAAAGGCGACCGCGTCGGGCTTATCGGCCATAACGGCTGTGGAAAAAGCACGCTGTTGAAGGCGCTTGATGGCACGATTTCGCCTGCTGAGGGCGTGGTGACGCGCGCGGCGCGCTGCCTGCTGGCACGGGTGGAGCAGCACCTGCCCGACGCGCTGCATCATCAGACCCTGCTGGAGGCCCTGCTGGCGCGGCTGCCTGAAGCCGAGCGGGAAAGTCACGCCTGGCGGGCGCAGGCGCTGCTGGCCAGCATGGGCTTTGCCGAATCGGCCTGGACGCTGACCGCCGGGTCGCTGAGCGGCGGCCAGCATACCCGGCTGCTGCTGGCGCGCGCGCTGATTGTCTCGCCCGATCTGCTGTTGCTCGACGAGCCAGGTAACCATCTCGATCTGCCTACCCTGCTGTGGCTGGAGCAGTTTCTGGCGCGCTGGAACGGCAGCTTTATTCTGGTCTCCCACGACAGTGCGCTGCTGGACAGCGTCACCAACCGCACCTGGGTGTTGCGCGACGGCAAGCTGCAGGCGTTCGATCTGCCCTGCACGGCCGCACGGGCGGCGCTCTCGGCGCGTGACGACAGCGACGCGCTGCGCCGTAAAGCCGAGCAAAAAGAGATAGATCGCGTCACGGCAAGCGCGAAACGGCTCGCCACCTGGGGCCAGGTGTACGACAACGAAGATCTCGCCCGCAAGGCCAAACAGATGGAAAAACAGGTCGCGCGCCTTAAGGAGGAGCAAACCGAACTGGCGCAGGGCAGCCGCTGGCAGCTGACGCTTGCTGGCGACGCGCTGGCGGCGGACCGTCTGCTGGAGATGGAAAACCTGGCGGTCAGCGCCGCGCCTGGCGCGCCGACACTCTTCACCCTGCCGCTGTCGCGGCTTAAAAGCGGCGATCGCGTAGCGCTGCTCGGCCATAACGGCTGCGGTAAATCGTCGCTGCTGCGCCTGCTGTGGCGGCAGTGGGAGGCGCAGGCGACCACGCCTGGCGTCACGTTTCATCCGCGCGTGTCGCTCGGGTATTACGACCAGTCGCTGCATCAGTTGCCTGACGATGCCACGCTGCTGGAGGCGCTGGAGCCGTTCGCCCCTGAACTGCAAACGCGCAAGCTGGCGCTTATCAGCGCCGGTTTTCCGTGGGCGCGGCACGGGCAGCGGGTCGATACGCTCAGCGGCGGCGAGCGTTCGCGCCTGCTGTTTGTCGGCCTGTCGCTCGCGCGCTATTCGCTGCTGATGCTCGACGAGCCGACCAACCATCTGGATATGGAAGGCAAAGAGGCGCTGGCGCAGACGCTGCAAGCGTTCGAGGGCGGGCTGTTGCTGGTGACGCACGACAGAACGCTGATGGAGACGAGCTGCAATCGCTTCTGGCTCGTGGAGGATGGCGTTCTCAGCGAATGGCATAACCTGGAAGCGCTGCTGGCGCGACTGCGCGAAGCGCCTGCGGCGGCCACATCAGCAGCCTCTGCCAGTGAGAGCCCGGCCCCGCAAGCGACCGCGCCTGAGCATGAAACCCATCTGCTGGAACGGCTGGTGGCGCTTGAGACCCGGCTTAACGCCGATCTCGAACGCAAGCCGCGCCATCAGAAACCGGCCTTACAGGCGCAGTGGCGGGAGGAGATAGCGCATATCAGCGCCGCGCTGGGGCTGGAATAAACCAAAAAGCCGCCCTGACAGGCGGCTTTTTTATAGCGTATACGCAGACGATCAGGCCGAGAGGCGGAACTTTTGCACGGTGCTTTGCAGCTCTTCGGTCTGACGCTCCAGCGCGGCGGCGGCGGCGGAGACCTGCTCCACCAGCGAGGCGTTCTGCTGGGTGACGGTGTCCATCTGCGTGATGGCAAGCCCTACCTGCGAGATCCCCTTGCTCTGCTCTTCCGAGGCCGAGGCAATCTGTTTGATGATCGTGCTGACGTTCGAGACGCCGCGATAGATTTCCGACATGGAATCGCCCGCCGCGTTGACCAGCTCCGAGCCTTTGTCGATACGCTCGACGGATTCGGTAATCAGCGTTTCGATTTCGCGGGCCGCTTCGGCGCTGCGGCTGGCGAGGTTACGCACTTCACCCGCCACGACCGCGAAACCGCGTCCCTGTTCGCCCGCGCGCGCCGCTTCAACGGCGGCGTTGAGCGCCAGGATGTTGGTCTGGAACGCAATGCTGTTAATCACGCTGGTAATGTCAGCGATTTTCTTCGAACTGCCGGAGATGCCCTGCATCGTCTGGATAACGTCCTGCGCCAGCTGCCCGCCTTTGCCGGCGTTTTCCGAGGCGGCATGCGCGAGTTCGCTCGCCTGACGGGCGTTTTCCGCGTTCAGACGCACGGTAGAGGTCAGCTCTTCCATGCTGGCGGCGGTCTGTTCCAGCGCGGCGGCCTGTTCCTCGGTGCGCGAGGAGAGATCGTTATTGCCCGCAGAGATTTCCGACGCGCCGCGCCAAATATTCTCACTGCCGTGCCGGATGGCGCTCACCGCTTCGCGCAGCTGATCCTGCATCGCGGTCAGCAGCGGCACCAGTTTACCGACGCAGTTGCGGCCAAACGGCTCCACCGGCTGGCTGAGATCGCCACCGGCAATCAGGGTGAAGTGGTTACGGATTTTCTCAAGCGGTTTCACCAGCATCGCCACCAGATAGCGGTCGGTCAGCAGCAAAAGCAGCAGCCCGATGATCACCGCGATGATGATCACCGTTTTGGTGGTGGCGGTCATGCTGTCGACGCGCTCACGCGTGGCGTCGAGCTTGCTGCCCGCGGCGACGTTGAATTTCTCAGCGCTTGCGCCAAACGCGCGGCTGAAGACCGGCGTCACGTTACCCGCATGGGCGCGGTACGCTTCCGGCGTGCCTTCGCGCGCCAGTTTCAGCTGCGGGATCACGCCTTCATCCAGCAATTTTTGCCAGTCGGCGATGACTTTTTGCGAAACGGCAGGGTCGAGCGGGCCCGGCGAGAGTTTTTTAAACTGATCGAGCTGGCGCGACATGCTGTCGAGCGCCTGCTGGACGGATTCGAGCGATTTGGCGTCCGGCGCGCCGTTCTCCATCGCGCGGGTCAGGCGGGTGACGAAGCGGAAATATTGATCGTTGCCTTTGCTGAGCACGGTCATTTGCGACACCAGCTGGCGATCCACGCGGTTGCCGTCGGACATCGCCGACAGCGAATAGACGCTGTAGACGCCCACGGCCGCCCATAACACACAGAGTACGCCGAGCACCGTCAGCATGACTGCGCGGATGGAAAAATCTTTAAGCAGGCCCATCAAGAAGTCCTCATTTTTGCCTGATACGGATATATCTTCCCGTTATCGGCAAAGGAGGCAAAAGATGTACAGAGCGGCGATATTTATTTTACCACCGCTACAATCCGGCGATTATCCGCGCAGTCCGAGCGCTTCTTTAAGCGTTTTGAGGTAGCGACGGCTGACCGGCACCGTCTGCCCGTGGCGCAGCAGCAGCTCCGCCTGGCCATTCTCTTCAAGCCGGATCTCTTTGAGATGCGCCATGTTGACCAGATATTGCCGGTGGCAGCGCATGAGCGGCGTGCGGCTCTCCAGCGTGCGCAGCGTCAGCTCGGTAAACCCTTCCTGCCCCTGACCGCTGGTGACATACACGCCGCTCATGCGGCTCGCGACAAACGCCACATCGTCCATTTGCAGCAGATAAATCCGGCTGTGGCCGGTGCAGGGGATAAACTTCAGCGGCTCCTGACGGGCGGTCAGCGGCGACATATCCTGCTCGCGCCGCTCGTTGCGCATCCGTGCCAGCGTCTTTTGCAGGCGCGCGGTCTCGATGGGCTTGAGCAGATAATCAAAGGCGTGCTCTTCAAACGCCTGGACGGCGTATTCATCAAACGCGGTGAGGAAAACAATCCACGGGCGGCTGTCGGGGTCGAGCATGCCGACCATCTCAAGGCCGGAGATGCGCGGCATCTGGATATCGAGAAACACCACGTCGGGCCGCAGACGATGTACCGCCCCGATGGCTTCGACGGCGTTGCCGCACTCGCCCACCACCTCAATATCCGTCTCTTCTTTCAGCAGCAGACGCAGGTTTTCCCGCGCCAGCGGCTCATCGTCGACAATCAGCACGCTAATCATGTCGTTCCCTCCAGCGGTAAACGTAAGGTAATTCGCGTAAAGCGGTCCTGCTCACAGGCGACCGAGATGCCGCACCCGTCGCCAAAGCGCGCGCGCAGTCGTTTATCCACCAGACTCATGCCCAGGCCGTTGCTGTCGGCGTTGGGTTGATAGAGCCCGGCGTTATCTTCAATTTCCAGCACCAGATGGTCGGCGTCACGGCTCGCGCGCAGGGTAATTTCGCCTGTGCCGAGCAGCTGCGATGTGCCGTGTTTGATGGCGTTTTCCACAATCGGCTGCAAGGTGAAGGCGGGCAGCCGGATGTGTCGCAGTTCGTCAGGCAGGCTGAGGCTGACCCGCAAATGCGACTGGAACCGCGCCTGCTCGATTTTCAGGTAGGCATTAACGTGGTCGATTTCATCGGCCAGCGACACCACATCCGTCGGGCGCTTGAGGTTTTTGCGAAAGAACGTCGAGAGATACTGCACCAGCTGGCACGCCTGATCGCTGTCGCGGCGGATCACCGCCATCAGGGTATTCAGGGCGTTAAACAGAAAATGCGGATTGACCTGGGCGTGCAGCAGCTTGATTTCCGACTGGGTGAGCAGCTGTTTCTGGCGTTCATACTGGCCCGCCAGGATCTGGGCCGATAGTAGCTGTGCGATCCCCTCCCCCAGCGTGCGGTTGATGGAGCTGAACAGCCGGTTTTTCGGCTCATACAGCTTGATGGTGCCGACCACTTCGCGGTTTTCGCCGCGCAGCGGGATCACCAGCGTCGAGCCGAGTTTGCAGTTCGGGTGGAGCGTGCAGCGGTACGGCACCTCGTTGCCGTCGGCGTAGACCACTTCGCCGGACGCAATCGCCCGCAGCGTCCAGGACGACGAGATCGGGCTGCCCGGCAGATGGTGATCCATACCGATGCCGGTAAACGCCAGCAGTTGCTCGCGGTCGGTAATGGCGACCGCGCCTATCTCCAGCTCCTGGCGGATCACCTGCGCCACCTTCATGCTGTTCTCGACGTTAAAACCCTGGCGCAAAATCCCTTCCGTCGCGGAGGCGACCTTCAACGCTCTGGCGGAAAACGCGGTGGTGTATTTCTCAAACATGGCGCGCTTATCGAGCAGAATACGCATAAACATCGCGGCCCCGACGGTATTCGTGACCACCATCGGCGCGGCGATGTTTTGCACCAGATGCAGCGCGTCGCTGAACGGGCGCGCGATAAGCAAAATGATGCCCATCTGGACAATCTCCGCCACCAGCGTGATAGCCCCTGCGGTAAACGGGTTAAAGATTTTATCGGTGCGCCCGCGGCGAATCAGCCAGCTATGAACGATACCGCCGAGCAGCCCTTCGACAATCGTTGACACCATGCAGCTTAAGGCGGTCATCCCGCCGAGCGAATAACGGTGCAGCCCGCCGGTCAGCCCCACGAGCCCGCCCACCAGCGGGCCGCCAAGCAACCCGCCCATCACGGCGCCGATAGCGCGGGTATTGGCGATGGAATCCTGAATGTGCAGCCCAAACCAGGTGCCCATAATGCAGAAAATGGAAAAGACCACGTAGCACAGAAACTTATGCGGCAGGCGAACCGTTACCTGCATCAGCGGGATAAACAGCCGCGTTTTGCTCATCAGCCAGGCGATAACGAGGAACACGCACATCTGCTGGAGCAGCAATAACACCAGATTAAATTCGTACACGCCCACGCTCCGGTCTTACGATTAAGAGCGCGTAAAATACGCTGCTGTGCCATAACTTTCTATGAAGAAAACCAAAAAACCGGCAGTGAGCGTCGTTTATTAAGGAGACAGTACGTGAACATCAGACCCTGGCAGGAAAGCGATCGCCCGTTCCTGCGCACGATTTATTTACACGCCCGGCGCGAGGGCTGGCCGTGGCTCGACGGCCGCGAATGGCGGCTGGAGGATTTCGACGCCGATACGCTCGGCGAAACCATTCTGGTGGCGGAAGAGGACGGGCACCGGCTCGGGTTCGCGTCGCTCGCGGAGGATGACAACTTCCTGCATCACCTCTTTGTGGCTCCCGAGGCGCAGGGGAAAGGCGTCGGCGCGGCGCTGCTAAAGGCGGTGCAGGCGCGCTTTACCAGCACCGGCGCGCTCAAATGCCTGGTGAAAAACACGCGCGCGCTGCGTTTTTATGCGCATCACGGCTGGGTGCGGGAGGCGAGCGGCGAAGCGCCGGAGGGCACTTACGATCTGCTGCATTTTCGCCAGTCCTGATCCATAAAAAAACGCCTCCCGGAGGAGGCGTTCATCAGCGCGTTGCGCCCTTACACCGCGCGGAACGCGATGTCGCCAGGGATCACTTCGCCCTGCCAGTAGAGCTGCGCCGCCACACGGCCCGCCAGCTGGCGGTAAAGGGTGGTGAATTCGCTCTCCGGGCGTGAGATGACCGTCGGCTGGCCGCGGTCGAGATCTTCGCGCAGGGAGATATGCAGCGGCATCTGGCCCAGCAGCTGGGTGCGGTAGGTTTCCGCCAGTTTCTGCGCGCCGCCGGTGCCGAAAATCGGCTCGTGGTGGCCGCAGTGACTGCAAATGTGCATGCTCATGTTCTCGACGATGCCGAGCACCGGCACTTCCACTTTCTCAAACATCACGATGCCTTTTTTGGCGTCGAGAAGCGCAATGTCCTGCGGCGTGGTCACCACCACGGCGCCCGTCACCGGAATGTTCTGCGCGAGCGTCAGCTGAATGTCGCCGGTGCCCGGCGGCATATCCAGCACCAGATAATCGAGATCCGGCCACATCGTTTCCTGCAACAGCTGCAACAGCGCTTTGCTCGCCATCGGGCCGCGCCACACCATCGCGTTATCGTCCGTCACCAGATAGCCGATGGAGTTGGTGGCAAGGCCGTGCGACATAATCGGGGCCATATGCGTGCCGTCCGGCGAGGTCGGGCGCTCGCCTTCCGCACCGAGCATCGTCGGCACCGACGGGCCGTAGATATCGGCATCGAGAATGCCCACTTTAGCCCCTTCGGCCGCCAGCGCCAGCGCCAGGTTCACGGCAGTAGAGGATTTCCCTACCCCGCCCTTGCCGGAGCTTATCGCGATGATGTTTTTCACGCCGTTGACGCCCGGCTGATTTTTCACGCGCTTTAAGGTGGCGATGCTGTGCGACAGTTTCCAGTCGATGGCGCTGGCGCCGGTAAGACGCAGCAGCTCGGCGCTCACCTGCTCTTTCAGCTCCTCGAAACCGCTGCGCCAGGCAAACGGCATCAGCAGCTCAACATGAATCGTGTCATCAAGCCAGGCGACGTGATGCAGCGCTTTGAGCGCCGTCAGATTGTGCTTCAGGGTGGGGTGCTGGAAATTGGTTAACGTCCCGGCGACCAGCGCGCGCAGCGCCTCGGGGGACCTGGCCTGGGATTGCGAATTCATCCCGACTCCTTTGTTGTTCTGATGTTAAAAAATTGCAGTCTTAGAATCATAACAGAGTCGCGGGGAGTAAGACGATATTAAACGCCCGCTGAGCCTGGCCTGATGTGCGCTATCAGCGTCTTATCATGGCCGCTCAACACCTCACCGTATACCGCTCTTTCGCCTTCTTTTTTGCGCGCTTTCACCGCCGCGCGGTACTCAACGCGGGTTGATTCGGTTACTATGACTGCCCCATTTGCCACAGAAGACGTAATACTCACTATGACTCAAGTCGCGAAGAAAATTCTGGTAACGTGCGCGCTGCCGTACGCCAACGGCTCCATCCACCTCGGCCATATGCTGGAGCACATCCAGGCTGATGTCTGGGTCCGTTACCAGCGAATGCGCGGCCACGAGGTTAACTTCATCTGCGCCGACGACGCCCACGGCACGCCCATCATGCTCAAAGCCCAGCAGCTTGGCATCACGCCGGAGCAGATGATTGCCGAGATGAGCAAAGAGCATCAGACCGATTTCGCGGGCTTTAACATCAGCTACGACAACTATCACTCCACCCACAGCGACGAAAACCGCGTGCTGTCGGAGCTGATTTACACTCGCCTGAAAGAAAACGGCTTTATTAAAAATCGCACCATTTCGCAGCTCTACGATCCTGAGAAAGGCATGTTCCTGCCGGACCGTTTCGTGAAAGGCACCTGCCCGAAATGTAAATCCCCGGATCAGTACGGCGATAACTGCGAAGTCTGCGGCGCGACCTACAGCCCGACCGAGCTTATCGAGCCGAAATCCGTGGTGTCCGGCGCGACGCCAGTTATGCGTGATTCCGAACACTTTTTCTTCGACCTGCCGTCGTTCAGCGAAATGCTGCAGGCATGGACCCGCTCCGGCGCGCTCCAGGAGCAGGTGGCGAACAAAATGCAGGAGTGGTTTGAATCCGGCCTGCAGCAGTGGGACATCTCCCGCGACGCGCCTTACTTCGGCTTTGAAATCCCGAACGCGCCGGGTAAATATTTCTACGTCTGGCTGGACGCGCCGATTGGCTACATGGGGTCGTTCAAAAACCTGTGCGACAAGCGCGGCGACACCGAGAGCTTTGACGCTTACTGGAAAAAAGACTCCGACGCCGAGCTGTATCACTTTATCGGTAAAGACATCGTCTACTTCCACAGCCTGTTCTGGCCGGCCATGCTGGAAGGCAGCGGTTTTCGTAAGCCGACCAACCTGTTTGTCCACGGCTACGTGACGGTTAACGGCGCGAAGATGTCCAAATCGCGCGGCACCTTTATTAAAGCCAGCACCTGGCTGAACCATTTCGACGCCGACAGCCTGCGCTACTACTATGCGGCCAAGCTCTCTTCGCGCATCGATGACATCGACCTGAATCTGGAAGATTTCGTGCAGCGCGTGAACGCGGACATCGTCAATAAAGTGGTGAACCTGGCCTCGCGCAACGCGGGCTTTATCGCCAAACGCTTTGACGGCGAACTGGCGGCGGAACTCGCCGACCCGGCGCTGTATAAAAGCTTTACTGACGCCGCCGCCACGATTGGCGAGGCGTGGGAAGCGCGTGAATTCGGTAAAGCGGTGCGTGAAATCATGGCGCTTGCCGATCTCGCTAACCGCTATGTCGACGAACAGGCCCCGTGGGTCGTCGCCAAACAGGAAGGCCGCGACGCCGACCTGCAGGCAATCTGCTCAATGGGCATCAACCTGTTCCGCGTGCTGATGACGTACCTGAAGCCGGTGCTGCCGGAGCTGTGCGTGCGCGCCGAGGCGTTCCTGAACATCGAGCTGACCTGGGATGGCGTCAACACCCCGCTGCTCGGCCATAAAGTGAACAGCTTCAAAGCGCTGTATAACCGCATCGAAATGAAACAGGTGGAAGCGTTAGTGGAAGCGTCAAAAGAAGAAGTGAAAGCCGCTGCCGCCCCGGCGACCGGCGAACTGGCGGATAACCCGATTCAGGAAACCATCACGTTTGACGATTTCGCGAAAATCGACCTGCGCGTGGCGCTGATTGAGAACGCGGAATTCGTTGAGGGCTCCGACAAGCTGCTGCGCCTGACGCTGGATCTCGACGGCGAAAAACGCAACGTCTTCTCCGGCATCCGTTCCGCGTACCCGGATCCGCAGGCGCTGATTGGCCGCCTGACCGTGATGGTGGCGAACCTCGCGCCGCGTAAAATGCGCTTTGGCATCTCGGAAGGGATGGTGATGGCCGCAGGCCCTGGCGGGAAAGATATCTTCCTGTTAAGCCCGGACAGCGGCGCCAAACCGGGCCAGCAGGTGAAATAACTCACCGCGCCGACGCGCCGCACGCGTCATCAATGAAGGGGAGATGCACATCTCCCCTTTTTTCATCTCATGCCCCGTGCTTCATCGTTTTGACTGCCGCTTTTACCCTCGCCGGGTCTGGCTTAAACTCTTTTTCCCGGTTCGTGCAACACCTACTACATTTAACGGGTACGATCCCAGAAGAGAACCAGTATGGCGCTATATACGATTGGCGAAGTCGCCGATCTCTGTGAAGTAAACCCGGTGACGCTGCGCGCCTGGCAACGGCGTTACGGGCTGCTTAAACCCGTGCGCACCGACGGCGGTCACCGCCTGTTCAGCGAGGCGGATATCGATCGCATCCGCGAAATCAAACACTGGATAGAGCAAGGGGTTCAGGTCAGTAAAGTCAAAACGCTGCTGAGCTGCGACAGCGCGGATGAACCGAAAGGCTGGCGCGAGCGCCAGGAACTGTTGCTCACGCAACTGCGCAGCGGCAACGTCGGTCAGGTACGTCACTGGGTCAGCGAGCTCGGGCGCGACTATCCGGCCCAGATGCTGGTGCGCCATCTCTATACCCCGCTGCGCCGACGGATACAGTTACAGCATGCCACCCTGCACGCGCTGCTGAGCCTGCTTGACGGGATCCTTATCAACTATGTTGCGTGTTGTCTGCAATCGGCATGGAAAAAGCCGGGTAACGACGCTCTGGTGGTGAGCTGGGGACATCCGGACGCGACGACGCTGTGGCTGGAAGCCTGGATAGCGGTGCAGAAAGGCTGGCGGGTCGACATACTGGCGCAGCCGCTGGCTCAGCTGCGCCCGGAGCTGTTCCCCGGGAAAACGCTGCTGGTGTGGTGCGGCGAGCCGCCTGCGGCGCGTCAGCTTGAGCAGATCGCCGCCTGGCACCAGCAGGGCCACGCGATTTTTTCGCTCCACGAGACCGAGACGATTTAAAGGTTCATTAACCGCCATGCTTCACCGTATAATTACGCGGTTAACATAAGGAGCACAGCATGAAATTAGTCCGAATCAGCCTCATTACCGGCATGGTCCTGATGGCCATCGGCGGCATCGGCGGCGTAATGCTCGCAGGCTACACCGTTATCCTGCATTCCGGTTCATAACCCGCGCCAGGCGCTCGAAGAGTCTGTCTACCAGAATCGCCGCCAGCGCCACCAGCACCGCACCCTGAATCACATAGGCCGTATTAAAGCCGCTCAGGCCAATGATAATCGGGGTGCCGAGCGTGCTGGCCCCGACGGTTGAGGCAATCGTCGCGGTGCCGATATTAATAATCACCGAGGTCCGTATCCCGGCGAGCATCACCCCGAAAGCCAGCGGCAACTCCACCTTGCGTAAGATCTGCCCGCGGCTCATACCGACGCCGCGCGCCACTTCTTTCACCTCCTCCGGCACGGCACTGAGCCCTGCGAGCGTCCCCTGCAACACCGGCAGCAGGCCGTAGAGGATCAGCGCGACAATCGCGGGTTCGCGCCCGAAGCCCATCACCGGCACGGCAATCGCCAGCACTGCTACCGGCGGAAAGGTCTGTCCGGCGGCGGCGAGCGTCTGCGCGAGCGCGCGAAACTCGTGTCCCCACGGGCGCGTCACCGCGATCCCCACCGCAACGCCGCAGGCGACCGACACTGCGCCGGAGACCGCCACCAGCCCCAGATGCGAGAGCGCCAGCGCCACAAAGCTCTCCTGTAGATACACCGGGCGCGACAGCCCCGGAAACAGCCAGTGGAACAGTCCTTCGCTGTGCGGCATCGCCAGCAGCAGCGCGATAAACGCAAGCGTCAGCCACAGCAGCGGATCGCGCAGTCTACTCACCCTGCGCCTCCCGCTGATTAACCAGATGACGAAAGCGCAGCACGCCGCGGTGCGCACCCTGGGCGTCCACCACCGACAGCGCCTCGCACTGGCGCTCGACAAACAGCGACATCGCCTCGCGAAGCGTTAAGGTTTCCGCCACCGGCTCGCCTTGCCCCGCGCCCGGCTCGATAAAATCCGCCACCTGTTTGAGCGACAACAGCCGCACGCCAAGCTCGCTGCGCCCGAAGAAATCGCGCACGAAATCGTTGCGCGGCGCGGTCAGGAGCGAGAGCGGCGTGCCCTGCTGCACCACCTCGCCGTTATCCATCAGCACCAGATGCTGCGCGAGGCCGAGCGCTTCGTCGATGTCGTGCGTCACCAGCACAATAGTGCGTCCGAGCAGCTGATGAATGCGGCGCATCTCCTGCTGCAGCGCGGTACGGGTCACCGGGTCGAGCGCGCCGAAGGGCTCGTCCATCAGCAGTACTTCCGGGTCGGCCGCCAGCGCCCGCGCTACGCCGACGCGCTGCTGCTGCCCGCCGGAAAGCTGGTGCGGGTAACGGTCGCGAAACGCCTCTGGCGTAAGCCCCAGCAGCGTTAAAAGCTCATCGACCCGCGCCTGAATGCGCGCCTTCGGCCACTTGAGCAGCTGCGGCACGGTGGCGATATTCTGCGCCACCGTCCAGTGCGGAAACAGCCCGACCGACTGAATGGCATAACCCATGCGCCTGCGCAGCGCCTCGGGCGAAAAGCGGCGGATCTCCTCGCCAGCGAAGCGGATCTCCCCCGCGTCGTGCTCCACCAGTCGGTTAATCATTTTAAGCGTGGTGGACTTACCGGAGCCAGAGGTGCCGATCAGCACCGAAAACGCGCCCTCCGCGAACGTCAGGCTGATATCCCTGACCGCCGCATTGCCGTCATAAAATTTACTGACCTGCTGAAATTCAATCATCTCGTTTCGCCTCCAGCGCCCCGATAACCAAGGTAAACAGCGCGTCCAGCACCACCGCCAGCGCCACAACGGGGATAACGCCAAGCAGCACCAGATCGAGCGCGCTGCTGAGCAAGCCCTGAAACACCAGCGCGCCAAAACCGCCCGCGCCGATAAGCGCGGCGACCACCGTCATGCCTACCGTCTGCACCGCCACCACCCGCAGGCTCTTGAGCCACACTGGCATCGCGAGCGGCGTCTCGACGTGCCAGAAGCGCTGAGCCGCGGTCATGCCCATCCCTTTCGCGCTCTCCAGCACCGGCGCGGGCACCTCGCCGAGCCCGGCCACCACGCCGCGCACGAGCGGCAGCAGCGCGTAGAGCGTGAGCGCAATCAGCGCGGGCGCAACGCCAGTCCCGGAAACGCCCATCGCGCCAAGCGCCGGGAATTCCCGCGCCAGCCCGGCGAGCGGGGCCATCAGCAGGCCGAACAGCGCCACCGACGGCACCGTCTGAATAATATTGAGCGCGGCGAACAGGCCCGGCTGCCAGCGAGGACGGCGATGGCAGAGGATCCCGAGCGGCAGCCCCATCGCGAGCGCCGCCGACAGCGTGCCGAACAGCAGCATCAGATGGCGCGCGGCGGCGTCATCAAACACCGTCTGGCGGTTGGCATATTCTTTGAGCAGCGACAGCGCGTCGAAATGCCCGCTCATCAGCAGCCACAGCGGCGCTATCCAGATTTGCGCCTGCAACAGCCAGCGCCAGAGCGGCTTACGCGTCAGCCTGCCGATGGCGTCGCTCGCGGCAAGGAGCGCGACCGCCAGCATCAGCCACAGCCCGCTGCCGGGCGAGGTGCGCGCAAGGCGGCTGCCCGTCTGCGCCAGCTGCGCCGCCTCAGCGCCCGTGGTATAGAGCAGCGCGATAAACAGCGCCTGCGCGCTAAGCAGCACAAGCCACGCCCCCGGTTTTCCGGGAACGAAGGCGAGCAGACAAAGCAGCAGCGGCAGCGCCCGGAGCACGGGCGCGACGGCGGGGAAGAGCTCAGCAAGGCCGAGCGGCGCGCCGGAGACCAGGCGGTTCGGCGCGTGATTTAAAAAGGGCAACAGCGCGGCGGCGGCAAACAGCGCCGCCAGCAGCAACAGCACCCGGTTATGGCATCTTATCGACAAAACGGTTCCTGCAGGCGAACGCCGGAGCGCTATTTCACCAGTCCTTTTTCTTTCAGCCACTGCGACGCCACTTTCCCGGCATCAAGCCCTTCGACCGCAATCTGGCCATTCAGCGTCTGCAGCGTTTTCTCATCCAGCGCTTTAAACACCGGCTCAAACCACTGCGGCATCTCCGGGTACGCCTTCAGGACCGCCTCGCGCACCACGGGCGCTGGCGCGTAGACCGGCTGAACGCCTTTCGGGTCGGTGAGCGTTTGCAGGCCGAGCGCCGCGACCGGGCCGTCGGTGCCATAGGCCATCGCCGCGTTAACGCCCGACGTCTGCTGGGCCGCCGCTTTGATGGTCACGGCGGTATCGCCGCCCGCCAGCGACAGCAGCTGGTTCTGGTTGAGTTTGAAGTCGTACGCTTTTTCAAACGCCGGCAGCGCGTCGGCGCGCTCGATAAACTCCGCCGAGGCCGCAAGCTTAAACGTGCCGCCTTCTTTCAGGAAACGGCTCAGATCGGCAAGCGAGGTGAGTTTGTTTTTCTGCGCCAGATCCTGACGCACCGCGATAGTCCAGGTGTTGTTCGCCGCCGCAGGCGTCAGCCAGACCAGCTTGTTCTGTTCGGCATCGAGCTTTTTCACTTTCTCGTAGCCCTGCTGCGCGTTTTTCCAGGCCGGATCGTTCTCCTGTTTGAAGAAGAACGCGCCGTTGCCGGTGTATTCCGGGTAGATATCCAGCTCGCCGGAGGTAATGGCCCCGCGCACCACCGGCGTGGTGCCAAGCTGTACTTTATTGACCGTTTTCACGCCGTGGCTTTCCAGCACCTGCAAAATGATGTTGCCGAGCAGCGCGCCTTCAGTATCGATTTTTGAGCCAACCTTCACCGGCTCGGCCGCCTGCGCGCCTGCTGCCAGCAGCAACAGACCTGCCGCGCTCCACTGTTTCAGCGTCATGATTTTCCTCTTTTATCCGCTTCGCTAAGGGCTTAAGAGAAAAGCGTAGTTGATAAATGTTACGGGCGGAGGGAAAAGAGAGGAAATGGCATTTTTTGGAAGTAAAACGCCATAAAAAAGGGCCGGTTTCCCGGCCCTCTGACGATTAACAGCGGCTTACAGCAGTTCGAATTCGCCCTGCTTCACGCGTACCGAGTCGAGCCCGATAAAGACGTTGAACTTGCCGGGCTCGGCGTCATATTTCATGCGCTGATTCCAGAATTTCAGTGCGTCGACGTCAATCGGGAAGCTGACGGTCTGGCTTTCGCCAGGCTTGAGCGTCACTTTCTCAAAGCCGCGCAGCTGTTTCACCGGACGGCTCATGGACGCCGTGACGTCCTGGAGATACATCTGCACCGCCGTTGCGCCTTCGCGTTTGCCGGTATTGGTCACCGTCACGCTGGCGGTCACTTTGCCGTCACGTTTCAGGGTCGGCGCGGAGAGCTTCACGTCGGAAACGCTGAACGTGGTGTAGCTCAGGCCATAGCCAAACGGATACAGCGGGCCGTTGGCTTCGTCGAAGTAGCGCGAGGTGTATTTGTTCGGTTTTTCCGGGTTGTACGGACGGCCTGTGTTGAGATGACTGTAGTAAACCGGGATCTGGCCAACCGAGCGCGGGAAAGAAATCGGCAGTTTGCCCGACGGGTTGTAGTCGCCAAACAGCACGTCGGCGATGGCGTTACCGCCTTCGGTCCCGGCAAACCAGGTTTCCAGCATCGCGTCGGCCTGCTGATCTTCTTTCACCAGCGCCAGCGGGCGACCGTTCATCAGCACCAGCACCAGCGGTTTGCCGGTCGCTTTCAGCGCGCTAATCAGGTCACGCTGGCTTTGCGGAATGGTCAGATCGGTACGGCTGGATGCCTCATGCGCCATGCCCTGGGCTTCGCCGACCACCGCCACAACCACATCAGACTGCTTCGCGACGTTCACCGCCTCGTCGATCATTTCCTTCGGCGTGCGTTTATCCACGACGACGGCAGGCTCATAGAGGTTCAGGAAGTCGACAATGCCTTTGTCATCGGTGACGTTCGCGCCTTTGGCGTAGAGAATTTTCGCCTTATCGCCAGCGACGTTTTTCATGCCCTGCAGCAGCGTCACGGCCTGATCGGCCACGCCCGCGGCAGACCAGCTGCCCATCATGTCGCGCTTGCTGTCAGCAAGCGGCCCGACCACCGCGATGGTGCCGGATTTTTTCAGCGGCAGCGTCTCCAGGCGGTTTTTCAGCAGCACCAGGCTTTCACGCGCCACGCGGCGTGCGTCGTCGCGGTGCAGACGACTTTCGGCGTTGGTGTCTTTAGGGTCAGATTCTTTCGGGCCCAGATGGCTGTAGGGATCGTTAAACAGCCCCATGTCGTATTTAACGTTCAACACGTGACGGGTGGCGTCGTCGAGCTCGGCCATCGTCACTTTGCCGCTCTTGATAAGATCCGGCAGGTATTTGCTGTAATACTCGTCCGCCATGCTCATATCGACGCCGGATTTGATAGCCACGCGTACCGCGTCTTCCGGGCCGGACGCCGTGCCGTGTTTAATCAGCTCTTTAATCGCGCCGTGGTCGGAGATGGTGATGCCTTTAAAGCCCCAGTCGTCGCGCAGCAGATCTTTTAGCAGCCAGCCATCGGATGCCGCTGGCGTACCGTTCAGGGAGTTGAGCGCAATCATCACCCCGCCGCTGCCCGCGTCGAGCGCCTCTTTGTACGGCGGCATGTAGTCGTTGAACAGGCGCTGGGAGCTCATATCGACGGTGTTGTACTCTTTACCGCCTTCCACCGCGCCGTAGGCGGCGAAGTGTTTCACGCTGGTCATCACCGAATAGCGGTCCGCCGGGCTCTTGCCCTGCATCGATTCCACCATGGTTTTGCCCATCATGCTGGTGAGATAGGTGTCCTCGCCGAACCCTTCAGAGCCGCGGCCCCAGCGCGGGTCGCGCGTCACGTCCACCATCGGCGCCCAGGTCATGTTCAGACCGTCGTCGGCGGCTTCATAGGCCGATATGCGGCCTACCGTTTTCACCGCGTCGAGGTTAAAGGAGGACGCCAGCCCCAGGCTGTTCGGGAAAATAGTGCGCTGGCCGTGCAGCACGTCGTAGGCGAAGAACAGCGGGATTTTCAGGCGGCTTAACTGCATCACCTGATCCTGCATCGTACGGATATCCGGGCGGGTCACGGTGTTGAAAATTGCGCCGACCTGACCTTCTTTGATCATGTCCCGAATCGCTTCTTTCGGGTTATCCGGCCCTACGCTAATGAGGCGCAGCTGGCCTATCTTCTCATCGACCGTCATTTTTTTGAGTAAATCGGTGACGAACGCATCCCGCGCTTCGGGCGTCAACGGATGATCGCCGAACTGTTCAGACGCCAGGGCCGGTTGCAGCGCAAGGCTCACGGCCATACCCACAGAACAAAGCCATTTCATAGGATTAACTCTCTTTCAGACGCAGCCGCAACGTTGCCGCCACAAAGATATAAGGTGTGCAGTGTGCCATAAGCCTTAGCAGGGAAGAAGCCAAACGCAAGTTTATCCGCTGATTTTTCAACCTTTTCGGACTCGTCGCGAAATTCGCGGCTATGCTTAGAGACGTGCGTTTTCTCTGCCACAAGGAGTGGAACATGATCCTGACACCAACCTCCGATAACCAGCAGGTTATCGCGGAGCTGACCCGCATTACCGGCGCCAGCCATCTTCTCACCGATCCGGCCAAAACCGCCCGCTACCGCAAAGGCTTTCGCTCAGGCCAGGGCGAGGCGCTGGCCGTTATTTTTCCCGGTACGCTGCTGGAATTATGGCGCGTTCTGGAAGTTTGCGTCGCCGCCGACAAAATTATTCTGATGCAGGCGGCCAATACCGGCCTGACCGAAGGGTCGACGCCGAACGGCAACGACTACGATCGCGACATTATTATTATCAGCACGCTGCGCCTCGATAAGCTGCATCTGCTGGGTAAGGGCGAGCAGATCCTGGCTTACCCCGGCACCACGCTCTGGCAGCTGGAGCGCGCGTTAAAGCCGCTCGGGCGCGAGCCGCACTCGGTGATTGGCTCCTCGTGCATCGGCGCGTCGGTGATGGGCGGCATCTGCAATAACTCCGGCGGCGCGCTGGTGCATCGCGGCCCCGCCTATACCGAAATGGCTCTGTTTGCGCAGATTGATGAAACCGGACGGCTGCGCCTCGTCAACCATCTCGGCATCGATCTGGGCCAGACGCCGGAGCAGATCCTGGGCCGCCTGGATGATGACCGTATCGACCCCGCTGCGGTGCGCCACGACGAGCGCCAGGCGTCTGACCGCCACTACATCGAGCGCGTGCGCGATATCGAGGCTGACAGCCCGGCGCGCTACAACGCCAACCCGGAGCGGCTGTTCGAGGCCTCCGGCTGCGCCGGTAAGCTTGCCGTGTTCGCCGTGCGTCTTGATACCTTCGAGGCGGAAAAGCGCCAGGAAGTGTTTTATATCGGCACCAATCAGCCCGACGTGCTGACCCAGATTCGCCGCCATATTCTCGCGAACTTCCAGAGTCTGCCGGTCGCGGGCGAATATATGCACCGCGACATCTACGACATCGCCGAGCGCTACGGGAAAGACACCTTCCTGATGATCAACAAGCTCGGCACCGACAAAATGCCGTTCTTCTTCACCACCAAAGGCCGCACCGACGCCTGGCTTGAGAAAGTGCCGTTTATCAAACCGCACTTTACCGACCGCGTGATGCAAAAACTGGGCGGACTGTTCCCCGGCCACCTGCCGCCGCGCATGAAAAGCTGGCGCGATAAATATGAGCATCACCTGCTGCTGAAAATGGCGGGGGACGGCATCGAAGAGGCGCGCAGCTGGCTGACCGCGTTCTTTAAAGACGCCGAGGGCGATTTCTTCGCCTGTACGGCGGAAGAAGGCAGCAAAGCGTTTCTGCATCGCTTTGCGGCGGCGGGCGCGGCGGTGCGCTACCACGCGGTGCATGCCGATGAGGTCGAGGATATTCTGGCGCTCGACATCGCCCTGCGGCGCAACGACACCGAGTGGTTCGAGCATCTGCCACCGGAAATCGACAGCAAACTGGTGCATAAGCTCTATTACGGCCACTTCTTCTGTCACGTTTTCCATCAGGATTACATCGTCAAGAAGGGGGTGGACGTCCACGCGCTGAAAGAAGAGATGCTGGCGCTGCTGCGGGCGCGCGGCGCGCAATACCCGGCGGAACATAACGTCGGCCATCTCTATGAAGCGCCGGAGAGCTTAAAACAATTTTATAAGGCCAACGACCCGACCAACAGCATGAACCCCGGCATCGGCAAAACGCCGAAGCAGAAATACTGGGGCGAGCCTGCCGGGATCGCACAAACGCCGACGGACAGCGCCTCCCGCTGATTCTGGCAGGCTGTATTCTTTTTAAGCACAGGCATAATATATCCGCCACACCGCCGGAGCCCTCCGGCGGTGTGCTTTCAGAGGATACAGGTATGGCTGTTGTGGAACATCTCACGGCGTCGAAAGCCGCGATTCGGGACGTCACGCCGGGGGATATCGAGGCCATCCGCGCGATTTACGGCTGGCACGTCGAACACGGCCGCGCCTCATTTGAAGAAACGCCCCCCACCCTCGCGGAGATGACCGCGCGCGTCACCGCCGTGACGGATCAGGGCCTGCCGTGGCTGGTGGCGGAACTCGACGGCATCGTGGTTGGCTACAGTTACGCCTCGCCCTGGCGTCCGCGCCCCGCGTATCGTTATACCCTCGAAGAATCCATTTACATCGACGCCAGCGTGACCGGTCGCGGCATCGGCAGCCGTCTGTTGCAGGCGCTGATCGAGCGCTGCGAGCAAGGCCCGTGGCGGCAGATGATGGCGGTGATAGGCGATGGCGAGAATAATCGCGGCTCGACGCGGCTGCACCGGCTGCTGGGGTTTGAAGTAGTGGGGAATCTGCGCAGCGTCGGGTTTAAGTTCGGCGGCTGGCGCGACACGCTGATTATGCAGCGTCCGCTCAATCAGGGAGACTGGACGCTGCCGGAATAACTTATTCGGCGCTGTTGTTCGCCATCTGCGCTGCTTTCTGACGCTTATAGCTGAGCGCGGCCTCAGGCACCGGTTGCGCCTTGCCGGTTTCAAGCCAGGTACGCAGACGGCTGGCGTCGGCAAAATGCGTGTACTTGCCGAAGGCGTCCATCACCACCAGCGACACCGGGCGGTTGTTAATGAGCGTGCGCATCATAAGGCAATGTCCCGCCGCGTTGGTGAAGCCGGTTTTGGTCAGCTGAATATTCCAGTTGTCGCGATAGACCAGGTGGTTGGTGTTGCGAAACGGCAGCGTGTACGCCGGGTTGGCGAATGTCGCCATCTCCTCGCGCGTGGTGCTGAGCTGGCCAATCAGCGGATACTGTTTGGTGGCGATCAGAAGTTTGGTGAGATCGCGCGCGGTAGAGACGTTCTGGATGGACAGCCCCGTCGGCTCCACAAAATGCGTGTTACGCATGCCGAGCGCTTTGGCTTTGGCGTTCATGGCGCGGATAAACGCGTCGTAGCCGCCCGGATAATGATGCGCAAGGCTCGCCGCCGCGCGGTTTTCCGACGACATCAGCGCCAGCAGCAGCATATTCTTACGGCTGATCTGGCTGTTTAAGCGCACCCGCGAATAGATCCCTTTCATCTCCGGCGTATGGCTGATATCCACGGTCAACACTTCATCAAGCGGCAGGCTGGCGTCGAGCACGACCATTGCCGTCATCACTTTGGTAATGGACGCAATCGGGCGCACCAGATCCGGGTGGCTTGAGAACAGCACTTCATTGGTACGCAGATCGACTATCATGGCGCTGCCCGAGGCGATTTGCGGCTCGGCGGCGGAGACCAGCGGCGCGGCGGCTTTGGCGGCGGCGAGCGCGGGCGTGGAAAGCGGCGCGGCCAGCAGCAGCGCAAGACTTAACAGGGAAAGACGAATTTTTGTCGACATGGCGAAAGTTCGGAAAATAATTCACGCGCGTAATCAAACGCACCGCCACCAACGAAAAAAGCTATTGATGGCTGGCGCGGGCATGATACTCCGGCCTTCGCGTTTCTCGCTACAGAAGATTCAGCGCGCGCCGCAGCGCCGCCGGTTTTTACGCCGGCGGCAAGGTGTCGGTCAGAACAGGCGATAACCGTAGCCCCAGAGCAGCACGGTCAGCGCCAGCAGCACCTCCAGCAGCAGCACGCCGATGGCGAGCGTTGAGCCGGAAAACCGCAGGCTCTCTTCCTGATCGATACTGAGAAACGCCGGAATGCCCACATAGAGCAGATACCCGGTGTAGAGCAGCGCCAGCGTACCCACCAGCCCGCAGAGCCACACCAGCGGATAGAGCGCCACGATACCGCTTAAAAAAAGCGGCGTCGCCACATAGCCCGCAAAGACCATACAGCTCGCGAGCGACGGGCGATGCGGGAAGTCGCGCGCCATCCACCAGATGACGCGGCCCATAATGGCGACGCCCACCAGCATCAGCGCATAGAACAGCACTGCCAGATAAAAGCCGGTAAACAGCGACAGTCGGACCACATTACCGTCGCCGAAATCCCAGCCAATCTGGGTGGTGCCAATGAACGCGCACAGCACGGGAATGGCCGCCATGATGAGCACGTGGTGAGTATAGTGATGCGACACGGTTTCGTTTTCGCGGCGAATCACCTGCATTTCCTGAAAGGGATGGGCAAGAAGCCCCCAGACATGGTTCATAACGCCCCCTGACACAGACCGCCCGGAACGGGTGCTTTAAGTATAATTCAGCGCCACAGATTAAAAAGTAAACAGCACAAAAACGCGCGGAGGGTTCACCCTGCAAGGCGTGACGAGCGCGTTATACTTTTGGTTTCGCGCGCGGCGCGAACGCAGGCAATACAACGGGAGCATTTTAGATTTATGGATATCAATAACCTGATTGAGCAGTACGGTTATCTGACACTCTTTTTCGGCAGCCTGGCGGAGGGCGAAACGGTGACCCTGCTGGGCGGCGTGGCGGCCCATCAGGGGCTGCTGCATTTTGGGCTGGTGGTGCTGGTCGTGGCGCTCGGCGGCATGATTGGCGACCAGTTGCTTTATCTCGCAGGCCGCCACTTCGGCACTCGCGCCCTGGGACGTTTTTCCCGCAAGCAGAAGCAAATTACGCGCGCGCAAAAGCTTATCCAGCGCCATCCGGCGTGGTTTGTGATTGGCACGCGCTTTATGTATGGCTTTCGCATCATCGGGCCGCTGCTCATTGGCGCAAGCCACATTCCGCCGAAGCTTTTCCTGCCGCTCAATATTCTCGGCGCGCTGGTGTGGGCGAGCCTGTTTACCACGCTGGGGTATCTGGGTGGAGAGGTGATCGAACCCTGGCTGCATCGCCTCGATCACCATCTTAAGCATCTGATTTGGGTGGCGCTGGCGGTGGGGATTGTGCTGCTGCTGCGCTGGCTGTGGCATAAGCGCAGCAGCAGAGAGGATTAAGACGCCTGCGCTTTAAACTGCGGATTCACGAGCGTAAAGCCGCCGTCGATGATAAACGACTGGCCGGTGGTGTAGGTCGCGCCCTCGGAGCAGAGCCACGCGACGATGCTGGCTATCTCTTCGGTTTCGCCAGGGCGCGCCAGCGGAATATTCGGCATGGAGCCGGGCTTAGCGTCGCCCTCTTTCATGTCGTTCATCGGCGTGGCAATCGCCCCCGGCGCCACGGCGTTCACCAGGATGTTATGTTCCACCAGTTCCAGCGCCATCGATTTGGTTAACCCGCCCAGCGCATGTTTGGCGGCGGTGTACGCGCTCGCCTCCGGCAGCGGCGTGTGCTCATGCACAGAGGTGATATTGACGATGCGTCCGCCCTGCCCCTGCTTTACCATCGCCTTCGCGGCAATCTGCGAGCAAAGAAACGCGCCGTCGACATCCACCGTCTGAATGCTGCGCCATTCGTCGAACGTCATCTCCAGAAACGGCGCTTTGATCATCGCGCCCGCGTTGTTGACCAGCGCGTCGATGCGCCCGAAACGGTCAATCAGCTCCTGAATGGCGTTCGCGCCTTCCGGCAGGTTGCTGAGGTTTAGCTGGATAAGCTCGGCGCGCCGTCCGAGGCTTTCCACTTCCCGCGCCGTCGCTTTCGCGCCCTCGTCATCTTTATGCCAGGTGATGCCGATATCAAAACCCTGCTTTGCCAGGAAAATCGCACACTTCTTGCCGATGCCAGAATCTGACGCGGTGACGATCGCCACTTTGTTTACAGAACTCATGGTGCCTCCGGGTGTTTGCGGTAAAGCGTTAAGTATAGCGACGCCTGAAAATTCAGCCCCCGCGCGGGGTGGCGCGCTATGCGCACTTTTTTCTGCCGCCTTTGCAGGAGCTTCTATACTGATAATTACCTTCATGGATCAATGAGATCCCGCAAAGACAATAAGGAGTAAGTGATGAAAATCATTCTGTGGGCGGTACTGATTATTTTTCTGATTGGGCTATTGGTGGTCACGGGCGTGTTTAAGATGATCTTCTGATGTACCGGGCGCCGCCTGTCCGCGGCGCCCCTTCTGTTAACGCCCGCCGTGGCTGCTGTAGTTGACCGGCACCCAGCGATACCCGTCTCCCTGCGCTTTTATCTTACCGATCCCCGGAAACGCGATATGCGCAGCCCCCACCCAGGCGTTGCTCTGCGCCGCCATTTTCAGGGTTTTCTCTCTCATTGCCACCGCGCCATCCTGGTTGACGTCGAAATGTATCGCCACCTGCGGTTGCGGCATCTGCACCGCTTTCACATGGATAATATCGCCCCACAGCAGCAGCGTTTCGCCACCGCGGCTCACTTTGTAGATGACGCTGCCAGGCGTGTGACCGGGCGCGGGCAGCGCCTCGATGCCAGGCATAATCTGCACCGGCGCGCGGAACGTGCTGAGTTTGCCCGCCGCAATGACCGGGCGCAGCGAGCGCTCGGATTCCGCAAAGGTGTGCCGCTGGCTCTCTTCCACCTCGTTTTTTCGGGCGGGATTGAGCCATAAATCGACATCGCGCTGATCCACCCGCACGGTGGCGTTCGGGAAAACGGGTTTGCCGTCGCGCTGCACGCCGCCGGAGTGGTCGCCGTGGATGTGCGTTAATAAGACCGTGTTAATGTTCGCAGGATCGATACCCGCGGCGCGCAGGTTTTCCGGCAGATGACCGCCCGCATCGCCCATCAGCGGGCCTGCGCCGGTATCCACGAGGATCAGCCTGTCGCCGGTGTTGATGACATAGGTGTTAATTGAGGTTTCGACCTGCGGGGTCAGCGCGTCGTCGGCCAGTCGCGCGTTAAGCGCGTCAGGCGCGATGCGGGTCAAGAGCTTATCTGCCGGGATAGTCACGGTGCCGTCAGAGATCGCCGTTATCTGCCAGTCGCCAAGCATCATGCGGTAATAGCCCGGCGCCTGGGCGGGGGTAATCGGCGCAGCGCCAACGTGCGCCGTGAAGGTGAGCGTAAAGAGCGCCAGCAGCGCAGCCGTCGTTTTCATGGTGTGTCTCCCAGTGATTGGTCTTGCTGAAGTATCGGCGAGGCACTACTATCACTCCAATTGATTGGAGCCATGATGACTATCAAAGAAAACGATTTCCGCAAAATCGACCTTAACCTGCTCATCGCCTTCGCCGTGCTGTTTCGCGAGCAGAGCGTGTCGATGGCGGCCGATAAACTGCACCTCGGGCAGCCCGCCGTGAGCGGCGCGCTCTCGCGCCTGCGCGATATGTTCGACGACCCGCTGTTTATCCGCAGCGGCCACCGGATGCAGCCGACGGCGCGCGCGGTCGCCCTGCATGCCGAGCTGATGCCGCTGCTGGAGCAGCTGCAGTCGGCGCTGTTCCAGCAGGCCGATTTTCATCCGCAGCAGGCCAGCGCCACCATTACGCTTGGCATGACCGACTGGGTGGAGATGTGGCTGATGCCGCAGCTGATCCCGGCACTGCGCGATGCCGCGCCGGGGCTGCGTCTGAGCGTGGTGGCGAGTTCGCCTTTCAGCGACGCGCGGCGTCTGGAGGAGGGCGAGCTGGATATGGCGATAAGCGTGGCGCCGGCCGGGCCGCGCTGGCTGGAGCGCGACGTACTGGTCAGCATGCCTTTCGTCACGCTCTGGCACCCGTCGCAGCTTACGCTTAACACGCCGCTGACGCTTGCCGATTACGTGCGTGAACCGCATCTGATGGTGACATACCGGGAAGCGACCAGCAGTCTTATCGACACCCTGCTGGCACGTCAGGGCGAGCGGCGCAACGTCTGTTACACCACGCCGCACTTTGCGGGCCTGCCGGGGCTTTTGCTGCAAATGCCCGCGCTTGCTACCGTGCCCGCGGGCCTGTGCGACCCGTGGCAGACGGCGTGGGGGCTTGCCGCGAGCCCGGTGCCGCTGGACGTGCCGCCGTTCGAGGTGGCGCTGCACTGGCATCAGCGCCATAACAGCGATCCGGCGCTGATGTGGCTGCGCGGGTTTATCCGCTCGCTGCTTGCGGGCGGCGAGACAATCAGTGGCGGTTGATAGCCTGCGCGATAGCTGCTGAGGTGGTCAGCGCGCGGATCTCGCTAAAGAGTTCCGTCGCCTCGACGTACTCTTTACGCAGATAGCCGAGCCACTGCTTGATGCGCGCCACGTGATACATGCCCGTGTCGCCCTGCTTCTCCAGCTGCGTATATTTTTGCAGCAGCTTAACGACGTCGGGCCACGGCATACGCGGCTCGTTATATTTGATGACCCGGCTTAAATTCGGCACGTTGAGCGCGCCGCGGCCAATCATGATCGATTCGCAGCCCGTCGCCGCCAGGCAGGCCTGCGCGCTCGCGTAATCCCAAATTTCACCGTTGGCGATAACCGGAATCGACAGCCGCTCGCGGATCTCGCCGATGGCCTGCCAGTTGATACGCTCCGCTTTATAACCATCCTCTTTGGTGCGCCCATGCACCACCAGCTCCGTCGCGCCCGCCTGCTGTACGGCGTCGGCAATTTCAAAGCGCCGCGCGCCGCTGTCCCAGCCGAGGCGAATTTTTACCGTCACCGGCAGATGCGCGGGCACCGCCTCGCGCATCGCCTTCGCGCCGCGATAGATAAGATCCGGGTCTTTTAACAGCGTGGCGCCGCCGCCGCTGCCGTTGACCAGCTTCGACGGGCAGCCGCAGTTCAGATCGACGCCCCACGAGCCGAGCGCCACCGCGCGGGCGGCGTTCTCCGCGAGCCACTGCGGATGCTGGCCGAGCAGCTGCACCCGCACCCGCGTACCGGACGGCGTGCGGCTCTCGTGATAAAGCTCCGGGCAGAGTTTATAAAACGACTTCACCGGCAGCAGGCTGTCCACCACGCGCAGAAACTCGGTGATGCAGAGATCGTAATCATTCACTCCGGTGAGCAGTTCACGCACCAGAGAATCAAGCACGCCTTCCATCGGCGCCAGTAACACACGCATAACGCTACCCGCTAAAAAATGAGGCGCTATGGTAGCGCCTCGCCACCGCGAAGGGAATGCGCCGCACGGGCGTCCGCGTGTAAAAGAGCGCCCGCCGGAAAGATTAGGTATGCTGAGGAAGCATCTGTGATCGGTAGCACAGTTCCAGATTTAATTGTATGATGAATGCGTTCGGTTAAAGGTTACTTCTTATGAGCACAATGCTGACTTCTCTCTGGCAACTGGTTCGCGCTTTTATTTTGATTTACACCTGCCTTTATGCAGGTATCGCGCTCGCCGCGCTGCTGCCGATTACCATTCCCGGCAGCATCATCGGCATGCTGATTCTTTTTCTGCTGCTCGCGTTTCAGATCCTCCCCGCGAAATGGGTGCAGCCCGCCTGTCATCTGCTGATCCGCTATATGGCGCTGCTGTTCGTGCCGGTGGGTATCGGTGTGATGCAATATTTCGACGTGCTGCAGGCGCAGTTCGGGCCGGTAGTGGTCTCCTGTTTTATCAGTACGCTGGTGGTGTTTATGGTGGTGAGCTGGAGCTCGCATCTGGCGCACGGCGAGCGCAAAGTCATTGGCCAGAAAGGGAGCCGTGAAAAATGATCCAGAATATCTGGTGGTCGCTGCCGTTAACGCTGCTGGTGTTTTTCGCCGCCCGCAGGCTGGCCGCGCGTCTCAAAAGCCCGCTGCTAAACCCGCTGCTGGTCTGCATGGTGGTGCTGATCCCTTTTCTGATGCTGACCGGCATCCCGTATGAGCGCTATTTTCAGGGCAGCCGCGTGTTAAATGATCTACTGCAACCCGCCGTCGTGGCGCTGGCGTTCCCGCTGTATGAACAGCTGCACCAGATCCGCGCGCGCTGGAAATCCATCATTACTATCTGCTTTGCGGGCAGCGTGGTGGCGATGGTGACCGGCACCTCGATTGCACTGTTGATGGGCGCGAGCCCGGAGATAGCGGCCTCGGTATTGCCGAAATCGGTGACCACGCCGATTGCGATGGCGGTCGGCGGCAGCCTCGGCGGCATTCCGGCCATCAGCGCGGTCTGCGTGATTTTCGTCGGCATACTGGGTGCGGTGTTCGGCCACGCGTTGCTGAACGTGATGCGTATTAAAACCAAATCCGCGCGCGGGCTGGCAATGGGCACCGCCTCGCACGCCCTCGGCACGGCGCGCTGCGCCGAGATGGACTACCAGGAAGGCGCGTTCAGTTCGCTGGCGCTGGTGATTTGCGGGATTATTACGTCGCTGCTGGCGCCGTTCCTGTTCCCGCTGATCATGGCGTTATGGCGCTAAAACTTGCGATACGTCGCGCATTTTGATTCTAAATTTCATTTGTTGCATAGCCAGTGAGAGTTAAATCACATATAAAGCCTCAGGAGCGCCGTAAACTACGGTTCCGGTTACTTATTTGAGGCTTTGCCATGCACCCACGTTTTGAAACTGCCTTCGCACAGCTGCCGGCTGCGCTGCAAGCCGCTCTGGCTCCGCTGCTTGCCGACCCCCATTTTCCGGCGATGTTAAACAACGAACAGGTCGCAGACATTCGCCGCCAGAGCGGCCTTGATGACGACGCGCTGGCTTTTGCTCTCCTGCCGCTGGCCGCCGCCTGCGCGCAGACCGATATTTCCCATTTTAACGTCGGTGCCGTGGCCCGCGGCCTGAGCGGCACGCTCTATTTCGGGGCTAATATGGAATTTCGCGGCGCCGCGATGCAGCAGACCATTCACGCCGAACAGAGCGCTATCACCCACGCGTGGATGCGCGGCGAAACCGGCCTTGCGGCCATTACCGTTAATTACACGCCGTGCGGCCACTGCCGTCAGTTTATGAATGAGCTCAACAGCGGGCTTACGCTGCGCATTAATCTGCCGGGTCGCGCACCGTCAAAACTGGGCGATTACCTGCCGGACGCGTTCGGCCCGCGCGATCTGGATATCAAGACGCTGATTTTCGATACCGAAAACCACGGCTATGCGCTGCACGGCGACGCGCTGACCCAGGCGGCTATCGCCGCGGCGAACCGCAGCCACGCGCCTTACAGCCAGTCGCCTTCCGGGCTCGCCATTGAAACCCGGGACGGCGCGGTGTTTACCGGCAGCTACGCGGAAAACGCCGCATTTAACCCGTCCCTGCCGCCGTTGCAGGCCGCGCTGAACCTGCTGTGCCTGAACGGCTACGCCTGGCGCGACATTCAGCGCGCGGTGCTCGCCGAGCGGAGCGACGCCGCTATCGTACAGCGCGACGCTACCGCCGCAACCCTCAACGCGCTGGGCTTCGCCGCCCTTGAACGCATCGCGCTTGCCTAATCCCCCGCTGCGGGTGTCCTGCCCGCAGCGACGAAAAATGCTTCAACCGGACGTTCGATTCTTGCTCTTGCCCGACGGGTAAAGTAGCCTTGAGTCTCTTTCCTTATTGCTTCGAGCCGCCTGAATGTTAAAGCGTTTGTTATACAGCCTGCTGGCCCTGATTGGCGTACTGCTGTTAACGGCGTTGCTGCTCGACCGCTGGATAAGCTGGAAAACCGCGCCCTATGTCTATGACGAATTGCAGGATTTACCCTGGCGTCAGGTCGGCGTGGTGCTCGGCACCGCCAAATATTACCGCACCGGCGTGATTAACCAGTATTACCGCTACCGCATTCAGGGCGCGCTGAACGCCTATAACAGCGGCAAGGTGAATTATCTGCTGCTGAGCGGCGACAATGCCCAGCAGAGCTATAACGAGCCGATGACGATGCGCAAAGATTTAATCGCCGCAGGCGTCGATCCGGCGGACATCGTGCTTGATTACGCTGGTTTTCGTACGCTCGATTCCATCGTGCGCACGCGTCGGGTGTTCGATACCAACGATTTCATCATTATTACCCAGCGCTTCCATTGCGAGCGCGCGCTGTTTATCGCGCTGCACATGGGTATTCAGGCGCAGTGTTACGCCGTGCCGTCGCCAAAAAATATGCTGTCGGTACGGGTGCGCGAGTTCGGCGCACGTTTAGGCGCGCTCGCCGATCTCTATATCTTCAAGCGCGAACCGCGCTTCCTCGGCCCGCTGGTGCCGATCCCCGCCCTTCATGAAGTGCCCGACGACGCGCAGGGCTACCCCGCCGTTACGCCGGAGCAGATGCTCGAATTGCAGAAGAAGAAGTAAGCCGCAGGATGTTATGACGGGCGCGTTCTACACAGGATGAATGCACTTTGTACATGGTGGGTGCGCTTCGCTTACCCCACCCTACAAAACCCCGCCTCATTTTTGTATACACGGTGGCCTTCGCTTACCCACCCCTATGAATCTATGCAGATTTATAAAGTAGGGCGGGTAAGCGCCGCGCACCCGCCATCCCCCCTCACTCTCCTGCTCCATAAAAAAAGCCCCCGCAGGCGGAGGCTTTTCA